>CAWDUB010000003.1:0-567558 GCA_963805375.1 uncultured Alphaproteobacteria bacterium | reverse complement strand
CCTTCTCGACCTCCTGCCCTGCCGCCGGCACCGGCGCGCGCAAGGCGCTCAACGACGTCGAGCGGTTGTGCAACGTGCACATTCCGCGCTGGCTCGCCACCGCCGGCATGGCAGCCGACAAGATCGCAACGTTCTACGACGACCCGGTGAAGACCGCTTGCGATGGCCATTCACTGGCCAAGGCCTACGATCTGCGCTCGTTCTCGCTCGATCGCGGGCTGCGCTGGCGGATGAAACGTCAGTTGAAATTCTTCGGCCAATACGGCTTCGGCCTGCTGCGCCGGCTGGATCAAGAAACGCCGCCGGCGACAAACGAGGAGCCGGTTGTTCCCGCCGCCACCAGCGCCCCGACGTAACGGCGCTACATATAGCGCCGCAGATCGGCGGCGGCTTCAGCAGGCTTGCGGTCGAGCTTGAACGGCGCGACGAAACGTCCCTCTTTGTCCATCAAATAAACCACCGCGCTGTGGTCCATGCTGTAGTCGCCTTTTTGCGTGGGGACCTTCTTCGAATAGACGCGATATTCTTTTTCGACATTTTTGATCGCTTGCGCACCGCCGGTGGCGCCGCGCAAATGCGGGTCAAAGCTCGACAGATAATCCTTCATCACCGCCGCCGTGTCGCGCTCGGGATCGACGGTGATGAACAGCGCGCTGACGCGGTCGGCGTCCTTGCCCAAAGCGTGCATCACTTCCGACAACTCAAAAAGCGTGGTCGGGCAAATGTCGGGGCAGTGCGTGTAGCCGAAGAACACCAAATACGGCCGGCCTTTCATATCCTGATCGGTGATCGTCTTGCCGTTTTCGTCGATCAGCTTGAACGGTCCGCCGATTGCCGACGCGCCGGGACCGCCGTGCCCCCCCAAGTGGCCGGTCGCAAACAGAATGACGCCGAGAAAGACGACCAGGCCGGCTAGGAATGACGCGAAAACGACGACGATGTGAGATGACCGAGTTGTCATTGGCGCATCGACCCTATTTTAAAAGCACGCCTGCCAGCCAGTGCGCACGACTTCGAAGAATACGGCGGTACCGTAATAGGCCCAAAGCGCAACCGTTGCCGCCATAATCAGCCCGCCGACGAGCGCCAGCGCGATCAGCACCGGCCGTGACTGCCTTGAATCGGATGTAATCGCGGGCATGTCATCATCTCGGTGGAACTATTTGTCACATAGGACCGATTCACCCATACGGCAATATCGCAAACTGCGACCGCATGACGCCGGGCTGAAATTAACCATCCCGTGGGCTATAACCACGCGCAAATCGGGGCATTTTATGGACCGCGTTGACTCCAAAGCTTAAACTCGTGATGAATGGCTCAACCTTCCACAACCCGACCTGAGGGCTAAGGAGACGAATCCGATGCGTACCGCTGTGACGCTAGCGCTTGCAATTTCGCTGTCGGCGATCGGCGCTTCCGCCTGGGCTCAGAATGCCGCACCGGCTGCCGCCGCCACGGCGCCGGCTGCACCGCAGCCCGTCGCGCAGCAAGCCGCACCGCCGCCGGCGACCCCGGTCACAATGCCAAAATGTGACAATCCGAAAGCATGGGGCGTCGAGCGCGTGGTGCAGATCGACACCACCGGCGGTCCCGGGTTCGGCTTCGAGCATTTCAAAGCCTACGACTTCCTGCGCGACAAGGAAGTTGTGCTGACTTTCGACGACGGGCCGTGGCCCGGCAATACCGAGCGCATCCTCAAGGCGCTGGAAGACGAGTGCACCCGCGCCCTATTCTTCCCGATCGGCAAGCATGCCGGTTGGCATCCTGAAATCCTGAAACGGGTCGCCGCCGGCGGACATACTGTCGGCTCGCACACCTGGTCGCACAAGGACCTGTCGAAGTTGACCGACGAAGAGGCCAAGACCGAGATCGAGCAAGGCATTGCGGCGGTCAGCATCGCGCTCGGCAACAAGCCGGTGGCGCCGTTCTTCCGTTTCCCGGCGCTGCGGCATCCGCCGAACATGCTCAAATATCTCGCCACGCGGAATATCGGCGTCTTCTCGACCGATATGGATTCCTTCGACTTCAAGATGCGTAAGCCGGAGCAGGTCATCAAATCGGTCATGGCCAAGCTCGCCAAGCACGGCAAGGGCATCATTCTGATGCACGACTTCCAGCACGCGACCGCCGAGGCGGCGCCCGAACTGTTCAAGCAAATGAAGGAAGCCGGCTACAAGGTGGTCTGGGTCACCGGCAAGACCGGGGTCGAGCCGATCCCCGAGTACCGGGCGATCGTGATGAAGGAACTGGGCGGCGGCCTCGCCGAGGCGCGCCCGATGTCGAGCGTGATCAAGACGATCGGCGGCGGCGCCAACTGACCTGATCCGCAGAAGTTTTCACCAGCCGCGCGAGCAATTGCGCGGCTGGTTTTTTTATTATCCAGCGCGACCCCGGCTGCGCCGGCCGGTATTATTCTCTACAATCAGGCCCGCTGGGTGGCCGTGCCGGACCCCGTGTCCTTGAGCGGCCGTAATAAGCGGGGGAGGACGCGATGCAGGCGCTGATCATATCTGTCGGCATATTGGTGGTTCTTTGGATCGCCATCCTGTGGGGCGCGCGCTACTTCGGGCCGCAAGATCATTGAGGTCGGCCGCCGCGCCGCCAGCCGAAATTTCCCTCACGTCACGGGGTGTGAACCCGGCGCAAAAATACCTATTTTGCCGGGCAGCATGAGTTTTTCGCCCGCAGGCCCGCACCGACCGAAATGGATGGCGTAACGTGCCCGACATTGTCACGCTCACGATCAACCCGGCGATCGATATTTTCGTCAACGTCGGGCGCGTCGAGCCGACGCGCAAGCTGCGCTGCTCGCAGCCCAAGCGCGATCCCGGCGGCGGCGGCATCAATGTCGCGCGGGTCGCGCACCGGCTGGGCAGCGACGTGCTGCCGATCTATCCGATCGGCGGCCAGATCGGCAAACTGCTGCACCGCCTGCTCGAGCGCGAGGACATCGAAAGCCTGGTGACGCCGTCGCACGTCGAGACGCGGGAAAATTTCACCGCTTATGAAGAGTTCGACCGGCAATCAATACCGCTTCGTGTTGCCCGGCTCGCCCCTGCACCGTGCCGAGTGGGAAGCCTGCCTGGACAAGCTCGCGAACCTCGCGCACAAACCGAAATTCGTGGTGATGAGCGGCAGCCTGCCGCCGGGCGTGCCGGAGGATTTTTTCGCGCGCGTCATTCGCGCCGCCAAGGCGCTCGGCGCCGCCACCGTCGTCGACAGCTCGGGGCCGGCGCTCGCCGCCGCACTGGCGGAGGGCGTCACGCTGGTCAAACCGAATTTTGTCGAGCTGCGCGATTACGTCGGCGTAAAGATCGACGCCGATGCCGAGCAAATCGCCGCCTGCCGCAAACTGGTGACGGACAAGCGGGCCGAGATGGTGGCGCTGACGCTCGGCGAAGACGGCGCGTTGCTGGTCACGCAAAGCCAGGCCTGGCGCGCGCTGCCACTCGACATCGAAGCGGTCAGCACGGTCGGCGCCGGCGACAGCTTTCTCGGCGGCATGGTGGCGGCGCTCGCCGCCGGCAAGCCGCTCGAAGCGGCGTTTCGGGCGGCAGTCGCGGCCGCTTCGGCGGCGGTCATGACGCCCGGCACCGGTCTGTGCCAGCCGCAGGACGTGAAGCGCCTGTTGCCGAAGGTTGAAATCAGCGAAATCGCGGAAGCTATCTGATCGAAGCGCTGCGTTCCGGCTCGTCGTCGCGCCCGCAGAAATTCTCGGCGTATTTTTCCGCCAACTTCTGCATCATCGGCCAATAGGTGTTCTTGTTGGTACCGGTCCATTCGCGCGCCAGATCGGCAAAGGTCACCGGCCGGTGCAAACGGCGCATGCTCGCCTGCACGTCGTCCTGCACCAGTCGCGTGCGATGGGCGACCGGATTTGGGATCGGCGTCGTCGAATACATCAACAGGTGTTGAAGGTGCGCGAGCACGCCGGTCTTGACGTCATTGAAGTGCTCGCCCGGCCGCCCGGGGATCGTCGCCCCGAGGCCGGCAAAATTATTGTCGCTCGCCGGCACGCCGGCACGTCCGCCGCCCGGCCGCACGAAAGTCAGATAATTGGTTTCGATCAGCATCTGGAAGAAGGCATAATCCCAGCGCACGCCGACGCATTTGGCCGGCGAGCGGTCGACGCATTGGCCGATGCGCTGATAAAGCGAGGCGACGTGCTCGAAGCGCGGCTCGATGCTGCGCGCCGGATGATGCAGCGCGTTGCGCTCGTTGACGAATTCCATGAGCTTGGCGGGCTTGACGCATTTCGGCACCACGTTATCAGCGCTGGCGATAATGCGCGGCACCGAACCCGCAAAGGCCCCGGTGGCCGGCGCCAGAAGCGCCGTCAGCAACAGAAAACGTAAAAGCATCCCAGCCTGTCCCCGTCCGACCCCCAGCTTGGTAGCAACTAGTTAAACATTTGTTACAATGTAAGTTAATGATTTTAAGGCAGAAAGGGTGGGCGCGGCAAGCGCGCAGGCGTTGTTTTTCTCACCCTCTTCCGATGGAGAAACCTCGTGATCCGAGCCGTTTTGAGATTTCGAGCCGCCAACGTTCGGTAAATCTGCGGTGGGCAGCGTACACCAATTGAAGGCTGGCTCCTCAGTCGAAGCTGCGGATTAGCGCAGGCTCGAGCGGACGAGGGGAAACGCGACGCGGCCCGACCGCGGCCTTTGCGACAACAAATGAATTGGCCGCGACGATGGAACCGCCACTTTGGAAAAGGGCTATTTCCAGCCGGCCGTGCTGCTTTATCTTACCGGCGGCCTTGCTTACGGTCATCTCGAGCACACGGTGACACAGAATTTCGCGGAAGGCTTGCCCGTGATTTTTACTCCGCGCGTTTTGTCGGACTCGGCCACAAAGTTCGGATGGGTGGTGGGCGGCGGCGTCGAATACAAACTGGCGGCACATTGGTCAATCGGCGCCGAATACCTCTATATACGGTTTGCCTCGGATACGTTGATTGGGCCGGGCGAGCCGTCCGTCGCGGTACCGCCGGCGGCGTTTCCGCTCACTTCCGTTACGTTCAAGGACTACTTGCAGGTCGCTCGCGTCAAGCTAAACTATGCATTCTAACCGGGCGCTCTGACACCACGTGATCATGGCCGGCTTTGCCCGGCCATTTCGTTTGGGCTTTCGTGCCAATCCAGCCGGCCGAAATCGATCAGACCCGTTTAGGTCCTCGCCTCGACAGCCCTTTACCGACCGCGGATGCCAGCGCCTGTTTGAATTTCGAACTCTTGATTGCTCGTAAATACCCGCAGTATCTGCTCGAGGCTTTTCTCTCTTTCTTTCAACAACGAGTTCGAGGTCCTGATCGCGAATCACTTGCTACGTCGTAGCCGAGTAGGTGCATTCTTCTCAGCTTGCCCCATGCTATTGAAAGTCTCAGATGCCGCGCCGGCTTCATTCTGGATACGACGCCTACATTGCTGATGTTGTCCATTCAAAATCCGGTAAGGGGTGAAGCAGACAGTCGGCCATGACGGCGATCGATTGGTGGTTGAGCCTGTGCGCAGCGCGGGCTGACCGCCTCGCTGAAGTGTGGCCGCGATTGGCGCGCCGGTGTTCAGAACGCCGCCTGAAGGCGTTAGGCAAAACAAATCAATAGGGTTCGTGCTCGCGATAGATTAGCCACCACGCAGTTATCGCCATACCTGCGCCAATGACGATCGATATGCTGATCAGCGTCATGGTGTGCCCCCGCGTGAGCGCCACAACGATTCTGGCAGTTAACCACGGCACGATTGCGGCAGCAGGAAGCGCTGGCTTATGGGGGCCCAAGCCTGTTGCCACCAAATTTCGCTTGGAAAGCATCCGCAAGATTGGTGCTCGCAAAGCACCAGCGGATAAAGGAAAGGTCTCCGTCAAGCCGCCCGGGTCCTTGCAAGGCGCGTATGCCTTGGACGTGATGCCAATCAATCATGGTGTTCAAATGTCCCCCAAAGCCGTTACGCGGGACTTTCATTTCGACGACGTGGGGGTATGTGGTCTCTAGGCTCATCAATTGCTATTATACCTGATCCTCTGCCGGGACTGGGACCGACGCGCGCAAATACGCGAGCGAGATTGTTCGGTGCAAATCGACGGCGTTTAGCATCCAACAATAGAAACTACCCATACTGGCGTCGACTAACTGTGTGCCTTACGATGAAAGAGCCAGACCTGCGAGCGTAGCAGTCAGCACAAGGAAAGGCTATGAATTCAGAGTGGCATGGTTGACGCGGCTCCACGGTGGCACCACATGAAGTTCTGTGACTTCAACCCGAAGCATAAACAGACTGGATTGCGCGTTGCGCATATTGGTCTTATTGCTCTTGCCGGCTTGGTCGCCTTGATAGCGGCGAACGATCTTGCTGATGCCGCAAGGCTTCAAAATGAACAGTCGGTTGTGTCGCGTCCTGTTGGCGAGCCAATCATGGCGATCGTTTCGCTGCGCGATCAGCAGATCACTGTCTACGATGACAAGGGCTGGATCATGCGAGCGCCAGTGTCGAGCGGCCAGAGGGGACGCGAGACGCCGGCCGGTGTCTTCACCGTCCTGCAAAAAGACGCCGAGCATTACTCCAACATGTATGACGATGCCTACATGCCCCACATGCAGCGCCTCACTTGGTCGGGCATCGCGCTCCACGGAGGTGTTCTTCCCGGATACCCTGCATCGCACGGCTGCATCCGGATGCCCTACGACTTTGCCGAACGGCTGTTCGGCGCGACAAAGCTCGGCATGCGCGTGATTGTGGCGCCAGGCAATGCTGCGCCCGTCGCGATCGATCATCCGGCTCTATTCCAGCCAAAGACAGGTGCGGCAACTGCCGCGGCATCGGCGGCAGCTGCCGCAGCGGATGAGGCGGCAAGAAAGGCCGATCAGGCGAGGCTCGTTGCCATAACGGCCTACCGCGAATGGATGCTTGCGATGGTGCCAGTGCGCAAAGCGGAAACGCTAAAGCTCAAGGCCGAATGGGAATTGGCTGCGGCCGAGCGTGCGATTGCCGCTGCCGCGTCGCCCGAAGCAAAACAGCAGGCCGAGGATGCCAAGGCAAAAATGACTGCGCGGATCGGTGAGCTCGAGGCTCAATTGGCCGCTGGGCAAAGCCGAATTGCAGCCGAAGCTCGCTGCGATGACGGTCGCCCGCGAAGCGGCCACAGCGGCAGAGCGCGCGCGCATCGTCGCCGCCGAGGCGGCACGCAAGGCCGCACGCGACCTCGAGCCGGTATCCGTCTTTATTAGCCGCAAAACCCAGCGCCTTTATGTCCGCCAAGCCTTACAGCCCGTACTCGAGGTACCCGTCACCATTCAGGATGCCGACCGTCCGATCGGCACGCATATCTTCACCGCGATGGAACGCACAGGCGCCGACATTCGATGGAGCGTCGTATCGCTCGTCGGCGGACGTCCTGAGGGTAGGAAAGACGATCAGAATGGCTCCGCGCGAAAAGGCCGCGACAGGGACGTCATGACGACCGACTCGGAAGGCGCGAAAGCAGCGCTGGACCGGATCACAATTCCTCAGGACACGCTTGATTTTATCGCAGAGAGGGTGTGGCCGCGATCATCACTCATCATCTCAGACGAAGCGTTGAGCTCGGAGACGGGCAAAGAGACGGAATTTGTGGTCACCTTGAGCGGCGAGCCGCAGGGAGGTCTCAAGCATCGACGCCCCTCCCCACGGATCGGAGCCGGTTACGGGCAGTATTGGCCTCGCTTTTGAATCTTGCGACGATCTCTTGTCCATTTGTCTCAGTAAACGGCTTTGCTGTTCGCGAAGGTCGCAGCCACAAGACGGCCCCGCCCATAACGCAACTGTCGTTGGGAAATCTAGCCCTTGGCGACGTCTTCGACGAGCGCCACGATGGCATGGCGCAGTTTGGCGTTGCTCAGCTTGGTGAATGCGCGGGCAAGTAACAAACCATCAGACGTAGCCAGGAAATCGGTGATCGTCGCCGTCAGCGACGCACCGTCAAATTCTGTCTTCGCTTTCTGGACAGGATCTTCAAAAAAGAAAGCCGGCGCTACTTTCAACGCATTCGCGATCCGTGCCAGCCTGCTCGCGCCAATGCGGTTGCTACCCTTCTCGTACTTCTGCAGCTGCTGGAAGGTTACCCCGATGGCATCGCCGAGCGTCGTCTGGCTCATGCCCAACATAATCCGCCGCATACGGACTCGGCGACCGACGTGCCGGTCGGTCGAATTGGGGCCCCCTTTCGGCATTGACGTCGGCCTATAGCGGCTATTAGGTTGACCGCAGAAACTTCAGCGAGAAGTTTAAAGTAACTTCCATGGGGATGCTAGCCGATCAGACGCTCGGCGATTGCCTTGACGATTGAGAGTTTTTTGAACCTGCACTCTCTTTTGTACCTCGGACTATCGGCTCTGGAATGATGCGACATCATACTGCTGAGGGGCGGCCCTAGCGCACCCGTTAGCGCCGAGCCAAAGATAAGGACTCGGGTTCACGGTGTGCGCATCTAGCTATCGAGCTTAGCGGGAGATGGCTGGGCTTGAACCGCAATGCCTGTCCTTAGCCATCTGCTAGAGCCGCCGAAAAAAATCTGGCATGACGGACAAATTGCCAACCGACTCCGCCCATACGGTCAGTTTAAGCTCCCGCCGGCACGCCGGGCAGCAATTACTCGAACCTCAGTGCCACGCTCGGGTAAGGAATCTGTCACGCCAATTAGGTGCATATCTTCGCCGCATTGGCATTCCGGCCGCTCGGTAGAGCCCGGTACCAATAGACGTTCAAAATTTGTCACAACACAAACCCAACCACAACCACAACCACAACCACAACCAGGGAAAGTATAATAGTTGGCCGCGCTCACAACTCAAAGTACTTTTACGCTGTCGGTTAACTCCAAAAATCTGTTTTAAATCGAAACAAAGTGTTGGTGTCGCGATAAAAATTAATAACATCCGGTAGCGGAATGGCCGCCTTGTGTCGGCAGGTCGCGAGTTCGGTATCGTTCGGCCCGAAGATTGCGATGTCGGCGGCGATGTGGACAAACCGGCACAAGCTTGACCAAGTATTTTTAATCACCCGAGCATAAAATTTGGCGTTGGAGAGAACGCGGCCTGATCGAGCAAATGCTGAAGCATACATACGAAAGCTGCTGGACGCTCGATCGGCAGGCGAATGGAGTCCATCAAGGAATTAAAACGCCTGAGGAAAGGAAAGGCTACAAGATCAGGCGCCAACGCATCGCTTCATTAGGCTGTTCGAGCGAGGTCGTCACTGGATTGTGTTGGGCCAACCAGTTTTGCTAACAGCGTACGAAGCTGCTCTGGCGTAAATGGCTTTTGCAGCAATGGAACGGCCATATGGCGCGGCTCGAAGCCCTTGTCATGTCCGGTGAGAAACGCGAACGGGATGCCAGCCTCAAGCAGGACATCTGCGATTGCAGTGCCGCACTGCCCATCAAAGCCAATGTCGAGCAGTACGGCGTCAAAATTGTGCTTGGCGAGTTCGTGACGGGCCACGGCAACATCGTGCGCGATGCCCGAAACGCTACAACCAATTCCCTTCACAACCTCACCGATGAGATGCGCTATGAGATGTTCATGCTCAATGATCAAAATACGCGGGACGCGGCCAGCTGCGACGCGACGACGAACCATTTCAGCCCCCGAATGAACGAGGCGCAAACCCGCCTCGTCTCTCAATCCTTCTCCACAATTGCCGTATCTGTTTCCGAACTCTACAAGCTTCATCAGCCGCCACGTGAGGGGGCCTAGATGCCGTCGTCGACGCCCGTTTTCTAGTCTTCGCAACGCCACGCTCGAATATCTATTTAATAATTGGTTGTATCTTACCAGTTTCGGTCGGTATGAGCCACTTGATCTAGTGGTCGTAGCACTGCCTATCACTGGGTTGGCGATATTAGGTTTGGCGGCCACCAAAGATGTTAGTAAGTTGATATTTATGCTTTTTTTTCAAAAGGCGATGATCGTTTTGGGTCCAGACCAAAGTGGCGATTTTGCCACACCTAGAGCGCGATGTTGTGGCCCTTACTTGATCTGCCCATGAGGAATTACCATTGGCGGCGGGATTGAAGTGTCCTATTCGCCGCATCGGGTTTTGCCTCCCGCTGCCAACGGTCCCCGGTTCAAATCGCATTTGGCGCTGAGCCGGGGCCGACAACTTTCAATTTATCGGGCTATTGCGCCGTTTGCGTTCTTTGTAGTGGAATTCAGGTGTTCGCACCGGTGCTATAATTGATAAACGTAAGCAGAACTTACGCCGTATTTGCTTGCAAGATCGGCAACAGAAACGCCTTTTTTTCGCTTCGCTTTTAGCATCTTGCGAAATGTCACAAGCTCATTTCCCGACCGCCGAATGCGTTTTCCTTTAGAACGTTTATTCGCGCCATTCCCGTCATATATCGGTGGGCGCCCGCGTTTCGGCTTCGGACTTTCAGCGATCAGATTTTCTGCAAGCCTAATAATACGTTGTAACTTTGAGATTTCTTGAGCGCGTAGAGTCATACATGCTCCCCCATGTTTGCCACTCTACTAATCACAAGGCGGCAAAAAATCAAATAGGTTAGATCGACAATGCTAGATTTCACGTGCCTAAACTTTTTGGTTTAGCGTAGGTAGAAGCGTTAATCAGGTTCTGGATATCGGCCTCAGGCGGTTTGGGATCAGGGAAGTTTTCGATCGCAAACAGAGCGATTTCACGCATTAGTTTGTCCTTGACGAGATGGGCCCGCAACATAGGCTGTCCTAAAGGTATTTTCTGAGAAAATTTGCCAAGAACTCTTCCGCTGATTTGTACCGCGGTAATTTTTCTAGATCACAGAATTCAGAAAACAATACGTTGTACCCGAAGCTTTCCTGTTTGAGAATTCTAACAAACTTCTCAATTGTAGCGGTGGAAATTTTTGGAACTGTCGCGCGCAGATGCTCGCAAATGACCGAAAGACCTTCAGCTTGAGGACCGATCATTTCGGCTTGTTTCAAAAATAGATAATCGATGAACTTGCGTGCGTCGTATTCGTGGCCGCGCAAGGTGCAAAGACTTGGGTCGAGATAGAGCGTCTTGTGCATCCGCGGACCAACTAGCTAAGGGACGAACTTCCTTTTTCAAAGCGATTTCTCACTACGGCATGCGCACTGCGGAATCTCGTCCTCCTCGATTTGTAATCATACCGCGGAACAATCGATGGCGAAACAGCTATAAAGATATCCAACTCCGAACTCATCGCTTGCTAAATAGAAGACACCGGCCCTGGACGCCTTAGTCGCACCACTCCTTACGAAATGCAATGTCAGTGGCACCTTGGCCAAGTCCTATCGCAAGACGGGTTGGCCGATCTTGCCGATGGCCTAAGGGACCAAAACCTAATGGGTGCGAAAGCGTTTGGGAAGAGCACAAATATCGACCTGTGGGCCACCGCGAATAACTCATTCTGGATGTTGGCCCATCCAGACAGATTCGCGAGATCCTTAGCGGGGGTCCCGGTCAAGCGAAGGCGGGGCGAACCGCGGCTACGGACCGTCTGACCGACCTCAGCAATATTTCCCCCTCAATTTCCACAATTAGGACGCATTGCAATCGAAAATTGTAAATTCGGGATGCAGTGGTGGGAGGCGACATGTCAGGCCGATTTGTCTCTGTCGGATCGATTGCGCTTACTACGGCGCTTCTCTTGTGTGGTGCCTGCATCGAAGTGCCGGCAACAATGGCGCGCGCCGACGATTGTCTTCGGGCACCGAATTCCACCACGCCCAAAGGCAGACATTGGTACTACCACACCGATCAAACAACAAACCGCAAATGTTGGTTCTTGCGTGTATTGCCGATGGCTGCGCACGACGCATCGGGAACAGCGTCGGCCACAAAAACCGGCGCAATCTCAAAGCCGGCGACTGCGGCCGCCGGCGCCCTCTTGCCAACGAGGACCGGCGTTACTACTCCGCCGTTGCCTCGGCCCAGACGGCAGGCAGCAGCTACACGCGACACTACGACGAGCGAGCCTGCACAGGAAAGTCTCCAGGAAGGAAGCGCAGCGCCGTCAATTCCGGACCTGCCCACTCCGCAAACAGGTGCGTTGTCTCGGACTAGCGCGCAAACGCCGGTAGCGGCCCCCGCCCCAGCGACGGTATGGCCGGATCCACCCACGGTCACGACAATCGAACCGCACACACCCGACACGGTTCAGAGCGATATACTAGAGCATATCCTCCCGACAGAGAATGCTCAGGTACTGCATGACTCCGAAGGGGCCGTTCAAAGCGACGTACTGGCTATCCTTGCCCCTAAAATGCTGGACTCATCTCAAGGCACACTCGTAAGAACATTACTTGTCATTGCGCTTGGGCTAATTGCGGCCGGTCTTTTATACCGTTTGGTGATAAAAATTGGTGCTATGCGTGGCCAACAAATCATCATGGATCATGCGAGACTTAGTTGGGTCGAGGACCAACACAGACAGGAGACGAGCCCCCGAGGGCAACAGCATGGATTTTTCAATAAGCACGAAGAGTTCGTTGACGACTTGCAACTCTCCCTTGTCCCAGCTGCGGGCGATTACAATGCCCGTTACCCGCTTCGAGCTCGTGACGAGCGAGGAGCATCGCATATCACGGAAGAGCTAAGTGAGCGTCAGAACTCGCTGGCGCGATTAATTCAGGACCTCGATCTGCTGCTGTCTAAGAAGGAGGCGTAATAGTCCTGGGCGCAGCGGGACAGTTAGCGCGCAAAACCCGTTCGTGCCGCTTTCGGCTTCCCGCCTGGAATGGTCAGGGAACCGTCTGTTGTTAGAACCACATCAGGCGATACTTTTCGGCCAGCGTCATCCACGCAACAATCGGTCAGTTTTTTATGCCACCAAGGATTCATTCCCAATGGACGACCAAGATTATTGCGCGCGCCAATTGTGGTAGCAAAGACAACTTTTTTTCGAGCTTGTTCTTCCGATTTGGCAAGAACCCAGCATTCAGCCTGTACAGTCGTGGTATCCCAACTGGGGTCACTCATATCTTCAATTTTCGGGGTGAGCCGATAAACCCGCATAGGACGGTCCCAAATCGCATCGCCAAGACATCGCCAGGAAGCCAAATCAATTTTACTCGAATCCAACCGGACGAGACAAGAAGTTCATTAACGTCTTGCGGAGCGCTCAGCGGCGCAACGCTCACGGAGACCCGCACATCGCTCGCTGCATCGTCGCCTTCCCCACCTTCTAAAATCCATTAGTCGTTCAGATGAAACCTGCGGGTCACTTACGTAGCCGAAATTCCGCTTCGCTGGATGCTCCCTGTCTTTTCCAAATCGCGATACGCCTCCCGGGCGATATGCGCTTGACCTTCCGGAATGAACATCGCAGGGCTCCATCGGTCCTGAAAGGGCTGATAGTACGACAACGATCATCGCCCAAGCAGGACGCTCCGCATATCGAAAGCTGAGGGGGTGAGCCGCAATCGAATAAGGAGCGACATATTCGGTGGCAAGCCAGCCAGTTTCTTGCGTCAATTTGCCTCACTCGACCTGCTCTCTAGGAATTAGATCAATTCAAAAGACAAATCACGCCCTACAACCGTCAATTGCCTAAAAAAAAAGTTGGCGGTGCGTTAGTTTCGTTTATCCTTTCCATTGTACGAGGGGCGATATTCTGGCGTGATGGAACAAAATCCGCGGTTTGACGAAGCTAGCGGCGAGTTGGAAGAAGGCGTGACATTTGACTGCGCTGATGAGGCGTTAAAGCGCGCAACGATCGCTACGCAATCCATAGCTCGTGATGGCTTTCGGCCTACGCCGTTACAGCGCGCGATGTTTCATCGTTGTGTCGAGCGGCCTAACGCTGGCCTTTATCTGCATCAGTACATCTGGCGCGCACCCCATCAGGTCAATCTTGAGCAAGCGCGGCAAGCCTGGGCTTACGTTGCGGCGCATCACGAAGTCTTACGTGCCTACTTCCGCTTAAGCGAAGACCGCGAGCCACGGTTCTTCTTCTCAAATGACGCGGTTGTCGGTGCCATGCAGGTCGTTCGGCTCGAGAACGAGACCGAGCTCGAGACCTTTCTCGCCACCGACAGCGCGCGCGGGTTCGACTTCGCGACCCCACCGCTCTGGCGTGTTACGCTTTTTCGAAATGATACGTCCGACATCGTGTTGTGGACAAATCATCACATCCTAATGGACGCGCCCTCGCGCGCTACTATTTTTCGGGACTGGCGTTTAGCGCTAAGCGCGATCGCGCAGGGAAAGACGCCGCAACTTACGCCGACGCGGCCGCCGTCATTTGCCGACCACCTGGCCGCCTTGGAAAGCGCCGATACGGCCGCAGCGCGCACGCTGTGGCGTAAACAACTCAGCGGCTTCACCGGCGGTACACCGCTTCCGCCTTGGCCCTTCGGGCGGCGCGCTCTAACGTCCCAGGCGTTCGAGGAGATAGAAATCGAGGACGCGGAATTATTGTCGGCCAGAGCGAGGTTACACGAGGCTACACTCAACGCTGTAATCCAGGGTGCTTGGGCGCTTGCATTGGCTCGCTACAACGGTACTGAGGATGTGACGTTTGGCACAGTTCGCGCCGGCCGGCACATTCATGGCCGGGATCGTGCAACGGCGACCGGCATGTTCATCACGACTGTGCCATTTCGCGTGGATGCCACAGCCTCACAAACCGTAGGGCCTTGGCTTAAGCGCTTAGCGCAGCAGCAAGTAGCGCTGCGTGCTGGCGAATTTGCCAGTCCAGCGCAGATCCGAGCTTGGGCCGACGTGTCGCCAGAGCTCCCCTTGTTCCGAACTGTGCTGATTTTCACGCAAGACAATCTCGGCGAAACCGAGCGCGCCAGTGGTGAATTGCGTGACGTTGAAAAGTCTGAAGGCGTCGCCTTAGCCGCTTATGTTGGACGTCACTTGCGACTGCTATTGGAATATCCGTCCAATGAGTACTCCACCGCCCAAATCCGAACGGTTCTAGCTCATGTGCGAACATTAATCCTGGCACTTACTCGGGCGACTTCCGATCAAACGCTGGCCACGATCCAGGTGACGACTTCGGAGGCGTTCGATACTTCGGTGAGCAATCCGGCCGCCGTTACGCACACCACTTTTCCCCGCGAGCAATCGGTCGTTGACTTCTTCAGGCAAGTAGTGCGGCAGCGACCGGATGCGCCCGCGATCCGTCACGGCGCACGGGAAATTTCTTACGGCGAACTCGATCGACGATCAGATCAGGTTGCAGCCTTACTATTGCGCGGCGACTTGCGGCTTGAGGAACCGGTTGCGATCGTCCTCGACAGTTCTGCCGAGTTCGTGACTGCCGCGTTGGGCGTACTCAAGGCGGGCGGAAGTTATCTGCCACTTGATGCGCATGCGCCGCGCCGACGCTTGATGCAGCTATTTGCCCAGAGCGGCGCGCGATGGGCTTTGACGGTGGCGGAGCTGCGCCCGAAGGTCGCAGAATGGACAGGTAAGATCATTGAAGTTGACGGCGATGACATCCTAGCCGAACAAAATGACGCCGCTGCACTTTGTGCAGCTGTGGCATCCGATCCCCACCGTCGCGCCTATCTCATTGCTACCTCTGGGTCGACAGGCGCGCCGAAAATGGTCGAGATAGAACATCATTCTCTCACCAATCTCGTCTGTCATTATCAGCAACATCTAACATTGACGAAAAATGATCGGATCAGCTGGCTCTCCCCTCCAGCCTTCGATGCGTCCGTCGCCGATCTGTGGCCGGGTCTCTGTAGTGGGGCCATTGTCGTTATTCCGGAAAAGCAATATGCCGCTGACCCCGATGGGCTAGTGGCCTGGATTGCCAAGGAAGCGATCACTGTTTCGTTCGTGTCAACGCCGCTTGCCGAACTGCTGCTCCGGCGTTCGTGGCCACCTCGGCTCGCTCTGCGGTTCTTTGGCACCGGCGGAGACGTCTTGCACGTCCGCCCATCATCTGACCTGCCGTTTGTCGTGATCAACGCATATGGCCCCACAGAGAATACCGTCGACGCTATTTGGGCTGTCGTGCACCCTGGCCCCAGCTCGAGTAGACCCTCTATCGGTCGGCCCATAACCAACGTCACCGCACATATTCTCGACCAACAGAGACGATTGCTATCTAGCGGCGAGGTTGGTGAACTCTATCTCGGCGGCGAACAAGTTGCACGCGGATACCTCAATGCGCCCGAACTGACACGAGAGCGTTTCATTCCAAACCCATTTGCGGCGGATGGAGGCCGCCTCTACCGAACGGGCGACCTTGCCCGTTGGAACGACGAAGGTGAGCTAGAATTCCTTGGTCGCATCGACTTTCAGGTACAGATCGGCGGGAACCGAGTTGAGCTCGAAGAGATCGAAAGCGTGCTGTCCCGCCATCCTGATGTCATCGAAGCTTGCTGCACCCCGATCAAGGACGGAGTTGTCGCTCGCAGTTTGGTTGCGCATATTGGCACGCTTAAGGCGTGGGCGCAGCTTGAGGTCCACCTACGCGATTTTCTGCGTGCCGAATTGCCAGCTTACATGATTCCGTCCGAATTTATTTTTCACACTAGGCTGCCACAAACCTACGCTGGCAAAATCGATCGCGCCGCTTTGGCGGCACGCACGCCACTCCCATCGCCGCGGCATCGACTGCCACCTGCCCAACTAATCGACGATGGACTCCACGCGCTTTGGCGCGAGCTCCTTCCAGCAGCAGGAAATGACGGAAAGGACAAGACATTCTGGGAGGCGGGCGGCAATTCTTTGAAACTCATTCAGTTGTCGCTTGCCGTCGAGGAAATCACCGGCCGGCAATTGTCGTTACCAACTTTCTTGGTTGACCCAACTTTGCATGGACTTAGAAGTGCCCTCAAGGACACGATCAGCGATGATCCGGAGCTGCTGCATAGTGTGCAAGTAACAAACCACCGAGTTCGCAAAACGCCGCCAACAGTAATCCAATTGCGAGATGGCAATAGCGAGCTTCCATTGTATTTTATTTGTCCCGAACCCGCTATAGCTCAATTGGCGCCAATGATTGACACAGACGCTTCTGTCTTTGCAATTGAAGCGCCGTTACCAATCTCACGGGATGACATCGTAAATAATCAGAATGTGGCGTTTCCGACCATTGAGCAACTCGCGGCTCCTCTAGCTTCTGCATTGAGTACTCACATGCAGCTTGCTCCGTGCGTCATAGCGGGACACTCGACGATGGGAGTGGTGGCCTTTGAGATTGCCCATCAAGTACAGACATTGGGTAGAAAAGTGGAAATGGTAATTTTGTTGGATACGTGGCTAATGCGTCCCCCGCGCCCTTACGAAATATGGGCTAGAGGATGGGGCAAGTTGATGGATCATTGGAAACAAACGGTAGGCCGGCAGCAAGCAAAGCGACCAACACAGCTAATCGGTCAGCAACTGCGGAGGGTGTCGCAAATAGCTTTTTTAATGTTAGCAAAAGGAAGGAAAATAATATTTCGATATTTTGCGCCTCGAAGTGTGACACTCGATGGATGTCGGGACTTAGGTGAGATCACGACATTATTTGATTCGGACGGTGTTCCACTAGAATGGGGACTGGTAGATCGATTGTACGAATACGCCGAAAATACTTATCATGCGCATCGCTTAGATTGCCGTGGTAAGCTTTTTAGCCCGAGCCCCACCAACGAACAATTAGTGCGTGCGTACGACAAGACTCTTGGCTGGAAGGGTCTATTCAGTAAGGGTCTTGAGGTCGTTTCAATTCCAGGCGATCATCTTTCGATGATCAGAGAGAAATCGTGTAGGATCATATTAGCGAACAAAATGGCCGAGGCGCTTCGAAAACTTAGCTTACCCGGAGCAAACATTTAGCAATCCATCGGCTAGAATGTCAGGGCTGGTATCGATCGGGAGCGCTTGAGGACTCGCGCTATCTGCGCGAGCAAAAATTCCCAAGGGTCGGGAATTATTTAAACAAGCGTGAACCCGCAAGTTTTCGCGTTTCGCCAAAGCCGCGGAATAACCGACCTTTGCGGGCAATAGACGCGTTGCCCGAGACTTGCCGGGCAGCGGAGGTCGGCAACTGTACCCCGCTAATGACAGGATTTTCCTAGGGCTTTTTTTCAAGCATTCAACGACGGCCATCGTGAAACGAACCGAAAGGATGTCGTTAAACCAGTCTTCATAGAAATTTTTCGGAAAGGTAATCGACCTCAGGATTGTTTGCGAGTTGCCTTTACGTGTTTGCGATGTGTACGTTCCAAGCATCTTTCAAACTGGTGTTCGTTTTCTCCTATGTCGAAACCAGTTGGCGGCGGCGCCGACGGCTACGCCCAGGGCGCCCGCAATAAATACAATATAAAAATTGAAGTTGGTACGTTGATCCGGGGGGCGGCTGAAAAATAGACCGAGTGTATCTAGGGCGGAACTTTGCGAATCTGAATCAGTGCGCTCCCTTGCGGATGAAGGAGTTGCCCATTCGTTTTCCACCTTTGGCGGTGTGTCAAATCGGCGTTCATTTAGCGTGTCATTTTGTTCGAATAAATATCGATCGGATAGCGCAGCCGGGTGCGACGATGACAGGCGGGGCAAGCCCTTCCAAACGGGGCTCAAGGGGCCCCTACCGCTTAGTGAAATACCGACCGTTCCTTGCGCCGAGGTCGCCGCGGCCTGTCCCGACAAAACGAGTGCGTGCTCGCTGGACTTAAAATCCGTCACCTCAACCTGGCCCCTAAGCACTTTAACGCTCGCCGCTTCTTTGTTCACGGTGACCTGAAATCGTGTGCCCCTCACGACGGCGGCAAGATAGGGAGTATCAACCTCGAAATGCGGGTGGTTACGTTTTTCTACCGCTAGAACGATCGAACCGGCCCACTGGTTGATTGTGGTCGACATCCCTTCTGTCGCATGTGTAGCAATGCCGACTATCGAGTTCGGAGCAATCAATATGGATTCTTGACCGCGCATCAAAAGGACCCGGCCGTTTGGGCTAGTGCGAATATTGTCACCACGGCTTAGAATTGCTCCTTCCCTCAGCGTCGCCTGTTGCCCCGCTGAAGTTGTCAGAGAAGCATCGCCGGATAGCCTGTTTACGCTCCAGACATTTGACTCCGGTGGCTTATCATCACGATTGAGAATAAAGGCATCTTCACGGTCGGCGATTGCAACTGCTGTCACTTTAACGCCGATTGACCCAATGTTTAGAATACCAAGCGCAGATGTCGGCCACGAGGCTGACACCGCTCCGATATAATTTCCAGTTGAAGGATCCTGAACGAAGGTCGGCTTCGGGCGTAGGTCGTATTTTGACGAAAGCCTCACGTTAAATGTATTGAGCGCGATGTCGGTCCAGTTCGTCTGGCCATTCCTTTCGCCGGCAAGCAGCGCCGCGTCGAGAGCCACCTGAATTGCAGCCTTATATTTGTTTGCACTCCAATAGTCGACGACGGTTCCCACGGCAATCAGGGTTGGGAAAAAACCGAATGCTAAGAAAATTACGATAGTCTCCGTGGACCACCGGGTCACACGAGCGAGCAGATCACGAAACGCTAGTAATCCGTGGCCAAACAAACCATCACCTCAAATAGCACCTATTGCGCGAGCGTCGTCTGTTATGACTTCATCAAAGCAGAAATCATCAAATTGAAGTTCAGATGCGGGGCGCGGCGGTCCGAACAAAAAGCCTTGAACAAAATTTATTCCTGAAGCACGTAAAGACTCAAACTCTTGCTTCGATTCTACCCCTTTGGCCGTCGTTTGAAGCTCGAGACAATGTCCTAGCGTTATCACTGTTGCAATCACCGTTGCGCACACTGGACTTTTGGTCATTTTCGAAACGAAGGAACCGTCGATCCTAATTTTGTCGAACGGAAACATCGTCAAATTTTTGAGCGATGAATATCCCGTGCCAAAATCATCCAGCGCAATTGTTACGCCCAATTTCTTGAGTTGATGCAATGTTTGCAAATTTCGGCCGTCGTCAGCAGAAAAGACGGACTCCGTAATATCAACTTCTAAGCGTTGAGCGGAGAGGCCGCTGTCGAGGAGAGCACAACTAACATCTGCTACCAAATTGCTCTTTTTGAATTGCAGAGTTGACAAATTTACAACGACTTTTATGTTTGGCGGCCATGCCGTGGCGTCCACGCAGGCCCGTTGCAAAATCCATTGGCCGATGGGCACAATTAGCCCTGTTGCTTCTGCAACCGGCATGAATTCTCGCGGACCGATGAGGCCTATTTTCGGGTGTCGCCAACGGACTAATGCCTCAATGCTGCAACTTTTTTGCGTCTTAACATCAATGATCGGCTGATAATGTAGTTCGAACTCGCCATTTGAAATTGCCTTGCGCAGCTCGCATTCCAGGTTTTGGCGCGCTTCAATCTGGGCCGCGATCTTGCGATCAAAAAACACATAGTTGTTGGGTCCCTGGGCTTTGGCACGATATAGCGCAAAGTCGGCCCTTTTCACCAACGCATTTGTATCGGTGTTGTCATCTTGCGCCATTGCAATGCCAATGCTGGTGCCAACATTTAGGCGCCTGCCCTCAATTTCGAACGGAGCTTCAAAACAGCAAATTATCTTCTTGGCGAGTCCTACCGCGACTTCGTATTGCCCGTCGCGCAGTTCCTTATTTTTTTTATGACACTTAATCTCGCAGCGTTGGACGATCGCAAATTCATCGCCACCAAATCGGGATAGGAAATCTACGTCGCGCAGCGAGGATTTAAGACGGCGCGCCGTCTCCTTAAGCAAAGCGTCACCTGCAGGATGACCGAGCGAATTGTTTACCTCTTTGAACCGATCGAGATCGAGCATAAAAACATTAAACTTTTCATTGTTTGTACGAAGCCTTGAAAGTGTGTTCCCGAGTTCATCTACGAGGGCCTGCCGATTCGCTAGACCGGTCAAAGCGTCGTGGCAAGCCTGATAAGAGAGCGCTGATTTCGCTGCGATCAACCTTCTTTCGCGCGTCGCAGCAAAACTAACGGCGACTAATATAATGCCTACAAAGAAAAGAGCCCTCCTCCAACCAGCTTGCGCATTTTCTGTTGCACGTTTGAATATTTCATTCTCCGCGATTCCGACAACGGCCAACAAGTGAAGACCGTCTAGGGCTTTATATGAAACAAGCCTGCGGATGCCGTCGTGCTTACACAAGGCATTTGAGTCGCCCAAAAGGATCCGTCGGAAGATCGTCGATATAACTCAAACAATTTTGCATCGGGAACGGAATTGTCAACATACTCGCCAGATTTTGATTTTCCATCATTGCTGCCGCATGCGCGCACAATCCGATCAAATCCAACCAGAGATATTACTCCATCTTGTCCAATATCGAGTGAGTTGTATAATTTGTCGAGATTGGAAACATCCAGCCAAGCGAAGATAACGCCGCCAAACGATGCATCCGTGGTGGTTAGTCGTCGGCTCAACCGAATCGACGCCTTGTTTGATGTCCGATCAATGCCGGGGGCGCTGATAAATAAATTATCTGCCGGCGATTTAATTTGCGCTCGGAAATAATCGCGGTCACCGACATAGGTACCTGGGGGAATTGAAAGAAGGCTGGAAGACAATACTTTTCCGTCAGGTCCAACGATTGCGAATTGTGCAGCTTGAATGCTGTCCAGTTCAGGATTGTTTATCCAATGCGCGAGGTCGAAGTCCTTAGGCTCGCGCCGGTATAACTGGCGGAACAGGAGAAGCTGACTATCCGTACTAAAGAAGATGTGCGAGACATTTTCTTCCAAAACGCGAGTGAGATCGGCTCCGCGCCGTACTCCATCCTCGTACGCGCGGTTGTAGTCCTCTGATTTTAGAAAGAAAGCGCCACTTATGATTATGACAATTGCTAGTGCGCCTAGAAAGGTCGTAGGCTGCACAAAAGCATCATACCAATTATTGACGCGGTTCGTTTTCATAAATCGGTATCACTACACTTCTTGGTCTCAGTGGTGATGACCGCTATTAATTAACATATCGCCAAACGAGAAAATTGCGTGCTTCCGTTTAGCTTATGTTATGCATGCTGACCGTGAGGATGGCTTTCAAGTCATCAACCATTTGGATTTTCGTCGAAGTAACGATGCCCCGCTCTCGAGACAGGCCGCGTTATCGAGGGCGGATTGAGCCCCGTCGCGTGGCGCAGGTGGTGGGGTTTTATTGCTGGCCATAAAGTGTGTGGCCGCATCAAGCCCACTGCTTATGGCGTTTGCTTTGCTTGTCATAAAATCGTCGCGGCCGGACGACCTTTAGCTTGCCGTTGTTTTTGACGTAGTCAGTAAATATGGCCGCCAAACCATGCTTTGTGCGCCGAATGACCTTGCATCTCTGCGGTCGAATGCGCGGTGCAATATGAAGTAAAAATTCATCCGGTACCACGCTGGGCTCTATACCAATAATTTTTGCACCACCGTTCGAAAAGTTACTTACGATGCATGGTCGGTAAAAGCGGGCGTCGAGGTGATAGATTTTGGCCGTTGAGTTCCATTCGACACGAAAATTCTTGCGGCGTTCGCGCATATTCACCACCTCCGACTAGACACATTTTGCAACATAACGCCGACGGACATCAGAGAATTTAATCGAAAAATGAAAATTGCATCCATTTCATTAAGTCATTGCTGATCATGCTATCGCGCTCCAGCGGTAAACAGATATCGAGCAGAAGCGAGCCGTCCGGCTGCGCGCCGCCTACGCACACAGCTTCGATGACGGCTGCCGTCGGACTTTCTCCGGTGAGACCGGCAAGTTCGCGCGACGGTCGATACGCGACGCATCTAAAATTCGTCGTCTCGCGGCCCTGCCTCATCTGCGCCCAGCAGCCGTCGGACCCTCACCATGTGCGATATGCCCAGCCACGAGCGATCGGCATCAAAGTCAACGATGAGTTCACCGTCCCTCTCTGCCGCGGGCACATCCCCAGTTACATCAAGTCGGCGACGACAAGACCTGGGGAGAGAGCTTTAAAATCGACCCGCTACTGGTCGCCAAAGAGCTTTGGACAAAAACCCTGCGCCGCAAGGTTAATATTGCTTTGCAGACGACGGAAAGCGATAGGGTTTGAAAAGACCGTAAGGTTACTCTTGCGCCGGCGTGGACAACGAAAATTGTGCCGGCTACCAAGGGAGTCTAATTGCCAGCCATTAGACTTGGACCGTCACTGGAAAGATATCGGTAAATATTTCTGCCTACCTTTTTACCATGGGCTCTTGGTCAGAATTCCGCTCCCAGCGTCGCATCCCGACGAGCAGCGAGGCTTGGATCGAAGGTGCAAACGGCAAGCACGTCCGCTGCACCATGACTAACGTCTCACTCGTCGGCGCGCAGCTACAGCTTGATCAACACGCGCTGATACCCTCACGCTTCACTGTGATTCTAAACCGGGATGGAAGGAAGAAGCTCGATTGCGAGCTCCTCTGGCGCCGGGCAGAACTTCTAGGCGTCCGGTTCGCCGAACAACCGCGGAGCGATGACAACTCTCACGTCGATAATTGAGCGGATCTTTCTTGTCCCTGGACGCTGTGTACTATTTCGTCGCGACTTGCGCGCAAACAGAAATTTTGGCCCAACAAGACGCAACGCGCGACACCGCTCGGGGGTTGGTGCCTAACATGATAATCAATAGTAGGATACCAGTAGTCACGACAAGCGAGGGAATGCTTTCCTTGGTGGACCGAGCGTTGCCATAAACGGCTGCTTCACAAAAACTTCAAATGCATTTGGCTTAGCGGTGACACTCTTTTCAGAAAGGCCGATGGGACTGATTAAGTCTCGGAGATAAACGGTTCCCCCACATAAAACATAAGACCATACCAGCAGTTTAAATATTTGCGAAACCAACTAGGCCTTGGCGCCGCGAATAGATGTGTATAAACAGCACGCTTAATAACCGTCGGGACTACGAGGACCCTTTGGCTTCGACGGCTGGAGTTGGGAGACCTTGGTAACCGGTGCGTGCTCGCCCGCGAAAATCGCGGGTGGCATCGTAAGCTTGGAGTGAGTGCTAAGGCGGGGTATCGCTAATTTTTGTTGAACAGATTGCGGACAGTCGCGTAAGTGCAGTTCCGTGAAGTGAGAGGTAGCAGCCATGCAAGCGAAGTGTCGCCATGCGTCACAAGCCTATTTCAGGAAATCCGTCGAAATTATGCTAACTCCAAATTGAGATGCGAGCTGAAAAACTATCGAAGCACAAAAAGTCGTCACGATAATAGAGACAATGGTGCCGTGAGTGCGATGCTTGCTCTTGTCTTCGCTTGCTGAGCCGCCTGCGCCTATCGCTGAGCTCCCAACGCGGCTCGTTCCGCCGCATCGGCCGCACGTTCAGCTATTTTAGAGAGGATGCGTACGCTTTCGGAATGCTCGGTTTGGACATCTGTTTGAGATTTTTTAGAGGCTAAGCGAGCCATTTTAAGCAGATCGAGACGAGCGGTTGCAGTAAGACCATTTGTTTCGTGAATTTCGGGGGCCGCGTCTGCGTCAGGTTCGAGGGGCGGCAGAGACCACTAAAAGCGTTGCGTCTTTATTCTTTTCTGAAAGCCATTTTATAATCGCCAGGTTCCAATCCGACGGTAGTCTGCCGTTTGAGACCAAGACCCGCCCATGTCGCCGGCCGCCGCGAGCTGGGGTCGACACCGCCCAAGCGTTTTTACACGCCGAAGACCCCGGAGCGGGACGTTCTCGGTCGCGACCAATAACCGCGAAATATCATAGGTTCCACGAATGTTCCTACTGAAGCGGGGTAATGGCCTGTTTTGACCCGTAGTGGCCGGCTTTGAAAAAGATGCTGGCGTAATTTGACGGCGGCTCGAAAAGTTCTATCATTGCGGTTATGACTGCGGACTTACCTCCCGCTAGTTATGCTTGAGACCTGAGCCGATGTTGACCCCGGCACTGTCACCCCGCCGGGGTCAATTTCGTTAAGAGATATTCCCTACAGTATTGGCGCGCGCTTGGTTTTGCGTGGCGCAATAAAGAGCCCCGGTTTTGCACTGGCCGGGGCTCTTTTCATTTTTGGGATCGCTAGTGGGTGCCTCTTTCATTGCTGGAAATCGGGTAGGAGCAGGGCCTCTCGTTTTCTTTCATGGCCATTAATGCGGAATGATACCAACGGGGGCGGCTTAGTTAGGGAGATTACCATGTTCAAAGTGTCAATGATCTGCCTCGGCTTGCTTTTCACCATCGCGCCCCTCGTTTGCGGCCACTCAATCTCAAGATATCCGTCAACCGGCTTCAACACACAAGTCTGTGCGGGTTGAAATTTGTCTCAAAAAGGCTAGCGAGGCCGCCTCAGTTGGCGGCCTCTTTCTCATTTAATGGCTCATCAAACGGCAGCGGCAACGTATCGCCTCGGCGCGGCAGCACTTGATCCTCCATTGAAGATAGCGATTCCAGCCGTGGCCGTTCGCAATTGCCAATCGTTGAAGCATCACAAGGGAATGCAAATGTTGTGCGAGCATTGCGTCGCCAACATCTCCAGTAAGCCATTGATGTAGGGCGATTTGGCCGATGATCTTTTTCGTTTTCGGGCTCCGCGTTTGGAGTTCATTCAAAAGGCCCGAGGCAATCCTATCAAACACTAGATTGTTCGTGTAATGGCCTGTGCTGGCCCATTTCGACCCCCTAGTGGCCGGATTGAATTTAAGAGTGGCCTCGCCGCGCAAAATGTTCTACTATAGCGCGTGGCTGCGGCACCCCCCGTCAGTCACATTAAGTCCAATCGTTGGTTTGACCCTGGCGGCCCCCCGCCGGGGTCAAACTATTTCAGCCCCGCGTGGGACTTTAGCTTTCCATAAAAATTATTCGCCACAATCCGGTAGCGCGATTTAGTAGCGCAATCCTTCAACGGGAAACTAACGCGATGAGCTGCCCAATGGCGAAATCTTCTCCAGTCTGATGGAAGCGCAGATCGTCATCGAGCAACGTCGCAAGCACTACAACACGGTCAGGCACCACTGGCGCTCCACTGCAGGCCGGCCGGCGCCGCAGGCATTCGCATTCTTGGCCCACTATCTGGATGAGATCATGCCGATGCGGTAATCTCTACCCCGCTGGTAAAAAAGAGCCGTCAGGTCAGGTTAGCAAATGACCCAACACCGCCCGCCCGCATGCCTCTCTCGGACACTAACCACCCGCGCCGGAAGTGCTCGTGCCAACATTCGCCGCGTGACCGGCTTCGCTACGTGGAGCGGCTCCGCCATGCGGGCGCGACCGGCAGCAACGTTAAATTAAAATTCGACCCGGACCACTCGATGCGGGCTGCTCATTGCATTTAAAATTGGTGATTTAAGATGTCCGTAGATTTTTCCGTCATCATTCCCACCTTTCGGCGACCCGCCGAACTGATCGAAGCGGTTTCCATCGTTCTTCGATAGCGCGACGCGAGCGTAGAAATCATTGTCGTCGACGATAGCCCAGAAGGATCGGCTGAAGAGGCTGTTTGCAGCCTCACCGACACCCAAATAACTTATTTAAAGAATCCCAGCCCGACCGGCGGCTTTCCGAGCGTGGTTCGAAATATTTGATGGTCTGTGGCAAGCGGAAAACTCGTACATTTTTTTAGACGATGACGACCATGTCGCTGAGGGATACTACGCAGCAGTCAAGCAGGCGTTCGCGGCTCGGCCAGATGTCGGCTTGGTCTTCGGCCGCGTCGAACCATTTGGCTGCGGTCCTGCAGCGCAACTAGACCATGAGCGTCGGTACTTTTGCGATGCTGCGCGAAAGGCGGTCTTGAGCAGTCGGTTTGGACCGCGGTTTGCGTTTGTGGGACGCATGCTTTTCGACAAGGCGCTGCTAGTGTGCAGCGCCCCGATTTCTTGCAGCCAGTTGCTAATGAGCAGACGGGACGCCGTCCAGCACTTGTCTTATCGCCACAGCCCTTCAATTAGCTGACGGGTCGTTGCGTGGCCTGTCCAATTACACGGCGCGATCGCGATTGCAGTTTTCATGTGCCTGTACCGGATGATCATGAAATTAGCGGCGCTGTGCAAGCGGATCAATTACGCAATCTCAGTCACATTGCTTGTAATGCGAAGCCATGCATGCCCGCGCTAGGGCTTGTGCATGTGCTATCTCATGCTTTGTCATCCGAACGGCCACCGCAGCCCAAAACTCTCCTGCTCTGGGGTAGCCTTGCGCGCCGGCCACGTTCAGCCACATGCCAGCTCGAACAAAATCTTGAGTTACGCTGTACCTGAGCCCGAGATTGATCTGTGCGAGCGCGTTGCCCTGCGCTGCAGCCAGCTTCCACCATTTCATGGCCTGCTCAAAATCCTGCGCGACCCCAGCTCCTTGATTGTACATCATGCCGAGAGTGGCTTGCGCAGAGGGATTTCCAGCGGCGGCTAGCGGTGGCAGTAATCTCGCCGCACTGGCATAATCGCCTCGGTTATAGGCAGCCTGACCTTCGGCTAGTGGGTCAGCAAATGTGGCGCCGTTGGGCGCGACGACATAAACCGCTGCCACTACTAATACGAAAAAAATGTGAGATCGCATGGGATCGTTGTACTTGTAATTTTCTAAAGCCGATTCGCATTTTACACTAAAAGTAATTTCATTCGAGAAAGTTTTCCTCTAGTGCGCGACAATTCGCGCAGCTAGTTTTCTGCCTTGCTCGAAAATTCAAGCGGCACTTATTTCCTCTACCGGCCGCTTAAGCATTTTCGGTATCTCTCTGACCGGCTGCGGCTGGCTGAACAAGATAGCCTTGCGCGTGCGTACAGCCTTCAGCCGCGCACGATTTCAAGCTGCTCTTGCGTCTCCACCCCTTCGGCGATCGTCGTCATGCCGAGATTGCTGCCCAGCCGCGCCACGGCGCGGATGATCGCGATGCAGTCGTCCTTCTTGCCCGAGCTCGCGGATGAAGGACCTGTCGATCTTGATCTTGTCGAACGGGAAGCTGCGCAAATAGCTGAGCGAGGAATAGCCGGTACCGAAATCGTCCATGGAAATTCGCACGCCGAGCTCGCGAATTTGGTGCAAGATGTCCAGATCGAGCGATCGTCCTGCAACAATACCGTTTCGGTGATTTCCAGTTCGAGGCGGTTGGCGGCCAAGCCCGACGCGCCTAAAGCCGATACGACGGACAAAGCGAGCGTCGGATTCGCTGAATCTGCGCCGCCGACAGATTGACCGCGACCGAAAGCTTGCCCGGCCAAGCGGCGGCATCGCGGCAAGCTTGCCTGAGCACCCATTCGCCGAGCGGCACGATCAGGCCGATCTCCTCGGCAACGGCAATAAAATCGTCTGGGCCCGACGAGGCCGCGGGTGCGGATGATTCCAGCGTATCAACGCCTCGAAACCCGTCACCTTGCCGCTGCCGAGGTCGACGATCGGCTGGTAATACATTCTCGAATTCGCCGGCCAGCATCGCCTTGCGAAGGTCGAGCTTCGAGCGCGTGGCGCGCCTGCATTTGCGCGTCCATTTCCGGCTGGAAGAAGTGATAGGTGCCGCGCCCGTCGCTCTTGGCGCGATAGAGCGCCATGTCGGCGTTGCGCAAGAGCTGATCGGGCTGTTCGCCGTCGGCCGGCGCCACCGCGATGCCGACGCTGACGCCGATGACCACCTGGTTGCCGCGGATGTCGAACGGCTCGGACACCGCCTCGATAATGCGGCCGCGAGTTCGCTCGCATCGGACGGCTCGGCGCCCATTTGAACGATGGCGAATTCGTCGCCGCCGAGCCGGGCGACCGTGTCGGCCCCGCGCACCGCCATTTGCAGGCGCTTGGTCACCGCGCAAAGCAACGCGTCGCCGATCGGATGGCCTAGACTATCGTTGACGGTCTTGAAGCGATCGAGGTCGAGGAACAGAACCGCAAGATTTTCGCCACGGGCGAGCGCCTGTTCCATCTTCTCGCGGAACATGACGCGGTTCGGCAGATCGGTGAGCGCGTCGTGACGCGCCATGTGCATGATTTGGCTTCCGCCTGACGGCGTTCGGTGACGTCTTCGAACGTCGCAACCCAGCCGCCATTCGAGGTCGGGCTGCAAACGCTCGCGATCACGCGTCCATCGTTGAGTTCGTAATAATGCGTGCCGGTCTCGTGGCGCCTCATGAATTCGGCTTGCTCCGCCAGCAATTGCGCCGGCGCTTCGGAAGCGTTCTGGTTCGCGCGCCTTGCTCAAGGCGAGGATTTTGCGGAATTCGTCGCCCGGCGCGATCAGATCGCGCGACAATCCGAAAATTTCATAGAAACGCCGATTGACCACTTCGAGCCGATTTTCGGCGTCGAACAAACAGAGTCCTTGCGACATGTTGTCGAGCGCGGCATCGAGACGCAAATTGGTCTGGCGAAGGCTGGCCTTCTGCTCTTTCGACTGACTGATGTCGCTGCAAACGACGATGAAGCCGCCGTCGCGCGTCGCGCTCTGGCTGACGCGCAGCCACCGCCCGTCGGCGACCTGGATTTCTCCGGCCGCGGCAGTCATTTTCCGCCGCTGCAATATTCGGCGGGCTTCGATCGAATGCTGCAAGGCGGGCCATAGCGTGGCAAGCGGACTGCCCGCTTGCAGCAATTCGGGCGACACGCCCGAGGAAGTTTGCCGCCTGCGCATTGGCGAGCGCGATGCGGTCGTCGGCGTCGACCACCAGCACGCCTTCCTGCGAGCTTTCCAATGCGTCGGCCAGGCGCGCCTGCGCGGTGCGCCGCTGCGCCACCTCGCGCGCCATCATGGCCTTGATGTTGTCGCGCATGGATTTTCATCGCCACCAGCAGATTGCCGAGTTCGTCGGCGCTGCCGGCTGGGGATCTTGACGTCGAGTTTGCCGCTCGGCGATGTGCTCGGCGACGTTCGGATGCGGCGGCAACCGGCTCGATGATGCGGCCGGTCAAGGCCCACGCGACCAGGCCCAGACAACAGCAGCGCCAGAACCGTGCCGCCAACATTGAGATTGCATATCGCGCGCGACCGCATTGCGCGCCGATTGGCGATAGATGAAGCCGTCGCCGGCGGTATAGTTGACCAGCAGATCGATTTGCTCGTCGACCTTGCTTGGCGTAGCTGGTCGAGCGTCTCCCAACTTGCGTCGAGCTTGGTTTGATCGAGCAGATGCTCGCTCATGCTCTTCCAGGCGTTCGCCGCCCGCTTGCACATTGGTCGGCCGCGCGCTTGGCACGGTCGGATTGCGAACGTTGCACCGCGACTTCAAGTCGTCGCTGAGCGTCTTGGCCAGACCTCTCGATCTTCTCGATCGAGCTTGGCGCGCATGTCGGGATCGTCGGCGATCCAGCGGCGCGCAAAAACCGCCCGCATGGCGGCGAAATCCGCCGCCGCGGCGCGCGCATAGTTGATCGACATCAGCGACTGATCGTAGGTCTTGTCGACCAGGACGCCGGCGTCCTTGATGCCCAAGATCGCGTAATCGCCGAGCGAGGCCGTGATGGCGCTCATCAACAAGAACGCCACCAGGATGCGGCCGCGGATGGTCTTGCAAAGGACGGCGACACCGGCGGCGCATCGACGCCAGCGGGACAATGCCGATCAAACATTGCAAACAAGCGGCCGATTCTGACATTCTCGCGCCCAGCTATTCGAACCGCAGCAGCTTATATCGGTCCCGGTTAAAGACGGTTTCGATCGGTGAGCGCCAATCCTCAATGGCTTCGTTAAAGTTGCCTTAACCGCGCACGGCCACGCTCGCCTGCGAAGGCTTCCACGCGGAACGCCAAGGCGATGGCCATGCATATTTTTTCACAGTTGCAATCGCGTCTGGGCTTCTCGATCTTTTTGGGCGTTTGCGCTCGGCGTTTTTGGTCAGCCGGACTAGGCACTTGGGCGAGCCAGGCCGGACGCAATATGTCGTCTCGCAAAAAGGTCGGCAGTTCAGACCAGGCGAAATTACGATCAATAGCGGCGATACGTCTGGACTTGTCAACGACGACGCCGATCTGCGTCATCATGCCTACGTCGATTCCGACAAGTTCACATTCGATTCGGGCGACCAGGAGCCGGGCAGCAAGACCAAGCATCACGTTCCCGGTCGCCGGTACTTTCGACGTTCTGTGCGCGATCCATCCCAAGATGAAGCTCACCGTTCACGTCAAATAGCTCACGTGAGCGACGTGCCGTAAAGCGCCGCATGCGCCAGGTAATAGCTCGCTAAGAAAGCGGTGAGCGCGCCGGCGTAAGCCGCGCGGTATCAGCCAAGGAAACCGGGACAACATAGTTTCGCGTCGGCGCCGTTGTCCGCGATAATGCCGAGTAGAACCACCACGATCAGCGTGTGGCCGATCAAGTCGATCTTGCCGAATTCGATACCGCGCTAATGAACATGCCCGATCAACATGATTGCCGCGACCCGGCGAACCAGCGGCGTCCACATCAACGCAAACGCAAGGCAAACTCGATAGCCCCGGCCGCCCGCATGAAGAATTCCGGATAAAGCCCAGTGTCATCGTTGGGTGCTGACCGAACAGCGGAAACGACCATTCGGGATAGGCCCATTTCTCGATCGAGGCCCACATCAAGGTGATGCCCGCGGTCCAACGCACGATGTCGATGGGGCGCGCACCGAAGAATTTACGTTTGCCCCCCGATCAGGCGACATAGGCCGCGACGCCGAGAAAGACCGGATAATCGGCGAGATGGAAGGTGCCGTATTTCCATGCGCCGACTGCGAACAAGGAAAGATGCCGATTGCCGACAGCGGCATGGTGCGGCGCGACACCATGCCGGCAGCTATGGCGAGTTGTATGGCGGCGATCAGTTCGAATTGGTCTTCAACTCGGGCGTCAGGATGATGCCGCCGACCGCCCAAATCGAGATGAAAAAGAAGACGCAGCCGACACGGAATATCATCTCCGTGTTTTCTTCGATATATTGCGTCGCCCGATCCAACGCGCGCAACATCGCGTCGCCGATGAACGTCCACTCGACCACGCTCCCGAACGTGAGCCATACGATCGAGATGCCAACGAGTAATTCGAAGTCAGGGCAAAGAACGTTTTCCAGCCCGAGCGGCTGCCCGGCGACGTTATAAGCGCAAAACCATTTGACGTGCGCGCTCGCAGTCCCGGCCGATCCCGCATTCATCATAAGCGCAAGCGGAATCGCCGCCAGAGACGGCAGCCGCGGGGGCAGCCGGCTCATTTTGGCCTCCTCAAAGCAATTTCACTTCGGATACCGGGAGCGCCGCCGCACGCCGTTCGCCGGTACATCGATTCTTTACCACAAATTTTAGGGATTTAATTCTGAAGGTTTAATCTTGGTTAATCGCCACAGCTGAAATTGCGCATCTGCTGCAGCGCCGCGCTAAATGTTCTCCACTAAGAATTTGCCGAATAATTCATGGAATTAGTCGGCGGCGGCAATGTTGGGCACAGCAAGTTTGATTTGTATCGCGCTGGGACTGCCGGCGCCATCGCCGCGGAACGTTTTCCCGCTTATACCGCCGCCATCGAGACCGGTGCCGGCATATTGTTTATCGGCGGAGTCGTACTGGCGGGATCCTTGCTGCCAGTACTTCCATAGTTCTTTGTGAGACGGAGTTCGGTATCCGGAACAATCAGCGCGGGACCCGCGGGATTACGACCTGCTCGGGGGCAGCGGTCAGCGTGCGCACGAATGCGATCAGTTCGCCCTTCTCAGTTTGGCTGAGATGCAGTGGGAAGATCAGTACCGAACGGCTCGGCCGCTCGATGCCACCCTTGTCGTAAAGATCGATTACGTCTTCCAGCGTCGCAACCGAGCCATCATGCATATAGGGCCCGCGCCGAGCTACATCACGCAAGGTCGGCGTCTTGAAGGCATAACGCAACTTCACCGAAGTCGGAAAAAGCTTGCCACGTCCGATGTCTTCACCTTTCGCAACGCCGATATCGTGGAAAGAGCCATCGGTGAAGGCCCAGCCGCTGTGGCAGGACGCGCAGTGGGCCTTGCCATTGAACAGATCGAAGCCGCGCTTGGCGACCTCGCTAATCGCGCCCTCGTCGCCTTTGATCCAGCGGTCGAAGGGTGCCTCGCCCGAGACGATCGAGCGTTCGAAGATAGCGAGCGCAAGTTCGATATTACGGCGGGTGATCTTACTGTCGCCAAAGGCGGCGTGGAAGGCGCGAACATAGCCGGGTATTTCAGAGAGCCGCTTGATCAATTCCTTTTCCGGCAAATCCATGACGCCCGGCGAGGTTATTGGGCCGAAGGCTACGGCTTCGAGACTGCGGAAATGACCTGTCCATCCAAGCCGCGGCACCCATGCGACATTGAGCAGCGTCGGCGAGCGAAACGACATTTGTTTGACCCCGACAGCGCGCGGCAAGTCATCCGTCCATGACAGGCCGGGGTTATGGCAACTAGCGCAAGCCTGAGAGCGAGGTCCCGACAAAAGCGGATCGAAAAATAACATGCGGCCAAGCTTCGACTTGGCTTCCGAGTAGAGATTGCCTTCAGGGAAGGGAATTTCGGATGGACGTTGATATTTGGCCCGTTGAGCAGACCAATCGGAAGGCACCTCACCCGCCAACGCAACGCTTGCGCTTACCAGCAGCACCAAACAGCTGCAGACGCTCACGGTCACTTCTTTGAACCATCCAACTTGCATGGGAGCGAATTTCGGTGAACACAATTGTCGGTCAATTGATGTGGCGCTGAAGAGCCAAGGCATATTGAAAATTGGGCCGTTAGCAGCGCCGGTACTGCTGAACGCGCGTAGTGCGAAGGCCTGCAAGGCCATGTTGGTCGATCGACGATTGCCACGAAAGGAATTCGTCGGTAGTAAGCATGTATCGGCTGCAAGCTTCGTCCATGGATAGGAGTCCACCGCGCACGGCGGCAACCACCAGGGCCTTGCGCCGGATGACCCAGCGTTTCGTATCCCGAGATGGCAAATCGGCCGTCGTCAGTGGGCTACCATCCGGCCCTCTCACGTATTTAGCCATCCTTTGAGGCACGCTCATAAAAAAGCTCTTAAGCAAGCCGTTCAACAATACGGTGCGATGCTACAGCCATTTACATAAAAATGACTTACGTAAATTGGGCAAACTTTAGATACCCAAAGAATGCCGACGTGCCGGTATGAAGAGTTCAAAATTGAAAATAGCCTTTCAGATCGGACCCCCGGCACCATCTGAATTACAAATGTCCGCAACGGGTTATTATCGACCAAACCGCGCCGTACCCGCGATGTCGGGTATTCAGCCCATAGCGATCAAAACGGTCATGAGCACCGCCCGCTCTGGTGAGCTACGTTCTGGCGTGAACCCCCCGTGTCGCCGGCCGCCGCCCGAGCCGGCGTCGATGCCGCCCAAACGTTTTTACACGCCCAGGACCCAGAACGGACGTTCTCGGTTGCGACCAATAATCACGTAATGCTCTAGGTTCTCAAACTGTTTGTATCGGAAAGGGGATACTGGCCTGATTTGACCCTTAAGTGGCTTAGTTCGAGCTTGGAGCGACCGACTACGAAGACCGCGCAAAATGTTCTAGCGTAGCGTGTGACTGCGGCACCCCCCGTCAGTCACATTAACGTCCAATCGTTGGTTTGACCCTGGCGGCCCCCCGCCGGGGTCAAACTATTTCAGCCCCGCGTGGGACTTTGGCTTTCCATAAAAATTATTCGCCATAATCCGGACTGAGGCGGCCTCCCCGGCCAATGCAAAACCCGGGCTCTTAATTGCGCCACGCAGGTCTAACTTCGGACCAAACCGCCGCTTGCTTGCGGGCCTAATCGTTTACGATTTTGGGCCAAATTGAGCTTAGACTTGGCACTGTTCCAAATGGAACTGAATGGCATGGCGGAGTTCGGACGGAATTAAACGGTTTTGCATGTTCGTCGTTCTGTGTGTTTCCGATGCCACACAGTCCAAGAATAATCCAAGAATAATAAGCAAGCGGCTTGTGCAAGACGATCTGTTGTTGTGAAAATTGAGGCTTGGCAGAGGACATAGCCTGACCGCACATATGCTGAAGCAACGCAAAGCCGCCGAAGACTTGATCGAGCGACGAAAGAAATTCATCGACGACCTCAAACGGCTCAAGGAAGAGGCCTTAGCCAAGCTGGAAAGCCAGGGCTACGAGGTTAGAGGCAAAACGCCGGCTGAAATTAGAGACACAATTAGGAAAGGACGGCGCAGGCAGTTAAGGAAAACAGCGTTCTGAGGGCGTGCCATGAAGACACCAAGGGAAAGTAGATTATTTGAGCTGAAGCGTTCAGATTGGACAGTGATGTTTGTTGGCGTAGCGCTCTGCGGATTCGCAGCGCTGCTATTTTTGTGATGCGCTGATCCGATAGCGCTTGACCCAACCGGCCGATGAGAGAAGCAAACACTAGGCGGCGCTACCGGCCCGCCCTTGGCGCCAATGTTTGACGACGTATCGAGGGGCGCCTCCAAAGTACTGCTGATTTGTGTCGTCTGGTTTTTCGCCTATTGCTCAGCATGGGCAGGTGAAGGCCAAAAGAGATTCTCGAATTTCCGAGTGAGCGGGACACCACGACCTACGATTTACATACTGTAGAAATTATTCAGCCGTATAAATTTACTATTATCAGTACAACGGTCGATAATCCTGATTTTATGAGATTGGAATTGAAGGTGCTCGACACCTTACGCACATTCTGCGAGCGCAGTGATGGGAACTACCCTGCGCCAGCAGACATTTTCGTCCTTGGGCCACCTGATATGTCAGTCGAAAACATAGTAGTGAAAAGCGATGAGAAAATTAAAAGTGCTTCTTGGTCTCTGCCTTACTCTAGGCTCACGCTTGGTAATGATAAACAGTATCCCGCCGTGTTTTTCTGCAAGAGGCCGCTTTACCAGTCGCAGGCCCAAGAATATTCCGAAGTTCGCAACATGATCTTGAATGGTATCCAGACTAAAGAGCTTTACGATTGCAAGCGAGGTCTAACCGGCACCTTTCATGACGTGGCCGATGATTTTGCTAACGCGTTTATAGGCTTGGTACGAAAGGGGACGATCGGATCCCATTATTATGAATCGATATGCCGAGCCATCACGCATGAAGAACCTTACATACCTCAATAAAACAAGCCGTATTAGGACGTAAGAGAGCAAAGCAGCAGCAGAGAGCGTGGGTTTAAGGGTTTTCGATGAAAACACTCGTGTTTAGCATCCAGTAATAAAAATTACCCATACTGGCAATCGAGTAACTGCGTGGCTCAGGAAAGAGCCCCGGTTCCCTACTACCCCGGGGGCTCTTTTTTTGCTTTTTGCCGCCGCGCCTTGCTGGACGGGCGCTGATTTGTCGATGGGAGTATCGTGTTCGGGTCTCTTGAGGTAAAGGGCTCGTGCCCCGTATCCAATCGCATTCTCGGCCGACTGTCTCGAGCCAGTCCGGAAGGATTGGCTGTGTTGATCAAGACCATGCCGCCACAAACCCGCGCAATGCTCGCCGCCTATTGTCTTCAACGCGAACACTTAAGTTCAATCGGCTTAGCATTTGCCGCAAGTTGCGAACCGCGGGATCTCCTGCACTATGGCAGCAGTGCGGTGTTTGACCTCATAGAGAAGCTGAAACCACGGATCGGTGACGGTCACAAACCGTCGGCCATCTAAATTTCCATCCAACGTTATTGGATTATAAGGGCACATCGACAACAAGCCATTTTACCAGGCAGATCGTTGTTGCAGTCGCCGAGATAGCTCAGCGCTCACAACGCTGCTATTCTTGTAACGCTGTGCAGACGCCCGTCTTCAGAATGCCGCCGAACGGCTGGAGGCCGCAAATCATCGGCTCGCCTGGTTTACTTTCTGCCACCGTTTTCTTTGCAGTGTTTAACATTTCGCACTTGCTTGCCGCTCTTGCAAAAGCCGTAATGTGGATAGTCTTTTGCCTTTCTTGCCGAAGCGGAAAACGGCGCGGCAACAAACACCATAGCAATGAGACACGTCAGAAAAATGTTTGGGAACTTTGTCATCTTAATTCCCAAATACCCTTAAAAGTAAGCGCGTCGGAAAAATATCATAAAAACGTCGATCCAGTCCAGAATGGACTGAGAAGAAGGATTATCATCGAGGGCGCGTATGAAGTGCCCGTGTCATGTCTGCTTCTCTAATCGGCCGTTCGGGGTCAAGCGCTTTTAGGCTTTAGGCTATCCACCACTGCAGTGTTGATGTCGCTCACGGGCTCGCGCTTCTCTTCGGAATCGGCACCAAGGCCCTTCCATCATGGGATCCGAGGACGAGGTGGAACAATCTTTTGGGCGGCCTTGCCGTCAGTTGAACGGCAGGTCCAAGCAGACATGCGAACTCACCTCATCCGTCGTCCCGCGAGGGACATCTTTCCACCGCTCGGTGGAACTCGAGTGTCCTCCTGTCGAATCTATCGGATATGATTTTGCAGGGTTGTCATGCTGCTGCCGCGGCTTGCTCCCGGGTCCAGCGGAACTCGGTGCCGTCAACCCAGATGCGGTGCATGATCACGGCCAATCGGCGCGCCAGCGCCACGATCGCCTTTTTCATCCCGCAACGCCTGGCGATCTGCATCGCCCAGGCCTTGAGCCATGACCATTTCTTGGAACGCATCATACTCTGAGCTGCTTCATAGAGCATGACCCGCATCATCTCATCCCCACAGCGGGATATTTTGCCGCTCCAATCGACCTCGCCCGATTGATACTTGGCACACGTCAGCCCAAACACCGCCCCGACGGACTTGGATTTGCGGAACCGAGCGGGCACGTCGACGGTGGCGCGATAGGTCAGCGACACCACGGGGCCGACGCCAGGAGTTGTCATCAAGCGCCAGCTACCTCATCGTCTCGGACGATGGCCAGCAAGCGGCGGTGCAGGATGCAGAACTGCTCGCGAAGCGTCCGTCGGACAATAAGCAGCGGTTCGACTAGCGCAGCCAGGTCGGGTAGGTTCTCGACGAGCTCCCTGATGCGGGCCTCGAACCTTATCTTGCCCACCACGCCTACTTTGAGACCAAAGTTGCGTAAGGTGCCGCGCAGGTCATTATCGATGGCGATGGCCTTCGACTGCAGCAGCTTACGATGTGTCAGCAACATCCGCAGTTTCTGACTGCGTAACGTCTTCACATGCACCGGGCGATAAAGACCCACCCGCATCATCTGCGCGATGCCGCGGGCATCGTTGCGGTCGGTCTTGTTGATCTGGGCCTTCAATACCGCCCGCATGTGCCGCGTCTCGACGCAGATCACTGGCAAGCCCGTTTCGGCGAGGGTGCTGAAAAGCCACTGCGACAGCGGCCCGGCTTCCAATCCAATCCGCTTGAAGTGGTACGTAGGTTTGCTCAGGACCTGCAGCAAAGCTTCAGGCTCGCTCGCTACCTTCACTTCCCGCACGATCCTGCCTGTGTCATCCACAATGCAGACGCTAGTCTCCTTGACCGAAACGTCCAATCCAGCAAAATGGTCCATGCTGCGCTTCTCCTTCTGATGCTTGAGGCCGTGACTACGGACCTCGTTTCACCATCAGCCTGAAGCGCAGCACCCAAAATCTTCAGCTATCCACAAGCTGCCGGCCGATTACCCCATCTTTCGGCGCTAACGCAGAGTTCAGTTGCCCGGTCGGTACGTCCGGAAAGTGCCAGTAACAGACGTGTGCGGGCGCGATTAGAATGCTCGGGAAGCACCAATCATTGAAGTTGCACCGTGCCCCGAATATTGATTATGCGATAGTACGACGGCGACGGGTCTGAACGTTGAAAGCGTTAGCGACCTGGTCGGGCACAATGCTAGTTTGTAGATTGGCATGCTCACAGATTTTGGCTTTTCGGGTGGGTAGCTTTATTCTCTCTCCATTTGGAAATTCGATATAACGCCTAACAAAAGGCCCGACCTTCTCCAGCACATACTTCGTGCCGACTGGAATACTTAACTTGCGAAGAGACGTATGAGCCATTTTTAGGCCCTCCTCTTCTTGTTACGCCCAAAAATACCAGAGGAACCTCCCGGGGTCACATTGTGACCAAATTGGAATTATCCCCGTTTTGCACCGATTACTGAAGTGCGGGCGCTTCCCCCAGCTGCCTTGCTGAGGCGGACGCCAGGCATAAGCGGGCTACATAGGGCTTGCCGTTTTCCGTCGGTCGTAGATACTGATCGCGTCGCCGTGACATAAGGGGGATTGAAGCTATGCGAGCACTGACAATCATAAGTGCAGTAGCACTAATTGCACTTTCATCATCCGCGTTTGCTGCGCAGAAAAAAATATCGTGCGATGCTTATTGCGCTAAACGCTGCCACAATTCGACGTACAAATCCTGCAATACTACTTGCACTCAAGGCTGCGAGCTGAAACGGGCCGGGAAGGGCTGATAATAAATCAGCCCGGACTGCCATCCGAGCCGACCAAAAGAATTCGCGAACGCTTTCGCGCGTAACTCTCATACGCGCAAGGAAGTCATATTTTCGATGTTTGATATTTTTCAAAAAAATAAAGTGAGGCGGACCACGCTGGTCGCAAGTTACCCTAAGCTCTCTGAAGAGCGTGAGCCTTCGGCGTCCAACACCAGGGCTACTATTTTCGCACCCGATCTTGCGCTTTGCTGGAGTTCGTTTCGGATCCTGCTTTTAAAGCGCCTGTCGGACTACCCTCATCCGAGGGCTGGACCAATTTAATCGCGTCGCTGCCAGCCGTCACGAATTTGAGATGGTCGCCGAAAACGACGATGCCGAGGGACGTGCATGCAATAAGGCCCCCAAGCACCACTCCGAACGCGAACGCCCTCGTTTCCGGTGCCATTGTCGTAGCCCCCGCGAACGACTCGCTGGAAGTATAGCATCACGGGGTTTGTGTTCCCAAATACTAGAGCCAATTCCTCCGCAACTTGCGCCGGCCCTGTTCGAACCGTTCTGTAGCCCAAGCCGGTGGTGCCCCAGTTGGGGCGCTGCGCCGAGTTGGAGCGGCGCAAACGCGCGAAGTCGAAGTGCTTCGCATAGCGGAAGAAGTGGCCCAGCTGCACAAAGAAGCTCTCCGACACATGACGCAGGCGAAAGACATCCGCCACGGCTGTCCGGATGGGAGCGGAGGGAACACGAAAGATATCGAAACCCGCCAAGACGGTGATTCCGGGGGTCCCGGCACAACGCCAAACCTATACCGGCCGGCTTATATCGCCCGCCCAATGCAGCGCCGCTTTAGTCTACGACGCGATTTCATAGGCATCTTAAACCGTTCAACGTTGACGCCATCCGCTACTTAGCGAGAAGACGAAACGAAAGCGCCGCCATAGCGAAATTTTTCGAAAGCGACTGGCGCCCGCCGACATCCCGAACGTGCGCCTCCGGCGTCCGATACCGCGGCTCCTATTTTTGCATCCGATCTTGCGTTTTGCTTGGGGTTCGTTTCGGATTCCGGTTTTTAAGCTACCGGTCGGACTGCCGTCATCCCAAGGGCGGACCGTTCTCCGCGCGTCGCCGCTAGCCGCTACGGAGCGCGCTTGTCTGTCATAGGTGGAGACAACGGACCCCAAGCCGTTCCTCTTTGGACCAGATGACACGGCAGTTGCGCTTGTCGGTCCCGTCCTTATCCAGCAGCAAAGAGAAGTAAGCGGGCAGCACGAGAGGTTGGCGGAAGCAGAGTTGGGCGCCCTCAAACGTAAAATTCACAACACTGCAGGGAATGAGTCCCCTCCTTCCCTCAATCCAAGCCCGACAGTCAGTCGGAATACGGCGATGGGCGCGCGTTTGCGAAGTGGAATTCATGTAGACAGCCATCTTAGCGGGAAGTCATTACCAATCAATTGCGCTGAAAAATTCCGCACCCAAGGGACCACGAAAGGCTGAGCCTGTGTCCTTTAGCCATACGGCAGCTTACGCCCTTAGATGATCCCCCAAGCGCGCAACCACGGCAGGGCAAATCCAGTGGCCAACCCAAGGCACATTTGAGTGATGTATAAGCCGACCAAAATTTTAATGGTGGTGCTCATTAGGCAATCTCGCCATTGCGTCCGATAATTTCCGCCCAGTATTACAATGACAGCCGTGGCCACCAAATAAATTGCAAAAATACGCTGAGCAAGAAACCTTAATGCGGAATCCGTCGATGACGACGTCTACCTGAGATAAGCAGGACCACTAAACCCCGTCAGAGATTTAGTGGCCCATAGATTTTTAAGTGCTGAAACTCAACCAGTCGGGCGTCATGAACGGAAGCCCTAAGGCCCCATAATTGTAGCCAGTTGTTTTCTCAGCCCCCATCTGATCGAGCGAGTAACCTCAGCAAACAACGTTAAGGATGCGCGAGGCACGGCTGCCGAGCAACAAAACGCAAGTGTTCCTTGCTGCGAACCCGTCGCGGCTCTGGAAAAGCAAGCGTACTTTTGTCGATTCGTTTCGCTTGGCTGGGATGGCCGCTGTTCTTGCTGGGCTCACCCGCCTTCAAGCGCCAACATGAACATGTCGGCGGTGCAACCGGTGTCACGCGAATTTCGCGCGTAAATTATCTCGCTCGAAGATCGAGTGAGTCGAAAATGGTGGCCGGCTAAAATCCCGGCCTGGCCAACCAGTAGCGCACGTTTAGGTTTCATGTCACCAAGCGAGGTTGATTTGACGCCGGAGGTCGAAAAATCTATTCGTAGGCGGGTTAACCTAAACCGCGACCGACCGCACCTAATGCCTAGCGGACGCATAGTCTTCGCGTCCGAATGTGAATGCAGCAACGCAAGCGACATGCATCACAAACCTATCTCAGAAGATCCGTCGAAATTACGCTGACTCCAAGTTGGGATGCGAACTGATAAACTATCCAAGCACAAAAAGCCGTCACGATAATAGAGACAATGGCGACCGTGAGTGCGATGCTTGCTCTTATCTTTGCTTGCTGGGCCGCCTGCGCTTGTCGCTCAGCTCCCAACGCGGCTCGTTCTGCCGCATCGGCGGCGCGTTCAGCTATTTTAGACAGGATGCGTACGCTTTCGGGATAATTGGTTTGGACATCTGTTTGAGATTTTTTAGAGGCTGAGCGCGCCAATTTAAGCAGCTCGAGACGAGCGGTCGCAGTGAGACCATTCGCATCGTGAATGTCGGCCCCCGCGTCTGCGTCAGGTTCGAGGGGCGCAGACACTATTAAAGGCGTTGCATCTTTATGCTTTTCTGAAAGCCATTTTATAATCGCCAGGTTCCAATCCGATGGTAGTCCGCCGTTTGAGACCAAGAGGCGAACTTGCATCTCCCCTAGCTCTTCCAATCGCTGAATAATTTTATCGGCGTTTTCGGGCACTTAATTCTCTATCGGAGCTATAGCCGCCGCATAAAATCTGAAGCGGTGGACATCTCGGCAGCCGGCTCCGCCCACACGGTCAGTCTAAGTTCCCGATGACATACCGGGCAGCAATACACCCGAGTCTCGGTGCCGCGCGCCGGCACTGGATCTGTCACGCCTTGTAACTGCATCTCCTCGCCGCATGAGCAAGTTGGTCGTTCCGTTGAACCCGGTACCAGTAAGCGTTCAAAATTGGTCACGACACCCCACCTAGACTACAACTATGAGAGTTATAGTATTTGGTTGCAATTATAAATGAAAGGGCACTTTTGGCGGCAGGTTAAGGAGGCAATGGGTAGGCCCAGTACAGTACGGGGCAAACGGTGGACCGTATTCAACGGTGAAAAAGGCCCTCGTCTGCAGATGGGGGCCCAATAAGTCTCAAATTGCACTGGACGGCGGCCTTGAGGTCGACCAGCCGAAGCGGATGAAGGATCTTGAGCGTGAGAATGTTCGGCTGAAGCGTCTGGTCGCCGATCTGTCGCTTGAGAAGCAGGTGCTCACGGACGTTGCCTCGGGAAACTTGTAAGCCCCGAACGGCGGCGGCAGGCGGTTGAGCGCATTCGGGGGAAGTACGGTCTCTCGGAACGTCATGCCTGCGGGATTGTCGGTCAGCCGCGCGGAACGCAGCGTTACACCATCATTGTTTGTGCGGACGAAGATGCGCTGACGCAGGCCATTATCGCGTTGGCATCACAGTACGGCCGGTACGGCTATCGTCGGATCAAGTCATTGCTGGACGAGGCCGGGTGGGACGTAGGCTGCGATCGCGTGCAGCGGATCTGGCGCCGTGAGGGGCTCAAAGTACCCAAGAAACAAAGGCCGCGCGGCAGGCTCTGGCTCAACGATGGGTCGTGCATTCGGCTAAGGCCGGAGCGGCGCAATCATGTCTGGTCCTACGACTTCGTGGAGGCGCAGACCCACGATGACGTGCCCAGCGCCGCGGTGCCTGCCTTTTTTGAGATTGAAATCGCGAAGGGTTGGCCGCCTGGCATTGCGCTGAGGGCAGTCTTCCAAAATTATTAACAGTTCGCCGGCAATTTAACCGCGACCTCAATGCTGGGTGAACACGATGGCAAGTCGTCAGCGTAAGAGACTATTGCCGGTACCAAAGAGAGCCCTCGGACGATTGTGCCGAGCCAGCCCGAAGGGATTAGCTGTACTGATCAAATCGGTTCCGCCACAAAACCGCGCAATGCTCGCCGTCTATTGTCTTCACCGAGCCTCTGTTGCGTGAGCAGGTGTGCGTGTAACGGGACTTTCACGCTGCATTTAGATTTCGCTAATGAATGATCGCTCATAATTGGCGCAATCATAAACGTTCAATTGACTGGAGAGCCTCGCCCGTCCGTTCTGTCCCAAAACGGGGCTCTTCTTTTTCTTCTAGAAACAAGCACTCGACGCGTAAGCCGCCGTGGCAGGTAAGGTCATTTTTGGTCCTTGCCGGCACGCCCATGTTGCGCCGGTAGTATCGCGACTACCCGGACGTAGCTCAGCGGCAGAGCAACACCTCCCCAGGGTGCTGACGTGGGTTCGACTCCCCCCGTCCGCAGATTTTACAGACAGGATACTGTTCGCGTCCGATTTGTCGACGCGGGAGCGCGCCCGCGTGCCAGGCGGGCCACCCGCTCCGATAACGCTGTCATCTCGATCACGTTGAAGCCAACTTCATGCTCAAAACATCGTGGGTGCTCCAAGCACCGAGCGAACTATTCATCGCCGTTATCCTCAAGACTGCAGAACAGGTCGCTGATTCTTATCACGTGAACCGTATTGCAACGGTCGCACAAAACGGCAACCTTCTGTTCGGTCAGTTTGCTGAGAGTACCGATGTCAGTTTTCATGCCGGTGTCGATCAGCGCCTGTGTGTTCGGGCACCGGGCATAAAGTCTAGGCATCGGAACGCCTTTGCCGAGCGCACATCCAGCGGGACAGCGCTAAAGTTGTCCACTTCTCGGTATGAGCGAAATCGTCCCCGATAAACAACAATGCTTCACCGCGGTCCTTAGCAAGCGCATAGCTCGCTGGATTTTTCCTAGCGGGCAGATCATTCAGATCAAACGCAGCATCAAGCGGCTTTTCAAGCTGCCTCGTAAGGTGCAATCTTCTTGATCTGCCGCGCAATCCTATCTTCCGCCCTTTCCAGATCGTATTGCGCCTGAATATTCATCCAGAAGGCCGGAGCGGTCTTGAAAAATTTGCCGAGCCGCAGTGCAGTATCAGCGGTCACCGGCGTTTCTTCGCGGGCAAGGCGTTCGATGCGGGTCCGCGGTACATCGAGTGCCGCGGCAACAGCATACGGCGTGAGATTCATCGGTTTTAAAAATTCTTCGCGAAGAACTTCCCAGGATGAACCGGCGCGAGTTTCTTAGCCATATGCGACCCTCCTTGGTCTGGGCACCGGACCTCATGAGGTCTCGGCTGCCTAGTGGTAGTCGGTAATCTCTACTTCCTCTGGACCACTTGCAGTCCACCTAAAAACGATCCGCCATTGATTGTTGATACGGAAAACTTACCGAAACGGGTTAGTGATGATCACACCTTCGACCTCGCGCCCGTGGCTCATATCCTCGGAAAGAAGCTCGCGGCAGCCGATTGCACGGGCAGCAGCGACAATCGCCGCATCCCAAAAGGACAGATCAAAATTTGCCTTGATCTCCAGCGCGCCGATCATGACTGGCAGCGTGATCTCCTGCACCTTGAAGCGCAACCAGGTGCGCACGAGCCCAACCGCGATATCGTGGGCAACTGCGTCGCTCTCGTGACGCGCGTCGCTTGCACGTAGAATTCCTGCAACACCTGCACTGAAAGAGCGATATCGTCGGCGTCGAGCAGCGCAATGGCAATGTCACGTTTGCGCTCTTCCGCCCGATCGCGACTGATCGAGTAGAGCAGGACATTGGTATCGATAAAGCGCGCGACGGTCATGAGCGACGCCCGTGCACATCCTCACGGGCCAGGCGGTCCGCAGCGCGAAAGGTGCCAATGCGCTCACGTAATGCCCGCTCCTCGCGCTTCAGCTGCTCGAAAGTGCTTTCGCCGCCAGCCAGCTCAATCAGGTAATACCTAACCAGCGCGGACACCGATGTGTCCCTCTCGGCGGCCTTGATCCGGGCCTGGCGATAGATCTCATCTTCCACGGTAACTGTGATATTTTTCACATTTTCACATTATCACGGGATGCTGGTTGGGTCAATATGGTGTGAGGATGTAAATTCGAGGCTGCTACCGCTTTTTCTGCTGACCCTTGCGAAGGCGTACCCTGGGGCCGCCACCGTTTTCGTCGATGAATTCGATGCCGGCAGCGTTATCCGATAAGGCTTTGGTAAGCGCCGCCGCGCAGCTCATGCCGCCATGAACAGCCTCAGTGGGCGGTGCGGGCGATAGACCGCAACCCAGTCCCCGCTCCCCGTCTTGTCGACCCTCTTAAGCGTCATCGCGGTCTTCGCCATTGTCGTAGACGCGATGGAAGACAAAACCGCAGCCTTCTATCGAGACTTCGGACTTGAGCCGCAGAGTCCTCGAAGACGCTTTGACCGGCCTTTGTTAGTCGCGCGGGGCTATTTCGACTGTTTTTTCCGTTGACGCTTGCGGAGCCGGACACCGGGGCCGCCGCCGTTCTCGTCGATGAACTCGACGCCGGGAGATTCGAATGCTCGCCTGATGACTTCTAAAGTGGCAAGCCGTGGCTGACTGACCTCGGCTTCCAGCTGGTGTACGGTGACGACGCCCATGCCCGCTTTTTGTGAAAGCTCCTGTTGCTCCAATCCAAGCAGCCCTCGAGCCGCTCGGCATTGCTCTGGGGTGACCATTTGCCCTTGTGCCAAGCTCGAGTGATTCCCACAATTCCATAAAAAATCTATTGACCCATATAGCTATATATAATATATGTTTTGATAGATTTTTTATAGGAGGGAGCCTATGTTCTCCACTCTTGAAGTTGCCGTCTTGCAATGGTCCTTCTTGGTCTTTGGCGTAGGCGGTGCATCATGAACCTCGAATTCGCCGCCATCACCTACCGCGCCATCCGCGACCGCCTCCGGGCGGAAGACCCCCAGATCGACGAGCAAACCCTAGCCGATACGGTCGAAGGCCTCACTGACCTGCCCGACATCCTCATGGCCATCATCCGGGCAGCCCTGGCCGATGAGGCCCTGGCCACGGGGCTTAAGGGCCGGATTGCCGAAATGGAGGACCGCCTTGGCCGGCTGCAGGACCGGGCCGCCAAACGCCGGCAAATGGCCAAAGACATGATGATCGAGCTCGACCTGAAGAAGCTGACGGCCCCCGACTTCACCGCCTCTATACGGCCCGGAATGCCCGCGCTGATGGTCATCGATGAGGCCGCCATCCCCAGCATCTACTGGGAGCCCCGCGACCCCCGGCTCAAGCGCCAAGAACTTGGCCACCGAGCTCAAACAGGGCGCCGAAATCACCGGCGTGGCCCTGTCCAATCCGGAGCCCGTCCTCAGCGTGAGGACCAAGTGATGGGGTTCTCAGCAAAACAGCTGCAAGCGCTGCGGCGTAACCCCGATCATCGCCGTATCCGCACCCGTCGAGGCCAATGGCCGCCAGCTCACCTATCTCGAGGGCTGGTATGCCATCTCGGAGGCCAATCGCATTTTCGGCTTTGACGGCTGGAGCCGGGAGACGTTGGAAACCCGGTGCGTGCTCGTCCCGCGAAAACCGCGGGCACTTTCCTGGCCGTCTATTTCGCCCGGGTGCGGATCACCGTGCAGGCGGATGGCGCCACCATCATTCGCGAAGGCCATGGCACCGGCGAAGGTCGCGGCACCTCACCGGGTGAGGTGCATGACATCGCCGCTTAAAGCCGCCGAGACCGACGCCACCAAACGTGCGCTAGCGACCTTCGGCAAACCGTTTGGGCTTGAACTCTATCGCGGCGGCAAAACGGCGGCGCCGAAAGCCCGCCAATCGCCCGCACCCTGCCCTCTCCCGACGCGCAAACGCCCGCGTCGGCTTCCATCCGGATGACACCACGCCGATTCCCACGACCTTCGCGCTATTACGGCCGCCGGCAAAACCAGCTCGCAGAACATTTCCGCGGCGAACGCCGGCGAACGGACCGCACCTCGGCTCCCGCCTTAGCGCCGCCCGATCTTGCTCCCGGACCGCATCGACAAAAGCCAACTCACCATCGCCGAACCCAAGCGGCTGCGCGACAAAGCGCATCTAAAATTTGTGGCGTCCCAGCCCTGCCTTGTCTGCGGCCGACAACCGTCCGACCCGCATCACTTGCGGTTCGCCCAGCCCCGAGCCTTGGGGATGAAAGTCAGTGACGAATTCACCGTTCCGCTCTGCCGCGGCCATCATCGGCAACTACATCAAGCCGGCAACGAAATTGCTTGGTGGGGAGGTTTCAAGATCGACGCGCTTGAGATCGCAAAGGGACTTTGGGAACAAACGCACCCAAAATCTGCGGTCAGCGGCACCGCATTGCCCGTCGGGACAAATGACGAAACGAAGCCAATTTCAGTCGACCAGCAATGAGCTCTCTCAGGCAGATCGAAGCCAACCGTCGCAACGCGCTCAAGAGCACCGGCCCCAAGACGCCCGAAGGTAAGGTATCTTCACGTCGCAATGCCTTGCGCCATGGGCTGACGGCCGAAACCGTCATTCCCGAGATTGAGGACCAAGAAGACTATCAAGCCTTCGAAGCTGCGGTGATTTTGGATTATGACACGGAATCGGCCGTGGAGCGCGAGTTGGTGCTCCGACTAGCGAGCGTGCCGTGGCGACTGCGTCGCGCAACCGGAATAGAGACGGCGCTCTTTGATTCTGCGACTTCGGCGTGTGACGCACAAAAGAAGGCCCCGCCACACAAGTGCATCGTTGGGGTTGTAGCTCGCACAAGATCTGTTCCGACTATTCATGCCGACGGTTCAGGAAGGAGACGCGCCGGCCCATCAGGAGCAAGCCGTCGATGCGAAAGAGAATCTCGCCAACCGGTACTTCCGCATGACAGAGCTTCCAACCTTCCCGCTTGATCGTCTGAGCCGCTACGAACACCTGCTCTGGCGGCAAGCGCGACAGATTGCGTTGACGCTGAAATCATTTCGACGTCGCAACCTACAAAGGGGTCGCGCTATTCCTTTCTCATTCCGTCATCGCGATCGTGATAGAATGTTAAACGAGCCAACTTGAATCAATGAGAGCTGATAAGGCGGTCATCCGGATAACCGATACTAACATCTCGCTTGATCGTCTCAGCTGCTATCCGCGACCGCCTTTGGGCGGAAGACCCCGCGAGATCGACGAGCATACACTTGCCGATATTCGCCCCTGATGATGGTCCGCGCGGCGTCTTGAGTGCGGATTTCCCTAACGCCTCAATACTGCCCCATCATTCGATGTAGATTCGGGTCATTTCAATCGGGAGATCATGGAATGTTTAGAATGACAGTGGTCGCGGTGGTCGCGGCAGTGATTGCGTCGGGAACTCCATTGCTTGCTCAAACAGTCGCTCAAGGATTACTAGCGGCACGCCAACAGAACGAGCTGCTTGTCGCCGCGATGTTCGAAAGCTGTGCCGTCACATCAAAGCCGGCTCAGGCAATAACGCCTTTCTTCAATGTCTACAGGAGCACCGTGCCAAACTGAGCAAGGAGTGTGCCCAGGTCCTAAGATCTCACGGGGTCTAGCCGGCCCGACGCCCGGGCTTACTTACTCTCGATCTCCTGTCGCTCGACCTACTCCGCGCTAAGACACGCAACAGGCGCGTCACTTCGCCATCGCGCCTCGGTGGGTTCTCTGGCAAGGATCGTCTGACCGTCGGTCGCATCAGTTCGCGGCGCGCGTACACTGCCACCACCTTCGCTGCCGCTACCCTCAGCGTGTTGAGCTCGAGTTTGAGCCGATCGATGACCTCATTCTTCTTGCCCTGTTTGATAAGCTGGCTTGCGTTTTTGTTCCTAAGTTGTTCAATCACTATCTCGAGGCGACGCGTTGCCATCGCGAATTTCGCGCGCAACAAATCCTTGTCGGCCTGGATTTCACTCATCTGCAGCGGGAGCGAGGCTTCTAATCGTCGCACGGTCAGTCGCACCGCGCGGCCTTGAACGAAGGGCACGAACGCTACCGCAAAGAGGCCGGCAAACAAAAAGCCGATGCCCATATACATGATCGATTCAATCATTGCGGCAAAACATACCAACAACCCTTTCGGTTCCCCGTCATCTGCTCTCCGCTGACGGTGCAATCGTACCCGTTCAACCAGCGTCGGCGAAGATCCGAACTTGGCTTATCGCGGAAACCGACATCAAGTCGTCCTGCGGGGAACCGTCGTTCATGGAATCCCTGCAGTGCCGCATTCTCAAGATATGCCGGACTTTCGCCGAACGTCGAGCGGCAGCTTTGGGCCAACAGCCCTATTCCAGGAAAGGCCTGACAAACGCTAGGCAAAGGGAGCTTTGTACTCGGCGGAGGCGTGGATCCATCTGTCGTAGCGACGGCCGCAACGGGTCAACTTTACCGTTTCACATGCAGCACGACGCGATCTAAGTCCTCCCGCCAGTGAAGTGGAATGAACCCGAACTCCTGTTTGACACGTGCGAGATCGAGGACGGAGTAGGCCGGCCGGCGCGCAGGCGTCGGATAATCAGCCGTCGCAATTGGCTTTGCCTCAATCAAAGGCCCTCCCTGCTTTTGCAATTCTTCAAAGATCGCCGTAGCAAAGCCGTGCCACGTGGTGGAGCCGCGGCAGGTAACATTGAGAATACCGGCATGGTGCCGCAAAAAACGCACCGGCGCATCATTCATCAGATCGACAATCTTACCTGTTGCCTCCGCGAGCAATATTGCCGAAGTCGGCGCGCCGGTCTGATCATCAACAACGCGGATTGTCGCACGTTCGCCCGCCAGTCGCAGCATTGTACGAAGAAAGTTCCGTCCGGTAGCGCTGTAGACCCAAGCGGTGCGAATGATGAGGTGCGCCTTCAGTGTTCTGGAAATCGCCTGCTCGCCATCTAACTTGCTGCGACCATAGACATTGAGCGGAGCGCAAGGATCGTTCTCGAGATAAGGCGAATGCGCAGTTCCATCGAAGACATAGTCAGTCGAGAAATGAATGAGAGCTGCGCCAATATCGTGCGCTGCAGTCGCCAGCAAACTAGGCGCGACCGCATTAATGAGCTTGGCCAGATCCGGCTCACGCTCGGCTTGGTCAACCGCTGTATAAGCGGCACAATTGATGATGAGCTGCGGATTTATCTCTCCAACATACGATGAAATCGTTTCAATCTGCCGAAGGTCAAATTCGCCACGAGTCGGCGCAATGACTTGGTGACCTTTGAGCGTCCCCTTAATTGCGCCCCCGACCTGCCCCGAAGCGCCCGTCAATAAAATCCGCATCCACTAATCTCAGCGACTGGATGGCAAATGCGCAAGCTCCGCAAGTGGGATGCCCACAAAGTCCTTGGGCGATAGGATCGGAGCGATATCAAGCGACGGCCATTGGATTGCTATCGCTGGATCGTTCCATAGCAAAGTGTGTTCATGCTGCGGCGCGTACAACGCGGTACAATTATAAACGATATCGGTATCGTCGGCGAGGGTGAGAAATCCATGAGCAAATCCAGGGGGCACCCAGAGCTGTTGGTGGTTTTGTGCATTAAGTTCGAATCCGACCCATCGACCGAAATGAGGTGATCCGCGTCGGATGTCGACGGCCACGTCGAAAATCGCGCCATTGATCACAAAGATCAATTTGCCTTGTGGCGACGGTTCCTGAAAGTGCAGACCGCGTAACACACCTTTTTTGGAGCGCGAGTGGTTGATTTGAACAATATCGAGATCGAGACCGACATCGTGATAGTGGCGGCGGTGGTATTGCTCAAGAAAAAAGCCGCGGGAATCGCCGAAGACCTTCGGCTCAATCAGCAACACGCCATCGAGATCGGCCTTGACTACGCGCATAACACCACCAGGGTCGGCAAATAGTAGTTATTATTCTTAGCGGCAAAAAGGGGGCACCCACCCTCCAGAAAAATGCCGGGCGGGGGACGCTACGTTGCCAACTCTTTTGTCTCACCAAGCCCGATGCGCGCGAGACGGTAGCCACCGCTCTTGACGTGATCACACCAGTTTTTGTTAGCCAAATACCAGTTGACGGTACGTGTCAGTCCACTGCGGAAATCTACCGACGGCCGCCAACCAAGATCCCCCCTCACTTTCGAAGCATCCATCGCATAGCGTCGATCATGGCCCGGCCGGTCAGCAACATGCTTGATCTGATTGCGATAAGACTTACCGTCGTCCCTTGGACGCTCATGGTCGAGAATATCGCAAATTGCTCCGATGACATCGAGGTTCGATTCCTCGCTGAAACCGCCAATCAAATACGTTTCGCCCGATCGACCATCCGCAAGAACGCGCAAGAGCGCATTACAATGATCGTCTACGTATAGCCAGTTGCGGACCTGCAGGCCGTCGCCATACACCGGCAGCGGAGCTCCGTTGAGCGCGGACAAAACCATGTGCGGTATCAATTTCTCGGGAAACTGCCGGGTGCCGTAATTATTCCCGCAGTTCGTGATTAGAATAGGCAAGCCATAGGTGACGTGAAACGCTCGGACCAGATGGTCGGCGGCCGCTTTCGATGCCGCATAAGGCGAATTCGGCGCATAACGGCTTGCTTCTGTAAATTTTCCTTTCTCGATAGAACCATAAACTTCATCGGTAGAAACATGTAAAAGCCGGAACCCGTCGCGGGCGCCGCCTAAATGGTCGGACCAATACTCACGACAGGCCTGAATAATCTCGAATGTCCCGTTGATGTTGGTTTTGACGAACGCGTCAGGACCATCAATCGATCGATCAACATCCGAACTCCGCGGCAAAATTTATTACCGCACCCGGGCGATGTTTCGCCAACAGGCCTCGAACAAGTTCGCCGTCATTGATCGACCCGTGAACAAAAGTGTGGCGGGGGTTATCCTCGACCGCGGATAAATTGTCGCGGTTCCCCGCATAGGTTAACGCGTCCAGGGTGACAATCGAATGGCCGGCCTCAATTGCCAATTCAACAAAGTGGCTGCCAATAAATCCCGCGCCACCTGTCACCAGATATAGGGCCATGCTGTCTCGCCACGTTAATGGTTGTCTTGATTGCTATACTCAATCAATCTCGAACGCCAGCGACTGATTTTAGCGTCCATCCGGCGTACGAACGCCAGCCCAACTGTCACGCACTTGCTGATAATGAACTTGCGGATGATAGACCGGCACCCGAAGGCCGAGCACCTGGGGCGATAATCGGCCGACTGCCGCGAGCAAAGTATACGAAGCGACCACGCGGTCGCGTTGTGCGGTGACCACTGCTACCCGGGCGTTCACCAGATTTTGTTGGGCAACGAGTACATCATAAGTGGTCCGCTGACCGACAGCGGCCTCCTCGCGCACACCATTAAGAGCGATTTCGGACGCTTGCACCTGAGCTCGCGTAGCGTCGATATTCGATTTGGCTGCATCGAGTAGGCCCCAAGCCTGCGCCACCGCCTGACGCACCTGATCGCGCGCGGTGTCGAGGTCGATACGCTTCTGGCCCAGCGTCTCTTTGGCTTGCCGGATCAGCGAATATTCCGCTCCGCCTTGATAGACCGGCACGCTGAGTGTTCCGAGCACCGAGGCGTTGTAGCTGTCGGGAATGTTGACTGCACCCACCGTTTCGTAATTCTGGAAGAAGCTGCCTTGTACCGTCAGGGTCGGATAGAGCGCGCCTTCGGCCACTTTGACCTGCCGAAGCGCCACGTCGACGTTGTATTGCGCTGACGTTACCGATGGATAAGTTCCGGTGCCAGCACTTATGCGCCCGGGAGAGTTCCCGGCGAAAGACGATCGACGGGCGTACCCCGGAAGAGGTGTTGAGGTTCGGTGCCGATGACCTGACGGTAGGTTGCCACCGAAGCCGTGTAATTAGCTTCCGCCAGTCAATACCTGCGAGCGACCGGCGGCGAGACTTGCCTCCGCCTGTGCGACATCGGTGCGCGTCAGTTCGCCGGTATCGAAGCGATCGCGTGTTTGTCGCACTTGCTCCTGTAACACTTCGACGTTGCGCCGCTGCAGACTCGAGAATGGCGGCATCGCGCAACAAGTTCATATAAGCTGTCACCGCGGCGAGCAGCACCGTCTGCTCAGTCAGCTGTAAGCCCGAGCGGGCAGCGAGCACTTGGCTTTCTGCCTGGCGCGTCCGATTGGCGGTCTGAAATCCATTAAATAGAGTCTGCGTGACGGTGGCGCCAGCGCTGAACGGCGCGTTGGAACCTGCTAAAGTATTGTAGGTCGCTGGCAAGTTAGTAGCGGCCGGCGGCGTCCTGGTTGTCGCCGATAATGTTTGTTCGCCACCGGTCGCCGTTATCGACACTTTTGGACGGTAGCCCGAAAGCGCTTGCGGCACACCTTCATCGATCGCGCGCACGGCGGCGCGTTGCGCGTTGAGGGTGGGATTATTTAGATAGGCTTTGATGAGCGCGGATTCGAGCGTCTCTGCTTGCGCCGGAAAAACCGAACCTGCCCCGCTTGCGACCAGGCAAACAACGGCTAGACCGCTCCTCCAGATGCACTGATACCTACGCAGTAGACGCTTCGAAGCAATCAGCCCTCGATCATGCCACCGAAGCAACCCGCGCACCGTACAAAGCGAAAGCACGTTCGACTAGCCTTTCGCGAGTTGCCCGTGGAACTTGCCGATAAGCCTTCGCCCGAGGATATGGCATCTCGATGACGGCTTTGCCTTGAGGATATAGCGCCAGATATTCGTCCCAATTATCAAAGTTTGCCCGGTCAACGTTGTCAACGAAAGTTTCGGCTGGTGTATTTTCAGCGAGGATCAGCGAATGGTCATCGACTTCGATGTGGTAATACATGAACATTTCGGGAACGCCGGTTCCCGCACGATCGATATGTCGTTGACCAGTGCCCCGGCCTGAATCAACACGTCATCGACCAAAAGCGCATGAGCCGGCGAGACAAGAAGATCGCGGCACGGAACATTATCCTCCAAAGCACGCGCCTTAACCCGAATTGGCTTGTGCAACTCGTCGATAAACTGGCTGACAACCGTTTGGCGGCCGATCCAACGCACCGGCACAGATTGGCCTTCGCGCGTCAGCACAAGGTCGCCGATCTTTAAGTCTTGCACCAGAGCCTCGCCATCTGGAGTGCGAACGAGGGTGTCTGCCATAAAGCAGATTTGGTGGTGATGATGATGGTGCTGGTGATGTTGGTGGTGCTCGTGCTTCGGCTTATCATGATCGTCTGACATTGAAGTCGCTCCGATCGTCACACTATTGGGCAAAAAGACTAAAAAAGAGTACCATGCGGCAATAGTCGGTCAACTATGTGAAACGTCTCATTTTTTACCGCTTTGCGAACGGCCTAGTAATTCAACGGCTTATCCTCGCCGGTCCGCCAAGAATACCGGTGAACAACCAATGCGTTAGCAGCATTGCTACGGACCCTGTCCGCGGCATGCCTACAATTCCCTAACTACGTTAGAAACAACTCTTGCCGGCGACCCGTCGCGATCTGCAAAAGTCCTGTGTGGAGTTGGCTGGGTCGGTGGCAGCGTTATATAGTCCGTTAATCCGTGATCGCGCACATTTCCTGGGCATGAAAATGCGTTCGCTACATTTGGACCACGGCATTGGCTAAATTCCCCTATCAGCTTGACCCGTCAGCGGTCCCCCTCCCCGTGGCTTTTGATCAGGATCTCGCAGCCGCGTTCGTACTCAATTTATATTGTTTCGCCCGGCTTGCGCAGGGCAAAACATATCTAGGGCGAGCATCATCGAGAGCTATCCAATGAAGGGCATCGTGCTAGCCGGCGGAACTGGCTCGCGCCTTTATCCGATCACACGCGCGATCAGCAAACAGCTGTTGCCGATTTACGACAAGCCGATGATTTACTATCCACTATCGACCCTCATGCTCGCCGGCATACGGGATATCCTCGTCATTACAACTCCGGAGGACCGCGAACAGTTCGCAAGACTGCTCGGCGACGGCAACCAGTGGGGCATCCGCATCAGCTATGCCGAGCAGCCGAAGCCCGAAGGGCTCGCGCAAGCTTTTCTGATCGGCGCCGACTTTATCGGCAAGGATTCCGTCGCCCTTGTGCTCGGTGATAATATATTCTTTGGACAAGGATTATCGAACTTGCTTCAGCGCGCGGCCGCTCGCAGCCATGGCGCGACCGTTTTCGCCTATCAAGTCAGCGATCCCGAACGTTATGGCGTGGTGACTTTTGATAGCGAAGGCAGAGCAACAACGATTGAAGAGAAGCCGAAAGCCCCGAAGTCAAGCTGGGCGGTCACAGGCCTTTATTTTTACGATAATGACGTAGTTCGGCACGCCGCCGCTGTGAAGCCGTCTTGGCGTAATGAATTAGAAGTTACCGACCTCAACATAATGTATTTGGCAGCCGGTCTGCTGAATGTGGAACTTATGGGACGAGGATTTGCTTGGCTCGATACCGGTACCTTTAAATCACTTATCGACGCCGGAGCCTTTGTGCAGACACTTGAAAAGCGGCAGTCCGTCAAGATCGCCTGCCTTGAAGAAATTGCCTATCGAATGGGCTATATCGATCGCGAACAGATGACTTCACTTGCGAAATCATTAGGAAAGAGCGGATATGGAAATTATCTATTGAGTGTCTTGGACTCTCCATAAGGCCTTAAGAGAGCAAGTCGTGTTACAAAAAGAACTCCAGGCGGCAAACGGCGAAAACAAAGTTCTTTTGCGCTTAATTACGTGTGGATCTGCCGGCGACGGTAAATCGACCCTCATGGGCCGGCTGTTGCACGATATAAAATTCATTTTTGACGATCAGCGCGTTGAGCCCTCCAAAGCGAGGGATGACGATATTGACTTCGCATCCTTGCTAAATCGCCTAGAGGGCGCGCAAGAACAAGGTACGACGATTGACGTTACTCATCGACAATTCTCGACGGCACGACGTTCGTTCATTCTCGCCGACATCCCCGGCCATGAACAGTTCACTCGCAACACGGCAGTGGGTGCTTCAGACGCGCAACTTGCTATCATTGTTATTAACGCGCGCGGCGGTTTCGTTACCCAAACTAGACGTCACGTCCTTATCTGTTCGCTGCTCGGCATTCGTCATGTCGTCGTCGCGGTCAACAAAATCGATCTTGTAAATTTTGACAAAGATGCATTTGACCGCGTCGTTGCAGAGTTCAAGTCAGCAACCGCAGGGCTTGATTTTTCCTCAATTGTCGCAATTCCAATTTCAGCCAGATACGGCGACAATGTCGCGCGGTTATCTGATCGGACCGCTTGGTACCGAGGTCCGACACTTTTGGGCTATCTCGAAGAAGTCGACGTTCAATCGAAGTCGCTTGAAGCGCCGTTTCGGTTTCCGGTTCAGTCAGTCGACCGAGTTAAACAAGACTCCCCGGCTTTGCTGGAATGGTCGTCTCAGGTCGCATCGCACGCGGCGATACCATTGCCGTCGCCAGTTCAGGTCAATCGTCCCGCGTCAAAGATATCGTCTCGTATGATGGCTCAAGAAGAGACGCCGCTAAGCGAGGCGATACGGTTACACTCACGCTCAGCGACACACTGGACATTGCAGGCGGTGACGTCCTCGCGGATCCAACCGCACGCCCAGAAGTTTCAGAGCAGTTTGCAGCGCACGTGATCTGGATGGACCAAGAGCCGTTGTTCCATGGTCGGTCCTATCTCATCCGGGTGGGTACAAAAACTGTTCCGGCAAGCGTCACCGCGATCAAGTACAAAATCAATGTGAGTACCTGGGACCACCTTGCCGCGCAGACCCTCGAGCTTAATGACATTGGGTTCTGCAATATTTCGACCGCGACGCCGGTTGCCTTTGATCCCTATGGAGAAAATCCAAAGACCGGCTCGTTCATTATCATCGACCGCTCCACAAATAGGACTGTCGGCGCCGGTCTAATTGCCTTCGGCTTGCGCCGCGGCACCAACATCCATCGCCAAGCCCTGCTGATTGGAAAGCCCGAGCGTTCGGCACTTAAACAGCAAAGGCCGGCCATCGTTTGGTTTACGGGACTACCTGGCGCCGGAAAATCGACCATCGCCAATATTGTCGAGCAGCAACTCAACACGGGCGGTTTCCATACGACTTTACTCGACGGCGATAATGTGCGTCATGGTCTCAACCGGGACCTCGGCTTTACCGAAGCCGATCGGGTCGAAAATATCCGTCGCATCGGCGAGGTGGCCAAGCTTATGGTCGAAAGCGGGCTAATTGTTCTCTGCTCTTTCATCTCGCCTTACCGGGCTGAGCGCGAGATGGTTCGCCGGCTCGTCGCAGACAATGAATTTATCGAGGTTTTCGTCGACACGTCCATTGAAGAGTGCATAAAACGTGACCCCAAAGGCCTGTACGCCAAGGCCAAAGCCGGGGCACTTAAGAACTTTACTGGCGTTGATGCGCCTTATGAAATTCCCGCTGCACCGGAAATTCATTTGCAGACACGCGATCAATCTCCGGATGAACTTGCTGGCTGCGTTGTTCGTACTTTAAGGGGGCGCGAAATCATTGGGGCGCCAACCCGGTAAAGCGGACGAGTAACACGGCAAATGCCTACTAACACGAAAAAAACGTTAAGTGACGTGCCGCTCCGGAGTCGGCTTCGTCGAATATGTGTTTTAGCCGTTCTGTTCTTTGGGCTGTTGCTCACCGTGATTTGGGTAGCAACCTTGGGCTTTGGCCTCGTTAAACTTGTTGAAATTGGCTACCAGGAATTAAATTCCACTCAGCAAAAGTGACCTGAACCTGGCTTTAATGACGCGGCCCTCAAGGCTTCGCCGTCGGCGGGAATTCGGGACGAAGAGCGGCTCCGTAAATTGTTCAACACAATCGAGATCCGAAAGTTTTCGCGTTTCGACAAGCGGCCTTTGACAGCAACGAAGCTTGGTTGCCTCAGGCATCGGGGCTAGGGCGGCCTGCTGCTGTACCGGTCAAAACTGGCGGTTTGGCTGGGCTTTTTTCGCAATCCATTTATCGAACGCCGTTGCGAAACATACCGAAAGGATGGGGCAAACCAGTCTGCATAGCGAAATTTTTCGAAAGCGACATAGCTCGCGTTTGCTACATCCCGTCTCCCCCGACCACCCCCAGTCGCAAGTTCCTCTGCATAGCTTTCTTCATCTAACCCGATGTTTGTCTCATCGTCGCATGCGCGCCAAGGCCCTTGCGAGCACGCTATGGCAGATTTCAAGGCGGCGTGGAAGCGCGGGCGCGATAAGCCAAGGAGGAACTTAGGTCTGCGATTAACGTGGGGCCAGTGCGGATGCCCATGGAGGCACCAACAATGCACTCTGACCACCAGGAACTGGAAGCCGGCGTAGATTGGCCGGAGACAATATTGATGTTTTCGTCGGTCGCTTTTTTGGCGATTGTCGCCTTTTTTGTCCTTAATTCTTAGCCTGTGCTACGCGGCTACGCGCAAGGTAGCGCTGGCAGCGTTTAAGGCAGCACGCGAGCGCCAGCCGTGATGCTCAAACTGGCGTCAGCAACGGCGACTGATGCAGTTTTGGATGCATATCATTGTCCCGCATGGATGCGCTTCGCAGCGGGGGATAAATGCGGTGCAGGTCGGAGGGGTCGATCTGCCACTCGCCGTTCTCGTCCTTAGCGGCAGAAATTTTTCCGGCGTTGACCGCCCGCAGGATCGCGGTCTTGTTCCGGCCTACCGCCGCAGCGGCTGTTGCGATGGTGTACATGGGATGTTGCCTACCGTTTTAGTGAGCAGATACGGTGCAACCACCCTCGTTAAAGAAACGTATCCGGCGGCGGATCGCCGCCTGGTCTGAAATGAAAGAGGCCGCCAACGGAGGCGGCCAAAAGCTTCGGCATGCGAGAGCTATACAGACCCTAGCTGCCGTGTGGATTAACGACGATGTATCCGCTGATCGACCTCACATGTTCACGGGTAAGGCCATTGCCTGAGTTGCCATCATGCACCAGCCAATTCTTGCCACCGTCATGGCGCATCAGCACCATGACGTGATGGTTGCGAACTGCGACCATTCCGGAAGCCGGCGTGGTGCGAGGAAATCTTGCCCAGTTGGAAGCCAGATTGAGTTCGGGGCGAACTTTACCAAAGACATAGCGCGACGCCTCGCAACCGCAGAATTGGTGCGGACACCCCGCTGGTCTGCCGCCCACGACCGCGCCGTAATCGACACTGGCGTAGCTCGCACGGACAGCATTGCTTCGAATTTCGCTAGCGCGCGTCGGGCAAGTCGGGTCGTCGCAATCGGGCCGGTAGTAAGCGACTTGTGTGTATCCGCGGTGCTCCTTTGCTGCGGTCGCAACAGTCCGCGATTTGTGTTCGCTATGGCTCGCGACATTGCTGGATGCGCAATTGGCAAGCCCTAAGCAAATGGCAGCAAGCCCGATAAATCGCACGATGCGGCCTGATCGGCCGCCGCCCCATGAGAACCCCATCCCCATCCCTCCGGTACGAAATACAAGATCCGGAAAACACAGCTACGGACCGGCGGTAGAGAAAGTCTATCCGAAGCACTCTTTTTGCCCGCCCGCGATGGAACATTGTATTTGGCCAATTGTGGCGAAATTGGAGCGGGTGCTGCTCTGGACTGAAGATACCCATTTACGGCGAACCAAAAAGCTGCCTTGAGGATTATCGCATGCTCGTGTCGCCGGGGCTTTTGCTATGGATCCGGGATGAATTTCACTACAGCAAAGACGATTTCGGAAAGATTTTCGTGCACGGCCAGGGTTCGCGCCCGCCCGGCGGTCGTCTGCTTAAGAGCGCACATTGACTAGCAAGGTGATGCTGGGTCCATCTTTATAGACGCTTGGCTTCGCCGTCGACGGGGTTGGCTTCGATTTGAGGCAACACCGGCCGTCGCGTTGTCCAAAAAAATGTGATTCGAACAATTCCGCGTTTCGCAAAGCGCGGGACAAAACCAACCTTGGCAGCCCAAACGAAATGGTTGTTGGCGGGCTCGAATCCAGGAGATGGAAATCTCCCCTTTCCTAAAGCTGATATGGGCGGGGTTTTTTGAGCATTATCGGGAGACCGTTTCGAAACGAAGCGAAAGCCGGGAGCAAACAAGGGCCCCTATTACGAAATTTTGCGAAATCGATTCGGCGCGGAAACGGCCGTTAACAAATCTATAAATACATCCATAACTCTTCGGCTGTTTACTCAGGAGGCTATGAACAGGCGCCCACGGCGATGATATGGACTGTGAGATACGCCAAGTTATCGGCGGCTGTATTCCCGTTTATACGGTAGGGCGCAGTTATTTGTTTCAACATCTTCTCACCGCGATGGAGGCCGGTCATGTTTGATTGGTCCCCGGCCCAGAATGCCAACGGGCCTATTTGCGTCGAACCCCGTATTAATCGGGGGGCCCGCTGGCCTGGTAAGGTTATCCTCAACCTGTGCTGCGGCCACCGGGCCAAAGACCGTATGGTGCCCACGCCGTTACCGCGCAACCGCCTGCATCAACGCCGCGATTTTTATTGTCGCGAATGTGGAGAAGGTGTCGGATATTGCATACGGCAAAATAATCTGGTCGCCGTGGCGCATGAACCCGCACGTGTAGACGACATTGGGCACGTAGCCCGCACGCTCTGTAGACTCGGGACGAATAAGAGGTTCGCGCGAACGCGCGAGAATCTTCGAAGGATCTTTCTTATCCAGGAGAACCGCGCCGATCGAGTATTTTCTGACCGGACCAACCCCGTGGGTCAGCAGCAACCAGCAATCGTCCAGCTCGATCGGTGAGCCACAAGTACCAATCTGGACGAACTCCCAAGGGTACTCGGGCTGTAGGATGCATTGCCCTCCATCCCAAGTGTAGAGGTCGTCGGAATAGATCAGATATAGGTTTTCGTTATCCTGCCGCCCGATCATCGCGTAACGGCCATCGATTTTGCGAGGGAACAGGGCCATGCCTTTGTTGCGCGCCACCGGTCCACCAAGAGGCGTCATGCGAAACGATTGAAAATCCTTCGTTTCAAGCAACTCGGAGCGAATCGCCCTGCCGCTATAGGCTGTGTAAGTTGCGTAGAATGTCCTTTGGCCGGCGTCGTTGAATTCGACGAATCGAGCGTCCTCGATGCCATTGGATTGGGAGTTTGTAATGGGAAAGATTACCCGTTCGCTCAGCTCTGCGTCCGGCCCAAAGATCACGTCGACATCATCGCCATTGGGTCCGGACGCCGTGCTCCGGACTTTTGGGATCGACGCAAGGCGCGCGGTCTGATCGATGGTTACGCTTCCATCAGCGCTGACGGTACCGGATCGAAACGTCAGCGATGAAATATGACCTTCGCCGACAGCACGTAGGCTCAAGATGAATCGACAGCCGTTCGGGGGCGCGCCGCTCTGGTCTGGGTGCCGCACGATACTCGGATTAAACAATGCCGACGCTTCGAACGAATACTCGTGAAGAAAATAAGCGCCGATCAAGTGCCGTTGCGTTAGATCTAGCTGCGCATGCGGTTCGAACGCATCTTCCATCTCTGCCGCGCGGTTTTCGAAAATCTTAAGTAAATTTCGGTGACGGCCCTCAAAATTTTCGAGGACATCGCTCAACTGCTGCGTGGCCGATTTCGAATCGAGCCGAAGAACCCGGTTGACGATATGGTTCGCCCGAGTCTTATCCGTCGGGTTGAAATCGCGCGGTTCAGTCGCCGGTTTGAAGGGCCTGACCACAACTCTGGTCGGATCCGGCCGCAGATACAATTTTTGCCGGTGCAGGAATTGGGATTGTGACAAAGAGGCCCCCTGGGGCTGTTTGAGGTGCAATCGCGAGAGCGTCACTACCGACCAATTTTGACAAAGGTTTCGTTCGGACTTTCGCAGCAGCACGCTTCAACTGTCGTATCTCCACAAGGCCGAGAAGATAGGACAAAACCAATTCCGCCCCCTTGTTTTCATTGGGCCGATCCGGGTGGAGCCCATCCGAACAACTGCCCGTATCTGGGTCGATCAATGTTGTTTGCAGATCGTTTTCGCCAAGAAACCAATCGAATGCGCGCGTCGCCCCTGCCAGCCATTCGGCGCCGTGATCCGCCCGCCACGCGGCGTGGCACGCAGAAATCGTTGCTGACGCTTCGACCGGCTGCTGATCGAACGGCGCGGGCGCTTCGCGGATCCTGCCGAAGCTCTGGCTTCCGACCGGCCTGAAATGGCCCCCCGGCGCGGTCTGAACCGACATGAGCCAACGCAGCGACCGGATGCCCGTCTCGACATAGGATGGCGTGTGGGTAGCCAAGCCTGTTTGGATCAGCGCCTGCGGCAGACGCGCATTGTCATAGGCGAGCAGGTCTTCAAACCAAACCCAGTCTTCCGTTTCGATTTCAGAAACCATGGAAACCAGCCGATCAGCCAACCGTCTTCGCAGGCGGCCGGCGAAGGCGTCGCGGTTGCTTACCGCACAATATCCGTCCAACCCTAAGAGCGCGAAGGCCCAGGCCCGCGGAGAGGAAAATTCTTCGACGGTCGGAAGCGCCGTCTTGAACAGGCCCGCAGCCCATCTGCGGCGAGAGGCATCCGTGTCGTTGCCCGCACATTCGGCAAGCGCCCAAAGCGTCCTGCCGTGGCTGTCTTCCGATCCGGACTCTTCCAGCCAGCGGCGGTCGTAACTCATAAAGTTCCGGAACCGGCGGGTATCCGGGTTCCATGCGTGCTGGATAAATGCCGCAAAGGTCGCGGTAGTAGCATCGGCCAGCGGCGCTTCGCCCGCCTTCGGAAGGGCGCTCGCGAACAACAGCGCACGCGCATTGTCATCCACGCAATAGCCATGCGCGCGATCGGGTACCGAATGGACCGCGTGTTGAAGCAATCCTGTGCTGTCGGAAAGCGAGATGAAATGCCCGATGCGCATTTTCGGAATGTCATACCCGGTGTACTCGGAGATGACCGGGGCCGGGGCGGCAACTTCAGAACGCGCGCGAACGCACACAGCGTCGAAGGCCCCGAGATATAGCTTGGCCGTTTCCGGCCAAGTCATCGATCGGCTGGCGGCGTAGGCCCGTTTTCGCATGGCGTGACGGCGAACGTCGTCGGTCATCAAACCGGCAATCTCGGTGCTTAAGGCTTTGGCGTCGCCGAAGGGAACCAGAATGCCCTTCCCGTCAGTCAACAATTCTTTGGCATGCCAATAAGGGGTGGATACAATCGCTTTTCCTAGCCCAAAGCTGTAGGCGAGCGTGCCGGATGTCATCTGCGCTTCACTGAGATAAGGCGTCACGTAAACGTCGCACATCGAAATGAAATCCAGCAGCGTCGCCTGATCGACAAACTGATTTAAGAACACAACTTGATCTTTAATGCCGAGTTCCTGCACGCGCGCCGTCAAGCCTTCACGATAGGCCTCGCCTTGTTGCTGTAGGAGCTTCGGGTGGGTCGCGCCAAGAACGACATAGATAGCATTCGGACAAGCTTTGATGATGTCCGGCATGGCATCAAGCATGATCTCGATGCCCTTGTTCGGCGACAGAAGCCCGAACGTCAGAATGACTGCCCTTCCCTCGAAACCGAATTTCGCTTTGGCGCTATGTGTTTCGCGAAACGGGCGGTCGGGGATTCCGTGCGCTATGACTTCAATTTTGCGGGCAGGCACGCCGTGAACGGAGCGAAGCAATTGCTCGCCTTTCTCCGACATGACGACAATCTTTTTCGAAATGTCAATCACCCAACTCATCACTTCGCGTTGGATGGCCGTCGGTTTGGCGAGGACCGAGTGAAGCGACGTAACGACCGGCATTTTGAGGCGCGACAAGAGCTCGACAATCTTGCCACCGGCCGGCCCGCCGAAAATTCCGTATTCATGTTGAAGGGAAACGACATCGAAATCGGCGTTGTTCAGGAACTCGGCTGCCTGAACGTAGTCGTCGATTTTTTCGTCTTGAATCTGAAAGTGGACCGCAGGCGGATAGTCGTAAGTGCAGCCGGAGTCCGTCAGTGCGACGACGCATGTCTCAACCTCTGGACGCTTTGTCGAAACCGCCCGGTGAAGATCATGAGTAAATGTTGCGATCCCGCAGCGGCGCGGAAGATAATTGCCGATGAATGCCACACGTTGGATGGATTTCATTGATTTGCTTTGGACGCCTGTTTACCAGGGCTCTCTCTGTTCGAGGAATGAGCGTCGCCGTCTCCGCCGCTTGAGCTCCACCTGATTCGATTGCGCTCGGCGCGCGACATCCGGCAGCAGGTGCGAAATTAGGGCTGCCGTCAAAGATGCGAAGTTAGGCTACCGTCAATGCAGGGACGCCAGGGGCGAGATCGCGATAGATGGCGAAGAGGAGCTTAAGAATATAGGCGGAACAATCATCAGCCGCAGACGAAGCTCGTCCAAGCAAACAATTTCAGCGTACTATATTACAAATGGGGTGCATGGCCTCTTTTTTCAAGGTCAAGGTGCGCTGGCCAGGCGGGCCACTCAATGCAAGTTATTCGTTGGAAGTGGTCCAATCCGTGAAATTTCGGTTCTCATCGCTTCCAATTTCGTGCGTCCAGCCCGCAACCTTCGGGTCATGGGTACGCATGGTCAAACCCAGCGCACTATGCTCGAAACTCCGAGCCTGAGGGCCCGGAGTTTGCGGCATTAGCGGACGGTACAACGATTGGTGGGCGGTGACCTGTCACGTTCGGCCACCGTCAAATCTTAGTACTGGTTACTGCCGTTGTAGTCTTGCCGATAATATCCTGGGTTGCCTTGCGGGTAATAATATCCGGGGTTGTCTTGCTGGTAGTACCCTGGGCCACCGTAGTAATTCTGTTGCCCATAGGCGGCTGCTCCGGCCATCGCAGCAGCGGCACCCAAGATGCCAAGTGCAACGCCCGCGCCATTGACGCCATTGGAGCGATGGTGGCGAGCTCGATGACCTCGATAGCGAACATCTGTCACCATCGATGGCGCGGCGTTTTCGATAGCGCTCATGCTTGAAGACGCCGGCGTCGCCCACGAAGGAGTGGCCGCGCCGAGAGCGACTGCACCGGCGATTGCGATAAAGGCCGCGCGTTTCATGTTTTGCTTAATCATTATTTAATATCCTCTGGTGGTTGCGCGCCATTTTGGGCGGCAAAGTTCTCGTTCGTCACCGATGACGCAACGAGGAAGTGCTGTAGAAAAAGAAGATGTCGAATTGCCGCTGCGTTTGTTCTTCTATTTATGAAAAAGATCGGGGCATGATGACCCGATGTCCATGATCACGGCTGGGTCTCCCCTTTAGTCTTCTTCTAACAGAAGACCCAGCCCTGCAACCCGCGAACAGGCATTTGGTTCCGCTCGGCACCGGCAAAAGCGAGCTTCGGCTCATTCTGGCGATACCGGCAGACGGCGCTGTGATTTGCCGCCAATCAGCTTCTAAGCAGACCAATACGAATAACAGACACGCGGTTGGCCAGCATCTCGTCTGCCTCTCTGCTATGCAGACATCGGTTAGTAAGGAGGTATGCGTTTTCGATAGCGTCGCGCTTTTTTCCAGCGTTAATGTACCCGGATCGATAATTTCAGAATGCTGGTTGTAACCGGCTACCGTCGCGTCAGCATACAGGCTCGCGCCGTCGGATGATTTTATAATGTCGAGGTGTGCTGCCCAGTGCATCAATTGGATGTGCGAAGAAACGCAAATATCCCGCTGTACTTCGGATGCAATTTGACTGCCGCGGCACTATATCCTTCTCGTCACCCCCTGTCTCTTCGTTTTGCTCGCGATCGACGTCCGAGACTGCTCCGTCCAATAAGACGGAGTCCGGCAGCGCCAACCAAAGGCGGTTCCATCGTGGATCATCGTTCAAGATTTTCGAGCCTTAGTACCAGTTATGATAGCTTCCTGTTTGCGCCGGTCTGCGACGATGCAAACGGGACGCGCCTCAGCGTCATTTCCGCCCTGGCCCGCATGGGTGTCGATCCGTGGGAGGAGGCAACCCGATTGGCGGCCATGCCGAAGGCGATCGCGGAGAAGACGCTGCTTTCGATCCTCGATCTGGTCTCGGGTAGAAGCTGGAAGTCGCCGGAAGCGGCGGCCATTGCGGCGCAGCTGGTCCGGCTTCTGCCGCAGCCGAACGAGGCTGCGTCCATGTCGACAACACAACCGGCAAGCGTCCCCGCCCAACGACAAAGTTACTGGTGGGTGTGGCTGGGCTTTGCACTGGCGGTATCGTTCATGACACCACACCATCAAGCAGGAACGACGAAAACCGGTGCAGCGACATCGGCATCCGACATGGCATCACATTTAAAGAGCGATAACGCGGATCCAGTCGCTCTATCCCGATAGCTTGCAACGTGGTCCCATACCCTATCACCGACTTCGAGCAATCTGCTGTGAACGAAAAGCGTGTCACGCAGCGTAGGCGCGTGCTCAGGAGCGCTTACATTGTCATAAGCGATAAAGCACCAAAGATCGAGTGCGCGGTCCGGAATTTCTCCGAGGCCGGAGCAGCGCTCGAAGTATCAACTACTTTCGGCATCCCTAATAGTTTCGATATCATCATTGACGGTGAGCGCCGTCACTGCCGCTCGGTTTGGCGAACTAACATTAAAATGGGTGTTGCATTTCACTAGGGCGCCTCAGCTTGCGACCCCTTTCTTTCTGTCTGCCTTTGACCCACAGATTTCCAAACAAAAAACCCCGCCGTCCCGGGCGGGGCTAAGTTTGCAGAGAGTCCGAATGCTTACGTTGCACGCGGTGCTCAACGCACGAACTTCACGGATTCGCGCTCCCTTGTACGTGGGGGGGGCCCTCCGCACGCCGGGTCTACGATCAGCCTCAGTTGATGATCTCAACAATCTGCCGGGTGCGGGGATCGACCAGCACAGCGTGGTCGTTCACGTAGGCGTAGCGATACCCTTGAACATGGTACTCACCGGGAATTTCGTAGTACGTGACGCCGCTTTCCGGCAACACCGCGCCGACGCGGAAGTCATGCTCGTAACGATACGACGGCAACCGTCTCTCACTGACATAGTGGCGAAAGCGCGGTCGGTCTTCGACGCCGAGGATGCCGCCGATGGTGCCGGTCACCGCACCGATTGTGCCGCCGACAACCGCGCCGATCGGACCGGCAGCGTGTCCTCCCTCTCGCGCGCCTTGCTCGGCGCCGCGCAGGGTGCCTTGCGCCTGCGCTGCCATCGGCAACGCCAGGATCGCGAGTACAGTCATGGGAAGAAAAAATTTAGACTGCATGGTTCGCTCCTTTTGGTGGGAAACTCCAACCAAAGGGGCTGGACTGACACCAAGTCGCCGGCACTCTGATTGGTTCCATCCAGTGACGGCGATCATTTAAGCGCCAGAAAAACCGCCTCGCTCGACGTGGCGACTACTCTCCCGTCGCGTTTGAAATGCCGTTGGAGCTTTCGTCGTCCTTATGGTCGTGCAGAAAGCGAGCAATCTGCCCTCGCAGTGCGGATGTTTTCAGCACGTCTCCGAGCGAACCTGCGGTATCGAAGACTTCGCGTTGCAGCTTGGTCGGGATCGTATTCCACTGCATGATGACGGCCGCCCCCAGGCAGCGCAGAATGTGCTCCTCGATCTCTGCGACCGCCTTGCGATCAAGGCGCTTTCCGCCGGCTTTGCCGTCGGCGAGAGGCACGTTGCGCGAACGGATCATTTTGTCGAAATTGGCCGCCAGCCAGTCCTCGTTGTCCGCAAGCTCAGTGAAGCTTTGCTGCGATCGCTGAAACTCGCTGACTTCGCTCGCAACGTCTGTATGTTTGAGCGATTCGGCGCTTTCGGCCGCCTTTGCGCGAAATTGCTTTGCGGTGAACATTCTTTCTCCGAGACATCGGCCGTGAGCGCTTGCGCGCGACCTTCAAATCCAAACCGTAACGTGTAAGCAGCGAGATGAACGGGCGGCTTCGCTTAGCGAAGCGCGATGACCCGAACGGTCCGCGCCGCGCTGGATGGCTCTCTGATATCGAATTGACACTTCGGCTCGAAATTCGGCCAGCCGTGCAGCGAGCAGGCGGTCCCTTTCACCGGGACGACGAGACGATCAGCCTTCGCGAACGGTTCTACCTGCTTGATGTCATGGCCTTTCTGGGCCTCGGCGCCGTTCGCCGCCGGTGCGAGGGTTATGGCGAGGGCGATACCGCCCGAAACAAGCACGGCAATCGCCATCCTGATGATTGGTTTGAACATTTTATCCCCGCTCCAGCGCAAAGTCGTATGCACCGATAACGCGCGGATGGGTTGAATGTTCCAGAGATGGTAAAGTGAAATGAAATAATAGCTCCTAGGTACGGCTTCGCTATGCAGTATTTTATATGTGATTATTGCGATTATTCTGCGGAACTTTAAGTGAAATTGCCAGTTGAACAGTACATTCAAAGGATTTTCATGATGAAAAGCTATTCAAGCCTGCTCAATATCACACTTTTTCTCGCGACTGCCGTCTTGCCGGTCGGCTCAGCCATTGGGGCGCCGCTACCGCGCGGGGTCATCTTGGCGGCGCCGTCCGCCGCCGCGGACATGGATCGCACGGTCATCGATGAAAACGATTTGACCGAGCTTGCGCCTAATCTGCGCCGCCAACGGATCAATTATCCGGCCAATGCCGCGCCGGGCACCGTCATCGTCGATACCGCGCAGACCTACCTCTATTTCATCCTCGGCGACGGCAAGGCGATTCGCTACGGCATCGGCGTCGGCCGCGAAGGCTTCACCTGGTCGGGTGTGGAGCGGGTCACGCGCAAGGCCGAATGGCCCGACTGGAACCCACCGGCGGCAATGATCGCACGGCAGCCCTATCTCGCTCGCTTCACCGCCGGCGGCGAAGGCAACCCGCTCGGCGCACGCGCCATCTATCTCGGCAACACGATGTACAGAATTCACGGCACCAATATGCCGGAGACGATCGGCACGAATGTCTCGAGTGGCTGCATCCGCCTCCTCAACGCGGACGTGATCGATCTCTACAGCCGCGTGAACGTTGGTGCGAAAATCATCGTGCTGTCCAATCGCAACACCGTTGCAGCGATCGCCGTGCCACCGCCGGCCGGCGCGGCCCCAACCCATGATCGGCGCTCGTCAAATATCTACTGACGCCAAATTGGCCCGGTGTTTTGGATGGGTCGGGCCCCGTTGCAGAATTGGCTGACAAGGAGGCTGGGGCAATGGTAGTTGAATCGGTGACACAGCTGGGACCTGCCTACCTGCGGCTTCAGGCCGGCCGCTGCCAGCATCTTTCGCAAAAATGCATGGACCTCGGCACGGCACGAGACCTCAGGCTGATGTCCGAGGAATACCTTGCAGAGGCCTGCAAATTAGACGTCACCCAATTGAGTTTGACGCGCGGCGGCGCGCATTCGCTCTAGCAAAGGAAACAGACCATGTCGGTCGGACTCATTCTCGTTATCCTTCTCATCATCTTTTTGCTCGGCGGCTTCAGCGGCCGCTTCGGCGGCTATGGCTATGGGTTCGGGCACGGCGGCGTTGGTGTTCTTGGCACGATCTTGATTATTGTCGTTGTTCTTATGCTGCTTGGGCGAATCTGATCGCTCAGGCGCAATCGCTTAATGGGACTGTCACGTCTGCATGTTGGAAGTTGCTAACCGTAAATGGGGCAATCAAGGCAAATTCCGACGACTATTACGCGATTCCGGGATTGTTTCATTCGGCGGCCGAACGAACGGGCGTTCATTCAAGGCCGTCATTCGATTTTGCTCGCCGCCAAGAGCCCGCCCATCCCTTTATCGTGATGAACAAGACGCTCGACTACCCGCCGATAAAGGCGCACTGTAACGGCTGGCGCCCGCGCCACCTTAAGGAAAATTAGCGTTGCTTTGCCCCTGCTCGAAAGCGGGGCGAAAGGTTCATATGCTCACTTCGGCACTGACGAAAGACACTCCATACATCGCCATTGAAGACGGAATTACGCTCGCCCACGCCGTTGTCGATACCGTTCGCGATCCGCTCGTGGTGCTCGACCACGATCTCCGCGTCGTCGCCGCGAGCCGATCCTTCTACAAGACCTTTCGGCTCGTCCAAGCAGGCGTGCACGGCCGTCTGCTTTATGAGATCGACGGCGGGCAATGGGACATCCCGGAGCTGCGCGATCTTTTGGAGACGATCTCAAACGGGCAGGCGGCCGTCGAGGGATTTGAGGTCGAGCGCAAGTTTCCCGCGATTGGCCACCGCGTCATGCTGCTCAACGCCCGCAAGGTCTTCTATGAGAAGGGAGACCACACGACAGTTCTGCTGGCATTCGAAGACGTCACCGATCGGCGTGCGATCGAGCGGCAAGTACAGGAGCTACTGCGAGAAAAAGACATGCTCCTTGAGGAACTGCAGCACCGCGTCGCCAATAGTTTGCAAATCATCGCCAGTATTCTTCTCCTTAAAGCGCGTGCCGTTCAGTCGGAAGAAACGCGGTTGCAGTTGGAGGACGCGCATCAACGCGTTTTATCGATCGCTGCCGTACAAAAGCATTTGCACGTCGTCGGTGGAGGTAAGCCGATCGAGCTTGGAAATTATCTTGGCAAGTTATGCGAAACCCTGGCGCAATCGATGGTCGGCGACAGTCGGCCGATTTCGCTCAAGGTCGCCGCTGACGCCGGCACCGCGAGCTCGCGCGACGCGGTTAGCATCGGGCTCATCGTTACCGAATTGGTGATGAATGCTTTGAAGCATGCGTTCCCAGCCGAGAAAACCGACGCCGCGATTATCGTTTCTTACCGGGTCGCCGGAATCGACTGGAAACTGACGGTTTCCGATAATGGGATCGGAAAGCCGGACGTGAGCGCCAGCGGCACAAAACCAGGGCTCGGTACCAGCCTTGTCAAAGCATTGACGAGGCAGCTCGACGCGGTCGTTGATACTGTCAGCGGCGCCGGCGGCACCGCCGTCTCCATCACGCATGCAACATTCAAATCGCAACCGTCCAAGGCGGACGAAATGATGCCGGTTTGATCGCGGCACCCTGGAGAACCAATGCTCACGCGCACACGCCGCGAAACTATAACTTTTCATAGTCCCTTCTCGCTTCAAGGGATCGGCCGGGTATTGGCCGCCGGCAGTTATGAAGTTGTGACTGACGAAGAGCTGATCGAAGGACTGTCGTTTCCCGTCTATCGCCGTGTCGCGACGACGATGCTGGTGCCGGCGGAGGGTTACCGGGGCTCGGTCGAGATGCTGACCGTCGATCCGCATAATCTCGCGTCGGCGATAGACCGTGATTTGGCGGCGAACTCCAATAAGACCGATCGCGCTTCGGCCAAGGCGCTGTGATGCGGCTCCCATGGCATTCCAAGGAAAAGCAGGCCGCATGGTGATCGACTTTCCTAACCGCTGTCGCAGCTATGATACGACTCGGCGCGCGGTCCGCTTCTGGGGATATAGCCGCTGCATGGAAAGCTCCTTCTATGTGACGGTGGACGCCCTCAAACAGATGCAGCCCAACTTGGGGTCCGACGCGGACGGCCTGCTGCGCGCGTTCGACGCCAACCGCGAGCGGATCTACGCGATTGCCGCCAAGGTTTACGCCCGTGGGGCTCGAGGTTCCTACGATCTCAATGTCGCCGACCTGTGACGACGCGGTTTGCGTGTGGCGAGTTGGAAAACTTGCTGAAGAAATGAACATAAATTGATACAGTAAGACGTTGGAATGAGGGCACGCCACGAGACGTCAGGCCGCCTAGCGCAACACTACGAATGTTGGCTCTTGGCACTTCGCTGCATTCGATGGGTCGCGGCGGCTAGGTCGCTATTGGGTGTACAGCGGACAAACGACAGCAGCGGGCTTGGTCAGCCATGTCGCCACTGACCCTTAAGCGTCACGGGTGACGAGCTGAAGCCTATCGTTGCCCAGCGCGGAAATTCGGCTGCAAAAATCCGCCAAGCTTTCGGTAAGGAATGCTCGACAATCGGATCGGCATTTCCGACCGTGTAAGCCCCACTGTCCCATCTTTTGCCAACCCGGCTCAATAAATTGTTCTCGTTGTACGGAACCGTACTGTATCGTCGCGGATTGCCGAACTGATCCCGCGAGCCCGGGTGGGCCGATGCGGCTTCAAGAGACAATTAGACACCTATCGCTAGCCGGAACATGCGGCTGTCGCGAGAAAAGGCTTGGGCGCGTTTATGCACGATCCCGGCGAAAAAACATCGTTTGGGCCCGTCATTCTAGTGGTGGAAGATGATTATCTCCAACGGCTGGACGCTGTTGCTGTGATTGAAGATGCTGGCTTCGATGTCGTTGAGGCAGGTAGCGCGGACGAGGCGATCGAGATTTTGCAGGCGTGTAAGGATATTCGCATCGTTTTCACCGACATTGAAATGCCCGGCTCGATGGACGGCCTAAAACTCGCCCACGCCATTCGTGATCGATGGCCGCCAATTGAACTCATCCTCACGTCAGGCAAACATCGACTAGAGGCAGGCCATCTTCCTGAGCGCGGAAAGTTTTTGTCGAAGCCCTACTATCAAAATGCCCTTGTCGCCTCTATCCGGATGTTTATCGGTACGTGAGCTGGCACACAGAACTCGCAAAATACGACTCCGTTCGCAGCCCATTCGGATGTCCGTTGCTGGCACTTCGCGTCATTCACCGCGTTGCAAAAGTTTGGTCGCTATTGGGTGTACAGCGGACAAATAAGGTCACTAGCCTTACCTGCCGCCGCAGCGATTGACCCAAAGCGGACAAACAGGGCTTTTGGGCTTGGTTTGCTAGGCCGCGAATGATGCGGTGGACGGCGCCCACTCTGCGGCATCGAAGTGCCATAGGGTGGTTGGGTCGAAACGCAACCACATTGAGGGGAGCCGTCCATGGGCGAGATTAGCATAATTGGTGTCGATATTGCGAAGTCGGTTTTTCAGATTCACGGCGTCGATGCGGATGGCGCGGTGGTGATCCGCAAGCGTGTTGGTCGACTAAAGGTTCTTGAGTTTTTTGCCAATCTGCCGCCGTGCCTCGTTGGCATGGAAGCCTGCGCAACGGCGCACCAGTGGGCCCGAGAACTCAAGAAGCTTGGGCACGACACGCGGCTTATGCCGCCGACCTATGTCAAAGCCTACGTGAAGCGCGGCAAGAACGATGCGGCCGATGCGGCAGCGATCTGTGAGGCCGTGACGCGGCCATCGATGCGTTTTGTGCCGATCAAGAGCGTCGAGCAGCAGAGCGCGCTGATGCTGCACCGGACACGGGATCTTCTGATCCCCCAGCGGACACAACTGATCAATGCCTTGCGCGCCCACCTGGCCGAACTCGGGCTGGCGGCAGCGAGAGGACATGAAGGATTGCAGCAACTGATTATAGCCGTGACGGAGAGCAGCGATGAGCGACTGCCGGGTAACGCACGCTTTGCCTGTCAGGCTATTATCGCGCAGCTCCATGCGGTTCAGACCCAGATCAACGGGCTCGACAAGCGCGTCACTCTAGCCCATCGCGCCAATGCAGACAGCAAACGGCTCGAAGCCATTCCGGGGTTCGGCGTGATCCTCTCCACAGCGGTCGTGGCGACGATGACCGATCCAAAGGCGTTCAGGACCGGGCGCGAGTTTGCAGCCTGGATCGGACTGGTGCCACGGCAGAACTCCACCGGCGGCAAAGATCGCCTCGGCTCGATTTCCAAGCAGGGCGATCGCTATCTGCGGCGGCTATTCGTCCTCGGTGCCATATCCATTGTCAGGATCGCACGCGCGCGGCCGGAGAAGTACCCTTGGCTGATGCAGCTTCTCGCCCGGCGGCCGTTCAAGGTTGTTGCGGTCGCGTTGGCCAACAAGATGGCGCGGACCGCCTGGGCAGTGTTGGCCAGGGGCGAGACCTATCGGACGCCGATACGCTCAAGCAGCGCCGCCATCGCAGCGGCGGCCTGAAGATGTCGGCGCTGGGAATGTAAGGTTACGTCGATGGCGTACAAGAAAGTCGAGGGTGAAGATGGTTTGATGCGAATCGGTTGGACCGGGGATCGGGAGAACCCGCTAATGGGTCAAGCACTCTTCAGTGCGGGCGAATCATAGGGACCCGATCTGCGGATCACATCAGGGCCAGCGGTTATGAGCGCCGCGCAAACAGGCCGGACACATGACTTGCACCCGACCGCAAGCAGAAAGCCAAAAGAACCCCCTGACCCGTGGGCGCCGTCCACACATGACCCATATCAGACATGTGCGTGCCAAAGAGAAGTCGGTCAGCGGAAACTTTTGCGGCCGAAACCTGCGTCGCGCGCAAACGCGACCGCTTGTGCTCGACTATTGACACCAAGCTTGCTGAAAATAGTGGACACATGGTTGCGGACAGTCTTCTCGCTAATTTTTAGTCGCGCTGCGATTTCATTATTGTCCAATCCTTGCGCGACCGGCTCCAGAATCTCACGTTCCCGTGCTGTTAGCCCTTCGAGCGTCGCATCCAGTGGACCATCCGATGGCAACGGTAGGAAATCGTCGAGTGCTGCTTTCAGTTGCTGCCATGCCGGTTCGGTCTCCAATAGGACGTGATTGCGGGTTTCCAACGGGACAAAACGTGCACCGGGAATGAGAGACGCCACGCTACGGCCTTCCTCGAAAAGAATAATCTGATCTCCGCGTGCGTGCAGCACGAGCGCCGGGCAGCGGATTTGCTGCAAGAGTTTGCGCAAGTCGGCCTGGGCAATCGCGTGGATCAAGTTGACAGCGTTTTCCGGCGATGTCGTTTGGCGAAGCAAATCAAGATGCGCGAGTTTCTGTTCGGGTGTCGCCTCCGGGATATGCAGTGAGGGCGAAAATTGACTATAGGCCATATGTTCGTTCGGCCAGGCGAGCGCGATCATCTTCACGCGAGCCTGCACTTCCTCGATTTGCTCCGGGGTCGGATTGTCCGCCAACCGGCCGCACGCTTGGCATGACTTGAGTACAAGGCGCGTCAGCCGCTCCGGGTAGCGGGCGGCAAAAGCGGCGGCGGTATGGGCGCCGTTTGAGATGCCGAAGAGAGCGAATTGATCAAGGCGAGCGGCCTCGACCACCGCCTCCAAGTCTTCGACATATTTCTGAAACGAAAACTCGACGCCCTCACGGTCTGAGAGACCGCAGCCGCGCCAATCGTAGCGAATGACCGTGTGGCGTTTCGTGAGTAGTGCGAGCCAAGGACGCCAGATCGGGCTGTCCCAGTCTAGGTCAAGGTGGTGAATCCAATGCTGAACCCAGAGCAGCGGAGGCCCCTCGCCGCTAATTGCATAGGCAATGCGGGTGCCGTCGCGGCTCCGGCAGAAGCGGATTTCCTGCGTGGCATGCGGCAACATAGGGCCAGGACCGGACGTGTTGTCCGATCCTAGCCCGCTCACCCCCTAAACGCGAGCCCCGCCGGTGACGACGACGAAGAGGCCGCTGCCAATCACTCCACCTTTATCCCCGAAACGGTGACGACCTCGTGCCAGCGCGCGCTCTCGCGCCTGAGCAAAGCTGCGGTTTCGCTGGGCGAGCTACCCACGGGCGTGACATAAAATTTAGCAAGCTCGCTGGTGACGTCGGGCATTTTCAATATTTCGGCGACGGCCTGAGACAGTTTGTTGGCAATCTCCGGTGAGGTCTTGGGCGGTGCAACCAAAGCGAACCACTCGGTGTGGACGAAATCGGGAAGGGTCACAGAAATTGTGGGCACGTCCGGCAGGGCTTGCATACGCTTTTGGCCAGTTACGGCGAGCGCCTTGAGCTTGCCCTCCTTGATGTACTGCATTGAATTTCCCGGAGCGTCGAACAGCACATCGATACGGCCGGCGAGCAGATCGTGCAGCGCAGGCCCCAACCCCTTGTAGGGGACATGGAGCATCCGAATGCCGGCCATGCTCATCAATTTCTCGGTTGCCAGTTGTGGCGTGCTGGCGAGCCCAGGCGATCCATAGCTGAGCTTGCCTGGGTTTGCCTTCGCGTATGCGATCAACTCCGGCAGGGTGGATATGGGAAGCTTCGGATTGACGACGACAACGAGTGGAAACGTGATCAGCGTCGACACCGGGGTGAACGCGGCCGGGTCGAAGCCGAGCTTCGGATAGACGTGTTGGCTCACCGCGAGTGGCCCAGGCGGCGCAACAAGCAGCGTATATCCGTCCGGCGCCGCCTTCGCGACGGCCTCTGCGCCGAGGTTTTGCGCGGCGCCCGGTCGATTCTCGACGATGACAGGCTGACCCCATTGCGAGGCAAGCTTGTCAGCGATGATCCGTGGTACGACATCGAGCAGTGGGCCGGGTGGGATTGGCACGATGATTTTAATCGTCCGATTTGGGTAGTCTCCAGCAACAACGGGCGCCGACGTGCCGAGAGCAAGCGCCGCGACGGCAACTGCAAGTAATATTTTCCATCTCAGCCTATTCATTGCGGTCTCCTTCGCCCTACTAGGCCGCTCCCGTGCGGCATGATGTACCGGAGCATGGGCGCGCAACGCACCGCCGTCATGATGCGTGGGTCCCGCGGTTATGCACAAAGTGGATGCCGCAAGTCCCGGAATTCGGGACAACTAGACCATCCGTAAACGGGACGCCGACTTCCGGTCGGAACGCCTCAGTCGGCGGCCCTTCCTTTTTTCGGATCACAGCCGCGTTGGGCGCTATTGGCACATAGTGGACAATCGCGGCACTGCAACAATTTGTCCGCTATTGGAAGCCAGCTCAACCGGTCGATGCAACACAGGCGTTAAATCTCTCTGCTGGGGTTTCAAATTGCAAGGTCTCCCGCGGTCGCTCATTGAGCTGACGCGCCACTTTGTTCAAATGGGCTTGCGAGAGTACCGATAGGTCGGCTCCCTTTGGAAAGTACTGTCTCAGCAGACCGTTGGTGTTCTCGTTCGACCCGCGCTGCCAGGGACTTTGCGGATCGCAAAAGTAAACGTCGATGTTGGTCGCCAGCGTAAATCGTCGATGATCGGTCAGCTCCTTGCCCCGGTCCCAGGTCAGGGAGCGTCGCAGCTCCTTAGGCAGCCTGCGGATGTGCTTGGCAAGCGTAGCAACAACAGTCGTCGTGTCCTTGCGGGGAATCCTGACGAGCATCGTGAAGCGGGTATTGCGCTCGACGAGAGTGGCAATGTGCGTGTCGTTCGCTCCGGTAAGAAGGTCTCCTTCCCAATGTCCCGGCACGGCGCGATCCTCAACCTCGGCGGGCCGCTCGCGGATGGAGACCATATCGAGGATATGCCCCTGTCCACTCTTCGCGTTGTGGCTCTTGGAGCGACGCATCCGCCGCGCAGTACGCAGGTGCGCCGTTAGCGCCTTCTTCAGCACGCCGCGGGTCTGGATGAACAGACTGCGATAGATTGCTTCGTGAGATATCTGCATGTCTTGGTCGGCTGGGAACTTCTGCTTCAGCCAGCCGGAGATCTGCTCCGGCGACCATTGCAGCGCGAGCTTCTGCGCCACGCGCCATCGTAGCTTCCTATGCAGCGCCAAGCGACAAGGCTTGGGGCGCAACGCCCGCTCCCAGGCACGCCGATCAGCCCGGTTTGCTCGATAGGCCTGGCTACCACCGTTGCGCCTGATCTCCCGGCTTACTGTCGATGGTGCCCGTCCGAGGCCCTGGGCGATCTGCCGCATCGACCGGCTTGCTGCAATGCCACGGGAAATCTCTTCTCGTTCCTCAAGCCTTAGTGCTGCCAAGGCCCTCCGGCGCGGCGTCGGCGCGATCCCTCCATGGAGTACTACGATCCGCTCAACGCCGGTCTTGTTCCTCCTTTCTAACGCCCGCGAGATAGCCGCAGCACTTTGCCCATTCTTCCAGCGCTCCCAGAGTTCAGCCTTCTGTTGGGCCGTGAACCTCATCCGTGCATGCATCGCACACCTCCCCATCCCGTAAGATTAGAAGGTGTTGCGCTGACCCGTTGAATCCGCCCCCCGAAAGCGGACATCCATCGTCATGTTTGCATGGCAGGCTCGCCATCGCCCAAATGAGCCAACAGGTCGATCCAAAATCAGTTGCGGCAACGGTGCGGCATCTTGCGGCATCGCCTTGCGCATCGCCTAAATTCAGGCGTTGCCGCGTTGCCGCAAAGGTCAATAAAACCAAGCACAAGTGTGCGGCATCCCTGCGGCATCCCGTGCGGCAACATATCCCCCATACCCCCTAGCGCTGCTGCACGCTTGGGGAGGGCGCTCGGCAGCTTAAAGGAAGTTCAAAACTGGATTGATGGATTGATGATGTACCCGGAGCAGCGAAGCGCACGTGAATTTATAGGCCATATAAATTCAGAGCCCGGGGCACAGTAGGTTCTTCCGCGCGAAAAAATTAATACGGGCAGACGGAGGCGGCGATGCGCAGCACTGAATCAAACTATTTTTTATGGTATTTTTAATCAGCCCCACAAAGTCGCCCCTGCATTAGTCTGACAATTCGTTAGTTCACGGCGGCCCGCTTTTGTCGTACAAATGGGATCATGGAAACGAAGCGAACCAAAGAAGCGCTTACGTTTCTAAAAGAGGTCTGGCCCAAGCAAATCGCGGCTAAAACTCCAAGCGTCTCTGCTCGTTTAGCGTAACTTGCTTTTTCCCGTGAAGATGATTTCTCAGATTACGTTGACGCGGTGCTTCCGTTAGTGATTTCGGTAAATCAAGATCATTTGATACTGCCCAGCCTATATAGCTCACAACAGCGGAGTATAATCGAAAAATTTCCAGAAAAAACCCTGCAGCTTTTGACAGCGATTTTGCCCGATGACGCACGTAAATGGCCATATGGCATTGACGATGTTTTGCGGCGAATTGGACACGCGGCTCCTGACCTACTCAATGATCCCCGCTTGATCAAGTTAAATAGGATTTGGAATGCGCGCTAGCCAGCGATCCCGGAGAGCATTCGCGCCAATCGGCAAACCTTAGAACCCGATCTTGTCGATTGCCTCCTTAAGCATCTTAATCGGAAATCCCCGGCCGTGCTTGTTGCCATACTTGCGCGAAACCTTTTTCTTGCCGTCTGCCCATCCGCCAATCGCTTCGCGCAAGTCTTCAGGCACGCCAGCGCGCCGCAAGCGGTTCGCCGCGCGGTGGCGGAATGAGTGCATCGGCGCTTTGTCTGGATCGGTGATGCCAATATCGCGTAGGAACGCGCCAAGCCGCTTGCCGGCGGAATCCTTGTTGCAGGTGAACAGCGGTCCAGTGATTTTCTTCGGCAAGCGTGGCAACAGGGCTTTCGGGAAGGGGACACGCCGCTGTGACTGCGGAGTCTTCGTTCCGATTTCGCAATAGCGGATGCCACCTTCGGCCTTCTCGCCCGCAATCTCAAACGCTTCGCCGCGCCGCATTCCGGTTGTCGCCAGCACGCGCAATAGCAATTGATCGTTCGGTTCCAGCTTGTGCAGGTTCGCACGAATCTTCTTCATGTCGGCATCGTCGAATGGCGCACGTTCCTCTTCATCCTGCTTGGCCGGCACAACTGAAGCGAATGGATTGATGCCCTTGTGCTTGCCTTCATCAATGGCGAGATTGACCGCCGCGACTAGGGGCACCATCCGCCGGCGAAGCGTGGCGCTTTTGACTTCGTGGCCTTTGTCTTCGGCTTCATCCATCATATACGCCACGATGGCGCGGCCGTCTTCGCGTGTGCATTCGCGCAGGGGCTTGTTCACAACAGTGCGGAAGATGCGCCAGACTTCGCGGGCTTGACGTTCGCGGGTGCCGGTTATGCTGTTGTGCTTGATGTACGTTTCTAAGATCGTGTCATCGGCATGGCTGTTAGCGGCGACGAACTTCGGCCGTTCACTTGGAATCGGCCCTTCCCCGATCTTGCCATCCCATGCATCGTCAAAAGCTTGAAACTCACGTGAGGCGGACAGGCTCGCACCCGTGAGATAGATCGCCGGGCCGCCGTTCGGCCGCGTGCTGGTGATCTGGCCCGCCGCGTCGGTGAAGGTAAGCGTGGTGTCGCTGGCCAGCACGTGCCCGCCGTCTGGCAACGTGTGCAAGCCGGGATCGTATTCGTGCTGCCACGGCCCGTGCACCACGCTGGCAACGCGAGACTGCCGCCGCTGGTACATGAAAGCCTTGTGCTGTTTGATCAGGTCTGCCGCCGCTATCTCTGCGGCCTTCAGGTCCGGCGTGCCTAGGGATCGTTCGATCAGCTTGCCGCCGGGTGGCTGAAGCTTGATGTAAAAGTTGCCGCCTTCCTTCCGCTGGAACAGGTAACGCATGACTGACTCCGGAATTGGGTTTTAGTGGCACCATTTCGATGCATCGATTTAGAGGCAATTTTAGAGGCAGTCAAGAAATCGAGAAAACATTGTTTTTATTGAGTTAATGTGGCGCGCCCGAGAGGATTCGAACCTCTGACCTTTGCCTTCGGAGGGCAACGCTCTATCCAGCTGAGCTACGGGCGCTTTTGCCTCCCTCAAATAGACCATGCCGGGAAGGCGGGCAACGCTCCCCGCCGCCGGGTAAGCGCCTGAAAAGCCTGGTTTCTGTGATTAATTCGCCGGAAAGGCGCCGCGACGGCTTTGCCTTATGCCCGCGAATCTCATAGGGCTGATTCCTGGCGGCGCATGGTGCGCTGAGGGAGACATATCATGGCAGCAAGCAAGCCGATTACCACCAAGCACCTGGCGAATGCGCTGGCGGAAGAACATTCGCTGACCAAGAAGCAGGGCCAGGAGATGATGGCCGATCTGGTGACGATGATCACCAAGCACCTGAAAAAGGGCGAGCGGGTGAAGATCGCCGGGCTCGGCATTCTGCAAGTGCGCAACCGCGCCGCGCGCATGGGACGCAATCCGGCGACCGGCGAGCCGATCCACATCAAGGCCTCAAAGAAGGTCGCCTTCCGCGCCACCAAGGAATTGAAAGAGGCGGTCTGATCTCAATCTGATCGATCGCTACGGGCCGCCTTTTACGTTAGGGGGCTGGCGCGTCGAACCCCGCCGGGACGCCGGCGGGGTTTTTGGTTTGCGTAATGATGTTTTCTTGATCTAGCCAAACTGGAATCTTCGAAGCGTGGCGTCCCGAGCGAGCATATACTGGTTGCCTGATGCCCTGCTCGTGGGAATCGCGCCATACAAAATGTGCGCCCGTTATCAAATATGCCATTAAGATCGTCAAAAGCGGTTTTCATAGCCGTGTAATTGCAGAGCTAATTTCAGTCAGAACTGTTAGCGCTTGCCGTCCTGCTTCTCCGCATAGGCATCCACCAGCGCGCGGATCATGCGTTGATAGGGCACGCGCCGCGCCTTGGCCGCGCGCTTGAAGAAGTCGACGCTGCGGCGTGACAGCGACAGCGTCACCTTGACGTTGTCCTCGCGCGCCACCAGCGCGTCGGGAGCGGGCAGGAAGTCCTTCACCACGCGCACGCGGCCGATTTCGCCGGCGCTGTATTTAACGGTTCTGCTGCTCATAGATCTGCTTTCCTTTCCGCCAATAGCCGGCGCCGAAAATACGGATGCGGCCGCCGCGCCAGGTAAATCGCACCGTCATGATGCCGCCGCCGACCACGCCAAAACAGAAATAGCGTTGCTCGCTGCTGCTGTGGCTCAAATCCTCGGCGATGACGCGGCGCGGATCGAAGAAGGCACGCTGCGCCAGCGAAAACGCAACGCCGTGCTTGGCGCGATTGAGGCGGTCCTTGATCGGGTCCCACTCGAAGCTCGGCTCGCCAGCCATATGGCAAGTCTACCATATTTTTGTATGGTCCGATACCTCATAAGAATTCTGGATACTAGGAATATAGTCATAATTCCGCCTTAATCCCCCTTTACATCACCCCCGCCTTGCTCTGGCCGAGGGCGTCTTCGCGGGACGCTTCGAAGATGGAGCAACAAAGGCGCGGGGTGCCGGAGATGCGGCATCCGGCCTTTGAGCCGGGCCCGGGAAACCGGGAACGGTGGGTGCGGCGCCCGCGCGCGGGGTTCGTAACCCCGCCCCCGGGAGGCCCGGGATCCCGCCCGAGGGGCACTAAGACCCCTCCGCGAGGAGCTCGCTGACTGGGACCGGCCGCAAGCTTCGTCCCAGAAAAGCGCGGACCCGGGGTCTGTGTCTCCGCCAAGTGCCGAGACGCGAAGCCGCGACGGAGCGCCGAGAGGCGCCCGCGCTTTCGAAAGGAAGCGCGGCACGAAAAGTTACGGTTGCGCCTCGCGGCGCTCCGTCCCCTCGGCACTTTTGCCGGGGACGACTCCCCCGGCGCCCTGTTGCCGGGGGTTAGGAAATACCGGCGTCCCCCGCGCCGGTCAAAGAATAGGGGCGGCGGAGCGTTGGCTGTTTGACAACAGAATCGGAAATCAGGCGCAGGCGCGCAAAATTAGCGCTGGCCGTCGCGCGCAAACGACGCCATATAGGCGCCATGAGCAAATCACCGCGCGTGACCTTCCGACCCGAGCGCATCGCCGAAGGCGACTGGCAAATCCAGGCGCATTATCCCGACGTCGACATCCGCTATATCCCCGGCTTCAAGAGCAAGGCCGAGATCGACGAATGGCTCAACGGCGACGGCAAGATCAGGTGGCTGCGCTCGCAGGGCTACGCGAAATAAGCGTTGGTTTTGCCGCCGTCATCTCCGACGGGTCCGCGCCGAAGGCGCGGAACCCGGAATCCAGACTAAATTCCGGATGTGCTTCTCTGGATTCCGGTTCGCTCGCCATAGCGCGTCGAAGACGCGCGTCAACGCGCTTATCGCTCGCGACCCGGAATGTCGCGGGGACAAGTGGGCTCTATAATGCCCGCCAAGTTTACCCAAGGAGACCACCATGTCGCAAGCGGCGGAAAAGCGCGGGGCAAAGCCGGCGATGCTCAAGGACAGCGCCTTCCAATGGGAGGACCCGCTCGGGCTTGAGCACGAATTGACCGAAGAAGAGCGCATGGTGCGCGACACCGCGCGCGGCTTTGCCCAGGATTACTTGAAACCGCGCGTCATCGAAGCCTATCGCGACGAGAAATACGACGCGCAAATGCTGCCCGAGATGGGCAAGCTCGGCCTGCTCGGGCCGACCATTCCGGAAGACTACGGCGGCGCGGGGCTCGGTTACGTTTCTTACGGGCTGATCGCGCGCGAACTGGAGCGCGTCGATTCAGGCTACCGCTCGGCCATGTCGGTGCAGTCCTCGCTGGTGATGTATCCGATCTTCGCCTACGGCACCGAGGCGCAGCGGCGCAAATATCTGCCCAAGCTCGCCAGCGCCGAAATGATCGGCTGCTTCGGCCTGACCGAGCCCGACCACGGCTCCGATCCCGGCTCGATGGTGACGCGCGCGGAAAAAGTCACCGGCGGCTACAAGCTCAACGGCGCCAAGACCTGGATCTCCAATGCGCCGGTCGCCGATATCGCCGTGGTGTGGGCGAAGCTCGACAACGTCATCCGCGGTTTCATCGTCGAGCGCGGCAGCAAAGGCTTCTCCACGCCGAAGATCGAAGGCAAGCTTTCCTTGCGCGCCTCCATAACCGGCGAGATCGTGCTCGCCGACTGCGTCATCCCCGAGGAAAATCTTTTGCCCGACGTGAAGGGGCTCGCCGGTCCCTTCGGCTGTCTCAACAATGCGCGCTACGGCATTTCCTGGGGCGCCATGGGCGCTGCGGAATTCTGCTGGCACGCGGCGCGGCAATATACGCTCGACCGCAAGCAGTTCGGCCGCCCGCTCGCCGCCAATCAATTGGTGCAGAAGAAGCTCGCCGACATGCAGACCGAAATCGCCATCGGGCTGGCCGGCGCGCTCCGCCTCGGGCGCATGCTGGAGGAGGGGAAGGCGGCGCCGCCGTCGATCTCGCTGATGAAGCGCAACAATTGCGGCAAGGCGCTCGACATCGCCCGCGTCGCCCGCGACATGCACGGCGGCAACGGCATCTCCGAGGAATTCCATGTCATGCGCGTTGTGGCGAATTTGGAGACGGTCAACACCTACGAGGGGACGCACGACATCCACGCGCTCATCCTCGGCCGCGCGCAGACGGGCATCCAGGCGTTTTTCTGATGTCGTTACCGGGCTTGTCCCGGTGACCCCGCTTAGGAAAGCACAATGCTCACCTAAGCGGGATGCGCGGGACAAGCCCGCGCATGACCGGTGAAAGTGAGCGCGTTCACGTTGCAATGACCCTCCACATCATCCTTCTGCTCTACGCCGCCGGTGTTGTCGGCGGCATGATATCGGCGATGGTCGGCGGCGCCGCGGTCGTCACCTATCCGGCGCTGATCGCTTCCGGCATCCCGCCGTTGACCGCGACGGTGTGCAATCTCACCGCCGCCACGCCCGGGGTGCTGTTTGCGGCGCTGAGCGATTACCGGCAATTGCCGCCGTTCAACCGCGCCTTCCTCGGCCTGGCGGTCGCCTCGATCGTCGGGGCCGGGTTCGGCGCCGCGCTGCTGCTGGCGACGCCGGCGCGCGCCTTCGAGATCCTGGTGCCGATTTTGCTCGGCTTCGCCACCGTGCTGTTCGCTTTCGCGCAGCAAGTCGGCGATTGGCTGCGGGCGCGGGCGGCGCGGCGCGGGCGCGACGTCGACTTCAGCCTCACCAATTTGAAGCTGCTGCTGCCGATATCGTTTTACGGCGGCTATTTCGGCGCCGGCGTCGGCGTCTTGATGCTGGGCCTGATGTCGGTCGCGACCGGCGGCGATTACCGCTCCGCCAACGTGACCAAGAACCTGGTCACCGGCTTAAACGGCGGCGCGGCGACGGCGATCTTCATCGTCAAAGGCAGCGTGATCTGGCCGCAGACGCTGGCGATGATGGCGGGCTGCATCACCGGCGGCATCGCCGGGGCGTGGCTGGCGCGCCTCATCCCGCGCGAGGCCATGCGCACCGCCGTGGTGGTGGTCGGCGCGCTGCTCACGGTGTTCTTTGCCTGGCGGTACTGGTTCTAGATTTTCATCGCCGCGACTTGCCGCGCCAATTCCACGACGCGCATGGTCATGGCGCTGCTCGCATCGGTGAGCGCATCGACCACGGTGAAATGGTTTTTGCCGGCGAATTCCCCGTAGCGGGTCTTGGCGGAATTTTTCCAGGCATCGACGATGACATGAGCTTGGCGCAGAAACTCGCTCGACTCGATGCCGCCCACCACCGAATCGAGCGAACGTCCCGGCGGCACGCGCCAGGTGAGCGGCGAACAATCATGCGCGGATTTCTCGTCCAATTTCAGGTCGGCGTTCTGCGACACGTGCAGCAGCGGCATGAGGTCGAACACGCCGGAAATCGTGTAGGCGGACGGAACGAGATCGGCGGGCGTGTCGGCGGCTAGCGTCTTGAAGTCGGTCGCCACCATGCAGGCGGCCAAGTGCCCGCCGGCGGAATGGCCGTAGACGAAAATGCGTTTCTTGTGCTGGCGCCACAGGTAAAGGCAGGCCGCGCGCATTTGCTCGATGATGGTGGCGATCGACACTTGCGGGCAGAGGTCGTAGCCGACCACGGCGACGGAAACGCCGTTGCTGTTCGGCCCCTTGGCCATCTGGCTGAACATCGAGGGGTCGAGCGTGCGCCACCAGCCGCCGTGGATGAACATGGCGAGCGGCGCATTGGCCTCTTTTGCGGGAAAGAAGTCGACGCTCTGGCGCGGCGAGGGGCCGTATTTCAGGCCGAGTTGGGCGCCGGCCGCGGTCTTGCGGTAGGCCTCCGTTTCGCTTGCCCAGCGCGCGAAAATTTCCGGATGCTCGGGGATGCGGCCGCGGTTGTCGTATTCTTTTTCGTAGTCGATCGCTGCCGTGGCCATCAGAATTCTCCCGCCGGTTTTTACGCCGGCGGGAGATTGCGGCAAACGAGCCGACGCGGCAAGTCTGACGCTTGGTGGCGCTTGGAGTCTAGCGCTTGACCTGCGCTTTGAGCGTTTCGGCGACGGCGCGGTCGAAGGAATCGGCCGCCGGCTTCGGCGCCTTGGCGGCCTGCTCGTGCACGTAGCGGTCGCGCTGCTTGACCAGCGCGGCCATGCGATCGTTGAGCGCCTTGCGCTCGGCCATCTGCGTGTCGATGAAGGCGCGGCGCTCGTCTTCATTCATGCCGCGCAGCCGGTCGGGCAACTCGTCTCGCTTGACTTCGTCGAGCTTCTGCCGGCCGGCTTTGACGTCGGCGACCAGATCGCCCGAGCCGGTGATCGCGGCGCCTGCGGATTTCGCCGCGTTGCGCGCGAGGTAGCCGGACATTTCGGCGGCGACCGGCGCCGGCGCGGCGGCGGCTTGCCGCGTCTTGCGTTCGACGTCGCCGCGTTGCTCGCGCGGCCCATAAGGGATCACGGTGCCGTTGATCTTGTTCTGCAGCTCGATGATGTCGGTGTCGTAGGGCGTTTCGATCACCACCAGATGGCCGCCGTCTTGCGGGATCGGGATGTAGCGGCCGTTGCCCAATTGCGCGATGGTGCGCCACACCCGCTCGGTGTCGCGCGCGCCGCCGGCTTGCACCGCGTTGATGAGGATGTCGCGCTCGCGCGCCTTGCGCAACACCTCCGGATATTTGGTGTCCTGCGCATAGTCCATGTGCGGCGGCGCGTCGCCGACCAAAAACATGATGCGGCAGATTTCCTCGCCTTGCGTCCAGGACAGTTTGGTCACTGCGACGTCGAGCGCCTCGTTGACGCTTTCCGGCCAGTCGCCGCCGCCGCGCGCCTTCAACTCAAGCAGGTTGGCGTAGAGGTCCTGGATGTCGGTGGTGAGATCGAATGTCTTGGTGACGTATTCATCGCCGATATCGCGATAGGCGACGAGCCCCATGCGGATTTCGGCGTCGGGATTGGCGTCGACGATCGCGGTGGCGATCGACCAGATCTTGCGCTTGGCGCCCTCGATCAGCGGCCCCATCGAGCCGGTGGTGTCGAGCACGAAGGCGACTTCGACCACCGGCTTGCCGGTGACCGACTTGGCGGCGGCAACGCCGGACCACACGAACGGCAACAATAAAAACGCGAGGGCGGCGGCCCTCGCCATCTGTGCATGCATGATCTTACCCCTCTCGAATGATCGTGAGACGGGCGAATCATCTTTCGCTTTCCTGTCGGCCGTAGGCCGGAACTTTGGCCGGGCACCGGCCGATTTATGGCGTCTTTAGTTCGCCATTCGCTGCGCCGCCGCAATTTGGCGTTGGCCGCGGAAGCGCGATATGAAAGAAGCCATGAAAGTCGCCGGCAAAGACATGCGCACCATATGGGTCGAGCCCGACGGGCAAAGCGTCGGCATCATCGATCAAACCGCGTTGCCGCATCGCTTTGTCACCGCGCGTCTTGCGACTTTGGCCGACGCCGCGCATGCCATCAAATCGATGCAGGTGCGCGGGGCGCCGCTGATCGGGGCGGCGGCAGCCTACGGATTGTGGCTGGCGCTGCGCGAGGATGCCTCCGACGAAAACCTGGAGCGCGCCTGCGCGGCGCTCTCGGCGACGCGGCCGACCGCCATCAACTTGCGATGGGCGCTGGACGAAGTCACCGCCGCGGTGCGCAACCGTCCGCGCGCCGAGCGCGCCGCCGCGGCGCTTGCCCGCGCCAACGCCATCGCCGAAGAGGACATCGCCATCAATAAGGCGCTCGGCCGCCACGGCGCCAAGTTGATTGCCGACGTCGCGGCGCGCAAAAACGGCGCCCGCGTCAACGTGCTGACGCATTGCAATGCCGGTTGGCTGGCGGCGGTCGATTACGGCACGGCGCTGGCGCCGGTGTACACGGCGCACGACGCCGGTATTGCCGTACATGTCTTTGCCGACGAGACGCGGCCGCGCAATCAGGGCGCTTCGCTCACTGCCTGGGAGCTCGGCCAGCACGGCGTGCCGCATACCGTCATCGCCGACAATACCGGCGGCCATCTGATGCAGCACGGCATGGTGGACATGGTGATCGTCGGCACCGACCGCGTCACCGCGCAGGGCGACGTCTGCAACAAGATCGGCACGTACCTCAAGGCGCTGGCCGCGGCCGACAACAAGGTGCCGTTTTATGTCGGCTTGCCGTCGCCGACCATCGATTTTTCTGTTCGAGACGGCGTCGCCGAAATTCCCATCGAACAGCGCGGCGGCGAAGAAGTGGCGACGATGACGGGAAAGACGAAGGAGGGCCGCATCGAGACGGTGCAGGTCGTGCCGGACGGTTCGGACGTCGCCAATTACGCCTTCGACGTGACGCCGGCGCGGCTGATCACCGGGCTGATCACCGAGCGCGGCGTGTTGCCGGCGACCCGCGAGGGCCTGGCTGACGCCTTTCCCGAACGTGTCACAAATAGTGCTAAGATCGCCTCATGAGCCTCGCCGCCAAACAGCCGCTCGAAGTTCCGCTCGACGGCCGCCAATCGGAAAACGCGTTGAGAATCGCGCGCGGCAGCGCGCGGCTGTTGCATGCGCACGGCTTCTGCGTGGTCAGCGAACTGGCGCTGCCGTCGGGGCGCCGCGCCGATCTGGTGGCGCTCGATACGGGCGGCGAAATCTGGATCGTCGAGATTAAGTCGTCGGTCGCCGATTTCCGCGCCGATCAGAAATGGCAGGACTATCGCGCCCATTGCGACCGGCTGTTCTTCGCCACCTCGCAGGACGTGCCGTGCGAGATTTTCCCGCCCGATACCGGGCTGATCGTGGCGGATGCTTTCGGCGCCGCCTTTCACTGCGAGGCGCCCGAGCATCGCCTGCCCGCCGCGACCCGCAAATCGATGATGCTGTTGTTCGCCCGCGCCGCCGCGCTGCGGCTGCAGTCGCTGGTCGATCCAAGCGGGCCGTACGGGGAGGTGGTCTGACGCAAGCTCAGACCTCATCACCCGCGAATGCAGGTGATCCAGTAACCCCAAAGGCTTCTGTAAATCGCTGGCGCTGCGACGTAATGGGTCCCCGCCTACGCGGGAACGAACGGGCGGATTAGCGCGGCGCGCGCATTTTCTTAAAAGACGGTCTCCGCTAGCGCGGAGCCCTTTTGGCCAATATCCGCTGCAAGGTGCGGCGGTGCATGTTGAGCCGGCGCGCGGTCTCCGACACGTTGCGGCCGCACAATTCGTAGATGCGCTGGATGTGCTCCCAGCGCACGCGGTCGGCCGACATCGGATTTTCCGGCGGTTCGATTTTCTTGTTGTCCTGCGCCAGCAGCGCGGCGACCACGTCGTCGGCGTCGACCGGCTTCGCCAGATAGTCTACCGCGCCCATCTTCACCGCGTTGACCGCGGTGGCGATATTGCCGTAGCCGGTGAGAATGATGCCGCGCGCGTCGGGCCGGCGGCGCTTGAGCGCGGAGATCACGTCGAGCCCGTTGCCGTCTTCCAGCCGCATGTCGACCACGGCGTATGCGGGCGGCGCCTGCTCGACTTTGAGCAATCCATCCGCCACCGATTCGGCAATCGACACGGTAAAGCCGCGGCTCTCCAGCGCCTTCGCCAGCCGCTGCAAGAATGAACGGTCGTCCTCGACGATCAATACCGATCGTTCGCCCGGCATTTTTTCAACGGCCGCCGGTTCGGCGACATCGCTCATGGCAATATCCATGGTTCCCACCCCATTTTTTCGTCGTGCTTTAGCGGTGACGCTTGTTCTTCACGGCTTGTAATAACAATTTAAATATAGTGATCACAACGCCGATCTCAAGATGTGACGCGTTTGTGAAATCAACTTGCAGCGAACGTTAATGGCCGTTCGAAATCGCTGCGCCGCCAATGCAATCTTATTATTGCACCGCGATCCGGCAGCGCGCGGTTTTCGTATGACAGTCTGGCACCGGCGCGTTCGAGCAATGTCTTGGCGATAAACAATCCCAAGCCCAATCCTGTCGGTTCCTCATCGGCGTCTGTTGCACTGCGGCGACGGCTGGTGACGTAAGGTTCGCCGACGCGGTCGAGAATTTCCGGCGCGAAACCGGGGCCGTCGTCGACGATGCTCACCTCGACGCTGTCATCGTTCCATTGCGCGCCGACCACGACGCGCTCGCGCGCGAAGTCGACGGCGTTTTCCAGCAAATTGCCGAGGCCGTAGAGGATCGCCGGGTTGCGCGCGCCGACCGGTTCGGCGCCGCGTTCCGCCGGCGTGGTGACGTCGATGGTGACGCCGAAATTGCGATGCGGCGCCACCACCTCCTCGATCAGCGCGGTCAGCGGCATGCGGTCGAACGGCTCGCCGCTCGACGACAATTCGGTGATCTTGGCGAGGATGTCGCGGCAGCGCGTCGTCTGTTCGCGCAGCAGCCGTACGTCGTCGCCGTGCGGCGCATCGGCGGAAATGGCGTTTTCCAGTTCCCTGGCGATCACCGAGATGGTCGACAATGGCGTCCCGAGCTCGTGCGCGGCAGCGGCGGCCAGGCCGTCGAGCTGCGAGAGATGCTGCTCGCGCGTCAACACCAGTTCGGTGGCGGCGAGCGCGTCGGTGAGCTGGCGCGATTCCTCGGTGATCTGCCAGGCGTAGACGCCGATGAATCCGATCGCCAGCAGGATCGAGAGCCAGACCCCGATCATATAGATCGGCGGCAGTTGCAGCGGGTCGTCGCTGTCCCAGGGCAGCGGATAATGCGTGAACACCAGGACGGTCGAGCAGGCAATGGCGAAGCCGCCGAGCATCAGCGTATAGCGCGGCGGCAACGCGGTGGCCGACAACAATACCGGCGCGAGAAAGAGGAAGGCGAACGGGTTCTGCAAACCGCCGGTGAGGAACAACAACACCGCCAGTTCCGCGATGTCGAAAGCCAGGAGCCACGCCGCGCGGTCGGGCTCCAGCCGCTGCGTCATGTGGAAACCGAGCCGCAGCGCCAGATTGAGCCAGGCCGAGAGCGCGATCACCGAAAGGCAGGCCCAGATCGGCAACTCGAAATCGAGGCCGGTATGGACGACCAGCACCGCGGTGGTCTGGCCGATGACGGCGAGCCAGCGCAGCCGCACGAGGGTATCCAGGCGCACATTGCGGCGCGGATGATTGGGGGCAAAGCCGAACACGGACATGGCGGTCAGTTTAACGCCGGAGCGGCCGCGTTGATATCGCCTGCGGGCGGGTCACATGCGCGCGGCCTCGCTGTGCGCTGCCGGGGCTTGCGCTTGCCGCGCCGCGGCGGCACATCTCTGCCAGCCATGGACGCGCAATCGACCTCCGCCATCGCCGCCGACCGTCTGGTCAAACGCTACAAAGGCGTGGCGGCGGTCGACAGCATCTCGTTTCGCCTTTCCCCCGGCACCATCACCGGCCTGCTCGGCGGCAATGGCGCCGGCAAAAGCACGACGATTGCCATGATCATGGGCTTGGTCACGCCCACCGCCGGTTCGGTGACGGTGCTCGGCGCCGCCATGCCGAAAGAGCGCTACCGGGTGCTGCAGCGGATGAATTTCGAAAGCCCTTACGTCGACCTGCCGACGCGGCTCACCGTGCGGCAGAATCTGTCGGTCTTCGCCCAGCTTTATGCCGTGGCCGATATCGGCGCGCGGATCGCCGAGCTCGCCGCCGATCTCGATCTCAAGGAATTTCTCGACCGGGCGACCGGCAAACTCTCGGCCGGGCAGAAGACCCGCGTTTCGCTCGCCAAAGCCTTGCTCAACAAACCGGAAGTGCTGCTGCTCGACGAGCCCACCGCTTCGCTTGATCCCGACACCGCCGATTGGGTGCGCGGCCGGCTCGAGCGCTATCGTTCAAAACAGGGCGCGACCGTGCTGCTCGCCTCGCACAACATGAGCGAGGTGCAGCGGCTGTGCGAGCGCGTCATCATCATGAAGGCGGGCCGCATCGAGGACGACGACACGCCCGAGCATCTGTTGACGCGCTACGGCCGGCAGACGCTGGAGGACGTTTTCCTCGACGTCGCCCGCGGCCGCGGTGCGCATCGCGAGGCGGCGCAATGAATTGGTTCCGGCGCGTTACACCAAATTCCGTTCGTTCCCGCGGAAGCGGGAACCCAGTCTTTGCAATTGGTTCGGCGCGCTCCGCTCTGGGTCCCCGCTTTCGCGGCGACGAACGGGGAATGTGAGCATGTCGGCCCCATCTTCGCTCGACTTCTCCCTCAACCGCGTCGGCGCCATGGTGCGGCGCTATTGGTATCTGCTGCGCTCGTCCTGGCCGCGCATCCTCGATCTGATCTATTGGCCGACGGTGCAAATGCTGATGTGGGGCTTCCTGCAGCTTTACGTCACGCAGAGCGGCGGCCCGTTCGTGCGGGCCGCCGGCGTGTTCATCGGCGCCGTGCTGCTGTGGGACATCCTGTTCCGCGGCCAGCTCGGCTTTTCCATCTCGTTCCTGGAGGAAATGTATTCGCACAACCTCGCCAACATCATGATATCGCCGCTGCGGTCGGTCGAGTTCATTGCCGCGCTGATGATCATGAGCGTGGTGCGGCTCGCTATCGGCATGATTCCGGTGTCGCTCTTAGCGATCGCCTTCTTCGGATTTAATATCTGGTCGCTCGGGCTGGCGCTCGCCGCATTCTTCGCCAATCTGCTGCTCACCTCATGGTCGATCGGCGTTTTCGTTTCCGGACTGTTGTTGCGCAACGGTCTCGGCGCCGAAAGCATGGCCTGGACCATCATGTTCCTGTTTTTGCCGCTCACTTGCGTCTACTACCCGGTGACGGTGTTGCCGCACTGGCTGCAATACGTCGCCTGGGCGTTGCCGCCGACTTATGTGTTCGAGGGCATGCGGGCGCTGCTCATCGATCACGTCTTCCGCGCCGATCTGATGCTCGAAGCGCTGGCATTTAATGCCGTGCTGTTTGCCGCCGCCTGCTTTGCCTTCACGCTGCTGTTGCGAAGCGCGCGCGCCCAGGGCTCGTTGTTGCAGACTGGTGAATAACCAAAAAAGCCATGTGTTTGAGAGAGTTAGACAGCCGACCGCTGTAAACCGTTGGGCAAAACCTTATCTATATTGTTGACGTCATGACAGAAAAACGACACTCTGCTGCAGTGCAGCAAGGGCCGGGGCCTGAACCAATGCCGATCGGCGAATTCGACGGCGCAGCAACGCTGCCCGGCGATAACGGCGTTTTACTGTCGACGCCGCTTTACTGGATGTACGAGATGGGTCAGGCGGCGCTCGATCCGGCGCGCGCCTTCGCCGACGCCACGCGGCTGTTCTTCAAAAATCCGGCCAATCCTTTCGCCCATACGACCTATGGCAAGTCGGTTGCCGCGGCGGCGGAATTGTTCGAGCGCACGACGCGCCGCTATGGCCGGCCGGAATGGCGCATCGAGTCGGCGACCGTCGGCGGCAGCAAGGTGCCGGTGCATATCAATACGGTTTGGGAGCGGCCGTTCTGCCGCCTCTTGCATTTCGAGCGCGCCTTTACGCATGTGCCGCGCCGCCCGCAACCGAAATTGCTGATCGTCGCGCCGATGTCGGGCCATCACGCCACTTTGCTGCGCGGGACGGTCGAGGCCTTTCTGCCCAACCACGACGTCTACATCACCGACTGGCGCAACGCGCGCTCGGTGCCGGTGGCGGAAGGCCGCTTCGATCTCGACGACTACATCGATTATCTCATTTCCATCCTCCATATGCTCGGCGGCGACGTGCATGTGATCGCGGTCTGTCAGCCCTCGGTGCCGGTGCTGGCCGCCGTGGCGCTGATGGAGGCCGACAAGGATCCTTACGTGCCGCATTCGATGGTGCTGATGGGCGGGCCGATCGACACCCGCATCAACCCCAACGCGGTCAACAAACTCGCCGAGACGCGCGGGCTCGAGTGGTTCCGCAGCCACGTCATCACCAAGGTGCCGTTCCCGCATCCCGGCTTCATGCGCGACGTCTATCCCGGATTCCTGCAGCTGCACGGCTTTATGACCATGAACCTCGACCGCCACATCGAGGCCCACCACAATCTGTTCCTGCATCTGGTCAAGGGCGACGGCGATTCGGCGCAGAAGCACCGCGAGTTTTACGACGAATATCTCGCGGTCATGGATCTGACCGCCGAATTCTATCTGCAGACGGTCGATACCGTGTTCATTCGCCATGCGCTGCCCAAAGGCGAGATGACCCATCGCGGCCGTCGCGTCGACCCCGCCGCGATCACGCGCGTCGCGCTGCTGACGGTGGAAGGCGAGCACGACGACATTTCCGCGGTCGGCCAGACCGAGGCCGCGCACGCGCTATGCGTGAACGTTCCGCCTGAGAACAAGGCGCATTATCTGCAGCCCGCGGTCGGACATTACGGCGTGTTCAACGGCTCGCGTTTCCGCGCCGAGATCGCGCCGCGCATCGCCGATTTCGTGCTGTCGCATAATGGCGGGCGCAAGCGCGGCAACGGCCTCGATCACAGCCCGCCCAAGGCGCTGGCGACCGCCGAACACTGACTATCCGCTCCCCTCTCGAATTTGGCAGTATCGGCGGAGCAAAACAGGTTCCGCGGATTATGTCGCTGCGCGCCTTGCTTTACCGCCGGCCGGCCGAACCAACGGCGATCGACATCGTCTTCGACGGTGCGGTCTATCTGGTGCGCCTGCGCCGCCACCGCCAGGCGCGCCGCTATACGCTGCGCATCCATACCGCCAGCCGCGAGGTGGTGCTCACCATGCCGCCACGCGGCAGCCTGAAGGAGGCGCGCGCCTTCGCGCAGAAACACGGCGGCTGGATCGCGGCGCGGCTTGGCCGGCTGCCGGAGCCGGCGCCTTTCGCGCCCGGCACCGTGCTGCCGCTGCGCGGCGTCGATCACCGCATCGAGCACCGCCGCGGCAAGCGCGGCACCGTATGGGTCGCGGCCGGGGAGGGCGGCGAGCGCCTGCTCTGCGTCGCCGGCGAGGAACCGCATCTGGCGCGGCGCATTGCCGATTATCTCAAGCGCGAGGCAAAGAGCGATCTGGAGGCGGCGAGCAGGCTGGCCGCCGATAAGCTCGGCGTGAAGATGAGGCGCGTGTCGGTGCGCGACCAGTCGAGCCGCTGGGGCTCGTGCTCGACCACCGGGGTCTTGTCTTATTCGTGGCGGCTGATCTTCGCGCCGCCTTTCGTGCTCGACTATCTCGCCGCGCATGAGATCGCGCATCTGGTCGAGATGAACCACTCGCGCCGCTTCTGGCGGCTGGTCGAGCGCATCTACCCGGATATCGAGCGCGCCAAGTCCTGGCTCGACGCGCACGGCAGCGAGTTGCATCGCTACGGGGCGCAGACAAGCGCCCGGCGCTAGCCTTGCGGGAACGACTGCGATAGTTAGTTGCCATGCCCGGCCTTGTGCCGGGCATCCATGTCTTAGCTACAAAAGAAAAGCGTGGATGGCCGGGACAGGCCCGGCCATGACAATAGATAGCGGAATCCACTTCATGCTGCGTCCCGGCACGTTTGCGCTCACGGCATTGCTGGCGGGGTTGACCGCGATCGGGCCGCTCACCACCGACATGTACCTGCCATCGCTGCCGAACATCGCGCGCATGCTGTCGGCCTCGACCGCGCAAGGGCAGCTCACCATCTCCGCCTATCTGTTCGGCTTTGCCGTCGGTCAGATCTTCTATGGCCCGGTTTCCGACCGGCACGGGCGCAAGATCGTGCTGATGAGCGCGCTGCTGCTCTACGGTCTGGCGACGCTCGCCTGTGCGCTTTCGACCTCCATTGAGATGTTGATTGTCGCGCGCGCCGTGCAGGGGATCGGCGGCTCCGGCGGTATCGTGCTGGCGCGCGCCATCGTGCGCGACCTCTATTCCGGGTCGCGCGCGGGACGCGAATTGTCGCTGATCGCGTCCGTGATGGCGCTGGCGCCGGTCTTGGCGCCGGTTACCGGCGGCATATTGCAGACCGCTTTCGGCTGGCGTTCGATTTTTGTCACGCTGCTTATCCTCGGCGTGGCCGGCGCCGGCACGGTCTGGCTGCTGCTGCCGGAAACGCTCGCCCGGCGCGCGGCAGAGCCGGTTTCGCTGCGCTCGATGTTTGCCTCGTTTGCCGTGGTCGCGCGCAACCCGGTCTATCTCGCCTATCTCGGGCTTGGCGCCTTCAGTTTTGCCGGCTTGTTCGCCTGGATTTCCGGCGCCTCGTTCGTGCTGCAGAATCTCTACGGATTGGCGCCGTTCGATTTCGGCATCGCCTTTGCGTTCGGCTCGGTCGGCTACATGACGGGGGCGGGATTTTCGGCGCGGCTGGTAACGCGGCTCGGGCTCGATGGCTTGATCGGGCTGGGCGCTTGCGCCTGCGCGCTCGGCGGGCTCGCCATGATGGCGGCGGTCGCGGTCGGATTGACGTCGGCCGTTTCACTTGTGTTGCCGGTCGCCGTCTATCTCGCCGGCCTCGGCATGGTGCTGTCGCAATCGATCGCCGGCGCGTTGACGCCGTTTCCCGAACGCGCCGGCGCGGCTTCCTCGCTATTCGGCGTCGTGCAACAGACCGTCGCCGCACTGTGCGGCGCCGCGGTCGGCGCGCTGCTTGGCCAAACCGCCTGGCCGCTGGCGCTTGGCGTTGCGGCGATGGGGATGGCGACGCTGGTGACGTGGATTTCGACGCGGCGCTTGCGGGCGCGCGTCGCGCATTCTGCATAATCCGAAGCGCCGTCCCGCCGCCCCGGCTTTGCCAACATTTCAAAGCGAGTTCCATGGAACTTTGCAGCCGCCAAGCAGCGTGATGCTGCTTGCTCGCGCAAATAATTTTATTGGCGGCTCGCCGGAGTGAACATTGCGCCGCCGTCTCTGACTTGACGGAAGCCCAATCATCAGCCGCCACGCTTTTTGCGATCGGTGATTGTCCAACACCTAGGTTTGGAGAGCGAGGCGACGATCCGCTTAACCCAGCGTAAACCTCAAGGCAAAGGAGAGTTCCATGCGAAAAATCGTTCTTGGTGCGGGCATCACGGCGCTCATTCTTGTCTCCGTGACCATGTACGCTCGGTTGCCGAACTCGGCAAACGCGTTTCCCCAAACGGCGAACAAAGCGACGGACGCTTATGCTGTCGAGTTGACGATCGACGTCAAGGCGCTGCCGCGCTACGACATACTCTCCGAAGCCGACGATTGAGCCGTCGCCGGCTGTTTTGACGCGGTGCGCACAATCCGGCGCGCCGCGTCTGCGTTAGGCGCACTTTGGATCTCGCTTATAGTAGTGAAGCGCTAGCGGGGATATTCGACATGACGCAGCAAGGTGTGTGCCGGCTTAAATTCGTCCGATCCGCCCAATTCGCGGACTGGCTGCGCTCCTACAAGATTTTCGTCAATGACAACGAGGTCGGGACGCTTGCGCGCAATTCCGTGCTTGAGGTTGAGGTGCCGAGCGGTCCGCTCACGATCCAGGCGCGCATCGATTGGGGTAGGAGCGAGCCTCTGGTCGTTGAGGCCGCCCCGAAACAGAGGATCGAGATGCAAGTGTCGAACCACTGGGGTGCTTGGCGGGCGCTTTGGGCGGTCACCTTTGGCGCGCGCAGCTATTTAGAGCTGAAGCAGTTGCCGGCGTCATAACTGACGCGGGAGCCTAGTTTCTGCCGCGCCCGAACAAATTATTGAGCAGCCAACCATCGAGCCCGCCGCCGCGGTTGTCCGAACGCGAATTGGACGCCAGCGGCTGAATGGAGCCGGGCGGCCGCGGCGCCGAGCCGTCGGTGGCAGGCGCCGGCGTGCTGCCGCCGAACAATCCCGACAACAAACCAGCGCGCGGTGTGCTGGGCAATGCGGCAACCGGCACGCCTTGCAGCGCCTCGCGCATGAAGCGGCTCCAGACTTCGACCGGCAGGCCGCCGCCGGTGACGTGCTTGGTCGGTGTGCCGTCGTCATTGCCGAGCCAGACGCCGGTGACCAGATGCGGCGTGTAGCCGATGAACCAGGCATCGCGGAAATCCTGGCTGGTGCCCGTCTTGCCGGCGGCCTGCCAGCCCGGCAGCGAGGCGCCTTTGGCGGTGCCGATGGTCAGCGTCTGGGCCAGCATCTCGTTCATCATGCCCACGTAGCGCGGATCGACGATGCGCAGATCCTCATCGGCATAGGCGTAGAGCAGCTTGCCGTTGGCGGTGGTGATGCGGTCGATGACGTGCGGCACGATCGCCAGCCCGCCATTGGCGAAGGGCGCGTAGGCGCCGACCAGTTCGAGCACGGAGACTTCAGACGTGCCGAGTGCGATCGAGGCGTTGGGCTCCAAGTGCGAAGTGATGCCGAGCCGGTGCGCGGTGCGGATGACGTTGGCCGCGCCGAATTCCAAAGTGAGGCGCACCGACACCGTGTTGAGCGACAGCGCCAGCGCCTTGGCCAGCGTCACCGGGCCGAAATATTCGTGCTTGTAGTTCTCCGGCTGCCAGCCTTTGATTTTGATCGGCCCGTCCTGGCGCACGCTGTCGGGCGTGAGGCCGTGCTCGAGCGCGGTGAGATACACAAAGGGCTTGAAGGCGGAGCCGGGCTGGCGCTTGGCGGCGACCGCGCGGTTGAACTGGCTGTCGGCGTAACTGCGCCCGCCGACCAGCGCGCGCACCGCGCCCTTCGGCGTCATCGCCACCAGCGCGCCTTCGCTCACTTTGTTTTTTTCACCCTTCTGCGCCAACTCGTCGGCGAGCGCCGTCTCCGCCGCGGCCTGCAAGCCGGCATCGATCGAAGTGCGCACCACGATGTCCTGATCGACGTGGCCGAGCACGTCGTCGAGCGCGTCCATCACCCAGTCGGCGACATAGTTGATCGAGCCGTTGCCGGCCTGCGCCACGATGTGCGGGGGATGGGCGAAAGCGACGCGCTCGTTGGCCTTGCTGACAAAGCCGAGTTCGCTCATGGCGGCGAGCACGAGCTTGGCGCGCTTCTCGGCGGCGGCGAAATTATGGGTCGGCGCCAGCCGCGACGGCGAACGCACCAGCCCGGCGAGCATGGCCGCTTCGGCCAGCGAAATATCGCGCGCGGATTTGCCGAAATAGCGCTGCGAGGCCTGCTCGACGCCATAGGCGCCGGCGCCGAAATAGACGCGGTTGAGATAGAGCGCGAGAATTTGCGCCTTGGAATATTTCCGTTCCAGCCAGACCGCCAGCAGCACTTCCTGCAGCTTGCGATAGACCGTGCGCTCCTGCGTGAGGAAGAGATTTTTCGCCAGCTGCTGGGTGATGGTCGAGCCGCCTTGGCTGACGCCGCGGTGCATGATGTTGGCGACCAAGGCGCGGCCGATGCCGAGCGGGTCGACGCCAAAATGCGAATAGAAGCGCCGGTCCTCGATGGCGATGAAGGCCTTCGGCACGTAAGGCGGCAGGTCTTTGAGCGCCAGCACCGCGCCGGCGCGGTCGCCGCGGGTGGTGAGCGCGCGGCCGCGGAAGTCGACGATTTGGATCGAGGGCGGCCGCTTGGGGATTTCCAGCGACTGGATCGGCGGCAGATGCGCGCCGACCCAGACGATGGTGCCGACGCCGGCGATCCCGACCCAAAGCGCGGCGACGAGGCTCCAATAAGCGAGCCGGCCGATGAGCGAACGTGCGCCGCGCGATTTTCGTGATTTACGCGAGCGCGCTTTGACGCGTTTTGCCGGCGGCTTGCCGGCGGCGGGTCGGTCGCCGGCGGATAGGCGCAAATCCGGGCTCAAGCCGAACACCGGCTCGCGCCGCGCGCGCGATTTCTTGCGTCCCCACGCCATGACAACCCGCGTTGTTTCCGGCGGCGGCCTGGCCACCAGCCCCGCCGGGCACGCTAAAGGCGGCGGTTTAAGGGGCCGTTAAGGCAAACTTTGCCGGCGCTGGCGAAGCAAAGCCCGGCCAATCACTTCCGCAATCTCAATAATTGCCGGTGGTTTCAGCTTTGAGTTTGCGCGCAAATGTTGGCCGCGATTCTTGTTAACTACGGTGATCGGTTGCCTCAGTTTTCATCGCCGACGGCCCGCGCGGAAACGGGCATTAATATTCACATGATATGGCTGCCCGTTGCGTTTTCGCCGTGCATCGCACGGCATCTCTTGGACGGGCCACATGGAAAACCGGCTTCCAGCGCGGCGTTCAAGGCGCCGTGGCGCCGGGCGGAAAAAGGTCGAGCAACTCCGCCAGCAGAGCCTGCAACTCGACGTCGCCCTGAACAACATGTCCCAGGGGCTGATTATGTTCGACGCCGCGGAGCGGCTCGTTCTGTGCAATCAGCGCTACATCGAGTTGTCCGGGCTTCCCGTGGAATTCATGCAGCCCGGCCGCACGCTGCGCGAGATTTTGCAACTTCGCAAAGCGCAGGGGAGCATTTCGCGAGACATCGACGAATATCGCCGCGAGCTCTTGGAAGACATCGCCCGCGGCAATACGACGAGCGTCGTTAATAAGACCAGGGCCGGGCGCTGGTATCGTGTCGTCAACGTCCCCATGGCGGAGGGCGGATGGGTGGCGACCCATGAAGACATCACCGAACAGGTTACCGCGAAGAACCTAATCGAGAAGCAGACATTGCAGCTCGATGCCGCTCTTGAAAACATGTCGCAGGGGCTTTGCATGTTCGATGCGAAGCTGCGGCTGATTGTCTGCAACAAACGATATGCCGAGCTGTACGCATTGCCCGATGATCTGACCAAACCGGGCACGCCGCTGCGCGCGATCCTTGAACATCATACTGCCAAGGGAAATGTTCAGGAAGATCCTGAAACTTTCATCATGCGGCGACTGAGCGAGGTGTCGAAGAACAGGTCGTACCAGATCATCAATCGGCTGCGGGACGGGCGTCTGGTTTCCGTCCTCCATCGGGCGATACCGGGCGGCGGCTGGGTGGCCACGCACGAAGACGTAACGGAAGCGAAGGCCCGCGAGGATTCCTTCCGCTTGCTCTTTGAAGGCAACCCCGTGCCAATGTGGGTTACCGATCGCGCGAGCCTGCAGTTTGTCGCGGTCAACGAGGCCGCGATCGCACACTATGGCTACACGCGCGAACAATTCATGGCGATGACGGTGCTTGCGTTGCGTCCGGCCGCCGACCGCGATCGATTTGCCAATTATCTGCGCGCCCTGCCGGATGCCCAATTGACCGAAAATATCGGGCAGCACTGGACATCGGATGGGGACGTCATTGACGTTCTCGTGCTTTCGCGCGCTTTGAACTATGCCGGGCGGCCGGCGCGGTTGGCCGTCGTCCACGATATCACCAAAGTCAGGCTGGCTGAAAATGAGTTGCGCCGCACGAAGAGCTTCCTCGACACGGTCATTGAACACGTTCCCCTGCCGATCATCGTGAAGGACGTCGCCGGACCGGATGCGGACCGGCGCGGCAATCGAATGGCTTTGTTTAATCGAGCCTATGAAGAGCTCACGGGCGATTCCCGTGCTCAGTTGATCGGCAAAACCGCGTACGACCTATATCCAAAAGAACGCGCCGAGATGATCGTGCAAGGCGACCTTGAGGCGCTGCGTTCCGGTCAGGTCGTGAGCACGAGCGAACATCCGATCCCAACCCACAAGGGCGACCGGTTGGTGACGGCCACGAAGACTCCTATCAAGGACGAGAATGGCGAGATTCGATACCTTTTGACGGTCATGGAGGACGTGACGGAACGCCGACGCGCGGAGCAGCGCATTTCATATTTGGCGTATACGGATTTGTTGACCGATCTGCCTAACCGGGCCACCTTTATTTCATATCTTGATGAAACGCTCGACAGAGTGTCAAAAAGCGGCGAGCAATTTGCCATTCTGTGTGTTGATCTTGATCGGTTCAAAGAAGCCAACGACGTTTATGGACATTTGATCGGCGACGGCCTGCTGCGCGAGGCCGCCCGTCGTTTGCAAAAGGCCGCGGGAGACACCTTCCTTGCCCGTGTTGGCGGTGACGAGTTCACGCTTGTTGTAACGAAAGGCCCGCAGCCGGAGACCGCGAAGACGCTTGGCGAACGGCTGCTCGCCGCCTTCCAAGACGATTTTGAAATCGACGGCCATCGCATGCAAATCGGCCTGAGCATCGGCGGCGCCGTGTACCCGGCTGACGGCGCCGACGCGAGAGAGCTGATCGCAAACGCGGACGCCGCCCTCTACCAAGCCAAAGCGGAATTGCGCGGATCGGTGTGGTTCTTCGATGCCGAACTCGGCGCTCGGCTGCGAGAGCGTCACGACATGCAGAACGATCTGCGCGAGGCATTCAATCGTGGCGACTTCTTTTTGCATTACCAGCCGCAACTGAAAATTGCCTCAAAAGAAACGATCGGTTTCGAGGCGCTGGTGCGCTGGCAATGTCCAAAACGCGGTCTGGTTTCGCCCGACGTATTCATCCCGGTCGCCGAGGACAGCAGCCTCATCATTCGGCTGGGCGAGTGGATTTTGCGGGAAGCCTGTCGAGAAGCGGCCACTTGGTCTCAGCCGTTCAAGATTGCGGTGAACGTTTCTCCGATTCAATTTCACCACGGCGACCTGCCAAGACTTGTGCATTCGATCTTGCTCGAAACCGGGCTGGCGCCGGATCGGCTCGAAATAGAAATCACCGAGGGCTTGTTGATCGACGATTTCTCGCGTGCGGTCTCCATCCTGCGCAAGCTTAAATCGCTCGGTGTGCAGATCGCGATGGATGACTTCGGGTCGGGATATTCGTCACTGTCCTACTTGCATGCGTTCCCGTTCGACAAAATCAAGATCGACCGCACCTTTATCGGCGACCTTGAACATAGTCATCACTCGATGGCGATTGTTCGCGCCATCATAACGCTCGGTCATAGTCTTAATGTTCCGATTCTGGCGGAGGGTGTTGAAACCGAAGCGCAACGCGCATTCTTGTTGCAGGAAGGCTGCGACGAGTTGCAGGGCTATCTGACCGGTCGGCCGCACCCGATTGAGGCCTATGCCGGTCTTGTCGGGCGCGAGCAATGCCAAGAACGTAACAGCGCCACGCGCTAATTCAGGGTGCGGCCAACCGCGAATTGATCTTCGGATTTTGCTGGCGATTTTCCCCCTCCTAGCCCCGCGAAAAAGGCCGGCGCAGATCTTGGCCGGCGGCCGGGCCGGGTAACACCCTTAAGGCGGCGTTTTGCAGGCTCGTTAAAGCGCTCGCGCAGCGAGGTTGCGGCGGATAAGCCGCACCGCGGCAATGCCACCGCGGCATCCCGGTCAATTGCAACCGCGCATATCTACGCCTATGCTTTGCTATCCGGCTCGCGCGGGAACCAACCCGGCGGCAAGGAGGGACATGCAGGGAGGATTAAGGCCATGCTCTATCGGGCAGGATTTGCATCGGCGGTAGCAGTGGCGGCGCTCGCCGCTGCTCCAGTCAGCGCGCAGGCGCAAGGTTGCGGCGAAATCGAGCTTGGCGCCGCGGTGTCGGCGACCGGCATCTACGCCGCCAACGGCAAGAACACCAAGAACGGCTACGAGTTTGCGGTCAAGAAGATCAACGACGCCGGCGGCGTAAAGATCGGCGGCAAGTGCTACCATTTCAAGATCAAGTACTACGACGACGAGTTGACGCCGGCACGCGCCGCGCAATTGGTCGAACGCCTGATCGATCAGGACAAGATCCAATACGTGCTCGGCCCCTACGGCTCGCCGCTGACCAAGGCGATCCTGCCGGTGATCGAGAAATACAAGACCCCGCTGGTGCAGGGTGAGGCAGCCTCGCGCTCGCTGTTTACGCAAGGCTACAAATATCAGTTCGGCATCGTCGCGACCTCCGAGAAATATCTCGCGCCGGTGGTCGACATGGCTGCCGCGCTGGCCAAGAAGGCCGGCAAGGATGCGTCCGCGGTGAAGATCGCGATGATCTATCAGGACGACGCCTTCTCGCTCGACGTGCGCCAGGGCGTGGTCGATCAAATGAAGAAATACAAGATGACCGCGGCGGTCGACGACCGCATGCCCAAGGACTTGAACGACATCACCAGCTTCCTGACCAAGGTGAAGGCGCTCAAGCCCGACGTGCTGATCGTCTCCGGTCATGAAAAAGGCGCGGCCACCGCCGCGCGCCAGATGGCCGACCTGAAGATTCAGGTGCCGCTGGTCGGCATGACGCACTGTGAATTGGCCAAGGTGACACAGGATTTCCCCAAGGCTTCCGAGGAATTCGTCTGCCCGACGCAGTGGGACGAAACCATGAAGATCGGCGATCCGCTGTTCGGCACCGCGGCCAATTACAACACGCAGATCAAGGCGGCCTATGGCTATAAGGTCGTGCCGTACCAGACGGCGCAGGCGTCCGCTGCCGTCTATGTGTGGGAAGATGCGTTCAAGCGCGCCAACTCGCTCGACAAAGAGAAGCTGCGCGAGGCGCTGACCAAGACCGATCTGGAGACTTTCTACGGTGGGGTCAAATTTGCCGCCGACGGCAGCAACCCCGGCAAGGAAATCATCCTGCGGCAAATTCAGGGCGGCAAATACAAGGTCGTCTGGCCGGAAAAGGTCGCAGCCTCCAAGCTGACCTATCCGCGTGAGGCTCAGTACTGAGCTGGTGTTGTGGAAGCGGGCGCCTTCAAGGGGCCCGCTTCCGCGCTTTAGACGGGGGCGCGTCCGCTCGCGGTGCGATGGACGTCGCCCATCCGCATATTTGTCTTAAACCGCCGAAGGCGGCCACGATGCAGCACATTCTTGGCAATATCTCGATCCTGACCGCGGCGCCGGTGCTCAATCTCGGCCTGCTGATCGACGGCCTGTTGATCGGCTCGATCTTCGCGCTCGCCGCCTACGGTCTCGCTTTGGTGTGGGGCGTGATGAACGTCAAGAACCTGGCGCAGGGCGATTTCATCATGCTCGGCGGTTACATCACCTGGAGCCTCGGCCGCCACGGCATCGACCCGCTGCTCGGCGTGCCGACGGCCTTCGTGCTGTTGGCGGCGATAGGCTGGGTCATCTATCGCCTGGTGATCAGCAAGGTCATCACCCGCGATCTGTTCACCTCGCTGCTGGCGACGTTCGGCATCGCCATCATCATTCAGCAAAGCCTGAACCTGGCGTTCGGGCCGGATACCCAATCGGCGCACGCCGGCCTGCCGACATGGCAGTTCGCCGGCGGGCTGATCACGATTCCCGCCAGCCGCGTGCTCGGCTTCGGCATGGCGATCGTATTGGCCCTGGCGGTGATCGTGTTCATGAAGAACAGCCGCATGGGGCAGGCGATCCGCGCCACCGCGCAGGATGCGCGCGCCGCCCGCGTGCTCGGCATCGACACCGAGAAGGTCTACTCGTTCACCTTCTGCCTCAACGCGGCGATCTGCGGCGCCGCCGGCGCGCTGGTTGCGCTGGTGTGGAACGTGCAGCCGTTTTTTGGCACGACCTATTCGATCCGCCTGTTCGTCATCGTCACCGCGGCGGGCTTCGGCAATCTGCCGGGGGTGATTGCCGCCGGCTTCGGCATGGGCGTGTTCGAGCAGTTCGGCGGCTTCCTGCTCGGCGCCGAATTCCAGCAGGCCTTGATCGTGTTGCTGTTGTTGGGCGTGCTGGCCTATCGGCAATGGCAGTATTTGCGCGTGCGGCAGGCCGTGCAATGAAGCTCGCTTCCCGACAAAACCTGCCGTTTGTGCTGGTTCTCGTTGCCGGGTTGTTGGCGCCGTTTCTGTTTCCCGATTACAGCAACGAGATCGCGGTGCTTTGGCTGATGATCCTGTTTGCCTCCACCTGGGACATCCTCGGCGGGCAGATGGGCTACAACTCGCTCGGCAACATTTTCTTCTTCGGCGCCGGCATGTACATCTGCGCCGTCGTGCAGATCGGGCTTTATTACGACGTGGGCATGTACACCTCGGGCGCCCGCACCACCCATATCGTCTTTACCCACGCGCAGTACTTCACCGGCTTTGCGCTCGGCACGCTGGCGGCCGGCATTTCTGCGTCGCTGCTGGCGATCGCGGCCGGCTGGATCGTCTTCGGCTTGCGCGGCCCTTATTTCGCCATCGGCACGCTCGGTCTCGCGATCGCTGCGGCGGAGCTTGTTTCGTCGTGGGAATGGGTCGGCGCTGCTGCCGGCATTTCCATGCCGGTGTTTCCGGCCGGGCCGCACGTGCAGAAGATTTTCTTTTATTTTCTGTTCTTCGCGCTCGCTTTCGTCCTGCTCGTGTTCCTGCGCTGGCTCTACTCGACGAATTTCGGCTTGGCGCTCAACGCCATCCGCGACGACGAGGAAAAGGCCGAGGCGATGGGCATCCACACCCGCCGCTACAAGCGCACGGCCTGGGCCATCTCGGCGTTCTTCCTCGGCATCGCCGGCGCCATCTTCGGCAACATGACCGGCTTTATCGAGCCGCGCGATATCGCCTTCCCGACCACGACGTTCAACCTCTACATGGTCGTGATGGTGCTGCTCGGCGGCAAGGGTACGCTGTGGGGGCCGGTGATCGGCGCGCTGATCTTCCATACGGTCAAGGAAGTGACCTGGGCCTATTTCCTCGGCTGGCAGTTCATCGCGCTCGGCCTGCTCATCGTCGTCACCATCGTCTATTTCCAGCAGGGCATCGTCGGCTGGATCGGCGAAAAATATCCAAAGTGGTTCGCGCCCAAGGGCGAAGCCAAGCGCGAGGAGGAGGCCGCGCTCGCGGCCGGGCTGGCGCCGCATCCGGAGGGCGCCGAATGAGCGACGCCATCATCGCGCTCAGTAATGTCACCAAATCTTACGGCGGCGTCGTCGCTAATGACGCGATTTCGCTGACGGTTGCGCGCGGCGGCATAACCGGGCTGATCGGGCCCAACGGTTCCGGCAAGACCACGCTGTTTAATTCCATCGTCGGCTATCACCCCATCGATTCCGGTTCGATCCGCTTCGAGGGTGAGGAAATATCGCAGCTCAAGGTGCAGGAAATCGCGCGGCTCGGTCTGCTGCGCACGTTTCAGGCCACCCGCATCTACGGCAAGATGAACTGCATGCAGAACATGCAGATCTCGATCCCGCACCGCAAGGCGGGCTTCCTCGACATGTTTGCCGCCGAAGATGCCGAGGTTGCCGAGAAAGCCGAGCACCTCCTCGCCTTCGTCGGACTTTACGAAAAGCGGTTTCTGCGCGCCGGCAGCCTGTCGTTCGGCCAGCAGAAGCTTCTCGAATTCGCCATGGCGCTGATGAACGAGCCGAGCGTGCTGCTGCTCGACGAGCCGACCGCCGGCATCAATCCGACGCTGATCAACGGATTGCTCGACCGCCTGCAGCGCGCCAACACGGAATTCGGCATCACGCTGTTCATCATCGAGCACAACATGCGCGTGATCATGAACACGGCCAGCAAGATCTATTGCATGGCGCACGGTGAACTGCTGGCGGAAGGCGAGCCCGGCGAGATCCAGCGCGACCAGCGCGTCATCGACGCCTATCTGGGGGCGACCTGATGGCGAGCCTGCAGACGGCCGGCGGCTATCACGGTGGCGTCGCGCCGGCCATCTCGGTCGAGGAAGTGGCGCGCCAGGCGCTCGAAATCGCGCGCGACGTCGGCGTTGACGAACTCGACGCGCTGGTCGGCGGCGCCCCGCATCTGCGCATCGATGATCTGCATGCCGGCTACGGGCAGATGGAGATATTGCACGGGTTTAGTCTGCGCGTCGGTCACAAGCAGGCGCTCTGCCTGATCGGCCCCAACGGTGCCGGCAAATCGACGGTGTTGCATTCCATTTTCGGCTTCACCAATATCTATTCGGGGACCATCTCGACCGAACGCAACGGCAGCCGCATCGACGTGACCGGATTGTCGTCGAACGAGAAGCTGCGCTCCGGCGGTATCGCCTACATCCTGCAGGACAAGTCGGTGTTCCCCGGCATGACGGTGGAAGAGAATCTGTGGATGGGCGGCTATCTGATGGAGCAGACCGCGGAGGCCAAACGCGCCGCCGAAAAGGTGTTCGACAAATACCCGCGGCTGGCGGCGCGGCGCAAGCATCCGGCCAAGGTACTGTCGGGCGGCGAGCGGCGGCTGCTCGAGATCAGCCGCGCGCTGGTGATGGACCCGCAGATTTTGCTGGTGGACGAGCCCTCGATCGGTCTGGAGCCGCGTTTCATCGACGCGGTGTTCGAGATCCTGCACGACCTGCAGCACAACGAGGGCAAGACCATCGTCATCGTCGAGCAGAACGCCAAGAAGGGGCTGGAGTTCGCCGACATCGGCTACGTGCTGGTGTCCGGCAAATTGGCGATGGCCGGTCGCACCCAGGATTTGCTCGCCAACCCGGACGTGAGCCGGCTGTTCCTCGGCGGCTAGGGGCTTTGCGAAAACCGGCGAGGTGATAGGTTCGCGCCGATCCCACAGCGCGGAAGCCCCTTGGACACGCAAGTCATCATTGTCGGCGCCGGACCCGTCGGCCTGACGCTCGCCATCGATCTTGGCCGGCGCGGGGTGCGCTGCGTCCTGCTGGAGCAAAAACCGGCGCCGCAATTCCTGCCGAAGATGGAACGGTGCAATGCCCGCACCATGGAGATTTACCGCCGCCTCGGCATCGCGGGGAAAATCCGCGCCGCCGGCTTTCCGCGCGAAGCGCCGATGGACGTGTTCATCGTCACCTCGCTGACCGAGCCGCCGCTGCTGCATTTGCCTTACCCCTCGGTCGCGCAAGCGCAAGCTGAGATCGCCGCCTGCCACGACGGTTCGCTGCCGCTCGAGCCCTATCAATTGATTTCGCAGTACACGCTTGAGCCGCTGCTCAAATCGGTGGCCGAAAGCCTGCCGAGCGTCGATGTGCGCTATGGCTGCGAATTCATTTCGTTTGCGCAGGACGCAGACGCGGTGCGCGCGACAGTGAAAACCGGTAACGAGACACGCGAACTCAGCGCCCACTACCTCGTCGGCTGCGACGGCGGCACCAGCCCCGTGCGCCGGCAACTCGGCATCAAGCTGGAGGGCGAAGCCAACTTGATGCAGTTCCGCCAGGCGCTGTTCCGCTGCGACGATCTGTTCGAGCGCATTCCGATCGGCAAGGGCCGCCACTATCACGTCGCCGATGCGCAACACTCGTTTTTGATCGTGCAGGATTCGACCAAACATTTCACCTTGCACGCCACGGTCGAGGACGACGAGGCGATGAAAAGCATGTTCGAGGCCGTCGTCGCCATGCCCGTGACCTATGAGATGCTGTCCTGCGCGCCGTGGCGGCAAAATTTGCTGCTGGCGGAGCGTTACGGCGAGGGCCGCGTTTTCCTCGCCGGCGATGCCGTGCATCTGATGATACCGACCGGCGGGCTCGGCATGAACAGCGGCGTCGGCGATGCCACCGATCTCGCCTGGAAACTTGCCGCCACACTGCAAGGCTGGGGCGGGCCGGGCCTGCTGGCATCTTATGAAATCGAGCGGCGGCAGGTCGGCGCGCGCAATGTCGATGCCTCGCGCTTTGCCTCGCGCGGGCGGCGGGCCTGGCGCGCGGCCTATCGGCCGAATATCCGCGACGCCACCCCGGAGGGGGCCGCAACGCGCGCCAACCTCACACGCATCGCCGACGTCGAGCAGCGCAAGAGCAACGAAATGATCGGCGCCGAGCTCGGCTACCGCTATGGCGGTTCGCCGATCATCTGGCCGGGAGCGGGCGAGGGGCCGGCGTATAATTTCATGAAATACGAGCCGACCAGCTGGCCGGGCGCGCGGCTGCCGCATCTCTGGCTCGCCGACGGCAGCGCGCTGCACGACCGTATCGGCGACGGCTATACGCTATTGCGGCTGGCCGGGACGCAAACCGACCCCGATCCCTTGGCGCGGGCCTTTGCCGGTACCGGCGCGCCGTTGACCGTTCTTGATATCAAGGACACGCAACCGCGCGAGATATACGGCTACGATCTGCTGTTGCTGCGGCCGGACCTGCACGTGGTTTGGCGCGGCAACCGCCTGCCGGACGATTCCTCCAAACTCGCGGCGGTGGCGACCGGGCATTGAGTAGCGAAATAACGATTGAGGACCAATGATGCCGAAGAAACTGAATCTGACGCTCGCCTGCGGCGATTACGAGATCGTTCGCCCCTTGGTCAAAGGCAGGGTGGAGGTCGACGGCGTCGATCTCACCGTCTTGACCGACATGGATTCGGCGACGCGCCATTGGCGCTTCCTCAACAACGGCGAATTCGACGTGGCGGAGCTTTCCGGTTCGTCCTATCTCGCAGCGTGCGACACCGGCCTGCCGTTCCGCGCCGTGCCGGTGTTCCTGCATCGCCGCTTCCGCCACGGCTTCATGTTCATCAACACAAGCAAAGGCATCGGTAAGCCCGCCGACCTGAAGGGCCGTAAGGTCGGCGTCAAGACGCTGATGACCACCGCCGTCTTGTGGATGCGCGGCATTCTGCAGCACGAATACGGCGTGCCGCTGAATTCGATCGAATGGGTCGCCGAGATCGAAAACGACGTCGACGTAGCGCTGCCGAAGGACCTTAAATACTCCTGTCTGCCGAACGACAAGTCGGTGGACGCCATGCTGGCCGAAGGCGAACTGGACGCGGTGCTGCATTCCGATCTGGTCAAGCCGTTTCTCGCGCATGACCCGCGCGTGGCGCGCCTGTTTCCCGATCACAAGGCGGAGGAGATGGCCTACTACCAGCGCACCGGCATCTTCCCGATCATGCACGTCCTCGCCATCCGACAGTCATTGGCAGAGCAGCATCCGTGGCTGGCCATCAACCTGTTTCGGGCCTTCAACGAGGCCAAGGCGCTGGCCATGAAACGCATGGCGAACCCGCGCATCGTGCCGCTCGCCTGGTATCGCGCGGCCTGGGAGGAACAGGAGCGCATCCTCGGTCCCGACCCATGGGAGTACGGGTTGACCGACAAAAACCGGAAAGTGCTCGAAACCTTGGTCGGCTATTCGCACGAGCAGGGCCTGATCAAGAAGCGGCCGGCGCTGGATGAGCTTTTTCTCAACGTCGACCAGGGCCGCAAGCGTGGCGGCGAGTACCGCATCTAGGATTTTCCGCAGCGCCCGCTACACTCGCGTCACTTGGGGAAAGGAACGATCATGCCCGCGAACAAAAAATCACTGCTGGCCGCCGCTTTGTTCGTCGCCTGCGGTTTGAGCGCCGCCAACGCACAAGAGAAAGTGTGGAAGCACGGCATTCTCGAACCCAAGAGCGATGCCGGTTTCATCACCATGGCCGAGCAGGGCGGTTTCGCCGCCAAGCGCGGGTTGAAGGTCGAACTGCTGAAGATCAAGTCCGGATCGACGCTGATGAAAGCGCTGCTGGCCGGCGAGATCGACAGCGTCGACATGGGCGCGGCCGAATCGATCGTGGCCGGCGCGCGCGGCACCGGCGTCAAGATCGTCGGCTGCACCTGGCACGGCATGCCGCAGGTCGTTTTGGCCAAGGCCGAGGTCAAGACGCCGGCCGATCTCAAGGGCAAAACCATCGCCATTTCCTCGCCTGGTTCACTGCCCGATCTTCTGGTGCGCGGCATGCTCGACGCCGAGAAAATTCCCCACGCCGATGTGAAGTTCGCGACGCAGGGCGCTGATCTCGACCGCTACAAATCGCTGCTCGCCGGCATTACCGATGCCGCGGTGGTGTCGAATGAATTCGTCGCTGTCATGCCGAAGAATTTGCATGTCTTGATGGAGGCTAACGTCGTCGTGCCGAAATTCATCCGGCTGTGTCTGGCCACGACCAGTAAGGTTCTGGCTACCCGCCGCGACGACCTCGTGCACTTTGTCGCGGCGGAAATGGAAGGCTACAAGTACGCGACGACCCATCGCGCCGAGACCATCAAGGTGGCGCACGAAATGACCCACGCCAAGCCCGAGGACAAGCGCGCCGAATTCATCACCGATCAAACCATCGCCGCCAAACAGATCGATCCGACGCTCTCGATTCCCATAGATCGGCTCGAATGGATGCAGGAGCTTTTCATCAAGGCCGGCATCCTCAAGAAAGGCGTGCCGATCGCGTCGATCGTCGACACTAGCGTGCGCGACGACGCGGCCAAGCTCGTGGGAAAATAGGGCAGCGCCTGCGCTCCGTCATGAGCCCGCTCCCGCCGCCACCGCGGCCTTGCCCGTGATCGACGCGGCTGTCATCGGCCTCGGACGCTGGGGCAAGAGCATCGTCGAATCCGTGCAGGGTAAAAGCGCGCGCCTGCGCATCATCCGTGGTGTCAGCAAGGAGCCCGAGCTGGTTGCGGACTTCGCTAAGACCCACGGCTTCGAGTTGTCGACCGATTTCGGCGATGCCATTGCCGACCCGCGAGTCAAAGCGGTGTTCCTGGCAACGCCGCATTCGCTGCATGTCGAGCAAATCGCCGCGGTGGCCGCACTTGGCAAGCCGGTCTGGAGCGAGAAGCCGCTGGCGCTCAGGCGCGCCCCGGCCGAGCGGGCCATCGCCGCCTGCGTCAAGGCCGGCGTGCCCTTCGCGCTCGGCAACAACAAGCGCTGCTTTGCATCGATGCGCGAGCTCAAGCGTGTGGTGGCGGAAGGCGTCATCGGCGAGGTGATGCATGTCGAGGGCCATTTCAGCAACGAGCATTCGACTCGCGTTGCGGGCGGCTGGCGCGACGACCCGCGCGAATCTCCGGGCGGCGGCATGACCGGCGCCGGACTGCATGTCATCGACGCTCTGGTCAATCTCGCTGGTCCTGTGGCGGAAGTCGATGCGCGCATGTTCTCGGCGAAACCTTCGCCCGACCCGCGTGATGTGACGGCGGCGCTGCTGCAGTTCGAGAGCGGCGCCACCGGGCTGCTGGCGACCGTGCGCGCAGCGCCCATGTTCTGGCGTATTCATGTTTTCGGCACCAAGGGCTCGGCGGAAGCGCGCGATGAGACGATGCTCACCGTGGCGCTGACCGGTCAGGAGCCGCAGACGCTGACCTTCCCGCAGGTCAATTCGCTCGCCGTGTTGCTGGAAGCCTTCGCCGAGACCATCGAGACCGGCAAGCCGTTTCCGGTTTCGACCGGGGAAATGCTCGACGTCGTTTCCGCCTTCGAGGCGATCATTCGCTCGATCGGCGAGGGCGGACCGGTGCGGGTGGGAGCCTAGCAGCTACGCTGTCGGCGCTATTTGCCCGTCGTTCCCGCCGCTGCGCTTCTCGCCGCCTTGCCCTCGCTCTCGCCCTTGGCGAACAGCGCAATGAGCGCGCGCTTGATGGCGGCTTGGCGGGTGGGCGAGGTGATCTGCGCGCCCATCAGATCGGTGACGTAGAACACGTCCACCACGCGCTCGCCGAAGGTGGCGACATGGGCGGAGCCGATATTGAGATTGAGCTTGGACAGCGCCGCGGTCAGCTCATAAAGCAGGCCGGTGCGGTCGAGCCCGGTCACCTCGATCATGGTGTAGCGGTGCGACCACTGATTGTTGATGGTGACTGACGGCTCCAGCGCGAAGGCGCGGATGCGGCCCTTCGGGGGGCTGCGCTTGGCCACCACTTCGGGCAGCCGTAATTCGCCGCGCAGCGCCTTTTCGATCGAGTTGGCGATGCGGGCGGCGCGCCGTTCCTCGTCCTCGTCGTGCTCGAATTCGCGCGACAGCGAGATGGTATCGAGCGCGCGTCCGTCGGTGGTGGTGAAGATCTGCGCGTCGACGATATTGGCGCCGGCCATGGCGCAGGCACCGGCGATGATCGACAACAGCCAGGGGTGATCCGGCGCCAGCACGGTCAGTTCGGTCACCGCGCGGGCGGCGTCGAAACCGACGGTGGTGGCGAGCGTCTTGCCGGCTTCTTCCGCCTCGGCGACGAACGTTGCGTGCACCAGCTTGTGCGGCAGATCGACTTTCAGCCAATAGGCCGGATAGAGCCGGTCGATATAGGCCTCGAGCTTCTGGTCGGACCAGCCTTTGAGCGAGGCGCGGAATTCGTCTTGCGCCATGGCGACGCGCTGGGCGCGGTTGACCTCCGAGAAGCCGCCGGTGAGGGCAGGCTCGGTCTCGTAATAAAGCGTGCGCAAGAGTTGCGCCTTCCAGCCGTTCCACACCCCCGGACCGACGGCGCGGATGTCAGCGGTGGTCAGGATGGTCAGGAGCTTGAGCCGCTCGGCCGACTGCGCGATGGCGGCGAAGTTTTCTATTGTTTTGCGGTCGGAGAGGTCGCGCGACTGCGCGACGCTCGACATCACCAGGTGATTCTCGATGAGCCAGGCGATGGTATCGACGTCGGCCGGGGAAAATCCCAGCCGCGGGCAGAGCCGCCGCGCCACGCGGGCGCCGGCGATTGAATGGTCCTCGATGCGGCCCTTGGCGATGTCATGCAGGAACAGCGTGACGTAGAGCACCTTGCGGTTGGCCGGCTGAATCTTGTGGATCAGCTCGTTGGCCAGCGGCATTTCCTTGTTGCCGCCGTGCTCGATTTCCGCCAGCACGCCGATGCAGCGCAACAGGTGCTCGTCGACGGTGTAGTGGTGATACATGTTGAACTGCATCATCGCCACGATCTTGCCGAAGGCGCGCACGAAATGACCGAGCACGCCGGACTCGTTCATGCGCCGCAGTACGGTTTCCGGGTCGTTCTTGGAGGTGAGGATCTCGACAAACAGCCGGTTGGCCTCCTCATTGGCGCGCAACTTGGCGTCGACGAGGTTGAGCGAGCGGGTGACGGCGCGCATGGCGTCGGGATGGAACGCCAAATTGTATTTCTGCGCCAAGTGGAAAATGCGGATCAGATTGACCGGGTCGCGCTTGAACACGGCGGCGTTGGCGAGGCGGATGCGGTTGTTGTCGACGGTGAAGTCTTCGCTGTCCGCGAGTTCGCGCCGCCGCACCGGGCGAAAGCGCGCCATCAGGCGGCTCAGGACCGGCACGCTCTTGGCGTGACTATCTTCCAGCTCCGCGCTGAGGATGGCGGTCAGATCGCCGACGTCTTTGGCGATCAGGAAGTAATGCTTCATGAAGCGCTCGACGTCCTTCAGGCCCGGGTGTTCGGTGTAGCCGAGCCGCACCGCGATCTCGCGCTGCATTTCGAACGACAACCGCTCTTCGGCGCGGCCGGTAATGAAATGCATGTGGCAGCGCACCGACCAGAGGAAGTCCTCGCAGCGGCGGAAGCGCAGATATTCCGGCTTGTCGAAGACGCCGCGTTTGATCAGCTCGTCCGGCTCGCGCACGCGATAGACGTATTTGGCGATCCAGAACAATGTATGCAGGTCGCGCAAGCCGCCTTTGCCGTCCTTGACGTTCGGCTCGACCAGATAGCGCGATTGGCCGGCGCGGCGGATGCGCTCCTCGCGTTCGGCGAGTTTGGCGGCAACGAATTCGACGGCGGTGTTGCGCACCACTTCGCTGTCGAAGCGCGTCTGCAGTTCGTCGAACAGCTTTCGGTCGCCGAGTAAAAAGCGCGACTCGAGGATGGCGGTGCGGATGGTCATGTCCGCCTTCGCCTGGCGGATGCATTCATTAACCGAACGGGTGGCGTGGCCGACCTTGAGCCCGGTGTCCCACAGGCAATAGAGGATCGCCTCGGCGACCTGCTCGCCCCAGGCGGTTTGCTTGTAGGGCAGCACGAACAACAGATCGATGTCGGAGCCGGGCGCCTGCAGGCCGCGGCCATAGCCGCCAGTGGCGACGATCGCCATGTGTTCGGCTTCGGACGGATTTTGCGACGGGTAAAGATGCTTGCGCACGAAATCGAACAAGATGCGGATGATCTCGTCTTCCAGCCGGCACAGCCGCTCGGCGCAGCGGCGGCCGTGGCGATCCTTGAGCAGCAATTGCTCGGCCTTGGCGCGGCCCTCGATCAGCGCCCGCTTCAGCCGCTGCGCCAGCGCCGTGCGCAACTCACGCTCGCCGCCGCTGTTCGCCTTGGCGAGGTCTTCAAGGTCGGTGATGACGGCGCGGGCGTCGATCAGATCGCCGGCGCCGCGGGCCGGATGCTCGGGCGCTGCGCGCGGGCCGGTTTCGAGGGCAAGCGAAGCCATGGGGCATCCGGATAGCGGAGGTGGAGCGCCAAGTCACGGCCCGGCGGCAAAGATATTGAGGGGAGGACTGAATTTACCCGAAATCTCGGGGCAGGTGACGGGGTGAACAGACTATGGTTCCTTGTCATGGCCGGGCTCGTCCCGGCCATCCCGCTTAGGAAGGCGCTGCGTTCCCGATCGGGGTCGCCGGGATAAGCCCGGCGACGACAAAAGAGAAACCGGGAGGAATTTCAATGCGTATGTTCCAGGTCTGCGTCTGCGGCCAGCCGTTGCAACTCAATCAGGCGCCGACGCCGGAACCCAAAGGCTCGGAAGTGCTGCTCAAGGTGCTGGCCGCCGGCGTCTGTCACAGCGACTTGCATCTGGCCGACGGCTGGTTCGATCTCGGCGGCGGCAAGAGACTGAGCCTCGAAGACCGCGGCATGAAGCTGCCTGTGACGCTCGGTCACGAGAATGTCGGCGAGGTGGTCGCGGTCGGTCCGGACGCTAAAGGCGTCAAGATCGGCCAGCGCATGCTCGCCGATCCGTGGATCGGCTGCGGCAAATGCGGACCTTGCCTGCGCCATGAAGACAACCTTTGCATGGCCATGCGCAGCCTCGGCGTGTTCAGCAATGGCGGCTATGCCGACTACATGCTGGTGCCGCACCCGCGCTATCTGTTCGACATCGGCGACCTCGACCCCGCGCGCACTGCACCGCTCGCTTGCTCCGGCGTCACCACTTATGGCGCGCTGAAGAAAGTGACGACACTGAAGACCGAACCGACGGTGATCATCGGCGCCGGCGGTCTCGGTCTGATGTGTCTCGCTTTGCATCAAAAGATGGGCGGCCATTCGGCCATCGTGGTCGACATCGATCCGGTGAAACGCGAAGCCGCCACGAAAGGCGGCGCCGTTGCCGTGGTCGACGGCAAAGCCGCTGACGCGGTCGACCAGATCAAGACGCTGACCAAAGGCGGCGCCTGGGCGGTGATCGATCTGGTCGGATCGTCACAGTCGGCGCGGCTCGGCTATGACAGCCTGACCAAGGGCGGCAGATACGTCATCGTCGGCCTTTACGGCGGCGATCTCACCGTGTCGCTGCCGCCGATCCCAATGCGCGCGCTCACCATTCAGGGCTCCTATGTCGGCAGCATCGCGGAGACGGCCGAACTGATGGAGCTGGTGCGCCGCACCGGCTTGCCGGACGTGCCGGTGGCGACGCGGCCGCTGGACGACGTCAATGCCGTGCACAACGAATTGCGCGCCGGCAAGATCGTCGGCCGCGTTGTGCTGACGCCGGCGTAACTCTCTCCAGTCAGAGACACATAGTTTTGAAGGCCGACTTTCCGGTTCGCGTGCTAGGCACGCGCCCTGGAACAACGGTTGGAAATGGAGACGCGAATGGACGGCAATGAGCTGCGCGCGATGCAGGCGCCGATCAAGCAGCGCTACAAGGACGATCCGCAGGCTGCGGTCGTGACGCTGCGCGCCAAAGGCACATTGGACGACGCCAATATCGCCTGCAAGCTGGAGACCGGCCGTCAGCTTGCGGCGGCCGGCTTGCATCCGGCGACCGGCGGCTCCGGTCTCGAACTGTGTTCCGGCGACATGCTCTTGGAGGCGCTGGTCGCCTGCGCCGGGGTCACCGTCAAGGCCGTGGCGACCGCGCTCGATATTCCGCTCCAATCGGGGGCGGTGTCGGCGGAAGGCGAACTCGATTTCCGCGGTACGCTCGGCGTCGCCAAGGATGCTGCCGTGGGCTTCCGCGAAATTCGTTTGCGCTTCGATCTCGACACCGACGCGCCGCAAGACAAGCTCGACCAATTGCTCAAGCTCACCGAGCGCTATTGCGTGGTGTACCAGACCATCAAGGCGGGGCCGCAAGTGGACGTGAGGATGGTGAGGGTCTAGGACCTCGTCATGGCCGGGTTTATCCCGGCCATCTCGCTTAGGGGCCCCCATTGCCGCCTAGTCGGGATCGCCGGGACAAGCCCGGCGATGACACTGGAACTGCAATGCCCCCCGACCTTTATTTCGTGCTCACGCTCATCGTCAAAATGGCCGTCACTGCCGGCTTCCTGCTGGCCGCGACAGTCACCGCCGAGCGCGCCGGACCTTTGATCGGCGGTCTGGTGGCGACGCTGCCGATCAGCGCCGGACCGGTCTATATCTTTCTTGCGCTCGATCACGACGCGCGTTTCATCGCGCAAAGCGCGCTCGGCAGTCTGGTAACCAATGCCGACAATGCAATTTATGCGCTCACTTACGCGCTCCTGGCGCAAAAGCGCCCGTTGTCGGCAAGCATCGGCGGCGCGTTCGCGGTCTGGCTCGTTTTAATCTGGGCGAATGGATGGGTCTCCTGGACGATCGTTGAAGCGGTCATCTACAACGTCGTCGTCCTCGGCGTCGCGTTCTGGCTGTCGGCGCCATTGCGTCATGCGCCGATGCCGCGGGTGAAACGGCGCTGGTACGATCTTCTATTGCGCGCAACGATGGTCGCGTTGCTGGTCGGCACCGTCGTCACGCTGAGCTTCCGCATCGGGCCGACCGCCAGCGGCAATCTCGCGGTGTTCCCCATCGTGCTGACCAGCATCATGATCATCCTGCACCGGCGCGTCGGTGGCCCGGCCACCGCCGCGGTGATGGCCAACGCGGTGATCGGGCTTGCCGGATTCGGTATCGCGGTTCTGGTGCTGAACGTGACGGCCGAGCGGCTCGGCTCGCCGCTTGCGCTGACGCTCGCATTCGCGGTGTCGCTTGGCGGCAATCTGTTGATTTATGTTGTGCGCCGGCGCGCGGCCACAAGGGACGGGCTCTAGCTCAGCAAGCCTTCCTCCAGCGCCTTGATCTGGATTGCCAGATAGCGCGAGAAGATGCGGCATTGCGCCAGACTGCCGGCGGTGAACCATAAGCCCGGCTGGGCTGTGCGCTTCCACATATTGCGCAATTCGCCGCCTTCGTCGAAACCCCATACCGGGCCGATCTTGTCGGCGATCTCGTCGCCGAGATAGGCGCGCGCGGTGTCCTGCTGGTTCTTGTAGCCGGTCGCCAGCACCAGAAGCTCGGCCGGCACCACCGTGCCGTCGCGAAGCCGCGCGCCGTCCGCGACGAAGCGGTCGATATCGGCAAACTGCAATAGCTTGACCGCGCCGGAGATGATCAGCTCGGAGCAGCCGACGTTGAAGTAATAGCCGCCGCCGTAGCGCAGATACATCATCTGAAAGCCGGTCTCGTCTTCGCCGGCCCATTGTTTGAAGCCGCGTGCGGCGAGCGCCTCGATCAGCGCCTTGTCCACCTCCAGGCCGCGCGCGGTCGAAACCTGGTAGGAACGCCGCAGCAGCGGATAGGGCATCGAGGTCGCCAAGAGGTCGCAGTCGTCGAACGGAATGCCCTCGGAATAGATGGCGTAGACGCTCTGTGCCTCCTTCAGGCTCACCACATAGGTCTTGCCGCGCTGGATGATGGTGACGTCGGCGCCGTGCGCCTGAAGTTCTTGCGCGACGTCATGGCCGCTGGTGCCGCTGCCGAGCACGAGAACCTTGCGGTCTTTCCAGTGGGTTGCGTGCTTGAAATCGCCGGAATGCACCACCGCGCCGTTGAAGTCATCGAGGCCCGGCAGATCGGGCGTATAGGGGATGCTGGAAACGCCGGTGGCGAAGATCAAATGCCGCGGATGCATAATGCGCTCGCTGCCGTCGCTGCGCTTGAGCGTGACGTTCCACCGCTTGCGCTTGTCGTCATAGTCGCCGGCGGCAAGTGCCGTGCTGGTCCAGAAATTCAGCTCCAGCGCTTCGACATAGAACTCGAACCAGTTCGCCAGCTTGTCCTTCGGGATATAGACCGGGAAGGTCGGCGGGAACGGCAGATACGGCAGATGATTGACATGCACCTCGTTGTGCAGCGTCAGCGAATGGTAGCGCGTGCGCCAGTTGTCGCCGACGCGCTCATGCCGGTCGACGATCAGCGTATCGACGCCGAGCTGTTGCAGCCGTGCGCCAATCGACAGGCCCGCCTGGCCGCCGCCGACCACGAGGACGGCGGGATCGCGATCGGCAAAGGCGCGCTGCGCGGCCAGCCGGTCGGCCCAGTTGGCGGCGCCGAAGTCGCGCGTTGAATCGGGCTCCTCGCGCCGTTTAAACTCTTCTTCGTGGCCTCCAAGCTCATGCAAATTGGTACTGAGCGTCCAGGCGCGCAGATGCTCCGGCGCTTGCGGGTCGGGGACCAGCCGCAGCACGCCGTTGCCGGGACCGAACGCTGTTTCAAACGAGAAGATCGCCTCGATTGCTTCGGTGCCGGCGCGGGATACCCAGCGCGGCGCTGTCCGTTCTGCCGGACTTGAGAAATTCCGCGGCTGCGTGCGCGCCAAGGTCTCGCGCAGCGTCATCTCGATGGCCGAGCGTCCGGCCATGGTTTGGATATTCCAGGTGAAAGCCAGCACGTCGCGCCACAGCCCGTCGGGTAGGAACATCACGGCCGCTGCTGCCGCATCGTTCGCCCGCAACGCCACTTCGAAGCGTTCGAGCCAGGCGAGCGCTTCGGCAGGCGCCTTGGCATGTTTCCGGTCGGCGACGTTCATCATGCCTTTTTGCTCGTCTCCGCTAGCTTGGCCTTTAGCGTGTAAAGCGCGTCCATCGCCTCGCGCGGCGACATCTCGTCGGGATTGAGCGCGGCAACGGCAGCGGCCAGCAACTCGAGCGCTTGGTCCTGCATCGACTTCGCGGGAAGCGTGGGCGTGGCGAACAGCGGCAGGTCCTCGAAGCCCTTGGGCGCGGCGCGGTCTTCCTGCTCGAGCTTTGCGAGCACGGTCTTGGCGCGTTCGATCACGCTCGCCGGGAGCCCTGCGAGCTTGGCGACCTGGATGCCGTAGGAGCGGTCGGCGGCGCCCGCCACTACTTCGTGCAGGAACACGACGTCACCCTGCCATTCCTTCACCCGCGCGGTCGCGTTATGCAGGCGGTTGAGCCGAATGGCGAGCGCGGTCAGCTCATGGAAATGCGTGGCGAACAGCGTCCGGCATCTGTTGACTTCGTGCAAATGCTCGACCGTGGCCCAGGCGATCGACAGCCCGTCGAAAGTGGCGGTGCCGCGGCCGATCTCGTCGAGGATGACCAGTGAACGCGCGCCGGCCTGATTGAGGATGGCGGCGGTCTCCACCATCTCGACCATGAAGGTCGAGCGGCCACGGGCGAGATCGTCGGCAGCGCCGACGCGCGAGAACAGCCGGTCGATGGCGCCGATCTGCGCATGACGTGCCGGCACGAACGAGCCCATCTGTGCCAGGATCGCGATCAGCGCGTTCTGCCGCAGGAATGTGGATTTGCCCGCCATATTGGGGCCGGTGAGCAGCCAGATACGGCCGGCGCTCGCGTCTTTCGGGGGAGACAGATCGCAATCATTGGCGACGAAAGGCGTGCCGTCGCGCGCCAGCGCCTGCTCGACCACCGGATGACGCCCGCCCTCGATGACGAAGTCGAGGCCGTCGTCGACCTGCGGACGGGTGTAGTCGCGTTCGGCGGCAAGCGCGGCGAGCGCGCTTGATGCATCGAGCGCGGCCAGCGCTTCCGCGCATTGCTTGAGCGGCGCGGTCTGCGCGATCACGCTCGCGGCGAGCCGCTCGAATATCTCCAGTTCCAGCCCCAGCGCGCGCTCGGCGGCGCTCGCGATCTTTGCTTCCAGTTCGCCGAGCTCGGTGGTGGTGAAGCGCACCTGGCCGGCCAGCGTCTGGCGGTGGATGAAGGTTGCGTTGAGCGGCGCCGCCAGCAATTTATCGCCGTGCTGGGCGGTGACCTCGACGAAATAGCCGAGCACGTTGTTGTGGCGGATCTTCAGCGCCTTGATTCCGCTGTCATCGGCATAGCGGGCCTGCAAGGCGGCGACCACGCGGCGGCTTTCGTCGCGCAAGCGCCGCGTCTCGTCGAGCGCCGCGTCGTAGCCCTCGCGCGCAAAGCCGCCGTCGCGCTTGAACGCAGGCAACTCGGCGGCGAGCGCGGCGGACAGTTCGGCCGCCAGCATGCCGTCCGGGCTACGGCAGGCGATGAGCGCCTCACCGATTTCCGCCGGCGTCTCCTTCAGCGCGGTGAGCGCGCGCGCAAGTTCGGCGGCAGCGAGGACGCCGTCGCGAATGGCGGCGAGATCGCGCGGGCCGCCGCGCCCGACCGCCAAGCGAGAAAGCGCACGCGCAAGATCGGGCGCCGCCTGCAGCCGCGAGCGGGTGTCGGCCCGGGCGGCACTGTCGTCCGCAAATGCAGCAACAGCATCGAGCCGCCGCGCGATCGTCTTGGGATCGGTGAGGGGCGCCGACAGGCGTTGCGCCAGGAGCCGCGACCCCGCCGATGTGACGGTCCGGTCGATGCAATCGAGCAGCGAGCCGCGCCGCTCGCCAGATAGCGTGCGCACGAGTTCTAGATTGCCGCGGGTCGCCTGGTCGATCGCCATGGTGGCGGAGGCCGCTTCGCGCAACGGCGGCGACAACGGCGGATGCTTGCCGAGTTGCGTGCGCTCGACATAGGTGACGCAAGCCGCGGCGGCCGTGAGCTCGAGCCGCGTCAGCGCGCCGAAGGCCTCGCTCGTGGCGACGGCGAAGAAGGCGGTCAGCCGTCGCTCGGCCGTGGCGCCGTCGAAAACGTCGCGGGTGAGCGGCGTCACCGCCGGCAATGTTCGCCAGAACGGCACAAGGTCGGCATCGGAGAATAGCGCGTCGGAGACGATGATCTCGCTCGGCTCCAGCCGCGCGATCTCGGCGGACAGCGAAAGGCGGTTCGCTTCGGTGATGCGGAATTCGCCGGTCGAGATATCGATCCAGGCCAGCGCAAAGCGCGCCTCTTCGTCGCCGCTGCGGGCGCGCGCGACGGCCAGCAGATAATTGTTGCGCCTGGCGTCGAGCAGGGTGTCTTCGGTGAGCGTGCCGGGCGTGACCAGGCGCACCACGTCGCGCCGCACCACGCTCTTTGAGCCGCGTTTGCGCGCTTCGGCCGGATCCTCGAGCTGCTCGCAGACGGCGACGCGGTGGCCGAGCGCGATCAGGCGATGCAGATATTCGTCGGCGCGGTGCACGGGCACGCCGCACATGGGGATGTCGCGGCCCTGATGTTTGCCGCGTTTGGTGAGCACGATGCCGAGCGCGCGCGAGGCCACTTCGGCGTCGTCGAAGAACATCTCGTAGAAGTCGCCCATCCGGTAGAACAGCAGACAATCCGGATTGGCGGTCTTGATCTCGATGTATTGCTCTAGCATGGGGCTGACGCGGCCGGCCTCGCCGTCCGCTACGGGACTCGGGCGCCCGTTGCCGTCGCCTTGCGGCTGCGGTTCGGGCTCGTTGAGGCCGGCAGGATGTGTCAACGCCATGGCCGGAAGGTTAGCAGATGTGGGCAGCGCTTTTACAGTCGATTGCGCCGCGCCCACACCCGTTCATTCCCGCGGAAGCGGGAATCCAGCCTTGGCCAATATGCAATGCGTCCTGGGTCCCCGCTTTCGCGGGGACGAACGGATGGATGCGCCTAACTCTTGAACCTGGCCCCGGTGATCCGCTCCAGATTGCCGTGCCAGATTTTTTCCTTGTCGGCTTTCGGCATTTCAATGCCGTCGATGATGCGCAGCGTCTCGCGCGTATACATGGTGCCCTTCTCGGGATCGAACGGGCAGTCCGAGGCGAACACGATCTTGTCGAGATCGTAGAAAGAAAGTCCGGCGACGGTCGCCGGCTCACCGCCGAACACCGCGGTGTCGGCGTAGAAGTCGTGCTTGAAATAATCGAGCGGCCTTTTCTTCAGGCTCTTGAGCACGACGCTCAGATCTTCGTCGGATGTGCGCGCGCCGAGCTGGTCCCAGCCCGGGCCGATGCGGCCTTCCAGCATCGGCACGATGCCGCCGAAATGGTGGGTGATGATCTTCAGGTTCGGGTATTTGTCCATGATCTTGGAGAACACCAGCCGCGCCATCGCCGCCGCCGTCTCGTAGGACCAGCCGAAGGTCCACCAGATTTCGTATTTCGATTTTTTCTCGCTGAGGTAATCGGGGAAATTGGCGCCGCGCGCCGGATGCAGCCAGACCGGCTTGCCGAGCCGGTTCATGGTTTCCCAGAACGGCTCGAACTCAGGGACGTCGAGCGGCTTGCCGGCGATGTTGGTGTGGATCTGCACGCCGAGGGCGCCGTTCTTGATGGCGCGCGCGCATTCGGCGGCGCCGGCGTCGGGCGCGGCGATCGGTGCCTCCGCCACCCAGCCGGGAAAATGATCGGAGTTCTTGGCGCAGATTTCGACAAAGCCGTCATTGATCAGCTTGCAGTATTCGTTGACCTGCTCACCCTTGGCCAGCAGCTCGACCGGCGGCATCGGGTAGGAAAGGATTTGCGCGTAGTCCTTGAACTGGTCGACCACCTTCTTGCGCACGTCGAGGTCATGGATGCAGGGGATTTCACGCACACGCTTGCCGATGTCAGCATGGCCGCTTTCCACGATCTTGGCGAAGAATTTTTCCGGAATGAAATGGGTGTAGGCGTCGATACGCATTGATTTCGTCTCCCTGACGTTTCCGCTTTTCTTTTCGGGTTCACTTAATAAGGGGTGATGACGTTGAGCAGCGCCTGGCGGCGCTCATTGACGACGGCGTCGCGCGCGCGCGCCAGCGCACCGGGCAGGTCGGCGGGATTTTCCACGCGCTCGGCGTGTGCCCCTTGCGCCTGCGCCATCGCCTCGTAAGGCGGCGCCGGATCGAGATCGGCAAGGGTGCGGCCGTCGTCCTCGCCGGAAACGCCATCCTTGAACATCGACAACGTGGCGCGCCGCACGGCGCCGTAGCGGCTGTTGTTGAACACAATGGTGAGGATCGGCAGCTCGTGCTTGGCGGCGACCCAATGGCCGACCATCGGGTTGGAAAACATGTAGGCGCCGTCGCCCAGCGTAGCGACCACGAAGGCATCGGGCGCGGCGAGCTTGGCGCCGAGCGCCGCGCCGAAACCCCAGCCCAACCCGCCGGCCGGACCGAGCGCGAACAACGTACCGGGCTTTTCGCGCGCGCAATGATCTGCGCGCAGCGGATATTCGTTGACGATAATAGCGTCCTCGCCCACCGCCTCGCCGATCGCGCGCGAAAGATATTCCGGCGAGATCGTGGCGCCGGCGGCGGATTGCTTGATCAAGCCCGCGTGCCGCTTGGCCATGCGTTCGGCGAGGCGGCCACGGCGGGCGGAGATGCGCGTCTGCGCCGACGGCAAGTGTGGTGCGACCGCTGTCGCCAACGCTTTCAGCGCGTTGAGAGCGCCGGCCTGAACGGCAAGGTCGCTGGGGAAGGAGCGCATGGGATAGCGCACGTAGAACGGCTCCTCGCCGACATGCGCGACGCGGCAGCCATCGGGCGGATGCTGCAGGCTCGGTATCCAGGGCACGTCCGATTCCAGCACGATCACCAGATCGGCATCCGCCAGCAGCGGGCCGGGCTCGAAGCCGAAATGCATCGGATGGCTCGACGGCAGACAGACGCTGCGCGGATTATGCGTCACGACGGGGACCGCGCAGCGTTCAGCCAGCGCGGCGAGCACCGGCACGGCGTCGGCGGGAAGCGTCGCGGCAATGATCAGCGGCCGCTCGGCTGCGGCCAGCCATGCGGCCAGCGTTGCGATCGCTTCGGGATCGGGATGGGCGGCCGCCGCCTGCGGACGCACCTTGAGCGGCGCGATCGGATCGGGGAGCGGCGCCGACAGCGGCTCGCGCGGCAGCACCAGGTAGACCGGCCCGCGCGGATGCGCCATCGCCACTTCCACCGAGCGCGCGACGACGTCGCCGATCTGCCCGGGCACGCGCAATTCGTAATCCCATTTCACCAGTTCGCGCAGCATGCCGGCCTGGTCGAACATTTCCTGCGCCCAGTGGATCGGCCGCGAGCGCGAGCCGAACGAACCCTTCTCGGTGACCGGCGTGCGGCCGGCGGCGAGGAGCAGCGGCACGCGGTCGCGCGACAGATTGGTGAGATTGTTGAGCGTGTTTCCGGTGCCGACATTGACGTGCACCATCACCGCCTGCGGGCGGCCGTTCATCAGATAGGCGCCATGCGCCATGGCCACCGCGAGGTTTTCGTGCGGCACCAGCACGGGCTTGGGAACTTTGGCGTTGGTTTTCTTGGCACGGCTGAAGGCTTCCACGATCGGCGGGAAATCCGTGCCCGGATTGCAGAAGAAATAATCGATGCCGTGATCGGCCAGCGCGCGCAGAAAAGCTTCGGCGGCGATTGGCTGCCGTTCGCGCCCGCTCGGTGTGACGGCCATGCGTTCCGCCCTTATTACGCCCAAGCCGGTTACGGCGGACGCCTTACTGCTTGTTGTGGGGCGTCTTTTACGCGACGGGGTCAAGGCTGACAACGCGCTAAATCCGGCGCCTTGGCGCCAAAGGTTCACTCCGCGGCGATCGGCAGGCTGGTCTGGCCCTCGACCTCGTTCAGGCATTTGGTCAGCCCCTCGCCCTCGGGATCGAGCAGGGCGGCGGTGCGCGCCGAGGCGACGGCGTCGGTGGCGCGATCGAGTGGGATGTTGCCCGCCAGCGCCGGCCGGATCACGCGCGCCTCGATGGCGCGGTAATTGGCAAGGCCGCGCGCATGGGTGTCGCCATAGCCTTTGATCAGCCGCGCGCATTCGGCGATTTCCAGCGCGAGATCGGGAGAGCGCCGCGCCGCCTGCACGATCAAGGCGAGCCACGACTCGATCTGCTCCTGCTCCTGCGCGTAGCGGTGACCGTAGGGCCGGACCGCGCGCAGTTTGGCGAGCATCAGGAACCGTAAATAGCCGCTGATCGAGGTGGCATTGATTTCCATGCCGAAATAGATGCGGCCGAGCCAGCCTTTGCGCTCGGCATAGCGCAGGATGGGGCGTGCCAAGAATGGCGGTAGCAGTTGCGTCAACTCCTCGATGCCGGGCTTGAGGAAATCGTGCACCGAATAGGGCTCGTCCTTCACGCGCAATTCCTCGCGCGCGATGCGGCGGAAGCGCTCTGGCTCGATCTTGGCCTGTGCCACGCGCACGACGTCCTCGTAGGACATGCGCACGGCGAGATGGCGCGCGACCTCTTGCAACAACTTGCCTTGCGCGCCGGCGGATGCATCGGCCGCTGCAATGCGCGTCAGCCGGTCGAGATAGAGCTGCGCGTAACCGCCGCTTTGATAGGCGGTGAGCCGGCGCACGCCTTCGATCGCAGTTGCCTGTGCGCCGGCGGGAAAGCTTTTCGCAATTTCGTTTTCCAGCGCCTCGAGCCGGGCGGCGGCGCGCTTCTTGTTATCCGCCGCTTTGTCCGGCTTGGCTTTGGCGCGGGCGGCCTCGAGCCCGGCGCGGAAGCCGCGCAGATTGCTGTCCACGGATTTGCCGTCGGCGCGAATGGCCGCTTCGAGTTGCTCGGCGCCGAGCGGCAAGCGTCCGCTGCCGGCAATAGCGCCGAGCATCACGGCGTTGATGATCGAGCCGCTTTGCTTGGCGAGCGCGTCCATGTCGACCAGCAGCGTGTCGCGGGCATTGTCTTTGATGACCTTGATGAGCTTGTCCTGATCGAAGCGCCCGTCGGCCATGGCGATCTTTTCATCCATGGCATAGAAGCGGCTGGTCGAGCCGATGAGGTGCGTGCGCTCGGGCGTCACGAAGCCGTTGGCCACGGTGCGGCCGGCTTCCAGCAGTTCGCTCGCCACCGCGATATCGATGTCGCCGACGCCGGGGGTGAGCGCCAGCACCGGCCGCTTGCCGTTCAAGTCGGGCGCCAGCACCGGCAGAATCTCGATGTAATAGGTCGTGGCGCCGGTGCGCTGGGCCACGCCAGGGATCGAGGTCGACTGCACCGGATAGCCGGCATCTGCCGCCGCCGACACAATCCAATTGGTCAGCACGCCGCCGCCTTCGCCGCCGAGCGCGGCGATCAAAAGCGTAATGGGGCGCGGCGCGCTCATGCGGCAGCCTTTGCGTTATAGCCGCCGAGCCAGCCGATCACCGTTTGCCGTATGCGGAACAGCGCGCGGTCGCGCCAGGTCGCGTTGCGCACGATCTCGGCGCGGTAAAACGAGGGGCACAGCACGGCGGCATGGGCGACCTCGCCGCACAGGCCGCAGCCGACGCAACTGTCGATCACCGTCGCCACCGGATCGCTGCGCAGCGGGTCTGGCGAGGGCTTGACCGTCAGTGACGGACAGCCCGACAGACGGATGCAGGAATGGTCGCCGGTGCAGATTTCGTCGTCGACGCCGTAGCGCGCGCGGGTGACGCGCTTGCCTTCCTTGAGCTTGATGGCATCTTCGGCGCGCACGCGGCGCTGGCGCGCGAGCTGGCATTCGCCGTCAGCGATGATCACCTTCAAGCCGCGCTCGGCGGTGCGCATCGCCTCCTTCAGCGCCGTGACCATGTTGGCGACGCCATAGGTGTGCACCTTGCGCAGCCATTTCACCCCCATGGAGCGCAGCGTCTGCTCGATATCGACGCCGGGGGTCGGGCCGTCGCGGCTCACCGTGCTCGACGGAATGTATTGCTGGCCGGTGGCCGAGGCATAGCCGTTCTGCATCACGATCAGCACGCCGTCGCCTTTGTTGAACAGGTTCGACGCTACGCCGGTGATCAGCCCGTTATGCCAGAAGCCGCCGTCGCCCATGATGGCGATCGGACGCTTTTCCATGTTCGGCGTCACCGCCGCGGCGCTGGCGAGCGACATGCCGTAGCCGAGGATGGAATTGCCGAAAGAGAACGGCGCGAAGGTCGCGAACGAATGGCAGCCGATGTCGGCGCTGATATGGGTCGGCCCGAATTCGCGCTGCATCAGCTTGATGGCGGAAAACACCGGACGCTCCGGGCAGCCGGTGCAAAAGGCGGGCGGACGCGGCGGCAGCGGACCGAGCGCGGCTGCGGCCTTCGCCTTATGCGCGATCAGTCCGCGGGCTTTTTCCGCCACGGTATCGGCGTCGAGACCTTTTGGTTTCGCCGCCTGCAGGAAGGCGGCGAGACCTTCCAGCAGCACGTCGGAAGCATATTCACCGGCCTGCGGCAGCGGCCCCTTGCCGAGCACCTTGGTCTGGATATCGGCGCGGCGCAATTCGACGTTGACCGCCTGCTCGATGTAGTCGGGATTTCCTTCCTCGACCACCAGCACTGCGCGCTTTGATGCGCAAAACGCGCGGATCTCCTCAGGCACCAGCGGATAGACCACGTTGAGGACGAGCAGCGGCACGCGCGAGGCGCCGAACACGTCGGCCAGCCCCATGCGCTCGAGCGCGCGCAGCACGGAATTGGTGAGGCCGCCCATGACGATGATGCCGATATCGGACAAATCGCCGTCGACGATCTCGTTGAGTTTGTGCTTGGCGATGAAGGCGCGCGCCGCCGGCAGCCGCTCCTCGACCTTCAGCTTTTCCTGCGTGAAGATGACCGGCGGATGCGCCAGCCGCCCGTATTGGAAACGCGGCGGCCCCGCGAGCTTGTCGATGCCGGAGTTGATGCCCTTGCGATTGTCGCTTGCAGCGAATTCACCGGTGGCGTGGCAGGCGCGGATGCGCAGCTCCAGCATGACCGGAGCGTGGCTCGCTTCCGACAGCTCGAAGCCTTTCTCCACCGTGCGCACGATGGAAGGCAGATCCGGACGCGGGTCCAAGAGCCACATCGAGGATTTGAGCGCGTAGGCGTAAGAGCGCTCCTGGATGACGCTGGCGCCTTCGCCGTAATCCTCGCCCAAGATGATCATGGCGCCGCCGACCACGCCGGGCGACGACAAATTGGAGAGCGCGTCGGCCGCCACATTGGTGCCGACGATCGATTTCCAGGTCACCGCGCCGCGTAAGGGATAATTGATCGAGGCGCCCAGCATGGCGGCGGCGGACGCCTCATTGGAACACGTCTCCAGATGCACGCCGAGCTCGGCCATGATGTCCTCGGCGTCCACCAGCACGTCGAGCAGATGCGAGACCGGCGCGCCCTGGTAACCGCCGACGTAAGACACGCCCGATTGCAGCAGCGCCTTGGTGACCGCCAGAATGCCTTCGCCGCGGAAGGTGTCGCCGTCGCCAAGCTTGAGCGCCTGCACTTCCTTCTTGAACGAGCGTTCCATCAGGGTCTCCGGCAGATCGTTGGGGTCCCAACCATTATATCATAGTCCGTAAATAGGGACAGGCGGGTCGAAGAGAATCGGCTGTTAGAACATGGTGTTATTATTAGCAGATTTCTCCGGAATTTCCTGCCGCACGTCCCAGTGCTCCACCACCTTGCCGTTTTCCAGCCGGAAAATATCGACGATCGCCGCCCCGCGCTCGCCCGGCGCCGGCACATTGTGCACGTGCAGGATGACGTAATCGCCGTCGGCGAACGCCTTTTTGATGTCGCTGTGGTAGTTGGGGAACTTGGCCTTGAGGAAGCCGATAAAGGCCTTAAAGCCTTCCGGCCCATCGGCGGCGCGCGGGTTGTGCTGGGTGTAATGCGGTCCGAAATTCTTGGCGGCCGCCTCGAAATCCTTCTGGTTGATACCCTTCTCGTAGAGATCGAGCACGACTTTCTTGTTGGCTTCCTCCTGCGCGGTGTTGCCGGCAAGCGCCGGTGCGGCGGATATCAGCAAAGCGGCGGAGATCGTCAGTAGCTTCAACATGACTTGCACTCCCTGTTTTCCGCGCCTCTATTTTTTCACATATGCGACGGCAGCCAGGTCGCCAGGATCGGGAAGGCGATCAGCACCGCGAGCCGCAGGATATCGGTCAGCACGAACGGCATCACGCCGTAGAATACCGTCGACAGCTTGACGTCCTTGATGACGCTCTTGATCACGAACACGTTCATGCCGACCGGCGGATGGATCAGCCCGAGCTCCACCGTCATGACGATGATGACGCCGAACCAGATCGGATCGAAGCCGAGCGTTTTGATCACCGGGAACACGATCGGGATGGTCAGGATGATCATGGCCATGGCGTCCATGATGCAGCCGAGCAGCAAATACATCAGCATGATCAGCACCAGCACGCCGTAGGGTCCGAGCCCGAGGCCGGTCAAGAATTCGGTGATCTTCTGCGGGGTCTGCGTGATGGTGAGGAAATAGCCGAAAATGAGCGCGCCGATCAGGATGGTGAACACCGCGGCGGTGGTGCGCAGCGATTCGATAAGGCAGCGCCAGAAATCTGCGCGCGAGAGCTTGCCGCGCAGCACCGAGATGATGAAGGCGCCGGCCGCGCCCATGCCGGCGGCCTCGGTGGCGGTGAACAGTCCGCCGTAAAGCCCGCCGATGATGAAGATGAACAGCAGCACCACCGCCCAGATGTCGCGCACCGCTTCCAGCCGCTCCTGCCAGGAATGGCGCGGGCCGGCGGGCAGGAATTTTGGCCGCACGCGCGTGATGACGTTGATGGTGATGACATACATCGCCACCGCCACCAGGCCGGGAACGATGCCGGCGATGAACAATTTGCCGATATCCTGCTCGGTGATCAGCCCATAGACCGCGAACACGGTGGAGGGCGGGATCATGATGCCGAGCGAACCGCCGGCGGCAATCACGCCGGCGGCGAAGCTCTGCGGATAGCCGTACTTGCGCATTTCCGGATAGGCCACTTTGGAAAAGGTGGCGGCGGTGGCGACCGACGAACCGCAGATCGCGGCAAAACCGCCGCAGGCGGCGATGGTCGCGACCCCGAGGCCGCCGCGCAGATGGCCGAGAAAAGTGTTGGAGGCGCGGAACAATTCGCGGCTCATGCCGGAGGCGGAGGCGAAGGCGCCCATCAAAAGAAATAACGGGATGACGGCGAATTCCGCGTCGGTGGCGGTGCGGATCGGCGACTGCGAGAGGATTTTCAAGGCCGGCGTGATGTCGCCGATCAGGTAGCCGAAGCCGAGCACGCCAACCACGCCCATAGCGATGCCGACCGGCACCCGCAGCATCATCAGCGCGAACAGCGAGATGAAACCGGTGACGGCAACCGCATCGGTGCTCATAAGATTATCACTCGGCCGTCGTCGCGCTGGGCGCGGTTTTGAGTTTCTCCGGCCAGAACACCAGGCGCGCGGTGCGCGCGACCAGGAGCAGGATGGAGGACGCCAACCCGATCCAGGCGATAAAATAATAGATCCACACCGGCTGGCGCAGGTCGAAGGTGCCGACATGGTCGGCGCGGGTGCCGAGCACCTTTTCGGCGAACATCCAGGTGAACGCTGCCATGGCGACCAAGGTGAGGACGGCGGCAAACACGTCCATGGCGCGTTGCAGGCGCGGCGGCGACACGCTCCATAGCAAGTCGACGGTGATGTGATCGCCGCGATAGCTCGCCACCGCCATGCCCCAGAAGATGAGGATGCCGAGCAGCAACCGCGTGAAGTCGTAGAGTTCGGGATCGCCCAGGCGAAGAAGTAGCGCAGGATCACCGAGACGAAAGTGAGCAAGGTGACGACGGCGAGAAACCCCGCCGCCGTCACCTCGATCGCGTCGATGAAGCGATCGACAGGACTGCGTGTCGTCGCTGCATCATCCATCAATAGGCCGCGTTTTCTTTCTTAAGATCCGCCTTGAGTTCATCCATGGCGGCTTTCGGATCGACGCCGGCCTTCTTTGCGCCCTCGGCCCATTGCGCGTGCAGTGGTTCGGCCGCCTTCTGCCATTCGGCGAGTTGCGCGGCGCTGATGGTGTAGACCTCGTGGCTGGGCTCGGCTTTGAGCTTGGCAATGCCGTTATGCTCGAAGTCGGCCCACGGGCCGGCTAGCTTCAACGCCCACTGGCTGGTGCAGTGGTCGTCGATCGCCTTCTTCTGCTTGGCCGACATCTCGTTGTACTTCGCCTTGTTGAACACCAGCGCGAAGGTGGTGGTGTAGAGCGGCACTTCCATGTCGTACTTGGTCACCTTGTCGATGCCGAACAGGACGATCGAGCCCCAGGGGAATGTCACCGCGTCGGCGACACCTTTGCTGAGCACTTCGCGGACTTCCGGCGCCGAGGCTTGCACGTTGGTGCCGCCGAGCAGAGTGACGAAGCGGGCGATGGTGCCCTGCGCGGGGCGGATTTTCATACCCTTGATGTCGCCCGGCACCATGACCTTCTTGCTGACCGAATGGATGGCGCCCGGGTCGTGCACGAAGGCGAGGCAGAACTTGACGTCCTTCATCTCCTTGGCGGCGTATTTGCGGTACCACTCGTCGAGCGCAACCGTGCCGCCTTTGGCGTTCGACATCAGGAACGGCAATTCACCCGCGGCAATGACCGGGAAGCGGCCGGGCTGATAGCCAGGGTTGATGTAGGTCAAGTCGGCGATGCCGTCGCGCGCCATGTCGTAATGGTCGAACGCCTTGCCGAGCTGCTGTGAGGGATAAACCTTGTAGTGAAGGGTCCCGCCGGACTCCTTTTCCACCGAAGCGCCCCATTCCTCCAGCGCCTTCTGCAGCGGATGCGACGGCGGCACCCAGTGCGAAATCTTCAGATCGAACGTCTTGTCCTGGGCGATGGCGCCGCTTGTTGCGCCGCACAGCAAAGCGGCCAAGGCCGCGGCATAGATCGGAACCGTAAGAAGTCTTTTCATTGACGTCCTCCCTCGTTATGTGTCGGCGGTGGCGCCGACTTTTGTGGCAATTGAGCCGGATATCGCCGAGAATGTAAAGTTGGTTTGGTGCCAAACTAAATCGCCGGTGCTACGCCGGGCAAGGCGTGCGGGACCGGGGCGTGGGGGAAGCGTGGTGAGTGGGAACGGTGGGAGCAGCAAGGCCCGGCGCGGCAAGAACGGCGGCGTCGCCGAAACGGTCAAATTTGGCCCGCTGGAGTACTGGGTCGGCTTCAACCTACGGATGGCGCAAGACGCCACCTTCCTCGCCTTTTCGCGCCGCTCGCAGGAGATCGGCGAGACTCCCGGCCGCTTCGCCACTTTGACTTTGATTGCTCGCAACCCGGGCATCAGCCAGACCGAGCTGAGCCATGCCAGTGGGCGCGACAAATCGAGCCTCACGCCGGTGGTGGAAGATCTGGTGCGCCGCGGCCTGGTCGCGCGCAAGCGCATGCAAAACGACCGCCGCACCTACCGCTTGAACCTTACCCCGCTCGGCAAAAAAACGCTGACCAATCTCACGCGCTGCGCGCGCCGGCACGAGCGTAACCTCGACCGCATCATCGGCCGGCGCGATCGCTTGCGTTTTTTACAGATCCTGAAAAGGATCGCGGCGGAGATCGAGTGATCGGTCTAAGGCTTGAATTTCGCCAGCACCGCCTCCGGCACGGCCTGCGACTTGATGCCGCCGGACGCGTCGCGCACCACCCAAACGCGCTTCTCCGCGCATTCGACGCAAGTTTCGCCGTTGAGGCTGAGGCGATGCTCGATGTCGAAGCTGGAACGGCCGAAGCTGATGGTCGAATCCACCACCACGTCGTCGCCGAAGCGGGTCGGCCTGATGAATTTCGCGCGCGTGCGCACCAGCGGATAGCCGGCGAAATCGAAGGTCTTGAGCTGCTTGATTTTCGGAATGCCGAGCGCGCGTTCGAACAGCATCGCGGTTGAGGCGTCGAAAATCTCGAAATAGCGCGGATAGAAGATAATGCCGGCGGGGTCGCAGTCGCCCCACTCGATGCGTACCGTGCGGCTGTTGCTGAAGATCATTCCCTCGGGTCCAAGAATACGGCTCAAATTCTCTTAGCGATCTTCGCTGCGGCGCGCCAGCCAGACGGAATGGCCGCCGCAATCCTGGTCTTCCATCCGTTCAGCCACCACCGTGAATCCGTTGGCGGCGAGCAGCGAGCGATATTCGGCGGGGTCGAGACTCGCGTGATAAAGCGGTTCGCCGCGCAGGTCTCCGATGGCCTCGCCGTGGCGCGGCCCGCTGGTGAATAAGAGCGGCGCGTCCTCGGCGGCATGATCGCGAAAGGTTGGAAACATCCGCCGCTGGTCGTCGGGGGTGAGGTGGAAGAAACTGTCCCACGCCATCACGCCGCCGAAGCGTCTGCTCAGCGACAAAGTCCGCATGTCGGCGACGATCCATTGCAGCGCAGGAAAATGGCCGCGCGCGAGCGAGACCATGGTGGGCGAGGAGTTGACACCGCAGACGTCGAAGCCTTGCGCGATTAGATAGTCGGCCATCGGATTTCCGCAGCCGCAGCCGAGATCGAGAACGCTGCCGCCGCGCGGCGCCAGCGCGGCGAAACGATCGAGCCATCCGCTCTCAAAGAATCGGGTTTGGCGGCTGCGGTCGCCAACCCAGTCGAGAGCGCGGCGCTCATAAAGCTCGATGATCGCGTCCGCGCTCATCGCGCGTCAGCGCGGCGCCATGCGCAGCGCGCCGTCGAGGCGGATCACCTCGCCGTTGAGGTAGCTGTTGTGGATGCAGTGCATCACCAGCGCGGCGAACTCGCGCGGCTCGCCCAGCCGTTTGGGGAAGGGCACCGAGGCGCCGAGCGAGTCCTGCGTTTCCTGCGGCAGCGCCTTCAACATCGGTGTGCCGAAAATGCCGGGCGCGATCGCCATCACGCGGATGCCATATTGCGCGAATTCTCGCGCCGCCGGCATGGTCAGCGCGGCGACGCCGCCCTTCGACGACGAATAGGCGGCTTGCCCGACCTGGCCCTCGAAGGCGGCGACCGAAGCGGTCGAGACGATGACGCCGCGCTCGCCGTCGGCGAGCGGCTCGGCCTTCTGCAGCCGCGCGGCCACCAGCCGCATCATGTTGAAGGTGCCGATCAGGTTGATGCGGATCACTTTCTCATAGTCTTCAAGCGGCATCGGGCCGTCGCGGCCAACGATGCGCTTAGCCGGGCCGATGCCGGCGCAGTTGACCAGGACGCGCGCCGGCCCATGCACCGTGGCGGCCGCTTCGATGGCGGCTTCGGCGCCTTTGGCGCTGGCGACGTCGCAGGCGATGGCAATGCCTTTGATGTCGGCGGCGACCTCGGCGGCGGCTTTTTCGTTGAGGTCGAGGATCGCCACCTTGGCGCCGCTCGCGGCAAGCGTGCGCGCGGTGGCGGCGCCGAGGCCGGATGCCCCGCCGGTCACGATGGCCGCCTGTCCTTTAACTTCCATGGTCTGTCCCTACTTCGCGGCGATCACGTTGGAAGATAGCAGTGCCGCATAAAGCTCATCTACCAGCGCCGCGCGGTTTCCCAACACCGCGCGCTGGTTGATCGAACCCTTGTCGGTCATTTCGCCCTTATCCATGGACGGCGGCTCCGTCAGCAAGATGGCGCGCACCACCCGGGTCGACGAGCCGGGGTTGGTGGCGGCGAGCGATTGCAACAAGCTTTTGAACTTTTCCCGCACTGCGGGGGACGCCACGATGGCCGCGGGCGCGGCGTCGGTACCAAGCCCGGCCAATTTGCGGCAGGCCGCCATGTCGGGAAACACCAGCGCGGCGATCTCGTCGCGGTCGGCGCCGGCGAACACCACGTCGCGCACATAGGGCGCGCAATGATCGATGAAGCGCGCGCGCAGCGGGCCGACGCTCACCCAGGTGCCCGTCGACAGCTTGAAATCCTCGGCGATGCGGCCGTCGAACAGCAGGCCCTGGCGCAGGTCGTTGGGGTCGGCGAATTTGAAGGCGTCGCCGAGCCGGTAGAAGCCTTCCTCGTCGAACGCCTTTGCCGTGAACTTCGGGCTGGCGCCAATAGCCGGGCGTGATGTTGGGCCCGCGCACGCGCGCTTCCAGCTTGCCCTCGTTAGGAACGAGCTTCAGCTCCATGCCGGCGGCCGGCAGCCCCATATTGGCGGCGTTCGCGTGCGGCCAGGTGCGGGCGAGCGCACACGGCGCCGTCTCGGTCGAGCCGAAGCCGGTGAGAAACAGAATGCGCTCGCCACAGGTCTCGAGCGCGAGCTGTTGGATTTCGTCGAACACATGCTGGGCGATACCGGCGCCGGCGAACCAAAACAGCTTCAGCCGGCTGAAAAAATTTCGCCGCAAATCGGCGTCGCTGCGCAGGAAGGGCAGCAGCGCCTCGTAACCTTTGGGAACGGTGAAATACCAGGTCGGCGCGATCTCACGCAGATTGCGTACCGTTTCTTCGATGGCGCCGGGCAGCGGCTTGCCTTCGTCGATATAGAAAGTGCCGCCGTTATAGACGACCAAGCCGACGTCGTGATTGCCGCCGGCGGTGTGATGCCACGGCGCCCAATCGACGATCACCGGCGGCTCGTCGGCAAAATAGGCGAGCGACTGGCGGATCATCACCTGGTTGGCGCACCACATGCGCTGGGTGTTGATCACGCATTTCGGCACGCCGGTAGAGCCCGAGGTGAACAGGAATTTGGCGATGGTGTCGGGGCCGACCGCGTCGTGCGCAGCATCGACTTTCGCGCTGGGCGCCGGCTGGTAAAGGCCGGAGAACATCGTCGCGCGCCGGTTGGCCGGTGCGTTGCGCGTGACGACCAGCTCCACGCTGGCCGGCAGCGTGGCGTCGAGCGCGCGCGCATAGGTCTGGCCGTCGCAGGTAAAGACCAGGCCGGGCGTGAGCAGGTCCATGATCGAACGCAATTTGCCGAAGTCGCCCGACATCAGCGAATAGGCCGGCGAGATCGGCGCGTGCGGAATGCCAACATAGAGCGCGCCGAGCGCGAGCAAAGCGTGTTCGATATCGTTGCCGGAGAGTATTGCGATCGGCCGTTCGGCGGAGAGATTGCGCGCCAATAACGACTCGCCGATGCGCCGGGCGAATTCCAGCGCCTGCTCGTAGGTTATGGTGCGCCAGGCGCCGTTTTTTTGGTCGCGCTGGGCAAGGAAGATTTGCGTCGGCGTTTCCGCCGCCCAAAATTCCAACCGTTCGGTCAATTTGTCGGGGTAAGCGCCGAGCGGTTGCGGCGAGCGCAGCAGGATTGTGCCGTCGGCGCGGTGCTCGGCGGTGACATCCTGCGGCCCGAGCTTGACCGGCCTTATGGCGGCCGGGCGGATCATTGCGGCCTGCGCGGTCATAGCGCGATCGCGTCCGCCGGCAGCGGATCGGCGTAGAGCGCCTCCACCAGCGCGGCGCGGTTTTTCAGAACGCTGCGTTGGTTGATCGAGCCCTTGTCGGTCATCTCGCCTTTGTCCATCGACGGCGGCTCGGCCATCAGGATCGCGCGTTCGATGCGCGTGGACGAGCCAGGGCTGATCGCGGCCAGCGATTGCAAGAGGCTCTTGAACTTGTCCCGCACTTTGGGTGACGCCGCGATCGCCGCCGGCGTTGCCTCGGCGCCGAGACCCGCCAGTTTGCGGCAAGCTTCGACGTCAGGAAACACCAGCACGGCGATGTCGTCGCGGTCGGCACCCGCAAGCACCACATCGCGCACGTAAGGCGCGAAGTGATCGATGAAACGCGCGCGCAACGGACCGACGCTCACCCAGGTGCCGGTCGACAATTTGTAGTCTTCGGCGATGCGGCCGTCGAACAGCAGGCCTTTGCCCGGATCATCCGGGTCGGCGAATTTGAGCGCGTCGCCGATCTTGTAGAAGCCTTCTTCGTCGAAGGCCTCGCGCGTGATCTGCTCCTGCCGCCAGTAGCCGGGCGTGATGTGTGGCCCGCGCAGACGCGCCTCCAGCTTGCCTTCGTTGGGCACCAGTTTGAGTTCGACGCCGGGGCAGGGCAGGCCGATATTTCCGGCTTTGTCGAAATCCCAGGTGCAGGCGAGCGCCAGCGGCGCGGTTTCGGTCGAGCCGAGCGAGGAGAGAAAAATAATGCGCTCGCCAGTGGTCTCGACCGCGAGCCGCGTGAGATCGTCCCAGGTGGTCTGGTTGAGCGCGGCGCCGGCGTAGAACAGAACTTTCAGCCGGCCGAAGAAATTGCGGCGCAATTCATCGTCGGCGCGGAAATGCGGAACAAGCGCCTCATACCCTTTGGGAACGTTGAAATAGATGGTCGGCGCGATCTCGCGCAAGTTTCGCGCGGTCTTCGGCACGCCCGGCGGCGTCGGATTGCCGTCGTCGATGTAAAGCGAGCCGCCGTTCATCAGCACCAGATAGAAATTGTGGTTGCTGCCGAATGTGTGGCTCCAGGGCAGCCAGTCCACCACCACCGGCGGCTCGTCGGTGACGAAAGCGAAACCGGCGGAAACCATCGCCTGGTTCGAGCACAGCATGCGGTGGGTATTGATCACCGCCTTGGGGCTTCCGGTCGAGCCGGAGGTGAAGAGAAACTTGGCGATGGTGTCGGGCGTGACCTTGGCGTGCGCGGCGGCGACGCCGCTTGTGTCTTCGGCGCCGATCAATTCGGCGAACAACGTCGCCTTGCGGTCGGCGGGCGGATTGCGCGTCACCACCAGTTCGACGGTGTTCGGCACCGTCGCCGCAATGGCGCGGCCATAGGCGCCGCCGTCGCTGGCAAAGACCATGCCCGGCGTCAGCAGATCGAGGATCGTGCGCAGCTTGCCGAAGTCGCTCGACATCAGCGAATAGGCTGCCGAGATCGGCGCATAGGGGATGCCGACATAGACCGCCGCGAGGCCAAGCAGCGCGTGCTCGATGTCGTTGCCGGAGATGATCGCGATCGGGCGCTCGGCGGTGAGCCCGCGTCGGACTAGCGCCGCGCCGATGCGTTTCACATGGGTCAGCACCTGCGCATAGGTCAGCGTGCGCCAGTGCCCATCCGCGTCGCGCTGGCCGAGGAAGACGCGGTCGGGCGCCGTCTTGGCCCAGCGTTCGAGCGGCTCGCTCAGCGTGGTGTGAAAGAAACCCAGCGGCTGCGCGCAGCGGACCAGGATGGCGCCGTCAGGGCGCCGCTCCAGCACGGCATCGAGCGCGCCCAGCCGCACCGGGCGTAAAGGTGCACGGGCGGCTGGTTGAGCCATGCGGTTGGAAACCGGCATTTCGTCCCTAGTGGTCTTATTGTTGTCCAGGACAACATTATCGCGCGATGCGGCCACGCCTCAAGTGCGCGTGGGCATTCTCTGTCATTCCGGGACGGCGCGAAAGCGCCGGACCCGGAATCCAGACGTCGTACCGAGGTTGTTTCTGGATTCCGGGTTCGCGCGCAGATGCGCGCGCCCCGGAATGACGAAGTGACATCAACTGCGCTTCACCTTGGGCCCGCGCTTCTCCAGGAAATCCTTGAGCCGTATCTTGGCCTCGCCGTCGCCCTGCGCGATCGCCGCCATCAGCGCTTCCATGGCGTAGCCGCTGGCGGGATCGCTCTCGGCGATGCGCGGCAGGGCGTGCATCACCGCGAAATTGGTCAGCGGCGTATTGCCGGCGATGCGCGTCGCCAGCTCGAGCCCCTTGGCGAAGCCCTTGCCGTCCTCGACCAGATAGGTCGTGAGCCCCATGGCCTGCCCTTCCTCGGCCGAATAGGTGCGGCCGGTGAGCATCATGTCCATCATGCGCGCGACGCCGATCAGCCGCGGCAACCGCACCGAGCCGCCGCCGCCGACATAGATGCCGCGGCTGCCTTCCGGCAGCGCGTAATAGGCCGACCGCTCGGCGACGCGCACATGCGCCGCCGCGGCAATCTCCAACCCGCCGCCGACCACCGCGCCGTGCAGCACGGCGACCACCGGCACCTTGCCGAACTGGATCTTCTCGAAGGCACGGTGCCAAAGACTGGAATGGGCGATGCCTTGGGCGACGTCGCGCTCTTCAAGTTCGTTGAGATCGAGCCCGGCGGAAAAATGCTCGCCTTCGCCGACCAGCAGCACCGCACGCACGCCGTCCGGCAATGTGGTGAAAAATTTGTCGATGCCGATGACGGTATCGTCGTCGAGCGCATTGCGCTTCTGCGCGCGGTTAAGCCGCAGCACCGCGACATCGGCTTGCCGTTCGGCGCGTAGCGAAGCCGGCAGGGTCATCGCGATCCGATCAGACGCCATCAGAGCACCTCATAGACATCGAGCCGCACGCTACGCGCCTCGCGCTGGCCGCGCGCCAGCGCCAGGATGCGGTTGAGCCAGTCGACCGCGGGGTCGGACGTCTCGAACCGCATGACGGTGCGGAAATAATAAAGACCCGGATCGACCCTGTCGCCCCGCGCCAGGCTTTCCAGCACCGCCGGCGGACCATGCCGCAGTCCGTCGCTGCTGACCAGGATGCGCGCGCCTTTATCGGTTTCGATGGTGTAGCGCGCCTGAATATCGGCGGCGCCGTCCGCGCGCAGGATCTGCCAGTCGGCGCCGCCTGGCAAAATGCGCCCGTGGAGCTTTAGCCCCGTGATGGTTCCGCCGAGAATGTTGATCACGCGGCGCTCGCCATAGGGTGTGCGGCCGAGATTCAGGACGGCCTCGAGTTCGGCCTGGATGGTGAAGATCGGTTCGGCGGAAAGCATGGCAAGGGCCCTGTTGGATGCCTATTTGACCCTGCCTGTGGCGGGCCGTAAATACGAGCCTGTAACCGGGATGATTTTTACATGGCGCGTATTTCGTCGCTTGCCGAAGCTGTCAAAGACGCCGTACGCGACGGTGATACGGTGGCGCTGGAAGGCTTCACCCATCTCATTCCGCATGCCGCCGGGCATGAGATTATCCGCCAGGGCCGCAAAGCTCTCACCTTGATCCGCATGACGCCGGATCTGGTCTACGACCAGCTCATCGGCATGGGCTGCGTCAACAAGCTCGTTTTTTCATGGGGTGGCAATCCGGGTGTCGGCTCGCTGCATCGATTCCGCGATGCGGTAGAAAACGGCTGGCCGCAAAAACTCGAGATCGAGGAACATTCCCACGCTGCCATGGCCAACGCCTATGAGGCCGGCGCGGCGGGTCTGCCCTGCGCTATTTTCCGCGGCTATATCGGCGGCGACCTGCCGAAAGTGAACTCCAAGATCAAGCGCGTGACCTGCCCCTTCACCGGCGAGGAGCTGGCCGCGATCCCGGCGCACCGCCCGGACGTCGCCGTAATCCACGCGCAGCGCGCCGACAAAGCCGGCAACGTGATGATCGAGGGCGTGCTCGGCGTGCAGAAGGAAGCCGTGTTGGCGTCGAAGCGTTCGGTGGTGACGGTGGAAGAGATCGTCGACGAGTTGCCGTCCGACCGCAGCCTCAACGCGGTGGTGCTGCCGCATTGGACCGTGGGCCACGTGGTCGAAGTCCCCGGCGGCGCCTATCCGTCTTATGCGCAAGGGTACTACCCGCGCAACAATGGCTTCTACAAGGAGTGGGACGTGGTCGCGCGCGAGCGCGATACGTTCCTGGCATGGATGAAGACCAACGTGCTGGAAAAAGGCCCCGAGGCCTTCGCGCGCTATGCGCGCCCGCACCGCGCAGCGGCGGAGTGACAATCATGGCCGATTACAAGCCGAATGAAATAATGACGATCGCGGCGGCGCGCGCGTTGAAGAACGACGATATCTGCTTCGTCGGCATCGGCCAGCCGTCAGCCGCCTGCAATCTGGCGCGGCTGACGCATGCGCCCGGCATCACTCTCATCTACGAATCCGGCACGCTCGCCACCAAACCGAACATTTTGCCGCTGTCGATCGGCGACGGCGAATTGTGCGAGACGGCGCTGACCACCGTGTCGGTGCCGGAAATGTTCCGCTACTGGCTGCAGGGCGGCCGCATCAAGATCGGCTTTCTCGGCGGCGCGCAGATCGACAAATACGCCAATCTCAACACCACTGTGGTCGGCCCTTACGACAAGCCGAAGGTGCGGCTGCCCGGCGGCGGCGGCGCGCCGGAAATAGCGACGAGCTGTGGCGAGATTTTCATCATCATGGCGCAGGGTAAGCGCGGCTTTGTCGAGAAGCTCGATTTCGTCACCTCCATCGGCCACGTCTCTGGCGGCGACTCGCGCGCCAAACTGGGCGTCAAAACCAAAGGCCCGACCAAGCTGATCACCGATCTGGCGCTGTTCGAGCCCGATCCGCAGAGCAAAGAAATGACCGTCACCTCCATTCATCCCGGCGTCACCCGCGAGCAGATCCAGGAGAACACCGGCTGGAATGTAAAGTTTGCCGCGCAAGTCGCCGAGACGCCGGCGCCGACCGCTAAAGAACTCGAGGTGCTGCGCGAGCTGCAGGCGCGCACGCTGCGCGCGCAAGCCGAGGCGGCGTGATGGCGAACCGAGAAGCTTTCATTTGCGACGCGCTGCGCACGCCGATCGGCCGTTACGGCGGCGCGCTTGCCAAAGTGCGCACCGACGACCTCGCCGCGGCGCCGATGAAAGCGCTGGTCGGGCGCAATGCGAAAGTGGACTGGGAAAAGCTCGAAGAGGTTTATTACGGCTGCGCCAACCAGGCCGGCGAAGATAACCGCAACGTCGCGCGCATGGCCTTGTTGCTGGCGGGGTTGCCGGTGAGCGTGCCCGGGGTGACGCTGAACCGGCTCTGCGCGTCGGGTATGGAGGCGGTGGGGACCGCGGCACGCGCCATCCGCGCCGGCGAGATGGATTTCGCCATTGCCGGCGGCGTCGAATCGATGACGCGGGCGCCCTTCGTGCAAGGCAAAGCCGATGAGGCGTTCTCGCGCAAGGTGGAGGTTTTCGATACCACCATCGGCTGGCGCTTCATCAACCCGCTGATGAAGGCGCAATACGGCGTCGATTCCATGCCGGAGACGGGCGAGAACGTGGCGGAGGAATTCCAGGTCAGCCGCGCCGACCAAGATGCCTTTGCGCTGCGCTCGCAGCAGCGCGCGGCCGAAGCGATCGCGTCGGGCTATTTCACCGCCGAGATCGTGCCGGTCGAGATCGCCGGCCGCAAGGGCGAGACCACCAAGGTCGAGCAAGACGAGCATCCGCGCGAGACCAGCCTCGATCAGCTTGCCAAGCTGAAGACGCCGTTTCGCAAGGACGGCACGGTGACGGCGGGCAATGCCTCCGGCGTCAATGACGGCGCCGCCGCGCTGATTATCGCCTCCGAGCAGGCGGTGAAGGAACACGGTCTGACGCCGCGGGCACGGGTGCTCGGCATGGCATCGGCGGCCGTGCCGCCGCGCATCATGGGCATCGGTCCGGTGCCGGCCAGCCGCAAGCTGATGGCGCGCCTGCAGCATAAAATCGGCGACTACGATGTGATCGAGATCAATGAAGCTTTTGCCTCGCAGTCGCTAGCCTGCCTGCGCCAGCTCGGGCTTGCCGACGATGCGGAAAACGTCAATCCGCACGGCGGGGCGATCGCGCTCGGTCACCCGCTCGGCATGTCGGGCGCGCGCCTGGTGTTGACCGCGGCGCACGGCCTGCAGGAGAACGGCGGCAAGCTCGGCCTTGCCACCATGTGCGTCGGCGTCGGGCAAGGCGTCTCGCTGGCGCTGGAAAAAGTCTAGGAACGAAAACAATGTCGCTGATCTATCCCAAGGAAAGCCTCGACGTTTATCCCAAGCATCTTTCTCCGGGATACCGCTCAACGGTGAAGCGTTCGCCGTCGAAGCCGCTGATCGTGGTGCCGCACACGCTGTCGGAGCTCACCGGCCCGGTATTCGGTCACGACGCGGTGCAGGAGGGCGACGCCGACCTCACCAAGCAGCACAAAGGCGAGCCGCTGGGCGAGCGCATCATCGTGCACGGCCAGGTGCTCGACGAGGACAAGCGGCCGGTGCCGGAAACGCTGGTCGAACTCTGGCAGGCCAATGCTTGCGGGCGCTATGTGCACAATGTCGACCAACACCCGGCGCCGCTCGATCCGAATTTCACCGGGGCGGGCCGCACCGTCTCCGACAAGAACGGCTATTACCGCTTCATCACGGTGAAGCCCGGCGCCTATCCGTGGGGCAATCACCACAATGCCTGGCGGCCGAACCACATCCACTTCTCGATATTCGGCACCTCGTTCCTCACCCGCCTGGTGACGCAGATGTATTTCCCGGGCGATCCGCTGTTTCCGTTCGACCCGATCTTCAATTCGGTCACCGACGAGAAGGCGCGCGCGCGCATGGTCTCGCGCTTCGATCTCGACAACACGATCCCCGACTGGGCGCTGTGCTTCCGCTTCGACATCGTGCTGCGCGGACGCGAAGCGACGCCCCTCGATACGGATAAGCACTAGCGCATGATCCCGAAAAGTGGGCACCGGTTTTCGGACAAGATCATGCGCAAAAGGAAAAGATAATGTCGGACATCACGCCCTCACAAACCGTCGGTCCCTTCTTCGCCTACGGCTTGGCGCCGCACAGCCGCAGCGAATGGCGGCCGGAACAGGGCAAGGATATTTACGACTGGAAGGAAACCGTCGGCGCCAATCTGGTGACGCCGGACGCCTCCGGCAGCAAGATCCGCATCGAGGGCCGCGTGCTCGACGGCGACGGCCTGCCGATCAACGACGCCATGATCGAAATCTGGCAGGCCGACGCCCAAGGCCGCTACGCCTCGCCGCGCGACCCGCGGGCGCGGCCGAACGCTAAATTCATGGGCTTCGGACGCTCGGGCACCGACAAACTCGGCGTCTATTCGTTCGACACCATCAAGCCTGGCTCGGTGCCGGGGCCGAACGGCAAAGCCCAGGCGCCGCATATCGTGTTCTGCATCTTCTCGCGCGGCATGCTGCGGCAAATCTATACGCGGGCCTACTTTTCGGATGAGCCCGCGAACACCGCCGACCCTATTCTGAACATGGTGCCGGCCGACCGCCGTGGGACGCTCATTGCCCACAAGGAGAGCGACGGTGAACAGGCCGTCTACCACTTCGACATCCGCGTCCAGGGTGACAACGAAACCGTTTTCTTCGACATTTGAGCGGGTTAGGCGAGCCGCATCTGCCCACTGAGCGGCAAAACTCAGCTCCGACTATGGGCGAAGGCCCATGTATGTGGTTACAGTTCATAATTTTTAGTGGGACCATCTGTATAACTCTAATAATAACAATGATGTTTTTGCCCACCCATTCTGCCCATCTTTCCCAATGACATTTTAGTCGTTGACGACTGAGCCCGGACTTGGTTCGCTATCCGGTACAGCGGCCAGCAGAGCCGCGGACGGGAAACGCCGCCATGAACGAGCAAATCCTTCAGGAGATCAGTGAATTCTGCCGCCGGCGCGGCTTGGCGGAATCCACCTTCGGCCGCCGCGCGGTCAACGACGGCAAGCTGGCCAGCCGTTTGCGCAATGGCGGGCGCATCACCACCGACACGCTCGACCGCATCCGCTCCTTCATGGCGCGCAACGCCGACGGCACGCCGCCGCGCCGCCGTCTGCTCTTCGACTCGCATCCGCCGACTTCGCTGCCGGTCATCGCGCAATTGGCGCCGCCAGTCGCCTCCGGTCAGGCGAGCGACGATCCGCAGCGCAATTTCCGCTTCTTTGACAACCGGCAGAAATATCTGCTGTTCGTGAATACCTGCTCGGAAAAATGGGAAGTCGCCAACCGCGTCGGGCTCGAGCTCGGCAATATTCACCCGCGCCCGCCGGCCGTGCGCGTGTTCGACGCCGGCGTCGGCGACGGCACCGTGCTTTCGCGTGTCATGCGCACCATGCACGACCGCTTTCCGACCATGCCGTTCTACGTCGTCGGCAAGGAAATCAGCCTGGAAGACATCCGCCTCACTTTGCAGAAAATGGCGGACCGTTTTGTCGAGCACCCGGCAAGCGTCGTCGTTTTGACCAATCTCGCTTACGCCGAAGCGCCGTGGCTGTCGGTGAAATCGGTCAGCGCCGCGACCAGCATGGTCTGGCATGAAGTCGCGCTGGAAGGCTCCACCGCGCATTCCTTCGAGCGGCAGATCACCGACCTGGAGCCGTTCCTCGGTGAAAACTGGAAGGCGCGGGTCTCGCAGAAGAGCGGAAATCCAGTCTATGAGCGGCCGGTCGTGCTGGTGATCTATCGCAACGATCACAAATTTCTGCTCGATCAGATCGTCCCCAAGCCCGGCGGCTCGACTGCCGACTACGATCTGGTCATCGCCTCGCAGCCTTATCGCGCCCGCGCCTCGCTCGAATTCAAGGCCAAGCGCGTGCTGGCGCCACTCGCGCGTGCGCTGGGGCCGGGCGGACGCATGATTGCGATCCACTCCTACGGCCACGATCCGGGCATGGAGATCGTCCACAAAGTCTGGCCGGACGATAGTCCATTCACGCACAGCCGCCACGATCTGCTCAAGGCGGTCAAACACGAGTTGGGCGCGGCCGGCCGCGATCTCAATTTCAACGCCTATGCCGACCAGCGCTCGCTGTTCCGCTACGAGATGCACACGCTGCCGTCGGAGATTTCCTCCTCGATCGGCACCTCCACGTTGCTCGCCGCCTGGAACGCGGCGATCTATGTGGCGCAGATCGAGGACGACCGTCTGTCCGACGTGAACAGCGACCGCCGCTACATCGAGGCGACGCGGGAGGTGCTGCAGCAGCACGGCGGCCTGTGGTTCTACGACGAATCCTTCGTCATTTCGCACCGGCGCGAGTGAGTGGGAATTCCGCTCATGGCCGCCAGCCCATTCGCGCAGAAATTTTCGATCGAGGTCACGCGTCCGAGCGCGGCGGAGATCGCGGCGCTCGCCGACATTTTGCCGCGCGCGACGCCGGTCTATTTCTCGGCGGTGCCGACGATCACGCCGGGCGAATTGGTCGCCGCGGCCAAGGCGCTGCGTCAAGCGGGGCTTGAGCCGGTCATTCATATCGCCGCGCGGCGCATCGGCGCGGCCGGCGATTTGCAGAACTTGCTCGTCGGGCTGCGCGGCGAAGCCGATGTGCGCCGGCTCCTGGTGATCGGCGGCGACATCGATCAGTCCGGGCCTTTCACCGACGCGCTCGCGGTGATCCAGAAAGGCCGCTTGCGCGAGGCCGGCATCGAAGAGATCGGCATCGGCGCCTATCCCGAAGGCCATCCGCGCATCCCGCCGGGGCGGCTGGAAGCGGCGCTCGACGAGAAGATCGCCAGCGCGGTGGCGCAGGGCCTGGCGGTCCACCTCGTGAGCCAGTTCTCGTTTTCGGCCGAGCGCATCATTGCCTGGCTCAAGCAGCTGCGCGGCGGCGGCATCAATCTCCCGATCAAGGTCGGCCTTGCCGGCCCAACCAGCGTGCCGGCGCTCCTTCGCTATGCCAAGCGCTGCGGCGTCAACGCTTCGCTGCGCGGGCTGATGTCGGGAACGGCGAGCGCCCTTGTCGGCAATGTCGGACCGGACCGGATCATCGATGCGCTCGGCGCCGCGCTCGACGGTGTCGGCGACGTCGCTCCGCACTATTATTCGTTCGGCAACCTTGCCGATACCGCGCGCTATGCGTGCGAGCACGCCAAAACGGATCGTGCCGCGGAACAAGCCGCGGCACGGTCCTGATCAGCGCGAAAGGTAGGGGCGGTCAGGCGGTCGCGGTGCTCCGCCAGCCCTGGTGATAGGTTTGCCGCGCCTGCTGGGCATAGGGTGTCGGCCCGACCTCGACATGGATTTCGGTCTGCTTGTGGCGTTCGACCGTCGTCTTCTTGGTGCCGCCGTTCTCCTCGCCCCATACCAGCGTCAGCTTGGTGCCGACCTTAGCGTATTGTTCGTCGACGACGCCGAGCGAGAGCACTGCGCGTTCGTTGTAGCTATAGCCGCCGAACATCGAGGCGCCCACCACCTTGCCGCCGCTCATGATCGAGTCGAATGTGCTGGAGCCGTAATTCGAGTTCGGAATATCGAGATACTTGAACATGTCGCCGGGCTCGAGCATGGAGGCCCAGATGCGTGACACATCTTTAGCATCCCACACGAACGTCACCTTGTGGCGGTGCGGCTTGTCCGCCATCTTTTGCAGGGCGTCTTTGCCGATGAAATCGTGATCGAACTTCACGAAGATGCCGTAGCCGAGTTCGTAGGGGCTGACGTAGTAATCTTCGATGTTATTGGAGACGTAACTGCCGGCGAGCGAGGAGACTGCTTCATAGCTGGTGCCGGGCAGCCATTGCCGGTACGCCTTCATTTTGTCGCCGGTGTAGACCGCGGGCAATGGCGATGGAATCCAGCCCGATTCTAGAGTGTTGCTCGAATACGCGCGCGAGCCAACCGGGACCATGCCGAATTCGCTGCCGGCATCGAGGATCGCCTGGCGGACTTCAAGGTATTCTTCGTACGGTCCCCAAACTTCCAGGCCCGGCGCACCGGCCATGCCGTGGCGCAGCGCGTCGACGCGTCGCTTGCCGATGTTGATGTGCCCCATATTGAAGAACTTGATATTCGGCATTGGTCCGCCGTTGAGCTTGGTGATTACTTTTTCGGCGTTCGGTCCCTGAATCTGGAATCGATACACCTTGCGCACAACCGGCTGGCCCATGGGCCGGGAAGGGGAGCGGTCATCGTAGTCCGTCGTGACATCGAAGCCGCCGGTCTTGGCGTGAAATTCAATCCAGTTGGCGACCGGGTTGCGGCCGACGAAAACGAAATCGTTTTCGGCGAGATAAAAGAGAATACCGTCGCCGATCACATGGCCATCGTGGCTGCACGGAGCGAACTGTTTCGCCTTGCCGGCGGTAAAATTATTGAACGAATTCGTGCCCAGGTGGGAAAGCAGCTTCATCGCGTCGCGTCCGCGCACGAACATGTTCACCATGTGGTGCGTTTGGTCGTAGAGGACGCAGGTCTCTTGCCAGGCGCGCTGTTCGTCGCGCCAGTTGGTGAACTCCGCCGGCACCACGGGATAGACATAGGCGCCGATCTGCGAATTACGCAGCATCTTGACGACGTTGCCGGAGGCTTGGATCGCCTCTTCCAAATTCTTGTAAGCCATAGCGGTCGCTTCCTCTAAAACACGATAAACGGGGCTTTTTGACTGGCCGGACATTAGCCCGACAATGAGACCTAAGCAAAGAGCGGAAATTTGACGCTTCTGCAAAGAAGTGTTTTTGAATGGGCCCTGACAGACGCCGAATGCCGTTACACGTGAGACATCAGTCCATGGCCCACCAAAAGCCGCTGTTCGCGCCGGAACGCGTGGGCGGCATCCTACGCAACGAACCCCGGACCACGGACGCCTGAGCGATTGGTTCCGGCCCCACGCTCAGGGCGACAAATAAATGTAGGGAGTAAAAGACCAATGACCCAACGCACCATGCCGCCGTTTCGCGCTGACCACGTCGGCAGCATCCTGCGCACGGCGCCGCTGAAGCAGGCGCGTGCCAAGCGCGAGAAAGGCGAGATCGACGACGCGGCGCTGAAAAAAGTCGAAGACCAGGAAATCGAGAAGATCGTCAAGAAGCAGGAGGAGGTCGGCCTCAAGCTAGCTACCGACGGCGAATTCCGCCGCTCCTGGTGGCATTTCGATTTCTTCACCGGCCTGCAGGGTGTCGACCTCATCGAAGCGCCGCCGATCCAGTTCCACGGCGTCGTCACCAAGAGCCAGGCGATCAAGATCAACCGCAAGGTCGATTTCGCCGGCCACCCGCACATCGAACATTTCAAGTTCTTGAAGGCGCACTGCAACGTCGTGCCGAAAATGTGCATCCCGGCGCCTTCGACGTTCCACTTCCGACAGGGACGCAAGATGGTGAGCAAGGAGGTCTACCCCGATCTCGACGAATTTTTCGCCGACGTCGGCGCCGCGTGGAAAAAGGCGATCCGTGCCTTCTACGATGCCGGTTGCCGCTATCTGCAGCTCGACGACACCGCCTGGGCGATGATCTGCGATCCCAAGGAACAGGAGCATTCCAAGGAGCGCGGCGATGATCCTAACAAATTGCCGGCAATCTACGCGCAAATGACCAACGCGGCGCTCAAGGACAAGCCCGCCGATATGGCGATCACCATGCATTCCTGCCGCGGCAATTTCCGCTCCACCTTCATCGCCTCGGGCGGTTACGAATTCGTCGCCGAGCAATTGCTCGGCAATACTGACCTCGACGGCTACTTTCTCGAATACGACAGCGACCGCGCCGGCGGCTTCGAGCCGCTGCGTTATTTCCCCAAGGGCAAGAAACAGCTGGTGCTCGGCCTCGTCACGTCCAAAAGCGGGCGGCTCGAGCCCAAGGACGACATCAAGCGCCGCATCGACGAAGCGACCAAATATGTCGCGCTCGAGCAGCTGTGCCTGTCGCCGCAATGCGGCTTCGCCTCGACCGAGGAAGGCAACGTGCTCGCCGAGGAGGAGCAATGGGCCAAGCTGCGCATGATTGTGGAATTGGCGGAAGAGGTGTGGGGAAAATAATCGAGGCCGTCGTCCCCGCGCAGGCGGGGACCCATACTCTGTGCCCCATCGATAGACTGCGGAGTATGGGTCCCGACCCTCGCTTCGCTCGGCCGGGACGACAAAATTAATGCAACGCACAGTTCCCCCATTCCGCGCCGACCATGTCGGCTCACTGCTCCGTACGGCGCCGCTGAAAGACGCACGCCTAAAGCGCGAGCGCGGCGAGATCGACGCCGCCGCGCTGAAAGCGGTGGAAGACTGCGAGATCGAAAAGATCATCAAGCGCCAAGAAGACATCGGGCTCAAAGCCGTGACCGACGGCGAATTCCGCCGCGCCTTCTGGAATTACGATTTCCTTGGGAGCCTACCCGGCGTCGAGGCCTATCTCGGCGAGCGCAAGATCAAATTCCAGGGGCCGAACCCGAAGCCGATGGTGCTGCGCGTGACCGGAAAGCTTGGTTCGTTCACGACGCACCCCATGCTCGAGCATTTCAAGTTTGTCAAAGATCATACTCAGCGTGTGCCGAAGATGACGATCCCGTCGCCGTCGTCGCTGCATTTCCGTTACGGGCGCGAGGCCGTGCCGGAATCGATCTACCCGGACATGAGCGACTTTTATCGCGACCTCGGGCAGACCTACGCACAAGCCGTGCGCGCCTTTGCCGATGCCGGCTGCCGCTACCTGCAGCTCGACGAAGTGAACTTTACCTATCTCTGCGATCCGAAATTGCGCGCGCAGGTCGCCAACCGCGGCGACGATCCGGAAAAGCTGCCGGGGATCTATGCCGCCATGATCAATGCCGCGATTTCCGACATTCCGCCTGACATGACGATCACCATGCATCTGTGTCGCGGCAACTTCCAATCCTCTTTCGTCGCCTCGGGCGGCTACGAGCCGGTGGCCGAAATTCTGTTCAACGCGATCAACGTGCACGGCTATTTCATGGAATACGACAGCGAGCGCGCCGGCGGCTTTGAGCCGCTGCGCTTGGTGCCCAAGGGCAAAACCGTGGTGCTTGGCCTGGTCACCTCGAAGTCGGGCCGGCTGGAATCGAAAGACGAGCTCAAGCGCCGCATCGATGAGGCGGCGAAGTTCATCGATCTCGACCAGCTTTGCCTGTCGCCGCAATGCGGCTTCGCCTCGACCGAAGAGGGCAATATCCTGGCCGAGGACGAGCAGTGGGCGAAACTGGCGATGATCGTGGAGTTGGCGGAGGAAGTGTGGGGCCGCTAACTGTCGTCCCCGCGCAGGCGGGGACCCGGCAACCCCTGTCTGTCGGACCAATCGAAAGCCTGTCTTTACTGGATGCCCGCCTTCGCGGGTATGACGGCCGAAAGTAAGGGAGCGAAACAACAATGTCTCAACGCAACAAACCACCCTTCCGCGCCGATCATGTCGGCAGCCTGTTGCGGCCGGCGGCGCTTAAAACGGCGCGCGAAAAACGGGCGAAGGGCGAAATTTCCGCCGCCGACTTGAAGGCGGTCGAAGATCGCGAGATCGAGCGCGTCATCAAGAAACAGGAAGACGTCGGCCTGCAGTCGATCACCGACGGCGAATTCCGCCGCTCCTGGTGGCATCTCGATTTCCTCTGGGGCCTCGACGGTATCGACAAGCATGTGATGGACACGGGCATCGCTTTTTCCGGCGTGACCACGCGCAACGAAGGGCTGAAAGTCACCGGCAAGGTCGGCTACTCCAGCCATCCGATGATCGAGCATTTCAAGTTCGTCGCCGCGCACACCAAGCGCACGCCGAAAATCACGATTCCTTCGCCGTCGGCGGCTTACGGCCGGCCGCAGCCGACGCCGATCGATAAAAATGCCTATCCGAAGATGGATGCGTTCTTCGACGATCTCGGCCAGGCTTACAAAAAAGCCGTGCGCGCCTTCGCTGATGCCGGCTGCCGGTACCTGCAGCTCGACGAGGTGTTCATCGCCATGCTCTGCGATGAGAAATACCGCGGGCAGATGAAAGCGCGCGGCGACGACCCGGAAAAGCTCGGGCCGCTCTACGGCGATCTGATCAATATGGCGATGTCGGACATTCCCGCCGACATGACCATCACCATGCATCTGTGCCGTGGCAATTATAAATCGACCTTCATGGGCACGGGCGGCTACGAAGCCGAGCAGGAAATTCTGTTCAACCGCATCAAGGTGCACGGCTATTTCATGGAATACGACACCGACCGCGCCGGCGGCTTCGAGCCGCTCAGACTGGTGCCGAAAGACCGCCATGTGGTGCTCGGCCTGGTCACCACCAAGACCGGGCGCCTGGAAGCCAAGGACGCCATCAAGCGCCGCATCGATGAGGCGACGAAATATATTTCACTCGATCAGCTGTGTCTTTCGCCGCAATGCGGCTTTGCCTCGACCGAGGAGGGCAACACGCTGGCCGAGGACGAGCAATGGGCGAAGCTCGCGATGATCGTGGAGGTGGCGCAAGAGGTGTGGGGGAAGTAACTCTCATCCCCGCGAAGGCGGGGATCCAGTAGCCCGGTGTTTGCGAATTCCCGCGGCCGGTGTTTACTGGATGCCCGCCTTCCGCCTTCGCGCTCCGCGCTTCGGCGGACTCCAAGCACGCCGAAGCTCGCAAAGCGAGCGGAGGCGGGTCGCGGGCATGACAGCCGAGGGATCATTACGCATGCCGGGTATCGTCGAAAACAAAGTCGCCATCGTCACCGGTGCCGGGCGCGGCATCGGCCGCGCCATCGCCGAGATGCTCGGGCGCGAAGGCGCGCGCGTGGTGGTCTGCGACATCGGCGCCAGCCTGCAGGGCGCCGGCACCGACGACAGTCCGGCGCATGACGCGGTCGCCGCCATCGAGAAAGCCGGCGGGCAGGCGATCGCCTCCACGCTTTCCATCGCCGAACCGAAGAACGCCGACCTGATCGTCAAGGCCGCGCTCGACGCTTTCGGCCGCGTCGACATCCTGGTGAACAACGCCGGCATTCTGCGCGACGTCATCTTCCATAAGATGAGCTGGTCGGACTGGTCGGACGTGATCGATGTGCATCTGCACGGCTCGTTCAACATGAGCCGCGCGGTCGCCGGTCCGTTCCGCGAGCAGAATTCCGGCGCCTACGTGCACATGACCTCGACCTCCGGCTTGGTCGGCAATTTCGGCCAGGCCAACTACATGGCGGCCAAGCTCGGCATCGTCGGCCTGTCGCGCGGCATCGCGCTCGATATGCAACGTTTTAACGTGCGCTCGAACTGCATCGCGCCGTTTGCCTTCACCCGCATGATCGAATCGATCCCGGCGCAAACCGAAGCCGAGAAAAAACGAGTCGAGCGCTTGGCGCAAATGACGCCCGACAAGGTGGCGCCGCTCTGCGTTTATCTTGCATCGGAGGCGGCCGCCGGAATCTCCGGGCAGATTTTTTCCGTGCGCAACAACGAGATTTTTCTGTTCAACCAGCCGCGTCCGATCCGCGTCATGCATCGCTCGGAAGGGTGGACGCCGCAAACGATCGGCGAGCAGCTCAAGGGCGCCTTTGGTCCGTCATTCACGCCGCTGGAGCGCTCGGGCGAGGTGTTCAGCTGGGATCCGATTTGATGATCGCGCTGCGTACGTGTCCCGGGCGCAGCGCACCGCGTAAGCGGTGCGCTGCAGAACCGGGACCCACAGTTCTTGCTGGAGTTGGGCCCCGGATCAGCGGCGCACCACTTCGCTCCGCTTCGTGCTGCGCCGCATCCGGGGAACGCACGCTGAGAGGGCGAGCCTAGGATGCCCATCGTCTACGAAAAACTGCTGGCGCTGAAAATCCCCGAGGTCGAGCACACCTTCGCCGCCAAGGATTGCATCCTCTATGCGCTCGGCCTCGGGCTTGGTCAGGACCCGATGAACGAGGACGAACTCGCCTTCGTCTATGAAAAGAACCTGAAGGCGCTGCCGACCTTCGCTCTGGTGCAAGGCTACTCGGCCTACTGGCTGCGCAATCCTGAAAGCGGCGTGAACTGGACGAAGGTGGTGCACGGCGAGCAGGGGCTCATCTTGCACAAGCCGGTGCTGACTCAGGGCACGGTCATCGGCCGCACCCGCATCGTCGAAGTGATCGACAAAGGCGAGGGCAAGGGCGCGTTGGTGTTTTCCGAGCGCCAAGTCACAGACAAGGCGAGCGGCGAACTGTTGGCGACGCTCAAGCAGACCACCTTCTGCCGCGCCGACGGCGGCTTCGGCGGTCCGCCACGCGAGGCGCCGGTGCCGCACAAAATCCCCGAGCGCGCCGCCGATCTGACGTGCGACCTGCCGACGCGGCCGGAAATGGCGCTGATCTACCGGCTGTCGGGCGACGTCAATCCGCTGCACGCGGAGCCGGAATTCGCCAAGGCCGCCGGCTTTCCGCGCCCGATATTGCATGGGCTCGCCACCTTCGGCGTCGCCGGCCACGCCATCTTGAAAAGCATCTGCGGCTACGACCCGGCGCGGCTGACGGGAATCGCCGGCCGTTTCTCAGCGCCGGTCTATCCAGGCGAAACCATCCGCACCGAGATGTGGCGCGACGGCTACGTGGTAAGCTTCCGCGCCCGGGTGGTCGAGCGCGATGTGGTGGCGATCAATAACGGGCGCGCGGAGATTGTTTGATATCAGCCGTGCCGCAGCGTATCCCTCTCCCCGCATGCGGGGAGAGGGTGGCGAGCGGCGTGAGCCGCGAGCCGGGTGAGGGGGCGTTTTAATTGGCTCAGGCTGCGGCAGCGCCCCCTCACCCGACTTGCTCGCTTTTGCTCGCAAGTCGACCTCTCCCCGCGCGCGGGGAGAGGTAAAGCGAGCGCGTTGCGATGACAAAAGCTGACCAAAGGCCCGATGACCACGCCGACATCCGCGACGGCGTGCGCGCGCTGTGCGCCAAATTCCCCGGCGAATACTGGCGCGCGCTCGACCGCGAGCGGGCCTATCCCACCGACTTCGTTGCCGCGCTGACCGAAGCCGGTTATCTCGCCGCGCTCATTCCAGAAGACTATGGTGGCAGCGGGCTCGCCATCGGCGCCGCCGCCGCCATCCTGGAAGAAGTTCACGCCGCCGGCGGCAACGGCGCCGCCTGTCACGCCCAGATGTACATCATGGGCACGATTCTGCGCCACGGCAGCGACGCGCAGAAGCAAGCCTACCTGCCGAAGATCGCCAGCGGCGAGTTGCGCCTGCAGGCCTTCGGCGTCACCGAGCCGACCTCCGGCACCGACACGCTGTCGCTGCGCACCGTTGCGCGGCGCGAGGGCAACGACCATTACGTCATCAACGGCCAGAAGATCTGGACCTCGCGCGCCGAGCACTCCGATCTGATGCTGCTGCTCGCACGCACCACGCCGCAGGATGAGGTGAAGAAACGCACCGACGGCCTGTCGGTGTTCCTGGTCGACATGCGGCTGGCGCAAGGCACCAGCATCACCATCAATCCGATCCGCACCATGATGAACCACGCCACCACGCAGGTGTTCTTCGACGACCTGCGCGTGCCGGCGGAAAATCTGATCGGCGAGGAAGGCAAAGGCTTCCGCTACATTCTCTCCGGCATGAACGCCGAACGCATCCTGATCGCGGCGGAATGCATCGGCGACTGCAAATGGTTCATCGCCAAGGCGACGGCTTACGCCAAAGAGCGCGAACTGTTCGGCCGGCCGATCGGGCAGAACCAGGGCGTACAGTTTCCCATCGCACGCGCCTATGCGCAGATGCGCGCGGCCGAACTGATGGTGCACGAAGCGGCGCGCAAATACGAAGCCGGCGAGGACATGGGCGCTGAAGCGAACATGGCGAAGCTGCTCGGCGCCGACGCCTCCTGGTTCGCCGCCGACATGTGCGTGCAGACGCATGGCGGCTTCGGCTTCGCCGAGGAATACGACATCGAGCGCAAGTTCCGCGAGACGCGGCTCTACCAGGTGGCGCCGATCTCCACCAACATGATCCTGTCGTATCTCGCCGAGCATGTGCTCGGTTTGCCGAGGTCCTACTAGCCGTCATGCCCGCGAAGGCGGGCATCCAGTACGCCGCGGTGTGGGTTGTTACGCGGCGTCGGCGTTTACTGGATCATCCGCTTTCGCGGATGATGAGGTCCGAAAATGTTGCGAGTGCGGGAAGTTAAATGGTCCTTCCATTCGCAGGCCTCCTCGTCGTCTCGGTCGAACAAGCCGTCGCGGCGCCGACCTGCACCTGCCGGCTTGCCGACGCCGGCGCGCGCGTCATCAAGGTCGAGCGCCCGGAAGGCGATTTCGCGCGCGGCTATGATGCGCTCGTGCATGGCGAGAGCGCCTATTTCGTCTGGCTCAACCGCGGCAAGCAGTCGGTGGTGCTCGATCTGACGAAAGCGGACGACAAGGCGCTGCTCGAAGCCATGCTCGCCAAGGCCGACGTGTTTGTGCAGAACCTCAAGCCCGGCACCATCGGCAAGCTCGGCTTTTCCATCGAGCGCCTGCGCAAAGATTATCCGCGCCTGATCTGCTGCTCGATCTCGGGCTACGGCGAGAGCGGACCCTATGCGCAGCGCAAGGCTTACGATCTGCTGATCCAGGCCGACAGCGGTCTTTCCTCCGTCACCGGCGGCCCGGAAGCGCCGGCCCGCGTCGGCGTCTCGGTGGTCGACGTCGCGACCGGCATGAACGCCTACGAGGCGATCCTGGAAGCGCTGATCGCGCGCGAGCGCAAGCGGCGAGGGCGCCGCGATCAGCGTGTCGCTGTTCGACGCCATGGCCGACTGGATGACGGTGCCGCTGTTACACTAGCGAAGGCGGCAAGCCGCCGCAGCGCATCGGTCTCGCGCATCCGTCGATCTCGCCTTACGGCGTCTTCAAGTCGCGCGACGGCGTCGACATCCTGATCTCGATCCAGAACGACCGCGAGTGGCGCCTGCTGGCGGGCAAGGTCATGGGCGATGAGGCGCTCGCCGCCGATCCGGACTTCGCCACCAATGTCGAGCGCGTGAAGCGCCGCGCCGAAACCGATGGCCGCGTGCAGGCGAGCTTTGCATCGATGGATCTTGCCGAGCTCGAGCGCAAGCTTGCCGCCGCCGATATCGCCTTCGCCCCGGTCAACGACACAGCGAGTTTCGCCAAGCATCCGCATTTGCGGCGTATCAGTTTCGGCTCCCCGAGTGGGCCGGTTTCGACGCCGGCGCCGGCGCCGCTGCGCGCCGGCGAACACCGTGTCTATGGCCCGATCCCGGCGCTCGGCGAGCACACCGAGACGATCCGAAAGGAATTTCAGCCGGCCAGGCGTTGATCAATCAAGAGCCGCGGTCGCGGCGGATCGCGTTGATCGCAACGGCCGCCGCCATCGCGACAAGGACGGCGATCGCCGCATAAGCGAGATAAGCGGTCCAGTCCGTGCCTTGCCCGACCGCAAAGCTGAGCAGGAACGGCACCGGGAAGAGAAAGAAGACGATATTGCGCAACAGGAGGCCGAAGCGGTCCATAGACCGAATTTAAGCGCTGTCCGGCCGAAATGCTTGCGGCAATTTGCAGGCGCTCAGTCGATGACCGCTTCCGCCGGCTTGCCGCCGTTGGGCCGGCGCGACGAGCCGATGATGAAGATCAGCGGGATCATTCCCAGGCTGAGCCACATCAGCAGCTTATAGTCGTTGAGGTAAGCGATCATCGCCGCCTGCTCGCTGACGATACGGTCGAGCAAGGCAAGCCCGGTGTTGCTGTGCACGTCGAGATGCGCCGCCACGTCCGGCATCTGCAGGGCGTCGTTGAACGGCGTTATCTGCGCGCCCAGCCGTTCGTGCATATAGGTGGTCTTGTCGGTCAGATTGGCGATCACCATGGAGATGCCGACCGATGAGCCGATATTGCGCACCAGCGTCAAAATCGAGGTGCCGCCGTTACGCATGTGCCCGGGCAAAGTGAGGAAGGCGACCGTCGTGATCGGCACGAACAGCAGGCCGAGGCCCACGCCCTGGACGATGCTGATCACGACGATGGTTTCCTGCGTGGTGTCGAAGGAAAATCCGGTCATCTCGTAGAGCGTGCCGCCGCAAAGCAAAAGCCCGGCAAGGATGAGATAGCGCGTCTCGAACCAGCGCATCAGCCGTGGCGCCACCATCATGGTCAACAGCGTGCCGACGCCGCGCGAGCCGAGCAGAAAGCCGGCGGTCTGAATCGGATAGCCGAGCAAGGTCTGCATGAACGGGGTGACCAGCGCCATGGTGCCGAACAGCACCACGCCGATCACCACCATGAACACGCAGCCGGAAACGAAGTTGCGGTCCTTGAACATGTCGAAGCGCACGAACGGCTCCGGCGTGGTCAGCGAATGGGCGAAGAAATAATAAAAGCCGACGACCGAGACGATCATCTCGATCCAGATCTCTTCGGATCCAAACCACCCGACCTGCTCGCCGCGGTCGAGCAGCAATTGCAGCGAACCGATGCCGATGGCGAGCGCGATGAAGCCGAACCAGTCGAAACGCAGATGCTCGTGGCGTTTGGTCTCGTCCATGAACAGCAGCATGCCGAACACGGTCAATACGCCGATCGGCAGATTGATCAGGAATACCCAATGCCAGGAATAATTGTCGGTCAGCCAGGCGCCGAGCGTCGGGCCCATGATCGGGCCGAGCATCACGCCGACGCCCCAGATCGCCATGGCGGAGCCGCGTTCCTCGATCGTATAGGAGTTGAGCAGCACCGATTGCGACAGCGGCACCAAGGCGGCGCCGGCCATGCCCTGCAACAGGCGGAACAGCACCATCTGCTCGATGTTCTGCGCCAGCGCGCACAGGAACGAGGCGGCCGTGAAGCCGGCGACGCAGCTGATGAACAGCTTCTTGCGGCCGAAGCGGTCGGCCAGCCAGCCGATCGGCGCCGTCATGATGGCGGCGGCGACGATGTAGGAGGTGAGCACCCAGTTGATCTGGTCGAGCGAGGCCGACAGCGACCCTTGCATATAGGGCAGCGCCACGTTGGCGATGGTGGTGTCGAGCGCCTGCATGATGGTGGCGGTCATGGCGCAGACCGTCACCAGCATGCGCAGCACCTTCGGCGACAGCGAGGATGCCAGGCGCGGGCTCATTTTTCTGGCTTGGTTTCGGACTTGGTTTCGGATTTGGCGGACGCCGAGAAGAACGACGGCAGCCGGCTATGGTGGGTGTCGATGTCGACATTGACGCTCATGCCGGAGCGCAACAGCCGCGTGTCCTCGTCCTTGTCGAAAGCGATTCGCACGGGAACGCGCTGCACCACCTTGACCCAGTTTCCCGTGGCGTTCTGCGGCGGCAGGATGGAGAACTGCGCGCCGGTGCCGGGGCTGACCGCGACCACGGTGCCGCGGAAGGTGTGATTGGGAAATGAGTCGACGTCGAGCGTCGCCTTCTGGCCGACGCGCAAATAGGTGATGTCCGTTTCCTTCGGATTGGCGTCGACCCACGGCGCCTGGTCGTCGATCACGCTCAAGATCGGCGTGCCGGCGGCAACGAAACGGCCGAGCTGGATGTTATCGACTTGCGTGGCGGTGCCGGAAATCGGCGCCCGCAGCACGGTCAGATTGAGATTGCGCTGTGCGTCGTCGGCCGCGGCCTTGGCCTGCGCGTATTCGGGAAATTCGGCGAGCGGCAGATCGGGATTGCCGAGGAGCTGGGCGAGCGTGGTGTCGCGCTGCTGGGCGGTGAAGCGCGCCTGCAATTCGGCGGTCAACATGTTGGAGCCGGAGGTATCGACGTCGGCCTGCGAGCCGGCCTGCGAGCTCAAGAGCTTGCGCTTGCGCTCGAGATCACGCTGCTTGAGCGCGACGTTTTTCTTCGCCAGTTCGGCCAGCGTATTGAGCGATGTCAGATTCGTCTTCAGTTTGTCGTAGTCGACACGAGCGGCCGCGAGCTTGGCATTCGCCTGCGCCAGCGCCAGCCGATAAGGCTCGGGATCGAGCGTGAACAGCTCATCGCCCGCCTTGACGTGCTGGCCTTCCTTGATGGCGACATGGATCACCTTGCCGGATACGTCGGGCGTGATCAGCACCTTCTGCGCGCCGACATAGGCGTTATCGGTGGAGATATAGCGGCCGCCCATGAGATAGACGGCGCCGCCGGCGAGTACCGCGATCAGCGGCAGCCCGACCAGCAGGATCATGCGCAGGCGCTTGCGGCTGCCGCGGGACGCGGCGGCTTTTTCCGCCACCGGAGCTTCGGCAACCGGTGCGACCTTGGCTTCGGGCGCGGGAACGATCTTGAGAGGCTTGTCACTCATTGAACTAACCGGCGGCTACTTCGTCTTGATGCAAATGATTGCGGCTGATGGCGCCGCGCAGGTTGTCGCGCAGCGTGCCGAGATCCCCGAGCAGGCGCTCGTTCGCCTTGGCGTCGAGCCCGGAGAGCACGGTCGCCATCATGTCTTCGCCGAGCGTCGTCAGCCGTTCGAGCAGCGGCCGCGCCGCCGGCGTCAAGAACAACCGGTTGGCGCGCCGGTCGTTCGGATCGGCGCGGCGCTCGATCAAGCCGTTTTCGGCGAGCCGGTCGAGCAGGCGGGTCAGCGTGATCGGCTGCAGGTCGAGGATTTCGGCGAGTTCGGATTGCTTGAGGCCTTCGGAGCGGTCGAGGCGGAACAACACCGCCCATTGCGCCCGGGTCATGCCATATTGGCGCGCCCGCTGGTCGGCGTAGGTCTTCAGCAGCCTTGCTACGTCCATGATAGTAAAGGCGATTTCGCGTTGAATCGTGCGCGGCGGCATGTCGGGGCTCTTTGCTAATGCCGCTTATAATAAGCAAGCTTATAATAAGTTCAATAGGTCTTTCGGCCAAGGCTGTCATTCCCGCCGCAGCCTGTCATCGGCCGCGCTTCGCGCGGACCCCGTCGGCGGGGACGACGGCTGAGCCTTGGTGACCTCACCGCTGTCCTGAGGCAAAGTCGCGTCGAAAGAAAATCGACAACGGACGGAAACGAAAATGGACATCGGCTTTATCGGGCTGGGCAATATGGGCGCGCCGATGGCGCGGCGGCTGATCGAAGCCGGTCACAAGCTCATCGTCTACGACACGCGCAACGACGCGGTGGCGCCGCTGGTCGCGCTCGGCGCGCAAGTGGCGTCTTCGCCGCAAGATGTCGCCGACCGCGTCGAGACGGTGATGGCGAGCCTGCCGTCGCTGCAGATCTCCGAAAAGGTCGCCACCGCGGAGGGCGGCGTCATCCAAGGCAAGCGCGTCAAGCGCTTCATCGATCTCTCCACCACGGGCGCCAGCGTTGCCGCCAAGATCGCGGCGGCGCTGGCTAAGAAAAATATCGTGCAGATCGATAGTCCGGTGTCGGGTGGCGTCGGCGGCGCCAATAAAGGTACGCTGGCGGTGATGGTGTCCGGTCCCCAGGCCGAGATCGACCTGGTGAAGGACGTACTCAGCGTCTTCGGCAAGGTCTTTGTCATCGGCGAGAAGCCCGGCATGGCGCAAACCATGAAGCTCGCCAATAATTTCCTCTCCGCCACCGCGATGGCGGCGACCGCGGAGGCGGTGGCCATGGGCGTCAAAGCCGGGCTCGATGCGGCGGTGATGATCGACGTCATCAATGCCGGCTCCGGCCGCACCACGGCGTCCGACCAGAAGTTTCCGCAGACCATCCTGCCGCGCACCTTTAACTACGGCTTCGGCACGGCGTTGATGCTCAAGGACGTTCGGCTGTGCACGCAAGAGGCGAAGGACCTCGGCGTTCCCAACGCGGTGATGAGCGCCGTGCTCGCGCAATGGGAGACGACCAATAGCGAATACGGCGGCGACAGCGATTTCACCGCAATCGTCAAAATGATCGAGACGCGCGCCGGCGTCACCGTGGGGAAGAAATCATGAGCGACGACATCCACGAAGTCTACGCCGTGCGCTATGCCAGCCACGCGCGCAAGCGCAGTGAAAACTACATTTTCGGCGACCCGCACGACGAGATGACGTCGATCGCCTATTACGTTTGGGCCATCAAAGGCCCGCACGGCGTTTTTGTCTGCGACACCGGCTTCGACGAGAAAGCGGCGAAAGAACGCGGACGCAAGATCATCAAGCCGGTCGGCGAGGGGCTCAAGGCGCTCGGCGTCGAGCCCGATCACGTCGACCACGTCATCGCCACGCATATGCATTGGGACCACGCCGGCAATTACGACCTGTTCCCCAACGCGCGTTATCACGTGCAGGACACCGAGATGGCCTACGCCACCGGCCGCTGCATGTGCCACCAGATGCTGCGCATCCCGTTCAGCGAGGACGACGTGCATGCCATGGTGCGCAAGGTCTTCGCCTATCGCGTCGAATTTCACGACGGCGTTGAGGAACTGGCACCCGGCATCACCGTGCACAAGATCGGCGGCCACTCCAAGGGCCTGCAATGCGTACGGGTGAAGACCAAGCGCGGCTATGTGGTCGTCGCATCAGACTGTATCCACCTTTACTCGCACATCGATGAAGGCCGCGTGTTTCCGATCACTTACAGCGTCGGCGACACGCTGGAAGGCTACAAGACCATCCAGAAGCTTGCCGGTTCGCGCCAGCACATCGTGCCGGGGCATGACCCGGAGGTGATGAATTTGTATCCGGCGGCGAAGGCGGGGCTGGAAGGTTGGGTGGCGCGGCTCGACGTGGCGCCGAAGGGCTAGTGACTGTCGATTGTCGTCCCCGCGAAGGCGGGGACCCATACGCCGCAGACTCTCGATAGGACACGGTGTATGGGTCCCGGCTCTCGCTTTGCTCGGCCGGGACGACTAGAAAATTACACCAACCCCAATTCCGCGAACGCATCTTTGTGATGCTCGGCGCTTTCCGGCGCGAAGCAGCAGAACACAACTTGCGTCAACCCGCGCGGCCGCGCGGCGATTTCCGACACCACGGTGCCGACCGCAATGCGCGCGGCAAGATCGGCGGGAAAGCGGTAGATGCCGGTGGAGATCGCCGGATAGGCAATCGAAGTCAACGCATGCGCGGCGGCGAGATCGAGCGCGCTGCGGTAGCAGCCGGCAAGCAAGGACTCTTCGTCTTGGCCGCCGCCGCTCCAGACCGGGCCGACCGCGTGGATCACGTGGCGCGCCTTCAGCCGGTAGCCGCGCGTGATCTTGGCCGAGCCGGTGTCGCAGCCGCCGAGCGTCTTGCATTCCTCAAGAAGCTCGCGGCCTGCCGCGCGATGGATGGCGCCGTCCACCCCGCCGCCGCCAAGCAACGTCCTGTTGGCGGCGTTGACGATCGCGGCGACGTCGAGCGTGGTGATGTCGGCGACGACAATGTCGAGGCGTGTGGCGCCGATTTCGGCGGTGAGGGCGGTCATGGGAGAGTTGTAGCACGGCCGCGCTCCCTCTCCCCGCAAGCGGGGCGAGGTGGCTACACCCTTTCCGAATAAACCTCCGCCTCGAGATCGATGCTCGAGCGCGCGCCGATGTCGGCGTAATGCGCGTCGAGAAAGCGCCGCGCCGCGCGCTGGCCGAGCTTGCGCAAAAGCTGGAACGACTCGTAGTCGTTGCGCAGCTTGGTGGCCGAGGAGAAGCGCTCGCCCAGGCCCTCGAGCACGATGCGATGCACGTTGATGCGGCGGTATTCGCCCTCGCCGGTGCCGTGCGGCAGGCGGCCCTGGTCGATCAGCCGGTTGACGAATTCGATGGCGCGCAAATCTCCCAACAGCGAGGAATTGAAGGTGATCTCGTTGACGCGGCCGACGATCTCGCGCGTCGTGGTGGGGATTTTTTTGCGCACCAGCGGATTGATCTGCACGATCAGCACGTCCTCGGTATCGGTCGAGCGGAAAAACGGGTAGAGCACCGGATTGCCGAGATAGCCGCCGTCCCAATAGGACGACGCCGTCGATCTCTACCGCGCGGAACACCGCCGGCAGGCAGGCCGAGGCCATCACCGCCTCGGCGGAAATCTTCTCGATGCGGAAAGATGTGCAGGCGTCCGGTCTGCACGTTGGTGGCGGCGATGTAAATCTGCCGGGCTATCGGCGCGCAATCCCTCGAAGTCGACGAAGCGCTCGACCAGATCTTTCAGCGGATTGATGTTGAGCGGGTTGAGATCGTAGGGCGAAAGATATTTCGACCACATGTTCAGCCAATTGAAAGACGGCGAATCTTCGCCCGGTAAGAGCGAAAACAGCCGGTTGAGCACCGCGCGCTGCAGCGGCGGCAGGTCGCCGCCGAGGCTCGCCGCGCGCCAGAAATCGTCGAGCCGCTTGCGCGCTTCCGCCGCGCCGCCGCGGCGCAAGCCGTCCGCCAGCATCACGGCGTTGACCGCGCCGGCCGAGGTGCCGGAAATGCCCTCGACCGTCAGCCGTCCGTCCTCCAAAAGATGATCGAGCACGCCCCAAGTGAAGGCGCCGTGCGCGCCGCCACCCTGCAAGGCGAGGTTGATGCGTTTTTTCGCCGGCGACGGACTGGATTTGTCGCCGCCGAACGCGCGCGAGAGGAAATCGATCATACAGTTAGTTCCTGCGCGTCAACGGTCGCAGCTGTCGTCCGCGGCGAGCGAAGCGAGACCGGGGACCCAGTACTCCGTGTCCTATCGATAGGTTGCAGCGTACTGGGTCCCCGCCTTCGCGGGGACGACAGCGGAAAATTTCTTCGTCGCGTCGCCGGGAATTCAAGGTCACTGCGCGACCCAGCCGCCGTCGATGGAATAGGCCGCGCCCGTGATGGTCGCCGCCGCGTCGCCGGCGAGAAACACCGTAAGCGCGCCGATGCTCTCCGGTCTGGTGAATTGATGCATCGGCTGCTTTTCCGACAGTAGCGCGATCTCTTCTTGCTTCACCGTGTTGCCGGAAGCCTTGGCGCGGTCCTCGATCTGCTTCTGCACCAGAGGCGTGAGCACCCAGCCCGGGCAGATGGCATTGCAGGTGATGCCGTCATTGGCAGTTTCGATCGCCACCACCTTGGTCATGCCGACGATGCCGTGCTTGGCCGCGACGTAAGCGGCCTTCTGCCCGCTCGCCACCAGCCCGTGCGCGGAAGCGATGTTGACGATGCGGCCCCATTTGCGCCTCTTCATGCCGGACACCGCGGCGCGCATCGTATGAAACGACGACGACAGGTTGATGGCGATCACCGCGTCCCATTTCTCGATCGGGAAATCCTCGATGTTGGCCACGAATTGAATGCCGGCATTGTTGACCAGCACGTCGAGCGAACCGAACTCTTTCTCGGTCGCCGCGATCATGGCGGCGATCTCGGCGGGCTTGCTCATGTCGGCTCCCGAGTAACGCGCCGTGACGCCGAATTCTTTTTCCAACCCGGCGCGTTCCGCCTCGATTGCAGCCTTATCGCCGAAGCCGTTGAGCATCACATGGACGCCCTCGGCCGCCAGCGCGCGGGCGATGGCGAGCCCGATGCCCGAGGTGGAACCGGTCACCAGCGCGGTCTTGCCTTTCAACATCGGATGTCCTCTTCAGCGCGAAACGGCCGCCAAATGGCCCATAAAGCGGGTGTTTGAATGAGGCCGGAACCTGCGCCACTTTTTGCTGCAGTGCAATATATAATGTCGGAGCGGTCGCTCACCTTTTCGCGATTCAAACGGCATCGCTATATTGCGGTCATGAAACAGTCCTCGAGCAAAAAGCCCCGCCTGCGCGCGGTCTTCCCGGCGCCCGGCCACGACCACGAGCGCTGCGCCGCCGACGGCATCGTGCATGCCGAGGCGATCTGCGCCGCGCGCAAGGAACGGCTGACGCCGATGCGCCGGCAGGTGCTGGAAGCTTTGCTTGAGAGCCACGCGCCGCTCGGCGCCTATGAGCTGATCGACCGGCTGGCGGCGAACGGCGCGCGGCCGGCGCCTATCACCATCTATCGCGCGCTCGATTTCCTGCGCGAGCAGGGCCTCGTCCACCGCATCGAAAGCCGCAATGCCTTCATCGCCTGCGTGCGCAACCACGACAGCGGCGACCCGGTGGTGTTTCTGATCTGCGAGCGCTGCGGCGCCGTGGGCGAAGCGGCGAGTGCGGCGGTCGCCGGCACCATCAAGTCGGCGTCGCGCGCCGCCGGCTTTACGCCGAAGACGCCGGTGATCGAGATTTCCGGCATCTGCGCGCATTGCAAGGCGGCGTGAGTTGCCGCTCTCTGCGCCGTCATTGCCGGGCTTGACCCGGCAATCCATGAAGCAGTCCGGCGGATGCAGAATTACGTAAGGTTTCTGTGCGCTGACATCCATCATGGATGCGCGGGTCAAGCCCGCGCATGACGCAGAGTTTGAGGCATGGCCTCCCGCTGCATCACGCGCTAAAACCGCCGCCCTGCCGGAAAGTCTGAATGTCCTCTTCCACGCCCGCCCACACCTCCACGACACGCCCGCTCGATCCTGCCGCCGCCGCTTTGGTGGTGGTGTTGTGCCTGTCGTGGGGCTTCAACCAGGTCGCCACCAAGCTGGCGATCCACGACATCCCGCCGCTCGTTCAAGGCGCCATCCGCTCGGTGGTGGCGACGCTCATCGTCGCCGCCTGGTGCAAGGCGCGCGGCATCCCGCTGTTCACGCGCGACGGCACGCTCGCCGCGGGGCTTATCGCCGGCGTTCTATTCGGCGGCGAATTTATTTTTATCTATCAAGGCCTCGTCTACACGACGGCGACGCGCGCCACCCTGTTCATCTATCTGGCGCCGTTCTTCGTCGTGCTCGGCGCGCGCATTTTGCTGCCGGTCGACCGCTTCAGCCTGGCGCAATGGCTCGGCCTTGCCATGTCGTTTGCCGGCATGGTTGTGGCGTTCGGCCTGCCGACCCCGGCGCTCGACCCGCGCCAGGCCATCGGCGACCTGATGATGGTCGCCGCGGCGCTGCTGTGGGCCGCCACTACGCTGCTGATCAAGGCCAGTTCGCTCAACCGCGTTTCGTCGGAAAAGGTGCTGCTCTATCAGCTCGTCGTTTCGGCGCCGATGCTGACGCTGGCGGCGCTCGTTTCCGGTGAGCGCATCACGCAAATGCCGTCGGCCGTGGCCATCGGCGCGCTCGCCTATCAGACGTTGTGGATCGTCAGCGTCACCTTCGCGCTCTGGTTCGCGCTGATCGTGCGCTATTCCGCCAACCGGCTTTCCGCCTTCACCTTCCTGACGCCGCTGTTCGGCGTCGCCGCCGGCCATCTGGTGCTGGGCGAGCCCTTAACCGTCGCCTTCGGTGCCGCGGTGGTGCTGGTCGCTGGTGGGCTCGTCTTGGTCAACCGGGCGCGCTAGCGGTAGGAAACCCAGGTCATCGTGTTGTCTTGATCCATGGCCAAATTGTCCAAAATAACGAGAATTGGCCGCCGTTGACGGCCACCTAAGCCTTTGGCATGTCAGGGCTGGACATAGCCGGTTCCAGCACTGATCTAAGGCTCAATGTTCAGCTTTTAGGGTCTCGATGAACGCGATTTCGACACAGGCACGCCATCGCTCGGTTGCGGTCGACGTCGGCGGCGTCACCGTCGGCGGGGCTGCGCCCATCGTCGTGCAGTCGATGACCAATACCGACACCGCCGACGTGGACGCGACCGTGCGCCAGGTGGCGGCGCTGGCGCGCGCCGGCTCCGAGCTGGTGCGCATCACCGTCGACCGCGACGAGGCGGCCGCCGCCGTGCCCAAGATCAAGGAGCGGCTTTTGAAGATGGGCGTCACCGCGCCCATCGTCGGCGACTTCCACTACATTGGGCATAAACTCTTGGCCGACTATCCGGCCTGCGCCGAGGCGCTCGACAAGTACCGCATCAATCCCGGCAATGTCGGCTTCAAGGACAAGCGCGACCGCCAGTTCTCCGCCATCGTCGAGTTCGCCATCAAATACAAAAAGCCGGTGCGCATTGGCGCCAATTGGGGTTCGCTCGATCAGGAATTGCTCACGCGGCTGATGGACGAGAATTCCAAGTTGCCGGAACCGCGCGAGGCGCGGGCGGTGATGCACGAGGCCATGGTGCAGTCGGCGACGCTGTCGGCGCAGCGCGCGGAAGAAATCGGCCTGCCGAAGAACCGCATCATTCTGTCGGCGAAAGTTTCCGCCGTGCAGGATTTGATCGCGGTCTATGCCGAATTGGCGCGCCGCTGCGACTACGCGCTGCATCTCGGCCTCACCGAAGCCGGCATGGGCAGCAAAGGCATCGTCGCCTCGTCGGCCGCCATGGGCGTGCTGCTGCAGCAGGGCATCGGCGACACCATCCGCATTTCGCTGACGCCCGAGCCCGGCGGCGACCGCACCCGCGAAGTGCAGGTGGCGCAGGAATTGCTGCAGACCATGGGCTTGCGCACTTTCGTGCCGCTGGTCGCCGCCTGTCCCGGCTGCGGCCGCACCACCTCGACCACGTTCCAGGAACTGGCGCAGGATATTCAGGGCTTCATCCGCGACTCGATGCCGGCCTGGAAGAAACAATATCCCGGCGTCGAGAGCCTGAACGTCGCGGTGATGGGCTGCATCGTCAACGGCCCCGGCGAGAGTAAGCACGCCGACATCGGCATCTCGCTGCCCGGCACTGGCGAGCAACCCACGGCACCTGTGTTCATCGACGGCAAGAAAGCCGCCACCTTGCGCGGGCCGACGCTCACCACGGATTTCAAGCAGATGGTGATCGATTACATCGAGCACCGTTTCGGCACCGGGGCGCGGACCGCGGCGGAGTGAAAGCCAAGCCGTTTTTGATCGGATTTCTGGCGGCGATGGCGGTGGTCGTCGCCGTTTCGCTTTACGTCAGCGTGACGATCCCCAAGGCGGACAAGTCGGTGACCGCGGTGGCCTCGCCGGACGGCAAATACAAGGCGGTGCGGGTTTCCATCGCCGGCAGCGGCGCGGCGCCGTTCTGCTTCGACACGATTTCGATTTTTCTCTCGGTCTATCCCGATAATTTCGCCGAGCAGGAAAGCAAGACCTACGAGGTCTTCGGCGCGCCTTGCGCCATGCCCGCCAAACGCGCGGTTTTGCCGAAAATCGAATGGCTGTCGAATTCGCAAGTGCGCATCACCACCGCGCCCGATCCGGCGGCGCCCGACGCCAAGCCGCCGCGCATGAAGGCCCTCGACGCGTCGAGGTTTGTGCACGTGGACTTTGTCGCGGCGGACTGACGGCGGCTGCGCCCCTTGACCAATCGGTCTGATAGGACTATATTCCAGATCGCCATGTTGGGTTTCACCCGTCGTCTCGAGGGCGGGTGGGAAACAAGCAGGGCGCGGCGCGCCGACAATGCGTGCCGCTGGATGGAGCGCCAGGAGGGCGCAGCCCGTGAACCGTACGGGCGCGCGCCTCGCCAAGGCGCGCGGACGGGGTGCGCCAACCCCGTCCAAAGGGGCTTCGCCAGCCCCTGGCGCCCACCGCAAGTCGGGTTTACCCGACTTGCGCACTAATCATGCCCGATCTCGGGTAAACCCGAGATCGGGTGCGCTCCATTCCCCGTTTGGGGAAACGGAAAAAAGGGACAATGGCCTACCCGGGGCCGATAAAGAATACGGGCGGCGGAGCGTTGGCTATTCGCGGTTCCGTGCCTAAATTCGAAAAGCAGAGCACGCATCGAAAATTTGGAGGGCTTGCCATGAAACTTCAGCCTCTCGCACTCGGCATCGCTTTCGGCGTGACCTGGGCGCTCGGCGTATTTTTCGCCGGCATCTTCGCCATGTTTCACTGGGGCAATGCCTTTGTCGACGTCATCGCCTCGTTTTATCTCGGCTATGGCGCCTCGATTGGCGGCGCCATTATCGGCGCGCTGTGGGCCGTGGTCGACGGATTTTGCGCCGGCTATGTGATCGCCTGGCTCTACAACAAGGCGGCGAAGTAATTGTCGCGAGGCATGACGCTCGACGCTACATCCAGCCGCCGCCATCGCTCGCGCGGTTGGCGACCGAGGCTTCTTCCAAGTCGAGTTCATACTCGATGCGCCGTCGCGCCTCGTCGGTGATCTTGCCGTCGCGCAGCAACTGATAAATGAATTCACGCTCCGCCTGGATCAATTCGGTCTTGACCTTGGCGGTGCGGCGCATGTGATCGAGACCCTCGGTCAAGTTCGTCGGCAAAATCTGCAGGCGGCTTTGATTGCGCGTGCGCAAATGCGTGATCGCATCCTCCGGCAAGTCGTGCTCTTTGATCGCCTTCTCGAGCCGCGCCTCGACCTGCTTCAACGCGGCCTGCCGCGCGCGCAGTTCGTGTTTGATCTCATCCTCGCGCTCCGTCTGGCCGATCCGGGCGAGGCCCAACCAGCGCACGACGCTCGGCAGCATCAAGCCCTGACCGACCAGCGTGACGATGATGACGCCGAAGGTGACGAACAGGATCATGTCGCGATGGGGAAACGGCGCGCCGCTGTCGAGAAAATACGGGATGGCCAAAGCGGCGGCGAGAGAGACCACGCCGCGCACGCCGGTGAAGGACAGCAGAAAAGGGCCCTGCCACTGCGGCGACGGATCGCGCTTGCGCAAGCCGGGAATGATCCAGCGCGGAATATAGGTCGCCGGAAACACCCAGACGAAACGCGCCACGATCACGATCGCGGTCGTCACGGCGGTCGCAATCAGCAGATCGGGAATTGAGAACGCATGGGTGTCGTCCAACAGGGTGCGCGCCTGCAGGCCGGTAAGCAGGAACACCATGCCTTCGATCAAATAGACGATGAGGTCCCAGAAGAAGATGCCCTGCAGCCGCGTCGCGGAAGGGATCAGGCGCGGTCCGTTCCAGCTCACGTAGAGCCCGCAGGCGACCGTCGCCAGCACGCCGGAGCCGCCGAGATGCGCCGGCACCCAGAAGGCGAGGTAGGGCGTCATCAGCGACAGCGTGATCTCCACGCGCGGATCGCGCGCCCATTGCCGCAGACGCAAGGAGAGCCAGCCGACGGCGATGCCGTAGAGGATCTCGCCGACCACGATCAGCGCAAAGGCGCCGCCGGCTTTTTCCAGCGAGAACGTGCCGGTGGCGACCGCGGCGACCGCGAAGCGGTAAAGGATCAAGGCGGTGGCATCGTTGGCGAGCCCTTCGCCTTCCAGCACCACAACGAGCCGGCGCGGCAGCCCGAGGCGGCGCGCGATCGCCAGCGGCGCCACCACGTCGGGCGGCGCGATGATGGCGCCGAGCACAAAGCCGACCGCCCAATCGAACTTCAGCAAATAATGCGCGGCGGCGGCGACCGCGCAGGTGGTGAACACCACGCAGCCGAAAGCCAACAGCCCGATCGGCCGCAAGTTGAAACGGAAATCGCGCCAGCTCATGGAAACGCCGGCGGAATAGATCAGCGGCGGCAGGATCACCAGCAGTACCAGCTCCGGCGCCAGCTGCACCTTCGGCAGGCCGGGAACCAGCGCCATGCCGACGCCGGCAACGACCAGCAGGATCGACGGCGCCACGTTGAGACGTTTTGCGGCGACCGCGACCGCGGCCAGCACGGCCATCATGAACAATACGGTTTGGAAGATCGCCGTCATCGCCGCCGGATTATTTGGGTCGCGAGCCTCAGATCAGATTCGAAACCATGTTCACCGTCAACGCCAGCACGGTCAAATTGAAGAAGAACGACAAAAACCCGTGCACGGCAGCCATACGGCGAATGAACTTGCTGGTTATGGCGACGTCGGAGGTTTGCGAGGTCATGCCGATGACCAGCGAGAAATACAGAAAGTCGCGGTAATCGGGTTCCTTGTCGCCGGGGAAGACGAGGCCGCCGATCTGGCGGTCGCGGCCTTCGCCATAATATTCGTGGGCGTAGTGCAGCGAAAAAATCGTGTGCATGAAAAGCCAAGACAGCAGGATGGTCGCCATCGCCACCAGCACGTGCACGGTTGTCTCATTTGGCGGCGTCTGCTTCGAACCGCCGAGCTCGAAGACGATGGCGACCGTGCTCGCGAGCGTGGCGGCAATCGACAGCACCAGAATGGCGAAGGCGCCTTCATCCTGTTCGGAGGCGCGGCTGCGGATCTGCGAAACCTTTGCGCGCCACAGCGCTCTATGCGTGAGCACAAGGTAAACCGCGACGCCGACGTCCCAGCCGAGCAAAAGCCGGGTCGGCACGCGCATGCTAGGCGGCGCCAAAAGCATAACGGCAATGGCGATCGCGACCCCGATCACCAGCTTGGCGTGCAGCCTGGCGAAACGGACTACGAAATGTTCCGGCGTCGTCGGGCGTTTGCTCTCGGCCATGACCTTCTTGGCCGCCTTTGCGGCTTAGGCGCGCCGCTCGGCGATGAAGTGGGCGGCGGCGCGCAAAGTATCGGCCCTCCCGCCGAACGGCGCCAGGGCGGCGTCGGCCTGCGCCACTAGCGCATGCAGACGCTCGCGGGCGCCGGCGATGCCGAGCGCGGAGACCAGCGTTTCCTTGCCGGCGGCGGCGTCTTTGCCGGCGGCCTTGCCGAGCGTCGCCGTGTCGCCCTCGACGTCGAGCAGATCGTCGGCGATCTGGAAGGCCTGGCCGATGGCGTCGCCATAGCGTTCGATGTTGGCGCGCGCCTTGGTGTCGGCTTGGCCCAGGATGGCGCCGGCGCGGCAGCCGAAGCGGATCAGCGCCCCGGTCTTCATCGCCTGTAGCGTCTCGATCTCGCTTTGGCTTTGCGCGCGCTTTGCCTCGAAACGGCCTTCGGCGGCGAGGTCGAGCATCTGCCCGCCGGCCATGCCGCCGAGGCCCGACGCGCGCGCAAGTTCCAAGACAAGTTCGATGCGCACCGCCGCATCGGCATGCACCTCGCGGCGCGCCATGCAATCGAAGGCGAGCGTGAGCAGCGCGTCGCCGACCAGGATGGCGGTGGCTTCATCGAAGGCCTTGTGCACCGTCGGCCGGCCGCGGCGCAGATCGTCGTCGTCCATCGCCGGCAGATCGTCGTGCACCAGCGAATAGCAGTGCACGAATTCGAGCGCGCAGCCTGCAAGCAGCGCGCCCTCGCGCGCGGTGCCGAACAAGGCCGCGGTTTCCACCACCAAAAACGGGCGCAGCCGTTTGCCGCCGCCGAGCGCGGCGTGGCGCATGGCGGCAAGCAGCCGCGGCGGCCGCGTCACTTCGCCGGGCGCCGCTGGCGCGCCAAGCAGGCGGTCGAGCAAAGCTTCCGTCTCTACGGCGACGGCGTTGAGGCGGGCGGTGAAATCGCGATTGGGGTCGGCGTCCATGGGACCAGTGTTTAGCCGCAGCGGGCGATGACGGAAAGCCGGTGCGGGTCCGGTTGCGGTTCCCAAGCGGGGTTTCGGTTAAAATCGGCAACGGTGCCGCAGCGCCGCAAATTGCGGCAAGGATGGGTTAATGTCGCCTCGCCATGGCCCGATCCGCGCGACGCCTCAGTTTTACTCTTGATGTGCTGCGGCTGCCGCGGGCGCGGTGGCTGCGCGTCCTCGTTATCGTCGCGGCGGCGCTGCTGTTGCTGCCTTACGCGATCACGCCGTTTTATGCGGTCGGGAGGCCCGTCTCCACGGTCATGCTCTGGCGCTGGATGACGGGCCAGCGCGTCGATCGGCGTTACGTGCCGCTGTCGCGCATCTCGCCGTCGCTGGCGCTGGCGGTGATCGTCGCCGAGGATGGCCGCTTCTGCAGTCACCACGGGGTGGATCTTGCGGAAATCCGCGACGCGATCGCCGACGCCGACGATCTCAGCGATCTGCGCGGCGGCTCCACCATCACCCAGCAGGTGGCGAAAAACCTGTTTCTCTGGTCCGGCCGCAGCTTTGTGCGCAAGGCCTTGGAATTCCCGCTGGCGCTGTGGATCGATCTCGTGCTGTCGAAGCGGCGCATCCTGGAAATTTACCTCAACATCGCCGAGTGGGGCCCGAACGGCGAATTCGGCGCCGAGGCCGGCAGCGAGCGCGCCTTCGGCAAACCGGCGCGTGACCTTTCGCGCGCGCAGGCGGCGGTGCTGGCGGCGGTGCTGCCCAATCCGCATGACCGCGATGCGCGACGGCCGGGCCCGGGTCTGCGCCGGCTCGGCAGGCTCTATGAGCGACGCTCTTCCAGCGCATCCGCTGCCGACGATTGCCTGCGTAAGAGTCGCTAAAAAAATGACTGTCATTCCGGGGCGCGAGCAAAACTCGCGAACCCGGAATCCAGAAAGCTTGCACGGAATTTGTCACTGGATTCCGGGTTCGGCGCTTCGGGCCGTCCCGGAATGACGGCGGATCGACCCTCTAGCCTTGGCCCGGCCCATCCTTTATAAGCCCGGCAACAATCCGACATTGACCGCAATTGCAGGAGTTTTCGTCCATGGCTGTGCCGAAAAGAAAAACCTCGCCGTCGCGCCGCGGCATGCGCCGTTCGGCCGACGCGCTCAAGCAGCCGACCTACGTTGAGGACAAGGATTCCGGCGAGCTGCGCCGTCCGCACCACATCGATCTGAAGACCGGCATGTACAAAGGCCGTCAGGTTTTGAAGGTGAAGACCGAGGCGTAAATATTACGCGGGGGCGAGCTTTCTGATGTTCCTGATCGGCTTTCCGCTCCTCATCATTCCGTTTGCGATCTACAACATCGTCGCCTTTCTGATGCCGGGCGTGAGCTGGACCGGCACGCTCGCCAGCGTGCATCTGGCCTCCGGCGCCGACTGGACCGTGTCCGGCGCCGACATTCTGATCGCGCTCGCAATCCTCCTGCTCTTCGTGGAATTTTTGAAAGCGCGCTTCGCCGGACGCTCGTTCGTCGATCATGTGCTGTCGTTGATCCTGTTCCTTGGCATGGTGGCTGAGTTCGTGCTGGTCAAGAACGTGGCGGCGGGTACCTTCTTCCTGCTGCTGGTGATCAGCTTTGTCGATGTGCTCGGTGGGATCACCATGGGCAAACGTTCGCGCCCGCCCGACGTTAAGATCGAACCCGTCGAGCACGTCGAGCCCATCGAAGCCGTTGAGCGCGTCGAACCCGTCGTCCCGTCATCCTGACCAATTTATTTGCCTGCCATGCCCCGCGATTTCCAACTGCCCGGCCGCTCGCCCGTCATCGCCTGCAACGGCATGGCGGCGTCGTCGCATCCGCTGGCCACGCTCACCGCCATCGACACGCTGCGCGCCGGCGGTAATGCGGTTGACGCGGCGGTGGCCGCCTGCGCGGTGCTGGGCGTGGTCGAGCCGCAAAGCACGGGCATCGGCGGCGACTGTTTCTGCATGATCTCGCAGCCCGGCAAACCGGTATGGGGCTATAACGGCTGCGGCCGTGCCGGCGCCAAGGCCTCGACCGAGGCCCTGCTCAAGCAGGGCATGCACGCGATCGGCATGACCTCGCCGCACGCGGTGACGGTGCCCGGCGCCATCGAAGCCTGGGACGTTATCCTCAAGGCGCATGGCCGCTTCGGCCTCGATCGCGCGCTCGAGCCCGCGATCCGTTTCGCCGAAGACGGCTTCCCGGTCGCGTCTCGCATTTCCTACGCCTGGGCCAACATGCTGGCGAAACTCGCCGCCGATCCCGGCGCCGCCCGCCATTTTCTGTTCGGCGGACGCGCGCCGCTTGAAGGCGACGTGGTCAAGCTGCCGGCCTTGGCCGCGACCATGAGGACAATCGCGCAAAAAGGCTGGCGCGCTTTTTACGAAGGCGAGATCGCGCAGGACATGGCGAAGACGCTGGCCGCGCGCGGCTCGTTCCTGAGCGAGGAGGATTTCGCCAACCACCGCGGCGAAGTGGCGACGCCAATTTCCACCAATTATCGCGGCCTCGACATTCTCGAACTGCCGCCCAACGGGCAGGGGCTGACCGCGCTGGTGCTGCTCAATATTCTGGAGAATTTCGACATGGCGGCGCTGGCCCCGCTCGGCCCCGAGCGCTTTCATGTCGTGCTGGAAGCGGCGCGTATGGCCTACGGCGTGCGCGATGCGCATATCGCCGATCCCGCCTATATGCGCGTGCAAGTATCGGACCTGCTGGACAAGACTTTCGCCAAGAGACTGGCGGGCAAGATCGACCGCGCGCATGTCTCGGCGCTGCCGAGCGCGCCGACACCCGACAGCGACACCGTCTATCTCACCGTGGTCGACCGCGACCGCATGGCGGTGTCGTTCATCAATTCCCTTTTTTCAAATTTCGGCGTCGGCATCTGCACGGAGAAAACCGGCATCATGCTGAACAACCGCGGCGGCTGTTTCGTGCTCGACCCCAAGCACCCCAACACGTTCGCTCCCAACAAGCGGCCGATGCACACCATCATCCCGGCGCACGCCATGCGCGACGGCCGCACCGACATGACGTTCGGCGTTATGGGTTCGCACTTTCAACCCATGGGCCACGCCCAGGTCGTACTCAACGTGGTCGACTACGGCATGGACGTGCAGCAGGCGATCGATGCGCCGCGCTTCTTTTTCGAGGGCGCGGCGACGGTGGTCGAGCGCGGCACGCCGCCGGCGACCGTCGAGGGGCTCAAAAGCCGCGGCCATCGGGTCGAGTTCGCGGCAACGCCTTGGGGTGGCGGTCAGACCATCAAGATCGACTGGGAGCGCGGCGTGCTGATCGGCGGCTCGGAACCGCGCAAAGACGGCTGCGCCTTGGGCTATTGAGCCGGTTGCTAACGGTTTCTTAACGGCGCGAAAGCGCATTATTTTGCCTGCATTTTTCCGGAAAATTTAGGGATTGTCGGTAGGTTCAGGCCGGAATCCATTGCATTGACCCGCGCCGATCAAGGCGCGCCGTTTCCAAAGGGGCAAGGGTGACCGATCCCGAGCAGCCGGCAACTGGCCCGGACACGGCAGAGATTCTCAAGTCGGTCGGCGAGGCTGCCTACGAATGGCGGCTCGACACCGACGTCTTGACCTGGAGCGGCAACGTCGCCGCGGTGCTCGGCATCACAGACATCGCCAGCGTCGCTTGCGGGCGCAGTTTCGCACAAATGATCAAGGTCGAAGGCGGGCAAAGCCGCTACGATGCGATCGTTCACGCGGCGCAAGGCGACACCGGCGGCGGTATCGCCTATCAGATGCACTACGCCTTCCGCCGCGATCCGGCGGCGGAACCTGTGTGGCTGGAGGACACCGGCCGCTGGTTTGCGGCGCCCGACGGCAAGCCCCTGCGCGCGCACGGCGTGGTGCGCGACATATCGGCCCGGCACGAGCGTGACCGTCAGCTCATACAATTGGCGCATTACGATCCGCTCACCGGCGAGATGAATCGCGCTTGCCTGACCGAAGTGCTCGGTGCCACGCTCGACGAGGCGGTGCGCTTTCGCTCGTCCTGCGGCTTTCTGCTGGCGGCCATCGACAATCTCGGTCAGCTCAACGAATCCTACGGCTTCGACGTCGCCGAGCAGGTGATCGCCAATCTCGCCAAGCGCATTCGCGCGCGGCTGCGCGGCAAGGATCATCTCGGCCGCTTCTCCGGCAACAAGTTCGGCGTGATCCTGACCAGTTGCACGCCGGACGAGTTGCAGCTTGCCGCCGATCGGTTGCTGGCCAGCGTGCGCGAAGAGCCGGTGCTCACCGACGCCGGCCCGGTCGCGGTGACCATGAGCATCGGCGGCGTCACCGCGCCGCGTCACGCCCGCACCGTTCCGGAAATCTTGATCCGCGCGCAGGACGCGCTCGACGCCGCCCGCGCCAAGCGGCGCGGCTCGTTTGCCGCCTACCGGCCGAGCATTGAACGCGACGCCTTGCGCAAGGAAAGCGCGCGCGCCACCGACGAGATCGTGGCCGCGCTCAACGACCGGCGCATCGCGCTCGCCTATGAACCGGTGGTCGAGGCGAAAAGCCGCAAGGTCGCCTTCTACGAATGTCTCATGCGCGTGCATCGCCCCGACGGCCGCATCGCGCACGCCAACGAAATAATTCCGGTGGCGGAGCGGATCGGCCTGGTGCGCATGCTCGACCACCGCGTGTTGGAGCTGGTGGTGCAAGAATTGGCGGCGACGCCGGGCCTGCAGGCCAGCGTCAACGTCTCGCCGGCGTCGACCATCGATCCGGACTGGTGGGCCGGCCTCGGCGCGCTGTTGCGCGCGCACGCGAGTGCCGCCGAACGGCTTATCATCGAGATCACGGAAACCGCGGCGATCCACGACGTCGACGACACCCGCGGCTTCGTCACCCGCGTCAAGGATCTCGGCTGCCGCATCGCCATCGACGATTTCGGCGCCGGCTACACCTCGTTCCGGTCCTTGCGCAAGCTCGGCGTGGATATCGTGAAAATAGACGGCGCCTTCGTGGCCAACATCGTCAAGTCTGACGACGACCGCGCCTTCGTGCACACGCTGATCGATCTAGCGTGCCGGCTCGGTCTCAAGACCGTCGGCGAATGGGTGCAGAATGAGGAAGCGGCACGCCTGCTGTCCGGCTGGGGCTGCGATTTCCTGCAAGGCGCGCTGATCGGTCTGGCCAGCGACGAACGGCCGGCCGCTCCTCCGCCGTCATTGCCGGGCTTGACCCGGCAATCCATGTTGTAGCGCGGCACCTGCGAGCCTCGGTAAGGCGCCCATCTGTTGCAAGTCATCGTGGATGCGCGGGTCAAGCCCGCGCATGACCAGCGCGTAGCGAACGCGCGCTATCACTTGCCGCCCATCTTATCGAGACGGTTCTGCAAGTCGCTGAGCTGGCGCTTGAGGTCGTCCATCTCGCTGCCCGGGCCCGCCGGCTTTTCGGCGGCGGCGGCGGTCTTCTGCCCGCTGGCGAAAGGCACGAACATGGCAAAGGTCTTCTCGAACATCTCCATGTTCCGCCGCACCTGATCCTCGAGCGGGCCGAAGCCGACGCCGCCGAAGGCCTGCGCCATCTGCTCGCGGAATTTTTCCTGCTGGCCGGTGAAGGATTGCATCGACTGTTCGAGATAGCGCGGCACCAGCATCTGCATGCTGTCGCCGTAGAAGCGGATCAGTTGGCGCAGGAAGGCGATCGGCAGCAGGCTTTGGCCTTCCTTGTTCTCCTGCTCGAAAATGATCTGCGCCAGCACCGAGCGGGTGATGTCTTCGCCGGTCTTGGCGTCGAAGACGACGAAATTCTCGCCGCTCTTGACCATGGTGGCGAGGTCTTCGAGCGTCACATAGGTGCTCGTCCCGGTGTTGTAGAGCCGCCGGTTGGCGTATTTCTTGATCGTGATCGGCTCTTTTTCGTCTGCCATAGCGACCGCGTTCCCTCTGCCCCAAGGCAAAGCATAGCCGCAATGGGCACTCCCGGGCGAGTCGTTTTGTGGCAACGCGGTAAACGGGCAGGGCGCTGCGGCAACCCTTGCAGAACCGTCAGAAAAGCGCCAATTCTCAGGTGTAAGTGAAATTTGCCGCGTGTTGACAGGGCCGCCCCGCCTGCCGAACATGCGGCAGCGCCGTAACTGCCATTTTGCTCCGCACCCGCCGCCGAGAAGGAGTTTCCGATGCAGGACGATATCGTCATTGTCAGCGCCACCCGCACGCCGGTGGGCGCGTTCAACGGGGCTTTCGCCAACCTGCCGGCCCATGAGCTGGGCAAGACGGCGATCCAGGCGGCACTGACACGCGCCGGCGTCGAAGGCGGCCGGGTCAGCGAAGTGATCATGGGGCAGATCCTCACCGCCGGTCAGGGCCAGAACCCGGCGCGGCAGGCTTCCATCGCCGCCGGCATTCCGGTGGAAAGCCCCGCCTGGGGCGTAAACCAGCTATGCGGTTCGGGCTTGCGCGCGGTCGCCATCGGCTACCAAGCCATCGCCAATGGCGACAGCGAGATCGTGGTCGCCGGCGGACAGGAATCGATGAGCATGGCGCCGCACTGCGCGCACCTGCGCAACGGCGTGAAGATGGGCGACTTCCAGATGGTCGACACCATGATCAAGGACGGGCTGTGGGACGCCTTCAACGGCTACCACATGGGCAACACGGCGGAGAACGTCGCCAAGCAATTCCAGATCACGCGCCAGATGCAGGACGAGTTCGCGGTCAAGTCGCAGAACAAAGCCGAGGCCGCCATCGCCGCCGGCAGGTTCAAGGACGAGATCACGCCCGTCACCATCAAATCGCGCAAGGGCGACATCGTGGTCGACACCGACGAGTTTCCCAAGAAAGGCGTCACGCTGGAATCGATCGCCAAGCTGCGCCCCGCCTTCGACAAGGAAGGCACGGTGACGGCGGCGAGCGCGTCGGGCATCAATGACGGCGCCGCGGCGGTGGTGCTGATGAAGGCGTCGGAAGCCGCCAAGCTCGGCAAGACGCCGCTGGCGCGCATCGTGTCCTGGGCGCAGGCCGGCGTTGATCCGGCGATCATGGGCACCGGCCCTATCCCCGCTTCGCGGTCAGCGCTGAAGAAGGCCGGCTGGAAGCACGACGATCTCGATCTGGTCGAAGCCAATGAGGCGTTTGCCGCGCAGGCCTGCGCGGTCAACAAGGACCTCGGCTGGGACACCTCAAAGGTCAACGTCAATGGCGGCGCCATCGCCATCGGCCATCCGATCGGCGCCTCGGGCGCGCGCGTGCTGGTGACGCTGCTCTACGAGATGCAAAAGCGCAACGCCAAGAAGGGCCTCGCCACGCTGTGCATCGGTGGGGGAATGGGCATTGCGATGTGTGTCGAGCGGTAGCGAAGACACACCGAAGCCACAGGCGTGGAGCGCAGCTAGTCCGCGCGAACACGCAACACGAAAGGTTGTCGAGCGATAAACCTTCTCCGGTCATTTCGGGGCGCGGCCAGAGGCCGCGAACCCGGAATCCAGATGCTAGCCCAGAACGAGTGTCTGGATTCCGGATCGCCGCTTCGCGGCGTCCGGAATGACTGGTAAGGTTATATTGATCGGTGTCATGGCCGGCTCGATCCGGCCATGACAGAAAAAATTCTTCGGGAGGAGTGGGGCATGTCACGCGTTGCATTGGTCACGGGCGGAACCCGTGGCATCGGAGCTTCGATCTGCAAGGCGCTGAAGGCCGCCGGCTACACCGTCGCGGCGAATTACGGCGGCAATGACGAGGCGGCCGCCAAGTTCAAGGCGGAAACCGGCATCCCGGTGTTCAAGTGGGACGTCTCGAATCTTACGAGGCCTGCGCCGAGGGCGTGAAGAAGGTCGAAGCCGAGGTCGGCCCGATCGAAGTGCTGGTCAACAATGCCGGCATCACCCGTGACGCCATGCTGCACCGCATGAAGCCGGAGCAGTGGACGGCGGTGATCACCACCAATCTGGGCTCGCTGTTCAACATGACGCGGCAGGTCATCGAGGGCATGCGCGCGCGCAAGTTCGGCCGCATCGTCAACATTTCGTCCATCAACGGCCAGAAGGGCCAGATGGGCCAAGCCAATTATTCCGCCGCCAAGGCTGGCGAACTCGGCTTCACCAAGGCGGTGGCGCAGGAAAGCGCGCGCGCCGGCATCACGGTGAATGCGATCTGCCCCGGCTACATCAACACCGAGATGGTGCAGGCGGTGCCGAAGGACGTGCTGGAAAAAAATATCCTGCCGCAGATTCCGATCGGCCGGCTGGGCGAGCCGGAAGAGATTGCGCGCTGCGTGGTGTTCCTGGCTTCCGACGAGGCTGGGCTGATCACCGGCTCGACGCTGACCGCCAATGGCGGGCAGTATTTCGCGTAGATATCACGTAAGTTGTCATCGTCCGCGAAGGCGGACGATCCAGTAAACGCGAACATCCCGGCTAATCGCCGGCGTCGGCGATTACTGGATGCCCGCTCCCCGCCTGCGCGGTGACAGGCTTCGCGGGCATGACAGTTTTGAGTCAGAAAAACCCGACCGACTCGCAGCCCTTGCCCGCCGGGAAGCTCAGTTTGTGCTTGCGCTTCGGCACGTCGACCACATGGATCGTGCCGTCGCCCTGGCAGCCGACGAAGATGTCGTCGCCGCGGAAAGTGAAATCCATCGGCTGGCTGCCGACCGGCACCGCCGCCTGCTTGCCGGATAAAGTCTCGATCAGGCTCAGCATGTTGCTGTTGAGGCTGGAGACGACCAGCAGTCTGCCGTCCGGCGAATAGCGCGCGATCTGCGCCGCTTTCGGCACGCCTTCGAGCGGCACCGTGCGCGTCTCTTCGCTCGCCGTATCGATCAGGAAAATCACCGGGCTTTCGTCGCTGACCGCGACCACCGTCTTGCCGTCGCTGGACACGGCGACGCCGGCGAGCGCCTGCGGCGTCTTGATCTTGCCGAGCAGCTTGCGGTTCGGCCACGTCGATCACCGACACGGTCGCGTCTTCCTCGTTGTCGGTGTAGAGGCGGCTGCCGTCATCGGCGATGGCGAGCCGGTGGCCGTTGGTGGAGCCTGAATTGATGGCGCGCGATACCTTGTTGGTGTTGCGGATCGATCACCGTCGACCACGGCGCTGTTCTCGCAGGTGATGTAGATCAGTCCGTCGGCGCCGCGGCCGCACGGTATGCGGCGCGCTGTAGGGAGAAAGATCGATGCTGGTGGCGACCTTGCGCTTGATGCAGGTCGATGACGTGCAGCTCATGGCCGGGATTGGGATTACGGCCGTGGATGCCGTCGCCGAAGATCGGCACATAAGCGAGCCCGGTTTCCGGGATCACCAGCAATTCGTGCACGGTGCGCTGAAATCCCTCGAGCACGGTTTCCGTCTCGAAGGTTTTGGGATTGAGAAACAGGATCTTACAGCCGATCTTGTCGACCGCGATCATTCCGCGCACGTTGCTTGGGGTGTTCATGTTCGGCCGGGGTCCCGTTACTCGCTGGCAATCCTACGATCGGCGGCGGCGCTTTGAGCGGTTTTTCTTCGCCGCCGGCCGGCTTTCTTTGCCAGCGCCGGCTTCTGCTTTGCCGGCCGCCAGACGCCTTCCGCCTTGTCGAGCCGCACGTTCCAATATTCCCAGGCGCGCGCAACCGGGAGGGGCTGCAGATTGTAGGCGCCGGCCAGTTTGGTTTCTTCCGCATTGAGCGGCGACACCGAGCCGAGAATTTGCGCCTGGATCTGCAAGGCGGCGTTACGCGCGGTATAAATGGTGCGGAATACCAGCTCTTGCAGGCTCGTGCCGGCGACCGTGGCGCCGTGCCGGCGCATCAGCACAATCCAGTTGCGTCCCAAGGCGCGCGCCAGTGACGCGCCTTCCTCCGGCTTCGCCACGATCAGCGTGGTGTCGCCGAACTCGTCGCGGGCGTCCCAAAAGGGCGCGGCGTCGCCGATGGTGGCGCCGAGATGATAGACCGGCTGCAGCGGCGCGCCGGTAACGCAGAACGGCAGGATCGACGGCGCGTGGTGGTGGCACACCGCGTTGACCTCCGGCCGCGCCTTATAGATTTCGCCGTGGATGACGCGCTCGCTGTAAAGCCGCGCCTCGATCGGCTTGACGATTTGCGAGTCGAGCGTGAACTCGTGAATATCCTCGGGCTGCACCAGCTCCGGCCCGCGCGAGCGCGACATTAGATAGCGCCCCGGATCGGTCGGATGGCGCATGGTCACGTGGCCGAAGGCGTCGAGCACGCCCTCGTTGGCGATCATGCGGTTGGCGCGCGCCAGCAGTGCGCGCGCTTCGTCGAGTTTGTAGGGCACTGGCGTTTCCTTTCCCAACCCGTCATGGCCGGGCTTGTCGCTTAGTTGTAAAGACGTGGATGCCCGGCACAAGGCCGGGCATGACGCTGGAAACTCACTTTCGCGGCGACCAGTCCTTCGGCGCCAGCTCAAACCGGTCGAAGGAAAAGCCCGGCGCCACGGTGCAGCCGACCAATGTCCAGTCGCCGAAGCTTTCAGCCGCCTGCCAGGCGCGCGCCGGCACTGTCACTTGCGGCGCGTCGCCGGCGGTGATGTCGCCGCCCAGCCGGACGATCTCCTCTTTGGCGCCATCGACGATCTCGAGCTTGAGCGCGGCGCCGGCATAATAGTGCCAGACTTCGACCGCATCGACGCGGTGCCAGTGCGAGCGCTCGCCGCGCGCCAAAAGGAACAGGATCGCGGTCGAGGCGGCGCGGCCGTTGACTTCATGCGTGTCGCGGAAGGTCTCGCGATAGTGGCCGCCTTCCGGATGCGGCTTGAGATCGAGCTTGGCGATGACGTCGGCGGCGCTGGGGGAGGCCATCGTGGGCGCTAAAACTTATTCTTCCGTTCGCGGATCTCCGCGAATACCTCGTCCGCCGGCTTGCCGGCCATGCCGATGTCGGCCGCGAGATCGGGAACGTCGGCGCGCAAGAACGGATTGGCCAGTTTCTCGTCGCCAATGGTGACCGGAATGGTCGGTGCGCCTTCCGCCAGCAATTGGCCGACTTGCGCGGCGCGCGCCTCCAGCACCGGATTGTCTTCGTCGATGGTCAGCGCGAATTTGATATTGGCGGCGGTGTATTCGTGCCCGCAATAGATTTCGGTGTCGTCGGGCAGCTCGCGCAATTTTTTCAGCGAATTCCACATCATCTTCGCATTGCCCTCAATGACGCGGCCGCAACCGATGGAAAACAGCGTGTCGCCGACGAAGGCGATCTCGTCTTTGGGGAACCAATAGGCGATGTGGCCGAGCGTATGGCCGGGCGTCTCGATCACATTGGCTGATAGTTTGCCGACCGAGACTTTGCTGCCTTCGTGCACGGTCTCGTCGACCGCCGGGATCTTGCCGGCTTCGCCCGCCGGGGCCACCACGCGGCAGTGGTATTTTTTCTTCAGCGCTTCGATGCCGCCGGTGTGATCGTGGTGGTGGTGGGTCACCAGGATATCGGTGAGCTTCCAGCCGGTCTCTTGCAGCGCGGCCTCGATCGGCGCCGCCTCGGGCGCGTCGATGGAAGCAGTGGCGCCGCTTTCCGGGTCGTGCAGCAGCACCCCGTAATTGTCGGATAGGCAGCGAAACAGACGGATTTCCGCGGGCATGAACTGGGTCCTCTTAAGCCTACGTACAGCCGATTAACCGTATCACGTCAACGAATTGTCGCGCACCTATGCTGTTTGATGTGGCGCGATTTGCCGCGGCATTTCTGCTAGTTTGGCGCCATGTCGATCGACGTCGTGGACCTGCGAAATTTCTACGGCCAGCGGCTGGGCGTGGTGGCCCGCCGCTTTGTCGCGCGCGGCATCCGCGAGTTGTGGCGCGACACCGCCAGCCAGCGCGTGCTCGGGATCGGCTATGCCACGCCCTATCTCGGCCTGTTCCGCGAGGAGTCGGAGCGCTGTCTTGCCTTCATGCCGGCGGGGCAGGGCGTGCTGAAATGGCCGACCACGCGGCCGGCGCTGTCCGCTTTGGTCGACGAGAACGAATTGCCGCTGACTGACAGCGCGGTCGATCGCGTGCTCTTGGTGCACGCGCTGGAAATGACCAACGATCCGGCGGCGCTTTTGCGCGAAGTGTGGCGCGTGCTCGCCGGCGGCGGCCGCTTGCTCGCTGTGGTGCCGAACCGGCGCGGTCTGTGGGCGCGCATGGACACGACGCCGTTCGGGCACGGGCGGCCGTATTCGCGCAGCCAGATCAATCAGCTTCTGCGCGAGACCTGGTTCACGCCGACCGGATGGAGCGAGGCGCTTTACGTGCCGCCGGTCAACCGCGGCTGGTTTTTGCGTTCGGCCGTCGCCTGGGAGCGCACCGGCGCGTCCCTGTCGGCGCCGTTTGCCGGCGTGCATCTGGTGGAAGCGGTCAAGCAGGTCTACCGCGCGATCCCCGCGCGCAAAGAAAAACGCCGCTTGGTGCCGGCGCTGGAGCCTGCGCTGGCGCCGTCGCCGGGCGGATAGAATCGATCCGCTCGTCCCGCGAAAGCGCGACCCAGGGGCGAGAAATTCTGACTTTGCGATTTGAAATCCTGGATTCCCGCTTGCGCGGGAATGAGCGGAATGTGCAATCACTCCGGCAGGTCGCCGCCTTCGTTTTGCGGGGCGCTTTGCTGGTTGAAATCCGGACGGTCATGACGGTAGCCGCCGCGGTGGCGGCGGCGGCGGCGGCCGTAGCGGTCCTGCCGCTCCCCGCCCTGGTCGTGACCGTTGGGTCCAGCATTTTGCTGCTGTGGCGCGCCGCCACCGCCGCCACCGGTGATGAAGGAGGGCAGACCGCTCGGGTCCTGGCCGCCTTGCTGCGGTTGCTGCTGCGGCTGCTGATGTTGCGGACGCACGTGCTGCTGCTGGTCGCGCGGCGGAAACGGCTGCGCATCGCGCGGCAGATAGGGCTGCGCTTGCTGCTGCTGCGGTTGCGGCGCGTAGCTCGGCTCGTTTTGCCCCATGTAGGGTTGACCGTCCTCGTCACCGTCGTCGAAATTGTCGTCGGCGGCGCCTTGCGGCGGGTTCTGCCCTTGCTGCGGCTGTTGATTGTAATACGGGTTCTGCTGGCGGAACTGTTCCTGCGCCGCGGCAATCAGGCGAAAATAATGCTCGGCGTGCTGGTAATAATTTTCCGCCGCCACCGGGTCGCCCGAACTCTGCGCATCGCGCGCGAGCTGGATGTATTTTTCTGCGACGTGCGAGGCGGTGCCGCGGATTTTCACGTCGGGCCCGTTCGACTCGTAGACCCGCGTCAGCGGATTCTGGCTTTTGCGGTGGTTGTTGTTGTTACGTCCCCGCATGCGCTTTTGACCGTTTCTCATGTTGTGCCTGTTCGCTGACCTTTCGCTTTACCGCGGCACGCGCCGCAATCCGTCCACTTCACCTTCAAGTCCATGACGCATTTCAATGACCATACGAAGCTCACTGCGCGGCGTTACCCGCGTCGAATTTTCCGCGCAAAAGTTCGAACGATTTGCGATCCTTGTCGCGATAGTTAATGCAACCCCATAGCCGCGGTCCTGCCGCGACGTTGCCAACCTCTCGTTACACGCATCATCAGTCTTTAAAAGTTTGATGCGCCCAACCGGTGAAGCATCCGGACCCGTATCTGGCGATTTCGTTTGCCGTCGTTTCGGCCGTTCGTCATCTGCCTCGCGCCGCCGCCACACAGAGCCTCTGGCTCAGGGGTTCTCGGCGATGCAACCGTCACGGGTCGATTCCGTGAGGGGAAGCTAGTCGTTTCCGCGCTACATTCCAAGCGGTTTTTTTCGCCCGTAAACGAGCCCTGCAAATTTCGGCAGGTCGAAATGCTCGGGGCTCATGGCGAGCGGGCTGGCGACGGGCCGGCAATAAGCGCGCGCTCAATTCCGGCCAAATCCTGACGCGTGCCATGGACGGTCAATCCCGCCTTGGTAAACAGCGTGCGCACCGGCGGCTCCTGGCCGGCGCCCAATTCCACAATCAGCCGGCCGTCCGGCGCCAGCAGGCGCGGCGTGTCGGCTGCGATGGCACGGTAGGCATCGAGGCCATCGTTGCCGCCATCGAGCGCAAGCGGCGGGTCGAAGCGGCTCACCTCCGGCGCCAGCGTCGCGATTTCGCCGCGCACCACATAAGGCGGGTTCGACACGACGATATCGAAAGGGCCGCTGACGCCGGCGGCGATGTCGCAGGCGATAAACCTGCAGCGATCGGAAAAACCGAGGCGCTCGGCATTGCCGCGCGCAACGCTCAACGCCGCCTGACTGATATCGGTGCCGATGCCGGTCGCCACGGGCAATTCGCCGAGCAACGCCAGCAACAGCGCACCCGATCCGGTGCCGATATCGAGCAGGCGCAGCCGTTTCATGCGCAAGCCGTTGTGCGCGACGAAATCGAGTGCAGCTTCGACCACCGTTTCGGTTTCCGGCCGCGGCACCAGAACGTCGGGCGTGACGTCAAGCGGCAAGCTCCAGAATTCCTTGCGGCCGAGGATGCGCGCCACCGGCTCGCGCTTGAGCCGGCGCGCGACAAGCGCCGACGCCGCGTCGACTTCACGCCGCTCGAGGATGCGGTCGGCCTGCGTGATGAGTTGTGTGCGATCGAGACGCAGCGCGTGGCCGAGCAAGGCACGCGCATCCACCTCCGGCGATTCGACGCCGGCGGCTTTGAAGGATTGTGCGATCAGGCGAAGGGCGTCGGCAATACAGGCGCCGTCTTTCAGCCCGGGAATAATTCTCACGTCTCGCCTTCGGCCGCCAGCAATTCGGCCTGGTGCTCGGTCACCAGCGCGTCGATGACTTCGTGCAAGGCTTCGCCTTCCATCACCTGCGGCAGTTTGTGCAGCGTCAGATTGATGCGGTGATCGGTGACGCGACCTTGCGGGAAATTATAGGTGCGAATGCGCTCCGAGCGGTCGCCGGAGCCGATCTGGCCGCGCCGCTCGGCGGCGCGCTGGCTATCGAGCCGGGTGCGTTCCTGGTCGTATAGTTTGGCGCGCAGCATGGTCATGGCCTTGGCCTTGTTCTTATGCTGCGAACGTTCCTCCTGCACGAAGACGACGATGCCGCTTGGCAAATGCGTGATGCGGATCGCCGATTCGGTCTTGTTGACGTGCTGACCGCCGGCGCCCTGTGCGCGCATGGTGTCGATCTTCAGGTCGTCGTCGTTGATCTTGATGTCGACGTCTTCCACCTCGGGCAGCACCGCGACGGTGGCGGCCGAGGTGTGGATGCGGCCGGAGGCTTCGGTGTCGGGTACGCGCTGCACGCGGTGCACGCCGGATTCGAATTTGAGCTTGGCGAACACGCCGCGCCCGCGTACCTCGGCGATGATTTCCTTGAAGCCGCCTTTGCTGCCTTCGCTGAGCGAGAGGATTTCCGTTTTCCAGCCCTGCTGGGCGGCGTAGCGCTCGTACATGCGGAACAGGTCGCCGGCGAACAACGCCGCCTCGTCGCCGCCGGTGCCGGCGCGGATTTCCAGGATGGCGTTGTGGTCGTCCATCGCGTCCTTGGGGATCAGCGCCAGCTGGATCTGACGTTCGAGATTTTCCTTGCGCGGCTGCAGCGCCAGTTTTTCGGTGTCCGCCAGCTTGCGCATCTCGGCGTCGGTCTTGGGATCGGCGGCAAGCGCCTCCAGATCGGCGATTTCGGCGGTGATGGCGCGATAGGCCTTGATGGTCTCGACTACCGGACCGAGCTCGGCGAATTCGCGCGACAGCTTGACGTAATCGTCGCGGCCGAGATTGGTCGCGAGCTCGCTTTCCACCAGAGAATGGCGGGCGAGCAGGGCATCGAGCCGGTGTTGCGGCAACTGCATTGACTTGTCATGCCCGGCCTTGTGCCGGGCATCCACGCCTTTCTTTGTCGAGCCTTGTATAGGCGTAGATGGCCGGGACAAGCCCGGCCATGACGCCCTACACAGTTCCTATAACTGCAGCCCCTCGGCCGCCGCGAAGCTTTCCAGCTTGTGACGGATGGATACACTGCCGACCGGTTCGGCAAGGTGCGGCAGGATCGCCACCTCGCCCTTGCGGCAGTCAAGATCGAGCAGCAAGGCCTTCACCGGGCCGATCGCCGAGGGCGACAGCGACAGCGAGCGATAGCCGAGAATGGCCAGCGCCAGCGCGCCGATCGGCTGCGAGGCGAGCTCCCCGCACAGCGCCACCGGCTTGCCGTGCTTGCGACCCCTGTCAGCGATGTTTTTCAGCGCGCGCAGCACCGGCGCCGACAGCGTATCGAAACGCGTGGAAACCTGCGGATTGCCGCGGTCCGCGGCGTAGAGAAATTGCATCAGGTCGTTGGAGCCGACCGAGAGGAAGTCAACTCGTTCCAACAGCTCGTCGAGTTGGAACAGCAGCGAGGGCACTTCCAGCATGGTGCCGATCTCCACCCGCTCCGGCAGCGCGTGGCCGTGCCGGCGCAGATGCGTGAGCTCGACCTCGACCAGCGCTTTGGCCCTGTCGAACTCCTCCACCATGGCGATCATCGGAAACATCAGCTTCAATTCGCGCCCGCCGGCGGCGCGCAGCAAGGCGCGCACCTGCGCGCGCAACAGCCCGGGCCGGTCAAGCCCCAGCCTGATGGCGCGCCAGCCGAGCGCCGGGTTTTCCTCTTCGACGTTGCGCAGATAGGGCAGCACCTTGTCGCCGCCGATGTCGAGGGTGCGAAACGTCACCGGCCGCTTGTCGGCGGCGTCGAGCACGGTGCGATAAAGCGCAAGCTGCTCGCCGGTGCGCGGCATCGTGTCGGCCACCATGAACTGCAATTCGGTGCGGAACAGGCCGATGCCTGCGGCGCCGGTCTCGTCGAGATGGGGAAGATCGATGGTCAGGCCGGCGTTGATCATCAGCGCGAACTTGTGGCCGTCTTTGGTGATGCAAGGGCGGTCGCGCAACGCGTGATATTGCGCCTGACGCCGCGCCCTCAGCTTCACCCGCTCGGCGTAGGCCGCCTCGATGTCGGCGGGCGGGCGCATATGCACGTCGCCGGTCGAGCCGTCGACAATGATGGCGTCGCCCGGCTCGACCAAGCCGGCGGCGTTGGCAATCTCGCCGACGGTGGGAATACCGAGCGCACGCGCCACGATCGAGACGTGCGAGGTGGGGCCGCCTTCCTCCAGCACCAGGCCGCGCAGTCGTTTGCGGTCGTAGTCGAGCAGCGCCGCCGGGCCCATGGAGCGCGCGACCAAAATGGCGTTTTCCGGCAATTGCTCGCGCGAGGGCGCGTGATCCTTGCCGGTCAAGACGCGCATCAGCCGGTTGGCGAGGTCGTCGAGGTCGTGCAGCCGGTCGCGCAAGTAGGGATCGGATACGCGCAACATGCGGGCACGCGTGTCGGACTGCACGCGCTCGACGCTTGCCTCGGCGGTGAGGCCGGTCGCCACCGCCTCGCGGATTTTGTGCAGCCAGCCCTGGTCGTAGGAGAACATGCGATAGGCTTCGAGCACGTCGCGATGTTCGCCGCCGTCGGCGACGTCGCGGTGCTCGACCAGCCGGTCGAGATCGGCGCGCAAGGTGGCGATGGCCGCGTCCAGGCGTTTCAATTCGCGCGGCACGTCCTCGGCGATCACATCGGTGATGACCACGCGCGGCTCGTGCAGTACCACGTGGCCGAGCGCGATTCCGTCGGACAGCGAGGTGCCTTCGATGTGGATCGCATGGCGCGCGGCGGGTTCGGCGCCGGGCTTGGCGAGCGCCGACAACTCGCCCGAGGCGATCATCTCGGCGAGCACCATCGCCGTGGTCTGCAGCGCCTCTTCTTCCTCCTCGGTGTAGGTGCGGCGGGCACGGTTCTGCACCGTGAGCACGCCGAGCGTATTGCCGGCGCGCAGCACCGGAACGCCGAGGAAGGAGTGGTAGATTTCCTCGCCTGTTTCCGGTCGGAACGAGAAGGCCGGATGCGCCTGCGCGTCGGACAGGTTGATGGGGTTGGCTTCGCTGGCCACCAGGCCGACCAGACCCTCGTCTTGCTTCAACACCGTGTTGTGGACGGCTTCGCGCTTCAAACCTTCGGTGGCGTATAGCTCGAGTGTTCCGTCCACGCGCAAGACGTAGACCGAGCACACCTCCGCCACCATGTTGGCGGCGATCAGCACAACCACTTTGTCGAGGCGATCCTGCGCGCTGACCGGCTCCGCCATCACTTCGCGAAGCCGGCGTAACAGCACGCGCGGACCGCCGAGCGCGCCACGCATCTCTTAAGTCCTTTAAAGGGCCGCGGTTCGGCCGCAGCCTCGTTTACGGCCCGATCATGTACGAATAGCGACCGTTTCGACCCGGCGCCGGCGGCCGCATATGAGTCAGGCTATAGCCAATGGCCCATGCAAGGGGCAAGCCAAAGGAGGCGGCACGTCCATGCCGCACTGCGGCAGGCGCTTGCAGGGGCGGGTCGCAATCGCCTCAATTTTAGCGATCGCGCTCAGGCCTTCAATTTCAGCAGCGCGTCGGCGGTGCCGTGGCAGAGCTTGGCCATGTCAGCGGGCGACAATGAGATGCGGTTGAGGAAGCTGCGCCCGGCCATGTTCGGCGCGTAGGGGTAGTCGACCGAAAACATGATGCGGTCGATGCCGAAGGTCTGCAGCGCCGCGAGGAACGGCGGTTCCGTGAAAATGCCGCTGGTGGTGATCCAGACCTGGTCGAGGATGGTCCGGCTGATCGGCCGCTTCAAATAATCGACGTCGAGCGCGGATACTTTGTCGATGCGGTCGAGCATCACCGGCAGCATCTCGCCCATATGGCCAATGATGAGCTTGAGCTTGGGGTGTTTGTCGAGCGTGCCGGCCAGCACCATGCGCAGCACGTGCACCGCCGTCTCCGAGTGCCAGCCCCAGGCGGCGGTCGCGAGCACGCGCGAGGCGCCTTCAACCAGGTCCGCGTAATAGGCCTCGCGCACGGCGGCCGGCGGAATATGCGGGTGGATGTAGATCGGCACATCCAGTGCCACCGCTTCCGCCAGCAGGCCGTCATAGCTCGGATGGTCGAGGAAGCGTCCTTCGGTGGTGCCGTTGATGAGCACGCCGGGAAATTTCAATTCCTTGACGCTGCGCCTGAGCTCGGCCGCGCAGGCTTCCGGGCTCTGCATCGGCAGCACGGCGAAACCACCGAGACGGTCGGGATGGCGGGCGACGGCCTCGGCCAGATAGTCGTTCATCGCGCGCGCCATGGCGATACCGTCGGCGCCCGGCACCAAGTCGGGGCCGGGGCCGGTGTTGGAGAGGATCTGCAGCGTGATGCCGGCCTCATCCATCGCCTGCAGGCGCGGCTCGCCCATCTCAGGCAAGAGCTGCATCGGGCTTGGCCGGTCCTTGGGTGTTTTGCGCGGAATGTAGCCGCGCGCCTTGACGATCGCCGGATCGATACTTTTGACCAGCGCGGGCACGGTGAAATGTTCTTCGATGGCGACGACGCGCATGGTGACGATTCCTCCGCGAATTACTTGTCCAGATCGTAGAGCGAATGCAGCGTGCGCACCGCCATGTCCGTTTTGGCGGCCTTGATCAGCACCGAAAATTTGATCTCCGAGGTGGTGATGGCAAGGATGTTGATCTTCTGCTCGGAAAGCGCCTTGAAGGCTTTGGCGGCGACGCCGGCGTGGCTGCGCATGCCGATGCCGATGACGGAAACCTTGGCGACGTCGGTCGCCCCGTCCAGCCGCTCGTAGCCGATCGCGCCTTTGGCCTTCTCGATCGTCGCCCGCGCCCGCTCGTAATCGGCCGAGGGAACGGTGAAGGTGAGATCGGTGGTGGAGCCGTCGGCCGAGACGTTCTGCACGATCATGTCGACGTTGATATTGGCATCGGCGAGCGGGCCGAAGATCGCGGCGGCGACGCCGGGCTTGTCCTGCACGCGCCGGATCGAGATCTGCGCCTCGTCCTTGGAGAAAGCGATGCCGGTGACGGTTTGCTGTTCCACGATGTCTCCTTCGTCGCAAATGAGCGTGCCCGACGGCGTCTTGGAGGAATCGATATCTTCGGGCTTCTCGAAGCTCGAGCGCACGAAGATCGGCACGTTGCGCACCATGCCGAGCTCGACCGAGCGCACCTGCATGACCTTGGCGCCAAGCGAAGCGAGCTCGAGCATTTCCTCGTAGGCGATCTTGTCGAGGCGATGCGCTTTCGGCACCACGCGCGGGTCGGAGGTGTAGACGCCGTCCACATCGGTGTAAATGTCGCAACGCTCGGCCTGGATCGCCGCCGCGATCGCAACGGCCGAGGTGTCGGAGCCGCCGCGCCCCAGCGTGGTGATGCGGCCGGTTAGCTTGTGCATGCCCTGAAAGCCGGCGATCACCGCGACCTGATGCTGCTCGTTGAAGCGCTTGACCAGTTCGGCGCCGTTGACCTCCAAAATGCGCGCGGCGCCGTGCGCATTGTCGGTGAGGATCGGCAATTGCCAGCCCTGCCAGGAACGCGCGTTGACGCCCATGCCTTCGAGCACGATGGCGAGCAGGCCGGCGGTGACCTGCTCGCCGGAGGCCACCACCGCGTCGTATTCGCGCGCGTCATGCAGGCCGGCGGCCTGCCGGCTCCATTCGACCAGTTGATTGGTGGTGCCGGCCATGGCGGAGACCACGACGGCCACGTCATGGCCGGCGTCGACCTCGCGCTTGACGTGGCGCGCCACGTTGCGGATGCGGTCGAGATCGGCGACCGACGTTCCGCCGAATTTCATCACCAGTCGAGCCATTGACGTTCCCGGGCGCCGCCCTTAGGCGCTTAACATGAGGCCGGCGCAGCAAGCCATGCGCCGGCCGGAAAAGCCGCGTATACATACCGGCGGGGTCGTTCGGCTGCAACAAGCGGTCCCCGCAACGAAGCAAGATGGCCGGCATGGTTAAACGCAAAGCCCGCGGTTCGAGCGTCGATGCCGCCGAGGTCGAACGCTTCTCGGCGCTTGCCGCGGACTGGTGGGATGCGCGCGGGCCGATGGCGGCGCTGCACAAATTCAATCCGGTGCGGCTTGCCTACATCCGCGACCAGGCCGCCAGGCACTTCGGCCGCGATGCCAAGACGCTGGACAGCCTGAAAGGCCTGCGCCTGCTCGATATCGGCTGCGGCGGCGGCATTCTGTCCGAGCCTCTCGCGCGGCTGGGGGCGCAGGTCGTCGGCGCCGATCCGTCCGAAGAAAACATCGCGGTGGCGCGCGCGCATGCGGGGGAAAGCGAGCTTACGGTCGACTATCGTAATACGACCGCTGAAGACCTCGCCGCCGCCGGCGAGCGCTTCGACGTGGTGCTGGCGATGGAAGTGGTCGAGCACGTCACCGATGTTTCTTCGTTCGTTGCCACCTGCGCCTCGATGGTCAAGCCCGGCGGGCTGATGATCGCGGCGACGCTGAACCGCACGCTGAAGAGCTTCGCGCTCGCTATCGTCGGCGCCGAATACGTGCTGCGCTGGCTGCCGCGCGGCACGCATCAATGGGACAAGTTCGTGACGCCGGAAGAACTGGAAAGCGCGATCGAAAAGGCCGGCCTGGCCGTCACCGGCGAGCGCGGCGTCGTCTACAATCCTTTCGCCGACCGCTGGCAGTTGTCATCCGACACCGATGTGAACTACATGCTCGTTGCCGAACGGGCGAACAGCAAGGAAAAATCCTCATGATCCTCGAACTGGTCGAATTCAATTCGCCGAAGGGCTGGAGCCGTCAGCAAGTGGCTGAGGAAGCCCGCAACGTGATTCCGAAATGGCAGGCGAACAAGGAACTCAAGCGCAAACATTTTTTGCTCGAGCTGAACGGCAAGACCGGCGCCGGCGTCTATATCTGGCCGTCGGTGGAAGCCGCGAAGCGCGGCCATGACGAGGCCTGGCGGCAGTCGGTGATCAAGCGCACCGGGGCGGCGCCGACCATCCGCTATTTCGACCTGTTCCTGCTGATCGACAATGAAAAGGGCGAGGTCACTGAGTTCCCCGAGGCTGCGGAGATTCGGCCGGCGGCCGCATAAAAGCCGTCGTCCCCGCGAAGGCGGGGACCCAGTACGCCGCAGCTTATCGATGGACTTCGGAGTACTGGATCCCGGCCCTCGCTTCGCTCGGCCGGGATGACGGCCGAATTTTCCGATCGCGCCTCAACGCTCGACAAAGACAATCACACATGCTCTGGGCCGTCTTCACCATCATCGCCGCCGCGGCGCAGACCGCGCGCAACGCCATGCAGCGCGAACTGACCGCGACGCTGGGCACGGTCGGCGCCACGCATGTGCGCTTTCTGTTCGGCTTTCCCTTCGCGCTGGTCTTTCTCGCCGGCGTCTTGCTGGCGACCAGTTCGGACTTGCCGCGGCCGGGGCCGGCCTTCTGGCCGTGGATCATCGACGGCTTTTTGGCGCAGATCGCCGCCACCGCGCTGATGCTCAAAGCGATGAACGACCGCTCCTTCGTCGTCACCATCGCCTATATCAAGACCGAGCCGGTGCAGGTTGCGCTGTTCGGCTTCGTGCTGCTCGGCGACAAGGTGACGCCGCTTTTGGCGGTCGCCATCCTCATCGCCACCGCCGGCGTCATCGTGATGTCGCTGAAGCCGGGCGCGGCGCAAGCCGGCGGCGCATGGCCGACCGTGGTCGGGCTCATCTCCGGCGGCATGTTCGGGCTCTCGGCCATCGGCTATCGCGGCGCGATCCTCAGTCTCGAGCTGCACAATAACTATGTGCTGGCTGCCACCTTCACCTTGGCGGTTGGACTTGTCTGCCAGTCGCTGCTGCTGTCGGCCTATCTGGCCTTGCGCGATCCGGCCGTGCTGAAGGCGATCTTTCGCGCCTGGCGGCCGTCGATCTTCGCCGGCTTCATGGGCGCGCTGGCCTCGCAATTCTGGTTTCTCGCCTTCGCCATCGCCACCGCGGCGAGCGTGCGCACGCTGGCGCTGGTCGAGGTGCTGTTCGCGCAGGCGATCTCGAAATTCATTTTCAAGCAGCCGACCACGGCGCGCGAAGCCGTCGGCATCGTCATGATCGTTCTCGGCGTCGGGCTATTGGTCTGGGCGCACTAACTCGTGCCCCGGATGCGGTGCAGCACGAAGTGATGCACCGCTGATGCCCATCTTTCCTCTTATGCTGGATCCCGGGTCTGCAGCGCACCACTTCGTGCTGCGCCCCGGACACGCCCGCCTGAACGCGGTCTAGTTGCGCTCGTCGGGCAAAATCGGCAGCGGGTGGAATTCGATGCCTTCCTCGGCCAGCGACTTGGCGTCTTCGGGGGAAGCCTCGCCATAGATCGAGCGGTGCTCGATCTCGCCATAATGCATCTTGCGCGCTTCCTCGGGAAATTTCGGCCCCACGTGGTCGGCATTTTTCACCAGATGATCGCGCAGCTCCTTGAGCTTGGCGCGCACCTCGCGCTCCTGCGGCGAGATCATGGCGACCGGCGTCTTGTCCGCAACGGGCGCCGCCGGCGCGGTGGGCGCCGGCAATTCGGCGGGCGCTTCGCGCTTGCGCGCGCCGGAGAGCCGCGGCGCCATGATCGCCTTTTCCACCCTGGCCGAGCCGCAATGCGGGCAGGTCACCAATCTGCGCTTGGCCTGCTTGTCATAGGCGGCCGAATCCGCAAACCAGCTCTCGAAACTGTGGCCTTGCTCGCAGGCAAGCGCGTAACGGATCATTCCGCCCCCCGCACCACGTGCAAATGTGTCGGCTCGGCCAGCGGCTCCACGATTTCGAAGCGGCGGCCGTGCTGCAGCGAGGGGATGCGCGCGCGCGCATTGGCGACCTCGGCGAGATCAATTTCGGCCATCACCACGCCCGGCTCGGTGTTCCCTTCGGCCAGGATACGCCCCCACGGGTCAATGATGAGTGAATGGCCGTAGGTTTCGCGGCCGTTTTCGTGCTTGCCGGCTTGCGCGGCGGCAAACACGAAGCTGCCGTTCTCGATGGCGCGGGCGCGGATCAGCACGTGCCAATGCGCTTCCCCCGTCTGCTGCGTGAAAGCGGACGGGATCGCCAGCATGGTGGCGCCGGCTTCCGCCAGCGCACGGTAGAGCGCGGGAAAGCGCAGGTCGTAGCAGATGGTCAAACCCAGCCGCCCCCACGGCAGATCGGACAGCACGGCCAATTCACCGGGCCGGTACCTGCGCGATTCGCGGTAGCTCTCGCCATTGGCGAGATCGACATCGAACATGTGGATTTTGTCGTAGCGGGCGGCGATGTCGCCTTTCGGATCGATCAGGAACGAGCGGTTGGCGGCGCGGTCGTGGCTGATTTTGATCGCCAGCGAGCCGATATGCACGGTGATGCCCAGTTTGCGCGCGAGCTCGCGCAAGGTCGCAAGCGAAGTGTCGGCTTCTTCTTCGACGATGACCGAAAAAAGCTGTTCGCTGTTGGCGGCGAGTACGTTGGTCATTTCCGGCGTCTGCACGTAATCGGCGCCGGCGGCTTTTGCCTCGCCGATCATGCGCACCGCGGCATCGAGATTGGCGGCGGGAACAAGGCCGGCACGCATCTGGATCATCGCCGCCTTGAAGCTCGCGTGCTTGGCCCCGGCGCTCATGCGGGCTGTCCTGGCCCGGCGAGCAGAGGGTCGAGCTTGCCGGCGCGCTCGAGCGCATGCAGTTCGTCGCTGCCGCCGACATGCAGGCTGCCGATGAAGATCTGCGGCACGGTCATGCGCCCATTCGCCCGTTCGATCATCTCGTTGCGCCGCTCCCGATTGGCCGTCACGTTGATCTCCTTATAGGCGACCCCTTTGCGTTTCAGCAGAGCTTTGGCCATGGAGCAATAGGGGCAAAACAAAGTGGTATAGATTTCAATCTCTGGCATGGAGCTTCCGTTCGCAGTCTCCGGCGGTATTTATATGGCGCTGCGCAGGGTGGCGACAACCCGCGCGAAGACCAGCACATCGACATGCGCGGCGCCGGCGCGCAGCAAAGCGCGGGCGCAGGTATCGACCGTGGCGCCCGAGGTCAGCACGTCGTCGATCAGCACCACCCGCCTACCGGCGACTTGCGGCTTCTGCTCCGCCGGCACACGGAAGGCGCCTTGCACGTTGCCGGCGCGTTCGCTTTTCGACAGCCCGACCTGTTGCGGGGTGGCGCGTACGCGTTTGAGCGCGCCATCGTCGACCGGCACGCCACTTAAGGCCGAGACGGCGCGCGCCAGCGCCGCCGATTGATTGAAGCGCCGCGCCCACAGCCGGCGCCAATGCAGCGGCACCGGAATAAGCGCGTCGGCGTCGGCCAGGAGTTCGCGGCCGGTGCGCGCCATCCAGCGGCCCATCATCGGTGCAAGGTCGAGGCGGTCGCCGTACTTGAAGGTGAGCACCAAAGCGCGGGCGATGTCGTCATAGCGCACCGCGGCGCGGGCGCGGTCGTAAGCCGGCGGGTCGGCGATCGCCTCCATCGACAACAGGCCCGGCCCCGGATCGTAAGTAAAGGGGACGCCCAGCCGCGCGCAATAAGGCGGCTCGATGAAGGAGAGCTTCGACCAGCAGGGCGCGCAAAGGCCGATGCCGTCGCCAAGCGGCTCGCGGCAGGATGGGCACAGCGGCGGCAAGGCGACGTCGAGCGCCAGCCGGCCGGCGCGGCGGAACGCCGCGGCAGCGCGGGCGATCGGCGCATAAAGCCTGGCTTCCGTTGCGGCCTCAGGCATGGGGGTAGCGTAGCCGCAAGCTCAATCTCCCTCAATGGCCCGCGATATTCGCCCGGCTACGACGACACCCCTTGCGTTGGGCGGGGCGGGCAGGCGATAAATTCGGCCATAAAAATGGGAGGACGAAAATGGTTGGTACTCAAACGAATTTATCGAAAGCGAAAACCAGCCGCCGCGAACTGCTCAAGGCCGGTACTGCCGCCACATTCGTGGCTATGGCGCCTTCGCTGCTGCGCGCGCAAAGCCGCCCGATCAAGATCGGACTGGTGACGCCGACGACCGGTCCGCTGGCGATCTTCGCCGAACCCGATGCTTTCGTCCTCAACGAATTCAAGAAGGCGGTCGCCGGCGGCATCAAGATCGGTGGTCAGAGCCACGCGATCGAGGTCATCGTCAAGGACAGCCAGTCCAATCCAAACCGCGCCGCCGAAGTGGCGAACGAACTGATCAACAGCAAGATCGACCTCATGGTCGTTGCGCACACGCCGGACACCGTGAACCCGGTGGCGGATGCCTGCGAGATCAACGAGGTGCCCTGCGTGTCGACCGACGCGCCCTGGCAGCCGTATTTCTTTGGCCGCAAAGGCGACCCGGCGAAGGGTTTCAAGTGGACCTATCATTTCTTCTGGGGCGCTGAGGCGCTGATCGCGACCTTCATCAACCTGTTCGACGAAATTCCGACCAACAAAGTCGTCGGCTGCCTGTGGCCAAACGATTCCGACGGCAACGCCTTCAGCGACAAGGGCCACGGCATGCCGCCGATTCTGGAGAAACGCGGCTACAAGGTGATCAATACCGGCAGCTTCGATCCTTTCGCAGAGAATTTCACCTCGCAGATCACCGCCTTCAAATCGGCTGGCGTGCAAGCCGTCACCTCGGTGCTGCCGCCGCCGACCTTCGCCAATTTCTGGACGCAAGCCGCGCAACAGGGCTTCAAGCCCAAGGTGGTCTGCCCGGGCAAGTCGGCCGAATTCCCGGCGGCGGTGAACGCGCTCGGGCCGCTCGGCAAGAACATCGGTATCGAGGTCTGGTGGTCGCCGTATCACCCGTTCTCTTCGCACCTGACTGGACAGTCCTCGGCGCAGCTGGCCGCCGCCTATACCGCGGCCAGCAAGAGGCAATGGACCATGCCGCTCGGCTTCAAGCACGCGTTGTTCGAGGTCGCCGCCGACGTGCTCAAGCGCTCCAAGGCGCTGGAGCCGAATGCGATCCGCGAGGCCATCGTGGCGACGAACTACCAGGCGATCGTCGGCCCGATCCAGTGGAAGAAGGGTCCGGTGCCCAACGTCTGCACCACGCCGCTGGTCGGCGGCCAATGGCAGGGCACGCCCGGCAAGCTCGAACTCAAGATCGTCAACAACAAGACCGCGCCCGAGATCAAGACTAACGGCAAGATGCTGCCGCTGTAATCGTCGCGCTGCGTTTATTTTTGGTCCCGACGCGCACGGCCTGCTTCCTCCCTCGCAAGCTGGGAGTGTTGGGGAGGGGGAAATAGGGCATAGATTGCTATAGAACTGCCCCCTCCCTGTCCCTCCCCCGCAAGCGGGAGAGGGGACGATGTGGTGATGCCGTGCCCAGTCCTACGATTTTCGATCGCCGCTTGCTGCGCGCGCGCCGGCGGCGCGCGGCGGCGCTCGGAGCGGAACGTTTTCTGATCGATCGCGTCGCCGACGAGCTGGGCGAGCGGCTCGGCGCCGTGCTGCGCACATTCGAGGTGGCGGCCGATCTCGGCACGCCGACCGACGCTGTGCGCCGGGTGCTGGCGCAAAGCGGCAAAGTTGGATGCGTCGCGCGCGTCGTCGCCGACGAGGAGGCGGTGCCGTTCGCCGACGGGTCGCTCGATCTCGTGGTGTCGGCGCTGTCGTTGCAATTCGTCAACGACCTGCCCGGCACGCTGATCCAAATCCGCCGCGCGCTCAAAGCGGACGGCTTACTGCTCGCCGCGCTGATCGGCGGCGACAGTCTCACCGAATTGCGCCAGGCTTTCGCCGCCGCCGAAAGCGAGATCGAGGGCGGCGTCTCGCCGCGCGTCGCGCCGTTTGCCGATGTGCGTGAACTGGGCGGGCTGTTGCAGCGCGCCGGCTTTGCGTTGCCGGTGGTCGATTCCGACCGGCTGACGGTGCGCTACGATTCAGTTTTTGCCTTGATGCACGATCTTCGCCGCATGGGCGCGACCAACGTGCTCACCGAGCGCCGCCGCAGTCCGCTCCGGCGCGCGACGTTGCGGCGGATGACGGACATCTACGCCGAGCGCTTTGCCGACGCCGATGGGCGCTTGCGTGCGACATTCGAGGTTGCCTGGCTTTCGGGCTGGGCGCCGCATGAGCGCCAGCAGAAGCCGCTCAGGCCCGGCTCGGCGGCGCGGCGGCTCGCCGATGCGCTCGGCGCACAAGAAATTCCGGCGGGGGAGAAGGCCGGTGGCCCGGCCAAGTCGTAGCGTAGACGCAACGCCTCAGAACATGCTCAGCAGCTTATCGTAGTAAAGCGCGTTCATCGTCGTGCCGACGCTGGTCACCGCGACCAGGATGACGATGCTGATGCCGCCGGCAATAAGAGCGTATTCGATAGCGGTGGCCCCGCAGTCTTGTCGCGCGAAACGGCGCAAGGCGCAGATCAGGAAGTTTGGATCGATGTCGCGCATTTTTGTCTCGTTTCTCGTCTCGTCCAAGCTCTTGTCGTTCACAGCAGCGCCGTAAGGTGCGATATGAGCGGCTCATCGGCCGGCGGCATCGGATAGTCGCGCAGCCGGTTCGGCATCACCCAGGCAAGCCGTGGCGCCTCCCTGGCGGTCACCGTTCCCTCCCAGCGCCGGCATACATAGAGCGGCATCAGGAGATGAAAGTCCGGATAGCGATGGCTCGCGAAAGTGAGCGGCGCGAGACAATCTTCGCGGACGTCGATTCCGAGCTCCTCCTTGAGTTCGCGGATCAAGCTTTCTTCCGGCCGCTCGCCGACCTCGACCTTGCCGCCGGGAAACTCCCACAAGCCCGCCATCGCCTTGCCCTGCGGCCGCTGCGCGATGAGCACGCGGCCGTCGGTATCGACGAGGGCACAGGCGGCAACCAGTAAGATCGTGGCGCTCACAGCCCTTCACCCCAACGGTAGCCATTGGTTGGTTAAGATGGTTTCAAGCCGCCCGGACAAAGAGGAACTCCTCCGCCAAAGGTAACCGAAACCTTAAGAGCGGTAATCGCCGTTGATGGCGATGTATTCCTTGGTGAGATCGCAGGTCAGCACCCGGTCGCGCCCTTTCCCCAGCCCCAGCGCGACTTTCAGGCTGATCTCGGGCTTTTTCATCGCCGCGCTGACGGTGGCTTCATCATAAGAAGGGTCGCGCTCGCCTCTATGGGCGACGCGGATGCCGCCAAACCAGATCGATAGCTTGTCGCGATTGGCCGGCTCGCCCGCCTTGCCGACGGCCATCACCACGCGGCCCCAATTGGCGTCCTCGCCGGCGATCGCTGTCTTCACCAGCGGTGAATTGGCAATCGACAGGGCGATGCGGCGCGCCGAGGTCTTCGACACCGCGCCTTCGACCACGATCTCGACCAGTTTGCGCGCGCCTTCGCCGTCGCGCGCGATCTGCTCGGAGAGGTTGGCCAGCACCTCGCGCAATGCTTTTCTGAATGGCTTTAGCCGTGGATCGCTCGCCCGCGCGATTCGTGTGGCGCCGGCCCCCTTGCCGGTGGCGAACAGCAGCAACGTATCGGAGGTGGAGGTATCGCCGTCGATGGTGACGGCGTTGAAGGTATCGGTGACGTTTTCCTTCAGCATCGCTTGCAGAGCCGGCGCGGCGATCGCGGCGTCGGTGAACACGAAAGCGAGCATGGTGGCCATGTCCGGCGCGATCATGCCGGCGCCTTTGGCGATACCGTTGATGGTGACCGCCGCTTTGCCGATACGGGCGCGCGCCGTCGCTACCTTCGGGAAGGTATCGGTGGTCATGATCGCTTGCGCCGCGGCGAGAAAATCGCCGGCTTTGGCGCGGGCGGCGAGGCCGTCCATCACCGGCGCGAACTTGGCGGCGTCGAGCGGCTCGCCGATCACGCCGGTGGAGGCGAGAAACACCTCGGCCGCTTTGCAGCCCGCGGCCTTGGCGGCAATGTCAGCCGTGAGCTTGGTTGCCGCGCGCCCGCTCTTGCCGGTGAAGGCGTTGGCGTTGCCGGAATTGACCACCAGCGCGCGCGCCGAGCGGCCTGAGGATTTCAGGTGCGCGCGGCACCACTCGACCGGCGCCGAGGGGCATTTCGAACGGGTGAAGACACCGGCCACCGTCGTGCCCGGAGCAAACAGCGCCAGCAGCACGTCGGTACGCCCGGCATAGCGGATGCCGGCGGCAGCGGTCGCCAGCCGCACGCCGGCAATCGCCGGCATCTCCGGCACGTGCCGCGGGGCGAGGGGGGAAACGGCGGTGGACATATTCAGCCTGTCATCGCCGGGCTTGTCCCGGCGATCCCGATGAGCTTGGCACGAGCGTGCCTACCTAAGCGAAATGGCCGGCACAAGGCCGGCCATGACGAATTCAATTGATAGATGCGATCGTTCTTACTTCTTCTCGGGCGCGGCCGGAGCAGCCGGAGCCGCCGCCGGCTCGTCCTTCTTCGGCTCTTCGGTCTTGTAGAACTTCTCGACCTTGGCCTCGGCGCGCAGCTTGGTCACCAGCTCGGCCTGCGCCTTGCGCGTCACATACTGCTCGATCTGTTCCTTGACCTCTTCGAATTTCGGCACCGGCTTGTCGCGCTTGTCCTCGACCTTGAGCACATGCCAGCCGAATTGGGTCTTCACCGGATCGGAGATCTGTCCCTTTTCCAGCTTGAACGCGACGACGGAAAATTCCGGCACCATCTGCTCCTTGGTGAAGTAACCGAGGTCGCCGCCATTGGCCTTGCCGGAAGGGTCTTCGGTGACTTCCTTGGCGACGGTGGCAAAATCCTCGCCTTTCTTCAGACGCGCGATGATCGCCTCGATCTTCGCCTTGGCGGCTTCGCTCGCCTTCTCGTCGCCGGCGGCCGCGCGCACCAGGATATGGCGGGCGTGCACTTCTTTCTCGCCGCCGAGGTTTTTGACGGCGTCGTCGTAGACCTTGTGCATGGTGGCTTCGGTCAACGCTTCCTTGCCGACCGATTGCAGCAGCGCTTCCATTAGCAGCTTGTCGCGGGCGATATCGAGCTTGCGCTTGAAGTCGCGGTCGGCGTCGATCTTTTTGGCCTCGGCGGCTTTCGACACCAGGATCATGTCGGACATGAATTGCACCAGGTAGTCGCGCTTGGCCTCGGGCGACATCGGCGGGATCTGCCCGGCCTCGGCCTCGATCGCATTGAGGTCGCTCTGGTGGATTTCGGTGCCGTTGACTTTGGCCAGCAGCGGATCGGCGTCTTCCGCATGCATCGGGGTGGCCGCGGCGATCAACAGCGCGGCAGAAGCGGCAAGGATGCCGCCCCGGCGCGATAAAGCCGAGGTGCCGGCGCGAAGGGAATTCATCATGGCGCTGTCCTTGGAAAAAGTCCCGCCTGTCGGGCGGTCGTCGGCGGACTTGTCACCCAACAACCGTGGCTTTGCAATGGCGAAGCGGCAAACGGGGCCTGACGAAGCCGTGACCGGCATGCTGCGACGGCGCCGGCGGCTTGCAATTGACAATAAACCGACCCCCTCCTATCTCTCGATTAGCCTTGGCTGGTTTGCCGTTTTCGCGTCGAATTTGCCCGAAAAGTGCGGTATTTCCGGAGCGCCGGAAGCAAAATCCGGACGCGACGACGTGGTAAAAGCACCGGCCGCAATGAGGAGCTCCTGATGATCGGCGCCGTCGCCCGTAAGCTGTTTGGTTCCGCCAATGAGCGGCGGATTCGCAGCTACCTGCCGCGCGTGGCCGAGATCAATGCCCTGGAAAAGGAATTGGAAGCGCTGTCCGACGAGGCCTTGCGGGCGCGCACCGACGAATTCAAGAAACAGGTCGCCGACGGCGCTTCGCTCGACGACATCCTTCCTGCCGCCTTCGCTACCTGCCGCGAAGCCGCCAAACGCACGCTCGGCCAACGGCATTTCGACGTCCAGTTGATCGGCGGCATGATCCTGCACGAGGGCAAGATCGCCGAGATGAAGACCGGCGAAGGCAAGACGCTGGTTGCGACCTTGCCGGTCTATCTCAACGCGTTGTCGGGGCGCGGCGTACACGTGGTCACCGTCAACGACTATCTCGCCAGGCGCGATTCCGAATGGATGGGGCAGATCTATAATTTTCTCGGGCTCACCGTCGGCGTGGTCGTGCACGGCCTCGACGACGAAGAGCGCAAGAAGGCCTACGACTGCGACGTCACCTACGGCACCAATAACGAACTCGGCTTCGACTATCTGCGCGACAATATGAAGTACCGCATGGAAGACATGGTCCAGCGCGGCCATATCTACGCCATCGTCGACGAAGTCGACTCCATCCTCATCGACGAGGCGCGCACGCCGCTGATCATTTCCGGCCCGCTCGACGACCGCTCAGAATTCTACAACACCATCGACAGCTATATTCCGGCGCTCGACAAATCCGATTTCGAAGTCGACGAGAAGCAGCGCACGGTGACGCTCACCGAAGCCGGCATGGAAAAACTCGAGCAGCGCCTGCGCGATTCAGGGCAGCTCAAGGGCGACTCGCTTTACGACGTGGAGAACGTCTCCGTCGTCCACCACGTCAATCAAGCGCTGCGCGCGCACAAGCTGTTCCAGCGCGACAAGGACTACATCGTGCGCAACGGCGAGGTCGTCATCATCGACGAGTTCACCGGCCGCATGATGCCGGGCCGGCGCTATTCGGAAGGGCTGCACCAGGCGCTGGAAGCCAAGGAACACCAGCCGATCCAGCCGGAAAACCAGACGCTCGCCTCGATCACCTTCCAGAATTACTTCCGCATGTACGAGAAGCTTTCCGGCATGACCGGCACGGCGCTCACCGAGGCCGACGAGTTCTTCGACATTTACAAGCTCGAAGTGCTGGAAGTGCCGACCAACATGCCGCTCATCCGCGCCGATGACGACGACGAGGTCTATCGCACGACCAAGGAGAAATACCGCTCGATCATCGCCTTGATCGAGGACTGCAAGTTGCGCGGCCAGCCGGTGCTGGTCGGCACCACCTCGATCGAGAAGTCCGAGCAACTGGCCGAGATGCTGCGCGAAGCCGGCTGGGAAGCGCACGACTTCACCGATGCCAATGCCTTCGCCAAGCTCTATTCGGGCGACGAAGGTGCCACCAAAACCAAGGTCTTCGCTATCCTCAACGCCCGCTATCACGAGCAAGAGGCGCAGATCATCGCCCAAGCCGGCGTGCCGGGCGCCATCACCATCGCCACCAACATGGCCGGCCGCGGCACCGACATCCAGCTCGGCGGCAACGCCGACATGCGTATCCGCCAGGAAATCACCGATATCGAGGATATGCGCACGCGCGAGAAAGACCCGCGCGCCGATGTAATCCGCCAGCAGGTGGCGCGGCTGAAAGAGAAGGCACTGAAAGCCGGCGGCCTCTACGTGCTCGGCACCGAGCGGCACGAGAGCCGGCGCATCGACAACCAGCTGCGCGGCCGCTCCGGCCGCCAGGGCGACCCGGGCCATTCCAAGTTCTTCCTGTCGCTGGAAGACGATCTGATGCGCATCTTCGGCTCCGACAAGCTCGACGGCATGCTGCAGAAGCTCGGCCTCAAGGAAAACGAGGCGATCGTTCACCCTTGGATCAACAAGGCGTTGGAGAAGGCGCAGCAGAAAGTCGAGGCGCGCAACTTCGACATCCGCAAAAATTTGCTCAAGTACGACGACGTTTCGAACGACCAGCGCAAGGTCATTTTCGAGCAACGGCTCGATTTGATGCGCGACGAAGCGGTCGACGAGACCGTCGCCGACATGCGCCATTCGACGATCGACCAATTGGTCGCCAAGCACATCCCGGAAAACGCCTACGCGGAGCAATGGGACATCGCCGGGCTCGATGAAGCTCTCAAGAACATACTCACGCTCGATTTGCCGGTGAAGGACTGGGCGAAGGAAGAAGGTATCGCCGACGAGGAAATGCGCGAGCGCATCGAGCGGCGCGCCGACGAGTTCATGGCGGGCAAGGTGGCCAAATGGGGCCCCGAAGTCATGCGCTATGTCGAGAAATCGATTCTGCTGCAGACGCTCGACCATCTCTGGCGCGAGCATCTGGTCATGCTCGAACACCTGCGCCAAGTCATCGGCCTGCGCGGCTATGGCCAGCGCGATCCGCTCAACGAATACAAGGCCGAGGCCTTTGCCTTGTTCGAGGCCATGGTCGCGCATTTGCGCGAGGCGGTCACCGCGCAATTGATGCGCGTCGAGATCGTGCAGCAGCCGCCGGCCGAGGAGGAACGCCAGCAGCTTCCCTATATGGAAGCGCACAAGGTCGATCCGACCACCGGCGAGGACGAGATGGCGCTCTCCGCAGCGCCGCTGGCGCCCGCGCTCGCCGGCAACGGCAATGGCGCGCAGGCCGCGCGCGATCCGAGCAACCCCGCCAGTTGGGGCAAAGTCGGCCGCAATGAGCTTTGCCCCTGCGGCTCCGGCAAGAAGTTCAAGCACTGCCACGGCAAGTTCGCCTAGGAACTCAACGTCATGCGCGGGCTTGACCCTCGCATCCATGATGACTGTCAGCGGGCGAAAGCTTTACGCAAGTCAGAATTCACGGCGCGGCGTCATGGATTGCCGGGTCAAGCCCGGCAATGACAAGGGATGGGGAGTTGCGTGCCTGCAGCGCCCCATCGAGAGGAGCGTCGCGCCCGGCTCACTTCAGGCGCGTTGCCAATTTTTTGCGGAATTTGCGGTCGCGCTTCAAATGCCATTCGCGGCTCATGGCTTCGCGGCGGGTGGGAAACCATTCCGAATGCAAAAGCACCCAGGCGCGTCCGCGCGTCGTGCGCGCGCCCGTGCCGGCGTTGTGCCGCGCCAGCCGGCGCAGGATGTCGTTGCTCCAGCCGACATACGTCATGCGGCGTCCGCCGCTGCGACTGCCGAGCACGTAGACGAAACAGTCCATGCCGGCGCGTTCTTACACGATGATCTGAGGTTAGCGCGACGCCGCGGTAAAGCGGTTTTCAAACGAGCCGGCCGGCACCACCGGCTGCGCACCGGCCAACAGCCCGCTGGTGCTCGTCGGCGCGTAGGCGCTTCGCAGTTGCGGCGGCGGTGCCGCAGTCTCGCTCGCCACCGTCGCCGGCTTGGCCGCCGCGGGGCTGGCTTTCGCCACGGCCTTCGGCGCCACAGCCTGATGCGGTTTGGCCGGAAGCGTGGCCGGCGCTGCGGCCGTATGGACAGGCGCGGCAGGCACTGCGGCGGTGCGCGCGGGCGTGGCGCGTTTTACTTTGGCTGCGTCGCCGCTGCCGCTGCGGAGCGCGAGCGGAGCATCCTGAGACGGCTTGGCGTCCGCCTTTGAACCGCTGAAGATATTGCCGAACAGGCTTGCCATCGTCGTCTTCTTCGCCGGGGCCGCTTCGTCGTCCTTGGCCTCCGGCGCCGCGCGCGGCGTAGGAACGCTGGCCACCGCGACCGGCTTGCTCGATTGCGCCGGGCGGCGTCCGATGCTGGCAGTCGCGCTGCCGGGTGGATTGGGTACCCGCGGCAGCGCACCGGGCGCCGTGGGGCCGGCTACTTCATAGGTTGTCTCGAACAGGCCGTGACCGCCAAGCCTGGAGGCGAATACCGGATTCATGCCGCCATCGCCGACGCGGAAAGGCACGGTCGAGACGTCGCGGGCGATGTATTCGGCCATCTGAACCTGCTCATGCCGGCGATGATCGAGCACGGCATCGGCAATGGCTGGGTCGAGCCGGTAGGCCGGGCATTTGCCGGCCGGGCTGAACTTGAGCGGGGCCGAGGAATTCTCCGGCGGCGCGGCGTCGAACACGTAGCGCTTCTCGCAAATGCTGACTTTCGGCTCTTGATGGGTGGCCTCGAAGCTGTCGTAGCCTTCCTTCAGCATCTTCCAGAACGCGAAGTTCGGATTGTTGCGATGCTTGGCCATGTTCAGCGCCGTCAAATGGAACGGAAAGGCCTCGAACTGGAATTCCTTCTGTCCGCCGAAAAAGGCGTCGCGCGCCAGCGCGTAGATTTCCTGGATCTGCTCGTCGGTCATCGCGTAGCAGCCGCGCGACGAGCAGTCGCCGTGCACCATGAGCTCCGAGCCGGTGTAACCGTGCGAGCGGTCATAGGTATTCGGAAAACCGGTGTTGAAGGCGAGATAGTAGTTGGAGTTCGGATTCATCAGCCCGGGCGTGATGGTGTAGAAGCCCTCGGGCGCCTGGCGGTCGCCTTGTTTCTTCTTGGGGCCGAGGTCGCCGGACCATTTGCAGATCGGGTAGGTCTTCAGCAGCGCGAATTCGCCGGCCTGGTTCTTCTTCCAGACCTCCAACTCAGATTCTTCCTTGAAGATGCGGACGAGGATCGGCGAATCCTTGTCCATATTCTTGCTGGCGATCTCCGCCACCATCTTTTCGGACAGGGGCGCCATCGCGCGGCCGGTGGTCGGAATGGTATCGGGATTGCAGCCGGCAAGAACGGCGGCGCCGGCGAGAGCCGCCGAAGTCAGCAGCGCGCGGACAAGCGGACGGGTCAAAAGCAAACACTCCCCAGGGCGACGGCCCCTCATTGAGCAATCGTTATCCATAACATGTGGCATCCGCAAGGCGGACGGGGCAATCAACAACCACTGCTAAGTGTATGGTGAACCAAAAGTAAATCATCGGTTACAGGGCCGGATCGCAGCCAAAAACAATAACTTATGGCCGGCTTGCTAGGCGAAGGTGCGGCCCATAGCGAGAAATTTCTCGCGCCGTTGCTGGCGAATCGCCGTGCGGTCGAGCTGCCGCAATTCGCCAAGCGCGAGGCCGATGGCCTCGGCCATGGCGGCAATAGCGGCGGCCGGATCGCGATGGGCGCCGCCGGTCGGTTCGGCAATTACGGCATCGATCACGCCGAAGCGGACCATGTCCTGGGCGGTGATCTTCATGTTGGTGGCCGCCTCCTGCGCCTTGGCGGTATCGCGCCACAGGATGGAGGCGGCGCCTTCCGGCGAGATCACGCTGTAGATCGCGTGTTCGAGCATCAGCACGCGGTTGGCGGTGGCGATGGCGATGGCGCCGCCGGAGCCGCCTTCGCCGAGGATCACCGCGATGTTGGGTACGCCGAGCGCAAGGCACATGTCGGTCGAGCGCGCGATCGCTTCCGCTTGGCCGCGCTCTTCGGCGCCAATGCCGGGATAGGCGCCGGCGGTGTCGACCAGCGCGATCACCGGGATATCGAAGCGGTCGGCCATCTCCATCAGCCGCATCGCCTTGCGATAGCCTTCCGGCCGCGCCATGCCGAAATTGTGCTTGAGCCGGCTCTCGGTATCGGAGCCTTTCTCGTGGCCGATGACGCAGACGGCCTCGCCGCGGAAGCGGCCGAAGCCGCCGACGATGGCTTCGTCTTCGCCGAATTTACGGTCACCGGCGAGCGGGATGAATTCGGTGATCAGGCCGGCGATGACGTCGAGACAATGCGGGCGTTGCGGGTGGCGCGCCACTTGCGTCTTCTGCCAGGGCGTGAGCTCGGCATAGAGTTCCTTGAGCGCCAGCGCCGCCTTGACCTCGATGCGGTTGATTTCCTCATCGACGGCGACCGCGTCGCCGGTCTCGGCCATGGCGCGCAATTCCTCGACCTTGGCCTCCAATTCGGCCACCGGCTTTTCGAAATCGAGATAGGTGCGCATGAGGGTCCGGCTGCAGTGATAATCGGGGCGAGGTGACCCGGACTAAGCTTTTAAGTCAAACGGGTTAATAGGGGTTTTTGCGGCGTTTTGGCTAGCCATCGGCCAAAGGATGCAGGTCGCGCACCAGCGCTTTCAGCCGTTCTTCCAGCACGTGGGTGTAGATTTGCGTCGTGGAAATGTCGGCGTGGCCGAGCAGCGTCTGCACCGCGCGCAGGTCGGCGCCGTTGTGCAGCAGATGGCTGGCGAAGGCATGGCGCAGCACGTGCGGGCTCAGCCGCTCGGCGCGCATGCCGCAGGCGGCGCCGAGACCTTTTAACTCGCGAGCAAAATGCTGGCGGGTGAGATGGCCCTGTTCGCCGAACGAGGGGAACAGCCATTTCGACTGCGCGTCGCGCGCAGCGTCGGCGCGCAAGGCGAGGTACTCGGCCATGGCGCGCTTGGCCTCCTTGTTGAGCGGCACCAGCCGCTCCTTGCCGCCTTTGCCGCGCACCACCAGCATGCGTTGATCGCGGCGCGCGGCGGAGGCCGGCAGTGCCACCAGTTCGGAGACGCGCAAGCCGGTCGCGTAGACCACCTCGAGCAGACAATAGAGTCTCGCGGCGCGCAGCCGCGCGGCCGGCGCCTGCTTTGCGTCCTGCGCCAGCTTGCGCGCCTCAACCAGCAGGCGGTCGACTTCGGCGATCGAGAGCGTCTTCGGCAGAGGGCGGCCGCGCTTGGGACCTTCCAGTACGGCTGCCGGATCGTCGGTACGTTTTCCTTCCGCGTAGAGAAAGCGATAAAGCTGGCGCAATGCCGACAGCCGCCGCGCCAGCGACGAGGCTTTGAATCCGCGTTTCGCCAGCGCCGCCAGATAGCCGCGCAAATCCTCGGTCGAGGCCTTGGCGATGTCGCGGCGCTTGCCGGAGAGATGCGCGGTCAAGTCGGCGAGGTCGTTGCGGTAGGCGGCCAGCGTGTTTTCGCCGGCGCCGCGCTCGGCTGCCTGCATGTCGAGGAACAACTCGACCAGCGCTTCATCGGATGCTGTCGGCCGTCGGGCCATCGCCTTGCCCGGGTCCGGCTCTATTGCTGCTTGACGAATTTGTCGGACGGGATGGTCACGACGATTTCGCGCGGATGATATTTGACGAAATTCGCCAGCGCGAACACCGTAATATAGGCCGCCCCGCCAATGAGGCCGACGGCGATCAGGAATCTGAATAGACTCGGCATGGTCGAGGTCCGGCAGCGGCCCACGCGGGGCGTTTTTTCGCGTCAACGACCACGTTCCTTAACCAGTGACAAGGGCCGCTCAAGCGGTTGTCTCAATTGCTGGTATATGGAACCGTAGAGTCGATTTGGAACTTTAGCATGGCTCATGGCGCCATTCAAAAAGCTGCGGAAAACGCCGTGGAATCGTCGATCGGTCGCGCGCTCGGCCGCCGCTCCATCGTGCTCGTCGGCATGATGGGCGCCGGCAAGTCGTCGGTCGGCCGCCGGCTCGCCGCGCGGCTCGCCATCCCGTTCGTCGATGCCGACGGCGAGATCGAGAGCGCCGCCGGCATGACCATTGCGGAGATTTTCGCCAAGCACGGCGAAGCCTATTTTCGCGCCGGCGAAACGCGCGTGATCGCGCGCCTGCTCGACAGCGGCCCGCAGGTTCTGGCGACCGGCGGCGGCGCCGTGATGAATCAGCAGACCCGCGATCTGATCCGCATCAAGGGTATCTCGGTCTGGCTGAAAGCCGATCTCGACGTGCTGGTGAAGCGAACCAGACGCCGCAACGAGCGGCCGCTGGCCGACAAGATCAAGGATCTGCTGCCGCAGCGCGAGCCGCTCTACGCCCAGTCCGACATCACCGTGCAGTCGCGCGATGAGCCGCACGATTCAATCGTCGACGAGATCATTGCCGGGGTGACCAAACATCTCGCCGCCGAAGCCGGCGCGGAGAAGTCGCCATGACCGCGCCGCTGCGTTCCGGCGAACCGATCGTGGTCGAGGTCGCGCTCGGCAGCCGCGCCTACGATATCGTCATCGGCCGCGGCGTGCTGGCGAGTCTCGGCAAACGCGTCAAGGCGCTGCGGCCGGGCGCAAAGTGCGCCGTTGTCACCGATGCGACCGTCGCCAAACATCATCGCGCTGCTTGCGAAGCGGCGCTCGCATCCGCCGGCATCGACAGCGCCAGCATCGTGGTGCCGCCGGGCGAGAGCTCCAAGCGCTACGCGACGTTCGAAAAAGTTTGCGAAGCGATCATCGCGGCGCGCATCGAGCGCGGCGATCTGGTCGTGGCGCTCGGCGGCGGCGTGATCGGCGATCTGGCCGGCTACGCGGCGGCGAGCGTGCGTCGCGGCATCGACTACGTGCAGGTGCCGACCACGCTGCTGGCGCAGGTCGACTCCTCGGTCGGCGGCAAGACCGGCATCGATTCGCCGCAAGGCAAAAACCTGATCGGCGCCTTCCATCAGCCGATCCTGGTGGTCGCCGACACGGCGCTGCTCGATACTTTGCCGGTGCGTGAATTCCGCGCCGGCTACGCCGAGGTCGCCAAATATGGGCTGCTGGGCGACGCCGCGTTCTTCACCTGGCTCGAAACCAATTGGCGGGACATTTTCTCCGGCGCGGCGGCGCGCGAGCACGCCATCGCGGTATGCTGCCGCGCCAAAGCGGGCATCGTCGCGCGCGACGAGCGCGAAACAGGCGAACGCGCGCTGCTCAATCTCGGCCACACCTTCGGCCACGCGCTGGAAGCCGGTGCCGGCTTCTCCGACCGGCTGCTGCATGGCGAAGCCGTGGCGCTCGGCATGGCGCTGGCGTTCGATTTCTCCGCCCGCAAGGGCTTGATCGGTGCCGCCGACGCTGATCGCGCGCGCGCGCATCTTGCAGGCGTAGGCCTGCCCACCCATCTGAAAGACATCCCCGGCGGCGTTCCGGGCGTCGACGCTTTGATGGATTTGATCGCCCAAGACAAGAAAGTGAAACGCGGCAAGCTCACCTTCATTTTGGTGCGCGGCATGGGAAAGGCTTTTGTCGAAAGCGACGTCGATGCAGCCGAGGTGCGCGCCTTTCTTGCCGAAAAGCTCAAATAATCGATGACCGCGACCGACTGGTTATCCCTGGTTGTTGTGCTGATCTGCCTGCTGCTGTCGGCGTTCTTCGCCGGCAGCGAGACGGCGCTGACCGCGTCGTCGCGCGCCAGCATGGCGCGGCTGGAAAAGCAGGGCAACAAGCGCGCCGGTATCGTCAACCGCCTGCTGGCGAGCCGCGAGCGGCTGCTCGGCGCGCTGCTGTTCGGCAACAATGCGGTCAACATCGCTGCTTCCGCGCTCGCCACCGGCGTTTTGCTCGCCTGGTTCGGAAACGCCGGCGTGGTCTATGCGACGGTGGTGATGACGATAACCGTCGTCGTGTTTTCCGAAATTCTGCCGAAGACGGCGGCCTTCAACGCGCCGGATCGCATCGCGCTCGCTGTCGCGCGGCCGATCTATTGGTTCGTCAAATTTTTCGGGCCCGTGCTGATGGCCGTCGAAGCGCTGGTGCGCTGGCTGCTCAAACATGTCGGCATGACGGTGGGAGAAGATCAAGAGGTGCTGTCGGCGCGCGAGGAATTGCGCGGCGCTGTTGATTTGTTCCACCGCGAAGGCGGCGTAGAGAAGCTCGACCGCGACATGTTCGGCGGCATCCTCGACCTGCGCGAGCTGGTGGTGTCCGACGTGATGATCCACCGCACCAATATGATCACGATCAAAGTCGACGATCCGGCGGAGGACGTGGTCAACGCGGTGATCGCCTCGCCGGTCACGCGCATCCCGCTCTGGCGCGAGAAGCCGGAGAACATCGTCGGAATTTTGCACGTCAAGGATCTGTTGCGCGCGCTGCATGCGGTCGACGGCGACGCCAGCAAGGTCGATATCGCGGCGCTGATGTCGCCGCCCTGGTTCGTGCCCGACATGCGCCCGGTGTCCGAACAGCTCAAAGCCTTCCGCCGCCGCAAGACGCCGTTCGCGCTGGTGGTCGACGAATACGGCGAGGTCGAAGGCCTGGTGACGCTGGAAGATATTCTAGAAGAAATTGTCGGCGACATCACCGACGAGCACGACGTCGCCATGCCCGGCGTGCGGCGCCAGCCGGACGGCTCGGTCAATGTCGACGGTGCGGTGACCATCCGCGACTTGAACCGCGTGATGGATTGGAATTTGCCCGACGAAGAAGCGACTACTATCGCCGGCCTGGTCATCCACGAGGCGCGCTCGATCCCGGAGATCGGCCAGAGCTTCACCTTCCACGGCTTCCGCTTCCGCGTGCTGCGGCGCGAGCGCAATCGCATCACCGCGCTGCGTATTCAGCCGCTTCCGCGCAAGCAGCCGGTCAAGGTCGCGTAGCTCGCCGGCGCCGTTATCGCCGAGCCGTTCTTTGACCCATTCGTCCGCTACGCCGCCGCGGTCCGGCTGGCGCGGATCATGTCGGCATACCAGCGCGCCGAGTCCTTGGGCGTCCGCTTCAGTGTATCGTAATCGACACGAACAATGCCGAAGCGCTGGCTGTAACCGGCATTCCATTCGAAATTGTCCAGCAGCGACCAGACAAAATAGCCGCGCACGTCAGCGCCGGCGGCGATGGCTTCGCGCATGGCCGCCAGATAGTCGCGGAGATAGTCGATGCGGCCGGAATCGTCGACTTCGCCGTTGTCGCGGACGGTGTCGTTGTTGGCGGTGCCGTTTTCCATCACGTAGATCGGCAGCCCATAGGTCCGGGTGAGCATCAACAGCGTATCGCGGAACGCCGGCGGCTCGATCGGCCATCCGATCGCGGTGCGCTGCACCGACGCCGGCGCCGGGCCGAAATGGGCGCCGATGACCGAGTTGGCGTCCGCCTGCACGTAGATCGGTGAATAGTGGTTGAGGCCGAACCAATCCATGCGCTGCTTGATCGTGGCCAAATCGTCGGCCGCGCCGAGCGAGGCCATGGCGTCAGCGAGCGCCGGCGGGTAGTGGCCCTTGATCTGTGGATCGGGAAAGGCGCCGTTCCAATATTGTCCGAAGATCTGGGCTGCCTCGCGGTCGGCGGCCGAGTCGGATGCGGGCACGCATGGCTGCACATTGTGCACGGCGCCGACCGACGCGCCGGGAACCGTGGCGCGGATGATTTCGACGGCGCGGCCATGCGCGCGATTGACGTTGTGGATGACCTTGAGCAGGGCCTCGCGGTTGCTCAGCCCGGGCGCGTGGGCGCCGAAGGCGTAGCCAAGCAGCGAGAATACCGCCGGCTCGTTGAAGGTGGCGAAACGCTTGACGCGGTCGCCATAGCGCCGCGCCACCAAGTCGGTGTACTCGGCGAACCAATCGGCGATGTCTCGCACGGTCCAGCCGCCGCGGTCCTCGAGCGCTTGCGGCAGATCCCAGTGATAAAGGCAAAGCCAGGGTTCGATTTTGGCGGCGAGCAGGGTGTCGATCAGCCGGTCGTAGAATGAAAGGCCGGCCTCGTTCGCGGCGCCGTGCCCCTGCGGAAGCACGCGCGGCCAGGCCACCGAGAAACGATAGGCATCGAGCCCGAGCGCGCGCATCAGCGCGACGTCCTCGCCATAGCGGTGGTAGTGGTCGCAGGCGACGTCGCCAGAGTCGTTGTTGGCGACTTTGCCGTTGTAGGAAAACGTGTCCCAGATACTAGGGCCGCGGCCGTCTTCTTTCGCGGCGCCTTCGATCTGATAACTCGACGTCGAGGCACCCCAGATAAAGCCGGGCGGAAATTTGCCGGATGCGTCATTCATGGCCGTTATGGTGCCCCTCGGTTGTCAGCCGGCGTCTTCGCCGGGCGCCGTTGCATGAATGGCGAGCGCGTGCACGCCGCCGGCGAGTTCGCCCGCTAAGGTTTTGTTGATCATGCGGTGACGCTCGAGCCGGGACTTCCCTTTGAAGGCGTCCGCTACGATATAGACCCTGAAATGTGTTTGGCCGCCCGGCCGGTCGCCGGCGTGGCCCGCGTGTTGATGGGATTCATCAACCACGTTGAGGCTTTGCGGCTCGAAAGCCCCGGTCAACTTCTTTGTGATGAGATCGGCGGTTCGCATGCTGCCCGACTTAAAGACGGGCAACGGGCGGGTCAATGGCCGCTTGACGGCGGAATCGCGGCGCATGGAGCATTGTCAGGCGAAGCGGGTACCGGTTCGCCGTCCGACAATGCGACAAACGTAAAGAAACAACTGTCAAGTCTTGAACCTGTCATCGGCAAAGGCGCATAGTGTTCGGTCATGAAATTCGACTCGCCCATTTTCGATAGCGTCCGCGTCAAACCGGACAAGGATCGCCGGCGCAAAACCGGCGGCCCGGCTTGCGAATGGCACGGCTGCAAGGAGCCGGCGACGCACCGCGCGCCCAAGGGGCGGGAGAACGACAAGGAATACTGGCGCTTCTGCCTCGCGCATGTGCGCGAGTACAACCAGTCGTACAATTTCTTTTCCGGCATGAACGACGCCGCGGTGTTGGCCTATCAGAAGGACGCGCTCACCGGCCACCGCCCGACCTGGAAGATGGGAACCGGGCGCGGCGCGCCGCGGACGGATTTCCGCACCTTGGGCGGCGACTCCGATCCGTTCGAAATGTTCGGCGAAAGCGTGCGGGCCGAAGCGCGCGCGCGCGCCGAAAGGCGTCCCGTACGCAATGCCGAGCGCAAGGCGCTCGACACGCTCGGGCTCGAAGTCGGCGCCTCCAAGCACCAGGTGAAGATGAAATTCAAGGAACTGGTCAAGCGCCACCACCCCGACGCCAATGGCGGCGACCGCTCGACCGAGGACCGCCTGATCGAGATCATCCAGTCGTATAATTATTTGAAGTCGGTCGGCTTCGGCTGAGGCCAAACGGCGCCATAAAAGCAACCCAGCCCGGCCTTCCGGACAGGCATTAGAGCACCTATCTTATTGATAATATTGATGGTGCTATTCGCGGACCCTGGGTTTTTCGCACCCGCGCCATCTGCTAAGTTGGCCCTTACTATCAGCCGGACGCAACCTGAGTCGGGACCGCAGCAAGGCTTCGGGCGTTCTGAAGCCACGGAGGATCAATGACGGCCGCAGTACAAGAAATAGCCCCGCTGCCCGACATGAAAGTGTCGATCCGGCAGGTTTTCGGCATCGACAGCGACATGGAAGTGCCGGCTTACTCCAAGCCCGACGAGCACGTGCCCGACCTCGATCCGGATTACCGTTTCGACCGGCCGACCACGCTCGCCATCCTCGCCGGCTTTGCCAAGAACCGCCGCGTCATCGTCACCGGCTATCACGGCACCGGCAAGTCGACCCATATCGAGCAGGTGGCGGCGCGGCTGAATTGGCCCTGCGTGCGCGTCAACCTCGATAGCCACATCAGCCGCATCGATCTGATCGGCAAGGATGCCATCGTCATCAAAAACGGCCAGCAGGTCACCGAGTTTCGCGAAGGCATTTTGCCTTGGGCCCTGCAGAACAACGTCGCGCTCTGCTTCGACGAATATGACGCCGGCCGTCCTGACGTGATGTTCGTCATCCAGCGCGTGCTGGAATCCTCCGGCCGCCTGACGCTGCTCGACCAGAGCAAGGTGATCAAGCCGCATCCGTGCTTCCGGCTGTTCGCCACCGCCAACACCGTGGGCCTGGGCGACACCTCGGGCCTCTATCACGGCACCCAGCAGATCAACCAGGGCCAGATGGACCGCTGGTCGATCGTCACCACGCTCAATTATCTGCCGCACGACAACGAAGTTGAGATCGTGCTGGCCAAGGCCAAGCATTACCGCAACGAGGCCGGCCGCGACATCGTCAACAAGATGGTTCGCGTCGCCGACTTGACGCGCAATGCGTTCATGAACGGCGACATCTCCACCGTCATGAGCCCGCGCACGGTGATCACCTGGGGCGAGAACGCCGAAATCTTCAACGATATCGGCTTTGCCTTCCGGCTCACCTTCCTGAACAAATGCGACGAGCTGGAGCGGCCGATCGTGGCGGAATTCTATCAACGCTGCTTCGGCGTCGAGTTGCCGGAGAGCTCGGTCAACGTGGCGCTGTCGTGATTGTCGTCCCCGCGCAAGCGGGGACCCATAACCCCGGTGACGAGATTGAGCCGAGAGGTCAATGAGTATGGGTTCCGGGCTCGCGCCTTTGGCGCGCCCCGGAACGACAGGAAATAAAAATGGCCTCCAACATCAAGACCAAGCCGTCGCCGAAGGAATCGCCGACCGAGCCGTTCAAGCGCGCGGTCACCGGCTGCCTGCGCGCGATTGCGCGTAAGCCGGAGCTCGAGGTTTCCTTCGCCGCTGAACGCCCCGGCCTCATGGGCGGCAAAGTGCGGCTGCCGGAGCCGCCGCGCAAGCTTGGCAAAGGCGAGGCGGCGATCGTGCGCGGCCACGCCGATTCCATTGCGTTACGGATCGCCTGCCACGACGCCGCCATGCATCGCCGTCTGCAGCCCGCCGGGCAGCAGGCGCGCGCGGTGTTCGAGGCGGTGGAGCAGGCGCGCGTCGAAGCGATCGGCGCGCGGCGCATGGACGGCGTTGCCAAGAACCTCACCGCCATGCTGGACGAGCGTTTCCACCGCGGCAAGTTCGATGCCATCACCGAGCGCGCCGATGCGCCGATCGAGGATGCGCTGGCGCTGTTGGTGCGCGAACGCCTGACCGGAATGGCGCCGCCGCCGGCGGCCAAGAAGCTGGTCGATCTGTGGCGGCCGCTGATCGAGGACCGCGCCGGGCGCAATCTCGACCGGTTGGATTTGCTGATCGAGGACCAGCGCCAGTTCGGCGACGCCGTGCACGATCTGCTCGACGACCTCGAAATGGGCGACGACCGCTCAAGCGATTCCGAGGAGGAAGAAGACGAAGGCGACGAGGATCGCCGCAAGCAGGATTCCGGCGAGGACGGCGACGCCGCCGATAGCGACGAGATGCAGCGTATGAGCATGGAGGACACGCAGGTGTCCGCCGAGGATATGCCCGACAGTGCCGCCGAAGCCGTTGATGCCGCCAGTGCCGACATGGCCGACGACACCGACATGAGCGATGCCGAAACGCCGGGAGAGCCGCAGCGGCCGCGGCACTTCGGCGCCAACGAGCCGCGCGGTCCGGACTATCGGGCCTTCACCATGAAGTTCGACGAGACGGTGGCGGCCGAGGAATTATGCGAGCCGGAAGAGCTGGAACGCCTGCGCGGCTATCTCGACAAACAGCTTTCACATTTGCAGGGCGTGGTGGCGCGCCTTGCCAACCGGCTGCAGCGTCGATTGATGGCGCAGCAGAACCGCTCCTGGGAGTTCGATCTGGAAGAAGGCCAGCTCGACCCGGCGCGGCTGTCGCGCATCGTCGTCGATCCATTGCATCCGCTTTCGTTCAAGGCCGAGAAGGACATGCAGTTCCGCGATACCGTGGTGACGCTGCTGCTCGACAATTCCGGCTCCATGCGCGGGCGTCCGATCACGGTCGCCGCAACTTGCGCCGATATCCTGGCGCGCACGCTCGAGCGCTGCGGCGTCAAGGTCGAGATTCTCGGCTTCACCACCCGTGCTTGGAAAGGCGGTCAATCGCGCGAGCAATGGCTCACCGCCGGCAAGCCGCCCAATCCAGGCCGGCTCAACGATCTGCGCCACATCGTCTACAAGTCGGCCGACGCGCCTTGGCGGCGCTCGCGCAAAAATCTCGGCCTGATGATGCGCGAGGGCCTGCTGAAGGAAAACATCGACGGCGAGGCGCTCGACTGGGCGCACAAGCGATTATTGGGGCGCAGCGAGCAGCGCAAGATCCTGATGATGATCTCCGACGGCGCGCCGGTCGACGATTCCACGCTGTCGGTCAATCCCGGCAACTATCTTGAGCGCCATCTGCGCTGGGTGATCGAGGAGATCGAGACGCGCTCGCCGGTCGAGCTGATTGCGATCGGCATCGGCCACGACGTGACGCGCTACTACCGCCGCGCCGTCACCATCGTCGACGCCGAAGAACTCGGCGGCGCCATGACGGAAAAGCTCGCGGAGCTGTTCGAGGAGCACGCCGCCGTCGCCGAGCGGCCGGCGCCTCGCACCCGCAGGCGCGTGGCCTGATTGATATATTTGTTTCCCCGCCCGCAGGCGGGGAGCCGGAATTACGTTTGAAGTACCAGACGGATCGCTAAATTCCCGCTGCAGCCTGTCTCGCGCAGGGGCTGGAATGAGCGGGGGGATGGCTGGGTGCGGATGCGTAGCGTCAGACATCGCCGGTGGGCGCTCGCCGGAATAGCCTTGGCGGGGCTGCTGGTCGCGGCTGCCTCCTACGCGCTGGCCGCGTCGGTCCGCTACAGCCAAGAGCTCACGGCGATCGACGTGCGCGCGAGGTCGATCGCTTCGTTCGATAACCGCGATCCGACCCGGGTCCGTTTCGGCGCGCTGGAATTCCGCGGCGGTCTCGCGCTCACCTCAAAGTATGAACCGTTCGGCGGCATTTCTGCTATCCGCGTCGAGGCCGACGGCAGCCATTTTCTCGCTTTGACCGATAATGGCTCTTGGCTGCGCGGCCGCATCGTCTCCGACAACGGCAAGCCCGCCGGCATCGCCGACGCCGAGATGGCGCCGATGCTGGGCCCGGATGGCAAGCCGCTCGCCGAACGCGGCTGGCACGATGCCGAATCGCTCACCGAGCTTAACGGCATGCTCTATGTCGGCATTGAGCGCGTCGAGAAGATCGTGCGCTTCGACTACGCCCGTGACGGTCTCGCCGCGCGCGGCCAGCCGATCAAGGTGCCGGACGACTTCAAGACCTTCACCTACAATAAGAGTCTGGAATGCCTCGCCGCGGGCCCCGCCGGATCCCCACTTGCCGGCACGCTGATCGTCGTCACCGAGCGCAGCCTCAACGAGGTCGGCAATTTGCGCTCGTATCTGCTCAAGGGCGATACCGTGGGCCGCTTCAGCGTCAAACGCAGTGACGGCTTCGACGTTAGCGACTGCGCGATCCTGCCGCCGAACGATCTGCTGTTGCTCGAGCGCCGTTATTCGATCGAGCGCGGCGTCGCCATGCGCATCCGCCGCATTCCGCTCGCCGACATCAAGCCGGACGCGCTGGTCGACGGCCCGCCGATCATCGATGTCGATCTCGCCTACCAGATCGACAACATGGAAGGCATCGCGGTGCATCGCAACGCCGCCGGGGAGACCATCCTCACGCTGATCTCAGACGACAATTTCTCCGTCCTCCAGCGCAACCTGCTGCTGCAGTTCGCGCTGGTCGGAGAATAAAGCTCGCGATCAACGGGGAAATAGTCCGGCGTCAGCCCGCCGCGGCGCCGGCGCGCTTCTTCACGATCTGGCGTTTGAGTTCGAGCATCTTCGGCGCAAGCTCGTCGTCCTTGGCCTTGAGCAGGAACGCGTCGAGACCGCCGCGATGGTCCACTGTCTTAAGCGCATTGGCCGATACGCGCACGCGCACCCGACGCCCGAGCGTGTCGGAAATCAGCGTGACGTTGCGCAGGTTCGGCAGGAACCGCCGCTTGGTCTTGATGTTGGAGTGGCTTACCTTGTGGCCGACCAGCGGCTTTTTGCCGGTCAGCTCGCAACGCCATGACATGATCTATTCCTCACACGGCGCGGCCTGGAGCGGCGCCAATCCAGTCGTTTATTCGTGGCTAAGACGGCCGGACGTATAAAGAGAGGGCATTGGAGCGTCAAGCTGAAGCGTTCTATGGGCTTTTGAGCATTTTCGCCGCTCGGCGGATCACAGAATAGGCGTATTCGGCGGCGACGAGATTGCCGCGCCGCCCACTGTCCCTCATATTCGTCTTGGCGGGGAAGGGACTTGCACGGCGATTTTGGCTGTTCGAATGTCGGCCACCCGGCCGCAGAATGTCCGCCGGTGCCGGCGGAGGGATGGAACTGGTGCTGGCGTTACGGCAATCGAAGCGATGCATATTGCTGGCTGCGGGCGTGATCGCCTTCGGGTTCGCAGCGCCGACGGCCGGCTTTGCTCAGGGCAAGGTGGAGGCGCGCTATAGCGCGACGCTTGCCGGCATTCCGATCGGCAAAGGCAATTGGCTCATCGATATCAACGACACCCAATTCAAGGCGGCGGCGAGCGGCGTTACCACGGGCCTGATCCGGGTCTTCCTCGGCGGTGAGGGCACCAGCACGGCCCATGGCACGCTGCAGGCAGGCCAGCCAACGTCTTCGGTCTACACCTCGACCATCAACACGAGACAGAAGATCGATGAAGTCCGGCTCAAAATCGAAAACGGCGACCTCACGGAGTCCAAGGTCGATCCGCCGCTGGACAAGGATCCGGAACGTGTGCCGCTTACCGCGGCGCACCGGCACGGCATTCTCGACCCGATGAGCGCATCGCTGATGGCCGTACCGGGCACCGGCCGTCCGTTGTCGCCGGAATCCTGCCAGCGCACGGTGGCGATTTTTGACGGCCGCATGCGCTACGACCTGCAACTCACTTTCAAGCGCATGGAAACGGTGAAGGCTGAAAAGGGCTATGCCGGCAAGGTGCTGGTTTGCGCGGTTCGTTTTTCGCCGATTGCGGGCTACATCCCGTCGCGCTCCGCGATTAAATACCTCGCCAAGGAGCGCGATATCGAAGTGTGGCTGGCGCCGATCGAGGGCACGCGCGTTTTGGTGCCGTTCCTTGCCCAATTGCCGACGCCGATCGGCGAAGCGGTGCTCAAGGCGACCCAGTTCGTCTCGGTCCCCGGCGCGACCAGGGCCTCGGCCAATGGGGCGAAAACCCAGTAAGCTTGAAGCTTGACTCTTTGAGGGAAGGCGATCCGTGCCCGCATTAACGTTTGAAGGGATCTAACGGCGGCTTGAAACGCCTGCGGCTACTCGATCTTGTGGCGTCATGGCCGCTGGTTCCCAAATGTCGCCGTGAACGAATCCACACAAGCCCTGAGTCACCGATTCGGGCGCGATTCGTTCCAGAACTCGTTCTAAGACTTAACCGTAGACGCCGGCACCGTCGCATTGTGATACAGGAAGCTCTTGGCGGGACTTGCTAATAGCCCCGCCGCCAGTCTGGACGCGTAATGGCCATTTCGTTTTCCCCGCAGCCGAACCGGACATCGCGAGCCCGCGGCGCTGGCGTCACGGCCGTGCTCGGACCCACCAATACCGGCAAGACCCATCTCGCCATCGAGCGGATGCTGGCGCATTCCTCCGGCATGATCGGCCTGCCGCTGCGGCTGCTGGCGCGCGAGGTCTACAACAAATGCGTCGAGCGGGTAGGCGCTTCCGCGGTCGCGCTGATCACCGGCGAGGAAAAGATCAAGCCGCCCAATCCGCGCTTCTGGGTTTCCACCGTTGAGGCCATGCCGCGCGAGCTCGACGTGGCGTTCCTGGCCGTCGACGAGGTGCAACTGGGCGCCGACTTTGAGCGCGGTCACGTCTTCACCGATCGTATGCTCAATGCCCGCGCCCGTGAGGAAACGCTGGTGCTTGGCGCCGCCACGGTGCGGCCGATGGTCGAGCGGCTGTTGCCTGGCGCCCACATCGTCAGTCGGCCGCGGTTGTCGACGCTTAGTTTCGCCGGCGAGAAGAAGCTCACCCGCTTGCCTCGCCGCTCGGCCATTGTCGCGTTTTCGGCGGAGGAAGTTTACGCCATCGCCGAACTGATCCGCCGCCAGCGCGGCGGCGCGGCGGTGGTGCTGGGGGCGCTCAGCCCGCGGACCCGCAACGCGCAAGTCGCGCTCTATCAGTCCGGCGACGTCGATTATTTGGTGGCGACCGACGCAATCGGCATGGGTCTCAATCTCGACGTGGACCACGTGGCGTTTGCCAGCGACCGCAAATTCGACGGCTATCAGTTCCGCAAACTCAATCCGGCCGAGCTTGCGCAGATCGCCGGCCGCGCCGGTCGAGCAACCCGCGACGGCACCTTCGGCACAACAGGGCGATGCGATCCGTTCGAGCCGGAACTGGTGCAGGCCTTGGAGAGCCATACATTCGAGCCGATCCGGCAGTTGCAATGGCGCAATTCCGATCTCGATGTGTCGTCAATCGGTGCGCTGCAGGCTTCGCTTGCGACGGTACCGACCGAATCGGGCCTCACGCGCGCGCCGACAGGCGAGGACATTCTGGTTCTGGAACACGCATCGCGCGATGACGATGTGCGCACGCTCGCGCAAACGCCTGCCGCGATCGCGCGGCTATGGGACGCCTGCCAGGTTCCCGACTATCGCAAGATCGCTCCGGCCACCCACGCCGAGCTGGTGGTCACCCTCTTTGGATTTTTGATGCGAGAGAGTAACATCCCCACCGATTGGTTTGCGCAGCAGGTGGCGCAAGCCGATCGTACCGACGGCGACATCGACACCCTCTCCAACCGGATCGCACATGTCAGGACGTGGACCTATATTGCCAACCGCCCGGATTGGCTCGCCGATCCCGAGCATTGGCAGGAGGTCACGCGCGCGGTCGAGGATAAGCTGTCCGACGCGCTACATGAGCGCTTGGCCGAACGCTTCGTGGACCGCCGCACCAGCGTGCTGATGCGGCGGCTGCGAGAAAACACGATGCTGGAAACGGAAATTGGCAAGACAGGCGAAGTGACGGTCGAGGGCCATGTACTCGGCCGGCTCGATGGATTCATGTTCGCGCCGGCCGCCTCCAGCGACGCCTCCGAGGCCAAGGCGCTCAACGCCGCCGCGCAGAAGGCGCTTGCCGGCGAGATCGAAGCGCGCGCGACCAAGCTCTCGCAGGCCGCCAACGATCAGATCGTGCTGGCGGCCGACGGCGCCTTGCGCTGGATCGGCGACGTCGTCGCCAAACTGATCCCCGGCGACGACACTTTGCGGCCGCGCCTGCGCATCGTTGCCGACGACCGTCTGACCGGCCCGGCGCGCGACATGGTGCAGACGCGGCTCGATCTTTGGCTCAAGACGCATATCGAGAAATTGCTGGCGCCGCTGTTCTCGCTCACCGCCGCCGATGACGTCACCGGCATGGCGCGCGGTGTCGCCTTCCAGGTGGTGGAAGCGCTTGGCGTGCTGGAGCGGCAGAAAGTCGCCGACGAGGTCAAGGGTCTCGACCAGCCAGCGCGCGCAACTTTGCGCAAATACGGCATACGCTTCGGCGCTTATCACATTTATCTGCCCGGGCTGTTGAAGCCGGCGCCGCGGGCGCTGGCGACGCAGCTCTGGGCGCTCAAGCACGAGAGTCCAGACGCCAAGGGCGTCGCCGAGTTGCTGCATCTCGCCGCCAGCGGGCGCACCTCGATCCCGGTCGACAAGGACACGCCGAACCCGCTTTACCGCATCGCCGGCTATCGCATCGCCGGCGATCGCGCGGTCCGCGTCGATATCCTTGAGCGCCTCGCCGACCTCATCCGTCCGGCGTTGTCGTGGCGAGAAGCATCGCCGGGCGTGAAACCGGACGGCGCCTTCGATGGCCGCGGCTTTGTCGTCACCGGCGCGATGACCTCGCTTACCGGCGCGTCGGGCGAAGACTTCGCGTCGATTCTGCGCTCGCTCGGCTACCGCATGGACCGGCGGGCGAAGCCGCCGGAGCCTGTTGCGCACGCGGCGCCTGAAGCGGCCGGCGCATCGCCGGCGGATGCCGCATTGCCGGAGCAAGCGGCGGTGACAATGGACGCGGCGGCAGTACCCGCCGCCGAAGCAGCGCCAGCCGATAGCGCATCGGCCGAAGTGGCCGCAGAAAACACCGCGCCTGTTGACGCAACCCCGTCGCCGGCACTGCTGCCGGATGCCGAGCCGATGCCGCAGGCCGCCGTCGTGGCGTCGGCGGACATCGATCGCGCGCAAGCGCCGCTAACTGTGGCGATTGATGGTGTGTCACAGCCGCTTGGTGAAGCGGCTGCCGCGACCGATGGTGCTGAAGCCAAACCTCCGGAAGAGCCGGCCATGATTGAAGTGTGGCGCCCGGCCGGCCGCGCCGATCGGCGTCCGCACAAACCGCGCCGTCCGCCGCGCCGCGCGCAAGTCCAGCCCGTCGCGGAAGTCACTCCGGCGCCTGCAGTGTCCGAAGACGCTCAAACCGCGTCCGCAACTCCAGCCGAAAACACGGACAAACCGGGCGAACAGCGGCGACCGTTCCGCGAGCGCAAAGACCGCCAGGAGCGCCGCGACCGTCACGAGCGCCAGCAGCGTATGGAACGTCAAGGTCAACGGGAGGGTCAGCAAGGCCGGCCGGCCCGCCGCGATCGGCCACGCCGCGACAAAGGCGACCAAGTCGAGCGCGCCGAGCGCGAGCAGTATTACGCCAAGCCGCATGGCAGTAATTCCGGCAACCGCGACAAGCAGCCGGATCCCAATTCGCCCTTCGCCAAACTTGCCGCGCTCAAGCAGCAGCTCGAGCAGAGCGGCAAAGATCGCCCTTGAGCGCCACGGCGCAAAACGCCGAGCGGCAGCGCATCGACAAATGGCTCTGGCATGCCCGCATGGTGCGCACGCGTGGCGATGCGGCGGCGCTTGCCGAAGCGGGTTATGTGCGCATCAACGGCCGGCGCATTTCCGCGAGCAGCCAGAAAGTCGCAATCGGCGACGTGGTGACGCTGGCGCTCGACCGCTCCGTCAAGGTGGTGCAGGTCGCGGGCTTTTGCCAAAGACGCGGCCAAGCCGGCAGCGCCCGCGCACTTTATCTCGATTTGACAACACGTTCCCGCGCCGGGGCCAGCGCGTCGGTGGCCAATTCGGCTAGCGTCGCGATGCCGCCGAAGGCGCAAAGCTAGGCGCTGGACAGTGGCAGCGGCGCGCCTTGCGGCCTATCTTCCGTTACGATAGGGAGCGCTGGTTCTTTTCGCGTGCGGAGCCTTTGGATGACCTACGTCGTCAACGAAAGCTGTATCAAGTGCAAGTACATGGACTGCGTGGAGGTGTGTCCGGTGGACTGCTTCTACGAAGGCGAAAATATGTTGGTCATCCACCCGGACGAGTGCATCGATTGCGGCGTCTGCGAGCCGGAGTGCCCGATCGACGCGATCAAGCCCGATACCGAGCCGGGCCTGGAGAAGTGGTTGGAATTAAACGCGGAATACGCGAAAACTTGGCCGAATATCACGGTCAAAAAGGAACCGCCGCCCGACGCCAAGGATTTCGAGGGCATGCCGGAGAAGTTCCAAAAGTTTTTCACCCCAAATCCGGGTTCGGGCGACTGAGTGAGGGTCGCGCCCTCGGAACCGGCTACCGCCACCGCGCATTTTATTGATTTCGCTGTTAACCCATTCGCCAAAATGGCGCTTTTGTCCCCTGTTTGACGTCCCTACGCCGCCATAAGGCTTTGATTTTGCCCAAAAATGTGTTATATATAACAAATCACATGACTACGACCGATGCGACCACCAAAGCGCTCCCCCAGGGGAGCCTTATTTTTCGGTGGAGACACCCAAGGGTCTTGATCGGAGGGCGTGAATTCCACGCGTGAGCAGTGGCAGGAAAACCGCACCATAAGTCAAAAAAAGGTTCTGCCGGCTCGGGCCGGAGGACGAAAAAGTCTGCCGAATCGCGGCGGACTACTCATGCCTCGCGCGGTGCCGTCCGCCATGGGGCTCCCGCAGCAAAATTGGCCGGCAGCCGCAAAGCGGCCGGTGAAGGAGTTCTGCCCGGAATGACAAGCAAGAAGACTACACAACGACAAGGCTTCAAGACCAACGAGTTCATCGTCTATCCCGCTCACGGTGTCGGCCAGATTCTGGCCATCGAGGAGCAGGAGGTCGCGGGCGCCAAGCTCGAGCTGTTCGTCATCAACTTCGTCAAGGACAAGATGACGCTGCGGGTTCCCACCGCCAAGATCGTGTCGGTCGGCATGCGCAAGCTGGCGGAACCGCCGCTGGTCAAGCGCGCGCTCGACACGCTGAAGGGCCGCGCGCGCATCAAACGTACGATGTGGTCACGCCGGGCGCAGGAATACGAAGCCAAGATCAATTCCGGCGACATCGTCGCCATCGCCGAGGTGGTACGCGACCTGTACCGCTCGGACACGCAGCCGGAGCAGTCTTACTCCGAGCGCCAGCTTTACGAGGCGGCGCTCGACCGGTTGTCGCGCGAGATCGCGGCGGTGCAGCGCATCACCGAGACCGAAGCGATCAAGGAGATCGAGGCGGCGCTCGCCAAGGGCCCGCGCCGCGGACCGAAGCCCGCCGACGAAGCCGGCGACGACGCGGTGGAGGAAGAGGCGGCCTGATCGGCGAAAACTCAAAGCCAACTCGAAAAGCCCGGCAGTGTTGCCGGGCTTTTTGATTCAAGCTTCTGCGGGCTTCCGCGCGCCAAAAATAGCCGCTAGCATTGGCGACGTTCGGGACCTCTACGGGGATTCTAGGAAACCGTGGGGCGCCATTGGCGGGCCAGTCGCGGCCCGACGTGGTCTATTGCCGCGTGTTTCACGAGATAGCGCCGATGAGCGAGCAGTCAGCCGCCGCCGGATCAGACCAGAGCCAGGCCCGGCCACCGCGCCGTGGTGTCAAGGCGCTTGCGGTCGCGCTGGCTGGCGGCCTGCTCACCGCCGGCGTCGTGATCTGGGCGACGAACAGCGGCCCCAACCTCGCGCCAAACACATCCGATCTCGCCATCGTGGCCGTGAGCGACATCGCGGCGGCAACGCCGACTCTCAATCCGTCCAATTCAGCCGAGCTCGCCGCGGAAGCGAAGGACTGCAAAGTCCCGCTTGCGCGCGTGATGATTTCGAAGGCGCCCGGTTCGTCGGGCGGCACCATCCGTATCCGCTCGGGCAATTATTTGTCGCCGCCGTTCCAACTGACGGATACGCCGCAGCAAGTCGCGACGCCGTTCCCGGCGCCGTATCCGACCGGGCGCGGCGTGATCAGCATCGAGGGTAACGCGAACGGCGCCGTCGTCTCGCTATACCCGGCTTGGACTGTCGGAACGGTCAGCGGCACTGCCGCGCGTAATGTCGTGTGGAAGCCGAACAAGCCGTGTGGATGAGGATTGGTGTGTCGATGAAAAAGCTTTTTAGCAACCAGACCTTTGCGATGTTTTTCGTTTCGGTCGCCGCTCTCGTCGTCGGCTCGTGGCTTATCAATCCAAGTTCAGGGCCGATCGGATGGCTGTCGCACGGCGGCTCCGCGTCGGTGGCGCGCTGGTCAAAATTCTGGGCGCCATCGCTCATCCTCGCGATCGGTGCGGGCGTGACGTACATCGCCATGCGCTTAGCCACGGGCGATGGGGCGGTCGCCTATGCTGGCGGCGGCGGCGGCGCCAGCTCGTTCGACATCGCCGGCCTGCGGCTCTTGAAAGTCCCCGAGCAAAAGCCGGGACGCACCGCCGAAGACGCGCTCAACGAACTCGACGCCATGGTTGGGCTGGCGCCGGTCAAGGACGAGGTCAACAAACTGATCGCCCGGCTGCAGGTCGAAGCCAAACGCCGCGCGCAAAACATGCCGGTCACGCCGATGAGCCTGCACATGGTGTTCACCGGCCCGCCCGGCGTCGGCAAGACGCAGGTGGCGCGCGCTCTCGGCGACATCTATCGCTCGCTGCGCGTGCTGCGCAAAGGCCACCTGGTCGAGACCGACCGTGCCGATTTGGTTGCCGGTTATATCGGACAAACCGCCATCAAGACACTGGAGAAATGCAAGCAAGCGCTCGACGGCATCCTCTTCATCGACGAGGCCTACGCGCTCGCCGGCAGCGGTGGGTCGACCGGTGACTTTGGCAAGGAGGCGATCGACACGCTGCTCAAGTTCATGGAGGACAACCGCGACCGCATCGTTGTCATCGTCGCCGGCTATCCTAACGAGATGCGCCGTTTCATCTCGTCTAATCCTGGCCTCTCCAGCCGCTTCACCAAGACAATCGAATTTCCGCCCTACGAGCCGCAGGAGCTGTGCGAGATATTCAAGGGCATGGCCCAGCGCCAAGGGTTCCAGTTGCCCGAGCGCTTCGAGACCAAGCTGGAGCCGTGGATCTCGGAAAGCGCGCGGCGGGAGGACTGGGGCAATGCCCGCGAGGTGCGTACGCTCTTGGAAAAGTCGCGCGAGGCGCAGGCGATGCGCATCTCTGCCGATCCGAGCGGCGATCTGACCAAGCTTGCGATGGCCGATCTCGAAAAAGCGATGGGCCTATTAGGACCGTCGCCTGGCGAGATCGAAGCCGCTGGCGCGGATAGTAGCGACGCCGGACCGCCAATCGCCAAATTGCATTTGCTGAAAGTCCCCGAGGCGAAGCCGGCCCGTTCGGCCGAGGACGCACTCAAGGAGCTCGACGCCATGATCGGCTTGGCGCCGGTTAAAGACGAAGTCAACAAGCTGATGGCGCGCTTGCAGGTCGAAACCAAGCGTCGCGCGCAGAATTTGCAGGTGACGCCGATGAGCCTGCACATGGTGTTTACCGGGCCGCCCGGGGTCGGCAAGACGCAAGTCGCCCGCGCTCTCGGCGATGTCTACCGCTCGCTGAAAGTGCTGCGGAAGGGGCATCTGGTTGAGACCGATCGCGCCGGGTTGGTTGCCGGCTATATCGGCCAAACGGCACCCAAGACGCTCGATAAATGCAAGGAAGCGCTCGACGGCATCCTGTTTATCGATGAAGCCTATTCGCTGGCAGCCGCGGCGGGTTCCGGCGCTGATTTCGGCAAGGAAGCGATCGACACCCTGTTGAAATTCATGGAAGACAACCGCGACCGCATCGTCGTCATCGTTGCCGGCTATCCCAACGAAATGCGTCGCTTTATCTCGTCAAATCCGGGTCTGGCCAGCCGCTTCACCAAGATGATCGAATTCCCGCCCTACGAGCCCGACGAGTTATGCGAGATCTTCAAGTTCATGGCCGAGCGCCAGAGTTTCCACTTGCCCGGCGGCTTCGAAAGCAAGCTCAAGCCGTGGATTGGCGACAGCGTGCGGCGGGAAGATTGGGGCAACGCACGCGAGATGCGCACGCTCCTGGAAAAAGCACGCGAAGTGCAGGCGATGCGTATTTCCGATGATCCGACCGGCGATTTGACGATGCTTGAAATGACCGATCTCGAACAAGCAATGGGTGCCGTTCGGTGAGTGCGCTTGCGGCAGGCTTGATCGGACGCCATGCCGGTCTTTGGTATCAGGATCGCTGGTATCGTCTGGCCTGGATGGTGTGGCCGCAGGCAGCGGCATTATTGTTTGCCGGCTGGCTGTTGAGCGGTCCACAGCCGGTTCAACAAGCCGGCGGAACCTGGGCGAAACCTGAGCGAGTTGCCGCGACCGGCACGCAGATGGACGGCTTGCGTAACCAGGCAAAAACCGACCCGCAGGCGCTGCAACGGCTGCAAGAGCTTGCGAACGGCGGCGACATGATGGCCGAGTTCGAAATCGCAACGCTGTACGACCCCGACTTGAATTTCAGCAAGCTCACCGCGCCCGACATCAAAACCGCAATTTCCTGGTACGAGAAATCCGCGGCGAAGGGCAATTCAACGGCGCAGCAGAATCTCGGCGCAAAATATTATTCGGGCCACTGGATATCTCGCGACTACGCCAAGGCTATGTACTGGTTGCAAAAAGCCGCGGCGCAGAACAATCGCGTGGCGGAACGCTTGCTGGGCGAGGCCAACGACACCGGGCGTGGCGTTCCGACCAACAAGGCGCTGGCGTTGCAATGGTACAAGCGATCCGCTGACCACGGCGATCCGGTTGCCGAGACCAGGATCGGCGAAGCCTATGTCTTTGGCAACGGCTTTGCAAAAGATCAGACCGAAGCGCTGAACTGGTTTCGCCGCGCAGCCGCGCAGGGAAATGCCCAAGGGGAAATGCGCATTGGTGAAGCCTATCTCTACGGCAGAGGTGTAACGAAGAATTACGAGCAAGCCTTTGACTGGTTTCATAAGGCGGCGCGCGTAGGGAACGCCGCAGCACAGTATTATAAAGGCGCCATGTACGATCGGGGGCTGGGAACGTCGGTCGATGCCGAACTGGCGTTCGAGTGGTTCAAGAAGGGCGCTGAAAACGGCAATGCCAACGCGCAGAATGCGCTCGGCCTCGCCTATGCCAAAGGTCGAGGCGTGGCGAGGAATATTTCGCAAGCCCGCGCCTGGCTGGAGAAGGCGCGTCAGAATGGCAGCACCGAAGCTGAGGAAAATATTCGCGCTTTGCCCTGAGCAAGGCGCATGCGCGCCGTTTTGAAGGCCGGTCTTCCTCGTCAGCTTTCCCAAAGTGCCAATAATCGCATTGAGTTGTCAGCCGCCGGCAGCATTGAACCTGCCGCTGTTTCAGGCCGACAAATCCACCGGGGATCGGCTCTCATGCCGGTCGAAAATGTGGAGTTCTCCGGTGAATTCACGGTTCCTTGCCGGCATGGCGGCGGCGGCCATGCTCTCCGCGTTGGCCGCCGGCGTTTCGCCGGTCAAGGCCGCGGACGACGGCGATGCTTATGCAAAGCGGCTATTCGCCGATCATTTCGCCGCCGAGGGAAAATCCTACGCTTGTTTCGTGCGCCGTTACGATACGGCGCATCTTGCCAGCCATCCGCAGCAGCAAGTACGCGCCATGAAGCTTCTGGTTTCGGCCGTAATCGTGCCGGAGGACAAGAAGCGCAATTACTCTTTCCAGCTCGGCGTTGAATTCCGCGGCAAGAAAGACAAGTTCACCTCCAGCGGCGATTGCGGCCACGCTTCGGCCTACGAAGAATTGGCCGACAAGCTGCATATCGGCTGCGGGGTGGATTGCGACGGCGGCGGCATCTCGATCGAAATGGCCAATAGCGACAAATCGACCATCGTCCGTCTTAACGAGGTTGCCATCTGGAACAGCGACAAGCCAAATGACGAAAGAGGCAGCCTCAACGCCGGCGCCGACGATCGCATGTTCCGGCTCGACCGGGCCGACTTGGATGCATGCCGCTCGCTGATGGACAGCAGCGAGGAATTTGCCGCCAAGCAGAAAATGTGACCGTGCGCCGCAACAAAATCATCCGATTGTCGAAGCATGCCGCGATTTTTGTGTATCCTCGCACCTTAAATATCTCGAATTGACATGTACAACGGTTAGCGTCGGTAAAATACATTGTCGCGGCTTTTACCGACCATGCCATCACGAAGTGAGAGACCTGAGTTCGCCTTGCAGGATCAAGCCGGCGATCGCTTGGTTTCCGGCGTTATGTACACGCTGTATTTGTAGTTTGTTGAATCTCAACACCGAACGGCGAATACAACGATTTTTTGCTCACATTTTTCAATTGCCGTCCACTAACGGTGCTGCGCTGCCGTGACACGTTGATATTTATGGCACCCCAAAAAAGTTGATTATAGGCTGTCCATCGCCTTCTGATTCGATTTCGGCCTTCGACAGGAGCCTAGCGCGATGACGGTAGCAGCAACGGCGGGATCCCCGGATCAAGCGCGGCGCTGGCGGGCGGTAGCTGCTGCTTCGATCGGTAACGCGCTCGAGTGGTTCGACTTCGTTATCTATGGCTACTTCGCGACAACAATCGCCAAACTGTTTTTTCCGTCGAGCAGCGAAGGAGAGTCGGTCCTGATCGCTTTCGCGACTTTTGGCATCACGTTTTTCGTGAGGCCGGTCGGCGCCGTTTTGCTTGGAGCTTTTGCAGATCGCCGCGGCCGAAAAGCGGCCCTCGTTCTAACGATCGCTTTGATGATGGTCGGCACGGCTATTATCGCCGTTATGCCGCCCTATTCGATGATCGGGCCATTGGCGCCGATCCTGATCATTTTCGCCCGTCTCATTCAAGGCATCTCGGCCGGCGGCGGTTTTGGAAGCTCGACGGCCTTCCTTGCTGAAATGGACGCGAAGCGGCGCGGATTGTTTGCGAGTTTGCAATTTGCAAGCCAAGGCCTGACGACCATTATTGCCGCCGCGTCCGGCGCTCTTTTGACCGGCCTGCTGACCGGCGAGCAAATAGTTGCCTGGGGCTGGCGCGTGCCGTTTTTTTTCGGGCTCTTGATCGGTCCGGTTGCGTATTACTTGCGCAGCAGTCACGTCGACGAGACTTTAGAGTTTCAATTATTGGAAGAGCGTGGAAAGCCGGTGCAAGAGGTATTCTCAAGCGCCAAGACGCGGCTGCTGATCGCTCTCGGCGCTGTCGTTCTGTCCACGGTCACGATGTACACAACGCTCTTTATGCCGACCTTCGCGGTCCGCCAACTCGGCTTGCCGCAAGCTGGAAGCTTCCTGGCTGTGATGCTCACCGGCGCGATACAAATCGTCCTGGTGCCGGTCTTTGGCGCCATGTCCGACAAGCGCGGCAGAGTGCCGATCATGTACGCTGCAGCCGGCGCCATATTGTTGATGAGCTATCCGTTATTCGCATGGATGGTTTCAACGCCGACCCTGCAGACACTCGTATGCGTGCAAATCGTCCTGGGTGTGCTCGGCGCGGCTTATATGGGTCCGCTGCCAGCGCTGATGGCCGACCTTTTTCCGACCCGCACGCGGACCACGGGCCTTTCGATTAGCTATTCCTTTGCGGTGGCAATTTTCGGGGGATTCGCGCCATTTACCAGTGTCTGGCTGATTTAAGTCACGGGCAGCAGCGTGGCGCCGAGCTTCTACCTGATTTTTGCTGCGGTAATTAGCCTCGCTGCATTGGCGCTTACCAACCGGTTGCGCCCATAATGCGCTACAAGTTCCGTAACGTAACAGGTATTGTGGTTTATTAATTACAAGCGATTTGTGTAATTTCTTCAGTGGGTTCGCAAATCGGGTTTGTTAATAAAATCCGGCGATAATCGCAGCCAATCGAAGTGCGATCACGCGTTTTTTTGGCACGTCGTACGGTTGCAGGACATGAAAATTTCTACCGCGAAAGCGGGGCTCGTCGGCTGGTTGGATCTCTCGATTCCCGACCGGCAACTGCATTTTGAACTTGTGCAAGCGCTTTACAGCACGCCGAAGTCAATCTTTGGCGCGACCGTCGCCGCTCTCGCGATTATCGCGATAACCGCGGAGATGACCGATGACTTCGCCTATACATGGCTGTTCGTTGCCTTTCTTGCGGTCGGCGTCGGCCGTACTGGGGCGACGTTCCTGCATCAAAGGGCGCGGCACGATGTAAATGACAGCGCCGCGACGATGCGGTGGGAACGCCGCGCATTGTTCGGCGCTTGGGCATTCGCCGGTCTCGTCGGCCTTACCGGCGCCTATACAGTGACGTATCATTCGGGAACCAATGGCGAGTTGCTCATCAATTCCTGCGTCATGGGCTATATCGCCGGCATTTCTTCGCGCAATGCCAGCCGTCCGCTTATTTCCATCGGCCAGGTTTCCTTTACGGCTTTTCCGTTTTGTATCGCACTGATTGCCCGCGGGGATTTGGTCCACGGCGTCCTCGCGTTTTTCATCGCCGTGCTCTATGTCAGCATCGTCATGATCTGCCGATCGGTGTTTGACAACATCGTCGCCCGGCAGAACGCTTTTCGCGCCATCGAAACGATCGCGCAGCACGACTCGTTGACCGGCTTATGGAATCGCGCGGCGTTCATCGATCTCTTGGAAACGCGTCTGGCGCGCGAGGCTCAAGCGGGCGGGATCGTCGCGCTTGCCGTGGTCGATCTCGATCGCTTCAAGGATGTTAACGATACATTCGGCCATCAGACGGGCGATAGTATCCTTCGAGAAGTAGGCGAGCGGATAAAGTCGGTGACGCGCGCAGCGGACGAGGTTGCCAGAATTGGCGGTGATGAATTTGTCGTCATGCTCATCTGTGCCAGCGCCGGCGAAGCGGAGTGCGTGATCGATAAAATATTCGCGACATTTTCGGATCCGTTTTTAGTCGGAAATTCTCAGCACGTTTGCGGGGCCAGTATCGGCTATGCAATAGCGTCGAGGGACGGCGCGACGCGCGGCGACCTGTTCCGCAATGCGGATTTGGCACTCTACGAGGCAAAGCAAAGCGGCCGCGCGAAAATAATTCGCCATACGCTCGCAATCACCGAGCGCTATGACCGGCGTATGGAACTCGAATACGAGCTGCAATTCGCGCTCGGAAATAACCAAATGGAATTGGTTTATCAACCGATCGTCGATCCACGCTCGGGTCGTGCCATCTGCTGTGAGGCGTTAATTCGGTGGAATCATCCAAAATACGGAGCGATCAGTCCCGTAGAGTTTATCCCAATTGCGGAGACGACCGGGCTCATCGTTCCAATCGGCGCCTGGGTCCTGGCAACCGCCTGCGCCGAAGCAAAAAATTGGGCGACCGACATCAACGTCGCGGTCAACTTGTCCCCGGTGCAATTCCGCCGCGGCAATGCGCTGGTTCAGACCGTCATCGATACGCTCGGCAAGACCGGTCTGCCGGCGCGACGGCTCGAGTTGGAAATCACGGAATCGATGTTCATCGATGATTCATCCGCGGCGCTCACGGTGCTTGAAGATTTGCGCGAGGCCGGCATCGGCATTTCCCTCGACGATTTCGGGACCGGATTTGCCTCATTGGCCTACCTTAACGACTTTCCATTTTCAAAAGTGAAAATCGACCGCAAATTTTGTCAAGACATCGAGAACTCTCCGCGGACCGCCGCCATCATGCGCGGGATTGCTAAGACGACCACCGAGATGCGCATCGAATTGGTTGCGGAGGGAATTGAGACCGAAAGTCAGCTCGAACAAATTCGTCGTTTTGGGATAAACGCTGTACAAGGCTTCCTATTTTGCCGTCCTTTGCGGCCGAGCGAATTGCTCGAGGTGATCAGGGCACCAATCGTTCTGGAATCCGCCAAGCGCAATGTTCGCGGACGCCGGCGCGGTAATGCGCCGCCGCATAAGGCTGCCTCCTGACTATCTGTTAAGCCGTCAGCTCGCAGAGAGAAACTTGTCGAGCACGGCCATGCGCATGAATTTCGACAAGCGGACCTGTTCAAAATACATGGCGTTCGGTAATTCGTCGCACAATGGGTCGATCTCATCCAGCCGCGGCAGTGGATGAAATATCAATGCGCGAGAGCCGATCTTTTTAATCTTGTCCGGTGTTATCACGTGACTGTCCGGCGTCGATCTCGGTGAGATATAATCCGAAGCTGGAGCCTCGCCGATATCCGACATGTCGTAAGGCGCCATCATGATCGCGTCGCACTCGGCCAGCGCATAAGTGATATCGCTCACAACCCGGCAGCGAATTTGACTTTTGCTGAATGTATCCAACACGTCGCGCGGAATATCGTAATAGGAAGGCGGGCAGAATACGATTTCGCGCGGCGCTTCGTGCCTTAGCAGATAGGCCAACGAGCGCACCGTGCGGCCCCGCGGATCGCCGCCGAACGCGATGGCCTTGCCGCGAATTGTGCCGAGGCCGCGTCGTAACGCGTAGATGTCGACCAGGGCCTGGGTCGGATGCTCATTCCAGCCGTCGCCGGCGTTTATGACCGGCTTGTCGGATTTTTCGGCCATGCGCGCGGCCGCGCCGCTCTCATAGTGTCGGACGACGATCGCGTCGCTGAACTGCGAGACGACGGCGGCGCAATCCTCAAGCGTCTCCCCGGACCGCGAATTCGATCGCGATGCCGTCATATCGGCGGTGCCGATGGTGGCGGCGCCAACAGCAATTGTCGCGGCTTCAAAACCCAAGCGGGTACGCGTGCTGGGCTGGAAAAAAAGCAACGCCACCGTTTTTCCGGCATTGTCGTGCGCTGGCCTACCGGTCGTCTCGATGGCTTCGGCGGCACGACAATAAAAATCGACGTCGTTGCTATCGATCGTGCTCGCGCTCAGCAAATCCAGTTCGCTGCCCGGCTGGCGCGGTCCTACAAAGCCCCGACTTTTGGTTGGAGTGATTTTGTGCGGAATGTACGCCGGCACGTAAGCCATTCCGAAGGTCCATAACGGCAGACAATCTTTACGATATATTAACTAACAGGGCCCCATCCGCAAGCGCGCAGAAATGAGCTAATTAACTGGCGGCGCTTGTTATTTTCCGCATGTGCCGCCACCAAGCGGTGGTTGAAAAATGGAACAAAAGTCAAGAAAAGTCCTGGAGCCGGCCTCGCTACAAAGTTCATTTTTCACGAAAGACCGCGGCTGCCTGACATTAGGCCGACAATGGCGGTCTAATCGGCTATCCTGGCCATCGGAACTTGACGAAAAGCGCGTGAACGCGAATTCGATCGTTTGCCCGTGGCGTTAACCATATTGGGAGCTTCAGGCGCCGGCGGGCCCGGTCTGAACAATCACCGAGGGAGGATGTCATGCTTCGACGCAATTTGCTGACCGCAACGCTCGCCGGTATCGGCGGCTTGATTGCCGGCGCTGCCGGCACAATGCAGGCCAAGGCTGCGGCGCCGGCCGGTCCCGACAAGTCCAAGGTCGTTTATCATCTGTCCGACCTCGACAAGGTCAATTTCGTGCTGGGCAACATTCGCAACCACTACCAAGGCGTCGGCGGACCGGACAAAGTAACGATCTCGCTGGTCGTGCATGGGCCGGCTTTGAAGGCCTTTCAGACGATGTCGGCGTCGCCCGATCTGGCGAAACATGTCGGCGAATTTTCCAAAGAAGGCCTCGAGCTCAATGCCTGCGGCAACACCATGAAGGCACAGAAGGTGACGCTGAAGGACCTGTTGCCGGGCTTCATCGCGGCCGAGCAGGGCGGGGTGGTGCGCCTGGCCGAGTTGCAGTCGCAGGGTTACGTCTATCTGCGCCCCTGAGCGGTTGCCGCCTGCGCCCAACGGGCTAAGATAGCGATCAATCACCGATCACGACGGAGCAAGACGATGACCGCCATTCGCGGCTATGTCGCGCCGACCACGGAGACCGATGCGCTCGGCGTGCATTCGCTCGACCAGTTCGTGCTGGCGGTGCCCGATGCTTCCGCGGCGCAGGATTTCTACGGCCAGTTCGGGCTCGACGTTGCGGCCAAGGGCAACACGCTGGAACTGAAAACCTTCGGTCATGAACACCGCTGGGGTTCGGTGGTCGAGGGGGCCAAGGCCAAGGCGCTGCATCATCTCTCGTTCGGCTGCTATGCCGACGATCTGCCGCGGCTGAAAGCGCGTATCGAAGGCAACGGCGTTAAGCTGATCGACCCGCCGCCCGGCTTCGAAAGCAACGGCTTCTGGTTCCGCAACCATGAAAACGTGCTGATCGAAATCAAGGTCGGGCCCAAGGTGTCTCCCGACAAGAAATCCGAAAGCCAATGGATCTCGGCGCCGGCCGGCACCGCCGGCGCCGCCATTCGGGCGGATTGGCCGCCGGTGCGGCCGCGCCGGCTAAGCCATGTCTTGGTCTTTACCCGCGATATCGACGCCTCGATGGAATTCTATGAGCGCAATCTCGGCTTGCGGCTATCCGACCGCTCTGCCGACCTGGTCGCCTTCATGCATGGCATTCACGGCAGCGATCACCATTTGCTGGCGCTGGTGAAATCGTCCGCGCCCGGCTTCCATCATTGCTCGTGGGATGTGGCGAGCCTGAACGACATCGGGCTCGGCGCCATGCGCATGGCCGACAAAGGCTGGACAAAAGGGTGGGGTCTCGGCCGTCACGTGCTCGGCTCGAATTATTTCCACTACGTGCGCGATCCCTGGGGCAGCTTCTCGGAATATTCCTGCGACATCGACTACATCCCGAAGGAAGAGCGCTGGCCGGCGGCGGACCACAAGCCGGAGGATTCTTTCTACCTTTGGGGTCCCGACGTGCCGCCCGAATTCACCATCAATTACGAGGGCGGCGAGGGGTGAGCGCGCCCCGCAAAACCGACAGTCATCGTCCGCGAAGGCGGACGATCAGGTAATTGCAAACGGCTGTTATTTATCTTGGGCGCAATGTGTACTGGATGCGCGCCTCCGCGAGCATGGCAGCCTCAGAGTCACTCCACCACGATCTTGACTTCCTCGCCCGGCTTCACGTTGTCGTGTGGCCCGAGCCCGTTGAGCGCGCGGAAGCGCTCAAGGCGGTGATCGCCGACCGCCATGCGGCGCGCCAGACGCGCCACCGTGTCGTGCCGGCCGGCGGTTACGACCTTCAGGCGCAGCGGTTTGACCTGCGCGCTTTCTTCCAGGCTCATGCGGCGGAAGGTCGAGATCGATTCACGGAACGAGCGGTCGATCTGCGCGGACTTCGTCTTGCTGGCGAAGATGAAACGATAGACATCGCTGCCATACCGTATGGCGTAGAGCCGGAACGACCATTGTTCGCCGCTCGCGGTGGCGGTGGCGGCGGGAAAGCCATTGATGGTGGTTTCTTCCGCGCTCGCCGCATCGACATTTTCCATCCAGCCCGACTTCAGATAGCCGGCCAGCGATTGTTCGGCCGGCACGCTGACGACGTCGAGCCGCAGGGCCTGGCCGCCGCCGTCCTTGAGGCCGAGCACCGCCTGCGCGGTATTGTCGAGTGAGAAACCCGGTGGCGCCAGGAAGGTGAAACCGAGCTTGGGATGCAGGAAGCGCCGGCCGCGCACGAAGCCCTCGCTCGGGTCCTCGCCGTAGACCAGCCCGTCGAGATCGCCGAGATACTCTTTGCGGTCGCGCTTGCCGCCGCCGGGGCCGCTGAACTGGCGGGCATTGGCGAGCGCGTTCTCGACCCGCTCTGGCGTCGAAGGATGTGCCGCGAGGAAGTCTTGCGCGCGCGGGTCGGTGCGCTCGCCGTCGGTTTTGAGGTCGGCGTTACGCTGCATGTCGCCGAGGAACCGCGAGGCGCCGAACGGATCGAAGCCGGCGCGCGCCGATATGCCGACGCCTATGCCGTCGGCCTCGAATTCCTGCGCGCGCGAGAAGCTCGCGAGCGCCAGCTTCGACTTGGCCAGCGCCAGTGCGCCCAGTTGCGGGTCGCTGAGCACGTCGTTGACGACGTGGCTGATGATGGCGGCTTGCCGCGCCTTTTCTTCGCGGATGGCGGCGTGGCGCGCAATAACGTGGCCCATTTCGTGAGCCAGCACCGAAGCGAGCTCGGCCTTGTCGTTGGCCAGCGCGATCAGCCCGCGCGTCACGTAAAGATGGCCGTTCGGCAGCGCAAAGGCGTTGATCGCCGCCGAGTTGAGGATGGTCACCTGGTACTTCAAATCCGGCCGCTCCGATGCGGCCACCAGCCGCTCCACGGTCTGGCTAATCATGGCGTGCAGGCGGGCGTTCTCGTAGACGCCGCCATAGGAGGCGAGGATGCGCAGGTGCTCGCGCTGCTCGGCCGACTGCGACGCAGTGTCGGCCTGCGACTGCGACGCGCTGGGCTGCGGAAGCGGCAGATAGGCTTGATGATCGCCGGGCAGGCTGCTGCAGCCCGCCAGTAAAAAAGCGAGCGCCATCGCGGCGCCGCGCGCCCGCTTGCCCGATACCCCCGTCAGTCTTGCAGCCATAGCCCCCGTTACCCACCCGTCATCTGCCGGTCCGCGAACTCGATCTGTTCGGGATATTCGGCGTCGATGATCGGCCCACCGTGCTGCTCGATAAATCCGCGCACCCTGATGCGCCGGCCTTGCAGCTTGCTCGGTTCTACGCCGGCGGCGGTGAAGGACCTCTGAAGGCGCCGTCGAATTGTGACGGTGAAATCCCGCGTCCAGCGCCGTCCGAAATTCACATATATAGTGCCCCCACTGGGGTGTACCGACAAGACCTTGCCTTCCACCAGCGCGAACTGTCCCCGTCTTGCCAGCAGGTTCGGACTTTCCGCCGGCAAAGGGGCAAAATTTGGATCGGCCCAAAGTCCACGATTGGCTTGCCGTGCTTTGCGCTCGGCGCTCAGAAGCGTTTCGGCGCAAGGCCGGCCGCCGGCACGCGTAGCGACCTGCGCCAGGCCGGCCTCCAGCATGGCTTGCTGCACGGATTGTTGGTTCTCGCCGACGAAAGCGAAGGCAACAAGCCGGCCGTAGCGGTCGTAATCGGTGCCAAACGCTTCCAGGCGCAACGCTTGGCCGCTCACGAGATTTTGCAGACCGGCGCGACTGGCGTCGGGTGCTTCGATGGCGGCAAGGCGCAATTCGCGGCCGTCGGTCAGCGAGAGCGTGCGGCCATCGCGCACGGCGGCGACCTGCGCGCTGCCGATGGGGGTGAGGCGGCAGGGTTCCTGGGCGAACGCGGCAGAGCTGAAAATCTGCGCCAGCGCGGCGATGGCCGGAGCAATTGCAAACGCGCGATGCTGGCGGGTTCTCATGCGCGGATTGTCGGCGGTTTGCGCATGCCGTCAATAGCGCAGCGAGGCGGCAGGCGGTGCGTGGCGCGCGGCCTTGTGCTAAAAGCCGCCAACGGTCCCGTAGCTCAGCAGGATAGAGCAGCGGTTTCCTAAACCGAAGGTCGGAGGTTCGAACTCCTCTCGGGACCGCCACGCATTTTGGTATCGACACGATTTCCGCCCCGCGATTGAGTTCCCAAAGACCCGACCCATGGATTTTTTCAAGCCGGTTCTCATCAAAGGGAAGCGTGTCAGCCTGGAGCCGCTCGCGTTGCGGCATTTGCCGGATTTGGCCGCGGCGGGCGCCGACGAATCGATCTGGCGTTGGCTGCCCAGCATGCACCACCGACCCGGCACCATGCCGGCCTTCATCGAGCAGGCTTTGGCCGCACACGAACGAAGAACCGCGCTGCCGTTTGCGATCGTCGATCGGGAGTCGATGAAGGCGGTCGGCTCGACGCGTTACCATCATGTCGACACCGAGCACCGGCGTCTTGAAATCGGCGTCACCTGGATCGGCACCGCCTTCCAGCGGTCTTATGTCAATACGGAAACAAAGATTCTTCAGCTTTGGTACGCTTTCGAAGTCTTGCAATGCCGCCGGGTTGAACTCAAAGCCGATGTCGAAAATGAAAAATCGCGCGCTGCGATCTTGCGGCTCGGCGCGACGCAAGAAGGCATCTTCCGCAAACACATGTTGTATGCGGATGGGCGAAACCGCGACAACGTTTATTTTTCAATCGTGGACGACGATTGGGCCGTCGTGCGCGCGCGGCTTGAGGCCAGGCTCGGCTATCCCGTCGGCCCGACGTTCAGCGAAGTCCCTGCTTGAGCGGGCGCCGCCGTCATCGCGTCTGCGCAGACACGGCCGCCTTGGATGCGGACGCTTATTCCTTGTTGACGCGTTTGGAATAGGCGTCGATGAAGTCGGCGGCGGCTTTGCTGCCGCGGGCAAAGGACTTCATGGCTTCTTCGTGCAGAAGGGCAAGCGCCTGCATTTTGATGGCGTTGGCCTCGTCGCTCTCGGTGATGTTCTCGACATTGCGCGGGCGTGGCAGGTCGACGTCGAGGACGGCGCGCACCTGAGTCGGAATATTGGTCATGATCAATATCCGGTCCGCGAGGTAAATTGCCTCGTCGATGTCGGTCGTCACGAAAAAGCTGGTGCGGCGGAACTCATCGAAAAGATTGGCATAATATTCCTGCATCAGCCGTTTGGTCATGGCGTCGAGTCCGCGAAACGGCTCGTCCAATATCATGACATTCGGCTGGTTGATCATCGAGCGGGCGAGTTCCGCGCGCCGCTGCATTCCGCCCGAGAGCTGCGACGGATACTTCTTGCGGAACGCGGCGAGGCCGACTTTTTGCAGTAACGTTTCCGCGAATTCGCGCATCTCCGGCGTGTCTTCGCCGCGCGCGCGGGGCCCGAACATGATGTTGTCGTAGGTCGACATCCAGGGAAACAGCGCGGATTCCTGGAAGACAACGAGCCGGTCGACTCCGGGCCCGGTCACGGGCTTGCCGTCGATGATGACGGTCCCAGTCGTCGGGCGTTCGAAGCCGGCCAAAAGCCGGATGAGCGTGCTCTTGCCGCAACCCGACGGCCCGATCATGACGGTGAGCTTGCCGCGCTCGACCGTAAAACTGCAGTTGTGAACGACTTCTTTGGCAAATCCCTCGGTACCGTAGGATTTGCTGACCTTGTCGACGCTGATTTCGCTTCCAAGCGAGACCGGAACGCTGGCGCGTAACGAACTGGGTTGAGGCATTTCTTGCATGGTCGCGATCGTTGTCAGCCTTCGGTGAGCCAGGGAGTCATCCATTCTCCCACTTTTCGCAAGGCCGCGCTGGAAATATAGCCGGCAACGCCGATGCTGATCATTCCTGCGACAATTTGCGTATACGAACCGCCGACATAGGAGTTCCAGATGAAGAAGCCCAATCCGCCGCCGGCGGCGCCACCCATCGAGCCGGCGCTGCCGCCGCCCGATATCATTTCAGCGGCAACAACGACCGCCCAGGTAATGCCGACACCGACGGTGGCGCCGACGACAATCGAGGGAAGAACGCCCGGCAGGATGATGCGGCGGAAAATGTCCCAAGTCGACGATCCCATCGATCGGGCCGCCTGGAAGTAACGAACGTCGATCGACTGGGCGCCGCCGATTACGTTGATGACGATGGTGAAGAACGCGCCGAGAAAGGTCACGAATGCGATGGAAAGCTCCTGGGTGGGCCAGAAAATGATGGATGCCGGCACCCAGGCAAGCGGCGGGATCGGACGCAGCACTTCAAAGACGGGAAAACTGATTCCATAGAAAGTCCGGCTGACGGCCATCGCCAGCCCGAGCGGAATGCCGATCAGCATCGCGGCGAAAAAGCCTTCGAAGACGCGCAGCGTGCTCAGATAGGCGCTCACCCAAAAGCTCGGCTGCTGAATCAGCAGGAACATTTCTCGCGCCACGGCGCTCGGCGGCGGAACCTGCGAAACCCAGGGAAAGGCATATCCAAACAAGGCTTCCGAGCGAGATCCGATTTCCCAGAAAACAAGAAATGCCAAAATGGCGACAATGCCGCGCCAAAAATCCTCTCCGGTTATGAAGGTGGCGACCTTGGTGGCCGTCGCGCGGAACCGATTCATGAATCAGCGCTCCCTCTCGCCGGCGTCGAAGGCTTTGATTGCCTCTTCGTGCACCGCCGCGGCGGTCTCATCCATGAATTCGCGGAACCGCTTTGTCGTCAGCACGCTATAGTCGCGCGGATGCGGGATATCGATGTCGAGGATCTTCTTCGGCTTGCACGGTCTGGTCGTCATGATCACGACGCGGTGTCCGAGAAAGATCGCTTCTTCAAGATCGTGCGTGATGAAGAAAATCGTCACCCGGTTCTTGTAGAAAATCTCCAGCAGCGCTTCGTGCATGACGGATTTGGTCAGCGAATCGAGCGCGCGATAAGGTTCGTCGAGCAGGAGTATTTTCGGGTCGTTCATCAGCGCGCGAACGATCTCGACGCGCCGCCGGACGCCCGATGAAATTTCGCCCGGATAGTTGTCTTCGATGCCGCGCAGCCCAGCGTCGGCCATCATGTCGCGCGCCTTTTCGTAGGCTTCGGCCCGCCGCAGCTGGCCCTGCATGATGGGCCCGAACGTGACGTTTTCGATATTGGTCTTCCAGGGAAACAGCGCGCCATTCTGGAACACGACGATGCGGTCGGGGCCGGGCTCCGCCTTGAGCTTGCCGGGTCCGCACAGCATTTCGTCGTCGAGATGGATGCTGCCGCCGGAAAGACTGTGGAAGCCGGCAATGGCATTGAGCAGCGTCGTTTTACCACACCCCGAGGGACCGACCACGACCGTGATCTCACCGGGAGGAACATCGAACGTGCAGTGGTCGACGGCGAGGATCCCGGCGCCTTGCGTGCCATACCATTTGACGGCGTCGACGATGCGAACGCTGCCCTTGCGCACCGCCTGCGGCTGCGCAGAACGCCCGCTTGATGCGGACGAGCGTCCACTGGTGCCCGCTGCTTGAATATTCACCGCTCCGCTCCCAGCGCCAGTTCGCGCGTGCGCCATTGCATCATGTAGGCTCCGAGAAGGCGAATAGCGGCGCTGGTGACGTATCCCACGAGACCGAGCGTCGCCATGCCAATGACGATCGTCGGATAGCGGACCATCGTGTAAGACGTGTTGATGACGTAGCCGAGGCCGTATTGTCCGGACACCATTTCACCGGCCACCAGCGAGAACCAGGCGACGCCGACGGAAATCTGCAGGCCGGTGAAGATGAACGGCAAGGCCCCGGGCACGATGATGTGCCGGAACACCTGCCAGCGCTTGGCGCCTAGACAACTCGCCGCGCGTATGTAGGACACGTCGATGGATTCGACGCCGAGCATCGTGTTCAGCGCGGTGGCGTAGAACGATGCCAGGAAGGTGAGAAAGATCACGGGCGTTTCAGACCCGCGAAACATGACGATCGCGAGCGGCACCCACGCCAGCGGCGGTATCGGTCGCAGCAATTCGAAGACCGGGAAGACATATTGCTTGAACCGTTGCGACCAGCCGAGAAACAAGCCGAGCGGGACGCCTATCGCGGTTGCGAGGAAGAAGGCGATGGCGATACGGCGCGTGCTGACCCAGATGTGGAGATAGTACTCGGGCGTAAAGACCGAGAGACCGTAAACCGGGTCGCGGCTGAACCATTCCGTGAAGACTTGTGTCGGCCCCGGCATTTCCGCGAAGCGCGGCAGCTTCCAGACTTCGACAAAAAGGTACCAGCAGCCGAGAAAGATGGCGAAGCCGATCAACATCAGGTAGGGCCGCGGACTTTGCAGCCACAGTAAGAGACGATGTTTGGTCAGCGCCCAGGACGTCACATTGACGACCGGACCGGCGTCCATCGCCGGCCGCGAATTGGCTGCAAAGTCGGTCAGTTTGGATTCGCTCATGGAGAGGCTTTGTAATTTTATAATTTTGGCTCCGCGCCGGTACGGCGCGGAGCCTTGTCGAGACCACAAGAGACGATGGTTATTTCCCAGTATAAGCCGAATCCGGCTGGGCTTTCACCTCAGCGACCGGAGCCTTCAAGTTACGGGCCTTGAGAATCTCGTCGGTGAATTGCGGCATCACGGCCTCGGGCCGGATCTCCGACTTGATGCTCTTGATTTCGACCAGGAACTTGGACGCCTTTTGAATAAGGTCTTTGGCCGCCGGCGTGAAGCCATAGGCCAGCGTAATGCGCGTGTCGGTGCCGCCGCCGGATTTGGCGGTTTTGCCGAAGGCCGAAGCCCAAAGCGCCTTTTCCGGGAAGCCGGTCGTCTGGCCCGCCGCCATGCGGGCGACGTCCATGTCATTCTTGGAATCGCCGAAATAAAGCGCCGCATCCAATTCGGCTTCGAGCCATGCCTTGACGACGTCGGGGCGCTGTTGGATCAGCGCTTCCGGCATCACCATGAAACCGCCGTCGGCTTCGTTGACCGAGGCGCCGGTTGCCACTTTGCGAGCGAGCTTATCCAGGATGAGCCGCGATGCGGTCGGTTCCCAGATCACGGCGGCGTCGAGCTTCTTCGCGCGAAACCCGCTAGTGATGACCTCGATGCTTTGATTGAGGTACTCGGCAGGCTTGATGTTCTTCTCTTTGAACACCGCTTGTGCGAACCGGTCGGAGCAGGCGCCCTTCGGCACGGCGACAATCTTTCCGTCCAACCACTTCAGCGCTTCGTCCGGCGACTTGAAATCAGGCGCGTCGGTCCGCACGAGGAAGTTATTGCATTGGTCCTGGCCGAGGCCGAGCACGGACACCATTCGGATATCGCGCACGTCCGGATGGCTGGTGGAAACGATCGCCGGCATGTCTCCGACGTATCCGATATCAACCTTTCCGGCGAGCATGCCGTTCACAATGATCGCGCCTTGCAGGCCGATCTGGAACGTGACGGTAGAGCCTTTCGGCAGGTACTTTTCGTAGAATTTCTTGTCCCGCATTACGACGCCGGTCCACGACTCCGTGTAGTAGGGCTGATAGCCGATCACCAGTTCGATCGGTTCACCCGGCTTGCCATAACTTTTCGAGGCGGCCGCGTTTGCCGTATTTGGGTGAATTAGCGGCATGGTGAGCAAAGCACCGGCGGCGATCAGAAATCCGAGTGCCCACGCCGGCTTGCGGAACGCACGCAACGTGCGGCGCCAGCATTTTTCAATTCGCGATACATGTCAGCCCTCCCTGAGATGTCTTTTTTGAACTCAAAATCGCTTGTCGTTTCCTTTTTTGTTGTGCCAGACGGTGTCTGAGCAGACCCGGCGCATTTTGCCACCGACCGAATTGTGGAGTGATGGCCCGATGCTGTCACCTTCCGCTTTTTTCCACGCGGTTACCAGACCAGCGCCGTTCAGTCGCCGGAAACGATTGCCGGCCGAACGAGTTCCCGGTGTCCAACCTCGTCCAACAGCATGCCAGCAGGAATTATTTAGGAGAAAATCGTTCTTCCTAATCGGACAATAGAGCTACGCTATAAGGCCTTAGGACCGGCCTACGCTGTGCCTGAACTACGCCGCCCGCCGCAAGCGTCGCTAAGTGACTAAAAACGCACCCTTATCGGGCGCTGGCAACCCATCGCTTAGTCTATTGTTAGATAAGTAGGTTCGATTTAGATAGTCTGGCGATGATATCGCAACGGCTGGTATTGTTTAATAAATGAGGTCGATGATCGAGCCGGCTGCGTATTGTCGGCCCTAAACCCAACGTTGTTCTTTCAGGAGCAATCGCCGTGGCAGCGAAGAATCACCTTCAGTGGCTTTCCGAGCCCAACTTGAAGCGCAATGAATGGGTCGATAGCCGGATCTATTCGGACCCGCAGATTTTTGAAGAAGAGCTGGAAAAGATCTTCAAGAAAACTTGGGTTCCGGTTTGTCACGAGTTGGAGTTGCCGAAGGCTTATGATTTCCGCACCACGTCGATCGCGCGCGAGCCGGTCATCGTATGCCGCGGGCCGGACAACGAAGTTCGCGCTTTTCTCAATGTCTGCCCGCATCGCGGCATGATCATCGAGCGGCGTCCGTCGGGCAGCTTCCTGGAAGGTTCGCCGTCCGGAAATCCCAAGCGCATGACCTGCATGTTCCACGCCTGGCAGTACGACATGCGCGGCAACTGCGTTTACATCAGCCGCGAAAAGGAAGGCTTTCAGGATCGCCTGTGCAAGGAAGACGTTGGATTGCGGCGTTTGCGCTGCGAGGTGAAATTTGGCGGGTTCGTCTGGGTCAACCTCGACGACAATCCGAAAGTGTCGCTCGAGGAGTGGGCCGCCCCGGCGTTCAACTGCCTGCGCAAGACGCTCGACGCCGAGCCGATGGAAGTTTTCCACTATCACAAGGCGATCGTGAACGCGAACTACAAGCTGTGGCACGACACCAACTGCGAATTTTATCACGACTTCATGCACTACCATAACCGCGTCACCGGCTTTAACGACGCCTACTTTGCCCGCAAAAACGAGTCCTTCGATCACGGCCACATCGTCGTCGGCACGTTCGAGGTCAACTACGAGAAGTACGAAGGCTTCGACAGTCGCGCTGCGCTCTCGTTCCCGCACCTGCCGCCGAACCAGTGGTACATGATCGACATGTTCCCGGGGATGAACTTCAACCTGCGCGGCTCGGCGTTACGCTGCGACATCGTGACGCCGCTCGGACCCGACAAGGTGATGATCGAATTTCGCGGACTCGGACTCAAGCGAGATACCCCGCAAGAGCGGCAGACCCGCATCAACCACCACAATTCGATCTGGGGTCCGTTCGGCCGCAATTTGCACGAGGACCTCATCGGGGTTCAGGGCCAGGGCACGACCATGCAGACCGGCGCCGAGCCGCGTCGCATTCTTCATGGCCGCCACGAGAACCAGACCATTCACGACGAGAATGGCATGCGGCATTACTACCAAGAATGGGGCCGCTGGATGAACCGGATGCCGAGCGAGCCCGAGCAGCCGTACTCCGAAGCCATGGCGGTTGCCGCCGAATAACGAGAGAGCCTCGATCGGCGGCGAGTTTGCCGATCGAATTCTCTCCGTCACCAGGTTTCCGCGCTGGCGCCGAGCCTGATGACGCTTTGTGATTAGGTCCTAACGCTCAATGGGGACTTGCAGTGGACGCGTACGCTCTCGTTCGTGACACCATCTATCGATCGACGGTATTGCTCGATCAGCAGGATTGGAACGGCTGGCTCGCGCATTGCGACGACACCTTCCAGTATGCGATCCGGGCCTTTAGTCCGGAAATCAGCAAGGACGTCACTTATCTCGCGCTCGATCGGAACGGTCTCGCGAGCATGATAAAGCTTCTGCCCAAGCACAACACGGACCATTCGCCGCTGACCCGGCATACGTCCCTTTATACCGTCGACGTCGACAACGGCGCGAATTCCGCCAAGGCAATCAGCTCGGTCGTGGTCTATCAAAACCTTCTCGACGGCATCAATTCGCATATCGATGCAGGCGAGAGCCGTCTTTTCTTGGTGGGAAAATACAACGATACGTTCAAGATCGAAGACAACAAGGCGACCTTCCTGAGCCGCGAAGTGCGCATCGAAAACCGCCGGCTGGACAAAGGTTCGCACTGGCCGATCTAATGGAACGTGCCGTTCGCGCCGCGCCTGCAACGGACGACGGAAGAAGCAAGAAATGACGTGGAAACGGGTTTGCGGGGCAGATGATGTCGCCGAGAATTCAGTCAAGAAATTCGACGTCGACGGCGTTCCCGTCGTCCTGGTGAATTATGGCGCCGGCTATCGCGCGATTCCGCCGATCTGCCCGCATATGGAAGAGCCGCTGGAGCAGTCCGGCGTGGTGGCGCGCTGCATTCTGACCTGCACCAAACACCTTTGGGCCTGGGACCTCAGCACTCTGGAAATGCAGGGCGAGACGGAAAAACCGCTCAAAACCTACGACGTCAAGCAAGAAGACGGCGCCATCCTCGTGAATATCGAGCAAGAGTTGACCTACGACTTCGATAGCGACGACGGGGACGACGACGATTTCTTTAAATAGTGGCCGGCGTCAGAGTCGATGAAGATAACAATTCAAAGCAAAACCGGAGAGACGGCCTTTTTGTGCGGCGAGCACGAAACCATTCTGCATGCCGGGCTCCGCCAGGGTCTCAATCTTCCCTACGAATGCGCGACCGGCACCTGCGGAACCTGCCGCGCGCGCGTCGTCAGCGGCCAAGTGGAGACGCGCTGGAAGGAGGCGCCCGGGGGTAAGCGGTTGAAGCCAGAAAAAGGCGACATCCTGATGTGCCAGACCCGGGCGCTGTCCGACTGCGCGCTGATGGTGCCGTCCAACATCGCCGTCGTCGAAAAATATCCGGCGCCAAGCCGCGGCACAATTCGCAATGTGCGCAAGTTGACCAAGGACGTCGCTGAATTTGACGTGCATTTATCGGCGCCGATGTCCTTCGAGGCCGGGCAGTTCGTCGTTCTCGAGACCGAGAATCTGGTGGGCGGGCGCGCCTACTCGATGGTCAACTTCGAGTCTGAAACGAACCGGATCGCGCTGGTCCTCAAGCGTAAGCCCGGCGGCCGGTTCAGCGACTGGTTGTTTGCGCAAGGCGGCGATGATGCGGAGGTGGCGGTGTTCGGGCCGCTGGGCCGCGCCGTTTTCCGTCCGCAGGAGGGAAAAAACGTCGTGTGCATTGTCGGCGGCTCCGGCATTGCCGGCATCATGTCGATCCTGAAATGCGCGGTTGAGGCGGACTACTTCCAAAACCACAAAGGCGCGGTCTTTTTCGGCGTGCGCACCTTGCAAGACACGTTTTATTTGGAGCCGCTCTCGCGCTTTGTCGCGACCTCGCACGGCAACCTTGAAGTCACGGTGGCTTTGTCCGATGAAGCCGCCCTGACGCCCGCGCATGCCGATTTTCCCGCCCTTCGACTGGCCAGCGGCATGGTGCATGATGTCGCCGCCAAAGGGATGGCGGGCGGTTTCGCGGATGCAATTGCCTACGTCGCCGGGCCGCCGGTCATGGTCGATGCCGCGCTGCGCGCTCTGATCGGCGGCGGTATGTCCGGCCGGGATATTCGATATGACAAGTACAGCTGATACCGGCGCAAGAGCTTCGATCGATCCGGCAAAATGGCAGGCTGCGGGACCGCCCGACCTCGACGCCATGGCCAAGGCTCGATTGGAGACGATCAATCTCATCCAATGGCCGGCGCGGATCGCAAACAGCTATGTCGCGGCCGACATGCCGGACGACCGCGTCACTCTTGAATTCCGGCCCGGCGCGGCGGCCTTCGTAACGAAGACCTTCGATCGCGGCCTGTCGCTTGAATTGCGCCTGCCGTCGCTGGAAATGCAATTTCTTGAGGAGGGCAGGGCGGCGCCGCATGTCTTCGACCCCGAGGAGCATTCGCCGGCGGAAGTCGAGGCCTGGCTCCTGGTCGAGCTGCTTCATCGCGGCGTCGACCGTACGAAATTCTCGAAGAGACTGCCGTACAATATTCCCGGATTGATGACCGGCGATGCGGACGATCATTCGCCGCAATCTTGTCAAAACGCGCTGATGCAATTGATGACGTGGTACCGCAACGCCGCCGCGGCCATCGATGCCGCGGTTCGTACATTGGGGTTCGAAGGGAGCAAGATTGTTTGCTCGCCGCAAACGCTCGCGCTCTCGTGCATTTCGAATAATGGATCGACGCGGAGCGACTTTGGCTTCTCGCCGGGCGACGCAGAAGTTCCGGAGCCGTTTTTTTATCGATATGGTGTGGTCGGCAACGGATCGGCGGCCGCAAAAACGCGTTCGGCGATGACGGTGACGAAACTGCTGGCCGAACGCGATCCGCCCGCGGCAGCGATAGCCTTTATGAAGTCTGCGACCGGCTGACGGCGGGCTCGGGCACAAAGGTCAGACGCGCGGTCGAGGTTTCGCGTTCCCGCGTCGGTCCATCGTAGACGGTGCGATGATCACCTTCGAGCCGTTTGCGCAATTCTCCGGACTTGTTCAGCTTGCGCACCAGGGAAACGAAGGCGTTGGCCATCGGCAGCACAATCTCACCTTCGGTCCAGAATAGGCCGACCTCCTGGCTGACGACCGGGTCGACGAGCGGCAATGCTCGCGTGCCACGATGCAGCCCGGGCGCATGAACGAAATGCGAGGGGATGATCGTGCAAAGCTCGGTGAATTGCACCTGGAACATGAGGTGCAGAATCGATTCAGATTCGACGCGGGCGACCGGCGCGCATCCGACGCTGGCGAAGACCTGGTCGACGAATCGGCGCTCATGCATCGATGGGCGCAGCATCGCAAGCGGGAGCTGGGCGGCATCCTTCCATGTAATTGTCTTGCGGGATTTGAATTGCGGTGTGTCGGGAACAAGCAGGCTCAATTGCTCGGTGTAAATCGGCAGCGTGTTCTTGCGTCCAAGGTCTGCCTTGTCGAGATAGGTCAACGCGACGTCGAGCGAGAAATTGTTAAGTCCGAGCTTCATCGCCTCGTTGCCGATGAACTGAACGTCGACTCGCAATCCGGGATATTTGTCGCGAACGATCTGCAGCATGAACGGAAGCACCGGCGACATCGACGGCATCGCGCCCATGCGCAGGTTGCCGGTCAGGTCGTTCTTCATCATGGCGATTTCTTTTCGCATCGCGTCGCAGTAGGCCAACACGGCGCGCGACCAGATCGCGACACGCTCGCCTTCCGCCGTCAGGCCCTGAAAACGCTGACCGCGCCCGCGCAGAAAAATCGGCACACCGAGCTCGAGCTCGAGTTGCTTTATGCCGCTGGACAAGCTTGGCTGCGTGACGTTGCAACGTTGGGCGGCGCGGCCGAAGTGACGTTCTTCCGCGACGGCGACCAGATAGCGAAACTGCCTGATGAACATTTCAATGACTCGATGGGACGATGAACTGTTACATTACAATAACGTAATTTTTGGAATAGACGAGACTTAGCGACATCATCGCTACGATAAGCTGGACGAATGTTGCGGCGCACCAAAAACTCGCTGTGCGTGGCAGCAAAAAACGGGGCTTTGGCGCTTTAGGGCTGAGTGACGTCAGTGGCGACAGCGGAACTGATATGGATCGCGCTTCTTGGTGTCACATCCGGTCTGATGATCGGATGCATCGGCATTGGCGGCGTCATTCTGGTGCCTGCGCTGGTGTTCCTTGCCGGAATTCCCATCAAGGTCGGCATTCCCGCGGCGATGATGGCCTACATTTTATCGGGCGTCGTTGCCACAGCGGTCTTCGCGCACAACAAATCAATTCGCTGGAGCATGACGACCTGGTTGTGTTTGGGTGCGACACCAACCGCTTTCGCCGGCGCGTGGGCGGTCAGTGTCGTCAACCCTCGGCTGCTGGAGGCAGGTCTCGGGCTGCTGACTTTTTTTTCAGGGCTCAATGCGTTGAAGACACAAAACCTGCCCGACGGGCCCGAGCCCGATTTATCGAACACAGGACTACTGGCCGTCGGCGCCGTAACTGGATTTCTATCGTCGGTAAGCGGAACCGGCGGGCCGCTGGTGCTGGTGCCAATCGTCATTTCGATGAGTGTGCCCGTTCTGGTGGCGGTCGGATTGAGTCAGGTCATTCAGCTTCCGGTCGCCATCGCCGCCACTGTCGGCAACGTCCTTTATGGCGAGCTTGATTTCGTTCTGGGCGGCGTCCTCGCAGCTGCCTTGACGGTCGGATCCTGGTACGGCGCAAGATTGGCCCATGTGGTGCCGCGCGCGACTTTGCGCCGGATTGTATCGGTCGTGCTGGTTGTCGTCGGGGCCTTCATTCTCGGCAACGTCATCTGGCGGCTATTGAGGTGACCGTTGGCGCTCGCGGGCTTCGATCTTGTGCATGATTTCGGCAACGCCGCGGCCGAGGCACACATGTGCCGCACGGATTGCGCGCTGTTCGATTTCTCGTTCCTTGAATGCGCGCGGCTTGAAGGGATTCAAGCACAAAACATCATCGAGGCATTCACCGGAAGAGCGCTGAAATCCCTCGGCGATAGGGAGATTTTCTACACCTTTCGCGCCGGCCCCCGAGGGGAGCTACTTGCTGATTTGACGGTGTGGCGCATAGGCCCGGATTCGTTCGACGTAATGAGCGGCCGCCGGGAAGACGTTGTCGATTTGCTGGCACATACGGCCCCCGGCTTGAAAATCACCGACATGACGGCGCGCAGAGCCGTTTTTGCGGTGCAGGGCCCACGCACGCTTGAAACACTGCGAAAATACGGTGACGTGACGGGCATCGCGGCGCTTAGTTATTTTGCTTTCGCTGAGACCCATCTTGCCGGTGTTGCCTGCACGGTCGGCCGGCTCGGCTATACCGGCGAGGCCGGCGTTGAAATTCTCGTCGATCGAGACGATGCGCCCAAACTTTGGCGGGCGCTGGCTGCCGAAATAGGACCCGCGGGGTTTGTCGCCGCCGACATGCTGCGCATCGAGGCCGGTTTCGTTCTTTTCAGCAACGAGTTCCGGTTACCGGTTTGGCCTCGGGAAGTCGGGCTTGAGAAATTCGGCAGGCCGGCTGATCCGCCGGCGCCGGCGATTTCGCTAGTCTCATTTCGTGCGACTATGGATGGGCAGTCATGGCCGTGGCAGCCATCTCGCACGCCGGGCCGGCCGGCCATTCCCGGTACGATCATTGCGACGTCGGCCTGCGATAGCATCGCGGCGGGAGGTATTCTCGGCCTCGGTTATGTTTTGACCGGAACAAATTCCGAAACCGAACTCAACGATCCAACGGGGACTTTCCGCAACATTTGTCTCACGCAGAAACCGTTTTTCGATAGCGGGAAACAGCGTGTCCGTGCGGCTTGGCGATGATCGATATGCGGGCATTGCCGGGCTGGTACCCATCATAGCTATGGGCAAACATATGATAGTTCGTGCATATTTGACTGCCCGCGGGTCAAAGCGCCCCATGCTGCCGCCTACGATAGCGGTCGGGCGGCGCAACGCGTTCCCGGCTTCTTCGCCGTTTAGAAACTACATTGTTGTGTGAGGGGATGATTATGGCTGACGCACCGGCACGGAAAAAGGTCACCATCAATACGCTGAATGCGAAGATGCGGAAGGGCGAACCGATTACGCAGCTCGCCGCCTACGATTACCGTACCGCCGTCGTTGCCGACCGGTTGGGGATGGACATCCTCTGCGTCTCCGATACCGGCGGCATGATCCTGTTTGGCCACAAGAGCACGGTGTCGGTCAGCTTCGACGAAGTCATGATGATGTCGAAGGCGATCGACCGTGGCTCCAAGTACGGTCTGCGCATGGTCGACATGCCGTACTGGAGTTTTCACGTGTCCCCCGAACAGGCCGTGGCGAATGCCGGCCGCTTCGTGCACGAAGCCAATGCCGAAGTGATGAAATGCGAGGGCAACAAATATCACGCCAAAAATATCGAAGCGATCGTCCGCGCCGGCATTCCGGTGCAGGGCCACATCGGCATCACGCCGATGCGCATGCCGCAGATCGGCGGCTTCGTCGCCCAAGGCAAGACCGCCAAACGCGCCAAGGACATGGTCGAGGATGCCAAGGCATTCGTCGACGCCGGCTGCTTCTCGATTCTGTGTGAAGTGACGACGTCGGAGGTTGCCGAATATCTGGCGCAGACATTGCCGGTGCCGGTGATCAGCCTTGGCGCCGGTAATTGCGCCCATGGCGTCCACATCATCTCCTCGGATCTCTTCCATCTTTGGGAAGAGCACGTGCCGCGCCACTCGCGCATCTACACCGATCTCATTCCGATCATGGAAGACGTGATCACCCGCTACATGAAGGATGTCGTCAATCGCGACTATCCGGCGGCGAAGGAGACCGTCTTCATGAGCCCGGAGGAATGCCTGGCCTTCGCCCAAGAAATGAAGTGGGAGCGCAAGATTGACGAATTGCGCTCCGCCAGCAAGAAGACGGCGTGATGTGAGGCTGCAGCGCCGTTTCCGGCGCTGCTGTTTCCAAGAAACCGTTCGTCAGCGGGCGCTATGGGGGAAATTTGACCAATGTTCACCAGCAATCCTTTCGCTGAGCTTTCGGCATCCATTCCGCCTGCCGTCATGCAGACTTACGTCGTCGTCATGGCGATCCTGGTGGTGGCCGGCACGCTGTTCGACATTATTCATAAGAAGAGCGCCACGTACTTCTTCGAGAACATGCGCGCCTCCAAGGCGAAGGCGAAGAAGTCTGTCGGCGGCGGTGAAAAGATTGCGATCGCCGTGCAGACCGCGGTGGTCGATGTCGCGGCCTCGGGCGAATTCTGCAACCAGCAGCGCCGTATCGCTCATCTCTTAGGGATGTACGGCTTCGTCATTTACGTCGTCACCACGGCGATCATGGTGTTCGCCTATCCGACGCCGGCCACGCCGACGCCGCATCTTCTCGCGACTCTCTGGTACATCGGCGCGCTGTTGATCTGCCTGGGCGGCTACTGGTTCTGGTTCTTCATCCGCGTCGATGTCGCCGCCGAAGGCTCGTCGCCGTTCCGCTTAATGCGCGCCGACCTGTTTGTCACCACGCTGGTGTTGAGCGCGACCTTCGGTTTGGTGTGGGCCTGGCTACAGCACGCCGGCAACGCGGGCTGGGCCTGGGTGTTCCTGGGCCTTTACCTCATCGCAACCACCGCGCTGTTCGGCGGCATTCCATGGTCGAAGTTCTCGCACATGTTCTTCAAGCCGGCTGCAGCGTTCGAGAAAAGAGTGTCCAAGGCCGATGGCTCAGCCCAGAATTTGCCGACGCTGACCCGCGACGACCCAGAACAACAAAAAAGACACTCTATGGAACTGTTACGTGGGGCGCCGATGCACATGGGACTTGGCATCAAGCGCGAAGCGCCCCGCCATTATTGAGAGACAACCTGCAAGTTCTGCTGGAATAGATAAGGAGCCGGACTAATGCCTACCTTCGTCTATATGACAAGGTGCGACGGATGCGGACATTGCGTCGACATCTGTCCCTCGGACATCATGCACATCGATCCGACTTATCGGCGCGCCTACAACATCGAACCGAACATGTGTTGGGAGTGCTACTCCTGCGTCAAGGCTTGTCCGCAGGATGCGATCGATGTGCGCGGATATGCCGACTTTGCCCCGCTCGGTCACAGCGTTCGCGTCAAACGCGACGAAGAGAAGGGCACGATCGCCTGGAAGATCAAATACCGCAACGGCACGGAAAAGAATTTCCTGTCGCCGATCACGACCAAGCCCTGGGGCCAGGCGATCCCCAAGCTCGCGGATGTCCCCGGGCCCAGCAAAGAAATGCGCGACAGCCAGCTGCTTTACAATGAGCCAAAGTGGCTCCGCATGGATGACGGCGGTTTGCATACCCTTCAGGCCGCCGGTCTCAAGTTGAAGAAAGGCGTGTACTACTGATGGCTTACAAAACGGTCGTCGAAGACAACATCGACATCCTGGTCGTCGGCGCAGGCCTCGGCGGCAGCGGTGCCGCTTGGGAAGCGAGATTCTGGGGTCAGGACAAGAAGATCGTCATCGCCGAAAAGGCCAATATCGATCGCTCTGGTGCAGTCGCCCAAGGCCTGTACGCCATCAACTGCTATATGGGTACCCGGTGGGGCGAAAATAAACCGGAGGACCATGTCCGCTACGCTCGTATCGATCTGATGGGGCTGGTGCGCGAAGACCTGCTGTTCGATATGGCGCGTCACGTCGACTCCACGGTGCACCAGTTCGAAGAGTGGGGCCTGCCCATCATGAAGGACCCGAAAACCGGGCGCTATCTGCGTGAGGGGCGATGGCAGATCATGATCCATGGCGAGTCCTACAAGCCGATCGTGGCCGAGGCCGCCAAAAAATCAGCGGACAAGGTGTTCAATCGGATCTGCGTCACCCATCTGCTGATGGACGACGGCAAGGAGAACCGCGTCGCCGGCGCCGTCGGCTTCAATGTGCGCACAGGCAACTATCACGTCTTCAAATCCAAGACCGTGATCTGCGGTGCGGGCGGGGCTTCCAACATCTTCAAGCCGCGTTCGGTGGGTGAAGGTTCGGGCCGTACCTGGTATGCGCCCTGGTCGTCTGCGTCCGCCTATGGGCTTATGATCGACGCCGGCGCCAAGATGACGCAGATGGAAAACCGCATCGTGCTGGCGCGTTTCAAGGATGGTTATGGCCCGGTCGGCGCCTACTTCCTGCACCTGAAGACCTATACGCAAAATTGCCTGGGCGAGGAGTACGAATCCAAGTGGTTCCCCGAGCTGCAGAAAATGGTCGGCAAGGAATATCTGGATCCGGAAGTTTCGCACTTGACCCACAGGCCGATCCCGACCTGTCTACGCAACCACTGCATCATCAGTGAAGTGAATGCCGGCCGCGGGCCCATTCACATGGTGACCATGAAGGCCTTCCAGGATCCTCATCTGGAAGAGGTCGGCTGGGAGAACTTCCTCGGCATGACCATCGGTCAGGCGGTGCTCTGGGCGTCGACCGATGTGGACCCCAAGAATGAGAACCCCGAACTGACCACGTCCGAGCCCTATGTCATGGGCTCGCATGCGACCTGCTCGGGCGCCTGGTGCTCGGGTCCCGAGGACGTTTCGCCGCCGGAGTATTTCTGGGGCTACAACCGCATGACGACGATCGAAGGCCTGTTTGGTGCCGGCGATGCGGTCGGCGGCACGCCGCACGCCTTCTCATCCGGCTCGTTCACTGAAGGCCGTCTTGCCGCCAAGGCCGCCTGCAAATATATCGACGACGGAAAGGCCGAAGGCATCGTCGTCTCCAATGAGCAGATCGAGCGCCGCAAGAAAGAGATCTACAAGCCGATGGAGCATTACAAGGTCTATCGCAATGAGATCGTGGCGGGCGACGTCAACCCGCACTACATCAATCCCAGGCAGGGCCTGGACCGTCTGCAGAAGCTGATGGACGAGTATTGCGGCGGGGTGACCGTTAGCTACATGACCAACGAGAAGCTGCTGAGCATCGGCCTCAAGAAGCTCAAGGTCATGGAGGAAGATCTCGAGAGCTTGGCTGCCAAGGATATTCACGAGTTGCTGCGTGCGTGGGAGCTGAAGCACCGGCATCGGGCCGCTGAGTGCGTGACGCAGCACACGCTGTTCCGCAAAGAGACACGCTGGCCGGGCTACTACTACCGCGGCGACGCCATGAAGGTGGACGACGCGAACTGGCACGTGCTGACGGTTTCGCGCCGCGATCCGAAGACCGGTGAATACACCATGGAAAAGGCGCCTTGCTATCACCTGGTCGGTGATGCCGAGTAGCGTTTAAAGTCACAGAAAGCCGTGCGTGAACATTGTTGAAAAAACCGATGAGGAAATAAAGGCCATAGCCGACCTCTTCTGGCGCGACCTTGTGAAAAATTCGAACGAAGGCAAATACGGTGAATTCGTCAAGAATTTTTCCAGCGATCTGGCGCGTGCCATGAATCAAGTCGAGGCTGGCCACCAGTTCGCCAACAGCGAGTTGGCCAGAAACTTGTCTGGACACGTCGATTTTCTTGGCATCATCCGCCGCGGCGAACATGTGACGGTTCTTTACCGGCAACGGAGCACCAAGAAAGCGGGCGAATGGCTTGGCAGACTTGTCCTCGGCTATGAAGACGGAACGGTTAGGATTTTCGGTGCGTCCATCTTCTGACCAGTTGGCTCGGATTCGAAATGCGTGAAACCATCCAGGACGGCAAGTTTGTCGGGCTGACCTACAAGGTGACCGATAAGAAATCGGGGCACGTCCTCACCACGGTCGAATTTCCGTTGGGCTATGTTCACGGACACAATGAAATTCTGGCCCCTTCCGTCCATATGCAACTGGAGGGCAAGTCCGCCGGCGACGTCATCGAGGTGCCGATCGATGGCAATCAGATCTTCGGCCCCAGAGACGAGTCGCTGGTTTTTACCGACCGCGTCGAGAACGTTCCGGAGGCGTATCGGCAAGTCGGCACCTCCATCCTCATGGAAAACGACAAGGGCCAGACCCGCAGCTTTCTGGTCACGCGGCTCGACGACGAGACGCTGACCGTCGACGGCAATAATCCGCTTTGCGGCAGAGAAGTCGTCTTTAGGCTCGAGATACTGACTGTGCGCGACGCAACCGAGGAAGAGACAAGGGCCGGCGGGGCGATCGCCGCCAAGGCGGATATCGACCCGTCACTCATGCGGTCCGTTTGAATGGCAGCGGACAAATTTCGACTTCTGTGACCCACTTGCAATCTTCGGCTTCACGGCAAAAGGTGACTTATGAGCGAGACAAAACCCACCCCGACTAAAGTTCCTGACGGCCATACGCGCTTTTTGACAACGCGTCAGAAAGAGCCAAACGAAAAAGGCTTTGTCGGTTACGAAACCGTTTGGGAATCGTTCCAGAAAGAAGCGGAATACAAAACCCCAAAACGGCCGTAGGCGTCGTTCGTAGCGCAGCTGAGCCGGATCGCGCAGTGTTGCCGGACCGGCATGCTCTGGGCTTTCGCGCATGTGTGGCCGATCCCGCCAGCCCGAGCAGCCTGCAAAGGTCATCCTGTCGGAGACCGATTGATTTCAGGAAGGACTTGCAATGCCCCAACTCGTAGCGCCGCACGGCTCGGAGACTGTCAAGCCGCTGCTGCTGCCCGAGACTGAACGTGCCGCGGAACGCAAGCGGGCGGAGAAACTTAAGAAGATCCCTCTCGATTCGCGCGCGGTCTCCGACGTGTTCATGCTGGCGATGGGGGCCTATACGCCGCTTGACGGTTTCATGGGACATGACGATTGGCGCGGCTCCTGCAAGGACATGAAGCTAACCGGCGGCTTGTTCTGGCCGATCCCCATCACGCTTCCCGTCGCCAAAGAGCTCGCCGACGGCATCCACGCCGAAGAGGAAGTCGCGCTCACCGACGCAGAGTCGGGCGAGATACTTGGCGTCATGGAAGTTGGTGAGAAATATTCAATCGACAAGAAATTCGAGGCCGAGCACGTCTACCGCACCGCCGATCCGAAGCATCCGGGCGTGGCGAAAGTCCTGGAGCAGGGGGATGTGAACCTCGCCGGCCGCGTCGCGGTCCTTAGCGAAGGCGAATATCCCGCCAAATACCCCGATCTCTATATCCGCCCGGCCCAATCGCGCGCCATGTTTCTTGAGCGGGGCTGGTCGAATGTCGCCGCCTTCCAGACCCGCAATCCAATGCACCGCAGCCACGAGTACCTGGTCAAAATAGCGATCGAAGTCATGGACGGCGTCTTTATCCATCAGGTGCTTGGAAAATTGAAAGCCGGCGACATTCCGGCCGACGTGCGCACCCGAGCCATCCAGGCGATGATCGATAATTATTTCCGCCCTGGAACGGTCATTCAGGCGGGCTATCCGATCGAGATGCGCTATGCAGGTCCGCGCGAGGCGTTGCTGCATGCCCTCATTCGGCAGAACTTCGGCTGCTCGCACCTGATCGTCGGGCGCGACCATGCCGGTGTCGGCAGCTACTATGGTCCCTTCGACGCGCATCACATCTTCGATCAATTGTGGCCCGGCGCGCTTCTGACCAAGCCGCTGAAGATCGACGTCACTTTTTACTGCCGCAAGTGCTACGGAATGGCGACGGCCAAGACCTGTCCGCACGATCCAAAATTTCACATCTCGATCTCCGGCACGCAGCAGCGTGAAATGCTCTCGACCGATGCGGAAATACCGCCCGAGTTCAGCCGGCCGGAGGTGGTGGCGATCCTCAAGGAGTATTACGCAGGTCTGCGCTAGACAGCCTCGCGTCCCGCATCATGATCATCGCGCAAATCTCCGATACTCATATCGCGCCGGATACGCCCGACGCCGATCGGAGAATAAGCGATTTCGAGCGAACGATAGCCGACATCAACGCGCTCGATCCGGGCCCCGATGTGATCGTCCATACCGGCGACATCGTTCACAACGGACGGCCGGACGAATACGCTCAGGCAGCGGCCATCCTCGCCAAAGCGCGTGCGCCGGTCTATGTCATGGTCGGCAACAAAGACGAGCGGGCGAATTTGCGCGCGGCTTTTTCGGCAAGCGGATATCTGGCGCCCGGTTCCGATTTTATCGACTATGCGATCGAGGACTATCCGGTCAGGCTGATTGCGGTCGATACCTTAAGCACCAACAGCAACAAGGGCGACTTTTGCCCAGCGCGGGAAAGACGCCTGATCGATCTGATCGATGCCGAGACCACCAAGCCGATTGCCGTCTTCGCGCATCATCCGCCGTTTGAGGTCTTGGTGGGTCCGAACCCGCTCAACTTCGAAACCCCGGAGATGATGGAAAGGTTGCGCTCGGCTCTGCAGCACTCCGGGCGGGTCGTCGCCGTTTTCAGCGGCCATGTTCACCGCGGCACGGCGGGTCATGTCGGGACGATCCCAGCGACTGTGATGCCGAGCATCGCGACGACGCTGCGCAAAGGCGAATACCCGGCTCACATGAAGATGCGTCCGGTCTATCACATCCACCGCTTCGATCCGGTTTGGGGTTTTGCCACCGAAAGCAAGATCGTCGGCGACGGCGTCGTAGCCCGTAGCGACTTACGATTGCATCGTGCCGCGGCGGGAAGGGGCGGCTAACGCGTCCTCTTTGTCGGCGCCACCCAATCATTCTTGCGTTGCAACCAAGGCTGGCGAATTGCGACAGGGCCGGATATTAGGCCGCGTCGATTGAACGATAGATGCTAAATGGGAGCTTTATTCTCCCGTTTGGCTAGGCTGAGAAAATAATTGCCGCGGCTGGTCTGATTTGCAGACTTTCCGCCAACCAAAAAAGTTGCGGTCACCGGGGCGCCGGGACCGTTTTCGCTTCTCGAGGGAGAACGCCCATGAAACGACCAGCCGTCATTTATGACGATAAGGCGCAGCGTCAAGCTGACGCAATGATCCAGGCCGAGGCGCGGCATATCGCTGAGCGCAAGGCGCAAGAGCAGGATTGCGATTGCAAAGATGGAATGTTCCCGCGTGCGGGAATGACCGATCGCCGCAAATTCCTGTTCGCGGCCGGGTCGCTCGCCGGCGTTGTCGGTTCCTCGGCCTTGGCGCAGGCCGCGGATTCTAAGGCGCCTCCGGGTGCCGTCCATTATGACGTCCCGGCCGATCCGACCAAGGAACAGGGCCGGCCGGTTGCAGGCGACGGCGGCTACGGCTCGCGCTCGCAGTTCGAAACGGAAGTGCGCTGGCGCTTCCCGACCGCGAACGAATACACGTCTTGGAGCATGACGCCGCTCGACAAAGGCCTCGGCAATCTTACCGCGTCGGGCCTGCACTTCGAACGGCATCACGGCGGCGTTCCGACCATCGACCCCGCCAAGCACGTGCTCTACGTGCACGGCATGGTGAATACGCCGAAGAAATTCACCATGGCCGACCTCAAGCGTTTCCCCTCGGTCACCCGCAAGCATTTTATCGAGTGCTCGGGAAACGGATTGACCGAATGGAACAAGCCGACATTGAAGACCGTGCAAGGCACACACGGCCTGCTCAGCACCTCGGAATGGACCGGGGTGCAGTTCGCCACGATCGCGCGCGAAGTCGGGCTCAAAGACGGCGGCGCCTGGGCGCTGGCTGAAGGCTCCGACGCGGCGGTGATGACGCGCAGCATCCCGCTGGAGAAACTGCTCAAGGATGCGATTCTGGCCTACGGCCAGAACGGCGAAGCGATCCGCCCGGAACAAGGTTATCCGTTGCGCCTGTTGCTGCCGGGCTTCGAGGGCAACACGCATATCAAATGGCTGCGCCGTCTCGAGATCAGCGACAAGCCGTTCATGACACGTGAAGAAACCTCGAAATACACCGACCTGTTGGCCAACGGAAAAGCGCGGCAATTCAGCATGGAAATGGAGGCCAAATCGGTCATCACATTTCCGTCCGGAGAAATGAAACTGCCCGGGCCGGGTTTCTATAACGTCACCGGCCTGGCCTGGTCGGGGCGCGGCCGCGTCCAGTCGGTGGACGTTTCTGCCGATGCGGGCAAAACCTGGTATCCAGCGCAATTGGGCTCGGTGCCGGAGCAAATCTGCACCGTGCGCTTTAGCTTCCCATGGATGTGGGATGGCAAGCCGGCGATATTGCAGAGCCGCTGCACCGACGAGACCGGCTATATCCAGCCGACCTTGCCGCAGTTGATTGCGATCCGCGGATCAAACGGTCCGTTCGGCTCGATCTATCACCTAAACGCCATCCAGAGTTGGGCCGTCGGTGCCGATGGGAGTGTAGCCAATGTTCATGCGTGACATTTATCTTGGCGCGGCCTGCCTCGGGCTTGCCCTCGCACCGCTCGGCGCCATGGCGCAAGAGCAGACGCATTACGGCTTCGGCTCGCCGGCGACGCCAAGCGAGCTGGCCAAATTCGTCTCGGTGCAGCCCGACGGCCGCGGCCTGCCCGCCGGCAGCGGCGATGCCGCCAAAGGCGAGAAGATTTACGCGCTGACCTGCGTGGCCTGTCACGGTGACAAGCTGCAAGGCATCCCGGCAAAGGGCATCGGCGGCGACAAGCTGCTCGGTGGCCGCGGCTCGCTCGCCAGCAAGGCCCCGGTCAAGACGGTGGAGAGCTATTGGCCTTATGCCACGACGCTGTTCGATTACGTCAAGCGCGCGATGCCGTTCAACGCTCCGGGATCGCTCAGCGACGACGAGGTCTACAGCGTCGTCGCCTATGTCCTCTCGCAGGCCAAGATCATCAAGCCGGGCGAAACGATGAACGCATCGACCCTGCCGAAAGTGGCCATGCCCAACCGCGACGGCTTTGAACCCGATCCGCGGCCGGAAGTGCAGCTTTACCGGTAGGCTGCTAAGCGCGGCGGCTTTATTCAGCCGCCGTCGCAAGGCGGAACCTGCGACCGCGCGCGTCACGCGTCTCGGCGAACAGCCCGGGCGTGCGCGGCCCGTCGCTTCTTCACAGACGGAAATTTTAGGTTTAAAATAATCACCTAATCGGAAGGACGCATTCCGTGAGCCCGGATCGCGCTTTGATTGTATTCATTGCCGTGTGTTTTGCCCCGCACCTCGGCGCGAACGACCGGCCATGACCGATCTCGACGCCGCAGCGGTCAAACGGCGCGCTAAGGCCTTGGGTGCGGACCTTGTCGGTATTGCCAGCGCGGCAACGCTCAATGCGTTCCCGCCGGATCCGCGCTGGCCGCAGACGCCGGAGCGCATTTCGCCTTACTGCAAAAGCGTGATCGTGCTGGTGCAGCGCATTCCGGCCGGCGCATTCCGCTGCAAGACCAACGTGCCGGTGCAGTACATCGACATGCTGGTGCTGCGCAAAATGGACAAGGTCGCGTACCGCCTGGCGGAGGAACTGGAGGAGGCGGGGCACCCTTCCTTCGTCACCGCCGCGCAGGAAACCGACTGGAACTACAAGCGAGCGAGCTATGGCCGGCTATCGACCCGTCATCTCGGCGTCGAAGCGGGGCTCGGCACCCTGGGCCTGGAAGTGAACATTCTGACGCCCGAATTCGGGCCGCGCGTCTATCTCACCGGTATTCTCACCGAACTTGAACTTGAAGCGGACCGGCCGCTCACCGAGCAAGTTTGTATCGGCGAGTCCTGCAGCCGTTGTCTGCATTCTTGTCCCGCCGACGCGGTTTTGCACTTCGGCATCGACAAGCGCGCTTGCGCCACGGAGGCGCAGGAGTTCGGATTTTCAACCATCCTGCAATTCTTCGACCGCTTCATCGAAGCGCCGGCGCGCGAAAAGCCGGCAATGATGCGGTCGCGCGACGTCTACGGTTTCTGGCAGGGTCTGTTGCGCGTGGTTGGCTCATTCGGCGACTGCCCGCGCTGTCTCGCGGTCTGTCCCGTCGGCAATGACTATCACGCTCATCTCGCCGGCCCGCAGAAGGCCATCCCGGAAAGGACGCCGGAGAAGGTTGCGCTCGGCAAGAAGTATCGAGAGGACCGCGCGAAAGGCGCGGACATCTCCGGCCTCGACGACTGGAATATAAGGTGGGTCGGACGCGACGGTTACAAGGGAATAGTGGCGCGGCAATTGCAAGAATTCAAACAGACACAGCAGCGCCGCAGCCAAGCGGCACCGGCCGTCGCCGGCGAGGACGGGCGCGAGTAGGCATGGTATCGGCGTTCAAACAGCCGCTCAGCGCGGCCGAGGTCAAGGCTAAGGCGCGGGCGCTTGGCGCCGATCTCGTCGGCATCGCCGATGGCGCGCTCCTCGAACGGCATCCTCCAGACCCACGCCATCCGCGTCGGCCGTCCGACATTACCGAGCATGACGGCGGCCGGGTCATCGTGTTAGCCAAGCGGCTCAGCCGCGGCGTCACTCGCATCACCGCCTGGAACGACCGCCATAAATATTACAACGACGAGTTGGCGCTGACGCTGCTTGAGGAGGCTTCGCTTGAGCTCGTCTACTGGCTCGAGGACAACGGATATCCCTCGATCATTGTGCCGCCCAGCCATGTCGATCCGTGGAGCTATAAAGACGATCCCAAGCAGCACCTGCCAACGCTGATGTCGCTGCCGCATGCCGCGGTGGAAGCGGGGCTCGGCACGCTCGGCCTCAATCTGCAGCTCTTGACGCCGGAATTCGGCCCCCGCGTGTTGCTTACCGCGGTCTTGTGCTCGCTCGACATCGAATGCGACCGCAAAATGGAAACCGCGCTCTGCCTCGGCCCGAGCTGTGGCCGCTGCCTGATGACCTGTCCGGCCGATGCCGTCGGTCATTGGCAGCGCGACTGGCCGGCCTGCGACCGCTTCCGCTCGCCGCACGGCTTCGCGCAGCTCAGCGAGCATGTCTCCCGTATCGTCGCCGAGCCGAACGCGGAACGGCAGAAGGAACTGCTGCGGTCGGAAGACAGCTTCAATCTTTGGCAGAGCATCCTGCGCGGCGCCGGCGTGATCACCGGCTGCCGCCGCTGTGCCGATGTTTGCCCGGTCGGCGCCGACTATCAGGCGATGCTCAGCGACGCGCTCGACGCCATTCCCGAAAACACGCCGGCAAAAGAGAAGCGCGCCGCCGAAATGGATGCGCAGGAGCGCGCCGGGCGGCTGCCGGAAACTTACGCCGCCCAGCAGCGCTGGATCGGCGCGCTGCCGCCGAGCGAGTCCTGAGCGATGGCGCCATCGCTGAAGCTTCCCCATTCGCACGCCGAGATCGACGCCATCCAGTCCGATCGCAAGCGGCACGCGGTCGAACAGGCGCGGCGGGCGCCGTTCTATAAAGGCAAGCTCGACCACGTGGACATCGACCGCCTCGACGATCCCGACGAATGGCGCAAGATCCCGATCCTCGACAAGGAAATGTTGCGCGCGCTCGACGACCGGAAGTTCTACGAGGATTTCTGCCTGGAATCGGACGACGGCGTCGCCGAATACTGGCGATCGGGCGGAACGACCGGCGCGCCCTTGTTCTATCCGCGCAGCTTCGCCGATATCAATGCGGCGATGGTCGGCTTTGCCCGTGCTTACGATTGCGCGGGATGCCAGATCCGCGGCCGCGTGCATGTCTCCTTCCCGCTTGGCATCCATCCGGTGGGGCAGATGTTCTCCCGCGCCGCCTCGCTGCGCGATATCGCGGTGAACTGGGCCGGCTCCGGCACAACCACGCCGTCGGCGATGCAGCTTGAATTGATCGACCGGCTGCGCCCGAGCATCTGGATGGGCATGAGCAGCTATGGCCTGCACCTCGCCAATCTCGCCGAGGCGCGCGGCCTCGATCTCGCCTCCGGGTCGGTCGAGATGGTGCTGTGCTCGGCTGAGCCTTTGTCCGACGCCAAGCGCAGCAAGCTTTCGCGCCAATGGGGCGCGCAGGTTCGAGATACTTTCGGCATGACCGAGGCCGGCCTGATGGGCGCCGAGGATGCGGCCGGCGAAGGCTTTCGTGTCTGGACTGATATGTTCCTGATCGAGGTGCTCGATCAGGCGACCAACGCACCGGTCGCGGAAGGGGAGGTCGGCGGCCTGGTCGTGACGCCGCTATGGACCAACAACATCACACCGTTCCTGCGTTGGAGCTCGGGCGACCTCGTGACCTGGCGGCGCGGCGGCGGCGGCGACGGACCGTTCTCCGTCTTTCCGTTGGTCAAGCACGCGCATCGGACCAGCGGCTTCTTCAAGGTCCGCGGCATCAATCTCAACCATTCGGAATTCGAGGACTTCATCTTTCGCAATGCGGACATCAACGACTTCAAGGTCGAGCTGGTGTCGGAGAGCGATCTCGATACGCTATTGTTGTCGGTCGAGGTGCGGCGGCAAATCGATGCTTCGGCAGCTGCGGGCGCATTAAAGACAGCCGTGCGCGATCAGTTCGGATTGACGCCAAAAGTCGTGGTGGTCGAAATCGGCACGCTGGCGAAGGAATTCGAGGCGAGCGTAAAAGTGCCGCGTTTCACGGACCGGCGCCAATAGCGGTCATCGCGCGAGCTGCGCGAAAATCCGGTCCGGCTTGAACGGCAGTCGACAGAAGCGCACGCCGGTGGCGTCGCGGATGGCGTTGCCGAGCGCGGCGGCGACCGGATTGTAGGGGCTCTCGCTCATCGACTTGGCGCCGAGCGGACCGAGCGTGTCGCGCGTGTCGGCGAACAGCACTTGCGTGCGCGGCACGTCGGCGAAGGCCGGCAGGTGATAATTGCGCAACGTCGGATTGACGACGCGCCCGTTGCCGTCGACGACCACTTCTTCGAATAGCGCCGCGCCCAGCGCCTGCGCCACGCCGCCTTCGACTTGGCCGCGGCATTGCATCGGGTTGATGACAGTGCCGGCGTCGGCGGCTTGCACGCTTTTGAGGATGCGGATTTCGCCACTGCTGGGGTTAACCGCGACGCGAAAGCCCTGCACGTTGAAGGCGACCGAGCGCCGCATGCCGTCGGTATGGCCGCTGGCGGAAAGTTCAACACCTGCCGCTTTGGCCGCAGCGTGCAAGTCGGCAAGCGCAATGTTCTTGTCGGCGCAGGTCACCGCTTCGCCGCTGAGGCTACAGTTTTCGCGCGGCGCACCGCTGTGGCGCGCGGCAAAATCGAGAATCTTGTCGCGTAGCGCCACGCCGGCGCGTTCGGTGGCAAGGCCGGCGACCACAGTGCCGGTTGAGCCATAGGCGCCGGTGTCGTGGCCGCCATGGGCGGTGTCCGATTGCTTCAGGCTCACTTTCGTTGTGGCCGTCGACAGCATGGTCGCGGCGATCTGCTGGTGCACCGTCGCGGTGCCGTTGCCGAATTCGGCGGTGCCGACGGTGAGCAAATAACCGCCGTCCTCGCGCAACGCGATGGTCGAATCGGAGAAATGCCCGCCGGGCGGAATGGTATCGATCATGGTGAGGGCGCAGCCCTGGCCCGTGAGCCAATCGGGCGAGGGCGGCGCATCGCCGCTGCCTTCTTTCAGCGCCGCATCGACCAGATCGAGGCATTGGTCGAGTCCGTAGCTGCCGTAGATGACGTCTTGGTGGATTTCACCGGTCGAGATCATCGGATCGCCTTGTCGCACGATGTTGCGGCGGCGGAATTCGAAAGGGTCCATGCCGATGGCACGCGCGACTTCGTCCATCGCCGATTCGACCGCAAAGGCCGATTGCGGCAGGCCGTAGCCGCGAAAGGCGCCGGCCGGCAGGGTGTTGGTGTAGACGGCATAGCCGTCGATCCTCTTGTTGGCGCAGCGATAGACCGAGATGCTCTCGCCGCAGGCGTGCTCGAGAACCGGCATCCCGTGATTGCCGTAGGCGCCGGTGTTGGAAACGATGCGCATTTGCATCGCGGTGAGCGTGCCGTCGCGTTTGGCGCCGATCTTGATCTCAACGCGCATCGGATGGCGCGTGGTGGCGGCGATGAACTGCTCCTCGCGGGTGAATTCGAGCTGGACCGGCCGGCCGGTCTTCAAGACCGCCAGCACCGCGATGTCCTCGACCAGCATTTCCTGCTTGGCGCCGAAGCCGCCGCCGACACGCTCGCAGAATACGCGCACCTTTTCGGGATCGAGATTGAAGATGCGCGCGAGCTCGATGCGGGTGAGGAACGGCACCTGCGTGCTCGAGCGCACATTGAGTTGCCCGTCGCCATCGAACCAGGCGATAGCGGCGTGCGTTTCCAGATGCACGTGCTGCACGCGCGGGGTGAAGTACGTGCCCACATGGATGGCGTCGGCTTCTGCGAACCCGGCCTCAACGTCACCGATGCCGCCATGTATTTGCGCCATGATATTCGCTCGGCCCTCATGCACCGCGGGCGCGGCCGTTTGCATAGCCTCGTCGGGATCGAAAACCGCCGGCAGGATTTCATATTCGACCGCGATACGGCGGCAGCCTTCCTCGGCCGCGGCCTCGCTGTCGGCGACCACGGCGGCGACGCGCTGGCCGATGAAGCGCACGACCCGGTCGAGCACCATGGTGTCGTCGGGATCGATCGTCCGCTCCTGGTGGCGCGCGGTCGAGAAAGCGACCGGCGGCGCGTCTTCATGGGTCAACACCGCCTGCACGCCCGGCACGGCGAGCGCTTCGGCTTTGTTGATGGCGCGGATGCGCGCATGGGCGTGCGGCGAGCGCAGAAGTTTCACGTGAAGCAGGCCCTCGATCGCGACATCGAGCGTAAAGCGGGCCCTGCCGGTGACTACGTCCGGTCCGGCCGGCGCCGGCAGGCTGTGGCCGACGGCCTCGCCGGGGGCGGCATCTTCGATGTTGCGCACGCCGCCGATGGCATCTTCGATTGAGCCATAGCCGGTGCAGCGGCAGATATTGCCCTTGAGCGCGCGGCCGAGGTCGGCGCGCTGCGCCTGGTTGAGCGCGGCCGCCGTCACGATCATGCCGGCGGTGCAGAAGCCGCATTGAAAGCCTTGCGCGTCGAGGAAGGCGCGCTGCATCGGATGCAATTCGCCGTCATCGGCCGAGACCTTCGATGGTCGTTACCTCGCGGCCCTCGGCGCGGAACGCCGGGATGAGGCAACTATGCACCGGCTCGCCGTCGAGGATCACGGTGCAGGCGCCGCAGTCGCCGGCATCGCAGCCTTTCTTGACGCCGAACCAGCCGAGTTGGCGCAGGAATGTGCGCAGGCATTGGCCGGGCGCCGGGCTGTTTGAAAATTCCTTGCCGTTGACCAGAAAACTCATCGCGGCGGCTCGGAGAGTTCGCCGCGGATTTCCTCGGCAAAATGCAACGTCATGTGGCGCCGCCATTCCGGCAGCCCGTGGACGTCGTCGTAATAGCTGCCGGCGCGAATTTCGCTTTCGATGCGTGCAGCCAAGTCTTGCGCCGCCGGTAGCGCGTCGAAGGAGAGTTTCACCGGGCGCGGCGTTGATGCGGTGATGGTGAGCGTGAATGCGCCGCTCTTCGGCGCGCGCGTGCCGATCAGCAGCGCGCCAGAGCGGCCGAGCGGCGCCAGCGAGATTTGCCGGAATGCCGCGCGCCGCGTCAGCGCCGCGGCCGGCAACAGGATCGAACGCAGCAAGTCGCCGGGCGCAAGCCCATTGCGCTGCGGGCCGGTGACGAACTGCTCCACCGCAATGCGCCGCTCGCCGCCGTCCGCCGACCAGATGGTGCAGACGCCGTCGAGCGCGGCGGTGAGCGCGATCATCGGCCCGGCCGGCAGCGACATGCAGATATTGCCGCCGACCGTCGCCGTGTTCCAAATCTTGAAGGAGGCGAGGAAGGCGCGGCAGCACTGGCCGATCAGCGGCGCGGCGATCCAATCGGCCGGGGCGGCAAAGCCGTCGAGTTGCGCGATGGTGCAGGTGGCGGCGATGGCGAGCCCGTCTGCGCCGGCCTGCAGCGGCGGCCAGCCGAGGGTGGCGAGATCGATCAGCCGCGTCAGCCGCGGCTGCGGCTCGGAAAACAGCCAAGTGCCGCCGGCGAGCCAGGCATCGCCGGCGCGCCAGACCGGCACGTCGGCGCGCGCCCGCGGCCGCGCCACTTCGCTGATCGTGTTCAGGTCCATGGCAAACGCCTACGGTCTTTTCGCGAGGGACCACATACTCCGTTCATTGCCGCACCCGGGTCCGCGCTGGGCGCGGCCAGAGTGCAGGCTCCAGCGGGAATCCGGTGAAGCGCACTCAGTGCTATCCAACCTTGGGTCTCCGCTTTCGCGGGGACGAACGGTGGAGAGCTCTGGCCTCGGAGTTGCAGAGACTTGTATGGTGCGTGGCGCAACGGAGTGCGGCGATGAGTGAGGCGATCTGGCTCAAGGACCCGCTGGCGATATTGGCCGACGGCGCCGAGCGTGGCGTCGTAGTGGCCGGCGGCAAGATCGTCGAATTGGTGCCGAAAGGGGGCGCGCCGAAAACCGCCGCGATCCCGTTCGACGCCGGCGCGCACGTGGTGCTGCCGGGCCTGATCAATACGCATCATCATTTCTACCAGACGCTGACGCGCGCGCTGCCGGCGGCGCTCGACCGCGAATTGTTTCCCTGGCTGAAGGCCCTTTATCCGGTCTGGGCGCGGCTGACGCCGCAAGCGCTCGAACTCGCCGCCACTGTGGCGATGGCCGAGCTGATGCTGTCCGGCTGCACCACCACCACCGATCATCATTATGTCTTTCCGGCCGGGCTGGAGACCGGCATCGATATCGAGATCGCGGTGGCGAAGAAGCTTGGCCTGCGCGTGCTGCTCACGCGCGGCTCGATGAACCTGTCGGAGCGCGACGGCGGGCTGCCGCCGGACAGCGTCGTGCAGGACGAGGATGCGATCCTCGCCGACAGCAAACGGCTGGTCGAGCGCTACCACGAGACCGGCGAAGCGGCGATGGTGCAGGTGGCGCTGGCGCCATGCTCGCCGTTTTCGGTCACCACCTCGCTGATGCGCGCGACCGCCGAACTCGCCGGTAAACTCAACGTGCGCATGCACACCCATCTCGCCGAGACCGAGGACGAGAACCGGTTCTGCCAGGAACTCTACGGCTGCCGGCCGCTCGACTATCTGGAGGATTGCGGCTGGCTCAACGACCGCGTCTGGCTGGCGCACGGCATCCATTTCCAGCCTGAAGAGATGCCGCGGCTGGCCAAAGGCGGCGTTTCTATCAGCCACTGCGCTTGCAGCAACCAGATCCTGGCCTCTGGCAGTTGCCCGGTCTGCGATCTGGAAAAGGCCGGTGTTCGCGTCGGTATCGGCGTCGACGGCTCGGCCTCCAACGATGAATCCAATCTGATGCAGGAGGTGCGCGCCGCTTTCCTGCTGCAGCGCGCCCGTTACGGCGTCGGCAAGGTCAGCCACAAGGACGCGCTGCGCTGGGCGACACTCGGTTCGGCGGCTTGCGTCGGCCGTCCCGAGCTCGGCAAAATCGCCGTGGGGAAGCGCGCCGATTTGGCGCTGTTCAAGCTCGACGAATTGCGCTTTTCCGGCCACGGCGATCCGCTCGCCGCGCTGGTGCTGTGCGGCGCCCACCGTGCCGACCGCGTCATGGTCAACGGGCGCTGGACGGTCGAGGACGGCGCCATTCCCGGCCTCGACCTCGCCGATCTGATGCGGCGGCATCAAGCCGCCGCGCGCACGCTGCAAGGGTAACTGCTTCACGCAAAGCGACTCCACGGGCACCATCCCTCCCCTGAAAGGGGAGGGCCGATCGCGCGAAGCGCGATCGGGGTGGGGTTGCAGCCTGGACATAACCCCCACCCGGCTCGCTTCGCTTGCCCCCGCAAGCGGGGGGATGACTGAGACTCACTTACCGGGGATCTTGTCGTCCACGCCCTTGACGTAAAAGTTCATGCCGAGGATTTGGCCGGCGTCGAGATGCGTGCCGCCTTTGCACTCAACCGCCTTGCCGTCCTGCCCCAACACCGGACATTTGAACGGGTGCAGCGTGCCGGCTTCGATCGCGGCCTGGGTCTTCTCAGCCAAGGCCTTCACGTCGTCGGGCATGTTGGTGTAGGGCGCCATCACCACCATCTTTTCCTTCAGGCCGTCCCAGGTGTCCTCGGGCTTCCACTTGCCTTCGAGCGCCGCCTTGGTTTGCTTGGTGTAATACGGCCCCCAGTTGTCGATGATCGAGGTGAGCTGGGTTTTCGGCCCGAACTTGATCATGTCGGAATCCTGGCCGAAGGCGAGGATGCCGCGCGTTGAGGCAACCTGCATGGCGGCCGGACTGTCGGTGTGCTGCATGATGATGTCGGCGCCCTGATCGGCCAGCGCCTTGGCGGCGTCGGCTTCCTTGCCGGGGTCGAACCAGGTGTTCACCCAGATGATCTTGACCTTGATGTTCGGGTTGACGGACTGCGCGCCGAGCATGGTCGCGTTGATGCCGGAGATCACTTCGGGAATCGGAAACGAGCCGATGTAGCCGAGCAGGCCTTTCTTCGACATCTTGCCGGCGATCACGCCCTGGATGTAGCGGCCTTCGTAGAAGCGGCCCGCATAGGTGCCAAGGTTCGGTGCCCGCTTGAAGCCGGTGGCGTGCTCGAACATGACCTTGGGAAATTGCTTCGCTACCTTGAGCGTCGGATCCATGTAGCCGAACGAGGTGGTGAAGATCAGCTTGTGGCCGGTGCGCGCCAGCTGGGAGATCGATCGCTCGGCGTCGGGGCCCTCGCTGACGTTTTCGAGATAGGTGGTCTCGACCTTGTCGCCCAAGGCCTTGACCATTTCCTGGCGGCCGACTTCGTGGCGGTAGGTCCAGCCGAGATCGCCGATCGGTCCGAGGTAGATAAATCCGACTTTGAATTTATCGGCAGCGGAGGCGCTGTAGCTTGTCGCGGCAACCGCCAGTGCGGCCACCGCGGCGGTCATCAAAAACTTTCTCATGGCTTCGACTCCAGGTTCCAGACGGGTATCCTTTGACCCTTGCGAACGCGTCGCCCGTCTGCGCGCGTTCCGGGAAAACCATTAGCGGTCCGGCACGAACACCGTACCCAGCGACGCCGGCGCGGCCGACCCTGCGATGCCGCGGGTGCGCGAGATGAGAACGAGGACGATCACGGTCGCCAGATAGGGCAGCGCCGTCATCAGTTGCGATGGAATGCCGAGGCCGAAAGCCTGCGCATGCAGTTGCAGGATGGTCACCGCCCCGAACAGATAAGCGCCGCCAACCAGCCGGATCGGCCGCCAGGACGAGAACACCACAAGTGCCAGCGCGATCCAGCCGCGTCCGGCGGTCATGCCGGGAATGAAGAAGGGGGTATAGGCAAGCGGCAGATAGGCGCCGCCGAGCCCGGCGCAGCCGCCGCCGAACAGCACGGCCAGCAGGCGGATCTTGAGCACCGGATAGCCGAGCGCGTGCGCCGAGGTGTGGTTGTCGCCGATGGCGCGCAGGATCAACCCGCCGCGCGTGCGATAGAGGAACCACCAGATCGCCGCGACCAGGAGAATGGAGAAGTAGACGAAAGCGTCCTCGCCGAACAGGATGCGGCCGACGACCGGCAGATCGGTGAGGCCCGGAATGTAGAGGTGCTGGGCGAGGACGATCCTTTGCCCGACGAAGCCGGCGCCGATGAGGCCCGACAGGCCGATGCCGAGAATGGTCAGCGCCAGCCCTGTCGCCACCTGATTGACTGCAAGGCCGAGCGTCAACAGCGCGAACACGACCGACAAGGCCGCGCCGGCGGCGATGCCGCACAGCGCGCCGAGGAAGGTCGAGCCGGTGAGATAGGCGCCGGCAAAGCCGCAAGCCGCGCCCATGATCATCATGCCTTCGACGCCGAGATTGAGCACGCCCGAGCGTTCGACTACCAGTTCGCCCGCCGCCGCCAGCAACAGCGGCGTCGAGGCGGCGATCACCGACAGGATGATGGCTTCAAGCAGCCCCATGCGCGGCCTTTCCCGATGCGAGGATGAGACGGACGCGATAAAGGATCATCGAATCGCAGGCCAGCACGTAAAACAGCAGGATGCCCTGGAACACCTTGGTGAGATCGAGCGGGATCTTCATCGAGATTTGGGCGCCTTCGCCACCGATAAAGGTAAGCGCGAGAAACAAGCCGGCCACCAAAATGCCCACCGGATTGAGTTGTCCGAGGAAGGCGACAATGATGGCGGTGAAGCCGTAGCCCGGCGAGATGCCGGGCTGCAGCACGCCGACCGGGCCCGCGACCTCGATGATGCCGGCAAGCCCGGCCAGCGCGCCGGACACCGCGAAGGTGAACAGCACCAGCCGGTCCGAGCTGAAGCCGGCAAAGCGCGCCGCCTTGGGCGCCGCGCCGACCACGCGAATCTCGAAACCTTTGATGGTGCGCCCAAGCATCACGGTCGCCAGCATCACCACGATCAACGCGACGACGGCGCCGGCATGCAGGCGGCCGCTTTCGAACAAAGTCGGCACCGTGGCGACCGGATCGAATGAGGCGGTGGTCGGGAAATTCAATCCTTTCGGGTCGCGCCACGGCCCGCGCACCAGGTAATCCATGATCAGATCGGCGACGTAGACCAGCATCAGGCTGGTGAGGATTTCATTGGCGCCGAAGCGCACTTTGCAGATCGCCGGGATCATGGCGTAGAGCGCGCCGCCGAGCGTGCCGAGCACCAGCATGGCCGGCAGCACCCAATGTCCGGCGCCGGTGCCGTTGGTCACCACCGCGAGCCAGCTGCCGCAGACCGCGCCCATGATGAACTGGCCCTCGGCGCCGATATTCCAGACGTTGGCGAGATAACAAAGCGACAGGCCGATCGCGATCATCACCAGCGGCGTCGCCTTCACCGCGATTTCCTGCAGCGAATAAGGGTCGGTCAGCGGTTGGATGAAATAGACGTCGAGCGCCGCGATCGGATTCTTGCCGAGGATGGCGAACAGCACCGACATCGTGACCAGGGTCAGGGCGATGGCGATGAGCGGCGAGGCGATGGCGATCGCGGCCGAGCGTTCGGCGCGCTTTTCAAGCACTAACTGCATGACTCGCCTCCGCTTGCCCGGCCGGCTGGCTGGCTCTGGCGCCTCCCATCAGCAGTCCGAGTTTTTCTCGCGTGGCCGCAGCGGCCTCGATCGGCTCCGACAGGTGGCCGTGGAACATGACGGCGATACGGTCGGCGATCTCGGCCAATTCGTCGAGGTCCTGGCTGATCACCAGCACCGCGGTGCCGCGCGCCGACAGATCGAGCAGCGCCTGGCGGATGACGGCGGCGGCGCCGGCGTCGACGCCCCAGGTCGGCTGGCTCACCACCAGAACGCCCGGCTCGCGCAGGATTTCACGGCCGACGATGAATTTCTGCAAGTTGCCGCCCGACAGGCTGGCCGCTTCCGGGTCGCGCTTGGCCTTGCGCACGTCGAAGGTTTGCGTGGTCTTGTCGACGGTGGCGAGCGTCGCCGGTCTGTCGACGAAGCCGCGTCTGACCATGCCGCTCGCCGCATGCCCGGTGAGCAGGGCGTTTTCCGACAGCTTCATTCGCGGCGCGGTGCCGTGGCCGAGGCGCTCCTCCGGAACGAAGGCGGCGCCGAGGCGGCGGCGCGCGGTGACCGACAGCATCCCCGCGGCTTCGCCGTCGATGATCACACTGTCCGCGTGCACGGACGGGCGCTCGCCCGACAGCGCCGAGAACAATTCGTCTTGCCCATTGCCGGCGACGCCGGCGATACCGAGGATTTCGCCGCCTTTGACCTCGACCGAGATGCCGCGCAGATGCACGCCATGCGGATCGTCGGGCTCCATCGACAGGTCGTTGATCAACAGCCGCGGCACGGTGGCGGCGCGTCCCGATGCCGCCTTCACTTCGCCGATGTCGGCGCCGACCATCATGCGCGCGAGCGAGGCCGCGGTCTCCTCGCGCGGATTGCAGGTCGCGATCTTCTTGCCGCCGCGCAGAATGGTGGCGGTGTCGCATAGCCGCTTCACCTCATCCAATTTATGGCTGATGTAGAGGATGGCGCGGCCCTCGCTTTTCAGCCGGTTGAGCACGACGAAGAGCTGGTCTGCCTCCTGCGGCGTCAACACGGCGGTCGGCTCGTCGAGGATCAGCAGTTTTGGATTCTGCATCAGCATGCGCACGATCTCGATGCGCTGGCGTTCGCCGACCGAGAGCCGCCATACCTCGCGCTTGGGATCGAGCGGCAAGCCGTAATCTTGAGACACTTGCGCAAGGCGCGCCGACATGGCGGCGAATGTTTCGCTGCCGTCGAGGCCGAGGGCGACGTTTTCGGCAACGGTCAGATTGTCGAACAGCGAAAAATGCTGAAACACCATGCCGATGCCGAGCGCGCGCGCTTCCGACGGCCCGGCCAGCACGACCTTGTCGCCCATCCAGCGCAATTCGCCGGCGCTCGGCTGGATCAAACCGTACATCACTTTGACCAGCGTCGATTTGCCGGCGCCGTTTTCGCCGAGCAGCGCGTGGATCTCGCGCGGATAAAGGTCGATATCGATGGAGTTGTTGGCGAGGAAAGTGCCGTAGCGTTTGGTAATGCCGATGGCCTGCAAAAGCGGGCTTTCAGGGCGGCTCGCAGACACTGGATTGAGCATCACTCAGACGGCCTTGAGACTTGAAGGACCCGAACCCCCGTGCGCGCTAGCCGGGCCCATAAAACCGGCAAGCCAATAGTGTGCCAAATTCGGCGGCAATTGAAGGCATGAATTAGTGGCAGCCTGTGCACAAAGCCGCGCCAGCGGACGGGGATGCGCAAAGGGCCGGCAAATCAGCGAAAAATGGGCCGGCCGCGCAGGAAAAGGTTGACCCCGGAGGCGGGCTTTCGTCAATCAGTCGGCGCGCCGGCGGCGACCCATGCGGCGAGCGTGGCGCGGTCGTCGGCACCGATCTCGGTGATATTGCCCGGCGGCATGGCGCGCGAGCGCACGGCGTAGATGTCGATCAGCTTGGCGTGTTGCTTGATTTGTTCGGGGCCGTCGAGCCGCACGCCGCCGGGTGCTGCGCCGATCCCCGCCCAAACCGGCTGGGCGGCATGACACATGCTGCAGCGTGAGAGGACGATCTCCTGCACCGCGGCGAATTTCGGCGTCGCCGGCAACGCGCCCATCTGAATTCCGGCGCCGTAGCCGGACAGCCAGGCGATGATGAGCATTCCCGCCGCGGCCACCGCCCAGGTCCAGATCGGCCCTTCTTTACCTTCGTGCCGGGCATTGAAGTAGTGGCGGATCACCGGCCCGATCAGCAGCACGATGGCGACGATCAGCCAGTTAAAGCGCGTGGCGAAGAACAGCGGGTAGTGATTGCTGAGCATCAGGAAGACGACCGGCAGCGTCAGATAATTGTTGTGCATCGAGCGCTGCTTGCCGAGCGCGCCCCAGCGCGGGTCGGGCTGCTCGCCGGCAATCAAAGCCGCCACAGTCTTCTTCTGATAGGGGATGATGATGACGAAGACATTCGCCACCATGATGGTGCCGACCAGCGCGCCGATCTGGGTGAAGGCGCCGCGGCCGCTGAACACGCGGGTGAACAGATAGGTGAGCAGCACCAGGAACACGTAGCCGACCAGCGCCAGCGCCACCTCGTGCTTGCCGAGCGGCGAGCGGCAAAGTCCTTCGTAGGCGAGCCACGCCGCCGCCAGACTGAGGAAAGCGATGGCCGCCGCCATCGGCGCGCTCATGGCGAGCACGGATTTGTCGATCAGGAACAGATCGGCGTTGAGGTAATAGACCAGCACTAAAAGCGCGAAGCCGGACAGCCAAGTCGTATAGGCTTCCCATTTGAACCAGGTCAGGTGATCGGGCATTTTCGCCGGCGCCACCAGAAATTTGATCATCTGGTAGAAACCGCCGCCGTGCACCTGCCAGGCTTCGCCCTTGACGCCGTCGGGCAAGCCGCCGCGCGTCTTCAGGCTCAAGTCGAGATGGATGAAGTAGAACGAGGAGCCGATCCAGGCGATGCCGGCGATGACGTGAAGCCAGCGCAGGACGGCGCTTAGCGCTTCCGTGAGGACCAATTCCACGGCGCAAAACCTTCTGCAGCAGCCGGCTCCGCCACCATGGCAGATCGCCGCCGGTTGTTTCAAGTGTCAGGCGGCTTCGATGCGGATCGGCTTGGCGCCTTCCCACAACACGGCGCGGCCGAGCTCGGCGAGTTTGTCCAACCCGGACGTTATGGTGAGGAAATGGTTGCCGGCGAGTTGCCCCATCTTGCTGGCGAATTGCACACCGCCGTAGGCCAGCAGGATTTCGGTTTCGCTGATGCCGCCCGGATAGACGATCATCTGGCCCGGCGCCGGATAACTGGTGTGGTTCTCGTAGGCGAGACCGAAATCGTGTTCGCCGAGCGGAATCCACACGCCTTCGCCGCTCCAGCGCACGTGGATGATCTTGTTCTCGTAGGGCAGCAGCTTGCGGAACACAGCGACGGTCTTGGGGGCCGCCGCACTCTCGAAGCGCGCGTCGAAAACGTACGATCCGGAGGTGATGCGAAGTTTGTCCATAACATTGGTCCTGTTGGTAGCGCTTACGCGGCTTTCAAATTGAGCAAAACGTCTAAGAGGATGCGCGCTGCGACGTCGGCGTCCTCGGCGCTGACGGTTTCGCGCGGCGAGTGGCTGACGCCGCCATTGCCACAGCGCACGAACAGCATGCCGACATCGGTGACGCCGGAAAACATCACCGCGTCATGGCCGGCGCCGCTCGGCAGCAGCCGCACCGGCAGGCCGGCGCGCGCGATCGAGGCGGCGAAGGCTTCCTGCAGCCGCGGCGAGCAGGGCACCGCGGGCGCGTCGAGCGCCTGCGTCGTCGTCGCCTTGACGCCGCGGCGTTTGGCGATGCGCTGGATCTCGGCAAGGATGTCGACGACGGCGGCGAGACGCGTGGCGTCGTTGCCGGAGCGGACGTCGAGGGAAATCTCGCATTTTCCGGCGATGCTGTTGGTGGCGCCGCCCGGCACCGTGAAGCGGCCGACGGTGCCGACCAACCCGGGCCGAGCACAGCGCTGCTCGACAAACAGCGTCATCTCGGCCGCGGCGGTGACCGCGTCGTGGCGCAGCGTCATCGGCACCGTGCCGGCATGGCCGGCCTCGCCCTCGATCGTCACCAGATAGCGCGAGCCGCCGGCGATGGCGGTGACGATGCCGACCGGCAAATTCGCTTCCAGCAGCACGGGACCTTGCTCGATGTGGACTTCGAGATAGCCGGCGAGTTCGGCCGGGTCGCGCGCCAGCGCCGGAATCGTTTTTGGATCTTTGCCGGCTTCGAGCAGCGCCTGCGCCAGCGTGATGCCTTTGGCGTCGCGCGCTTCGAGCATCTTGTATTCGAAACGGCCGACCACCGCGCGCGAGCCGATATAGGGCGCCGGGAAGCGCACGCCTTCCTCGTCGGCAAAGGCGATCACCTCGAGATTGAACGGCAGGTCGATGGCGTTACTCTTGAGGTGCTCGGCGATGACCAGCGCGGTCAGGATTCCCAGCCGGCCGTCATATTTTCCGGCGTTGCGCACGGTGTCGTAATGCGAGCCGACGATCACGGTTTTTGCGGCAGGCGCGCGCGATTCATGACGGCCGATCACGTTTTCGACCGTGTCGATCTTGACCGCCAGCCCGGCTTTTTTCATGAGCTTGGCGAGTTCTTCCGCCACCGCCAAATGCGCCGTCGACAGATACGTGCAGGTCAGCGCGTCCGCGGTCTCCGACCAGGATGCCAGGTGGTCCGCCAGCGCCAGAATGCGTTTGCCGAAGGCGCCGTCCGCGGCGGTCTGCGATCCGGAAAGCTCGGAGACTTGCGCCATCAGGCGACGACCTTGGCTTGGCTGCCTTCATCCATCGCCGCACCATATACAAGACTTTCGCTCCTTCGGAAGGGCGATCCAGGTGGTTTAGACCGGGATTTTAAGCTAGTTAGTCCGGGCACAGTGAGATCGAGATGTCGCAACGTCCGTCCCGCTACCCGCGCGACCTGGTCGGCTATGGCCGCAATCCGCCCGATCCCCACTGGCCCGGGCGCGCCCGCGTCGCGGTTCAGTTCGTCCTCAATTACGAGGAGGGCGGCGAGCGCTCGATCCTGCACGGCGACGACGGTTCGGAGGCATTTTTGTCCGACGTGCTCGGCGCGCAGCCGTGGCCGGGCATGCGCCACATGAACGTGGAGTTGATGTACGAATACGGTTCGCGCGCCGGCTTCTGGCGGCTGTGGCGCGCCTTCACCGAGCGTAAGCTGCCGCTGACTGTCTTCGGCATCGCCAGTGCGTTGGCGCGAAACCCGGAAGCGGTCGCCGCCATGCAGGAAGCGAAATGGGAGATCGCCAGCCACGGCTTGAAATGGATCGACTACAAGGATTTCACCGAGGCGCAAGAGCGCGCGCACATGGCCGAGGCGATAAAGATTCATGAGCAAGCGACCGGTGAGCGCCCGCTCGGCTGGTATACCGGGCGCAATTCGGTGCATACCCTCAAGCTCGTGCTCGACGACGGCGGTTTCCTCTATTCGTCGGATTCCTACGCCGACGATCTGCCCTATTGGGTCAAGGGGCCGAAGGGGCCGCATCTCATCGTGCCGTACAGCCTCGATTCCAACGACATGCGTTTCGTCAATCCACAGGGCTTCGGGACGGGCGACGATTTCTATGCCTATCTGCGCGATGCCTTCGACGTGCTGTACGCCGAAGGCGAGCGCGCGCCGAAGATGATGTCGGTCGGCTTGCATTGCCGGCTGGTCGGCCGGCCCGGCCGCGCCGCGGCGTTGTTGCGCTTCCTCGACTACCTCGCCAAGCACGATCGCGTTTGGGTTGCCACGCGTCTCGATATAGCGAACCATTGGCATCGCGAGCACAAGGCGCTCGCCGACAACGCCCCGGTGGTGGCATGAGCGAGACAAAGCCGATTTCGCTGCAACAGCTCAACGCCGCGGACCAAAAGCAATTCGTCGCCGTGCTCGGCGACATTTACGAGCATTCGCCCTGGGTGGCGGAAGCGGTACGAGCGAAGCGTCCGTTTGCGAGCCTTGCCGATCTGCACGCCGCGATGAGTGCCGCTGTTTCTGCCGCCGACGGGGCGCGCAAACTGGCGCTGCTCAATGCCCACCCCGACCTTGCCGGCAAGGCGGCGCGCGCCGGCGACATTACCCGGCACTCGCAGGCCGAGCAGGGCAGCATCGGGCTCGATCGTCTCAGCGACGGCGAATTCGAGAATTTTACCCGCATCAACGCCGACTACCGGAAGAAGTTTGGCTTTCCCTTCATCATCTGCGTGCGCCGGCACAGCAAGGATTCGGTGCTGCGGCAATTTGAAAAGCGGCTTGGCAACAATGCCGCGGCCGAACAGGACACCGCGCTCAACGAGATTGTCCGCATCGCCGCCTTGCGCCTCGACAGCCAGGTCAGCGCGCCCGACAAGCTCAAGGTTTACGGGCATCTCTCGACGCACGTGCTCGATACCTATCACGGGCATCCGGCGGCGGGTGTCGCGCTGGAATTGCTCGAATTGTCGGTTGCCGGCGAAAACCGCGTAATCTTTGCCGGCGCCACCAATGACGACGGCCGCACCGATCACCCGCTGATCGGTGGACGGCCACTGCCGATCGGTCGCTACGAATTGCGCTTCGCGCTCGGCGGTTATTTCGCGCGCAGCGGAGTTGAGCTTCCAGACCCGCCCTTCCTCGACATCGTGCCGGTGCAGTTCCAGATCGCCGAACCGGAGGGCCGTTGCCATGTGCCGCTCTTGGCGACGCCTTGGAGCTATTCAACCTATCGCGGCAGCTAGCGCACCAAATCGGCCACCGGATAAGCTGTGCGTATGAGCAAGCTCTCAAAACAGACTCGCCGCCGATTTCTGGCCAACAGCGGCCTGCTCGCCGCGGCGTGGGAACTGTCTGGTGTGGACGCTGTGCTGGCGCAGGAGCTTGCGCCCACGCCGGCCTGTCACGACGGAGATGAACCGACCGCACGGCAGACCGAGGGCCCATTTTTCAAGCCCAAATCACCGGAGCGCAGCGACCTGCGCGAACCCGGCGCCTCCGGCCGTCAGTTCGAGCTTTCCGGCTTTGCGCTGACGAGAAGCTGCCGCCCGCTGCGCGGAGCGGTGGTCGACCTCTGGCATGCCGATGAAAAGGGCGAATACGACAACACCGGCTTCCGCTATCGCGGCCACGTCGTCACCGGGCCCGACGGCGCCTTCCGCTTTCGTACCATCATGCCGGCGATCTATTCCGGCCGCACGCGGCACTATCATGTCAAGGTCCAGGCGCCGGGCAGCCGTCTGCTGACTACGCAACTCTATTTTCCCAATGAGCCGGCGAACCTCCGTGACGGCCTGTTCCAGCGCGAATTGTTGATGCGGGTGGCGGACGCCGGCGATGGCTTGAGCGGCCGCTTCGATTTCGTCCTCAATATTCGTTAGGACTCGCGCGGTCAGGGCTGCGCGCTGACCAGCTCTCGTTTCGCGTCAAGCAACGATTGCCCCGGGCGGACCTTGGTGAAGGTCACCGGCTCGCTGTTCACCGCAAGCGTGTCCTCGGCAATCCGTACGCTGGTGTAACGCGATGTTGCGAGATCGGAGACTTGCGGAAAATCCTCGCGGAAGTGCGCGCCGCGGCTGTCGTGGCGGAAATCGGCGGCGGCGCAGATGGCGCGGCTGGTGAGCGTCAGATTTTCCAGATTGAGCCGGTCCATCCAGGTCAGATTGTAGCGTCGGCTGCTGTCGTCGACGCCGCACTCGGCGATGTCGGCGGCAAGCTGCTCGAGCGCTGCCTTGGCGCGCGCCAGCGTTTTCGCGTCGCGCAAAATACCGACGTCGTTCCACATGATGCTGTAAAGGCGTTCGCGCATCTCCGGCAGGTTGCCGGCCTTGCGGCCGAGCGGGGCGAAGGCGCGCGCGTAGGCTGCATCGATCGCGGCTTTGTCGGGATCGGGCAGGGCCTCGCTATGCTTGGTGCGGGCTCCCATCACGTCGCCGGCGATGCCGCCGAACACCGTGGAATTGGCGACGCCGTTGCCGCCTAGCCGGTTGGCGCCGTGCACGCCGCCGGTGTCCTCGCCCGCCGCGTAGAGGCGCGCAAGCTCGGTAGTGCAGTCGGCTTTGAAGGCGACGCCGCCCATCATGTAATGCGCGGTCGGGATCACCTCGACGCGGCCGGAAGCCAAGTCGAAGCCGCAATCGGCGCAGCGCTCGACCATGCCCTTGAACTCGCGCCGCACCTGCTCGGCGCCGAGATGGCCCATCTCGATAAAGACGCCGCCGTGCGGGGAGGCGTTGCCTTTGCGGATGCGGTCCATGATGGCGCGGCTGACGATGTCGCGGGTGGCGCGCTCGCCGCGCGCGTCGTAGTCGAACAGGAAGCGCTTGTTTGCCGAGTCGGTGAGATAGCCGCCGGCGCCGCGCAGGCCTTCCTCCAGCACCGTGCCTGTCATGCGCGTGCCTTCGCCGGCCAAGAGGCCGGTCGGATGGAATTGCACCATCTCGATGTCGCGTAACGGCAGCCCGGCGCGCAACGCCATGGCAAGGCCGTCGCAGGATTTATCGCCCGACGGCGTGTGATAGCGGTACATGGTCGGCCCGCCGCCGGTTGCCAAGAGCGTCGCGCGCGCGCGTACCAACAGCGGCTCGCCGGAGCGCATATCGAGCATCAGCACGCCGGCAAGCTCGGCGCCGTCGGCTGAAGGGATGAAGTCGAGCGCGCGGTGGTCCTCCAGTCGGTTGACGTCGCGTCTCCAGACTTGTTCGGCGAGACGATTGATGATCTCGATGCCGGTCAAATCGCCTTTGTGCACGGTGCGGTCGAAGGTCTGCCCGGCGAAGGCCTTCTGATGCACGGTGCCGTCGGGATTGCGGTCGAAGAAGCAGCCGAGTTCGGTTTCCAGTTCGCGGATGCGGCGCGGCGCGGTCTCCACCAGCAGCCAGGCAAGGTCCTGGTCGTTGAGCCAGCCGCCGCCTTCGATCGTATCCATGAAATGCCGCTCGACCGAATCCTCCGGCGACAGCGCGACGTTGTAGCCGCCCTGCACCATGCGCGTGCAGCCGCATTTGCCGAGCAGGCCCTTGACCGCGATGGTGACGTCGAGTTCGGGGTTGGCTTTCTTCGCATGCAGCGCCGCAAACAGCCCGGCGCCGCCGGCGCCGAGGATGAGGATGTCGGTCGTCAGCGTCTGCACGATCAAGCGCTGCCGATGCTGGCAAGCACCGCCGCGCGGCGGGCGGCGGCCTCGGCGTTGACCTGCGCATGCAGCGAGCCGCCGTGCGAATCCATGGTCACCAGCAGTGGGCCGAATCCTTTGATACGGAACTTCCACAGCGACTCGGGATGCAGGTCGTCCATGTCGACTTCTTCGATCGCCTCGATCCAGGTCGTCTCCAGCGCCGCGGCGCCGCCAACCACCGCGAGATAGGCGCCGCCGAATTCGCGGAAAGCATCGAGCGTCGCCTGTCCCATGCCGCCTTTGCCGATGATCAGCTTGACGCCGTCACGCTGCATCAGGGGCTTGGTAAAGCGTTCCATGCGCATTGAGGTGGTGGTGCCGATGCAGAGCGGCTCATAGCCGGACGAGTTGCCGGGGCGCGGATCGATTCTGCGCACGTTGGGCGCGGTGTGCAGAACCGCATGGCCCTTCAAATTTAACCGTGTGGTTCGCCCGCCGTCGAACATGGCGATCAGCGTGGCGTCGCGGATGCCGAACAAAGTTTTCTCCAGCGTGACCGAGTCGCCGATCCTCAATGCGCGCGCTTGCGCGTCGGTAACCGGCATGTCGAGGACGTGGTGGGTCATCGCCTCACTCAAACGCAATGCCGCCGGGCGTGATGACGGCGTTGGCGCGGCGGGCGGAATGGCATTGGATGTTCACCGCCACCGGGTTCATGGTGATGTGCGTGGCGGCGACTTCCACATGCACACGGAACGCGGTGGCGCGCCCGCCTAATCCTTGCGGTCCGATGCCGAGTTCGTTGACGGCTTGCGAGAGTTGCGCCTCGATCTTGGCGCCTTCCGCGTCGGCGCACGCCGTGCCGAGTGGGCGGGTGGCGGCGACTTTTGCAAGATGCATGCACAGGTCGGAGGTGCCGCCGACGCCGACGCCGACAATGGTCGGCGGGCAGACGCGGCCGCCGCATTCGATCACCTTGTCGATGACGAAGCGCTTGACCGCGGCGACGCCGTCGGCGGGGATCAGCATCTGCAGGAACGAGCCGTTCTCCGAGCCCGAGCCTTTCGGGATCATCTCGATCTCGACCGTCTCCTCGCGCGTGTCGAAGCCGATATTGATGACCGGCACGCCGACGCCGCAGGAGGTCTGCTCGTTTTTGCGGGTGATCGGATGCACCACCGACGAGCGTAGGGGATGTTCCCTGGTGGCGCGCTCGCAACCGCGGCGGATGGCGTCGGTCATCGCCGCGCCGTCAACCTCGACGTTGCGGCCGATGGTGATGTTGTAGATCGGGATGCCGGTGTCCTGGCAGAGCAAATTCTTGGTGCGCTCGGCGACCGCGATGTTCTCGACCATGGTGCCGAGGATGGTTTTGCCGGTGGCATCGGTTTCCGCCATCAGCAATTGTTCGAAGCCCTGCTTGATGTCGTTCGGCAACAGCTTCAGCGCGCGGATATAGAGCGTCTTGGCGAGTTCCTCGACTTCCTTGATATCGAGCTGCATGGCTTAGGTCCCGGACGAAAGTCTAAAACACCAGCGTGGCGCCTGAGGCGATCAGCAACACGGCGAGTCCTTGGCGAAAGCGCAGGTCGTTGAGCTTGCCGTAGAGCCGCCAGCCGATCCAGGTGCCGAGAAACACCGGCGGCAGCACCGCCAGAAACATTATCACGCCGGCGCGGTCCAAAGTCACCCAAACGAGCCCCACCAGCGTGATGGCTTGTATGATGATAACGTAGGGCTGGTAGACGGCGCGGGCGGTTTCCTTGGGCCAACCGCGCAATTGCGTCCAGATGGTCGGCAGCACGCCGGAATAGCCGCCGATGCCGGCCAGAATGCCGCCGATAAAGCCGATACTGCCGTCAACCACCCGCCCGCCGATCCGAACGACAGGCAACTTCGGCGCCAGCAACGCATAAGTTCCAAAGACCAGCAGGAAAACGCCCAGCACGGTCTTCATGAGGCCGGCGTCGGTGAAGATCAACAAACGCACCCCGATCGGAATGCCGACGATGCCGCCCACCACGAATGGCCACAGCTTGCCGATTTCGATGTGCCGGCGCTGCGGCCAAATCGTCGTCAGATGCAGCAACACGCCGCAGGCCGAGATCAAAATCGTCGAATGCACCGGATCGATGCGGTGCAGCCAGATCGAGGAGGCGGCGAGCCCGAAGGCAAATCCGGCGCCGCCGGCGGCGATGCCGCCGAGCAGGGCACCGAGCCACAGGATGCCGAGCGTGTCGTAGGGAATCCCCGCGATCATCGCGTCAGCCCAGATTGAGGATGAAAATGAGGCCGACCGCGAACACCGCGGCGACACAGACCGAGAGGACGGCAATGGTCTTCTCCCGAAAGTCGAGGAATTCGATCGCCAACACGCGCAGGCCAAGTGTCATGTGGATGGCGAGCGCGACCACGATGCCAAATTCGAGGAACGCGACCAGCGGCTGCCGCGTCACCTTAAGGAAGGCATCGAGCGCGTCGGCGCCGTTGAGCGCGGTGGCGAGGGCGAGAAAATGCAGCGGCAAGAAAATGGCAAGCGCTAGTCCCGACAGGCGATGCAACAGCGCCGCCACAAAACCAGGTTGCCGGTGCGCGGCACGGATCATGCGGTAAATACCGCGAAAACGGCGCGCATACCGAGGGCGAGCAGCAAAAGCGCAAACAGCGCCAGCGCAAGATCGAGCGTGGTGCCGCGCCAGCGCGTCCATTCGCGCAGGATATTGCGCAAGCCGATCGGCGCATGCACCGCCACCGCGATCACGAAGATGGCGTAGAAAATGAGAAAACCGACATTGCCATGCGTACGGCTGAGGATGTCGGCCGCCGTCAGCCCGCCGCGCACGGCGTAAAGGATGGTGGCGAGATGCACGGCGACGGCGGCGGCGAGCACGACGGCGCTTAGCCGCTGCGCCAAAAACAAAATCGCCGTCACCGCGCGCCCCGCAGACTGCGCCGCAGCACGGCGCGTTTGAGGCCGGCGATCGCGTAAGTCGGCGCGATCGCCTTCGGGCAGAATGATGTGCAGCTCATATGCGTATGGCAGGCCTGGCAGCCGCCGCTCCCGGACACGGCGGCGAGCCGGGAGTCGCGGTCCCGATCGCGCACGTCGTTGACCAGCGTCCAGGCGCGGTTCAGCGCCGCGGGTCCGAGATAATCTTTGTCCCAGGCCACCACATCGCAGGCCGAGTAGCAGACGCCGCAACCGATGCATTCGATGCCGGCGTCGGCGGCCTGGCGCTCGGGCGTTGCCGGCGGCACCACGGCAAAGTCCGCCGGCGGCTGCTGGCCCGGCTCGAAATAACCTTTCGCCTTTTGCCACTTGTCGAAGAACTGCGTCATCTCCACCGCGAGGTCCTTGACCACGGTGAAATTGCGCAAGGGTTCGAGCCGCAGGCTTTCGCCGGCGCCGGCGACTTCGCTCACGCGCGTGCGGCAGGTCCAGCGCGGCCGCCCGTTCACCACCATGGCGCAGGAGCCGCACATGCCGACGCGGCAGGCGAAGCGATAGGACAAAGTCGGATCGTGCTCGCGCTGGATTTCGCTGACCACGTCGAGCACGGTCTGGTGCTCGCGCCGCGGCACGGCAAAGGTCTGGAAGCGTCCGCTCTCGGCGCCGCGCCAGATCTCGACGGCCAGCGATTGCGCCGCGCCGCTCATCGCTGCATGCCCCACAGGTTGACCGTACGCGCCTCGATGGCCCGGAAGATTACCGATTCGACCAGCAACCCGATCAGGATGACGGTAAGCAGACCGGAGAATACCCGCGCGGTATCGAGATCGTTGCGCGCTTCGAAGATATACCAACCGATGCCGCCGGAGCGCGACGACACGCCGAACACCAATTCAGCCGCGACCAGCGTGCGCCAGGCGAAGGCCCAGCCGATCTTCAAGCCGGCGAGGATCGAGGGGAATGCCGCCGGGATCAGGAGCAGGCCGACATAGCGGGCGCCGCGCAAACCGACATTGCGCCCGCTCATGCGCAAGGTCTCCGGCACGCTGCGAAAGCCGCTCAAAGTGTTGAGCGAAACCGCCCACAGCACCGAATGGATGATGACGAACACCAGCGAGGGCGTGCCGAGGCCGAACCAGATCAAGGCCATGGGCAACAATGCGATCGCCGGCAAAGGATTGAACATGGCGGTGAGCGTCGACAGGATGCGTGTCCCTGTATTGCTGATCACCGCGAAAGTCGTGAAGATCGCCGCGAAGGCCAAGCCGCAGGCATAGCCGATCGCCAGCGTTTGCAACGACGTTATCGTGCGGTTGATCAGCAGCCCGCTTTGCAGGTCGCCCCAGAACATGCGCACGGTTTCGATGAAGCTTGGGAACAGCAGCGAGTCGTCAAGCCACAGCGAATAAAGCTGCCAGATCACGATCAGCGCCAGCAAAATGTTGAGCCGCTGCACCAGCTCATTCTGCATCATGCGTTCGGTGAAGCTCAGCGGCCGCTCGACGTCGCCGATGGCGCCGGAATCCACAAGCTGGCGCTCGAATTCCGGTCTCTCGGCCGCAGGCGCCGGCGGCGCCTGCTTTTCGGTGACGCTCATGCGCCGACTTTCTCAGGTGCCGCGGCGCGCGCATCGCCGCCGAACAAGAGGCCGTGAATGCGCTTGGCCATGGCGCCGAATTCGGTCTCGTCGATATTGCTGAAGTTGAAGCGGGCGGCGTCGAGTTCCGCGCGAACGCGGCCGGGGTGCGGCGACAGCACCAGGATGCGCGAGCCGATGAGGATCGCTTCTTCGATCGAGTGGGTGACAAACAGTACGGTAAAGCGCAGCTGATCCCACAGCGACAGCAATTCCTGCTGCATTGCGCGCCGGGTGAGGGCGTCGAGCGCGGCGAACGGCTCGTCCATCAGCAAGATGTCGGGTTCGAGCGCCATGGCGCGGGCGATGGCGACCCGCATCTTCATGCCGCCGGACAGCATGTGCGGATAGATGTCGCGGAATTCGGTGAGCTTGACCTTTTCGATCACCGCGTTAGCGCGATCGATAGCCTCCGCGCCGGAGAACTTGCGCGTCGCCCTCATCGGGAAAATGACATTCTGGAACACGGTCTTCCAGGGCATCAACTGCTCGAATTCCTGGAACACCATCATGCGGTCGGGGCCTGGCGCCTCGACCTCACGCCCGCGGATGCGGATGGTCCCTTCCACCGGCGGCATGAAGCCGCCGACGGCCTTCAGCAGCGTGGACTTGCCGCACCCTGAAGGCCCGAGGATCACGTAGCGGTCGCCCTGATGAACGGTGAAATCGACCTGATAGGTCGCCGTCACCAAATGGCGCGGCGTCTTGTATTGGAGCGTTACTCCGTTCACCTCGAGCAGCGCGGATGTCATCAGCGTTTCCGTCAGCTCCCCGGCAGGTCGTGAACGGCGTCGATGAACATGTCCTTCCAGCTCGCCGGGCGATTGGGCACCATTTGCGCGTTCGCCATGTAGTCGGCGACCACCATCACTTTTTGCGGCGTGATGGTGAAGGTGTTCTCCGGCAGCTTGATGATGTTTTCGGCCTCGGCCACCGGCATTTTCGAATGCTCGACCCGGACCCAAAGCGCGGCCGAACCGGCCGGGTCGTCGTGGATCTCCTTCATGGCGATCTTCAGTGCCGAGAGGAATGCCTCCACGATCTTGGGATTGTTCTTGTAGAAATTGCCCATGGCCCACACCACGTTGAAGGTGTGCGGTCCGCCGAATACATCGTAGCTATTGAGCACACGGTGGATGCGCTTGTCCTTGAGCTCGGTATACATGAACGGTGCCGAGGTGAAGTGGCCGGTGATTTCCGATTTGAAACTCATCAATTGAGCCAGCCCGTCGGGATGGCTGAGCGATACGGTGAAGGGGTCGAGTTTGTGCTCGTTGCCTTTGCCAAATTCCTTCAGCGCCGCCATTTGCAGGATCACCGCCTGCATCGACACGCGCACCGCCGGCAGCGCGATCTTGTCCTTGTCGGTGAAGTCTTTGATCGTCTTTACGTTGGGATTGTTGGTGTTGAGATAAAGCGGCATCGAGTTGAGCGCGCTCAGCCCCTTGATGTCTTGTTTGCCTTTGGTGCGCGCCCAGGCGGTGACGAGCGGGCCGACGCCGCCAGAGGCGATATCGAGATTGCCGGACAACAAGGCGTTGTTCATGGCTGGGCCGTTTGAAAAGTGTGTCCACTCGGTGGCAAGGTCGAGCCCGAGCTTCTTGCCTTCGGACTCCAGCAGGTGCTTGTCCTGCATGATCGTCAGCGGCAGGTAGGAAATGCCGAACTGCTGCGCGATGCGCACGGTGCGCGGCTCGGCCCCGGCGCTTGTGGCCGAAAACGCAAAAACGATGGCTGCCGCCGTGATCGGCCAGCGCCATTGTCGCCGACAAGTCCGCTTCATAAAGCCCTCCCGCTTGGTTTAGTCTTTTTCGATTTTTGCTCTTAGCTCATCATCCGTCACGTTACGATAGGGTGGCAACCGGTTATTTCATTGAGGAGCCGTCCGATGTCCGACCTTGCCAGTTCCATTCAATCGGCGCTTGCCGAGCGCTTCGGGGAGCGGATTGCGGTCGACCCCGCCCTGGATGGGCTCGACGAATTGAATCGTATGGCCATGCATCGGACGCACCGGCGCTACCTCGCCGGTGATATAGCTCCCGGCCTGTTGCGCTTGTTGTGCGCCTGCGCGCTGTCGGCGCCCTCCAAGAGCGACCTGCAACAGGGCGAAATTCTCATTGTGCGGGACCAATCCAAGCGCGATTTGATCGCCGGCCTGCTGCCGGACATGCCGTGGCTGCGCCAAGCGCCGGTGTTCCTTGTGTTCCTGGCCGATGGCCGCCGGCTGCCGCTGATATCGCAAATGCGCGGAAAACCGTTCCCCAACGACCATCTCGATCTGTTCTTCAACGCCGTGGCGGACGCCAGCATTGTGCTTGCCACCTTCGTGCGCGCGGCGGAAGCCGTCGGCCTTGGCTGCTGTCCGATCAGCGTCATCCGCGACCATGCCCGCGTCATCGGCGAACTGCTCGAGCTACCCGAAAAGGTCGTTCCGGTGGCCGGCATGTGTGTCGGCTGGCCGGCCGAGCAGGGCGCGATCACGCCGCGGCTGCCGCTCAGTCTCACGCTGCGAGAAGACCGCTATGGCGAAGGCGATATCGCTGGCGAAATCGACGCCTATGACCGCCGCCGCGCAAGGCTGCGTCCCTATCGCGAGCAGCGCGACGTGGCACGCTTTGGTGCGGCTTCGTTCTACGGCTGGTCGGAAGACAAGGCGCGGCAATACGCCGAGCCGTTGCGCGCCGACTTCGGCGCTTTCGTTCGTGCCAAGGGCTTTCGTCTGGACTGAAGCCATCCTAAAGTCGTCTCATAAGAAACGCGGTGAAGGAAACACGCATGAGTGCTCCACAATTTCTGGTCCACGCCAAGAAAGACACGGTCGGCGTCGTCGTGGTCGAAGGCCTCAAGGCCGGTACCGCCATGAACGGCGTTATTACCGCCAACAATTCGAGCTTGAAACTCAAGTCGACGGCGGACATCCCTATCGGCCACAAGGTTGCGCTGACCGACATCAAGAAAGGCGACACGGTCTGGAAATACGGCCAGGACATCGGCAAAGCGGTCGCCAACATCGTCAAAGGCGGGCACGTGCACGTTCATAACCTCAAGACCAAGCGGTGGTAACATGGCGAAACGCGCGAAAAAAAACGGCAAGTCCACTACGAAATTTATGGGCTGGCGGCGCGAGAACGGTCGCGTCGCCGTCCGCAATCACGTGGTCATTCTGCCGCTCGACGACATCTCCAACGCCGCCTGTGAGGCGGTCGCCAACAACATCAAGGGCACGCTCGCCATCCCGCACTCTTACGGCCGCCTGCAGTTCGGCGCCGACCTCGATTTGCACTTCCGCACGCTTATCGGCACCGGATCGAACCCGAACGTTGCCGCGGTGGTGGTGATCGGCATCGAGGAGGGCTGGACCAAGCGCATCGTCGACGGCATCAAAAAGACCGGCAAGCCGGTCACCGGCTTCGGCATTGAGTTGCACGGCGACATCGACACCATCGCGCGCGCCTCGCGCCAGGCCAAGGAGTATGTGCATTGGGCCTCGGAACTGCCGCGCGAGGAATGCGATATTTCCGAACTGTGGATATCGACCAAATGCGGCGAGAGCGACACCACCACCGGCCTCGCGTCCTGCCCGACCGTCGGCAATATGTATGACAAGCTGATCCCCAAGGGCATCTACGGTGTGTTCGGCGAGACCTCGGAGATCACCGGCGGCGAGCACATCTGCAAGGCGCGCGCCATCAGCCCGCAGATCGGCGACAAGTGGATGAAGACCTGGCAGGCCTATGAGGACGAGGTCATCCAGGCACACAAGACCGACGATCTCTCGGACTCGCAGCCGACCAAGGGCAACATCGCCGGCGGCCTTACCACCATCGAGGAAAAGGCGCTCGGCAATCTCGAGAAGATCGGCCACGACTGCAAATACATTGAGGTGCTGGAGCCGGCGGAAACACCGGCAGCGGGCCCCGGGCTCTACTACATGGACACCTCATCGGCTGCCGCCGAATGCGTGACTTTGATGGCGGCGGGCGGCTACGTGGTGCACACCTTTCCCACCGGACAGGGCAACATCATCGGCAACCCGATCGTGCCGGTGATCAAGATTTCGGGGAATCCGCGCACACTGCGCACGATGTCGGAGCATATCGACGTGGACGTCACCGGAATCCTGCGCCGCGACATGACGATCCCGCAGGCCGGCGACGCCTTGATCGACATGATCCTGCGCACGGCGAACGGACGGCTGACCGCCGCCGAGGCGCTCGGTCACCGCGAATTCGTGCTCACCAAGCTCTATCGTAGCGCGTGACGAGATCACCGGCGCCGGGGTGGCGATGATGCCGGTGCTCAGTCTTGCACAAGCCACGGATCTGGTTGTGGAGACGCTGAGGCGTTGCCGCACCGAGCCCGACAATGCGGAGAGCGTGGCGGGCGCTTTGGTCGCCGCCGAAGCCGAGGGTCTCAAAGGCCACGGCCTGTCGCGCCTGCCGACCTACGCGGCGCAGGCAAAAGTCGGCAAGGTCGACGGCTTCGCCAAGCCGGCGCTCGAATGGCGCCGGCCGGCCGCCGCCGCCATCGATGCGGCTAACGGCTTTGCCTATCCGGCGATCGATTTGGCGGTTACGGCGTTGCCGCAGGCGGCGCGGCAGAACGGCATCGCAGCGGCAGCGATCCGCCGTTCGCATCATTGCGGCGCCGCCGGTCATCCGGTTGAACGGCTGGCGGAGGCGGGGCTGGTCGCGTTGATGTTCGCCAATACGCCTGCGGCGATCGCGCCCTGGGGCGGCGCCAAGGGCTTGTTCGGCACCAATCCGATCGCCTTTGCCTGCCCGTTGCCCGGCGCTGCGCCTATTGTCGTTGACTTGTCGCTGTCGAAAGTCGCGCGCGGCAATATCCTTGCCGCCAAGCAGAAGGGCGAGGCCATTCCCGCCGGCTGGGCGCTCGACGCGCAAGGCAAGCCGACGACCGATGCGGCGGCAGCGCTTGCGGGGACCATGCTGCCGCTGGGCGATGCCAAGGGCACCGCGCTGGCGCTGATGGTCGAGCTGCTGGCGGCGGGTCTCACCGGCGCCAATTTTGCCGGCGAGGCTTCGTCGTTTCTCGACGCCAAGGGAGCGCCGCCCGGCACCGGCCAATTGCTGATCGCCTTTGACCCTGCTGCCTTTGGCGGCACGCTTGGACATTTCGGCGCGCTCGCCGCGGCAATTGATGCGCAACCAGGCGCGCGGCTTCCCGGGGCACGGCGGCGCGAACTGCGGGCGAAAGCAGATCGCGACGGCGTTGCGATGAGCGAGGCGCTCCTCGCCGAGATCAAAGCGGCCTAGCAAAAAAAATTTCCCCGATTTCGGACTATTCCGCCGTCCGATAGAACGCGGCCGCATCGGCGCTGAACGCCTTGCGCGAGCCGGGGTCGAGATAAAGCATGTGGCCGCCGCGATAAAGCTTGAGCTGCGCGCGTCCGGGCGGCGCCGCCGGCGGCAGGTGGTCGAGCACATAACGCGACATGGCGTAAGGCGTAACCATGTCGGAAAGCCCATGCGCGATCAGCAGGCGGAACGACGGATCGAAGGCGAGCAGCACGCGCAAATCGTCTTCCACGCTCGCCTGCAGCCGACCATGCTGCCAATCCCACTGGCGGGACGCGTCCGGCGCCAGCAGCACGTAGGTCATCTCGGTCTTGTAGCCAAGCTCGTTGCGTGCGTAATCGGCAAAAGCGCCGCCATAGGCGCGCACCACGCCATCGAGGATCGGGTCGCCGCCGCGCGCGGAGCGCAGTTCGGGGTAGGGATCGTCGACCGCGAAGGTCGCGTCGTAGCGGCTGACGATCTTGCCGTCGGCCGCGCGCAAGCTCTTTACGAAGGCGTCGGCGACGAAACCGCGCGTGCGGGCGACCGCGTCGATCGGCACGCCGGTAAGTTCCGCGACCCGGCGATAGAACGCGCTGGCCGCCTCGCCCTGCGGAACTGCGCCGGCGAGCGTGGTGAGATAGTCGGTCAACGCAAATTTTTCCGCGGCGGCCTGTGCCGCGGCGCTGAAGGCGCCTTTGCGCTCGAGCGCGGCGGCCGCCAGCGACGGCAATTGCAGTGCCGCGCGCAGCGCCGAACCGTCGTCGCCGAAGGTAAGCCAGCCCTCCAGCAGCGGCGACAGCATCACGATGCCGGCGGTCGAGATTCCCTGTTCGCGCTGCAGCGCACGCGCGACTTTGGCGGCGCGGAAGCCGCCGTAGCTTTCGCCGAACAAATATTTTGCCGCGCCGGCGCGGTTATTGCGGGCGACATAGAGCGCAATCGCCTTGGCCGTGGCATCGGCGTCGGCGCGCACGCCCCAGAAATGCTTGGTGTCATCCGGCTTGACGGTGCGGCTCCAGCCGGTGCCGATCGGATCGATCAGCACCAGGTCGGTGAATTTGAGCCAGGTGTCGGGATTGTCGTGCAGTCTGGCATGGGCGGCGTCGCGGCCTTCCGGCCCGAGATCGAGGATGCGCGGGCCGACCAGGCCGAGATGCAGAAAGGCGGAGGCCGCGCCCGGTCCGCCGTTGAACACGAAGGTGAGCGGCCGGTTGGCGCCCTTGACCGTATAGGCGGTGTAGAAAACGGAAGCGCTTTGCTCGCCCGACTGGTCGTAGAAGGGGAGCGTGCCGGCGGTCGCGGTGTAAGCGAGCTTGCCGGACGGTGTGTCGATTGCATGCTCGGTGACGGAGTCCGCCGGCAACAGGCGCAACACGCCTTTGCCGCCGTCGCGGTGTTCGGCCGGCTTGTCCTGCGCGGTTGCCGCGCCGATGGTGCCGGCGAATAGAAATATCGCCAGCGTAAAAGGAAAAACAGCAGCAGCTTTTCTCATGGCGCACCCGGGCGTCCGGCCAGCGGACATGGCAGCCTGGTCAATCTAGCCGGTCCCAATGTGGGGTTTGTGGGGCAGGCGCGCTATGGCGTCCCGGCCGCCAAAAGCGCCCGATAGGCCAGCGGCAACAGGCGCGCGAACAGCAAAGCCCAGGCCTGTTGCCCCTTGGCTTCGGTAATCAGGTCCTGGCGGATCTCGATGGCGACGTGATGCAGACCTCGCCGCTCGCCGTGCACCGGGATGGTGTAATCCGAAGCATCGGTGACGCTATAGGGTTCGTTGTCGCCGACGACGAGACCATTTTCGCGTTTCAGCAGCGCCATGAGCAGGTGCGCGAAACGCGGATCGCGATTGTAGAGCACGCCGGCCTGCCACGGACGCTCTTCGCCCATAAAGACCGGGGTGAAGCTATGCATCGCGATCAGCGCCGCCGGCCGGCCGGCCTGCCGCCGGCGATCGAGCTCGGATTCGATGGCGTCGTGGTAGGGACGGAAAATCTCACGCACGCGCGCCGCTTTGGCGCGCTCGCCCAAGCCGACATTGCCGGGGATCGAGGTGCGCTCGCTGACTTCCGGCATCGAGGTTTCCGAGCCGGGCGTGCGGTTGCAATCGATGACCAGACGCGAATAGTGCTGCTGGATCAAGGTGGCGTCGAGGGCATCGGCGACCGACCGCGACACCGCGGCGATGCCGATGTCGAAGGCAATATGCCGCGCGCATTCGCTGCCGGGAATTCCAAGCTGCCGCAGCGCGCGCGGCATCAAATTGCCGGCATGATCGGCGACGATCAGGAACGGAGAGGCGCCGGACGGGTTATGAACCGTTACCGGCGCCGGCTCGTCGGGCGCCAGCAAGCGGTCTTGCCTGTCGTTCATCGCCGTCCGGTTTGTCTAAGAAGCCGGCGCCGGCTCTGACCTGCGCCGTTACTGGCGCGGAATATGCATATTATAGGCGATGGGATCATGATGGAGCCGCCGATTTTGGCGATCAGACATGTCACGGCCGATCGTCGCAGGCAACCGGTTGCGCTCGCGAAGGCTTGTGCTGCTGCGTTCGCGCGCCGACAACGATCGGCCGCGGTGATCGCAGCTCCCACGAACCGTTGAGGTGTCCGTTGCAGATTCGGGCCGGCTACCAGATCAGCTACGAGTGTCCGCAGCCGACGCCGATGATTCTGCAGCTCAGCGTGCATCCGTCGCGCATTCCCGACTTGCTGAGCTGGGATCGCATCCAGTTCGATCAGCCGATCCCGGTCAACACCTATCACGACGGCTTCGGCAATTTCTGCCACGTCATCAATGCGCCCGCGGGGCGGCTGACCATGTCCACCGATTTCACGGTGCAGGACAAAGGCGAGCCGGATGTCGTCGCGCCGGACGCAGAGCAGCACGCGCTGGGAAATTTGCCGGTCGATGTGCTGGTCTATCTGCTCGGCAGCCGCTATTGCGAGACTGATCGTCTGGCGACCATGGCGTGGTCGGAATTCGGTAAGGTTCCGAAAGGTTGGCCGCTGGTGCAGGCGATCTGCGACTACGTGCACGACCGGATCGCCTTCGGCTACCAGCACGCCAGCGCATTCAAGACAGCATGGGACGCTTATAACGAGCGGCGCGGCGTGTGCCGCGACTTCGCGCATCTTGCCGTCGCTTTGTGCCGCTGTATGAACATTCCGGCGCGCTACTGTACCGGCTATCTCGGCGATATCGGCGTGCCGCCGGACGCGACGCCGATGGATTTCAGCGCCTGGTTCGAAGCCTATCTCGGCGGCCGCTGGTACACGTTCGATGCCCGCCACAACACGCCGCGTATCGGCCGCATCTTGATGGCGCGCGGGCGCGACGCCACCGACGTCGCTATCGTGACGTCATTCGGGCCGTGCACGCTGGTGGGTTTTAAGGTGGTGACGGACGAGATCAAGCCGCCGATGGTTGCGAGCGCGTGACGGCTTTCAGTTGCGGCGTGCGCTCAGCGCCGGCGGAAATTCGGCCGGCGCTGCTGCGGGGAGGGCGTTGGCGCGTCGCCCTTGTGGCGGAAGCTGATGCGTCCGCGCTGCAGGTCGTAGGGCGACATCTCGACGATCACGCGGTCGCCGACCCCGGTGCGGATGCGAAACTTGCGCATCTTGCCGGCGGTATAGGCCAGCACCTCGTGATCGTTGTCGAGCTTCACCCGAAAATTTCCGTCGGGCAGAACTTCGGTGACGGTACCGTCGAATTCCAGCAGCTCTTCTTTCGCCATCCAGGGGTCTCCAGTTGATCAGCGTCGCGCGCTGGAACGCGGCGCGCCCGGCCGCTGCAGGAATGTAACATTTCCGATGCCGCTTGGCTCCCCTGAAGTCGCCTCTTGCCGGGGCGCCGGGGCGTGGCCACCGTGATGGCCGTTTTGCTGCGGCCGTGCCTGATGGCCGTTGCCGCCGTGGCGCGAGCGTTGGCCATTCTTGCCATGGCGGCTATGACCGCCGCCATTTCCACGGTTTTGATGACCGTGCTGCGGCCGGCCGCCATGGCGCGCTTGGTGCGGCGCCGGATTGGGCCGTCCGCCGCTGCGGCGGTTGGTCGATGGGATCGCCATGCGGATCAGCCGCTCGATATCGCGCAGGAACGGCGCCTCCTCGTGATCGCAGAACGAGATCGCCACGCCCGCTGCGCCGGCGCGCGCAGTGCGGCCGATGCGGTGGACGTAGGATTCCGGGATGTTCGGCAGGTCGTAATTGATGACATGGCTGACACCGTCGACGTCGATACCGCGCGCGGCAATGTCGGTCGCAATGAGGGTGCGCAGCTTGCCGTCGCGGAAGGCTGCGAGCACGCGCTCGCGCTGGTTCTGCGACTTGTTGCCGTGGATCGCCTCGGCGGCAAAGCCCGCCTTCTGCAATCCGCGCACCACCTTGTCGGCGCCATGCTTGGTGCGGGTGAAGACCAGGACGCGGTCGACCGTCTCGGCTTTAAGCACCTCGGCGAGCAGCGCCTGCTTCGACGCCTTCTCGGTGAGGATGACACGCTGGTCGACCTTTTCGACGGTGGTCGCCTGCGGCGTCACCGCGACGCGCGCCGGATCGCGCAGCATCGCGTCGGCGAGCCGGGTGATTTCGGCCGGCATGGTGGCGGAGAAGAACAGCGTTTGCCGTTCCTTGCGCAGCATGGCGACAATCCGTTTGATGTCGTGGATGAAGCCCATGTCGAGCATGCGATCGGCTTCGTCCAGCACCAGCACCTCGACCTGGTCGAGGCGCAGCGCGCGCTGGTTGACCAGATCGATCAGGCGGCCGGGCGTGGCGACGAGGACTTCGACGCCGTGGGCCAGCGAACGCACCTGCCGGTTGATCGGCACGCCGCCGATGGCAAGCGCGATGGCGAGCGGGCGGATGTGGCGCCCGTAGGCGCGGAAGCTGTCGGCGATCTGGCCGGACAATTCGCGCGTCGGCGAGAGCACCAGCACGCGGCAGGCCTTTTTCTCAGGCCGCAGGCGCTTGTTCTGCAAGTGATGGATGATCGGCAGGGCGAAGGCCGCGGTCTTGCCGGTGCCGGTCTGCGCGATGCCAATGACGTCGCGGCCGGACAGGGCAAGAGGAATGGTCTGGGCTTGGATCGGGGTAGGGTTCTCGTATTTCTCTTCGGCGAGTGCGCGAAGGATCGGCTCTGCGAGGCCGAAATCGTTAAATGAAGTCAAAAGGACTCTTTCTTATATGGCGAAACGGCCGGCGCGCGAAATGCGGGCGGCGGGATCGCGGGGTTTAAGACATCCCGCGTTGCCAGGGTTGTCGGTTAGGTCAGAGAAAACGGAGGAGGCGGGGCGAAATTCGTATTAAGAGTTTCGTGCACGCAGCCCGCAAACCCGAGATCGGGTCGTTCGTCCGTTGGCGCTCATATGACAGGTGGCGATGGCCTTTTCAAGGCTAGTTTCGCGACGATGAAGCCAAATGATGAATAAAGTGGTTGCAGGCGGGCGTCATGCGGCCCGATAGACAAGCCGCCTTGGATCGGGGAATGTCGGGCTCGAAAAAGCAATTCTAAGCCGCTATTGACTGTTCGGAGCCTCGAAATGCCATTTCCCAGGGCGTCCCAGGCCCTTTCCCGCTTTACCGTTCTCGACTTGACGCGCGTGCGCTCGGGCCCGACCGCGGTGCGCCAGCTCGCCGATTGGGGCGCCAACGTCATCAAGATCGAGCAGCCGCCGCATCTGGAGAAAGGCGAGGGCCCCGGCGGGCCCCGCGACAATGCCGATTTCCAGAATCTGCATCGCAACAAGCGCAGCATGACGCTCGACTTAAAGTCGCCGCAGGGGCTCGCCGTCTTCAAGCGCATGGTCGAGCAGGCCGACGTGGTGGTGGAGAATTATCGCCCCGACGTGAAGGAACGGCTCGGCATCGACTACGAGAGCCTGAAGAAGATCAACAAGCGCATCATTCTCGGCAGCATTTCCGGCTTCGGCCAGGACGGGCCCTATCGCGACCGGCCGGGCTTCGACCAGATCGCGCAAGGCATGGGCGGGCTGATGTCGATCACCGGCCTGCCAGGGCAGGGGCCGGTGCGCGTCGGCATCCCGGTCGCCGATTTGACCGCCGGGCTGTTCTGCGCGCTCGGCATCCTCACCGCCTTGCTCGAACGTGAAGTGTCCGGCGAAGGGCAGTGGATCAACACCTCGCTGCTGCAGGCGCAGATCTTCATGCTCGACTTCCAGGCCGCGCGCTGGCTGCAGATGCATGAGGTGCCCAAGCAGGCCGGCAACAACCATCCGACCAGCATCCCGACCGGCGTGTTCAAGACCAAGGACGGCCACATCAATATCGCCTCCACCGGCCAGGTGATGTGGGAGCGGCTGTGCCAGACCATCGGCGCGCCGGAGCTGATCGATCACCCCGACTACAACAGCGGCGCCTTGCGCTCCAAGAATCGCGACGCGCTCAACGCTGCAATCGACAAATGCACCGCCAACAAGACCAGCGCCGAATGGATCGACGCGCTCAACAAAGCCGGCGTGCCGACCGGCCCGATCTATCAAATCGACCAGATGTTCGCCGACCCGCAGGTCAAGCACCTCGGCATCGCGCAGGCCGGCACGCGTCCCGATGGCAGCGAGCAGGTCTTTGTCGGTCAGCCGATTAAGATGTCGCGCAGCAAAAGTAAAATCGCCGCCACCCCGCCGTCGCTCGGCCAGCACACCGACGAGGTGCTCAAGGAATTCGGCTTCGCCGACAAAGATATCGCCGCTTTGCATGAGGCAAAGGCGGTTTAAGGAGATACGAAATGAACGCGCCCGCCAAGACCGACAAAATGCTGTCCCGCAAGGAGGGCGGCGTCGGTACGCTGATCTTCAACAACCCCGAGCGCCACAACGCGGTGTCGCTGGACATGTGGGAGGCCGCCTCCGGCATTCTCGCCGACTTCGCCGCCGATCCGAAAATCCGCGTGGTCGTCTTGACCGGCGCCGGCGGCAAGGCCTTCGTCTCCGGCGCCGATATCTCCAAATTCGAGAGCGAGCGCTCGAGCCAGGAGGCGATCGAGCGCTACAACGTCGTGGTCGACGAGGCCAACACCGCGATCTACGAGTTTTCCAAACCGACCATCGCCATGATCCAGGGCTATTGCATCGGCGGCGGCCTTGGCCTGGCGCTGTGCTGCGATCTGCGCATCTGCTCGGACAATTCCAAGTTTGCCGTGCCGGCGGCCAAACTTGGCCTCGGCTACGGCTTCAAGGGCATCAAGAAACTGGTCGACGTGGTTGGGCCGTCCTTCGCCAAGGAAATCTTCTACACCGCGCGCCAATTCACCGCCGCCGAAGCGCTGACCATGGGCCTCGTGAACCGCGTGCTGCCGGGCGCGGAGCTGGAAACCTACGTCAAGGGTTACGCCGAAACGATCAGCGGCAACGCGCCGCTGACCGTAAACTCGGTCAAGTTCATCGTCGGCGAGACGGTCAAGGACGAGAGCCGGCGCGACATGAAAAAATCCGCCGACCTGGTGGCACAATGCTTCGCCAGCAACGATTACACCGAGGGCCGCAAGGCCTTCATGGAGAAGCGCAAGCCGCAATTCACCGGCAAGTAGGAATCTCCCTCTCCCCGCTGGCGGGGAGAGGGTCGGGGTGAGGGGCCCTAACAAATATAAGAAGATGCCCCTCACCCGGCCGCTTCGCGGCCGACCTCTCCCCGTAAGAACGGAGAGAGGTAAAGACGAGAGGGGAGAGAAACGCGTGGCGTCGGTTGAGTTGCGCGGACTGACCAAGCGATATGGCAAAGCCGCGGTGGTCGACGACGTGTCGCTCACCATCGAGCATGGCCACCTGGTTTGTCTGCTCGGGCCCTCCGGCTGCGGCAAGACCACGACGCTGCGGTTGATCGCCGGTTTCGTCGAGCCGAGCGAAGGCGAGGTCCGTGTCGGCGATAAGGTGATCTCGACGCCCGCGCACTCGCTGCCGCCCGAGCGGCGCAACATGTCGATGATCTTCCAGAGCTACGCGCTGTGGCCGCACATGACGGTGGCCGAGAACATCGTTTACGGCCTCAAGCTGCGCAAACTGTCGCGCGACGTCATCGGCAGGAAGCTCGGCGCCATCCTTGCGACGACACGGCTGGCGCCGCTCGCCGAACGTTATCCCGGCGAATTGTCCGGCGGTCAGCAACAGCGCGTCGCGCTGGCGCGCGCGCTGATCGTGGAGCCGGAGACTTTGCTGCTCGACGAGCCCCTGTCCAATCTCGACGCCAATTTGCGCGAGGAGATGCGCTTCGAGGTACGCCGCCTGCACGACGAATATCGCTATACCACCGTCTACGTCACCCACGATCAGTCCGAGGCGATGACCACCGCCGATCTGATCGCGGTGATGAATGCCGGCAAGATCGAGCAGGCGGGCTCGCCGGAGGACGTCTACGACCGGCCGCAATCGGAATTCGTCGCCCGCTTCATCGGCTCGAGCAACGTGATCAAGGGCACAGCGGCCGACGACGCCCGTATCGGCTTTGCCGGCACCGTGCTGCGCTGCGTCGGCGCGACGCTCAAGCCCGGCGCGGAGGCCGCCGCCTCGATCCGCCCGCATGACATCAAGATTTCCGTGGAGCGCCCGCAACAGGCGGAAAACGTCATTCCGGCGATCGTCGCGCGCCAGGTCTTTCTCGGCGGCAGCCGGGACTATATGGTTGAAACCAAGGACGGCACCCAAATGCGCGTGCTCGCCGCGGCGGCTGAAAGCATCGCGCAAGGCAGTGCGGTCTGGCTGCATCTGCCGCCGGATCGATGCCGGGCGCTGCTGCGGTGAGGCCAGTAAATTCGCCGCGACAAAAAACAAGATCGCGTCTTCATGGGAGGATAGGTCGATGAAAAACTCTAGGTTTTCACGCCGGGACTTGCTGATCGGATCGAGCGCGCTGGCCGTCGGCGGCGCCTTCTCGACCCGCGTTTTATCGGCGGCGCCGCCGGCGAGCGCCGTGACGCCGGAGCTGATCGCCGCCGCCAAGAAGGAAGGCAAGGTGATCTGGTACACCTCGATCGATCTCAAGGTGGCGCAGGAGATCGGCAAGCGCTTCGAGGCCAAATATCCCGGCGTCGCCGTGCAGGTCGAGCGCACCGGCGCCGAGCGCATCTTGCAGCGCATCGGCCAGGAATATTCAAGCAACATCCACGCCGTCGACGTTGTCAATTCCTCGGACGCCGCGCACCTCGTGTTTTGGAAGAACAAAGGCTGGCTCGAGCCCTACGTGCCGGAAGACGTGGCGAAATTCTACCCGCCCGAGCACAAGGACCCGGACGGCACGTTCGCCAGCTTCCGCGTCTATCTTTGCATCGTTGCCTACAACACCAGCCTGGTGAAGAAGGACGAGGCGCCCAAGAGCTTCGCCGATCTGCTCAAGCCGCAATGGAAGGGCAAGATCGTCAAGGCGCATCCGAGCTATAGCGGCACCATCCTGACCGCCACCTTCCAGATGGCGCGGGATCTCGGCTGGGGCTATTTCGAGAAGCTCGCCCAGCAGGAGGTGCTGCAGGTGCAGTCCGCCGCGGTGCCGCCGAAGAAGCTGGCGCTCGGCGAACGCGCCGTGCAGGCCGACGGCGTCGAATATTTGATCTTCCGGGAAAAGGAATCCGGCCAGCCGGTCGAGCCGGTCTATGCCAGCGAAGGCACGCCGCTGATCATCGGGCCGAACGGCATGTTCAAGGCGGCGCCGAATCCGAACGCCGCGCGCCTGTTCCAAAGCTACTGTTATACGCCGGAATGCCAGCAGGTGAACGTCAATACCGGCGGCCTGCGCTCGGCGCATCCGCACGTGAAGGACAAGCCGGGCCGCACCCCGCTCGCGCAGATCAAGACGATGAAGGACGATGCCGCCGCCGTGCTCAATCAGGCCGAGGCCATCAAGGCGCATTACACCAAGCTCTTCCATGTGTGATAGACGCCGCCACGCCGCTGCGATTTCCCTCTCCCCGCACGCGGGGAGAGGGTGGCGAGGCGAGCAGCGCGAGCCGAGCCGGGTGAGGGGGCGTTTCGATAAGCGCGGTGTTGCGGCGCCCCCTCACCCGATTTCCTCGCTACGCTCGGAAATCGACCTCTCCCCGCATGCGGGGAGAGGTAACCTCGCTCGCGCCGCTTGCCTTCGATGACCACGCTCGCCACAACCGCGCCGCTGGAAAAACGGCGGTTTGGCGTCGATCTGTCGACGCCGGTGCTGCTGCTGTTTGCCGCGCTGCTTTGCGTGCTGATCGTGCTGCCGCTGGCGTGGCTTGCGGTCTACGCCTTCACCGACAACAAGACCGGCGCCTTCACGCTGGCCAACTTCACGCGGCTGGTGGTGGATGCGGCCTATTTCGATCCGCTGATCACGACGTTCGAGCTGGCGACCTTGTCGGCCATCGCCTGCTGCGCCGTGGCGGCGCCGATGGGCTGGCTGGTGGCGCGCACCGACATGCCGCTGCGCCGCACCGTGCGGCTTCTGGTGACGGCGTCGTTCGTGACGCCGCCTTTTCTCGGCGCCATCGCCTGGGAATTATTGGCGGCTCCCAATAGCGGGCTGCTCAATCAACTTTTTCGCGACCTGACGGGCGCCGCGGCAAGCGAACATTTGCTCAACATCTATTCCTTCACCGGCCTGGTCTTTGTCATCAGTTGCTACACCTTCCCTTACGTCTTCGTGCTGGTCGCCAATGCACTCGACCGCATGCCCGGCGACCTGGAGGACGCGTCCTCCATTCTCGGCGGCGGCACCTGGGATACCGCGCGCCGCATAACCATCCCGTTGGCATTGCCGGCGCTGCTTGCCGGCGCGCTGGTCGCGTTTCTACAGGCGATGACGCTGTTTGGCTCGCCGGCGATTCTGGCGATGCCGGCCGGCTTCCACACCATGACCACCAAGATCTGGAGCCTGTTCCAATATCCGCCCAAGCCGGAGCTTGCCGCCGCCGCGTCGCTGCCCTTGCTGGTGCTGACCGTCATTTTGCTGCGCGCCCAACACGTGGTTCTGGGCCGGCGCGGCTATTCGGTGGTCGGCGCCAAGAACAGCGATCCACGCCTCGTGAAGCTCGGCGGCTATAAATGGCTGGCGCTGGCTTTAAGCATCCTGGTGCTGATGTGCCCGGTGTTCTTGCCCTATTTCGCGCTGCTCAACGCCACCTTCTCCAAGCTCGCCTCGCATCTCGTCAGCACAAGCAATTTCACCTTGCAGAACATCCGCTTCGTGTTCTTCGAATTGTCGGCGACCGGCATCGCGATCAAAAATACCTTCATCCTCGGCCTGCTCGCTGCCACGCTTGGCACCATCATCGCGATGGTGATCAGCTACATCACCGTGCGCCGGGCGATAAGCGGGCACCGCCTGCTCGGTTTTCTCGCCACGGCTCCGATTGCCATCCCCGGCATCGTGCTCGGCGTCGGCCTGTTCTTTTCCTACACGCGGCCGCCTTTCGTGCTTTACGGCACGCTGTGGATCCTGCTGATCGCCTTTATCACCTTGGCGATGCCGGCGGCCTATCAGCAACTGCAATCCGCGTTTCGCGCGGTGCATCCGGAACTGGAAGACGCCAGCCGCATCCTCGGCGCCACGCGGCTGCGCGCGCTGTGGCAGATCACCGCGCCTTTATTGCGCACCAGCGTGATCGCTACATGGTGCTTCATCTTTGTCGGCGTGATCCGCGAACTATCGGCCGCCATCATGTTGTTCACCTCGCAGACCAAGGTGATGTCGGTGTTGATTTACGACCTCAACGAGAGCGGCGACCTCGCGGCCATCGCGGTGCTCGGCCTGACGATGCTGGTCATCACATTTGTTGTCGTCGCCGTCGCCAACAGTCTGCCGAAATTCGGCGCGCGGCGCCCATGAACGCGGCGCCTTCAATCGCCGAGCAATTGGCCGCCGCCATCGCCGGCCTTGATGCTGCCAAGCTGCCCGCCGCCGTGCGCGGCAAATGCGAGGATCTTTTGGTCGACGTCGTCGGCCTTTGCCTCACCGCGCGCAACGAGGACTACATCAAGAGCGCGCTCGCCGGCCTCGACGATGACGGGCCCTGCACGGCGATCGGCCATGCCCGCACATTGACGTCGGCGGGCGCCGCTTTCGTCAACGGCACCGCCGCGCATGGCGAGGATTTCGACGATACCTTCGAAGGCGGCCCGGTGCATGTGGGGGCGGTGTCGGTGCCGGCGGTGCTGGCGGCCTGCGAGCGCCATGGGCGCGACGGCAAAGCCGCACTCATTGGAATCGCCGTCGGCAGCGAGGTGATGTGCCGTTTGAGTACGGTGGTGCCCAAGGCCGTGCACAAGGCCGGCTTTCATCCGACGGCGATCTTCGGCGCCGTTGGTGCCGCCGCTGCCGTTGCCGCCGCGCTGGGTCTGAACGACAAGCAGATCGTCGACGCGCTCGGCATCGCCGGCAGCATGGCCTCCGGCATCATCGAGTATCTCGCCGACGGCGCCTGGACCAAGCGGCTGCATCCAGGCTGGGCGGCGCAATCGGGCATTCGCGCGGCGCTGTTGGCGCGCGGCGGATTTTTCGGCCCGCGCACGGTGTTCGAAGGCGTGCACGGATTGTTTCACGGCTTCGCGCATACCAGCGAGGGCGACTACGGCGCGCTCACCGGCGATTTCGGCCGGCGCTGGGTGATCGAGACGCTCGCCTTTAAGCCCTATCCGTGCGGCACCATGGCGCATCCGTATATCGACTGCGCAAGACGGTTGGCCGCGCGCGGCATCAAGCCCGGCGATATGAAGGAGTTGGTTTGCGAAGTCGCGGAAGGCACCGTGCACCGGCTGTGGGAGCCGCTCGCCGCCAAGCGGCGCCCGCCCAACAGCTACGCCGCGAAATTTTCCACGCCGTTCCTGATCGCCAGCGCCTTTGTGCGCGGTAATGTCGGGCTCGACGCTTTCACCGAGGCTGCGGTGCGCGACAAGGGCGTGCTCGCGCTTGCCGCCAAGGTGCGCTACGTGATCGACCCGGCCAATCCTTATCCCAACGGCTTCACCGGCCACATCCGTGCAGTGCTCACTGACGGGAGTGTGGTCGAGGAAAGACAGCCGCATTTCCGCGGCGGCGCGCAGGAGCCGCTGACGCGCGCCGATATCGAAGACAAGTTCATGCTCAACGCGCGCCACGGCGGCTGGGATGACGAACGCGCCGCCGGCGCGCTCAAACTGCTGGCTAAGCTGTACGATGGGCCCATCGATCTTGCGCCATTGCGAGGGTAGACCATGAGCGACACTAACGAACTCGCCGGCAAGGTCGCCGTCGTCACCGGCGCCGGACGCAATATCGGGCGCGCCATCGCGCTGGCGCTGGCGCAGGCGGGGGCGGGGGTGGTGATCAATGCGCGCTCGAACAAGACCGAAGCGGAAAGCGTCGTCGGCGAGATCGAAAAAGCCGGCGGTCACGCGGCGGCCCACATCGGCGACGTTGCCGACGCCAAATCCGCCCAGGCGCTGGCCGAAACCGCGCTGGCGCGTTTCAAGCGTATCGACATTCTGGTCAACAACGCGGCGCTGCGCGGCGAAAAATCATTCGGCGAGATGTCTTATGCCGATTGGCGCGCCGTGCTCGACGTCACGCTCGACGGCGCCTTTCATTGCAGCAAAGCCTGCCTGCCGGCGCTCAAGCAGAGCGGCGCAGGCAGCATCGTCAACATCGGCGGCATGAGTGCGCATATCGGCTCCAAGCACCGCGCCCATGTGATGACCGCCAAAGCCGGCCTGGTCGGCTTCACCCGCGCGCTGGCGCACGATCTTGCGGAAAACCACATCACCGCCAATTGCGTGGTTCCCGGCGCCGTCGCCACCGCGCGCGCGGCGGCCGCCGCGACGCCGGCGCATCACCTGACCCACGGCACCATCACCGGCGAGCGCGGCAAGCCAGACGACGTCGCCGCCATGGTGCGCTTCCTCGCCGGCCCCGGCGCGCGCTTCGTCACCGGGCAGACCATCCATATCAATGGCGGGGCGTTTCTCGGCTAACTGTCATGCCCGGCGCGTCCGATAGGGTGGCCGCACCGGTCCGAAAGTGCTAATCCACCGCCCAATATTGTCCCGGGTAACAACGAGGTTTCCATGTATTCCGATCTCGCGCTTTACATCGACGGCAAGTGGCTCAACGGCGAAGGCCGCAAGGGCGAGGACGTGATCAATCCGGCGACCGGCAAGACGCTTGCCGCCCTGCCGCATGCCTCAACCGCCGATCTCGACGCCGCGCTCGCCGCGGCGGAGAAGGGCTTCGCCCTGTGGCGCGCGACCTCGGCCTATGACCGCGCCAAGATCTTGCGCAAGGCCGCCGACCTTTTGCGCGAGCGCCATGAGCACGTGTCCAAGGTGATGACGCAGGAACAGGGCAAGGTTTTCCCCGAGGCGCGCGCCGAAGTGCTGACCTCCGCCGACATCATCGACTGGTACGCCGAGGAAGGCCGCCGCACCTATGGCCGCGTCGTGCCGGGCCGGCAGAAGGGCGTGCGCCAGCTTGTGTTGCAGGAGCCGGTCGGCGTGGTTGCGGCGTTCACGCCGTGGAATTTCCCCACGCTGACCCCGGTGCGCAAGATCGCCGGCGCACTCGCCGCCGGCTGCTCGATCATCATCAAGGCCTCGGAAGAAACGCCGGGCGGCTGCGTCGAACTGGTCAAATGCTTCGCCGACGCCGGTGTGCCGGCCGGCGTGCTCAATCTCGTCTTCGGCGTGCCGGCGGAAGTGTCCGAGCACCTGATCCCGAAGAAGGGGGTGAAGAAAATTTCCTTCACCGGCTCGATCCCGGTCGGCAAGCACCTCGCGCAGCTCGCCGCCAAGGGCATGAAGAAGGCGACCATGGAGCTGGGCGGGCATTCGCCGGTCGTGGTGTTCGACGACGCCGATGCGGAAAAAGCGGCCGACACCATCGCGGCCTTCAAATACCGCAACGCCGGCCAGGTCTGTATCTCGCCGACGCGCTTCTACGTGCAGGAAAAGAGCTACAACAAATTCGTCGCCCGCTTTACCGAATATGCCAAGGGCATCAAAATGGGCGACGGGCTGGAGAAGAACACGACCATGGGGCCGCTCGCCAATGCGCGGCGGCTCGACGCCATGGATAGCTTCGTCGGCGACGCCAAGAGCCGCGGCGGCAAGGTCGTCACCGGCGGCTCACGCGAAGGCAACCAGGGCTTCTTCTTCCAGCCGACGGTGATCACCGACGTGCCGGACGATTCCAAGATCATGACCGAGGAGCCGTTCGGGCCGGTGGCGCCGATCGTGCCGTTCAAGACCTTTGACGAAGTTGTCGAGCGCGCCAATTCGCTGCAATTCGGTCTGGCGGCCTATGCCTTCACCACATCGGAAAAAACGGCGGCGGCGATCGGCGATGCCATCCAGTCCGGCATGGTCGGCGTCAACAGCGTCATGATCTCGACGCCGGAGACGCCGTTCGGCGGGATCAAGGAATCGGGCTACGGTTCCGAAGGCGGCATCGAGGGGCTGCAGGCCTACATGAATACGAAGTTCATCTCGCAAGGCTAGGCGAGAACTCGCAAGGCTGAATTAGCCGGAGCGGACTTAAAAAGATCAAGGCCGGGCTCATAGGCCCGGCCTTTTCCGTACGTCGAGCGATGTCTCTCGCAACGCTTGGACGCCGACGCCTAACCCCAAATTTCGCGCGCGACCGATACCATATTGGCGAGCTTGCGTTCCTCGTCGGCGATCGTGAAACGATCGTATTTATAGATGGTTGCAAACCCGCACTGCGGGCAGAGGCCGAGTCGATCGATCCCTACATAGTGGCTCGCCTCCTCGACACGGCGTTTCAACAAATCTTTGGGCTCGGTCTCGGGCGACTTTGTACTTATCAGCCCGAGCAAGACCATCTTATCTGCGGGCACGAAGCGCAATGGCTCGAAATCGCCGGAGCGCGGCGACTCGTATTCGAGCAGGTAGCCGTCCACCTGGAACTGGCTGAAGGTGCGCTCGGCGATCTCGTCATAGCCGCCCGATCCGAGGCCGAAGCCTTCGTTGCCGCGGCACATGTGCAGGCAGACGGTCATGCCGGGCGGCCGGTCGCGCAATGCCTCGTTTATCGCTTCGACATAGCTGTCGACCAGATCGAGATGATCTTCGCCGCGGCCGCGAATGATGGCCTGCACTTTTGGATCGGTCATGACCGGGATCGGAACTTCATCGATTTGGACGTAAGTGCAGCCGAGTTGCGCCAGTTCGCTGATTTCCTCGCGCAGCATGGCGGAGACATCCGCCAGGTACTCATGCCGGTTCGAATAAATGCCGGCGAACACCCGGTCGCCCGTGAACCAGTGCGCCAGATCGGGCGCGGGCAGCATGATCTTGGGCGTGGCCTTGGTCGCTCCCTTGAGGAATTTGAAGTCTTCGGTCGAGATGCCGCGCCGGCGTCTGATCTTTCCGGCGACCTTCGGCACCGGCGTTGCGCGCCGCGTGCTGCCGTCGGCATAAGTAAACTCGAAGTCCGTCTCGATCCGTTCGCCAAAACCGCTCGCGCATTCGAACAAAACGTCGCGAAACGAGAACCGCCGAAACTCGCCGTCGGTCACCGACTGGAGGCCGACGCGTTCCTGCAAGGCGATCGCGTCGCGGATGCAGCGATCTTCAATCGCGCGCAGCGCATCGCCGCTCAGCTTGCCCGCGGCGTGTTCCTCGCGGGCTCGTTTCAATTCCGGCGGCCGAACCAGGCTGCCGACATGATCGGCGCGGAAGGGTGGGCTGGTGCGCCATGTCATGGATGTTTCCTCGCCAAGAAAATGGGACGGCTGGGGCGGCGGTCCTATCGGCCGCCGTTCGTTACTGGCTCTGCTGCGCCTTCCGGCACGCTTCCCACACTTTCGCCGGCGTGGCCGGCATCTCCATGTGGTCGGCGGCGCCGTTGGGGATGGCGTGCGATATGGCGTTCATCACCGCCGCGATCGCCGCCGTGGTGCCGGCCTCGCCGGTGCCCTTGACGCCGAGCGGATTGCTGGTCGCCGGCACCGGGTGCAGCGCTTCGCGCAAGTCGATCGGCATGATCTCGGCGTGCGGCATGCCATAGTCCATGAACGAACCAGTCACCAACTGCCCGCTGGCATCGTAGACCGCGTCCTCGACCAGCGCCTGGCCGAGCCCTTGCACGATCGAGCCGTGCACCTGGCCTTCGACGATGCGGGTGTCGAGCGGATTGCCGCAATCGTCGACCGCCGTGTAGGTGACGAGGTCGACCAGCCCGGTGTCGGGATCGATCTCCACCTCGGCGATATGGCAGCCGTTGGGAAAGGCAAGCGGTGTCTCGGCCTTGTCCTTGGTGTCGAGGGTCTCGCCCATCTCCTTGGCGCGTTTCGCGGTGTCGAACAACGAAATCTTGCGGTCGGTGCCGACCACCGCGAACTGGCCGTTGCTGTATTGAATGTCCTGCTCGGAGGTTTCCAGCGCGGCGGCGGCGACCTTCTTGCCCTTCTCCAGCATCACGTCGGCGACGTGAACGATGGCGTTGCCGGCGCACATGGCCGAACGCGAGCCGACCGAGGCAAACCCGGTGAGACCGAGCGCGGTATCGCCGTGGCGATGCTCGATCTTGCCGAAGTCGATGCCGAGTTTGTCGGCGAGCAGGTGCCCGAACACGGTGGCGTGGCCCTGGCCGGTCGATTGCACATTGCAGCCGAGAACGAGCTTGTCGCCGGTGAAGGTCACCGAAGCCTGCTCGAGCGGGATCGAGCCGGAGTGCTCCAGCATGCAGGAGACGCCGATGCCGCGGTATTTCTTGCGCCGCGCCGCTTCGCGTTTGCGCTTGTTGAAATTGGCATAATCCGCCATGTCGAGCGCCTGCGCGACGATGGCCGGGAAGTCGCCGCTGTCATAGACGTTGCCGACCGCCGATTTGTACGGCATCGCCGAAGGCGGGATGAGATTCTTGCGCCGCAGCCGCACCGGATCGATGCCGGAAACGCGGGCGGCTTCCTCGACCACGCGCTCGAGCGCGTAATTGGCCTCCGGGCGGCCGGCCCCGCGATAGGGTCCGATCGGCACCTTGTTGGTGAAATAGCAGATGACGCCGACATCGATCTTCGGGATGCGGTACATGCCGGGCAGGCAGCGGGCGAAATTGTTGGTGTTGATGCCGACGCCGGCGGTTGAGACATAGCCGCCCTGATTGCACAGATGCCGCATGCGCAGCGCCAGGAACTTGCCCTTGTCGTCGAGCGCGAGTTCCGCGTGGGTCACGGTGTCGCGCGCCTGCGTGTCGGTGACGAAAGCCTCCGACCGTGTCGATTGCCAATGCACCGGGCGCGAGAGCTTGCGCGCCGCAATCAGAAGCGCCGGATATTCCGGATAGAACGGCGTCTTCATGCCGAAGGCGCCGCCGACGTCGGCGGTGATGACGCGCAGTTTCTCCGGCGGCAGGCCCATCACCGCGATGCCTTGCGCGCGCATGGCGTCGGCGCTCTGCGAGCAGGTGTAAAGCGTATAGCCCTCGGTCTTGGCATCGTAGGTGCCGGTCGCGCCGCGCGTTTCCATTGCCGCCACCACCATGCGCTGGTTGGTGACGGAAACGCGCGCCACGTGCGCCGCGCCGGCGAAGATCTTCTCGACCTCGCGCTCATTGTCCTCGCTCGGCACCGGGCCGGGCCAGTCGACGATGACGTTGCCGGGAGCGTCCGGGTAAAGTTGCGGCGCGCCGGGCTTGGCGGCGACGTCGAGCTCGATCGCCGCCGGCAATTCCTCGTAGTCAATCTGCACGAGCTCGGCGGCGTCCTGCGCGGCGGCAAGCGTCTCCGCCACCACCAGCGCGACGGCGTCGCCAACATGCATCACCTTTTCGCCGGCGAGCGATGGGCGGAACGGCACCACCATTTTGGCGCCGCCGCGGCCGACCACCGGCGGATGGCGCGACATGCTGCCGACGCCGGCTTCCTTCATGTCCGCGGCGGTGAGCACCGCGAGCACGCCTTTGCCGCGCAACGCCGCCTCGGTGTTGACCGACAAAATCTTGGCATGGGCATGCGGCGAGCGCACGAAGGCGCCGTAGGCCTGGTTCGGCAGCCGCGGATCGTCCATGAAATGGCCGGCGCCGCGCACCAGAGCGTCGTCCTCGACGCGCGGTTCGTGTTCGGTGCGGGCAGGGCTCTTCGCGTCCATGGGAAATTCCGGCAATAGGTTATGCGGGGCTCCGTTTATAACCGAAAAAACGCAAGCCAACAGGCCCTTGCGCCGCCGTCACGGGTGCGGCACTCAGGCGCTCCCTTTAAAGCGACGAACGGCGGATTTCAGGTGACGAAATGAGTACAGCGCGAACAATCGACGTCCACAGCCACATCCTGACGCAGGAAACCGCAGCGCTTCTGCGTAAGGAAGCGCCCAAGGTGCCGGTCACCATCACGCCGATCGACGCGGCTGCCGCGACCTTGGATGTCGGCGGCAACGCGTACCGGCCGTTCCCGACCGGCGGCTTCGATATCGCGCACCGCCTGCGCGACATGGATGCGAGCGGCGTCGACGTGCAGGTGCTGTCGGCAACGCCGCAGACCTATCTCTACAATCAGGACGCCGCGCTCTGTGCGGCGACTTCGGCCGTGCAGAATGACCAGATCGCCAAGCACATTGCCGAGCATCCGCAGAGGTTCTGGGGGATCGCGACCTTGCCGATGCAGGCGCCGGAGCGCGCCGCCGGCGAATTAACGCGCGCGATGCGCAAGCTCGGCCTGCGCGGCGCCATGATCGGCTCCAATGTCATGGGCAGAAATCTCGACGATCCGAGTCTCGCGCCGCTCTGGGCCGCCGCCGAAGAGCTTAACGCCTTCATGTTCGTGCACCCGGTGAATGTCGCCGGCGCCGACCGGCTGAAGTCCTATTACCTCGGCAACCTAGTCGGCAATCCGCTCGACACCACCATCGCCGCGGCCTGTCTCGTGTTCGGCGGCGTGATGGACCGGCACCCCAAGCTCAAGATTTGCCTCGCGCATGCCGGCGGCTTCATGCCCTATCAGGCCGGGCGCTGGGTGCATGGCTGGCGCGTGCGGCCGGAGCCGAAGAAGAATGTGCCGACGGAGCCTGCGACCATCATCGGCCGCTTTCTCTACGACACCATCGCGCATTCGGATCAGTCGCTGGAATTTCTGGTCGCGCAGGCGGGCGCGGGGCGCGTGCTGCTCGGCAGCGACTATCCCTACGACATGGCGATGCTCGATTGCGTCGCCCATGTGCGCGCGTTGACGATCTCGGATGCCGACAAGAAGGCGATCTTGGGCGGCGGGGCGGAAGGGCTTTTGGCCGCGCGTTAATTCGGTGGCGCCGGCGCTGCGGGGCCGTCGAGCACGGCGCGGATGCGCCGCGCCAGCACCGCTTCGGTCAGCGGCTTGGGAATGAGTTCGGTGCCGCGGTCGAGCCTTCCGTGATGCACGATCGCGTTGCGCGAATAGCCTGTCATGAAGATGACTTTCAGGCCGGGGCGGCGGCGCTCGATTTCATCGGCCAGTTCCCGGCCGTTCTTGCCCGGCAGCACCACGTCGGTCAGCAGCAGGTCGAAGCTCTTCTCCGCATCGAGCAGCTTTAACGCGGAAGCCGAGTTGCGCGCCTCCAACACCTGGTAATTGAGGTCGCGGAGAATATCCGCGGCGTATTGGCGCACACCCTCATCGTCTTCGACGAGGAGAATGGTCTCGCCGCGGCCGCGCTCCGAGTCCATCGGTGCTTCCGGCGGCACGTCTACGTCATGCCCGACGTAGCGCGGCAAATAGAGCTTGATCGACGTTCCCTCGCCAATCTCGCTATAAATTTTGACGTGGCCCCCCGACTGCTTGACGAAGCCGTAGACCTGGCTCAGGCCAAGCCCGGTGCCTTTTCCGGTTTCCTTGGTGGTGAAGAACGGCTCGAACGCCTTTTCGATTGTTTCCGCCGACATTCCCGCGCCGTTATCGGTCACGGCGACGAGGACGTATTGGCCGGGGTTAAGCCCCGTGTGCTGGCGGCAATATTCCTCGTCGAGATAGGCATTGGTCGACTCGATCGTCAGCTTGCCCCCGTTCGGCATGGCGTCGCGCGCGTTCAGCGCCAAATTGAGCAGCGCCGCTTCCAGTTCGGAGACGTCGGCCTCGACGCTCCACAGCCCGGCGCCGCTGATCGTTTCCAGTTCGATATTTTCTCCGAGCGATCGCGTGAGAATGTCGGAGACATTGACCACCAGCCGATTGAGGTCCACCGCCCGCGGGTTGAGCGGCTGCTGCCGCGAGAAGGCGAGCAGGCGCTGCGTCAATTGCGCGGCGCGCTCCGCCCCGGTCAGCGCGTTATTGAGCGCGCGTTCGGCGCGCGCTTCAACGACCCCGCGCTTGGCGATGTTGAGATTGCCGATGATGATGGTGAGAAGATTGTTGAAGTCGTGGGCGACGCCGCCGGTCAATTGCCCGACGGCCTCCATCTTCTGCGACTGCCGCAATGCCTGTTCGGCCAGCTCGCGCCGCTCGGCTTCCGCGTAGAATGCCTGCGTCCGCCGCAACGTCAACAGCACGAGCGTGAACAGAAAAATCGTCGCCGGGAAGCCGAAAATGAGATGCGCCGATAAGGCCCAAAGCCAATCGGCAAAGATTTTCCGCATCTCGATGCCCGCAGAAACATAGAGTCCCCAGTTGCTCATTTCGCGGACGCCGACGCGCCGGTCGATGCCGTCGACGGTCTGTCGCGACGTGGTGATGCCGCCTTCCGGATGCGAGGCGAGGAGTTGCATGAACCCGCCTTGCGGAAGGACTTTTGTCACCCCGGCGGGGGAGGGCGGATAGCGGGCGAGAATATTACCATCGGCTTTGAGGATGAGATAGTTGCCGCCGCTGTCGCGGACGAGACGTGAAAAGAACTCGGTGAAGACCTCGGGGATCACCGACACGACGACAACGCCGGAAAACTGTCCGTTCTGCAGAGGCCGGCGGCGGCTAACGCCAAAGTAGGGGCCTTGCGAAAACCGCGGCTGCAACACGGAGCCGATGAACGTGCCGGCGTTCGCCGAGACCTGCGCCGTGAAATAATCCCGGCCGGAAAAGTCTTGAAACTTGGGCGCGGGCAGCATCTGCGAGCCGACCAGGATATGGCCGTCTTTATCGATGATGCGGATGGCGTTGACCGCCTCGGTCGCCGCTTCAAGCTCGTGGAGCTTGTCATGCAGCGCGCGCTCCGACGCCTTGATCTGGTCGTCGGGCATCGCATCGACCAGCGTGTCGACGCTGGTGAAGGTCAGCGCCACCGATTCAAAAACCGTGTTGGCCTGTCCGGCCAAAATGTCCAGCGTCGCCGAGAGCTGTTCGTCGGCGTGGTTAAAGGCGTTGTTGTAGGTAACCCAGGCGCCCCAGCATAAAATAGCGACGGGGATGGCAATCGATGCAACCAACGCGGCCTTCAGGAAACGGATGGCAGCGTCACGGCGGGCGCGCATGAAAACCTCAAGTGGCGGCGCGAGCAACGTATTCAGAATACAGGCCGTTGAGAAGATAAGTTTTTTCTAAGATACAGGCTGGTTTATGGAACTTTAAGCCTACGCCGCCGCCTTTGCTTCATCCGGATCGAGCGGCAGCTTCACCGGCGCCTTGCGCTTGGCCGACAAATCCAAAGCCTTGGTCAGCATCAGGTTGCGGTGCGCATCCTCGACCGTCGCCGCCGCGGTAGGCAGACCGAGCGAGACGCGGTTGAGCCAGCTATCGGTTTCCTCCGCCATCGGCCCGCGCAATTCGCCGAACGCCATGTCGCCGGGCGGATAGCTGCCCATGAAGTCGACGAGCCGCGTGGCGTCGGGGTTGTAACCCTCGCTTTGCGGCTTCGACACCGCCAGCACGATGTCGCGATGGGTGTCGTCGATGGTCAAGACGCCGGTGGTGCCGACAATGCCGACTTCCAGCGAATAGACCGCCGCCGGCCAGGTCACCGGCAGCGCCCAGGACATGTTGAGATTGTAAATGGTGCCGTCGGAAAAATTGATCATGCCGGCGGTGCCGTCGATGCCTTTGTAGAGCGGACCCAGCACTTTATCGATCGAGCGCGCATAGCACTCGACCGGCGTCTTGCCCTCCAGGCACCACATGCAGATGTCCAGCGCATGCGTGCCGGAGATCACCATTGGCGAGATGGTGGCCGGATCGTCAGTGCGCTTGTAATTGTCGATCGCCACCAGCCGGTTCATGAAGGCGCGCGAGGTCACCAGCGTGACGTCGCCGAGCGCGCCGGTGCGGCATTTTTCCTTTGCCGCCAGCCACCGTCGGCGGAACCGTTGCGTATAGCCGACAACTGCATCCAATTTTGCGGCCTTGATCGCCTTGAGCACGCGTTCGGACTGGTCGAGCCGCGTCGCCAACGGTTTCTCGATCAGCATCGGCAGGCCGCGCTCGATCGCCGCCATGATCGGATCGACGTGCAAATGCTCGTCGGTGCAGATGATGGCGGCAGTGACTTCCGGGCGCTTGAGCAGTTCGACGTGACTTTGCGTGACGAAATCGGCGCTGATCTTGGGCGCCACTTCGCCGGCGCGGTTCGGGTTCTTCTCGGCGAGCCCGATCCATTCGACCGCCGGATGGCGCGCGGCCACCTCGCCGCGGAACAGGCCGACGCGTCCGCCGCCGATGATGGCCAGGCCGACGCCTTTGGCGGACGATTTCATGCGTTCACTCCGGCGCGGTTTCGTTGCTTGAGTTCGGCAATGCCCGAGATTGTTTCGTTCGACAACGGCAGGTCGACCGGCTCGTTGCGGTCGGCCGACAGATCCGCCGCGCTATAGGTTTCCATCACCCGGCGCGCCGATTCCGGCGTCACCATCACCGGCGTATCGCGGATGCAGGCTTCCAGGAAATGGATGGTTTCCGGGCCCATGCCGCCGGCAAACACTTCTCCGACCTGCTCGCCCGGCATGGTGGACATGGGAAATTCCTGGCCGCTCTTGACGGTGTTGAGCCAATTGTCGCGCTGGGTGTCGTCGAGAATGAGCGCGCCCTCGGTGCCGGTGATCTCGATCCAAGTGGCGCAATAATTCGGGAAACTCGGCGGCAGGTTCCAGCCGCCGCCGATCATCACCACCACGCCGTTGTCCATGGTGACGGTGGAGAACATCACGTCATGCGAGCCGTTGATCGGCTGCATGTAGCCGTAGGCGCCTTGGCTATAAACGCGCACGGGCTTGGCCGGCTCCAAGAGCCAGAAAACGAAATCGAGATCGTGCGTCGATTCCATGACGACGGGCGAGAGCCGCACGCGGCTGGCGATCTTTTTTCCCAGGCTACGCGAGAGGTGCCGGCTGACCAGCACCGACACGACTTTGCCCAGCGTGCCGTCGACGATCTTCTTTTTGGCGTAGGCGATCTTCGGATTGAAGCGCTGCGAATAGCCGATGGTGAATTTGAGATTGTTGCGCTTGGCGAGCTGGATCAGTTCGTCGGCTTCCCACAATTCGAGCGCGATCGGTTTTTCCAGCATCACGTTCTTGCCGGACTTCAGACAGTCGCGGCAGATCGGATAGTGGTTGCTCTCCGGCGTGGTGGAGATATAGACCACCGAGATTTTTTCGTTGTTTATGATGTCGTTGTAATCGAGCGTCGCCGTCGCCGGCTTGTAGAGCGCCTTCACTTCGGCCAGCCGGTCCGGCTTGATTTCGCACAGGTGCAATTTGTCCACGAGCGCGGTGCGCGAGAGCGTCTCCGCCCGCGTGCCGCCCACCCAGCCGACGCCGATGACCGCTGCTTCAACCGTTTTCACTTATTGTTTCCTCGACGTTGTTTTTCGGGCGGACACTAGCCCAGGCTCGGCTTCGCAGGAAGTGCGTGTCCTGGGCGCAGCGCAGCGCGCCAGCGGTGCGCTGCAGACCCGGGACCCAGCTTTCTTAACCGGGGCCCCGGATCAGCGGCGCACCACTTCGCTGCGCTACGTGCGGCGCCGCATCCGGGGCACGCACCCCGAATACCTGCGCCGCGAACTGCGGATAGACCTCGGCCAGTTGCGGGGCGACGACCTCGCGCATCAGCTTGAGCGTCTCGGGGGAAGGTGGCGGCGTCTGCGGCACGTTGGCGGGCCGCTCGAAATCGAAGCCGGTGTTCTCGACCACTTCCTCGACCGTATGGCCGGGATGCACGCTGGCGAGCCGGAAGCGGCCGTTGGCGAAGTCGAACAGGCAGCGGTTGGTGATGAGCGCGATCGGCCCGCCAGGGCGATAGACATTGGCCTCGCTGACGCCCGGCGCGCTGATGAAATCGACCTTGGGAACCAGCGTGCGGCGCGAATGTTCGGTGCGGAACAGGATCACTTTCGGCACCACGTAATAGAGATAGGCCGAGCCGAACGAGCCGGGGAAGCGCACCTTCGGATGTTCGTAGTCGCCGGTCGAGACCAGATTGATGTTGCCCTGGCCGTCGATCTGCCCGCCGGAGAGGAAGAACACATCGATGCGGCCTTGGCCGGCGCAGTCGAACAGTTCGCGCGCGCCGTCGGTCCAGAACGTGTTCTTCGGACTGCCCAGCAGTGACACGTAGGGCCGTCCGCTACCATGTTCACGCGCCAACAGCGCGGCGGTCGCCGGGATCGGCGAAGCGTTGCCGACAGCGACGTGGCGTACGTCGCCGATCAGCCCCGCGATCACGTCGGCGAGCAGTTCCTCGGGGCGGAAGGATACGCTCACGTGGAGGCCTCTCGGACTCCCTCCCCCGCTTGCGGGGGAGGGTTGGGGAGGGGGCCAATGCTAACGCGGCGTTTGTAATAGTGCCCCCTCCCGACGCGCTGCGCGCGTCGACCTCCCCCGCAGGCGGGGGAGGTAAAGGCCGCACTACGCCGCGCACTTGTCATAGACAAACCTGTCCAGATATTCCGCAAAACCCTCCGCCGTCGCCGCCATTTTCGCATAAAGCGCCAGATGCTCGGCGTCGGCGCCGTAAGTATCCGGCAGCGGCAGCGGCCAAGCGCCGCGTTCAACGACAGCAACGCTTTCGACGTAAAAGCCCGGCAGCGTGCCGGCGGCGAGCACAGGATCGTCGAGCAGATTGCCATCGTGGATTTTCTCGACGGTGACGATCGTCTTATCCGCCGCATGCGCCATCATCGCCAGTTCGCGCTGGCGGCCGATCCAGACATTGCCGTAGCGGTCGGCCATCGGCGCGTGCACCAGCGCGACGTCCGGTTTGATGGCGGGCAACAATACGATCGGGTCGGAATTGCCGAACGGATTGTCGATCACCTTCCAGTCGTCGCGGTATTTCAAAACGTCCGAGCCGACCAATCCGCGCAACGGGATGAACGGCACGCCTTTCTCCGCCGCCTGCAGCGCGGCATGCAGCGCCGGGCAGGTGGCGTCTTTCATCGTGATCGCGCCGGCGGTGACGGCGGCGGCAAAGCGCGGCGCCGCGCCGAATTCGCCCAGGCTCACCGCGCTGGTCTCGAGGGTCTCCACGCAGCCGGCGCCGATCAGCAAATCGGCCTGCAGGCTCGATGTCGGCAGCGCCACCAGATGCAGCCGCTTGACGCCGCGGCGGATCAGCGCGCGCGTCGCCGCCATCGGCACGCCTGATACCTCGCGCGGCACAACCAGCAGGCAACCGTCGTGGATCGCTGCAAGCGCCTCGTCGAGCGATGTAACCGGATGGGCCATGGCTATGCGAATAACACGCTTGCCAGGCGCAGACAATTTTGCCACGTGGTTTGCGCGCATGAAGATCATGCGCAAGGGAAATATCGATGACTCTGCAGGAAAAACTCAACGCCGGCCGCTTCGTCATCACCGCCGAGGTGACGCCGCCGGTTTCCACCGACCGCAACGAACTCCTCGCCAAGGCTGCCCCGCTCAAGGGTCTGGCCGATGCGGTCAATATCACTGACGGCGCCGGCGCGCGGCCGCATCTGGGCAGCGTGACCGCGGCGGCGATGCTGGTGGAGGCCGGCATCGAGCCGATCCTGCAGTTCACCTGCCGCGACCGCAACCGCATCGCCTTGCAAAGCGATCTCATGAGCGCGGCGGCGTGCGGCGTCCGCAATCTCTTGATGCTGCGCGGCGACGACCCGTCGGCCGGCGATCAGCCGGACGCCAAACCGGTATTCGATCTCGATCCGCGCCAGCTTCTGGAAACTGCGCGCCGCTTGCGCGATAGCGGCGAACTGCCGTCCGGCCGCAAGGTCTCCGGCGCCGCGCCCTTTTTTCTCGGCGCCGCCGACAGCCCGATCGATCCAGCGCCGGACTGGGCCCCGAAGGGGCTGCAGACCAAGATCGATGCCGGCGCGCAATTTTCGCAGACCCAGTTCTGCATGGATGCCGGCGTGGTGCGCCGCTACATGGCGCGGCTCGCCGAGCACGGCATCGCCCTCTCGGTGCTGATCGGCATCGTGCCGTTGCGCTCGGCGAAGTCGGCGCGCTGGATCAAGGACAAGCTGTTCGGCGCCATCATCCCCGAGACAGTCGTCGCGCGCATGGAGGCGGCGAGCGATCCGCTTGCGGAAGGCCGCCGCATCTGCATCGAGATGGTGCAGGAACTTGCCGACATCCCGCAGGTCGCGGGATGCCACATCATGGCGCCCGGCAATGACGCCGCGGTGCCGGAGGTCATTACCGCGGCCCGCAAAAGCATCAAACGTCTGGCGCCGGCGTAATTCTTGCTATCGCCCGGGACGACAGCAGCGGACGACGGTGTTAAGATTGGCGCCAAGGAGAACAAGGCCAAAAGGCCACGCCAGTCAGGGAGGAGACACAACATGAAAAACGGTATCACCCAGCGCATCGCCATGGCGGCCATTATCGCCGCGGCGGTTGGCGCCTTGTCGGTTCCGGCCGTGGCGCAAGAGAAAGTGTGGAAGCACGGCCTGATCAAAGCCAAGGCCGACGCCGGCATATTCCTGATGATCACCCAGCGCGATTTCGCCGCCAAGCAGGGCCTCAAGATCGAGACCTCGGAGTTCCGCAACGACCAGCTGGCGCTCAAGGCGTTGATCGCCGGCGAGCTCGACAGCTTCGAAGGCGGCCCGCAGGGCGTGTTCTCCGCCGATTCCAAAGGGGCGGATGTCAAGCTGCTCGGCTGCCACTGGGTCGTGGTGCCGCACGGCATCTACGCCAAGGATTCCATCAAGACGGTGGCCGACCTCAAGGGCAAGCAGATCGCGGTGTCGGCGCCCAATTCCATGCCCGACATGCTGGCGCGCTCGGCGCTGGCGAAATACGGCGTCTCGGAGAAGGACGTAAAGCTTGCCGCGGTCGGCGGCGACCACGACCGTTATCAGGCGCTGGTCGGCGGCGTGGTCGATGCCGCGGTGGTGTCGAACGAGGTCGAGCCGGTCATGCCCAAGAGCATCCATCTGCTGGTCGCCGGCCGCGACGCGGTACCGAACTTCCTGCGCGTGTGCATCGTCTCCAGCGCCAAGGTGCTGGCTGCGCGCGGCGACGACGCGGTCAAATTCCTCGCCGCCGAGATGAACGCGCTGCGCTTTGCACTTTCGCACAAGGCCGAGACCGTGGCGCTTACCGAGAAGATCATCCACAGCAAGCCGGGCGATCCGCGCCCCGCCTTCGTCTATGACGATGCGGTCGAGCATCACGCCGTCGATCCGACGCTGCCGCTGCCGGCGGCGAAGTTCAACTGGATCCAGGAGCAACTGGTCAAGGCCGGCAAGCTCAAGGCGCCGCTCGATCTTGCCGCCGTGACCGCGCCGGAATATCGCGAAAAGGCGCTCAAGATGGTGGAAAGCACGCACTGAGTCCTGGTCATTCCGGAGCCGGCCGCAGGCCGGAACCCGGAATCCAGAAGTACGCGATGACTGTCTATCCGGATTCCGGGTTCGCTCACTTGGCTCGCGCCCCGGAATGACGGGCTGGATTTGGAGATGTTGAATGGGCGAGGTGAATTTCGTCGACGTCTCCAAGCGCTTTACGCTGCGCGTGGATGACGACGTGCACCACGTGCAGGCGCTCGACCGCGTCAGCTTCAAGGTGGCGGACGGCGAGATCGTGGCGCTGATCGGGCCGTCCGGCTGCGGCAAGACCACGGCGCTGCGCGTCGCCATGGGGCTCGATCCGGCGAGCAGCGGCCGCGTCACCGTCGACGGCCGCGAGGTGCACGGCTGCGGCCACGACCGCGGCATGGTGTTCCAGCACGCCGAGTTGCTGCCCTGGCTCAACGCCCGGCAGAACGTGATGTTCGGGCTGGAAATGAAGGGCATGCGCGGGGCGCCGTTGCGCGAAACGGCGGAGAAATATCTCGAGCTGGTCGGCCTGACCGACTCGCAGAACCGCCGTCCGCACCAGCTTTCCGGCGGCATGAAGCAGCGCGTCGGCATTGCCCGCGCGCTGGCCATCGATCCGTCGGTGCTGCTGATGGACGAGCCGTTCGGGGCGCTCGACGCGCAGACGCGCGAGAGCATGCAGGCCGAGCTCCTGGATATTCACGCGCGCACCAAGAAGACGATATTGTTCGTCACCCACGATCTCGACGAAGCCGTGCTGATCGCCGACCGTATCATCGTCATGCGCGAGGGGCGGGTGCAGGAGATCATGAGCGTGCCGCTGCCGCGGCCGCGCGGCGATCTCGGCGTGGTGCGCGGCACCGCCGAATTCACCGACACCCGCTACAAGGTCTGGCGCGCGCTGCACGACGCGCCGACGGTGCATTGATGGCCGATATTGCCGACACGCGAAAACAGGCTGCCGCTCCAGCCGAAGCTGCCGAGCCTGCCGAGCGCCGTCCCTGGCCGCGCTGGGCGATCACGCTGACGTCGATCGTCTGCGTGCTCATCGTGTGGGAAATCTTCGGCCGCGACATCAATCCGGTGTTCGGCTCCTATCCGAGCGCGATCGCGGTCGCGTTCTGGGACCTGCTGATCACCGGGCAACTGCAGACCGCGCTCTACGAATCGCTACGCCCGTTCGCGCTCGGCTATGGCCTGGCGATCGTGATCGGCATTCCGCTCGGCCTCATCATCGGCCGTTTCCGCGTCGCCGAGGCCGCGCTCGGCATCTACGTCACCGCCGGCTACGCCATGCCGCTGGTGGCGCTGGTGCCGCTGCTGATGCTGTGGCTGGGCCTGGGTTTTGCCGTGAAGGTCGCGGTGGTGTTCCTGATGTCGCTGTTTCCGATCTGCATCAACACCTGGCTCGGCGTCACCGCGGTGCCGAAAACGCTGATCGAGGTCGGTAAATCCTTCGTCGCCCCCGATACGGTGATCTTGCGCCGCATCATCCTGCCGGCAACGCTGCCGTATATCATGGCCGGCATTCGCCTGGCGGTCGGCCGCGCCGTGGTGGCGATGGTGATCGCGGAATTCTTCACCACCATTTCCGGCCTCGGCGCGGTCATCATCAACTCGGCCAATAATTTCGACACCGCCACCATGTTCGTGCCGATCATCATCTTGATGGTCATGGCGATCGGGCTGAACTCCTTTATCGGCTTTGTCGAGCGCCGCGTCGCGCCCTGGCAGGCGGAGATCGCCGGACGCGATCGGGAGTAAGCCGTAGCCGCGCGGCGCCCTTTCGCTGTCATGCCCGCGAGAGCGGGCATCCAGTACGCCGCAGCGATACAGGTTCCCTATGAGTGAGTGGTTACTGGGTCCCCGCCTTCGCGGGGACGACGGCTTGTAGTTGCTTCACCGCTTCAAACAAATCGCGCACGTGGCGCTCCGCGATATTGCGCGTGATGAACACCACGCGGCTTTGCCGGTTGCCGTCCGGCCAGGCTTCGAGCTCGACCGGCGGGTGCGCAAGGTGCTGAACGAATTGCACCAGCACCGGGCCGCGGCAGCCTTCGACGTTGAGGAAGCCTTTCACGCGCAACAGGTCGGGTCCGCGCATCGCCATTAGCGTTTCCATGGCGCGCGCGAACACCGGCCAGGGCATCGGCTTGTCGTCGGACATAACGAAGCTCGCAATGCCGTCGCTGTGCGCGGTCTCGGCGACGAAAGTGTTGCGTGCATCGGTCGCGGGCTCGGTCAATCGGCTGGGATCGAGTTCGCCGTTCACCGCGGCGAGAATTTCCGCGCCGGCATTGAGCGCCCGCAATTGCGCGGTCAGCGCGTCCGCCGCACCTTCGCCGGCGATGTCGGTCTTGGTGATGACCAGCCGGTCGGCCAAAATCGCCTGCTTACGCGCCTCCGCCGACCATTTGAGCGTTTCGCCGCCGGTCTCGGCATCGACCACCGTGACCACCGCTTCGACATGGAAGGCGCCGCCGAGCGCGCGGTCGGTGGCGAAGGTTTGCAGGATGGGCGAGGGATCGGCGAGCCCCGAAGTCTCGATCACCACGCGGCGGATATCCGGCAATTCGCCGCGCTCGCGCTCGACCACTAGCCGGCGCAGCGCCTGCTGCAGGTCGCTGCGCGCGATACAGCAAAGGCAGCCATTGCCGAGCAGCACCGTCTCGTCGGCGCTCGCTCGCACCAGTGCGTCGTCGATGCCCTCGGCGCCAAACTCATTGACCACCACCGCGCTGCCGCGCCCTTCCGGCGTCGCTAGAAACCGCCGCAGCAACGTGGTCTTGCCGGCGCCGAGGAAGCCGGTGACCACGGTCACCGGCACACGATGCCCCCGCTCACGCTTGAGCCGGCGCCCGAAGCGCCCGGCGGCCGGGGAGGGGAAGGGCGAGTTCATGCGGCCATTATAGCGACACTCAAGTAAGCCGCGAATGAGGGCGCGCTCCCTCTCCCCTTGGGGGAGAGGGTTGAGGTGAGGGGGCAAGTGACTCTCGGTAGGTTCTAACCCCTCACCCGTCCGCGCTTCGCGCGGTCGACCTCTCCCATCCGAACTCGGGCCTGCCCGAGTTCGGCACCTTATAGTGGTCGAAGTCGGATATATCCGACTTCGACTGGGAGAGGTGAGGCGCGTTTGTGGCGGCTCAAAAATCCATTTCGAGGATGTATAGCCCGCCGGTGTGGCGGTCGACGGTGTAGACGATCTCACGCTCGTCGACGAACACGTCATTGAGCTGGACAGCGCCGGCCGGGGTGCCTTTGGGCGGCGGCGGCACGAAAGCGCCGACTTCCTTGGGCTGATACGGATTGGAAATATCGTAGGCGCGCAGGCCGCCGTTGAAGAAGGTTCCGAGCACGACCTGGTCGGACTGCCAGGCCGTCGGCACCGCCGCATTCTCGTGGATATTGTGCGCGCCGAAGCGGCCGCCGCGGTCCTTATAGGCATCGACCGGCGGCAGCGGGCAGGTGGCGATGGAGATCGGATGCATCTCGTCGCGCATGTCGAGAATCCACACCAGCTTCGGCCAGTCCTTGGCCGCGTTCTCGGTCAACTCGTCGGTCACCAGCATCAAGTTGCGCTCGAACAGCGGCACGGCGGTGTGCATGAAGCCGGTGTAAGGCGGCGAGTTGGTCCAGTGCGAGATCACCTTCGGATTGGCCTTGTCCTTGATGTCCATCACGAACATGCCGCCGTCGATGTAGCAGAGATAAAGCCGGTCCGGCTTCTGCGGGTAGACGTTGGTGTTGTGCGCGCGGTAACCCTTGTCGAGCGGATGGCGCGGCGGCGGCGCCACGTTGTCGGTCGCCGAGGTGCCCGGCATCCACCAGCGGCCGACCTCCTTCGGTTTTGCCGGATCGCGCACGTCAATGCAGCGGTAGAACTGGTCGTCGTTTGGGTTGCTCGGCTTGAAGTCGGGCGCGCCCGAAGCCAGGTGCACGTATTCACCGTCGCAGAACCACAATTGATGCACGCCGCGCGAGGTCGCGCCTGAGCAGTCGAAGAACGAGATCGAGCGCGGTTTTTCCGGCACCGACACGTCGAACAGTTCGAGCCCGGCCGGCCGCTGCCCTTTCTTCTGCGTCTGATAGGCGACCGCCATGATGTTGCCGGAGCATTCCAGCGAGTTCGAGCGCATATAGCTTTGCGGCAGGTCGGTCTGCACCACGACCTTCGGATTGCGCGGATCGGAGACGTCAACCCCGGTGAAGTTCTTCGGCGCGCTTTCATGCGCCAGCCAGATGATGCGCCGGCCGTCTTTGGCGATGGTGATAGACATCCCTTCGCCCATGCCGCCGAAGCCGCCGAGATCGTTTTGCGCGAGCAGCTTGAAATTCCAGGTGGTGGGCTCGCCGCTGTGGCTGAGCGGGCTTTCTGCGGCTGTCATTCACGTCTCCGTCGCGACTTGCGTTGTCGTAGCAAGGCCGGCGCGGAATGCGCCGGCCTCGGTTTTCATCCTATGGCGTTCGGGCGCTCAGGCCTCGGCCTTCTTGAAGAAGTCCTTGCGGAACGCTTTGCTGAAGTCCGGTATTTCCTTGATCTTTTTATTCTGCAGCAGCACCTCGGCGTGATGCTGCATATAAGGTCCGAGGTCGTCCGGCCAGCCGGGACCGACTTCCACGTGGCTGAGCGCTTTGGCGAAGGTCGCCTTCGACATCTTGTAGCCCTTCGACGTGTAGAACGTGTAGATCACGTCCGACACCTTGTCGGGGTGCTCCTTGAAGTCCTTGGCGACTTCCAGCCAGGCCTTGAGATAGGCGACGATGGTGTCCGGATTTTTGTCGACGAATTCCGGTGTCGCCGCCATGAACACAGGCAGCTTGTCGAACGAGTAAAAGTCCTCCAGCGAATTGGCGAGGCCCTCGTCTTCCGCGATCGCGTTGTAGGGCTCGACATTGACCATGGCGTCCACGGTCTTGGCGGCCATGGCGGCCACCATGTCGTTCACGTTCATACGGATTTCTTGGAAGTCGCCTTTGTGCAGGCCGGCCTTGGTGGCGATCTGGTCGACGAAGATGTTGCCGGTGGACGAGCCGGTCTGGTTGGCGACCTTCTTGCCGCGCAGGTCGGCGACGGTCTTCAGGCCGAGCTCCTTCCGCGCCATCACGCGCGCGGTCTTGCCGACATATTCGATCTTGGCGATGGCGACCAAGCCGCCTTTGGCGTTGCCGATGATGAAGGACGGGCCGGCGTAAGTGCCCATATCGACTTGCCGCGCCACCATCTGCTGCATGGTCAGGTTGCCCGACGGCACGGCGAATTCCTCGAATTTGACGCCGTGCTTCTGCAGGTAGCCGGAGCGCAACAGGTAATAAGTCGGCATGCCCCACATATTGGTCTGATAGCCTTGGCGGATGGTCGCCATGTCCGCAAACGACGGACGTACGCCCAGTCCCGCCGCCAGCACGCCGGCGCCGGTCGCGGCCAGCGCGTGCCGCCGAGTAATTCCTTTGCTCAACATCGTCATTGTGATCCTCCCTTTAGATTTTAGGCTGCCCATTGGCCGCCGATTTCGCCGTCTCGCCTTGCGCCACGTTCTGCCCGAGATGCTGCAACAGTTCCTTCTGACATTCGAGGAATTCTACGCTCAGCGGATCGCGCGGCCGCGCCAGCGGAATCCTGATCTCGGCCTTCACCGTGCCGGGATGCGGCGTCATCACCACGACGCGGTCCGCCAGATAAACCGCCTCCGCCACATTGTGCGTCACGTAGATCACCGTCTTGCGCGTTGTCTTCCACACGTCGGCGAGCAGCCGCTGCATGTCGTCGCGGGTCATGGCGTCGAGCGCGGCAAACGGCTCGTCCATCAGCAGCACCGCCGGATTGTACGCCAGCGCGCGCGCGATGGCGACCCGCTGCTGCATGCCGCCGGACAGATGGTGCGGGTAGGAGGAGGTAAATTTTTCGAGTTTCACCAGGCGCAATTGTTCGCGCGCCACCGCCTCGCGCTCTTCTTTACCGACGCCCTTCATTTCCAGCCCGAAAGTGACATTGCCGAGCGCCGTGCGCCACGGGAACAATTGGGCGAAATCCTGGAACACTACACCGCGGTCCATGCCGTGGCCGGTCACCGTCTTGCCGCCGATGCGGATCTCGCCCGACACCGGCGCAATGAAGCCGGCGATGATGTTGAGCAATGTCGACTTACCGCAGCCGGACGGCCCGACGATGCAGAGGAACTCGGAGGCACCGATATTGAAGCTGACGTCCTTGACCCCGGGCACTTTGCCGGCGGGGGTGTCGTAGACGAGAGACACATCGCGGATTTCGATCGGCAGCATTCTAGTTCTTTCTTTTGCGCATGATCTTATCCGAAAACCGGTTCCCACTTTTCGGGATCATGCGCTAGCCCTTCGCCATCCGCACCATGCCCCAGCGCTGGACGGTTGCGCGCTCGATCGAGCCGAATACCACGCGCTCGAACACAAAGCCGATGAAGCCGATGACGACCAGCGAGGCCATCATCACGTCGGTTTGCAGAAATTCCTTGGCGTCGAAGATCACCCAGCCCAGGCCCCAGTCGGAAGCCGCGATCATCTCGGCGCCGACCACCGCGATCCACGAGCGCAGGAAGGCTTGCCGCATGCCGGTGATGATGAAAGGCAGCGCCCCGGGGATGATCACCTTGCGGAACAACTTGCGCTCGTCGGCGCCCATGGCGCCTGCCGCACGCAGCCACAGCGGATTGACCGAGCGCACCCCCGACCAGGTGTTGAACAGCATCGGGAAAGTGGCGGCGTAGAACACGACCAGGATGGTGGTGAGGTTGCCGATGCCGAACCACAACATGAACAGCGGCACCAGCGCGAAGGAGGGGATCGGCATGATGGCGCTGACCAGCGGCAGGAAGAAATTTTCCACCGGCTTGAAGCGCGCCATCAGGATGCCGAGCGGCAGACCCAGGGCGATGGCCAGGGCGAATCCGAACAGCACCCGGTAGAGCGTGGCGCCCACGTGGCGCTCCATGGCGCCGTCGGCGAGCATGGCGTAGAGCGTCTGCACGATGGTTTGAATCGTCGGCAGCAAAACGCGCGGGAAAAATCCGCTGTAGGAGACCGCCTCGTAGAGCGCCGCGGCGACCACGAGCGTGACGGCGGCGCGGATCATCGAGCGGCGGCGTTGTCCCTGCTCGGTCATTCCATCGACTCCACCATGCCCCAGCGCACGACGGTGAAGTGCTCGATCTTCTCGAACACCAATTTTTCCAGCGCCAGGCCGATCACGGCGATGACCAGGACGCCGGCCATCATCGCGTCGGTGTTGAGGAACTCGCGCGCGCCGAAAATCAGCCAACCGAGACCCCAGGGCACGGCGGCGAGCATTTCCACCGCCACCAGGATGCGCCAGGCCTGCGCCAGGCCGAGCCGCAGTCCGGTGAGGATATAAGGCAGCGCGCCGGGCAGGATGACGTGGCGGAACGTGCGCGCGTTGTCGGCGCCCATCGCCTGCGCCGCGCGCAGCCAAATTTCCTTGACCGCCTTCACGCCGGTCCATGAGTTGTAGATGACCGGAAACATCGACACGAAAGCGACCAGCAGCACGGCGGACACTTCGCCGGGTCCGAACCAGAGCAGAAACAGCGGCGTGTAAGCGAGGCCTGGGATCGGCGCGAGGATGCTCACCAGCGGCAGGCAGATGTCTTCAGCGCGGCGCGAGCGCCCCATCAGCACGCCGATGGTGACGCCGACAATGGCGGCCATGGCAAAGCCCGTGAGCAGGCGGATCACCGTGTCGAAGGCGTGGTGCGGCAGAATGCCGGTGACGGTCAGATCGACGAAGGAGCGGGCAATGTCTTCCAGCGTCGGAAACAGCTTGCGCGGAAAGACGCCGGCGCGCGCGACCATCTCCCAGATTGCGCCGACCACGAGGAAGGGAAAAACGTTGCGCGCGATGACGCGCCAGCGCTCATTGCCGGCGGCGGGGCCGGGCGCTTGCGCGACCGCAATGGTGCTGACCGCTTCCTGCATGGCGGCGGCGGACGTTCTCCCGTTTTATCGTGGCCGCGCCGGCCTTGAGACTTCCGGCGGTGTCGGTCGCGGTCTTTTTCTTAGAGCCTTGGGCGCAGGATAGTGCGCCTTCAACCGTGACCACAAGCAGGCGCACGCCGGCAATGCCGCCGCGGGCATTTCGCGCTGGCGGAGCGGCCGCAGACCGGCTAAAGGCCCCGGAAACCGCCGCGCGTGCCGCCGCGGCGGACAATTCAACGGGAGAGTTTTGTGATGTCGAACAATGCGCAAAAGATCGGCTGGATCGGCGCCGGCCGCATGGGCACGCCGATGGCGGAACGCCTGCTCAAGGCCGGTCACGACGTCTCGATCTGGAACCGCACCCGCGCCAAGGCCGAGCCGCTGGCCGGCAAAGGCGGCAAGATCGTCGACAAGCTTGCCGACTTGGCGTCTTGCGACGTGGTGTTCTCCATCGTCTCCACCGGCAAGGACCTGGAGCAGGTGATATTCGGCAGCGACGGCGTTGCCGCCGCCGGCAAGCTGCCTAAGGTCATCGTCGACTGCTCGACCATATCGGTCGACGACTCCGCCGCCATCCGCAAGCGGCTGAAGGAAAAGGGCGCCGATTATGTCGCGGCGCCGGTGTCCGGCAACGCCAAGGTGATCAAGGCCGGAAAGCTGTCGGCCATCGTCTCCGGCCCGGAAGCGGCCTGCAAGGCGATGATGCCGCTGATGGAGGTCATCGCCCCGCGCGGCGTCGCTTACGCCGGCGAGGGCGAGCTCGCGCGCGTGTGCAAGATCGCGCACAACGTCATGCTCGGCGTGGTGATCGAGAACCTGATCGAGATCACGCTGCTGACCAACAAGATGGGCGTGCCGCGCCACGCTTTCCTGGCGTTCCTTAACAATTCGGTGATGGGCTCGATGTTCACCGCCTACAAATCGCCGGCGCTGGTCAATCTCGACTGGACCACGACCTTTACCCCGGAGCTGCTGCGCAAGGATCTCGACCTCGGCCTCGAACTCGCCCGCGAAATGGACGTGCCGATGCCGGTGACGGCGGCGACGCGGGAGGTGCTGCAGGGTCATTTCGGCGCCGCCATGCTGCAAAAGAATCCGCAAGAATACATTCAGAAAGATTTCGCGGCGCTGGCGGAAACCATGGCGCTGGCCGCCGGCATGACGCTCGCCTCGGAAAACAAGAACGTGCCGACCGGGCTGGAATAATTCGGTCAAAAAAAGGGCCGCTTGCGCGGCCCGGTGCACACCAGGTGGAGGATTCGTGCCGCCGTTAAAGCCAAAAAAGGGAGAACGGCGACCAGATATGCACGCCGCCAGTCAAGCGGTCGCCGCCCCCGATCACAAGTAAATTGGCTGTAAATTTAGCGATGGATTTGAATCCGCGAGATAAAGCATCATAGTCGCGAAAAACCGGGAAACGCCAAAATGGCCTTCAAACTCTACAACGCGCCGCAATCGACCTGCAGCCAGCGGGTGCGCTTCGTGCTCAATTCGAAGAAGCTGCCCTTCGACGAGGTCAAACTTAATTTGCTGGCCGGCGACCAGCTCAAGCCCGATTACTTGAAGCTCAATCCCAACGGCGTCGTGCCGACCCTCGATCACGATGGGCAGATCGTCATCGATTCAACCGTGATCACCGAATATCTCGACGAAGTCTCGCCGGCGGCGAGTTTCACGCCCGAGGACCCCGTCAAGCGCGCGCGCATGCGCTATTTGATGCATTTCATCGACGAGATGCCGGCCGCCGCCGTGCGCGTGCCGACCTTCAACCTCGCCTTCCTGCCCAATTTCCAGAAGATGAGCCGCGAAGATTTCCTCGCCATGGCCGAGTCAAAGCCGCTGCGTAAGGAATTCATGATGAGCATGGGGCAGACCGGTTTCCCCAAGGCGGAGATGGACGCCGCCTTGGCGCGCCTGCGCCGCGCCTACGAGCGCATGGAGGCCGAGATCGCGAAGAGCGGCGGTCCCTGGCTGCTCGGCAAGGAGATTACGCTCGCCGACGTGGCGGTGATGCCGGCGCTGGTGCGCATGGACGACCTCGGCATGCCGGACTGGCAGGATCTGCCGCGTGTCAAAACCTGGTTCGACAATATCCGCGCGCAGCCGGCCTTTGCGCCGACCTACTATCACGGCTCGTTGCTCTCTGAACGCTTTCCGCATTTGCGGGAAAACAAGGCAAAAAGCGCATAAGCTTCCCGGCGAGTCGGAGAACGATCGTTCCCCGCTGCCATAGGGAGGCTTTGCCATGAATCCCATCACTGCCCTTATCACCATCGTGCTCGCCGCCATCGGCGGCTTTCTCTTTGTCGGCGGTCTTCCGGTCCCCGGCATTGTTGTCGGCCTCATCGCCGTGTTCGTCGCTTTCGCGCTCAAGATGGCCAACAACTGGGAGCGTTTCGTCATCCTGCGCGCCGGCAAATTGTCCGGTGTGAAGGGGCCCGGCCTGTTCATGATCATCCCGGTGATCGACGCCGTGACCGCCGTCATCGACGAGCGCATCCAGACTACGGGTTTCAACGCCGAGCAGGCGCTCACCCGCGACACCGTGCCGGTCAATGTCGACGCCATCGTGTTCTGGCACGTGCACGACGCGCAAAGCGCCGCGCTCAACATCACCGATTATCGCTCGGCCATCGACCGCGTGGCGCAGACTTCGTTGCGCGAGATGATCGGCGCCTCGCACCTCTCCGAGCTCCTGTCCGAGCGCAAGGAGGCCGACGAGGTGCTGCGCGCCGAGATCGCGCGCAAGACCGCCGACTGGGGCATTTCGGTCAATGCGGTCGAGATCCGCGACGTCGCCATTCCGGTCGCCTTGCAGGATGCCATGTCGCGGCAGGCTCAGGCCGAGCGCGAAAAGGAAGCGCGTGTGATCCTTGGCAGCGCCGAAGCCGCGATCGCGCAGAAATTCGTCGAAGCGGCCAACACCTACGGCAGCAACGCCGCCGCGCTGCATCTGCGCGCCATGAACATCATCTACGAGACCACCAAGGAGCGCGGCGCGACGATCCTGATGCCGACCTCGATGGTGGATTCGATGAGCGTCGCCTTGCCGGCGGCGATGCTGGCGCAAGGCGCGGAAGGGGCGGCAGCGAAGGGTCAGGAAGGCGCGAAACCCTGGGGCGACCGGTGACTCTCCGCCGTCATGCCCGGGCTTAACCCGGGCATCCATGATGCAGTTCCGCTTGAGCTGGCCTTACGTAAGGATTGTTTTCGTTGCGTCTCGTCATGGATTGCCGGGTCAAGCCCGGCAATGACCATGTGACGAGGTGCGCCTAGTATTTCGCCGAGATCGGCAATTCCTCCGCGGGGAACAGCGAGATTAGGCGGCAGCCTTTGTCGGTGACCACGACCTCCTCTTCGATGCGCGCCGCCGAAAAACCATCCGTCGCCGGGCAATAGGTCTCGATGGCGAACACCATGCCTTCCTTGATCTCGGTCGGGTGATCCATCGACACCACGCGCGAGATGATCGGCCGCTCGTGCAAATTGAGGCCGAGCCCGTGGGCAAATTGCAGGCCAAAAGCCGCCATCTCGTCGGGGAAGCCGAATTCGTCCGCCTTCGGGAATACCTCGCAGATATGCGCGGTCGAGGCGCCTGGCTTGATGCGGGCAATGGCATTGTCGAGCCATTCGCGCGCCTTCCTGTAAGCGTCGTGCTGCGCATCGGTCGCACGCACCACGTTGAAGGTGCGGTAGTAGCAGGTCCGATAGCCCATGAAGGCCTGCAGGATGTCGAAGAAGGCCTGGTCGCCGGGGCGGATCATGCGGTCGGTGAAATTGTGCGGGTGCGGATTGCAGCGTTCACCGGAAATGGCGTTCACCGCTTCCACGTCGTCGGAGCCGTGCGTGTAGAGGAACTTGTTGACCTCGGCGACGATGTCGTTTTCGCGGATGCCCGGCCGCAGCATCTCGTTGACCAGGTCGTAGGCGCCGTCGACCATGGCGGCGGCGCGGTTGAGCAAGCGCGATCTCGTCGGAGGATTTGATCTCGCGCGCCGAGAGCATCACCTGCTGCCCGTCCTTGATGGTCAGTCCGGCCTTCTGCAGCTCGAACATCATCGGCGGTTCGACGATGTCGATGCCGACCGGCATTTTGGCGACGCCGGCGGACCTTGAGCAGCGAGGCCATCTCCTCGGCGTGGCGCTTCATCAATCCGAACGCGGGATCGACGGTGCCGCGCATGCCGACCAGACCGGCCTTGCAGTTCTCCGGCTTGAGCCACGGCGAATAGAGCTTGTGATGAACCGCGGCCGAGCCGAAATCCCACAGGATCGGGTCCTGGCCGCGCGCCAGCAGCACGAAGCGCGAGAGCTTGTCGCGCGCCCATTCGCCGATCTTGGTCGAGGTGACGTAGCGGACGTTGTTGTCGTCGAACAGCAGCAGCGCGCCGAGGTCGGATGCCTCAAGCGCCGCCTGCGCGCGGGCGAGGCGATAACGGTGCAGGCGCCGGTAGTCGACGCGCTCCTCGAAATCGACGCCCATGGTGCCGAGCACCGGCAGATGGCGGCCCCAGTTGTAGCGCGGGTTGATGTCCTCGGCGGTGATCTTCACCGGATCGCGGGTTCTCTCGTCCATGGGGTTTTCTCCCTACTGACTTTTGGCCTATGGCTGAGTGGGTTATAGCTCCTAGGTCGGCCGCGATACAGGGGCCATCTCATCGGGAAATACCGCCATGGCTGGCGCGTCTGATCGTGCCCCGCTTTATCTTGAGGACCTGACGCCCGGCTTCGTGCACAGCGACGGCGGCGAGACGGCGCCGATCACGGTGGAAGCGATCACGCGCTACGCCCGCGAATTCGATCCGCAGCCGTTTCACCTCGACGACGGCGCGGCGCGCAAGACGCTGTTCGGCGGACTTGCCGCCAGCGGCTGGCACACCGCCTCGCTCACCATGCAATTGCTGGTGCATCACGGCATTCCGCTGGCCGGCGGCATTATCGGCGGCAGCGTCGACGACATGAAGTGGCCGCGCCCGGTGCGGCCCGGCGACCGGCTGCACATCGAGAGCGAAGTGCTGGAGGTGCGGCCGTCGAAATCGCGGCCGGAGCAGGGCCTGGTCAAGGTCCGGACCACGACGTTCAATCAAAACAACGAGCCGGTGCAGATGTTCACCGGCACGCTGATCGTGCCGCGCCGGCCGGCGGGGTAGCCGGCACCGGCCGGAGTTCCGGCCCAAGGATTTTGTTCGCATTTTCGCTTCTCCCCCTTGACCGCGGCGTGCAATAGGACTATATTCCAGATATCCCGTCTCGATACCGAGGGTGTCTGATCAAGCATCTTCAGACAGAGGCGGGGAGCGGTGGCCGGGGAATGACGTGGGCGTGCGGAGATGCGCCCCCACGGCCCGGCGGTCCAAGCCGCGAAAGACCCGGCCCGTTCGGCGTACGGGTCGAGGGCCCTGACGGCCGGTACGGCTGGAGATTCGTCAGAAGTCTCCAGCCCGAGTGGCCCGGTCCTCAACGGTGGAAAGTTGGTGTCAACCGCCTAAGCGGTCGACCACCGGGGGATTTCGCGGAGCAAACCTACAAACACCGCGCGCGGGACGCCTTGGGACTGGCGGACTTGCGGAACTAACATCCCTCCACGGCGCGAGAGCGCTTCGGAGGACGACAAGCCTCGATGCTGTGAGGTGTCGAGGCCCGTGGGTCCGGTTGGACCCCTGGCGTCCCGCGCGCCCTCGGTCCTTTTCCGGGAGCGGGCGGAAAGGAAGTTGGAAGACGGCGTACCCCGCGCCGCCAAGAATAGGGGCGGCGGAGCGTTGGCTAACTCCGCCTCATCCTGAGGAGCCGCGCCCAGCGCGGCGTCTCGAAGGATGCAGGCGGCCCGGGCCTCATGGTTCGAGACGCGCCGCTTACGCGGCGCTCCTCACCATGAGGAGTGAGCTAAGCCGCGCTCTTCTTCCCCCACAGTCTGGCCGACGCGATATCGGCGCCTTGGCGGATCGACTTGAGCTTGAGCCACACCGCCGGCTCGATCACCCATTCTCTATTCGTGAAGGTGCCGAAGCCGCAATCGGTCGAAGCGATCACGCGCTCGCGCTCGCCGACCGCGGCGACCGCTTCCTCGATGCGGCGCGCGACCACTTCCGGATGCTCGACGAAATTCGAGGTCGTTTCCACCACGCCGGGGATCAGCAACATGTCCTTCGGCAGCGGATGTTTTTTCAGCGCCGCGTATTCGTGCGCGTGGCGCGGATTGGAGAATTCGATCGACAACGCGCCGACCTTGGCCTGGTAAAGCGCCGGCAGGATCTTCTCCAGCGGGATGTCGTGGATGTGCGGACCTTCCCAGTTGCCGTAACAGACGTGCAAGCGCGCGCGGTCGCGCGGAACGCCTTCGATCATCTCGTTGATCGCCTGCACGTGCCGCTCGACCGCCTTGACGAATCCGGCGTCGTCGAGGTCGCGGTACATCATGGTGCGGTCCATGGCGAGATCGGGCGCGTCGATCTGCAGGATCAATCCGGCCTTGTTGATCGCCTGGCACTCGTTCTTCATCTCGCGCGAGAGCGCCGTGAGATATTTGTCCTGCGAACCATAGAATGCGTCGAGCATGGTCGAAGATATGATGCCGGGCGAGGGCACGGTCATGAACATTTCCGCGAATTTGCCTTGCGCGAATTTTTTGAAGCGCGCGATTTCGTTTTCCAGCGGCTTGATGTCGAGATATTTGAGCTCGCCTTGGCATTCCGGCGCGTTCTGCTGCCGGCTGACATTGGGAAAGCGCCGCATCAGGCTCGCCACCAGTTCGGGGAATTCCTCGAATTCGCGGCCGCGCCGCCGCTTCGACACGCCGGCAAAGCCGCTCATGCGCTGCGGCACGTAGGTCTGGAAGCCGACGCGCTGCTGCTCGCCATCATTGCCGATGTCGATGCCGGCTTCCGCCTGCTTGCCGACAACATGAGCGACCGCCTTGTCCATCTCGGCGGCCATTTCCTTGGCGTCGAAGGCTTCGCCGCCTTCCTGGCGCACCAGCAGGTCCGACAGTTTTTCGTTGCGCGGCAGGCTGCCGACATGGGTGGTGAGGATGCGGTCCCGGCTGAAGATCATGAGGCGTAACTCCCTTAAACGCTCGGAAATATGCTGCGCTTTGCAGCGCTGCCTTTGGCGGGCATAATACGCATCGTTCTGGGAGGAAAAACAATGGCTATCGCCGAAGCGCGGGCGAGCGGACCGGGCGCGGCCGATCCCGTGGGCGCAATCCCACGCGATTACAATTTCGCCGCCGACGTTTTGCAGAGCAATCTCGACGCCGGCCGCGCCGACAAGCCGGCCTATATCGACGGCACGCGCACGCTGACCTATGGCCAACTCGCCGACCGCGTCGCGCGCTTTGGCGCGGCCTTGCGCGGGCTCGGCATTCGCCGCGAAGAGCGCGTGCTGATGGCCATGCTCGACACCGTCGACTGGCCGACCGCGTTCCTCGGCTGCCTGAAAGCCGGCATCATCGCCGTTCCGGTCAACACGCTGCTGACCGAAGACGATTACCGTTTCATGCTGGCCGACAGCCGCGCCAAATGCCTGGTGGTGTCGGAGGCGCTGTTTCCGAAGTTCAAAGACCTCATCGACGCCAGCCCCGATCTCGAGCACGTCATCGTGTCGGGTGCCAATCCGCATGGGTTTAGGCTGTTCGACGACGTCATCGGCGCCGACGAGCCGGAAGATGTCACCGCGCCGACCACCAGTGACGATATGGCGTTCTGGCTCTACACCTCCGGTTCGACCGGCAAGCCGAAAGGCGCGGTGCATGTGCACGCCAGTTTGAAACTGACCGCCGATCTCTACGGCACGCCGGTCGCCGGCATCAAGGAAAGCGACGTCTGCTATTCGGTGGCGAAATTATTTTTCGCCTATGGGCTCGGCAATGCGATGACATTTCCGCTCAGCGTCGGAGCAACCACGGTGCTCAATGCGGAGCGGCCGACGCCGGATGGCGTCGCGGCGCTGCTGCGCAAGCATCCGATCACGGTGTTCTACGCGGTGCCGACCTTCTACGCCGCGTTCCTCAACAGTCCGAGCGCGCCGCAGAAATCAGAAGTGAAAATCCGCCGCTGCATTTCCGCTGGCGAAGCGCTACCGGAAGAGATCGCGCGCACGTGGCAGGAACGCTACGGCGTGGAAATTTCCGATGGCCTCGGCACCACCGAGATGCTGCACATTTATCTCACCAACCGGCCCGGCGCGACCAAATACGGCACGACGGGAAAGGCCGTGCCCGGCTACGACATCAAGCTGATCGGCGAAGACGGCCATCCGGTCAAGCAAGGCGACATGGGCGAGATGTACGCGCGCGGACCTACAGCTGCGATCATGTACTGGAACAACCGCGAGAAGTCGCGCTCCACGTTTCAGGGCGAATGGACGCGCTCCGGCGACAAATATATCGAGGACGAGGACGGCTATTACATCTGCTGCGGCCGCGCCGACGACATGCTGAAAGTCTCCGGCATATGGGTCTCGCCTTTCGAGGTGGAGGCGGCGCTGTCCTCGCATCCGGAGGTTTTGGAGGCGGCCGTGGTCGGCTGGTTCGATGAGCAGAAGCTCATCAAGCCGAAGGCCTACGTCGTGCTCAAGCTGTCCGACAAGGCGAGCGAAGCTTTGGCGCAGGCCTTGCAGGATCACGTCAAGGCCAAGCTCGCGCCGTTTAAATATCCGCGCTGGATCGAATTCCGCACCGAGCTGCCGAAGACCGCGACCGGCAAGATTCAGCGCTTCAAATTGCGGGCGGAAGACCGTATCTAATCTCCGGCATGAGGCTCGCAGATTCCGGCTTCCTTGAGATCGGCTCCCAGCGCCTCGAATACCGCATGATCGGCGCGCGGCCGGATCAGGCGCCGACCATCGTCATGCTGCACGAGGGCCTCGGCTGCGTCGGCTTGTGGGGCGACTTTCCCGACCGGCTGCAGCAGGCGACCGGCTGCGGCGTTTTTGTCTATTCGCGCGCCGGCTACGGAAAATCGAGCCCGGTCGCTCTGCCGCGGCCGCTCCCATACATGCATGACGAAGCGCGCGAAACGCTGCCGCGCCTGCTCGCCGCCATCGGTTTCCAACGCGGCATTCTGCTCGGCCACAGCGATGGCGCCTCGATCGCCGCGATCTATGCCGGCAGCCAGCAGGATCATCGCGTCGGCGGCTTGGTGCTGATGGCGCCGCATTTTTTTACCGAGGATTCCGGCATCGCTGCCATCGTCGAGGCGCGCAAGGCTTACGAAAGCGGCGACCTGCGCCAGCGCCTTTCGCGCTGGCACGGCGACGTCGACAACGCCTTCAAGGGTTGGAACGGCGCCTGGCTCGATCCCGATTTCCGCAACTGGGACATCACCGAATTCCTCGCCTATATCCGCGTGCCGGTGCTTATCGTGCAGGGCGAGCACGACCAATACGGCACGGTGAAGCAGATCGAGGCCGCGGAACGCGAATGTTATTGCCCGGTTGAGGTGGCGCTGTTGCCGGGCGCCAAGCACTCGCCGCAGCGCGATCAGCCGGAGGCGACGCTCAAGGCGATCGCGGATTTTGTCGCGCGCGTTGCCGGCGAATGACTGGGTGAGGGCGGCTTAGATCGATAAAAACTGTCATCGCCCGCGAAGGCGGGCGATCCAGTAATCGCAATAGTTTCAGTTAAATCGCTGACTCGGAGGATACTGGGTCCCCGCTTTCGCGGGGACGACAGCATCAGTTTTCTACTCCGCCGCCTGCTTGGCCGCGCTGCCGTGCTGCGAGGTCAAATAATCCATCGCCGCCTGGGCGCCGCCCTTCTTGTGCGCAATGCCGGCGAGTGAGAACGCCATTTCGGTGACCGACAGCGCGCCCATCAGCATGGCGTCGTTGATGTCGCCGAGATGGCCGATGCGGAACATCTTGCCGGCGAAGCGGCCGAAGCTCGAGCCATAGGAGATATTGAACGTCTCCAGCGCCAGCGCGCGGAAGGCGTCGGCGTCGACGCCGTCCGGCGTCAGCACGGCGGTGATGGTCGGCGAGTAATACTTCGCGTCCTTGCAGATGATGTCCATGCCCCAGGTCTTGATGGCGCGGCGCGTGGCTTCCGCCAGCCGCGCGTGGCGGGCGAACACGTTGTCGAGCCCTTCCTCGTGCAGCATGTCGATCGACACGCTCAGGCCCTGCAGCATTTGCGTCGCCGGCGTGTAGGGAAAGAAGCCGACTTTGTTCATGGTCAGCATGTCGTTCCAGTCCCAGAACGACTTCGGCAGCTTGGAGGTCTTGTTGGCGGCGAGCGCCTTGTCGCTGATGGCGTTGAACGACATGCCGGGCGGCAGCATCAGCCCTTTCTGCGCGCCGCCGACGGTGACGTCGACACCCCATTCGTCGTGCCGGTAATCAGTCGAGGCCAGCGAGGAAATGGTGTCGACGAACAACAGGGCCGGATGATTGGCTTTATCGATTGCCTTGCGGATTTCCGCGATCGGCGACAGGCAACCGGTCGAGGTCTCGTTGTGCAAAATACAAACGGCCTTGATCTCCTTGGCCTTGTCTTCGCGCAAACGCGCTTCGACCGCGGCCGGATCGGCGCCGATGCGCCAGTCGGTGGTGATGAACTCGGTCTTGAGGCCGAGGCTTTCGGCCATCTTCTTCCACAACGTGGCGAACTGGCCGGTCTCCACCATCAGCACCTTGTCGCCGGGCGACAGCGTGTTGACCAAGGCGGCTTCCCAGGCGCCGGTCCCGGTAGCGGTGTAGATGATCACCGGATTGGTGGTCTTGAAGATGGTCTTGACGCCCTCTAGGCATTTCTTGGCGAGCTTGGCGAATTCCGGCCCGCGGTGATCGATGATCGGCGTGTCCATGGCGCGCAGCACGCGGTCGGGGACAGGGGTCGGTCCCGGGATGTGCAGAAAATGCCGCCCGACTGCACGCGAGGAATTCTTAGCCATTGGAAGACGCTCCTAAACCGCCGCTTTTGCTGGAATTTCGTGGTTTAACCACGGCCGGTCCCGGCCAGGGCGCGGCGCTTGTGGCGTTGAACTATGAATGTAACAGTTGGGTCAAGCGGTTTTCCGCACAGCAAATAAGCCTTCCTTGCATAGGAAGAACCGGGCGTAAGTGAGACGATTGCTATGAACGTGGTCATGCCCGGCCTGGAACGGCGGCTGAAGGCCGCGCTGAGCGGCGATGTGTGGTTCGACCGCTTCACGCGCGGCCGTTATGCGACCGACGCCTCGCATTACCAAATCGTGCCGGTCGGCGTGGTCGCGCCGAAGTCGGTCGAAGAGGCCGAGCGTGCGATCGCGCTGGCGCGCGAGGAGGGCGTCAGCGTGCTGGCGCGCGGCGGCGGCACTTCGCAGGCCGGACAAACCGTCGGCGCCTCGCTGGTGTTGGATTGCTCGAAATATCTGACCCGCGTTCTCGAGCTCGACGTCAAGGGGAAGCGCTGCACGGTCGAGCCCGGCATCGTCCTCGACGATCTCAACCGGCAACTTAAAGCGCACGGGCTGTGGTTCCCGGTCGACATCTCGACATCGTCACGGGCGACGATCGGCGGGATGGCCGCCAATAATTCCTGTGGCGGCCGTAGTCTGCGTTACGGCAACACGCGCGAGAATGTTCATGCGATCGAGGCGCTGATGGCCGACGGCACGTTGGGGCATTTCGGCCCTATCGGCGGCAATCTTGCCGACGTGCCGGCGCCGTTGCGGCCGCTCGCCAAAGACCTGCTCGCCATCGGCGCGCGTGAAAAGGACGAAATCGCCGCGCGCTTCCCCAAAGTCCAGCGCCGCGTCGGCGGCTACAATCTCGATTCGCTGGTGCCGGGGAACAACGACGTCAATCTCGCCCATATCCTGGTCGGCTCCGAAGGCACGCTCGGCTTTTCCACCCGCATCGAATTAAAGCTTGCGCCGCTGCTCGGTCGGCGCGCGGTCGGCGCGGTGCACTTCGGCAGTTTCCACGCGGCCATGCAGACCGCGCAGCACATCGTGCATCTGCTGCCGATCGCGGTCGAGTTGATCGACCGCACCATGATCGAGCTCGCCGGCGGCATCCCGATCTTCCGCCCGACGCTCGATAGGTTCGTGCGTGAGTCGCCGGAAGCCATCCTCCTGGTCGAATTCGGCGAGAGCGACCACGAGGAGAATTTGCGCCGGCTAAGGCGGCTGAAAGCGCTGATCGGCGATCACGGCTTTGCCTGGGACCATGCCGGCGCCAAATGGGGCGGCGTGGTCGAGGTGCTTAACCCCGATCTGCAGGCCGCGATCACCGAGCTGCGCACCGCCGGCCTCAACATCATGATGTCGATGAAGGAGGAGGGCAAACCCGTTTCCTTCGTCGAGGACTGCGCGGTGCCGCTCGAACATCTTGCCGACTACACCAGCCGGCTCACCGAAATTTTCCACAAACACGGCACGCGCGGCACCTGGTACGCGCATGCCGGTTCCGGCTGCCTGCATGTGCGCCCCATCCTCAATCTGCGGCAGGACAAGGACGTGGCCGCCATGCGCGCGATCGCCGAAGAGGCCTTCGCCATGGTGCGCGAGTACAAGGGCTCGCATTCCGGCGAACATGGCGACGGGCTGGTGCGCTCGGAATTCAACGAGCCGATGTTCGGGCAGCGCCTGGCGCGCGCCTTCGAGGAGGTGAAGGACCGCTTCGATCCGAACGGTGTCTTTAATCCCGGCAAGGTGGTGCGCCCGCCCAAATTCGACGACCGCAATCTGTTCCGCTACGCGCCCGGCTATCGCGGCGAACCGATCGAGACGCGGCTCGACTGGTCGGATTTTCCGGGCGCCGGCGGTGGCCTCCAGGGCGCGGTCGAGATGTGCAACAACAACGGCGCCTGCCGCAAGCTGGCCGGCGGCGTGATGTGCCCAAGCTATCGCGTCACCCGCGACGAGCGCGACGTGACGCGCGGCCGCGCCAATACGCTGCGGCTGGCGCTCACCGGCCAGCTCGGCCCGGACGCGCTCGCCTCCGACGAAATGGCGGAGACGCTTTCATTGTGCGTTTCCTGCAAGGCCTGCCGGCGCGAATGTCCGACCGGGGTCGACATGGCGCGCATGAAAATCGAGGCGCAGGCGGCGCGCGCCGCCAAGCACGGGCTTTCGCTCCACGATCGGCTGGTCGGCTTTTTGCCGCGCTATGCACCTTACGCGGCGCGGCATCCGTGGCTGTTCAATCTGCGCAACGCCAGCCCTTTCATGCGCGCGGCCTCGGAAAAAATCGCCGGGTTCTCGGGCCGGCGCAGCCTGCCGCGCTGGCGAAGCGACATTTTCCGCGATCGCTCCGACTGGCGCTACCGTGCGGCGGACGAAAAGCCGCGCGAAGTCGTGCTGTTCGCCGACACCTTCAACCGCTACTTCGAGCCTGAGACGCTCGATGCCGCCGTGGACGTGCTCTTGGCCGGCGGCTATCGCGTGCACGCGGCGCTGCCGGTTGACGGCGACCCGCGGCCTTTGTGCTGCGGCCGCACCTTTCTGGCGGTCGGACAGATCGAAGAAGCGAAAAAGGAGATGCAGCGCACGCTCGCGGCGCTGACGCCGCATCTGAACCGCGGCCTGCCGATTCTTGGCCTGGAGCCGAGCTGTCTGCTCAGCTTCCGCGACGAAGTGCCGGCGCTGATGAAAGGCGCGGCGGTCCACGCGCTCAGCGGCCAGGCGCTGCTGTTCGAAGAGTTCCTTGTGCGCGAGCGGACGAAAGACAGGCTTGACCTGCCGCTCAAGCCGCTGTCGAAACAGGCGCTGCTGCACGGCCACTGCCATCAGAAGGCGTTCGATACCATGGGCGCGGTCGAGGGCGCGCTGCGGCTCATCCCCGAGCTCAAGGTGGAGACGATCGAGTTCGAGCTGCTGCGGCATGGCCGGCTCGTTCGGCTACGACGCGGAGACCGTCGATGTCTCGTTCAAGATGGGCGAGCTGTCGCTATTGCCCGCGGTGCGCGAGGCGCCGGCCGACACGCTGATCGTCGCCGACGGCACCTCCTGCCGGCATCAGATCCATGACGGCGCCGGCCGCGACGCGCTGCATGTCGCCCGCGTTCTGGCAATGAGTTTGGGCGCGGGCGGCTAGACTAAATTATGGAACTGGGCATCTACACATTCGGGGACATTACCGCCGATCCGGCCACCGGCCGCGCGATCACCGTTCCGCAGCGTTACGCCGAGATTCTCGCCGCCGCCAAGCTCGCCGACCAAGCCGGGCTCGATGTGTTCGGCGTCGGCGAGCATCATCGCCTGGATCTGCCGATCTCCTCGCCGGCGGTGGTTATGGCCGCCATTGCCGGCGCAACTAAACGCATCCGCCTGACCAGCGCCGTCACTATCCTCTCGACGCTCGACCCGGTGCGCGTCTTTCAAGACTTCGCCACCGTCGATCTTCTTTCCGGCGGCCGCGCCGAGCTGATCGCCGGGCGCGGCGCCTATATCGAATCATTTGCGCTGTTCGGCGATGACTTCGCCGAATACGACGCGCTTTTCTCCGAAAAGCTCGATCTGCTGCTCAAACTCGCCGGCAGCGAGCGCGTCACTTGGCAGGGCCGTTTCCGCCCGCCGCTGAACAATTCTCAGATTTCACCACGGCCGCCGGGCAAACTGCCGATCTGGCTCGGCGTCGGCGGCAACCCGGAAAGCGCGCTGCGGGCGGGCGAGCTCGGCCTACCTGTTATCCTTGCCAATATTTCGCAGCCGCCGGCCAACTTCAAAGGGCAGATCGCCGCCTATCGGCAGCGTCACGCGGAAAGAGGGCACGACGCCAGCACGCTGAAAGTCGGCATCGCGACGCATGCTTATGTGGCGAGGGACTCGCAGACCGCCTTGGACGAGTTCTATCCCCATTATGACGCCTATTTCCGCTCGCACGTGCCGCGCGCAAATCTCGCCGGCGAAGTTCCCCGCGAGGTCTACGAGAAACGCGCCGCTCCCACCGGCCCAATCTTTGTCGGCAGCCCGCAGCAGATCGTCGACAAGATCATGTACGAGCGCGAGCTGTTCGGGCACGACCGCTTTCTCGCCCAGGTCGACATCGGCGGCCTGCCTTATGCGAAGGTAGCGCAATCGATCGAACTGCTGGCCACGCAGGTGCTGCCGGCGGTACGCTGATTATCGGCGATGGGCGTCGAAGCCGGGCGCCGAATTTCTGTCGCCATGACAAAATGAGGACGATGATGTCGGACAAACTCTTTCCCACCTCTCTTGTCGGCTCCTATCCGCAGCCGGAGTGGCTGATCGACCGCGCACGGCTGTCGAAGATGGTGCCGCGCGTGCGCGTGGACGATCTCTGGCTGGTCGATGCAAAGGAGCTTGAGGCGAAGCAGGATGAGGCGACGCTGCTCGCCATCCGCGATCAGGAGCGCGCCGGCCTTGACATTATCTCGGACGGAGAGCAGCGGCGCGAAAGTTATTCCAACCGCTTCGCCACCGCGCTGGAAGGCGTCGACACCGACAATCCCGGCACCACCATCAACCGCTCCGGCAAGCCGATCCCGGTGCCGCGGATCACGGGCAAGATCCGCCGCAAACATCCGGTCGAACTGCGCGACCTGCAATTCCTGCGCGCCAACACGGATCGGAGCGTGAAGATGACGGTGCCCGGGCCCTTCACCATGTCGAAGCAGGCGCAGAACGAGTTCTACAAGAGCGACGAAGAGATGGCGCTGGACTATGCGGCCGCGGTCAACGACGAGATTAAGGACCTGTTCGCGGCCGGCTGCGACATCGTGCAGATCGATGAACCGTGGATGCAACAGCACCCGGACAAGGCGCGTGAGTACGGCCTCAAGGCGCTTGACCGCGCGCTCGACGGCGTCACCGGCACCGTCGCGGTGCATCTGTGCTTTGGCTATGCCGCGGTCGTGCACGAGAAGCCTCCCGGCTACTCGTTCCTGCCGGAGTTGGAAGGCTCGAAGGCTGCCCAAATATCGATAGAGGCGGCGCAGCCCAAGCTCGATCTAGAGGTGCTGCAAAAGCTGCCGTCGAAGACGATCATCCTCGGCGTCATCGATCTCGCCGATGCGCAGGTGGAGACGCCCGAAACCGTCGCGGCGCGCATCCGTCAGGCGCTCAAATATGTGCCGGCCGAACGCATCGTCGTCGCGCCCGATTGCGGCATGAAATATCTGCCGCGTGAGGTGGCGTTCGGAAAAATGCGGGCGATGGTCGACGGGGCCAACATCGTCCGCGCCGAGGTGGGCGGCTAGCCGCCGTAAAATAAATTCACCAGGCCGAGGGAAATGATCGGCACATAGGTGCACAGCAGCAGCACCAGCAGCAGCGCCGCGATAAACGGAAGATTGGCCCGCGTCGTCGCCCAGATGTCGGATTTGGCGATGGCGCAGGCCGTCATCAACACGCTGGCGACCGGCGGCGTCTGCTGGCCGATGGCGAGATTGAGCGTGACCACCAGCCCGAAATGGATCGGGTCGATGCCGACCGCCTGAACCAGCGGCATCACGATCGGCACCACCAGGATGATCGCCGCCGCCGAGTGCAGAAACATGCCCAGGATCAGAAAGGCCACATTGAGCAGCAACAGCACCACGTACTTGTTGGTCGTTATCTGGGTGATGGCGTGGCCGAGCGCCTGCGGCAACTGCGCCTCGGTGAGGAACGTGCCGATCAGCGCCGAGGCCGCCACCAGCAGCATCACCACCGCGGTCTGCACGCCGCCGTCGACGCAGGCCTTGCGCAAGGCGCGGACGTCGAGATCGCGATAGATCAGCCCGCCGACGATGAGGGCGGCAAGCACGGCAGAGCCGGCGCCTTCGGTCGCAGTCACAATGCCGGCGAAGATCGAGCCGAGAATGACCACCGGCAGCACCAAGGCCCAAATCGCCTCCTTGAAGGTCTGCCAGACGCGGGCGAGACGAAAGCGCTCCTCCATCGGGAAATCGTAACGCACCGCCTGCCAATAGGCGGCGATGGCAAGCCCGAGAGCGCCGATCAGGCCGGGCAGGATGCCGGCGACAAAAAGCTTCACCGTCGAGGTCTGCGCCATCACCGCGTAGAGGATCATCGGGATCGACGGGGGAATGATGATCGCGAGGCTGGCCGAGGAGGAGACCACGGCGGCGGCGACTTCCTTGGAATACCCTCGCTTTTTCATCGCCGGAATGAGGATCGTCCCCAGGGCGGCAACGTCGGCGACGGCGGAGCCGGATATCTCGGCGAAAAATACCGAGGTGCCGATCGATACCATCGACAGGCCGCCGCGGAAGAATCCGACCAGCGCCGAGGCCAAGGCGATCAGCCGGCGCGAGATCGAGGACGCATTCATGATGGCGCCGGCGAGGATGAACAACGGAATGGCCAGCAGCGGAAAGCTCGACGCCCCTTCGAACATGACCAGCGCCATGTTCGGCAACATGTCCGGGCCCTGAATCAGCAGAATGGCCGCCGCCGCGACGGCACCGAGGGCGATGGCGATCGGCACGTTGAGCAGCGCCAGCGTCACCATGCCGATGAGCATGAGTGTGATGGTCATGGCGCGCGCCCCGGATCCGCGGAAGGCCCATCGGCTTGCTGGATATGCTCGAGCGCCTCCTTCAGCTCGATATCCACGAAGCCGCCGCTGCGGGCGGCGCGCAATTTGTCCGGAAGCCCAAGCAATTCCGCGATCACGAACAGCGTTCCCGCGATCGGGATGACGGACTGGGTGAGCGGCGTCGGCACCGACGGCAACGAGATCATGTGCTCGCCCTGCAGAACGATCAGAACTTGGGTGCCGTAGATCACCAGCAGGATGAAAAACAGGAGTACGACCGCTTCGGCAAACAGCGCCGCGGCAACGCGCGCCTTCGGCGGCATGGCATTGACCAGGCTGGGCACGCCGATATGGGCGCCGCGCAGCGCCGCCAGCGCCGAGCCGTAATACGTGAGCCAGACGAGGCCGATCGAGGCGAGTTCGTCGTACCAGGACAGCGCGTGCCCGAGATAGCGAAACGTCGCGCCGGCGATCACCAGGATGGTCAGCGCCGCCATCAGCACGAGGACGATCGCTTCGAGCAAGCGTTCAAAGCCCGCGCGAATTCCACTCCAGTTCAACGGAAAACCCTCGGACCTAGAGGCAACGACGGCCGGCCATTTTCGGGCCGGCCGCTTTTTGACATTTGCGGCTACGAGTGGCTGCCGAGAGCGAGCGCCTTGTCGATCAACTCCTTGCCACCCGGCACTTCCTTGCCGAACTGCTCATAGACCGACTTGCTGGCCTTGATGAAGGCGTCCTTGTCGACCTCGTTGACCTTGATGCCGCTCGCCTTGATCTTGTCGAGCAATTCGTTGTCGAGGTCGGCGCCCGTTTTCAGCGCGACCGGCTGCACTTCCTTCGCCGTATCCTCAAGAATCTTTTGCACGTCGGCCGGCAGCTTCTTCCAGCTGGCCCCGGCAACGGCGTAAGTCGGCGAGTAGACGTGCCCGCTCATCGACAGGAACTTCTGCACTTCTTGGAAATGGCCCGTGAAGATCTGCGCCAGCGGATTTTCCTGGCCGTCCATGGCGCCGGTCTTGAGCGCGACGAAAACTTCCGAGAAGGCGAGCGGCGTCGGATTGGCGCCGTAGGCCTGGAACATCTTCACGCGCCACACGCCCTTCGGCGTGCGCAGCTTGATTCCTTGCAGATCCTCCGGCTTGACGATCGGTCGCTTGTTGTTGGTGATCTGGCGGAAGCCGTTCTCCCACACGCCGATGATATGATAGCCGACTTTCTCGGCCTGCGGCGCCATGATCGGGTAAATGATCTGGTCGCGAATGCGCGCCATCTGGGCGCGGTCCTTCACCAGATACGGCATTTCGAACAGGCCGAAGCTCGGCACGTAGGACGACATCACCGTCGACGGCAGCACGAGGTCGATGGTCCCGAGCTTCAGCTTCTTCATCATTTCGCTGTCGCTGCCGAGCTGGCTCGAACCGAAGACCACGACTTTGGCCTTGTCGCCGAGCTTGGCGTTGGCGCGTTTGGCAAATTCCAGCGCGTTGCGTTCGAGCAGGGAGCCGGGCTCGCCGACGTGACCGAATTTGATTTCGGTCTGCGCGGCGGCGGTTCCGGTCACGGCGGCCGTGACGGCAAGCGCGAGCAGTGCTTTGGTGAGCGACATCGTGTTTCCTCCCGCGGAAATGAGGTTTCCGCATGCCGGCGCAACAAGGCGCCGCCTGCGGCCGTTATTGTTTTGATTATCAATGCAAAACCGCGCGGCTTAGGCAAGCGGGCCATTGTCGCGCCGGCGCTTGGCCCGGTTCCGCGCCGCAAAAAAGCGACCCGTCCGGCTGGGGACGAGCCGGACGGGTCTTTCGGATCGGCGCAGGGATGGGTGGGGGCAGGCGCCGATCTCAACCGATGAAATGGTTACGCGACGAAGTATTGCCTCACTGCGAACGGGGCGGCCGTCTCGGGCCGTGCAGTCAGTAAGTCGTGCCGGCGCGGAAAAGGTTCAAAAGGTTTCGCGGCGTCTCGCGCTTCTTGCCTCCGGGCGGCCGGCAATGACAAAGTGGGCCCATGAACAGATCGGCTGCAATTTTGCTGGTTTTCGCCGCCGCTTTGGCGCCGGCGCAGGCGCAGAAGCTCGACAAGGTCCGGTTCGGCACCAATTGGGTGGCGGAAGCGGAACACGGCGGCTTCTACCAGGCGCTGGCCGACGGCACCTACGGCAGATACGGCCTTGACGTCACCATCGTGCCGGGCGGGCCGAACATGAACAACCGCATCCTGCTGCCGGTCGGCAAACTCGACTTCTACATGAGCGCCAACACGCTGCAGTCCTTCGACGCGGTGGCGCAGAACATTCCGACGGTGGTGGTGGCGGCGAGCTTCCAGAAAGATCCGCAGGTGCTGATCGCGCACCCCGACGTCAGCAAATTCGCGGACCTGAAGAGCCGCACGCTGTTCGTCTCCAAGGAAGGCATGGCGAGCTATTTCCAGTGGCTCAAGGCCGACTACGGTTTCGACGAAGCCAAGGTGAAGCCCTACACCTTCAATGCACAGCCGTTCCTCGCCGACAAGCATTCGGCGATGCAGGGTTACGTCACCTCCGAGCCCTTCGCCATTGAGACGCAAGGCGGCTTCGCGCCGAAAGTTTTTCTGCTCGCCGATCTCGGTTTTAATAGTTACTCGACGCTGATCGAAACCCGCCGCGACCTGGTGGAGAAGCAGCCCGACCTGGTGCAGCGCTTCGTCGATGCCTCCGCCATCGGCTGGTACCACTATCTCTACGGTGACAGCGGCGCCGGCAACGCGCTTATCAAGAAGCAGAATCCGGAGATGACCGACGCTTTGCTCGCCTATTCGATCGCCAAGATGAAGGCCTATGGCATTGTCGATTCCGGCGACACGGTAAAGCTCGGCATCGGCGCCATGACCGATGCGCGCATGAAAAGTTTTTTCGACAAGATGGTTCGCGTCGGCGTGATCAAGGCCGGGATCGATTACCGGCGCGCCTACACGCTGCAATTCGTTAACAAAGGCGTGGGCGTTAATCTTAGGCCCCGGTAATTTGTCGTTTCCGGGCCTTTTCTGTCATCATAGCGGGGAAGCATTAAATCGGTGGTGACCGGTGGGAACCCGGTATTGAGCATGCAATCGTCCCTTGTCTCTTTGCGTGGCGTCGGCAAATCGTTCGAGCGCGGCACCGTGGCGCTCGAAGGCTTCGACCTCGACGTGCGCCCTGGCGAATTCGTCACGCTGCTCGGTCCCTCCGGCTGCGGCAAGTCGACCGCGTTGCGCATCATCGCCGGCTTGGGCGCGCCGTCGAGCGGGACAGTGACCTGGCAGACGAGCGATGAAGAAGGCGCAGCGGTCGAGCCGAAGATCGGCTTTGTGTTTCAGGAGCCGACGCTGATGCCCTGGGCGAACGTCGCCGACAATGTGCGGCTGCCGCTGAAGCTCGCGCAGGCCGACGCGGCGGCGGCGCAGGCCGCGGTCGACCGGGCGCTCGGGCGCGTCGGGCTCGCGGATTTCGCCAAGAGCTATCCGCGCGAACTTTCCGGCGGCATGAAGATGCGCACGGCGATCGCGCGCGCGCTGGTGACCGAGCCGCAACTGCTGCTGATGGACGAGCCGTTCGCGGCGGTCGACGAAATCGCCCGCTTCGGGCTCAACAACGAATTGCTCAAGCTCTGGCAGGAGCTCGGCCAGACCGTGGTCTTCGTCACCCACTCGGTGTTCGAGGCGGTCTTTCTGTCGCAGCGCGTCGTGGTGATGACGCCGCGGCCGGGCAAGGTGTCTTCGGACATTCGCATCGATGCGCCTTATCCGCGCGACGAGACCTTCCTCTCCTCGGCGATCTACACCGTGTTCTGCCGCATGGTGTCGGCAGCGCTGGTGCGGGCGATGGCGGAGAGCGCGCCATGACTATGAACGTCAAGGCTTGGAAGATGGATTCTTGGACGCTGCGCGTCGTTCTGCCCATCGCGGTGCTGGTTTTCGGCCTGCTGCTCTGGCAGCTGGTGGTGTCGGCGTTCGCGATCCCGCCTTTCGTGCTGCCGGGGCCGTGGCTGGTATTCGCCACGCTGATCACCGACGCCGGCTTGTTGTTCAACTCGCTGCTGGTCACGTTCAGCATTACCGTTGCGGGCTTCTTTTTGGCCGCGGCCGGCGGCATCGCGCTGGCGCTCGCCTTCAATCAATGGCGGCTGGTGGAATTCTCGCTCTACCCTTACGCGGTCATTTTGCAGGTGACGCCGATCGTTGCCATCGCGCCGCTGTTGCTGATCTATCTGCCGCAGCCAATGGCGGTGCTGGCCTGCGCCTGGATCGTGGCGTTCTTTCCGGTGCTCGCCAACACCACGCTGGGGCTGAATTCGGTCGACCACAATCTCATCGCGCTGTTCGAGCTTTACAAAGCCTCGCGCTGGCAGATGCTGTGGGACCTGAAGCTGCCGGCGGCGCTGCCGCAGATGCTGGCAGGCTTGCGCATCGCCGGCGGGTTGTCGCTGATCGGCGCCGTCGTCGCCGAGATTGCCGCCGGTTCTGCCGGCGCCGGATCGGGGCTTGCCTATCGCATCGTGGAATCCGGCTACCGGCTCAACATCCCGCGCATGTTCGCGGCGCTGTTGCTGCTTTCGGCCACCGGAGTCGCCATCTTCTATGCGCTGTCGTGGGCTTCGCATCTCATCCTGCGCCACTGGCACGAAAGCGCGGTCAAGCGCGAACGCTAGAGAGAATACCGGGTGATGATCCCAAGCAGGGCCATCACCACGATCACCTCGATCAGGCTGCGATGAAAGCGGAACGTCAGCACCGCCGCGGTGGCCGCGAGCACGGCGGCATGCGTGTTGAGCGCCTGCGGATCGAAGGCGAACCAGCGCAGCGGACCCCAATGCATTTCGGTTACGCGCCCAAATAAGACGTGCAGCGCGAACCAGACCGACAGATTGAGGATGACGCCGACCACGGCGGCGGTGATCGCGGCGAGCGCACCGGCAAGGCGCCGGTTGCCGCGCAACTCCTCGATGAAAGGCGCGCCGGCGAAGATCCACAACATCGCCGGCAGGAAGGTCACCCAGGTGGTCAGCCCGGCGCCGAGGAGACCGGCGGCAAGCGGCGTGAACGGCGCCGGATTGCGGAAGGCGGCGATGAAACCGACGAATTGCGTCACCAGGATCAGCGGGCCGGGCGTGGTTTCGGCGAGCCCCAGGCCGTCGACCATCTCCGGCGCGGCGAGCCAGCCATGCGTCTCCACCACCTGCTGCGCCATGTAAGCAAGCACCGCATAGGCGCCGCCGAAGGTGACGACGGCGAGTTTGGAGAAAAACAATCCGATCTCGACCAGCACGTGCTTGCTGCCGAGCAGGGCGGCGGCCAGCAGCATCGGCGACCACCACAGCACGAGCCCGATCGCCAGCGCGGCGGCAAAATGGCGCCAGCGGCCGGCGCGTGCCGGCGCTTCGACGGGAGCGTCGGTGGAGAGTGCGAGCTGGCCGGGTGCGCGCTGCGCCACGATAAATCCAACCAGCGCCGCCGCCACCACGATCAGCGGAAACGGCGCTGAGAAAAAGAAAATACCGACAAAGCCGAGCGCGGCGAGCGCGACCAGCAAGTTGCTTTTCAGCGAGCGGCGGCCGATGCGGATCAGCGCCTCGACCACGATCACCAGCACCGCCGCCTTGATGCCGAACAGCGCGCCGTCGACCGGTCCGAAACCGCGCCCGTAGACATAGAGCAAGGTCAAGCCGAGCATGACGAGAGCGCCCGGCAGCACGAACAAAAGGCCGGCGGCGAGCCCGCCGCGCACGCCGTGCAACAGCCAGCCGGCGTACGTTGCGAGTTCGGTCGCCTCCGGGCCCGGCAGCAGCATGGAGAAGTTGAGCGCGTGCAGGAAGCGCGGCTCGGTGAGCCATTTCTTTTCGTCGACCACGATGCGATGCATCAGCGCGATCTGGCCGGCCGGCCCGCCGAACGAGAGGCAGCCGACTTTGAACCAGACCTTGAGCGCTTCGGCGAAGCTTGGCGCCGGAGTTTGAGGCTCACTCATATTACGCCGCCTTGACGGGCCAATTATGCCGTTCGTCGGCGGCAAAGCGCAGCCAGGCGAACAACGCATCATAGATGACGAAGCCGCGCTGCAGGAGGCCGTGGTCGTCGTCGCCGGCCAGCGCCGAAAGCCCGAGCGACACGGCGTGCAGGCCGGCGGCTTCCGGTGCGAGGTCGGGGCGCGCGGTATCGGCGCCGCGCACGATCAAAGCAAGACGCGCCAGCGACGGCTCGCCTTCGAGGCCGAATAGTTTGAGCATGGTATCGAAGGTGCAGCGTTCGCCGTCGTGGCTCAATTCGACGCCCTGGATATCGAAGGGAACGCCGCAGCCTTCGCGTGCCGCGTTCGCAACATCGTCCGGATCGACGAACCATATTCTAGCGTGCGGATCGAGGAAGCGGCGCACGAGCCAGGGACACGCAATACGATCGATCTTCGGGCGCCGGCGCGTGACCCACACACTCGGTGAAGTGCGCGCGAAACGATCGAACGTGGGCTTGTCGACGAACGGTAACCCTGCCGCCTCCCAGGCGGCATAGCCGCCCTGCAGCACACGGGTGTCAAACCCTTCGGTCCGCAATTGTGCTGCCGTCATCTGGCTCAGCTCGTGTCCGGCTTTGCATGCGACCACAACCGGTCGAGACCGGTCGAGGTCGGCGGACCAGTGACGTGCATTCACGCTTTCGCGGCGGATCGTGCCGGGCAACAAATAGGGTGAGTGCGTGAATACATCGTGTCGCCGCACGTCGACGATTTGCGGCGCATCCGGCGTCGCGATCGCGTTCCATAGGTCTTTCGCTGAGATCGCATAGCTTGGAGACAGCATAGGTCCCCTCCGTAAACGAAGGAGACGGTGCTTGGGCTCTCAAGCCTTTTAGCAACGGGGCGACCGCCGCTGGCCCCACGCATGATGAGTATAATACCCTGACAGCGGGTTCAAGGCCACGTGCGCATTCCATACCGGCGTTTTCGTCACTCGCCGGGGGACGGCCACTTCGCTAACGTTTGCCCGGGAGGCCAAATGTCCAACAACATCGATCTTGCCGGCCGCAACGCGGTGGTCACCGGCGGTGCGCAAGGCATCGGCCGCGCCATCGTCGAGCGCTTTCTTGCATCCGGCGCGGCGGTGGCGATTTGGGACCGCGACCGCGATCTCGCGCAAAAGACCGCGGCGGCGCTCAAGGATCGCGGCCGCGTTGCCGTCGTCGCCGTCGACGTCACCGACTACGGCGACGTCGAGCGCGCGCGCGACGAAACGGCAAAGCTGTTCGGCCGCATCGACATTCTGGTCAACAATGCCGGCATCGCCGGGCCCAACGTGCCGACCTGGGACTATCCGCTCGAAGCCTGGCGCGACGTGCTCTCGATCAATCTCAACGGCCCGTTCCACTGCTGCCGCGCCCTGGCGCCGCTGATGATCGCGCAGAACTACGGGCGCATCGTCAACATCGCTTCCATCGCCGGCAAGGAGGGCAACCCCAACGCGCCCGCCTATTCCGCCTCCAAGGCGGGTGTCATCGCGCTGACCAAATCGCTTGGTAAGGAGCTTGCCGGCTACGACATTGCCGTCAATTGCCTGACGCCGGCGGCGGCTAGAACTGCGATCTTCGACCAGATGACGCAGGCGCACATCGACTTCATGCTGTCGAAAATCCCGCGCGGCCGCTTCGTGACCGTTGCCGAGATCGCCGCGCTCGCCGCCTTCTGCGCCTCGGCCGACTGCTCGTTCACCACCGGCGCGGTGTTCGATATTTCCGGCGGACGGGCGACCTATTGAACGACGTCACCGCCCAGCGCCGCCAGCGGCTCATCGGCATCGCTTTGATGTGTGGCGCGGTGGCGTGTTTTGCCTGCCTCGATACGACCGCGAAATTCCTCAACACGAAAATGGACGTGCTGCAGATCGCCTGGGCGCGGTATGTCAGCAGCTTTGTGCTGGCGCTGTTGATCGCCAATCCGTTTACCAAACCTGCGCTCATGTTCACGCGGCGCCCATGGCTGCAAGGCTTCCGCTCGATCGTTCTGGTCGGCTCGACGATCTTGAATTTTCTCGCCTTGCGCTGGCTGCAGCTTGACCAGACGACGTCGATTTTATTTTGCACGCCGTTCCTGGTGGCGGCGATGTCGGGTCCGATCCTCGATGAATGGGTGGGATGGCGGCGCTGGATCGCCATCAGCATCGGCTTTGCCGGGGTGCTGCTGGTGACGCGGCCGGGCTTCGGCGGCATTCACGTGGCGGCGCTGCTCACCTTCGCCTCGGCTTTCTGTTATGCTTTTTATATTATCGCGACGCGAATTCTTTCCCGCTACGACTCCAACGAAACGACACTGTTCTATTCAAACGTGGTGGGCGCGGTGGTGCTGACCTTCGTCGTACCCTTCGTCTGGTCAAAGCCGCAAAGCCTGCTGATCGTCGCGCTGATGACGCTGACCGGGTTGCTCGGCGGCTTCGGCCATTACCTTTTGATCATCGCCCACCGGCTGGCGCCACCCGCGGTGCTGGCACCCTTCATGTACACACAACTGGTCTGGGTGATCCTGCTCGGCTTTGTCATCTTTGCCGACCTGCCGAACCTGTGGACAATCACAGGAGCCAGCATTGTCGTTGCTTCGGGGCTTTACCTGCTGCACCGCGAGCGGGCGGTGGGCAAGCGCAGCAAAGGCGGCGGCCCGGTCGAATAGATAGGAGAGTTGCGGGGGCTTCGGCATCGGCGCTAAGTTGCCGCCCGTTTAGAGGATTTCGACCCTTCGAGGATCATTCATGAGCACAATAATGGACCGGGCGCGGGCGCCCGCCAGCGCCGGTCTGAACGACGATATCGGCGAGGAAAAGCGCCTGGAAATGTACCGGACGCAAGTGGTGATCCGCGAAGCCGAGCAGCGCGCCTACGACCTGTTCCTGCAGAACCTGGTCAAGGGCACCAGCCATCTCTCGCTCGGGCAGGAAGCGGTGGCGGCCGGCTTTGCCGGCGCCATGATCAAAGGCGACTTGTCGTTCTGCACCTATCGGGGCCATGCCCATACGCTGGCGCGCGGCGTCAGCGTGGAGAAGGTGCTGGGCGAGCTGATGCAGCGCGACAACGGCCTGATGCGCGGCAAAGGCGGCTCGATGCATTTGACGTCGGTCGATCACGGCGTGATGGGATCTTACGCCATCATCGGCGCGCATCTGCCGATCGCCTGCGGCGCCGCCTGGCGCGCGCAATACAAGGGCGCCAAGGATGTCTCGGTCTGCTTCTTCGGCGACGGCACGACGAATATCGGCGCCTTTCATGAGGCGCTCAATTTTGCAGCGGTGTGGAAGCTGCCGGTGATCTTCTGCTGCGAGAACAATCTCTACATGGAATACACGCCGATCGGTGACGTGACAGCGGTCGAGCACCCGGCAGCCGACCGCGCCTCCGCCTACGGGCTTGAGCGCATCGTCATCGACGGCAACGACGCCGACGCCGTCTATCGCACCGCGCGGGCCGCTTACGAAAAAGCGCGCGCCGGCGAGGGGCCCTCGCTGATCGAATGCATGACCTATCGCTACAGCGGTCATTCCCGCGCCGACCCGGCGAAGTATCGTCCCGAAGGCGAGCTGGACAAATGGAAGGCGCGCGACCCGATCAAGATCTATCGCGAGCGTCTGTTGCAGTTCGGTGTGAAGGAGCAGGTGATTTCCGACATCGACGCCGCCGTGCGCAAGGTCGTCGACGATGCGACCGAGGCTTGCAAGGCCGCGCCCAACCCGCCGCTCGATATCCTCACCACAGATGTCTATGCCGATGGCGGCTGGGCATGGAGAAATTAAAATGCCGGAACTGACTTATCGCGACGCTGTCATCCGCGGCATCGCGCAGGAGATGGAACGCGATCCCGACGTTGTGTTCCTCGGCGAGGACGTGGCGAAAGCCGGCGGCGTGTTCAAGGCGACCGTGGGCCTCTACGAGCAGTTCGGGCCGTTGCGCGTGCGCGACACGCCGATCTCCGAGCAGGCGATCCTCGGCGCCGCCATGGGCGCGGCCATGACCGGCTTGAAGCCGATTGCCGAAATCATGTTCTCGGATTTCTTCGCGGTGTGCTTCGACTACATCGCCAACGAATTTCCCAAGAGCCGTTACATGTCGAACGGCCAGGTCAAATGCCCGCTGGTGGTGCGCACCGGTAATGGCGCCGGCTCGCGTTTCGGCGCGCAGCACTCACAGAGCGTTGAGAACTGGTGCATGATGATCCCGGGGCTGAAGGTGGTGGCGCCGTCGACGCCCACCGACGTCATCGGCCTGCTGGCCGCGGCGGTGCGCGATCCCGATCCGGTGATTTTCTGCGAGCACAAGTCGCTCTACGCGACCAAAGGCGAGGTGCGTGACGGCGAGATCGTCGACCGGCTCGGCACGGCGAAGATCGTGCGCCCGGGCAAGGACGCCACCATCTGCGCGCTGGCGCTGATGGTGCCGCGCGCGCTGGAGGCCGCCGAGAGATTGAAGGCGGAACAGGGCATCGATTGCGAAGTTGTCGATGTGCGTTCGCTGGTGCCACTCGACACGCAGACCATTCTCGGTTCGGTGGCGAAGACGCACCGGCTGTTCACGGTCGAGGAAAATCCGCGGCTGTGCGGCTGGGGCGCCGAAATCGTGTCGATCGCGGCGGACGAGGCGTTCTACGATCTCGACGGCCCGCCGGTGCGCATCACCACGCCGCATATCCCGCTGCCGGCGGCAGATATCCTGGAAGACATGGTGCTGCCGACGCCGAAGCGCATTGCGGAGACGGTGGAGCGGTCGCTGAATAGTTGAAAACCTCGTGTCCCGGATGCGGTGCAGCGCAAAGCGGTGCACCGCTGATCCGGGATCCCGAGTTTTGCGAAGTTAAAATAGGCCCCGGTTCTGCAGCGCACCGCAAGAGCGCTGCGCTGCGCCCGGGACACGAGTGAAGAGGTAAGTCATGTACGAAAACCTTCTCGCCAACGTTCCGACCGACCTCTACATCGGCGGCAAGTGGCGCAAAGCGTCCGACAACGCGCGCTTCGACGTGATCGATCCGGCGACCGAGCGCAAGATCGCTTCGGTGGCGAGCGCAACGGTCGAGGATGCCATCGCCGCGGTCGATGCGGCGCAGGAGGCCTTCGCGGGCTGGGCCGCGCGCAAGCCGCGCGAGCGCGCCGAGATCCTGCGCAAGGCTTACGAGCTGATCATGCGCGACGCCGAACGCTTCGCCAAGTTGATCACGCTGGAAAACGGCAAGGCGCTGCCCGATTCGCGCGGCGAGGTCGCTTATGCGGCCGAGTTCTTCCGCTGGTACGCCGAGGAAGCGGTGCGCAATAACGGCCAGGTGTCGATGGCGCCGGCCTCGGGCGCGCGCATCCTGGCGCAGCACAAGCCGGCCGGTATTGCCGTTTTGGTGACGCCGTGGAATTTCCCCGCCGCCATGGCGACGCGCAAGATCGGCCCGGCGCTCGCCGCCGGCTGTCCGGTGGTGTTGAAGCCCGCTTCCGATACGCCGCTCACCATGCTGGCGCTGATGCCCGTGTTGGAGGAGGCGGGCGTGCCGGCCGGCGTGGTCAACGTCATCCCCTCGCGCTCGTCGGGCAAAGTGGTTTCCGCCATGCTGCACGATCCGCGCGTGCGCGTCGTCTCCTTTACCGGCTCGACCGAAGTCGGCCGCAAGCTGCTGCACGAAGCGGCCGACAACATCATCAAGCCGTCGATGGAGCTCGGCGGCAACGCGCCGTTTTTGGTGTTCGAGGATGCCGACATCGACGCGGCCATCGATGGCGCCATGGTCGCCAAGATGCGCAACATGGGCGAAGCCTGCACCGCGGCCAACCGCTTCTACGTGCACGAGAAGGTGCACGACGAATTTGCCAAGAAACTCACCGCCAAGATGAATTCGCTGAAGATGGGCAACGGTCTCGACGAGGGCATCAATCTCGGGCCGCTGGTCAACAAAGACGGCCGCGACAAGGTGATCGAATTGGTCGACGACGCGGTCAAGAAGGGCGCCAAAGTGCTGGCCGGCGGCAAGACGCCGGACGGGCCAGGCTTCTTTTATCCGGCGACAGTGCTTACTAATGTCGCCGACGATTCGAAAATGCTGAACGAGGAAATATTCGGGCCGGTCGCCTCGATCCAGACCTTCAAAAGCGACGACGAGGCGATCAAGCGCGCCAACGACACCGAGTACGGATTGGTCGCCTATCTCTACACCAAGGATCTCTCGCGCGGCCTGCGCGTCTCCGAGAAGCTCGACTTCGGCATGATAGGGCTGAACCGTGGCCTGGTGTCCGATCCGGCGGCGCCGTTCGGCGGCGTCAAGCAGTCGGGCCTCGGCCGCGAAGGCGCGGCGGAGGGCATGAAGGAGTTCCTCGAGACGCAATATGTATCGGTGACGTGGTGATAGCTGCCTCGTGTCCCGGGCGCAGCGCAGCGCGAAGCGGTGCGCTGCAGAACCGGGACCTTAGCAAACTTGGAATGTGGAGAGGTCCCGGATCAGCGCCGCACCGTTTCGCGCTTCGCGCTCACGCTGCAGCGCATCCGGGACACGAGAGGATTGAATGGACGTCCTGATGCCGCAGCTCGGCGAAACCGTCGCCGAGGGCAAGATCGTGAAATGGTTCGTCAAGGCCGGCGACGCCGTGCGGCCGGGCGACAACCTGTTCGAGATCGAGACCGACAAGACCTCGATGGAAGTGCCGGCGACCAGTGCCGGCACGCTCACCGACATTCGCTTTCAGGTCGGCGATATCGCCAAGGTCGGCGCTGTGGTGGCGGTGATCGCCGACGGCAATGCGTCGGCGGCGAGCGCGTCGTCCAATTCACCGTCACAAGTTTCACTCGCCCCGATTGCGTCGGCCCTGAAGCAACTGGCGCAATCGGTGCTGCCGGGGCGTACGGAGCCAACGACGCAGGCGCCGCAGTCAGCACCTGCGCCGCGCAGCGAGCCGCTCGATCCCTTCCGCGAGGTGCGCACGCCGGAGCGCAATTATGGGCCGGCGACGCTTGCCGGCGGCGCCAGCACCACGCCGTTGGCGCGGCGGCTGGCCGGCGAGCGCGGCATCGATCTTGACGGGGTGTCCGGCTCCGGGCCGCACGGGCGCATTGTCGCCCGTGACGTGGAGCAGGCGGGGCCTGCCGCATCTGCGCCGCCGCGGGGGGCCAGCGCCGGCGCGGCGCAGATCAAGGCGCTCTATGAGGGCATCGCCTTCGAGGAAGTGCCGCTCGATTCGATGCGCGCGACCATCGCCCGCCGCCTGGTCGAGGCTAAGCAGACCATCCCGCACTTCTATCTGACCGCCGACATCGGCGCCGACCGTTTGATCGCCATGCGCGAGGAGGCCAATGCCGCCGCGCCCAAGGGCAAGGACGGCGCGCCGGCGTTCAAGCTCTCGCTCAACGACTTCATCATCAAGGCCTGGGCGGCGGCGCTGCAGCGCGTGCCGGCGGCCAATGCGGTATTCGCGGGCGACCGGTTCTTGCGCTTTGCCCATTCCGATATCGGCGTCGCGGTGGCGCTCGAGGGCGGTCTGATCACGCCGGTGCTGCGCAACGTGGAGAAAAAATCGCTCACCGAAATCTCCACAGAAATGCGCGATCTCGCCGCGCGCGCGCGCGGAAAGAAACTCAAGCCCAACGAATACCAGGGCGGATCAAGCGCCATCTCCAACCTCGGCATGTACGGCGTGCGCGAATTCGCCGCCATCATCAATCCGCCGCACGCCACCATCCTCGCCGTCGGCGCCACGCGGCGCGCGGCCGTGGAGACAGAAGACGGCGGCGTCAAATTCGTCAGCCAGATGAGCGTCACACTCTCATGCGATCATCGCGTGGTCGACGGCGCGTTGGGCGCAGAGCTGCTTGCCGCCTTCAAGACCCTGATGGAAAAGCCGGTCACGTTTTTGGTGTAAGGAGTAGCGGAATGGCTGGCGAAAAGCCGGATGTATTGCTGATCGGCGCCAAGAAGCCGGTCATGATCAAGGGGCTCGACGGCAAGGTCACGCTGCACGCGCTGATCGGCGCGGCCGACAAGGACGCCTTCCTTAAGACAATCGCCGACAAGGTGCGCGCGATCGTCATTGCCTATACCGCCGACAAAGTCGACGGCGCCTTCATGCAGCGCTTCCCCAAGCTCGAGCAGATTTCAAGTTTCGGCGTCGGCTACGACCATATCGACGCCAAATGGGCCGGCGAGCATGGCATCATCGTCACCAATACGCCGGAGGTGCTGAACGAGGAGGTGGCCGACACCGCGCTCGGCCTGCTGTTGTGCACGGTGCGCGAATTCCCGCAGGCCGAGCGCTACCTGCGCGCCGGCAAGTGGACGTCCGCGCAATTCCCGCTCAGCAAGGCGACCTTGCGCAACCGCACGGTCGGCATGGTCGGCATGGGCCGCATCGGCAAGGCGATCGCCAAGCGGCTCGACGCCTTCGGCGTGCCGGTGGTCTATCACTCGCGCAACCCGCAATCAGGCGTTTCCTACAAATATTATCCCAAGCTCCTCGACATGGCGCGCGGCGTCGACACCCTGATGGTGATCGTGCCTGGCGGGCCAGCGACCAGGAACATGATCAACGCCGAGGTGCTCAAGGCGCTCGGCCCCAACGGCATCTTGATCAACATGGCGCGCGGCTCGGTGGTCGACGAGCCGGCCTTGATCGAGGCCTTGAAGAGCCACACCATCTACTCTGCCGGCCTCGATGTCTTCGCCAAGGAGCCGCAGGTGCCGAAGGAGCTCATCGACATGGACCACGTCGTGCTGTTGCCGCATCTCGGCTCGTCGACCGAGGTGACGCGGGCGGCGATGGACCAACTGGTGGTCGACAACATTCTGGCTTGGGCGGCGGGCAAGCCGCCGCTGACGCCGGTTGCCGAGACGCCGCTGAAACGCGCGTAGACAAACATGAAACGCCTTGTCGCCATCGTTGCCGCGGCCATCTGGGCCGGCAGCGCGTTGGCGCAGACGCCGCCGCCACCGCCGCCGCCGGCCGCGGCACCGGCCGCGCCGGAGGAAGGCGATCCGGCCAAGAAGCTGATCGGCACCTGGGAATTTTCCAACGCCGATCACGACAAGGTCTGCACCGCGGTGTTCAAGGCCGACAAGACTGCGGTCGGCGCCAAGGTCGAGTTTGACGCCAATTGCAGCAATCTGTTTCCGCTGGTGAGCGGCATCGCCGGCTGGACCTATGCCAACAACGACCTGCTCAAGCTGCTCGACGCCCAGGGGCGGCCGCTGGTCGAGTTCAGCGAGGTGGAGGACGGCATCTTCGAGGCGCCGACGCCAGGGGTCGGCGTGCTGTTCCTGCAAACCCCGGCGGCGGCCACCGCCGCGCCGGCGCCCGACCAGCCGGACAGGGTGGCGGGCAACTGGACCATCGCGCGCGGCAATGGCGCGCCGTTGTGCAAATTAACGCTGGCAACGACGGCCGCGGGCGAGGGTTTTGCTCTGATTGTGCAGCCGGGCTGCGCCAAATCGATCGAGGATCTGAAGTTCACGCAGTGGCAATTGAAGCAGGGCGAACTGACGCTGGTGCCGACGAAGGGCAACCCCTGGCGCTTCGAAGAGGTCGATACGCAGACCTGGCGGCGAATTTCGGAAGGCGCCGTGCAGATGATTTTGGTACGGCAGTAAGACGATAGGTCGGCGCAGCAATCATCGACGAATTTTGCGGATTCGAAGCGAGGTTTGACAGCACCTAAAAGATCGCGGTCGAAACTTCTCGCCTTTACGTGCGTGTGTACACTGTTGACTCGAACAAATCCGGCGCATTTTCCGCAATCGGCGGGGCCGAGTCGGCCGAAACGCAGCACACTACGCGATTGCGGCCGGCCCGCTTGGCTTCATAGAGGCCTTGGTCTGCCGCTTTCATTAACTCCGACAGCGTCGACATGTCGTCAGTCGCTGCTGCGACTCCGATGCTTACGGTTGCGCGAATTGGGCACGATTTGGCAATCAGCGGATTGGCTGAAACCTCGCGCCGCAGGCGCTCCGCTAAAACGTTAGCTTGCGTCAGGTCAGTCTCCGGCAACAACAGTGCAAACTCCTCGCCTCCAATCCGGGCAAGCACGTCTGAATCACGTTTGCATTGATGCGAAAGCCTCGCCAGATGCACTATCAATTGATCGCCCATCTGGTGTCCAAAATTGTCGTTCACTGACTTGAAATAATCGATATCAATCATCAAAAATGAAATCGCACGTCGATACCGTTGCGCGCGGTCCCACTCGCGCTCGGCAAGCGTGAGAAAATGGCGTCGATTGTAGATTCCCGTCATTCCATCAGTCGTCGCCAACCGCTCCATCTCGTTCGCATTTCGAACAATGTCGGTAACGTCGCTATATATTAGCATGCGCCCGCCATCAGGCAGTGTCGCCAAGTGGCACCGCACCACTGATCCATTTGTCATGACAAGATCCATCGGCGTGGGATCGCCGGACTTTACCCATTCAAGACGGCGCTCAACGTAATCTTCGAGGTCGACGGCCGAAGCCGCCGCTGCCGCTTTCAACAGGTCAGCATAATAGGGAGAATTTTTGCGAATTTCCGCCGGGCTCAGTGTTTTGAACATCGCATGCAACGATGGATTGCTATACACCGCGCGGAATTCACTATTCAGCAGCAGCAAACCGCTGTCCACTTTGTCCAGCGCGGCATAGAGTGTCTGGAGTTCCCACTTCGCTTGCCCAAGCTCGTACTGCGTGCGTGCAAGCTTTGCCGCAAGGGTGTTTTGTCGCCGATCCATCGGTGTCCTCAGCGCAAGTTCCTTTTTCGTTTGGCCATAATTAATGGCATATCGAAAGGATCGTCATTCCAAGATGAACAAGATAAAATAAAATTGTGCCAAGCGTTGCGGTAGCATACGTGCCACGAATAACGACGATCTTTAGTTTGTCTCCGCATTTTGCCGTTACGTTTAATAGTCGATTAACAACCAACTAACTGACACTCTGATTGCTTGAGGACAGTGAAATTGGTTTCAAGGGCGAGTGGGTGCGATCGCGTGTCGATGGCGGCTAAATCAGCCGCAGCCCCTTGAAGCTCGCGTGCCCTTCCTTCCCGACGATGATGTGGTCGTGCACGGCGATGCCCAGCGGCTTCGCCACGTCGATGATCGCCTGCGTCATCTGGATGTCGGCGCGTGAGGGCGTCGGATCGCCGGAAGGGTGGTTGTGCACCAGGATCAACGCCGTGGCGGATAATTCGAGCGCGCGCTTGACCACTTCGCGCGGGTAGACCGGCGTGTGATCGACGGTGCCGGTCTGCTGCAACTCGTCGGCGATCAACTGGTTGCGCTTGTCGAGGAAGAGCAGACGGAATTGCTCCTTGTCGGCGAAGGCCATGGTGGTGCGGCAGTAGTCGATCACGTTCGACCAGGACGACAGGATGGGGCGCTTCTGCACCACGCCTTTGGCGAGCCGGCTTGCCGCGGCATGCACGATCTTAAGGTCGGTGGCGGTCGCCGCCTTGATGCCCTTGACCTCTTCCAGCCGCTGCTGCGGCGCGGCCAGCACCTCGGCGAAGGAGCCGAATTTCGCGATCAACTCCTTGCATAGCGGCTTGAGGTCGCGCTGCGGGATGGTGCGGAACAGCACAAGTTCGAGCAATTCGTAGTCGCTCACCGCTTCGCTGCCGGCCTCGCGGAAGCGCACACGCAGGCGTTCGCGGTGGCCATGATAGTGGGGCGAGGCCTCGGAGAGGCCGGCTTTTTCATCCTTGCTGCCGCGCTTTGCCGCCATGGAAATACGCCCACACCGCGACTTCGGCATGATTGTAGTTCAAACGGATGCAATCGACGAGAGAGGCTTTGGGGCTCAGCGCTTGTACGGCGGCTTGTCCAAACCGGCTGGCGAGAAGGTGAATACTTCGACGCCTTTATCGGTGACGCCCACGGTGTGCTCGAACTGCGCCGACAGCGAGCGATCGCGGGTGACCGCGGTCCAGCCGTCGGACAACACCTTCACATGCGGCCGGCCGATATTGATCATCGGTTCCACGGTGAAGAACATGCCGGGTTTCAAGACGATGCCTTCGCCGGGGCGGCCGACGTGCACGATGTTGGGCTCGTCGTGGAACAGCTTGCCGAGGCCGTGGCCGCAGAAATCGCGCACCACGCTCATGTGCTGGGCTTCGACGTAGGTCTGGATGGCGGCGCCGATGTCGCCGGTGGTCGAGCCGGGGCGGATGGTCACGATGCCGCGCATCATCGCTTCGTGCGTCACCTCGATCAGCCGCTCGGCGCGGCGCGGGATGGCGCCGACCGGGTACATACGGCTGGAGTCGCCGTGCCAGCCGTCGAGGATCAGCGTCACGTCGATATTGACGATATCGCCTTCCTTCAGCGGCTTGTCGCCGGGAATGCCGTGGCAGACCACGTGGTTGAGCGAGGTGCAGGTCGACTTCTTGTAGCCGCGGTACATCAGCGTCGCCGGCAGCGCGTTGTTGTCGAGCGCGAAGTCCAAAACCAGCCTGTCGATCGTTTCGGTCGGCACGCCCGGGCGGACGTGCCCGGTGAGCATGTCGAGGCAGCGGGCGACCAACTGCCCGGCCTTGCGCATGCCTTCAAAAGCGGCAGGGCCGTGGATCTTGATCTGGCCGGTTTTACGGAGGGGCGCGACGGCGGCGTCGACGTAGGTCATGGGCGATAATGTAAGGCTTGGCGCGCCGGGCGCAAGAATGCCCTCTTCACCTGTCCCCGCAAACGGGGAGCGCGGTTAAGCAATCTTTCCGCCCAGCTCGTCCTCGATATGCACGCGGATGATGTCGTCGAACGTCGCCTCGGCCTTGAAGCCGAGCTCTTTGGCGCGCAGCGCGGTGACCCGCTCGGCCCAGCCGCCGACGATGCGCTGGATCAGTCCATCCGGCTCGACCTTGATGCGGTCGGCGACCTTGTCGCCGGCGACCCGCTTGAGCGCGTCGATCTGCTCGGCAACGGTGCAGCATACGCCCGGCATGACGAGATTGATGCGCGGGCCCAGCTGCTCGCGTGACAGACCGGCGGCATGGATCAGGAATCCGATTGCGGCGCGCGGGCTGGCATGGGTGTGCCGCACCGTATCGGGGACCGGCAGCACGGCCTCCATGCCGGCCAGCGGCTCGCGGATGATGCCGGAGAAGAAACCGGACGCCGCCTTGTTCGGCTTGCCCGGCCGCACGCAGATCGTCGGCAAGCGGATGCCGACGCCGTCGAGAAAGCCGCGCCGCGAGTAGTCGGCGAGCAGCAATTCAGAGATCGCCTTTTGCGTCCCGTAGGAGGTGAGCGGGGTGAGGTGAAATTCGTCCGGGATGGAATGCGGGAAGGGCGCCCCGAACACCGCGATCGAGGAGGTGAACACCAGCTTGGGACGATAGTTTTCGCCGGCGGCGCGGATCGCTTCCAGAAGCGCGCGGGTGCCGTCGAGGTTGACGCGGTAGCCTTTGTCGAAATCGGTTTCCGCCTCGCCCGACACCACACCGGCAAGATGGAAGATCGTGTGCGGCCGCCCGGCAATGGCTTTGGCCGCGGCGCCGGGCGCCGACAGATCGGCGGCGGTTGCCTCGACGGCGCCTTTAAAGCCAAGCGGCTTTGGCGGCGGCACGACATCGATCAGCGCCATTCGATCGATGATGCGGCCGTTGAGCGTGCCTTCCCGCGCCAGCCGCGCCGTGAGCTTGCGGCCGATCATTCCCGCCGCGCCGGTAATGAGAATGTCCATTCACGCCCCCGTTTTAGACTCGTCCGCCGGCTCGAAACGGTCGATACGGCGCAGATCGGGAAATAACAGCATCCAGAGCGCGGCGACCAGCAGCGAACCGATGCCGCCGATCAGCACCGAGGGCACCGCGCCCAGCCAGGCGGCCACGGCGCCCGATTCGAACTCGCCCAGCGTATTCGAGGAGCCGACGAACAGGTAGTTTATTGCGCTCACCCGTCCGCGCATGGCGTCGGGCGTCTCGATCTGCACCAGCGAGAAGCGGATCACGATGCTCAAGGCGTCGGCGGCGCCGAGCACCGCGAGCGCCGCGAGCGACAGCGGAAACCAGTCGGACAATCCGAAGACGACAGTGGTGAGCCCATAGATCGCCACCACCGCGAACATCTTGGGGCCGATCCAGCGTTCGACCGGATGGTTCGACAAAACGGCGGCGGTGATCAGCGCGCCCGCCGCCGGCGCGGAACGCAGGAGGCCGAGGCCGATCGGTCCGACCTCAAGGATATCGCGGGCGAAGATCGGCAGCAGCGCCGTCGCGCCGCCCAGCACCACGACAAAGAGATCGAGCGTGATCACGCCCAGCAGCCGACGCCGCGTGCGGATGAATTCAAAGCCGGCGAGCACGGATGAAAAGGTCGGCGGCTCGCGCGCGGCAACCGGGCCCTTGGCCTCGACCAGACTGACCAAGATCGCCGCCACGCCGAAGAACAAGACGCAGAGGCCCGCGACCGCGACCGGGCTGAGCGCATAGACCACCCCGCCAAGCGCCGGACCGCAGATGACGGCGACCTGATTGGCCGAGGTCCAGCCCGCCACCGCCCGCGTGATTAGCGGCGCCGGCACCAACGCCGGCACCAACGCGCTCGAGGTCGGCACTTCGAAGGCGCGTGAGCAGCCGATCAGGAACACCGCGGCAAACAGCAAATCGCGGCTGAGCGCACCGGTCAAAAGCGCGACCGTGATCATCAGCGCGGAAAGTCCGGAAACGATCTGCGCGGCACGGATGATGCCGCGGCGGTCGTAACGGTCGGCGGCATGGCCGATCATCAGCGTCAGAAACACCGCCGGCACGAACTGGATCAATCCGATGAAGCCGAGATCGAGCGCGCTGTTGGTGAGTTGATAAAGCTGCCAGCCGATCAGCAGCGCCAGCATCTGGTAGCCCATGGTGGCGGCGACCCGCGCCAACCAGAACATCACGAAGGGCCGCTGCTGCAACAGGCCGGGCGAAGACGGCGCCGATACGCTCATTCGGCCGACGCGCCGTTCAATGCGCTGAGGCTGAGGCGTTGGCTGCCGTCGGCCGCGAAGTTCTCCGGCGCCAGCCAGCGCTCGAAATTCGCCTTGCGCGCCGGCCATTCGCTGTCGAGCATGGAAAACCAGGCATTGTCGCGGTTGCGGCCGTCCTTGGTGATCATGTATTGCCGGAACGTGCCTTCGTAAACGAAGCCGTAGCGCAGCGCCGCCCGCCACGAGGCGGCGTTGAGCGCATCGCATTTCCATTCGTAGCGCCGGTAGCCCAGCGTCTCGAACACGTAGCGCGCTAAGAGGTATTGCGTTTCGGTGCCGAGCGGCGTGCGTTGCAGCGCCGGGGAATAGAGCACGTGGCCGACCTCGATGACGCGCATGTCCGGCACGATGCGCAGCAGTGCCACGTAACCGACGGCGGTGCCGGCCAGATCGACGATCGCATAGGCGTAAGGATCTTCCGCCGCCGCGCGCATGGCAAGAAACGGAGCAAATTCCGCCGCGCTGGCGAATGGCCCATCCTTGGCGATGTAGGTCCAGATCCGGTCGTGCCCGGCGAAGGCTTTCCACAAGTCGACGGCGTGCTCAGGCTTAAGTTTTTCCAGCCGCCCGTAGCGGCCTTGCAGCGTCACCGGGCCTGGGCGCGGGGCCGGCGTCGCCCGCTCGACGGGCAAGCCAACCGGCTGGCCGGTCTTCGGATGAGGTTCCGATTTTGTCATGGGGATTTGGCGCGGTCGTCGGCAAAGAACTTGTTGAGTTCCGCATTCGTTATGATACCGGCAAAACTATCGAACTTTCCCTCTTTGGCAATCTCGGTCGCCGACTTGATGAAGGCGTGCATGGCGACGCGCGCCAGCGTGCCGCCGACGCTTATGCGGCGCACGCCCAACGCGGCGAGGTCATTGACGGTGAAACCGAAGGCGCCGCTGTTGAGGAAATTGATCGGCTTCGGCGCAACGGCCTTGACGGTCGCTTCGATCTGCTCGCGCGTCTTGATGCCGGGCGAATAGAGGCAGTCGGCGCCGGCGTCGGCAAAAGCCTTCAGTCGGCGGATCGTTTCGTCGAGGTCGGGCCGGCCATGGATGAAGCCTTCCGTGCGGGCGGTGAACACCACATCGCCGCCGGCTTTGTCGATGGCCGCGCGCGCGGCCTTTACGCGTCTGACGGCGAGGTCGAAGTCGTAAAGCGGATCGGCTTCGTTGCCGGTGAAGTCCTCGATCGATAACCCGGCGACGCCGGTGGCGATGCAGCGCGCGACATTCGCCGCGACGTCCTCCGGATCGTCGGTGAAGCCGCCCTCGAAATCGGCGTTCACCGGCACGTCAGCGGCCTCGGCGATGTCATGGAAATGCGCCAGCATTGCATCGCGCGTCATGGCGCCGTCCGCATAGCCGATCGAATGGGCGAATCCCGAGCTGGTGGTCGCCAGCGCCTTGAAGCCGAGGCCCTGCAGATAGCGGGCGCTGCCGACATTCCACGGATTGGGAATGACGAAGCAGCCGCTTTGGTGCAGCGCGCGGAATGCGCGGCGTTTATCGGATGGGCTCATCCATCGCTCCCATGATTGAAAATATCGCCTGCCGTTCTATTTCGCGGATTTCTTCCACGCCGCGTAATCGCGCGCGACGAATTCGCAAGCCGTTTCCACGCAGCCGCGGAACCGGCGCGGCTTGCGCTTCTTCAAGTCCTTGCGCAACGCGTCGTGCCGGTCGCGCATGCCGAGGTGCACGGCGGCCAAGTCGCGGCCCATGGCCCAGAGCAGATCGGGATGCAGCAAGCGGGCGGCGTCGCGTTTGCTGGTGACGTCGAGCTTGCGGTTGTTGGCCGACAGGCGCCGCACCAGCAGATTTCCGCTCGCCCGATACCACGGATCGGGTGCGCGGTAGCGGCCGCAGGCGATATCGTTGAGGCCGACGCGGTTGCCGTCGCCATGCTTGCGCGTCCAGCCCGACGGCACCAGCGCCTTGCATTCGCGCAGCAGCGGCCCGCTGCGCCAGGTGCCGTAGCCGAGCCAGCGCGGTCTGCCGAGGCTGCCGGTGCCCGCGGTGCGCCGCCAGTAGGCGAGGCTGGGCGCCGGTTTCGGCCGGGCGCCGTGAAACAACTTGATCCAGCGCGCCGGCGGCTGCTCCGGGTTCTTTTTCGCCAACAGAGCGTGGTATTGATTGTCGATATTCTTCCAGAACTTGGTGCGCTGGTCTTCGTCGACCACAAAGCGCTTGCGCAGCCACATATGCCGGCGGTCGAGCACGAAAGCCTCGGGCGCTTCGAGGCCTTCTTCGTAGCCGGCAAGGAGCCTGTTGCAAATGGCCTTGAGTGACAACTCGGCAGGCGTGGTCGCCAGCGCGGCGCTGGTCGCGAGCCGCACCAGGTCGAGGATATAGGGCATCTCGGCGCATTCGTCGTAATCGTTGACGCCCCAGACGATGCGGCCGTCCGCGTCGTGCCAGGTGCCGAAATTTTCCAGATGCGTGTCGCCGATCGCGGGCACCGCGGGCGCATCGGCAAGTTCAGGACAGAGTTCGAGGATGGTTTGCGCCCAGCGCCAATAAGTTGCGCGCAGGAAGGCGAAAGCGCTGCCGTCCATCTTCTCGTGTTTCTTTTTAAGGTCGGCGTCGACGATCTCGCCGCCCAACTGGGCCTTCAGCCAGTGTTCGTAGTCGCGATTTTCCGCCTTGAAGCCCATGGCCGTTGCCGCCCGCCCCGCGTAGTTTTGCCGGAAGGATGCGCCGAACCGAGCACTCTTTGCAATCGGCTGTGCGGCGGGCCGTTAATTGTGACCACCGATTGTGACAGCCGCTGCCTGCTGGCGGCGTCACGCCGGCTGGGCCAAACTCCGCGCCGGCCGGACGCCGGGGGAATGCCGTGGACAGTGTAGATTTTGATGCCTTGGAGGAAGCCGCGCGCGCCAAGATGCCGCCGGAGTCGTTTGCGTTCTTGGCCGCCGGCGCCGACGACGAGATCAGCGCCAACGAGAACATCGCTGCCTGGCGCAACATGCGGCTGCGGCCGCGTGTGTTGCGCGACCTCAGCAGCACGGATACGAGCGTCACGCTGCTCGGCCATGAACATCCATCGCCGATCCTGATTGCGCCGACCGGCCGCCACAAGCTGTTTCATCCGCAAGGCGAGCGCGCCACCGCGCGCGGCGCGGCGGCGGCGAATGTCGGTTACGTGATGGCCAGCAACGCCAACGTGCTGATCGAAGACGTGGCGGCGGAGCGCAAAAGCGCGCCGCAATGGTTCCAGCTCTACTACTGGCCGAACCGCGCCGAAGTCGAAGCGCTGATCGATCGTCTGGCGGCGGCTGGATTTTCAGCGCTGGTGCTCACCGTTGATGCGCCGGTCGGCGGCTGGAGCCCGCGCGCGGCGCGGGCGCAGCATCAGCCGACGCCCGACATCCGCAATATCAACATGCCCGGCTCGCCGATGGCGCGCACCTTCTATCACCCCGATTTCGCCGGCAAGGTGCTGTATCCGGCGACCTGGCGCGAACTGGAATGGCTGGTCAAGCGCTCAGCCGTGCCGGTGCTGGTCAAGGGCGTGCTGCGCGCCGACGACGCGGTGCGCTGCGCCGAGTGCGGCGCGCGCGCCATCATGGTCTCCAATCACGGCGGCCGCCATCTCGACACCACCGTGACTACCGCCGCGGCGGTCGGCGAGATCGCGGCGGCGCTTGCCGGCAAGGCGGAAGTCTACGTCGACGGCGGCATCCGGCGCGGCACCGATATCCTCAAAGCCCTGGCGCTCGGCGCCCGCGCGGTGCTGATCGGCCGTCCGGTCATCTGGGGGCTTGCCGCGCAGGGGGCCGACGGCGTTACCGCCGTGCTCGATCACCTGCGCACGGAATTAGTGCGCGCCATGCAGTTGACCGGCACGGCCAGCCTTAAGGAGGCCACCGCCGACCTTCTGGCGCCGAATTGATTTTCTGCCGCCAATCGGATGAACTGCGCGCAAATTCGGGGGGCCGTCGGGCCCGGCCGGGAGGAAATGCCATGCTGAAGACGATTGCCGCCTTCGACCGTATCGGCGAGGAGAACGCCTTCGCGGTGCTCGCCCGCGCCAACGCGCTCGCCGCGCAAGGCCGCGACATCATCAATCTCGGCATCGGCCAGCCCGATTTTCGCACGCCCGATTTCATCGTCGAGGCGGCGGTGAAGGCGCTGCGCGAGGGCCATCACGGCTATACGCCGGCGAACGGCATCCCCCCCTTGCGCGAAGCGGTGGCTGCCGACCTGCACAAGCGTTTCAACGTCGAGGTCTCGCCCGATTCGGTGATGATCATGCCAGGCGGCAAGCCGACCATGTTCATGTCGATTTTGATGTTCGGCGAGCCGGGCGCGGAAATCCTTTATCCCGATCCGGGCTTTCCGATTTACCGTTCGATGATCGAATATACCGGCGCCAAGCCGGTGCCGGTGCCAATCCGCGAGGAGAACGGCTTTGCCTTTTCGGCGGAAGAAACGCTCAAGCTGATTACGCCGAACACGCGGCTGTTGATCCTCAATTCGCCGGCCAATCCGACCGGCGGCGTCACCGGCAAAGCGGAAGTCGACAAGTTGGTCGCCGGGCTCGCCAAATGGCCGGATGTCGCCGTCATGTCGGACGAGATCTACGACCACATGCTCTATGACGGCGAGGTGCATGTGTGCCTGTTGTCCTATCCGGAAATCCGCGACCGGCTGATCCTGCTAAACGGCTGGTCGAAGACTTATGCCATGACCGGCTGGCGGCTTGGCTACGCGGTCTTTCCGGGCAAGCTCTACGATTATGCGCGCAAGCTCGCCGTGAACCTGCATTCCTGCGTCAACGCGCCGACGCAATATGCCGGGCTGGCGGCGCTGAAAGGGCCGCAGGACGAGGTCACGAAAATGGTCGCCGAATTCGACCGGCGGCGCAAAGTCGTGGTCGAGGGCTTGAATAAATTGCCGGGCGTTTCCTGCGCGACGCCGAAGGGCGCGTTCTATGCCTTTCCCAACGTCAAGCGCACCGGCTGGAAGGCGAAAGCGCTCGCCTCCTCGCTGTTGGAAGACGCCGGCGTCGCCATCATCGGCGGGCCGGACTTCGGCATTCTCGGCGAGGGCTACGTGCGCGTTTCCTATGCCAACTCGACGGAGAATATCCTGAAGGCGCTTCAACGCATGGGCGAGTTCCTGTCAAACCGCAAAGCGGCATAAACGTCGGCTTACGATAGTCAATGAATGCGCGTGACGCTTATGCCGCTCTTGCGGCCTTGAAGCGCACGAGGCCGTCGTTCGGCCAGACATCGGCCGGATTATAGAACTCGGCAACTGCGGGAACGTTCTCAGGCAACACGACCCAAGGCTGCTTGGTCGACGTGTAGATATGAATGTCCGGCGGCACGCGCGACGGATCGTCGAGCGTCCCCACGCGAACGAAGTTGAACCTGGGGCCGGCATCGGCATAGTTGCTCCACACGGTCACGCCGCAATCGGCGCAACGCCAGAACACCTGGCCCTTGCCACTCAGGCTGGGCAGCGTCTTCTGCATCGGCGCGCCTTTCGTGAGCTCGACTTCCGAAGCTTCGATGAAGGCGTTGACGGCGAAGGCCGATCCGGATTCGCGCTGGCACCAGGTGCAATGGCAGCAGTGCACGACGATGGGCTTAGCCTTGAGGCGATAGCGTAGAGCTCCGCAGGCGCAGCCGCCTGCCATCGCGAAAAATTGTCTATCGGTCATTTTTGGTTTTCCAACACATAGTTTCGGCGAGCAACCCCGCTTTGCCGCATCGGCGAATTTCTCGCGCCGGAGAGTGGCGCAATTAACTTTCCAATCCGGCTCTTCGCGCCGCGACTTTGGCGATCGCCGCCCAGTCCTTGTTGGCGTCGCCATGCGCCAGTGCGTCAAGGAACGCATCGCGCATCACGTTGGCAAAAGGCAGCGGCACGTTGACCTTCTCGCCGGCGGCGAGCGCCAGCCGCACGTCTTTGAAGCCGAGCACCATGTCGAAGCCGGGCGGCTCGTAGAGGCCGCTGCCGATCTGCTCGGCATAGCCGCGATAGACCGGCACATCGAACAGCGCAGTGACGATGAGGTCGAGAAAATCCGCCGCCTCCATCTTGTAGCCGCGCACCAAAGCGGCGGCTTCGCCCATGGCTTCGATGGCGGAGGCGACCAGCAGGTTGCCTGCGATCTTGGCGACGTTGGCCATGCGCGGCTCGTGCCGACGCGCGTCGTGCGCCGTCCGAGCACATCGAACAGCGGCTGCACTTTATCGATGGCCTTTGCATCGCCGGCGGCCGCGATGGAAAGCTCCGCCGCCGCCGCGGCATCGGGCCGGCCCCATACCGTTGCCGCCACGTAAGGAACGCCGCGCGCTTTGTGCAGGGCGGTCAGCTCTTCGGCGCAGGCGACCGAAGCCGTCGCCATGTTGACGTGAATCGCCTCGCAGCCGCCGTCCGGCAACACGCCGCCGGCGCCGAACACCGCGCGCATGGCGTCGTCGTTCGGCAGCATCGAAATCACCGCGTCGCCGTGGAAGGCGTCCTTGGCGCTGGCCGCAATGCTGGCGCCTTCCTTCTCCAGCGCGCGCAGCGGCGCGGTGTCGGTGTCGAACAGACGCAGCCTATGGCCGGCTTTGAGCAAATTGCGCGCCATGGCGCTGCCCATGCGGCCGACGCCGATCACTCCGACTTGCATGCCTAGTCTCCTGCGTGGCCCTTGCCGGACCGCGGCTTTTTCTCGCTGATTTCTACCTGCACCGGCGTGCGCATATTGAGGTCGCGTTGCGGGAAGGGAATTTCGATGCCCTCGCGCTTGAATATATCCCACAGCGCCAGCAGCACCTGGCCGCGCACATTGGTAAGGCCGTCGACCGGATCCCTGATCCAGAATCGCAATACGAAATTGAGCGAGGAGTTGCCGAAGGCCGCGAGATGGCACACAGGCGCCGGCGAAATCAGCACCCGGGGCGCCGACTTGGTGGCTTCGATGGCCAGCGCGCAAACTTTATGCGGGTCGCTGCTGTAGGAAACGCCGAACGGTACATCCAGGCGCACCTCGTCGTTCGAATAAGACCAGTTGATCACCCGTTGGGTGACGAAGTCCTCGTTGGGCACCAGAAACTCGCGACCGTCTCGCGTGACGATCGAGGTGTAGCGCGCGCCCATCGAGGTGACCCAGCCGAAGCTTTCGCCAACGGAAATCACGTCGCCCGGTTTGATCGACTTGTCGGCGAGCAAGATGATTCCGCTCACCAGATTCGAGACGATCTTCTGCAAGCCGAAGCCGAGGCCGACGCCGATGGCGCCGGAGAAGAAGGCCAGCGCCGAAAAATCTATGCCGACGGTCGACAGCGCGATCAGGATCGCGAAGGTGATGAGCAGCAGCCGGATTATTTTGCCGATCAGCACCTGGATCGAGGGTGTGAGGTCGGCCTGGCTGCGCACGCGCCGTTCGAGGAAGTCGCTGGCCGCGTTCGCCGCCCACAGCGTGAGCAGCAGCAGAATGGAGGTCTTGATCACCAACAGCGGTGTGACACGCAGGCCGCCCACGACGACGCCGAAGGAATTGAGCGCTGCCATGGTCGGCCGCAACAGCCCGATGATGCTGAGCGCCGCAATGCTCCAGGCCGTCACCGCGACGATGCGGTGAACGAAGGGATTGCGGATCAGCCCGGCGACGAATGCGATCACCACCCAGGCGGTGGCGAGGCTGATCGCGACACCGAGCAGATAGGACCGGCTCGGCCAGGTCAGCGATTGCATGGCCTCGTGGGCGACAACCAGCACCACGACAAAGACGATGGTGCCAATATTGGACAGCAGCAGCCGCATCAACAGGCGCAGGACCGGCGGCCAGCGCATGGTCAGCGCCGGCCCGTCGGCGCGGCGGCGGATCAGCGCGGCCGCGAGCCAGGCGACGGCGGCAGCTACCAGGATCAGGGCCAGCTGAATTCCCAGCCACGGCGAAACCAGTTCCTGCTTCAGATTTGTCAGGAAGGTTTCGAATATCTGCTTGAACTGCGGTACGGCGTCCATGCCGCTGCTCCCGGGCCGATCCCCCAGTGGAATTAGCCCGCAAAGCGGACCAAAATCAAATCGGCGGCGCCGGGCATTCGCCCCGGGCCGCAGCAAGGGGACTACACATGTACGATCGGGGATTGTCGGAAGAGCAACGGATGATGCGGCAAAGCTGCCGCGATTTTGTCGATGAAGTGGTGTTGCCCTTCATCCGCGAGAATTGGCAGCGCGAATGGTCGATGGTTCCGGAGGACCGCCTGCCGCCGCGTATCCTCGAAGAGGCCGAGAAGATCGGCATCCGCACCCTCGGCGTGCCGGAAGAATACGGCGGCGTCGAATTGGAGAAGGGCACCGAGGTGAAGACCTTCGCGCTCATCGCCGAGGAGATCGCGCGCGGCGATTCAGGGCTCGCCGACAAGCTGGTGCAGAACTGGAAGGTGTCGGTGCTGCTGCGCCAGTTCGCGCCCAAGCATCTGCAGGCGAAATGGTTTCCCGAGCTGGTGAAGAACCCGCAATTTCTGATGGCGCATTGCCTGACCGAGCCGCGCGGCGCCTCCGACCGCTGGCTGCCTTACAACGTGCCGGAAGCGGCGATGCAGACCAAGGCCGTGAAGACCAACGGCGGCTGGGTCATCAACGGCCGCAAGCAGTTCATCTCCAATGGCTACGACGCCAGCCTTTATGTGGTCTATGCCAACACCAATACGAAGGTCGGCATGTTGCAGGGGACATCCTCATTCCTGGTGCCGCGCGGCACCAAGGGGTTTTCGGTGGCGCGCTGCAACGAGACGCTCGGCTGCCGCTTCATGAACAACGGCGAGATGGCGTTCGAGGATATGTTCGTGCCGGACGATCATCTGCTGGTGCAGGATTTGGCGCTCGGCTCGGCCGGCGTCTATTTCCGCCCCGGCAAGATCATCCAGGCGGCAAAAAATTTAGGCGTCGGCGTGCGCGCCTTCGAAGCCACCGCCGACTACGTGCAAAACTACGTGCAGGGTGGCCGCATCCTGATCAAGCATCAGGCGGTGGCGCTGCGGCTCGCCGACATGGCAACGCGCATCGAGGCGGTGCGCGCGCTCCTGGAACGCGCCGCGCAAGCGGTCGACGACAACGCGCCGGAGGCGGAGACGCTGGTCAACATGGCCAAGATGTTCGCCTCGGAGGAGATCATGAAGGTGGCGCAGCACGCCGTGGAATTGCACGGCGGCAACGGCATCATGCTCGACTTCGGCGTCGAGAAGGTGCTGCGCGACGCCGTCATCTTCATGCACATGGACGCGACGGTGGACATTTCAAAATTCAAGATCATCAAGAACATGTTCCCGGAGACGGCGGGAAAATATGCCGGGGTGGAGGCGTGAGCGTCAGCGCAGCGCGAATTTGAATCCGATCACCACGATCACCAACCCGATCAGCTGCGCGATGCTCGGCACCACGCCGAGCGCCAAATAGCCGATGATGACGCCGAAGCCCGGCACCAGCGCCGGGAAGGTCGCGGCGCGGCCGGCGCCGAGCAGGATCACCGCGCGCGCGAACAAATAGATCGGCAACACGCCGGCCAGCAGCCCTTGCACCACCATCTGCAGCAGGTTCTCGGCCAAACTCATGCGCAAGAGGTTGTCGTAGCCGATGAATAGCGCGTGCAGCGGCGCATAGACGAGAATCGACAGCAAGCCGACCGCGGCGACCGCACGCATGCCCGACATGCGGAAGTAACGCAGCAGGGTGCCGAACATGGCCCAAAAGAACCCGGCGGTGACAAACAACAAGTCGCCGCCGACTCCGTGGCTGCCGATGGTGGTGAGTGATTCCCAGCCATACGCCGTCAGCCCGACGATGATCGTTACGCCGCCAAAGATGCGTTGCGCGGTCGGACGCTCGCCGAGCATGACGGTGGCCAGGATCAGCCCGAACAATGCGGCGCAGGCGGGCTGGATCGTGGTGCCGTGCCCAAGCGGCACCAATACGAAGCCCGAATAGGCGATAAGCGCCTGCGGCGGCCCCGACAGCACGCTCATGATCAAACCGCGGCCCCAGCCGACGCCGCCGATATTGATCAGCCCGTCGCGCAGAGCGAAGGGCATCAACAGCAGACCGGACCAGAAGAAGCGGTGAAAGGCGAGGTCGGCCGGCGTAAAGCCGACGGAGATGCCGTGCTTGGCGACGACAAAGCCGGCCGCCCAGCCGAGCGCGGCGCCGGTGCCGCAGACGACGCCGATGAAGACGCTGGAGCGTGCCGCCGCAGCTTGAGCATTGACGTCCACGGCGCGGCTCCAGCAGGTGACTTGTGGGCGGCAGATAATCTAGGATCGCCGCCTAAGTCCAATCGCAATTCAACAAGTCTCACTTTACCGGGATGGAAAGCTCATGGCGAAGCCGCGCAAAGTCATCATTACCTGTGCCGTTACCGGCTCGATTCACACGCCGTCGATGTCGCCGCATCTGCCGGTCACGCCACAAGAGATCGCCGATGCCGCCATCGGCGCGGCCGAAGCGGGCGCGGCGGTCGTGCACCTGCATGCGCGCAATCCGCAGGACGGCCGTCCCGACCAGACGCCGGAAGCCTTCGCGCCGTTCCTTAAGGTGATCAAGCAACGCTCCGGCGTGGTGGTGAACATCACCACCGGCGGCGCACCCAATATGTCGATCGAGGAGCGCGTCAAGCCGGCGGCGACCTTCAAGCCGGAAGTCGCCTCGCTCAACATGGGCACGATGAATTTCGGGCTCTACCCCATGATCCCCCGCTACAAGGGAAAATTCAAACACGCCTGGGAAGAGCCGTATCTGGAAGGCTCGCGCAAGGGCATGTTCAAGAACACCTTCGCCGACATCGAATACATCCTCACCACTTGCGCGGAAAACAATACGCGCTTCGAGATCGAGTGCTACGACATCGGCCATCTCTACACGCTCAAGCATTTCCTCGACCGCGGCGTGGTCAAGCCCCCGGTGTTCGTGCAGTCGGTGTTCGGCATCCTCGGCGGCATCGGCGCGCATCCGGAAGACGTCATCATGATGAAGCGCACCGCCGACCGGCTGCTCGGACCGGAGAATTATCACTGGTCGGTGCTCGGCGCCGGCGCCAATCAGATGCGCGTCGCGGCGCAATCCGCGGCCATGGGCGGCAACGTGCGCGTCGGCATGGAGGATTCGCTGTGGATCGGCGCCGGCAAGCTCGCCGAGTCGAATGCGCAGCAGGTGACGCAAGTGCGCAAAATCCTGGAAGGTCTCGGACTCGAAATCGCCGGACCCGACGACGCGCGCGAAATTCTCTCGCTCAAGGGCGGCGACAAGGTCAATTTCTAAGGCGCCTTCGTCGTGCGATCACCGACGACTCGCCATGGCCGGACTTGATCCGGCCATCCACGCCTTTCTCACTTGCACCAAGGCGTGGATGCGCGGGCCAAGCCCGCGCATGACGGACAACGCCAAGGTGCCGCCTAGGCACTTCTCCGGAAGTGTGTAAGACTTTGCGCGGGTGGAATTGTTAGATTTCGCCATACGAAATGTCCACTAAGGACATCGCAATAGGGGAGGATTCCAACATGCATGCAAAGCGCTTTGCGCTCGCGGCTCTGTTGTCGGCGGCAACGCTCGCGGCGACCGGCTTCGCAACGGCCAAGGCCGACACCATCACGCTCCGTATCGCGACCGGGCATCCGCCCGGCGTCGTCTACGCCGGCTTGATGAAGAACTTCTTCGAACCGGAACTGAAGAAGCGCGTCGAAGAACGCACCAAACACAAAATCAATTGGGTCGAAGGCTACTCGGGCTCGATCGTCAAGGTGAACGAGACGCTGCAAGGCGTGCAAAACGGCATCGTCGACATCGGCGGCTTCTGTTTCTGCTTCGAGGCGGCGCGGCTGCCGCTGCATGCGTTCCAGGTCATGCTGCCGTTCGGCACCATGGACCCGACGGTCAGCCTCGCCATCGCGCAGGACGTCTACAAGCAGGTGCCGTACCTGACCGAAGTGTTCGAACAGAAATATAACCAGAAGCTTTTGGCGCGCATCGCCGACGGCGGCTACAACCTCGGCACCTCGTTCGACTGGAACAAAGTGGCCGACCTCAAAGGCATCAAGATCGCCGGCGCCGGCCTCAACTTGAATTGGCTGAAATATGCCGGCGTCACGCCGGTGCAGGGCTCGTTGCCGGAGGCCTATACCGGCATGAAGACCCACGTCTACGAAGGCTGGATCATGTTCCCCAGCGCCTGGGTCAATCTCAAACTCTACGAGCCGGGCCCGTACTACACCATGATCGGCTTCGGCTCGATCACCTGGCACGGCCTCACCATCAACCTGAACACCTGGAAAAAGCTGCCCGACGATGTGAAGCCGATTTTGCTCGAGGTCGCGCACGACTTCGAGCAACTCACCGGCTCCAACAACAAGGAGCGCTACGGCAGCGACGTCGAGAAGCTCAAGAAGCTGATCACCGTCAAGCAGCTTCCCGACGCGGTGCGCGAGGAATGGGCGCAGTCGCTGAAAGACTGGCCGCAACAGCATGCCGCGGAGCTGGAAAAGCAGGGCCTGCCGGCGTTCAAAGTGCTTAACCTGGCGCTCGATGCCGCGGAAAAGCACGGGTACAAATGGCCGGTACGCTACAAGGTCGGGAAGTAACAAGGCGCCTGCAAAGGAAATCGGCCGGCCGGGAACCGCCCCGGCCGGTCGTTGCCTGAACTGAGGATTTGGCCGCCCGTGTCGATCGTTCAGCTTTCCGACAAAGTCTCCAAAACCATGATGGTCATGGCGGCGGCCTGGGCCTTCGTGCTGACCTTCATCATTATCGCCGATATCACCAGCCGCGGCCTGTTTAACGATCCGCTCAACGGCACGCGCGAGATCGTCGCCAACTCGATCGTCATGATCGTGTTCCTGCAGGTCGGCTATGCCATCCGCAGCCGCTCCATGCTGAGCGCCGACTTCCTCATCGATACCTTTCCGCCCGCGATCCGCCGCGCCGTGCTGGCGTTCGGCTACCTGATCGGCGCGGCCTTCTTTCTGCTGGTCATCGTCGGCGGCTGGGACCTTGCCATCTCATCTTGGGTCGGCGGCGAATTCGAGGGCGAGGGCGCCTTGCACGTGCCGTCTTGGCCGACCCGGTTCATAATCCTGATTGGCTCCGGCCTGGGGGTGATCAACTATCTGGTGCTGGCCTATATCGACGTGTTCGGCCCCGGACCTGGCGACAAGATCACATACGACGAGGAAACCGGACTGCCGCGCTGACGCGCAAGCGCGGCCGGCCAAGGGGACGCTTAAAGTGTTCGACGTCAGTGTCGCCACCATTCTGATCGCCACCCTTCTGGTGCTGGTGGCCTTCGGCGTGCACATCGCCGTCGCGCTCGGCATGGCGAGCGTGCTCGGCCTCTATCTGGTGACCGGCGACATGCACGTGGTCACCAGCATGCTGGGCTCGACCGCCTATTCGGCGCTGCGCGACTACGTGTTCGCGGTCATTCCGTTGTTCATGCTGATGGGCGAATTCATCGGCCGCTCCGGCGCGGTGACCGACGTCTATAAGGGTATCAATCGCGGCCTGCGCCACATTCCCGGGCGGCTGGCGATCGCCACCGTGCTCGGCAATGCGCTGTTTTCCTTCGTCACCGGCGTGAGCATCGCCAGCGCGGCCGCGTTCTCGCGCATTTCCTATCCGGAAATGAAGCGCCACGGATACGATCCTGGCTTTGCCTTGGGCACGGTCGCCGGCTCGTCCTGCCTCGGCATGCTGATCCCGCCGAGCGTGCTGATGATCGTGTGGGGCATCCTCACCGAAAAATCGATCGGCCAGATTTTCCTCGCCGGCGTGATTCCCGGCCTGATGATCGCTGGCCTCTATTGCCTCTACTGCCTCGTGGTCGCCATCGTCCGCCCGGATATCGTCGGCGCGATGCCGGCGCCGGCGCGCGCTGTGTCGACGGTCGGCGCCGCGCAAGTCGGCGTCATCGAGGAAGAAGCGGAAAGCACGCGGCTGCAGGCCTGGGGCAGCGGCGGCGGCATCTTCCTGGTGGTGGCGGCAGTGCTGGGCGGCATCTGGTTCGGCATTTTCACGCCGACCGAAGGCGCCGGCGCCGGCGCCTTCATCGGCCTGATCATGGCCATCCTCAAAGGCATGCGGCTGCGCGGCATCGTCGAGGCCATTTTGTCGGTCGGGCGCACCTCGGCCCCGATCCTGGTCCTGCTGGTCACCGCCCAGCTTTATTCGCGCACGCTGGCGATGACCGGCGTCACCAACGCCATTCAGGACTTCTTTCTCGGCTCCGGCATGGGCCCCGTGCTGATCTTATGCGCCATGGTCGGCATCTGGTTCGTGCTCGGGATGGTGATCGAACTCCATTTCGATCATGCTGCTGACCGTCACCATCTTCGAACCCATCGCCCTCAAGCTCGGCTACGACCCCATCGCCTTCGCCATCATCGGCATCCTGGCGATCGAGGCCGGGCTGCTGACGCCGCCGTTCGGGCTCATCGTCTTCACCGTCAAGGCCGCGGTTGACGACGACGACATTACCGTCTGGCAGATCTTCAGGAGTTCGACGCCTTATTGGGTGATCATGCTGATCGGGGTGGTCCTGCTGGTCTTGTTCCCCAAAATCGCCACCTGGCTGCCGAGTCTGGCGTTTTAGGCGACCGCGCGGGTCACCGGCAGCAAGCGGCCCCGGTTGCGACGCAATTCCCGTTGCTCTTGACGCTACGAATCTCTCCAATAGAAGCGGAGATTTGGGGCAGCCATGGCTTCGCTCGATAGCATCAGTATCGCGATCCTGCTTGGCAGCATGCTGCTGTTGGCCGGCATCCTGTCGAGCCTGATCGCCTTGCGCTTCGGCGCGCCCTTGCTGTTGGTGTTTTTGCTGGTCGGCATGCTGGCGGGCGAGGGCGGCCCCGGCGGCCTTAAATTCAGCGACGTCGGCACCGCCTATGCCGTCGGCTCGATGGCGCTGGCGCTGATCCTGTTCGATGGCGGACTGCGCACGCGGCTCGCGAGCTTCCGCAACGTGCTGGCGCCGGCGGTGACGCTGGCGACGGCGGGGGTCCTGATCACGGCCATCCTGGTCGCGCCGGTTGTCAGGATCATGCTCGGCGGCGACTGGATGCAGGCGCTGCTGGTTGGTGCGGTGGTGGCCTCGACCGACGCCGCGGCGGTGTTCTTCCTGATCAACGCACGCGGCTTGCGCCTGCGCCCGCGCGTACGCGCGACGCTGGAGGTGGAATCGGGCACCAACGATCCGTTCGCCGTATTCCTGACGCTGCTGCTGGTGGAAATTCTGACCTATGGCGCGCATGGCTGGGCGCATGCCATCGTCACGTTCGCCCGCGACGCTGTCTTCGGTTGCGTCATCGGCTATGCCGGCGGCCGCGTCATCACCTTGGTGCTCAACCGACTCAATCTGCCGCAGGGCCTGCACGCGCCGTTCGTGGCGGTGAGCGCGCTGGTCGTCTTTGCCTTCGCCAATTCGGTGCACGCTTCGGGCTATCTTGCGGTCTATCTCGCCGGTCTGGTCGTCGGTAACCGGCAAACCCGCGCGCATAATTCCGTGGTGGCGTTTCTCGATGCCATCACTTGGCTGGGGCAAATCGTGATGTTCGTGCTGCTCGGCCTTCTGGTATCGCCGCAACGGCTTCTCGAAAGCCTGTCCACGGCGATCCTGGTGGCGCTGGTGCTGATGCTGATCGCGCGGCCGGCCGCCGTGTTCCTGTGTCTCGCGCCGTTCGGCTTCCAGTGGCGCGAGAAGCTGTTCATCTCCTGGGTGGGACTGCGCGGCGCGGTGGCGATCTTCCTCGCCTCGATCCCGCTGCTGGTCGGGCTGCCGGGGGCGCATCTCTATTTTGACGTCGCCTTCGTGGTGGTGTTGTCGTCGCTCATGATCCAGGGCTGGACGGTGGCGCTGGCCGCCCGCAAGCTCGACATGTCGTTTGCGCGCCACGATCCGCTGCCGCGCCGCGTCGAGCTCGATCTGCCCGGCCAGTTGGCGCGCGAGATCGTCGGCTATCCGGTGCCGGCCAACAGCCCGTATCTGCGCCGCGGTCTCATTCCCAACTGGGCGCGGCCGACCATGGTGGTGCGCAGCGAGGAGATATTGACGCCGGCGGAAGCCGGCGCCGTGCGCGAGGGCGACTATGTCTATCTTCTGGCGCCGCCGGAGAAGGCGCAGGCGCTCGACCGCTTTTTTGTCGACATGCCGCCGCCGGGCGCACCCGATCCGCGCCTGCTCGGCGACTTCTTTGTTCCGGGTGACGCCACGCTCGGCGCGCTGGCGGAAATCTACGGGTTACAGATCGCCGCCGACCACACCGATGTCCCGCTCGTGCGTCATTTTGCCGACGAGTTGGGCAGGCCGGCGCGAACCGGCGATATCGTCGAGCTTGGCCCGATCGCGCTGCTCGCGCACAAGGTCGAGGAGGGCAGGGTGACGACGGTCGGTCTGCGTCTGGCCGAGCCGGAAGCGCCCACGACCTTGGGCGGCCGCGCCAAGGCCTGGCTCAATCGCCTGGAAAAATTTCTCGGTTAGCGCATGATTCCGAAAAGTGGGAACCGGTTTTCGGATAAGATCATGCGCCAAGTATCAAGTATTAAGATGGCCGCCGCACCAGCGCCGGCCCATGCTGCACCAGCCAGGCGCCGCCGAACAAAACGGTGGTCCAGAACAGGTCGCCCAGCACGGTCTTGTCGAGGAACGGCAGCGCCGCGGCGTAGCACTGCATGAGCCCTTCGAAATTCATCGGGTACATGCCGTTGAAGGCCCAGACCGCGAAATTGGTGGCCGCAAAGAAGATCAGCGAGCAGGAGACCATGGTCGCCGCGACCGGCACGATGCCGCGCCAGCGCCGCGTCGCCATGCCGGCGAGCGCCGGCAGCGCGATGGCGGCATAGACCACCAGCGCTACGCGCCAGTCGTCGGTCGCCAGCATGAAGTTGCTGAGCAGCGCGGCGCCGATCGGCACCACCAAAGCGAGGCCGGGAACCCGCAGCATGCGTCCGGCAAACAGGGCGCTGGCCGCGACCGGCCAGACCCCCGGCGCGTGCGGCAGCAGGCGGGCGATCACGTCGAACGCGATCAAGAAGGCCACCAAGCCCAGATCCATCCACAGGTCGGCGCGGGTTTTCGGCTGCATCGCTGGCAAGTCCCTCATGGCGTTACGACCTTCATAGCATAGCGCGCCGGGGGATTTCTATCGGCCCGAGCTGACCTTGTACTGCTGGACCGAACCGGCCTGCCATTCGGCCCAATCGGCCACAATTCTTGCCAGCGCGTCGAGACCGTCGGTCAGCGCCGCAGGACCCGGTTGCAGGATGAGCGGGGATTTGACCTCGCGCAGCCAGCCGTTGGCGACCGCAGGGATTTTGGCAAAGCCGGGCCGGGCTGCGACCTTGGTGGGCACGAATTTCTTGCCGCACCACGAGCCGACGATGATGTCCGGTTTGGCGGCAATCACCTGGACGGGTGTCACGATCCGGTCCTTGGCGTTCTTCTGCGCGGCGAGCGAGGGGAAGACGTCGATGCCGCCGGCTGCTTCGATCAGCTCGGAAACCCAGCCGATGCCGGAGATCATCGGCTCGTCCCATTCCTCGAAATAGATGCGCGGCCGCACGCCCTGGCGCATGGCGCGCTCGTGCACGACGTTGATGCGCTCCGCGAGCGAACGGGCAAGCGCCTCGGCCTTGTCGGCCACGCCGGCCAGAGATCCCACAGTACGCACCATATCGAGAATGCCGCCGACGTCGCGCTGATTGAAGGCATGCACCGCGACATTGGCGCGGATCAGCTCGGCGACGATGTCGGCCTGCAGATCGGAGAAGGCCAGCACCAGGTCGGGCTTGAGCGCCAGAATTTTCGGTACGTCGGCGGAAATGAAGGCGGCGATGCGCGGTTTTTCCCGCCGCACCTGCGCGGGGCGCACCGCGTAGCCGGAGACGCCGACGATGCGTTCTTCCTCGCCGAGAAGGTAGAGGGTCTCAACGGTCTCTTCGGTCAGGCAAACGATTTGTTCAGGCGGAAACATGCCTTACAAAAGCACATCAATAGGCCGTTCGTCGAGTAATTCCGTACTTCCAGTGGAAATCACGCGGCCGCCCTGCAGGCGGACGACGCGGGTGGCGATGCGCTTTAATTCGGCTGCGTCGTGGCTGACGTAGATCATCGGCACTTTAGCGTCGTCGCGCAGCCGCTGCAGATACGGCAAAATTTCCGCCTTGCGCGGCGCGTCGAGCGAGGCCAGCGGCTCGTCCAGCAGCAGCAGCCGGGGCCGCGCGAGCAGTGCGCGGCCGACCGCCACGCGCTGGCGCTCGCCGCCGGACAGTTTGCCGGGGCGGCGCTCGAGCAGATGGCCGACGTCGAGCAGCGCCACCACATGCGCGAAGGCCGCGCCGTCCGCCGGATGGCCGCCGATCCAGCGGCCGTAATCGAGATTGCGCTTGACGGAAAGATGCGGGAACAGGCGGCCGTCCTGGAATACGTAACCGATCCGGCGCTGCCAGGCCGGACGGTCGACGCCGGCGCTGTCGTCGAACAGCACTTCGCCGTCCAGCACGATGCGGCCGCGACCCGGCCGCGTAAGGCCGGCGATCATGTTGACGATGGTCGTCTTACCGGCGCCGGAAGCTCCGAACAGCGCCGTGCAGCCGTCCTCGACTGAAAACGTCGCCTGCAGCGAGAAGGCGCCGAATGCTTTTTCGATGTCCACCAGGAGCATCTTACGATCCGTGCAGTCGCGCGGTGGCGCGGCGGGCGAACCATTCGGAGGCCACCAAGGCGGCAACCGAGATGAGGACGGCAACGACGACAAGATTGAGCGCGGCGCGGTCGCCGTCGGGGACCTGGGTCAGGGTGTAGATCGCCGCCGAAATGGTCTGCGTCTCGCCCGGAATGTTGGAGACGAAAGTGATGGTGGCGCCGAACTCGCCGAGGGCGCGGGCAAAGGCCAGCATGGCGCCTGCGATGATGCCGGGCAGTGCCAGCGGCAGCGTCACGGTGGCAAACACGAATGCCGGCCGGGCCCCGAGTGTCGCCGCGGCGTCTTCCAGCCGGCGGTCGATCGCCTCGATCGACAGGCGGATCGCCCGCACCATCAGCGGAAACGCCATCACCCCGCAGGAGATCACCGCGCCGGTCCAGCGGAAGGCGAAGACGATGCCGAAATGGTCGGCGAGGAATTCGCCGACCGGCGCGCGCCGTCCGAGCGTGATCAGCAGCAGATAGCCGGTCACTACCGGCGGCAGCACCAGCGGCAGGTAGACCAGCGCTTCGAGCAGCGATTTGCCCCAGAACTCCTTGCGCGCCAGCAGCGTCGCGACGGCGACGCCAAACGGCAGCGACACCAGCGTCGCCACCACCGCAATGCGCAGCGACAACGCGATGGCCGTCCAGTCCTGCGGGGTGAGGTCAAGCATCCTGGACCGAACTACGGCGCTCGTTTCTCCCTCCCCCGCGAGCGGGGGAGGGTTGGGGAGGGGGAAATGCGCGGAGGGCGAAGCCCCCTCCCGGCGAGCTGCGCTCGCCGACCTCCCCCGCAAGCGGGGGAGGTGATTTGCAACGCTGTGCCATTCTCACGACGCCTTCGGCGGCACCAGGAAGCCGAAGCCGTATTTTTCGAAGATCGTCTTGGCGGTCTGGGTTTGCAGGAAATCCAGGTAGGCCTTGACGTGAGCGTTTTGGCTCGCGGCCAGTCCGGCCACCGGATAGGTGATCGCCGGATGCGAGCCGATGGGAAACACGCCGACGATTTTGACCTTCGGCTCGATCTTGGCGTCGGTCGAATAAACGATGCCGAGCGGCGTCTCGCCACGGGCGACATAGGAAAGCGTCGCGCGCACGTTTTCGGCCTGTGCTAGTTTCGGCTCCGCCGCTTGCCATGCGCCCAGCGCGGTGAGCGCCGCCTTGGCATAGAGACCCGCCGGCACCGCCTTGGTGTCGGCAACCGCGATGCGGCCATCGGCGGCCAGCTTGGCGATATCGAAGCCTTTTTCGATTTTCACGTGGGCGAGCTTGGAATCCTTCGGCGCGATCAGCACCAGACTGTTGCCAAGCAGATCGACGCGCGTGCCGGACGCCACCAGCTTCTTTTCGGACAGGAAATCCATCCATTTGACGTTGGCCGAAATAAACGCGTCGGCGGGCGCGCCCTGTTCGATCTGCTTGGCGAGCGCGGAGCTTGCGGCATAGCTCGCCACCACGTTGACGCCGGTCTTCTTGGCGAAGGCCGTATCGACTTCGTCGAGTGCGTTGCGCATCGAGGCGGCGGCGAACACGGTGATGGCATTCGCTGCGAGCGTCGGTTGTGGCGCGCCGGCGAGGGTGGCAAGTAGACTGAGAATGGCGGCGAAACGTCCGAACATGGCGGTTCTCCTCGGGCGCCGCAGGGGCGCCCGGACTGGCGTCGGATCGGGATTGGGATCGACCGCGCCGGAACCGCCGTTCCGTCATCGCGGCGCACGCACGGGGCGCCGCAGGTCGCGAGGCGAGCCTAGCAACTCTTTGCGAGGCAGGTAAAGTCCTTCCCGGAGGAAACAACAATGGCCGAAGCGGCGCCCATCGACGGCGAATTCGACTACATCATCGTCGGCGCCGGCTCCGCCGGCTGCGTGCTGGCCAACCGCCTGTCGGCCGATCCGGGAAAGCGTGTGCTGCTGCTCGAGGCCGGCGGCCGTGACAACTGGATCTGGTTTCACATTCCGGTGGGCTATTTGTTCGCCATCGGCAATCCGCGCGCCGACTGGCTGCTGAAGACGGAAGCCGAGCCGGGCCTCAACGGCCGCAGTCTCAATTATCCGCGCGGCAAGGTGATCGGCGGCTCCTCGGCGATCAACGGCATGATCTACATGCTGGGGCAGGCGACCGACTACGACCAGTGGCGCCAGCTCGGCCTGCCGGGCTGGTCGTGGGACGACGTGCGGCCGATCTTCCGCAAGCACGTCGATCATTTTTTAAAGGACAGCGAGCACCACGCCGTGGGCGGCGAATGGCGGGTGGAATATCCGCGCATCACCTGGGAAATCCTCGAGGCGTTTCGCCACGCTGCCAACGAATACGGCATTCCCAACGTCGCCGATCCGAACACCGGGGACAACGAGGGCATCTGCTATTTCCACGTCAACCAAAAGCGCGGCCGGCGCTGGTCCGCCGCGCGCGGGTTCTTGAAGCCGGTGCTGCATCGGCGAAACCTTCGGCTGGAAACCGGCTGCCTGGCCGAGGGCCTGATCTTCGACGGCAAGCGAGCCGCCGGCGTGCGCTGGCGGCAAAACGGCGTTGGGCGCAGCGCGCGCTGTCGCGGTGAGGTGATCCTTTCAGCCGGCGCGATCAACTCGCCGCATTTGCTGATGCTATCGGGCGTCGGGCCGGCGGCACAGTTGTCGAGCTTCGGAATTCCGGTGCTGCTCGACAGACCGGGGGTCGGCGCCAATCTGCAAGATCACTTGCAGTTGCGCCTGATCTACAAAGTTTCGGGCGTGAAGACCCTGAACGAGACTTATCCGCGGCTGCTCAGCCGTGTCGGCATGGGGCTCGACTATCTTTTGCGCCGGCGCGGGCCGATGACCATGGCGCCATCGCAGCTCGGCGCCTTCACCAAGTCGGATAAGACACAAGACCGCGCCAATATCCAGTATCACGTGCAGCCGCTCTCGCTCGGCAAGTTCGGCGAGGCGTTGCATCCGTTCCCGGCGTTCACCGCCAGCGTCGCCAATGTGCGCCCGACCAGCCGCGGCGCGCTGACGCTTAAGTCCGCGGATCCTTCGCAGCCGTTGGCGATCGCGCCGAACTATCTGTCGACGCCGGAGGATCGCCGGATCGCCGCCGATTCGATCCGCGTGACGCGCCAAATCGTGGCGCAGCCGGCCTTGCAGAAATATGCGCCGGTCGAATATCTGCCTGGCGGTGCGGTGCGCGACGACGACGAGGCCGCGCTGGAGCATGCCGCCGGCGATATCGGCACCACGATTTTCCACCCCGTCGGCACCGCGAAAATGGGCCGCGGCGACGACCCGCGCGCGGTGGTCGATGCCCGTCTGCGCGTCATCGGCCTCGAAGGCCTGCGCGTGATCGACGCCTCGGTGATGCCGTCGATCACCTCCGGCAACACCAATTCGCCGACCATCATGATCGCCGAGAAGGGCGCCGCGATGATTGTGGAAGACGGCAAGCATTGAGCGTCATGATGCGGATCGAAAGCAGGCTGCCATGAATCTCGTCGAGCGCATCAAGGCGATTCTGCAAAATCCGAAATCCGAATGGTTGGCAATCGAAGGCGAACAACACGGCGCCGGCTACCTGATTTTCAATTATGCCGCAATCGTCGGCGCTATCCCGCCGGCCGCCGCTTTCATCGGCTTTTGCGTCACCGGCTACACCGGCTACCGCTTGAACTTCTTGCTCGGATTGAGCTGGGCGCTGACCGTCTATGCGCTCACGCTGTTTAGCGTCGTCGGATGGCCTACGTCATCGACCGGCTCGCCGGCGTGTTTGGTGGTCGGCGCAGTTTTGACAACGCCATGAAGGTGTCGGTCTATGCGCCGACCGCCGCCTGGGTCGCCGCCGTCTTCGACGTCAATCCGCCGATGGCTTTCCTGTCGCTTATCGGGCTGTACAGTCTGTATTTGCTCTACACCGGGCTGGCAGCGTTGATGAAGCCGCCGGCGGAGAAGCTCATGGCTTACACCGTCGCCGTGACGCTATGCGCGTTGGTGATTTGGGCGGTCGTGTTGGGGCTTGCGGCGATGACGCTCGGGCTGCGCCTGAGCGCGTTTACGGCAATGCCTTGAGGTGTCTGATCGGCCGGCCCGGCGCGATGGCTTGCGCCGCCGCGACAATGGCGTTGGCGTCGACGCCGTAGTGCCGATAGAGCTCGGCGAGCGATCCGGTCTGGCCGAAATGCTCGACCCCGAGTGCACGCGTGCGGTGGCCGGCGACAGCGCCGAGCCAGGCCAAGGTCGCCGGATGGCCGTCGAGCACGGTAACGATGCCGCAATGCGCCGGCACCTCGGCGAGCAAGCGCTCGATATGCGAGCGCGCATGCACCAGCCCGCGCTCGCGCGCGCGTTGCGCCGCGGTCCAGCCGGCGTTGAGCCGGTCGGCCGAGGTGACGGCGAGCAGCCCGACGTCGCGGCGGTCTTCCGCCATCAAGCCGACGGCTTCGATGGCTTCCGGCGCAATGGCGCCCGTGTAAGCGACGATCACCTGCGCATTCGGCCCCGGCTTGCGTAGCCAATAGGCGCCATCGACGATTCCCTGCCGCAATTCGTCGGTCATTTCGCGCTCGATCTGTTGGATGGGACGCGTGGAAAGGCGCAAGTAAACCGAGCCGCCGGTTTCGTCGCGCAGCCAGTTCTTTTCCGAAATCTCGCCGCCGCTTTTCTGGATGTAGGCGAAGGCCCAGCCCATGATGGCCGCGAGTTCGTCGACATAGGCCGGCTCGAACGAGGCCAGTCCGTCTTGCGCCATGCCGATCAACGGCTCGGCGATCGACTGATGCGCGCCGCCTTCGCCGGCCAGCGTGATGCCGGACGGCGTTGCCACCAAGATGAAACGCGCATCCTGGTAGCAGGCGTAATTGAGCGCATCGAGGCCGCGGGCGATGAACGGATCGTAGAGCGTGCCGATCGGCAGCAGTCGCTCGCCGTTGATGGCGTGCGACAGGCCGAAGGCCGACAACAATATAAACAGGTTCATCTCGGCGATGCCGAGCTCGATGTGCTGGCCTTTGGGCGAGAACTCCCAGGTAAAGGTCGAGGGGATCCGCTCGCTCTTGAACACGTCGGCCATCGCCTCATGCGCGAACAGCCCGCGGCGGTTGACCCAGGCGCCGAGATTGGTGGAGACGGTGACGTCGGGCGACGTGGTGACGATGCGGCGCGTGAATTCGCTGTCGCCGCGGCCGAGTTCGTTGAGCACGGCGCCGAAGCCGGTCTGCGTCGAGGTCGTGGCCTGAAACGGCACTTGCAACGGCGCCGGCACCTCGATCTCCGGCGCCTGCAGGCGGCGCGGGCCGCCTTGCGCGAAAGGCACGTGAGCGAGAAATTCCTGCAGATATTCCGCCGGCAGTTTGAGCCCTGCGAACCTGTCCCACTCCTGGCCCGGCGCCACATCCATCGCCTGGCGGAAAGTCTCCATCTGCGGCGGGGTCATTAATCCTGCGTGGTTGTCCTTGTGGCCGGCGAAGGGCAGGCCGTAGCCCTTGATGGTGTAGGCAATGAAGCAGGTCGGCTTATCGCTGCGGGCGGCGGCATGAAATGCGTCGAGCACCGACGGCAGATCGTGGCCGCCGAGATTGTTCATCAGCGCGGCAAGCTCCTCATCGGAGCGCTTGGCGATCAGGGCGCTGACCTCACCTTGATCGCCGATTTCATCATTGAGGCGCTTTCGCCAAGCCGCGCCACCGGCGAACACCAGCGCCGAGTAAAGCTGGTTCGGACAGTTGTCGATCCAGGCCTTGAGCTTCTCGCCGCCCGGCTCCCTGAACGCGGCCTGCTGCAGCGAACCGTATTTGATAATGACGACGTCCCAGCCGAAATTCTTAAATAGCGCCTCGTAGCGTTCCCACAGGCCCTCACGCACCACGGCATCGAGGCTCTGGCGGTTGTAGTCGATGATCCACCAGCAATTGCGCAGGCCGTGCTTCCAGCCTTCCAGGATCGCTTCGAAGATATTGCCTTCGTCGAGCTCGGCGTCGCCGACCAGCGCCACCATGCGGCCTTCCGGCCGGTTCAATCCCCAGCCGTGCGCGCGGACATAGTCCTGCACCAGCGAGGAGAACAACGTTTGCGCCACGCCCAAGCCGACCGAGCCGGTGGAGAAATCGACGTCGTCGGCATCCTTGGTGCGCGAGGGATAGCTCTGCGCGCCCTTGTAGCCGCGGAAATGTTCCAGGCGCTCGCGCGTCTGCTTGCCGAGCAGATATTGGATGGCGTGGAAGATCGGCGAGGCATGCGGCTTGACCGCGACGCGGTCCTGCGGCCGCAGCACGTCGAAATAAAGTGCGGTCATGATGGTGGCGAGCGACGCCGAAGAGGCTTGGTGGCCGCCGACCTTCAGCCCGTCGCCACTTTCACGCAGGTGATTGGCGTTGTGGATGGTCCAGCTCGCCAGCCACAGAACTTTCTTTTCCAGCTCACGGAGGATGGCAAGACTGTCGGTCATGCGGGCAGTCTAGCGCGATCGGCCTGCCACGGGAACGTCGGCCGCGCGCACCGCTACCCGCATCGAACCGATCTGTGAAATCGATGCATCGATCACATCACCGGCGTTGATCGGTCCGACGCCGGCCGGTGTGCCGGTCAGGATCACGTCACCAGGCATCAGCGTATAGAACGATGAGGCGAACACGATCAGTTCGGCGATACCGATGATGAGATCGCGCGTATTGGCGGCTTGGCGCGGCTCGCCATTGACGCTGAGCGCAAGATCGAGACGGGACGGATCGGCAATATCGTCGCTGGTCACCAGCGCCGGGCCCAGCACGGTGTAGCCGTCGATCGATTTGCGCAAGGAGCGCTCCTCCGGCCCGCGCACCGTGATATCGAGACCGATGCAATATGCGGCGATATGATCGAGCGCCTGCTCGCGCGTGACGCGGTCTGCTTTGCGGCCGATCACGGCTGCCAACTCGACCTCGTGATCGGTGCGCCGGTCGGGATGACGGATGGCGATGCCTTGGCTTGGACCGACCACCGAACTGGTCGCCTTGAGGAACAGACCCACGCGCTGGATTTCCGCCACCTGGTTCTGGTGATGCAGCGCGGGGTCGGCGCGCGCTTCTTCAAGATGCTTCTTGTAGTTGACCGGCGCCGCGACGATCTTGCCGGGATTGGCGATCGGGCTGAGGAGCGCGCATTCGCCGAGCGGGATTGTCTTTGCCGCGCCGGCCGCGGCGGCGATCGCCGGGCGCAACTCGGGTAGATGCGCGATCATGAGGTCATAGTTCGGCAGCGGATAGCGCATGGCTGGCAATGCATCGAGCGCCGCGCTCACGTCCTTGACGCGGTCACCTTCGATCAGGCCGAGCCTGTCGTTGTCGAAACGGCAAAGCCGCATCAGTGCCCGTCCGCGGCCAGGCTGTTTTTCTTGGCCGGCGCGTCGAGTACGGTCTTGCAGGCCGGCGGCAGGTCCTTGAGCATCAGCCCCTTGGGCGTCGGACCTTTCGGCGGCTCGTACTTCGGGTGCACCACCTTGTCGGTGAACCAGTAGGCGAGGTCCTTTGCGGCGCAGCCGTCGTCGGACTTCGGCGGGTCCTGGGGACGGCAGTGCGGCGAGTTGGCCGGACATTTCAGCCGCACGTGGATGTGGTCGGCGTGTCCGTACCAGGGCCGCACTTTGTACATCCAGGCGTCATGCTTTCTGTCGATGACCCGGCACATTTCCTTTTTGATCGCGGCATTGACCAGCACGCGCTCGACCTCGGGCTGCTCCGCCGCGGTCTTGATGAATTTGACGGTCTCCGGCTTCCAGGTTTTCGGATTGACGTGCTTGCCGTCTTCAGCGACCAGATTGCTGGCGGAAATGTCCTCGCGTTCCTGCTTGTTCAAAGTGTGGTCGGGCATCGGCATGAACCAGATGTCGACGTCGAGCCCGATTTGATGGCTGGCGTGGCCAAACGGCAGCGGGCCGCCGCGCGGTTGCGCCAGATCGCCGACCAGGATGCCATGCCAGCCGGTGGCCTTGGCGGCGAGCGGGGCGAAGCGTTCGAGGAATTTGATAAGCTCCGGGTGACCCCAATTGCGGTTGCGCGACAATCGCATCACCTGCCACGTCGGCCCGTTGACCGGCAGTTCGACGCCGCCTTGCAAACAGCCGCGCGGGTAATAGCCGATCGCTGCGGCCTTACCGATGCTCGGCAGTTGCTTAGCGGCGAATAAAAATTTTGCCGCCGTCTTGCTTTCTTTCATGCTGGGGCGGGGTTCCGGCAGCGGCGGCTTGTCCGGCACGGCGATGGCGGCCGTCGTCGGGGTAGTTGGCGCGGGCGGCGCTGCGGCGCCCGGCGCCGGTGTCGTGGCAGCAGGCGGCGCAGCGGGGGCCGTCGCCGGTCTGGCTGGTGGCAACTTGACGGTAGCGGCAATAACGGGCGCAACGGCGGTTACGGCTATCGCGGCGGCGGCAAATATGGCGGTTGGCAGTCGCATGGTGCTTTTGGTCTAGCGATTTCGTCTTCGTCTGTCAGGTTAAATGCGCGGCAATATTGCCCCCGCCGCTTCCGGTTCCACCCTCAGGGGCGGGCGAAAATCGTGTGTCCTGCCAAGGGGTTTTATGGTTAACCGTACCTTTACAGCGGGGCCTGGCGCGGGCGATGCTGCCGCTTGGGAGCCGTAAGGGCTGAGTTGAGCCATGTATCGTTTCGCCATTGGCGCGGTCGCCGTCGTTTTGCTGGGTATCGCGGTTGAGCGCGCTCTGTTCACTGAAAACAGCGCCAGCGCCGACAAGCCAGCCGCGGCGAAGAGCGACCGCCAAAAAATAGACGTGCAGCCGCCGGCCGGCTTGCAAGACCGCCAAGACGCAAAGCAAGACGTTAAGCCGCCGCCGGCCAAGGCCGATCGCGAGAAGATCGAGCGCGACGCCGCCACACAGCCCCCCGTCAAGAGCGACCGCGAAGTGGCGGCCGCCCCGGCAGCCAAGCCGCCGCAGGAAGTAGCCCCGCCGCCCGCCGCCCAAGCGGACCGCGAGGAGAAAAAGCCGCCGGTTGCCGCAGCCCCGCCGGCACCCGCGCAACCACCGGCCGCGCCGAAACGGGCGGAAAAGCCGCCAGTGGTTGCAAAGCCTCCGGCGGTGAAAGTCGAGCGTGAGGAAGTAAAGCCGCCGCCGGCCGCCACAGTGACGCCGACGCCCGCCGACCGCCCGGCCGCCAAGCCGCAGCGCGAGAGCAAACGGCGGCATGCGCGGCCGCATCCCCATGTGGCCGAGGAAGCGCGCCGCAGCTATGCGGACGTGCGTCACAATGTCGTGCGCGGCAATGACGCGCAGGTGATGCGCGCGCGCAAGGCCTGGTTGCGCGCGCTTGCCCACAAATACGGCTATAGCGACTGGTAACGCTTCGCTAAGATCAAATGCGAATCGAGACAGCTCTTAACGCTTCGGGAAAAATTTTGAGGAAAAGATTGCGAATGAAAAGAATTATCATCGCGACCGCGGCGCTGCTTGTTTCACTCGCCGGCGCGCAAGCCAGCATCGTCATCACCGTCGACAAGACCGCGCAACGGCTGTCGGTCGCCGTCGACGGCGCTGCCCGCTACCAATGGCCGGTGTCGACCGCACGCTGGGGCTACCGTACGCCGAACGGCACCTACAGGCCGCAGCGGCTGGAACGCAAATGGTTCTCGCGCGAATACGACAATTCGCCGATGCCCTATTCGATCTTCTTTCACAACGGCTATGCCATCCACGGCAGCTACGAGATCTCGCATCTCGGCCGCCCGGCCTCGCACGGCTGCATCCGCCTGCATCCGGAGCAGGCCGCCATTCTGTTCAAGCTGGTGAAGGGAAACGTCCGCGACACCCAAATCGTCATCACCGGCGACCGGCCGGCCAGAGGCAGCCCCGCTGTGGCCAGCCGCGCGAGCGACGTACAGCCCGTGCAGCCTGCGCAAGCGCCGCCGGCGCCGCAGGGATTTCAGAACGGCTTTGGCGCGCCGGGATATAACGGCGGCTTCGACAACGGCGCCATCCCGTATCGTCCGCCGGGCCTGTAGCTGGCCGCCGCCGACGGCGCGTTCGCGCGCAGGGCTCACGCGCGCTTGATGCTTTCGACGCCGCCCAGCCGCCCGATCAGCGCGTTGGCGCCGATGGCGATCACGAACAGGATGATCAGCAGCGCGTACATCTCCGGCATGCGGAAGAAGTTATAGGCCTGGATGACCAGAAAGCCGACGCCGCGGTTCGACAGCTTGGTTTCGGCCAGCAGCGTGCCGATAAGCGCAACACCCAAGCCCAGGCGGATGCCGTTGATGACCGGATAGCGCATGGCCGGCAGATAGATCTTGCTCACCATTTGCCAGGTATTAGCGCGAAAACTGCGTCCGACACGGATGAACACCTTGTCGATTTCGCGCATGCCACCGGCGACATTGAGCGCGATGGGAAAGAAGCATGAAATCGCACCCATCGCGGTCTTCGAGCCGGGGCCGATGCCGAACCACAGCATCATCAGCGGGAAAAAAATGATCTTGGGGCAGGGGCCGAGGTAGTAGAGATAGACTTCGTAGGCTTTCGACAGCAACGGACTGCCGCCCAGCAGCAAGCCGACGATGAGGCCGCTCAACCCACCGATCAGCATGGCGAGCGCGATCTCGTAGGCCGTCGTGTAGAGGTTGAAATAGAAGCCCGCGTTGCTCAGCGTCTCGACAAGGGCGCGGCCGATGGCGAGCAGGGACGGCACGACGTCACGGTAGAGCAGGCCCGAGGCGGCGACCGCCTGCCAGATCGCCAGCAGCGCGACGATCAGCACAATGCGCAGCAGCGTGACCGGCCGCAGCAACGGCCTGGCCGGTCGGCCCAAGCGCGCGCTCATGACTTCGGTCTTAGCCACCGCTCCAACCTCTCGATGACGATGAACATCAACACGCTGACCAGCACGACAAACAGTATGGCCGCGTAGGTGCCGGGAACGTCGAAGCGGTCGGCCATCTCGTTGATGAGCTGGCCGAGGCCGCCGAAATTGATGAGGAATTCGACGCCGACAATATTGAGCATGGTGAAGATCAGACCGATGCGCAGGCCGACGAAAATGGTCGGCAGCGCCGCCGGAAACAGGATCTTCCAGAACTGTTGCGACAGCGTGAGGTTAAAGCTGCGCCCTACATTGACCAGCACGCCGCGCGTTGAGCAGAGGCCTTCCAGCGTCTTCAGGATGACGGGGGCGAGGCCGGCGACGAAACCCATGGCGATGATGGTCGCGGTGTTGCGGCCGAAGATCACCAGAAACAGCGGATAAAGCAGGACGGTCGGCGCCGACGCCGCCGCGGCCACCCAGGTTTCCGTCGCCTCGCGCAACAGATCGAACCGGTAGAGCAGGGCGCCGATGGCGACGCCCGCGACCGCGACCAGAATTCCCGCCGACACGGCCTCACCCAAAGTGAGCAGGAAGCGCCCGGGGGCGTCCTCCTCGGTAACGATGCGCGGCAGCGCCGCCAAGACATCGGTCGGCAGCGGCACGACGAAGCGATTGAACAGGCCGAGGAAGACGACCAGTTCGAGCAGGATGAGAAAGGCGACGAAGGTGCCGCCGCCGAGCAGGAACGGCAGCGTCGGCGATCGGGTGATGGTGGAGGCGCTCCGCATGCCAAATTCGGCCAATCACGTCGTCATTCCGGGGCGCGGCGGTAAGGCCGCGAAACCGGAATCCATAAGCCCTGCTGCGGCGTATGGATTCCGGGCCCGCCGCCAAATGGCGGCGTCCCGGAATGACTGTGGTGTACCATCTTGGCCCTGGGTCTCCGCTGACACGCGAATGAACGGAGCATGGGTCAAGCCGCGTGGATCGCGCTTCAGCTTCCCGACGGCTTGTAGACGATGTCGATCATGCCTTCGGCGTCCTTCACCGTCTTTTTTTCCGTGATGCGCTTGTACTGCAGCGCCTCGTCGAGCGTCTTCTGCAGACCTTCGATCTTGGTCATTTGCAGCGCCGACTTCGGGAAGAAGTCGTCCACCGTCTTTTTGGCGACCTCGGGCGAAACTTTGGCGATTTCGCCATACATTTTGTAGACCTCCGGCTTGCCGGAATAGGCCCAGTCGATCGCTTCGGCATAGACCTTCATGAACTTGGTGATCGCCTCGCGCTTGGTTTTCAACGCCTCGAGATTGGCGACGTTCACGCGGATGGTCTGATCCTGCATGCCCTTGATGTCGCCGGCCTTGACCACGACGCGGACCTTGCCCTCGGTAACTTCCTGCACGTTGAACGGCGCCACCGACCAGCCGACGTCGATCTGGCCGGACATGACTTGCGTGCGTGTCGCCGGCACGCCGCCGGTCGACGTGGGCTTTGCCCCTTCGACGTTGTATTCCTTGAGCAGGTTGAGCAGCATCAAATTGGTCGAGGAGCCCGGCCGCGAGAAGGCGACGGTCTTGCCGGCGAGGTCCTTCACCGTCTTGATCGGGCTGTCGGCCTTCACGTACCAGAAGACCTCGTGCACGCCGGTCATTTCGGCGGAGATGATGCGGACCGGCGCGCCCTTGAAGTAGGCGCCGACGACGCCGAGCGTGCCGTTCGACAGCGACAGGTCGGCCGAGCCGGAGATCGCCGCATTCAGCGTCTCCGATCCGCCTTGCGTCCAGAAGATTTCGACGTCGAGGCCTTCCTTCTGGAACATGCCGAGCTTCTGCGCGAATTCGACGAATTCGCTGTCCCAGAAGCCCTTTTGCGGAATGGCGACCTTCAGCTTCTCGGCGAAGGCGGCCGTTGTCAGCATCGACAACGCTATCGCCGCCAGAATCGTGATGCGCGTGCGCATGGGTTTTCCTCCCGTTTGGCCGATTGTTCTTAAGTTGCTCATTGGGGAGATTGCCGCGAAATGCGCAGCCTGGCAACGCTGGCCGGGCATGGCACCGGCGCCTGCCGCGTGATCGCTAATGCGCCGCCAGCGGCTTGAGGCCCGCCTTGCTGATGACCGGCGCCGCTTGCTCCGAGGACAGGAAGCGCAGCAGCGCGACCGCCGCTTCGGCCTGCTTGGCGTTGGTCGTCACGATGCCGATGAAGTAGGTCGGCGGCTGTATTTCGGCCGGCACGTTGCCGACGTAGTCGGCGCCCGGCGTATGAATGAGTTCGGCGACCTGCTGAAAGCCGATCTCGGCTTCGCCGCGCGCGACCACCGCGGCGACCGGCTCCCCCGTCGGCGGCCCGCGCACTTTGCGCACCTTGCCCGCCACCTGTTCCTCGACGCCGAGCTTCTTGAAGCCGACCGTCCGCAGATAGGTGCCGCTCGAACTGTCGGACACGCCGATGGACTTCGCTGCCAGCAGCGTCTTGCGCAAGCCCTCGACGGTGCTGATGTCGGGTTTGGGCTGGCCCGAACGCACCACCATGCCGATGAAGGATTCCGCCAGGCGAATGCGGCTGTCGGGGCGAACCAGATTCTTTTTGATCAGGAAATCGGCGCCATGGCCGTCCATGATGGCGACATCGGCTTCCTCGCCGCGTGTAAGCCGCGCCGGGATCGCTTCCGGCGAGTCGCCGAGCGAGGGACCACGCGTGGTGATGAGGTGATGGCCGGTCGCCTTTTCGAAGGCGGGGCCGAGCTGCGAATAAACGTGGAAGAATCCGGCCGAGATCATGACCTTGACGTCGGCCGCCTGAGCGAAGCCGGTGGCGAGAACGAAGGCAAGGAGGGCGAGCAGACGAAGTGCTGAACGTCGCAACATAACGCGGCTCCCGGGCGCGGTGAAAAGCCGCGCATCGTCCGCTCAATTTCGGGGGCCGTCCAGCGGGTGAGCGCCTTTCGTCCGGACTTATCGTTGCTGCGGTGCGGCGCTACACATCCACCTTCAGCGCGGCGATGAACGCCTCCTGCGGGATGTCGACCTTGCCGAACTGGCGCATGCGTTTCTTGCCTTCCTTCTGCTTGTCGAGCAGCTTGCGTTTGCGCGTGGCGTCGCCGCCGTAGCATTTGGCGGTAACGTCCTTGCGGAAGGCGCGCACGGTTTCGCGCGCGATGATCTTGCCGCCGATGGCGGCCTGGATCGGCACCTGGAACATGTGCGGCGGGATCAGCTCTTTCAGTTTCTCCGCCATGGCGCGGCCGCGGCTCTCGGCGCGCGTGCGATGCACCAGCATGGCCAGCGCATCGACCGCCTCGCCGTTGACCAGCATCGACAGCTTCACCAGGTCGGCGGGCTTGTAATCGGTCAGGTGATAGTCGAACGAGGCGTAGCCGCGCGACACCGATTTGAGCCGGTCGTAGAAATCGAACACCACCTCGTTGAGCGGCAGATCGTATTTCACAAGCGCGCGGTTGCCGACATAAGTGAGCTCCTTCTGCGCGCCGCGACGGTCCTGGCAGAGCTTCAATACGGCGCCGAGATATTCGTCGGGCGTGAGGATGGTCGCTTCGATCCACGGCTCCTGCATTTCCTTGATCTGCATCGGATCCGGCATGTCGACCGGATTGTGCAGTTCGATCTCCTTGCCGTTGCGCAAGGACATTTTGTAGATCACCGAAGGCGCCGTCGCGATCAAATCGAGATTGAACTCGCGCGCCAGCCGCTCCTGGATGATCTCCAGGTGCAAGAGCCCGAGGAAGCCGCAGCGGAAGCCGAAGCCGAGCGCGGCGGACGTCTCCATCTCGTAGGTGAAGCTCGCATCGTTGAGCCGCAGCCGGCCCATGGCCGCGCGCAGGTCCTCGAAATTGGCGGCATCGACCGGGAACAGGCCGCAGAACACCACCGGGATCGCCGGGCGGAAACCGGGCAGCGGCTCGTCCACCGGGTTGCGCTCGTCGGTGATGGTGTCGCCGACGCGCGTATCGGCGACTTCCTTGATCGAGGCGGTGAGCATGCCGATCTCGCCGGGGCCGAGCTCCTCGACCAGCGCCAGTTTGGGCGTGAACACGCCGACGCGGTCGACCTCGTAAGCGGCATCGATGCCGATCATGCGGATGCGCTGGTCTTTCCGGAGCACGCCGTCGACCACGCGCACCAGCACCACGACACCGAGATAAAGGTCGTACCAGCTATCGACCAGCAGCGCCTTCAACGGCGCTTCGCGGTCGCCCTTGGGCGGCGGCAGCCGCGTGACGATCGCCTCCAGCACCTCGGGCACGCCGTCGCCGGTCTTGGCGGAAATCATCAGCGCATTGGAGGCATCGAGCCCGATCACGTCCTCGATCTGCTGCTTGACCTTGTCCGGTTCGGCGGCCGGCAGGTCGACTTTGTTGAGCACCGGCACGATCTCGTGGTTGTTGTCGATCGCCTGATAGACGTTGGCGAGCGTCTGCGCCTCGACGCCTTGGCTGGCGTCCACCACCAGCAGCGAGCCCTCGCAGGCGGCGAGCGAGCGGTTGACCTCGTAGGCGAAGTCGACATGGCCGGGGGTGTCGATCAGGTTGAGCACGTAGTCCTTGCCGTCGCGCGCCCGGTATTTGAGCCGCACGGTCTGCGCCTTGATGGTGATGCCGCGCTCGCGCTCGATCTCCATGGAATCGAGCACCTGCTCCTTCATCTCGCGCAGCTCCAGCCCGCCGGTGAGCTGGATCAGCCGGTCGGCCAGCGTCGACTTGCCGTGGTCGATATGCGCGACGATGGCGAAGTTGCGGATGTTCTGGATGGGGGCGGCCGTCATGGCGGGCGAGATAACACCCGGATTCGGCTCCTACAAGTCAACCAATGGCCTTTCGGAAAAACTCCGTTCATTCCCACGAAAGCGGGAATCCAGTCTAAACTTGCTGTGTTTGGAGGCTTGGCTTAGCTGGGTCCCCGCTGGAGTTTATCCCCACGAAAGCGGGGACGGGACGAACGGGAGATTGCCATTCCAATCAAATTAAGTCCGCTTGCGGCCATTGGCCGCTTGCACGCCGCGCTCACAGATCCAGCGCGGCGCGAGCGCAACGTCGTGGTGGCGCTCGCCGCCTATGCGCTGGTGTGGACGCTCTACGGCACCATCGCCAAGTCGAGCCAGGGGCTACACCCCGACATGACCGAACTGGTCGCCTGGTCGCGCGATCTCGCCTGGGGCTTCAAGCATCCGCCGCTCGCCGCCGCCATTGTCTGGCTGTGGTTTGCGGTTTTTCCGGTTGCCGAGTGGTCTTATTACCTGTTGGCGATGCTGATGCCGACGATCGCCTTGTGGATCGTATGGCGGCTGTCGGCGGATTATCTCGATATCGAAAAGCGCGTCGTCGGCCTGGCGCTGTTGATGCTGGTGCCGTTCTTCAATTTCCACGCGCTCAAATTCAACGTGAACACGGTGCTGCTGCCGCTGTGGGCCGCGACCACGTTGTGGTTTCTGCGCTCGTATCGAACCCGCAGCGCGCTTTATGCGGCGCTCGCAGGGTTTGGCGCCGCCGGCTGCATGCTGGGCAAATATTGGTCGATCTTTTTGCTGGCCGGGCTGGCGCTCGCCGCACTGATCGATACGCGCCGCGCACGCTATTTCCGTTCGCCGGCGCCGTGGATCAGCGTCGCGGCCGGCCTTGTCGCGCTGGCGCCGCATCTGCTTTGGCTCTACCGCAACGACTTCGAGCCGTTCGGCTATGCCATGCAGGTGCACGGCGACAAGCCGTTCGCCACGACGGCTGATCGGCGTACTCGGCTATCTTGCCGGCTCGCTCGGCTACGTCGCCGTTCCGCTGATCATCGTCTCTCGTCTTCGCGCGTCCCAAGCCGCGCGGCGCTCGCCGACATGGCTTTGGCCCGCTGAACCCGACCGGCGGTTGGCGGCGGCGGCGTTCTGGGGACCTTTGCTGCTGCCTGCGGCGGCTGCGCTCGCCAGCGGCACCGAGATCACCTCGCTGTGGTCGATGTCGGCCTGGACGCTGCTACCGGTGATGCTGCTCTCGTCGCCGGCCATAACGACGCACGCGATCGATAGCCGCCGCCTGCTCGCCGCGGCGGTCGTCTTGCCGCTGATCATGCTGCTGGCGGCGCCGGCCATCGCCATCGCCGTCCACCGCAAGGGCGCATCGCTGCCGGGCGCGCAAGGCGCGCAGCTCGCCGCGCAGGTCGAGCGCGCCTGGCATGCCGTGACGCCGCAGCCGTTGCGCTATGTCGGCGGCGCCGCCGACATCGCCTTCGCCGTGATTGCCTATGCCAGCGACCGACCGCGCGCGCTCGGCGATTTTGCGCAGCCGAGCCGGGCCGAACTATCGCAGCGCGGCATCGCGCTCGTATGTTTCGCCGACGATGCCGGTTGCCGGCGTGAGGCGGAGACGAAAGCGGCCGGCATCGGGCCGAGCGTCAGCGCCGAAGTCACCGTTGCCCGAATTTTCTTTGGCGAGCCGGGCCGTCCGCAACGCTACATGATCCTCATCGTGCCGCCGCGCGAGCCGGCCGGAGCGGCGCAAGCCAAATAGTTCCACAACTGCCAAGCGTGCGGCCACGCGACGACAATATAAAATCGTTCGTTTGTCGGAGCGCGTTTATCTCGCTGCTCTTGTCGCGCTGCCCCATTTCTGCCATAAAACGAGAAGGTGGGGAATTAACTAAAAACTGGGTTGTTGCGTTGTGCTTGTAGTACCTCCGCATATGCGGGTGGTCGCGCCCGCTGACGGTGGTCACCGTGATGCGTGGCCCGGCGCGTTTAGTCCGATCGAGCGTCTTATTGACGCGCTCGTCGATCCGAAACGGCGCGAGCGGACGGCGCTCATCGTCCTCGCGGCCTACGTCTTCTTCTGGACCCTCTACGGCGTCATCGCGAAATCAAGCCAGGACCTGCAGGAGGATGCGGCGGAGCTGGTGTCGTGGTCGCACCATCTCGAATGGGGCTATTCGAAACATCCGCCCTTCGCCGCCTGGGTCGTGCACGCTTGGTACAGCGTATTTCCCATCGCCGACTGGAGCTACTATTTGCTGTCCATTGCCTACGCGGCGACGGGCCTATGGATCGCGTGGCGCTTGTTCCGGCACTTTCTCGACCCGCTCAAACGCGTGGTGGCGCTGGCCTGTCTGACGCTGGTGCCGTTCTATAATTTTCACGGCTTGCGCTTCGACCATAATGCCGTCCTTGGCGTGCTTTGGGCGGCGACGACACTCTGTTTCATTCAATCGTTCAAGACTCGCAGCGCCGGCTGGGCGGCGCTTGCCGGTGCCGCCGCCGCGGCCGCCATGCTCGGAAAATACTGGTCGATCTTTCTGCTGGCGGGCCTTGTGCTGGCGGCACTCCTCGACCGCCGGCGCAACGTCTACTTCCGCTCGGCGGCGCCCTGGATCACGTTTGCGGTTGGCGTGGCTCTGCTCGCGCCTCACATCGTGTGGCTCGCCAATCATGATTTTGTGCCTTTTGTCTACGCCGTCGCCGAGCACGACACGCAGACTTTGGGCCAATCGCTGGTCAGAGTGGCTGCCTATTTTTGCGGCGGGGTGGGTTATGCCGCCGTGCCGGTCGCTTTGGTACTGATCGCGGCCCGGCCGACGCGGGCCGCGGTTATCGACATGCTGGCCCCGAAGACGACGGAGCGGCGCTTCGCGGCGGTAGCTTTTTGGGCGCCGCTTCTCCTGCCCATCGTCGTCGCGCTCGCCTGCAATTTCGAGATCAACTCGCTATGGACGATGTCGGGATTCGTGCTGCTGCCGGTGGTGCTGATGTCGTCACCGCTGATCGTGTTGCCGCGCAAGGCGGTCACCTTGATCGTTGCCTTCGCGGTTGCCTTGCCGCCTTTGATGCTGGCGCTGTCGCCGGCTATCGCCTTCGCCATCCATCTGCGGGGCGTATCGCCTTCCGCGGCGGACGGACGCCTCCTCGCCGCACGGATCGAGCAGGTATGGCGGCAGAGCACCGACCACCCGTTGCGAATCGTCGCTGGTCCCTACGATCTCGCCAACGTGGCGGCATTCTACGTTGCCGAACAGCCCGCAGCCTATCCGCTGATGGAGCCTGACACCACCCCCTGGATCACGCCCGAGAAGCTCTTTCGCGAAGGCGCCGCGTTCGTCTGCTATCTCGGCGACGGCAACGATGCCGGCCAAAATTGCCGGGGCGCGGCGGCCGCATTGATCAATGAGATCGCCGGCTCCGGCGCGGATGGACGTCGCTTTGAAGTAACCCTCGCCCGTACGTTTTTCGGCGATCCAGGCCGGCCACGGCGCTACGCCGTCATCGTCGTGCCACCAGCCGTCGAAGAGGTGCAGGGCCAGTATCCCGCGCTTCCGCGACACGGCCGAAAACCGCGCGGTTAGAGACGCTGTCGGCGATTGCTGCGGCCGATCGGGGCGCGGCCAAGGCCTGCCGATCAATACCGGTAATGATCGCTCTTAAACGGGCCGGCTTGCGGCACGCCGATGTAGTCGGCCTGGTCCTTGCGCAGCTCGGTCAATTTGACGCCGATCTTGGCGAGATGCAGCCGCGCCACCTTCTCGTCGAGCGCCTTCGGCAGCACATAGACTTCCTTCTTGTACTTGCCGTTCTTGTTGTTGGCGAACAACTCGATCTGCGCCAGCGTCTGGTTGGTGAACGACGCCGACATGACGAACGAGGGATGCCCCATGGCGTTGCCGAGGTTCACCAGGCGCCCTTCCGACAATAAAATGATGCGGTGGTCGTCGGGGAAGGTAATCTCGTCGACCTGCGGCTTGATGTTGTTCCACTTCATGTTCTTCAGATGCGCGATCTGGATCTCGTTGTCGAAATGACCGATGTTGCAGACGATGGCGCGGTCCTTCATCTTGCGCATGTGCTCGATGGTGATGATGTCCTTGTTGCCGGTCGCGGTGACGAAGATGTCGGCGATAGGCGCGGCATCCTCCATGGTGACGACCTGATAGCCTTCCATCGCCGCCTGCAGCGCGCAGATCGGATCGACTTCGGAGACCATGACGCGGCAGCCGGCCTGGCGCAGTGAGGCGGCCGAGCCCTTGCCGACGTCGCCGAAGCCCGCGACCATTGCGATCTTGCCCGACATCATCACGTCGGTGCCGCGGCGGATGCCGTCGACCAGCAACTCGCGGCAGCCGTAGAGATTGTCGAATTTCGACTTGGTGACCGAGTCGTTGACGTTGATCGCCGGGAACAGCAGCGTGCCGGCCTTCTGCATGTCGTAGAGACGATGCACGCCGGTGGTGGTCTCTTCCGAAACGCCTTTGATGTTCTTGGCCAGCTCGGCGAAGTAGCCCTTCGGCTTCTCCTTGAGAATGCGCTTGATCAGCGCGAAGAAGATTTCCTCTTCTTCGGAATTGTGCTGGTCGAGGAAGATCGGGTCATGGTGCTCCGCGCGGTAGCCCTGATGCACGAACATGGTGGCGTCGCCGCCGTCGTCGAGGATCATGTTCGGCGTACCGCCGCCGTGCCAGTCGAACAGCTTGGCAGTGTAGTCCCAATAGTCCTTCAGGCTCTCGCCTTTGACCGCGAACACCGGCACGCCGGCGGCGGCGATGGCGGCGGCGGCGTGATCCTGCGTCGAATAAATGTTGCAGGAGACCCAGCGCACGTCGGCGCCGAGCGCGGTGAGCGTCTCGATCAGCACCGCGGTCTGGATGGTCATGTGCAGCGAGCCGGCGATGCGCGCGCCTTTCAGCGGCTGCTTGGGGCCGTATTCCTCGCGCGTCTGCATCAGGCCGGGCATCTCGGTTTCGGCGAGCGAGATTTCCTTGCGGCCGAAGTCAGCCAGTGAAATGTCTTTGACGATGTAGTCGCTGGCGGCGGCGGCCTTCGGCTTGGCGGGGGCGGTCATGTCGGTCCTTATCAACAAACGCAGACGGGGTGAGGGGTTCGGGCGAGCCTATAACAGGCCGCAACCGGGGCCGCAACGCATATATAAAGATTTCTTTATGTAGCAAAGCCCTGTCATTGCCGGGCTTGTCCCGGTAATCCATGAAGCGGTTCGGGCAAAAACAGACCTAAGTAGGGTTTTCTATGTGGGCGCTCGTCATGGATGCGCGGGGCAAGCCCGCGCATGACCGTGCTGCTGCTAATCCTCTTCCCCGAACCCGCTCGCGACCAGCGCGGATAACGCGTCGACGGCTTCGCGCGCTTCGTTGCCGGTGGCGCTGATGGTGATGGTGGTGCCGGTAGCGGCGCCCAGCATCATCAGCCCCATGATCGAGGTGCCGCCGACGGACTCATGTCCACGCGTGACGGTGATGGCGGCGTCGAACTGTTCGGCGGTTTGCACGAATTTCGCCGAAGCGCGGGCGTGCAGGCCCTTCTTGTTGACGATCTCCACCTGACGCTGCGCCGGGGCGGAGCCAGCTTCTGGGGGAGTGCCGCCCGCGTCTGCGGGATCGCTCATTTACCGTTGAGCACGCGGCTGGCGATGGTGCAGTACTTGCGCCCGGCTTCCTGCGCGGCGGAAACCGCCTGTTCGAGCGGGCAGGTTTCGCGCACTTTGGCGAGCTTGATCAGCATCGGCAGATTGATGCCGGCCAGCACCTCGACCTTGGGCTGGCTCATCACCGAAATGGCAAGGTTGGAAGGCGTGCCGCCGAACATGTCGGTGAGGATGGCGACGCCTTGGCCTGAATCCACCCGCTTGACCGCGTCGAGAATGTGCTTGCGGCACTGCTCGACGTCGTCGTCGGGGCCGATGGTCACCGCCTCGATCTGGCGCTGGGGTCCCACCACATGTTCCAGCGCTGAGCGGAACTCAATGGCGAGCCGCCCGTGGGTCACTAGTACGAGGCCGATCATCCCGAACTCCTCGTGGGCGCTTCGCTGCGCCGCACGAATGGGGCCGCATTCAGGCCCAATTGGCGCCCCATTGCAAGGGCTTCCCTCGCTATATAGGCGCTCTGCTGCACTGCGAAAAGGCGGGGCCACGGGGGAGCTCGAAGGGTCCGTTCCGGTAGCCGCGATCCTACCGCCGGGATGGTTAATTTTTTCCACTGCGGCGGGGGTAAACGCCAAAAGAGGGCCTCTGAGGCGGCGGTCAATTCCCTGCCGGAGGCAAAGCAAGGAAGGCCAGCAGCAGCGGCAAAGCCGGCCGCTCCGGTGCGACCGCAAGCCGCGGTAGCGCGATGCCTTCGATGGTGGTTTCGCCCGCTTCCGCTGCCGGGAGGCGGGCGGCGTCCGCGGCTGCGAGGTCGATGACCAGCCCGACGGCCGCCATCGCTTCGAAAGCGACCCGCCTGATGCCGAGGCCGCGGATTTCGATCAGCCCGGCAAGCGCCGGCGCGGGGCGCACCAGCAAGCGGCCGTTGCACGCCTCGACATAGACGCGGTCGTCCGCGACCAAGCGCGCAAAGGGCAGAGTGCCTTGCGTTGCCGCTTGCAGCAGATCGAAGGCCAGTTGCGACTTGCCGGAGCCGGCGGGTCCGCGGATCAGCACCGCTTTCGGTCCGACGAGAACTGCGGAAGCGTGGATTGTTGGAGAGCTTGTTGTGGTCAAAGCCGCGCCGCGATCGTTGACTGCTCCCTCCCCCCTTGCGGGGGAGGGTTGGGGAGGGGGGTGGCTATTTGCGCAAACGATTGCCGCTTACCTCCCTCCCGATCAACGCCGGCTTGCCGGCGTTGATCGACCTCCCCCGCAAGGGGGGAGGTGAAGAGAGATTGCGGCGCGGCCGCTGCTGACATTTGAATCACTTCGCCGGCAGGCGCACCACGAAACGCGCGCCGACCACGCGCGGCGCTTCGCCGGCGGCAGCGACGCGGGTGCGGTTTTCGACCCGGATCGTTCCGCCATGCGCCTCGACGATCTGCTTGGAGATCGACAGGCCGAGGCCGGAATTCTGCCCGAAACCCTGCTCGGGGCGGTCGGTGTAGAAGCGCTCGAAGATCTTGTCCAAGGCTTCGGGGCGGATGCCGGGCCCGTCGTCGTCGACGGTGATCTCGATCGCGTCCCTCAGTTTGCGGCAGGTGATGCGCACGCTTGAGCGCGGCGGCGAAAACGAGCGGGCGTTGTCGATTAAGTTGCTGACCACCTGGCCGATCCGCGTGTCGTGACCCGGCACCTTGAAATCCGCTTGGCTGGCGCCCTCGAAGCGCAGCGTCACGGCGACGTCGTCGTTGCGCACTTCGTTGGCGGCGCTGACCAGCGTTTCCAGCAGGCGGGCAAGATCGACGCTGCCGACTTCCTGGCGCTGCAGCTCGGCATCGAGCCGGCTGGCGTCGGAAATATCGGAGATCAGGCGGTCGAGCCGCTTCACGTCATGCTCGATCACGTCGAGCAGCCGGCGGCGGCTTTCATCGGTCTTGGCCAGCGGCAAAGTCTCCACCGCCGAGCGCAGCGATGTGAGCGGATTGCGCAATTCATGCGCAACGTCGGCGGCGAAGCTCTCGATCGCCTCGATGCGGCTGTAAAGCGCGTCGGTCATGTCGCGTATGGCGCCGGACAAATGCCCGATCTCGTCGCGGCGGCGGGTGAAATCGGGGATCTGCACACGGCTGCGGATGCGCCGGCGCACGCGTTCGGCGCCGTCGGCCAATCGACGAACAGGCCCGGCGATGGTGCCGGCGAGCAGGATCGAGAGCACCACCATGACGCCGGCGGCGACCAGGAACACCTTGACGATGGCGAGGCGTTCGGCCTCCACCATCTGGTCGATGTCGGCGCCTTGCGTCGACAGCATCAGCACGCCGCGCACTGCGCGGAAGCGCTGCACCGGCACCGCCACGGAGACGATCACCTCGCCCCGGTCATTGACCCGCACGCGGCTGGCATGCAGCCCGTCAAGCGCCTGGCGCACTTCCGGATAGCCTTTGCCGTTTTCCGGCCCCAGCTCCTTGTAGAGCGGAAGATCGCCGTGCCCGAGCCAGCGGCGCATGGCGGTGAAGGCGCGCTCCATCAGTCCGGGTTTTTCCGCGTTCGGCGGCGGCAAGTCGAAACGCAAGACGTCGCCGCGGCCGTAGAGGTTGCGGCTGTCGAGGATGAGCACGCCGTCGCGGTCGTAGATGCGGGCGCGCGTCTTGGTAGGCGACACCAGCCGGCGCAGCACCGGCGCCACCCGCTCGGGGTTGATGGGGAATTCGATGCCGGAGAGCTGCTCCTCGGACGGGCCGTAACTCTGCCCGGCCTGCAATTCGAGCAGGCGGTCGGGATCGATGGTGATGGAATCGGTTTCAACCGTCGCCGACGCCGCGATCGCGCCGGCGATGATCTCGCTCTGCACCAGCAGGCTTTGCACGCGCGCGTCGATCAGGCCGGCGCGGAACTGCGACAGGTACAAGACGCCGGTCACCAGCGCGACCAGGCCGGCGAGGTTGAGGATGACGATGCGGCGGGTAAGGCTGGAGAAGCTTTGCGAAACGAAAAATGCCCAGGCCGCGCGCAGCGGCCGCAGCAGCGCCGCAAAGCGCGTGCGTTCGGCGCGCGCCGCGTCCTCGCCGCGCCTTTCGACTTCGGCGTTTTGGGCGGCTTGCGCCTCTATTTCCGCGGTTCGATCGAGCACGTCGTTTGATCCAGCGGGTTGATCGGGGGCCTTTTCGCTCCCCGCCATTTTACCGCATGCGGCGACGCTTCGTCAGCCCGTCTCCAGGGCCGCATCATTAAAGATGCGTCATTATTCCTTGAAGCGATAGCCGACGCCGTAGAGCGTCTCGATCATCTCGAAGTCGTCGTCGACGACCTTGAACTTCTTGCGCAGCCGTTTGATGTGGCTGTCGATGGTGCGGTCGTCGACATAGACCTGGTCATCGTAGGCGGCGTCCATCAGCGCGTTGCGGCTCTTGACCACGCCAGGACGGGCGGCGAGCGCCTGCAGGATGAGGAATTCGGTGACGGTGAGAATGACCGGTTCGTTCTTCCAGGTGCAGGTATGGCGCTCCGGATCCATGCGCAACAGGCCGCGCTCGAGCACTTTGGCGGCGTCGGTCTCTTTCGGCGGGGTACCGTCTTTTGAAATGGCGCGGCGCAGCACCGCTTTGACGCGCTCGACCAGCAGACGTTGCGAAAACGGTTTGCGGATGAAGTCGTCGGCGCCCATTTTGAGGCCGAACAATTCGTCGATCTCTTCGTCCTTGGAGGTGAGGAAGATGACCGGGATGTCGGTCTTCTGGCGCATGCGGCGCAGCGTCTCCATCCCGTCCATGCGCGGCATCTTGATGTCGAGAATGGCGAGATCGGGCGGCGAGCTTTTGAAGCCGTCGAGCGCGGAGGCGCCATCGGTATAGGTCATGATCCGATAGCCCTCGGCTTCGAGCGCCATTGAAACCGAGGTGAGGATATTGCGGTCGTCGTCGACGAGAGCGATTGTCGGCATGGAGCCCCTCTTGGCAGCCTCTGGGCCAGACGTCCCGCGCTGTTTGAAGCCTATAAACGAGGTCTGAAATGTGGCCTCTTTGCAACAACTATGTGATTCGGTAGCGAATACAAGGCCGCCCGGCGCAAGACCAGCCGTTCACACCGCCTAACGTTAACAAACGCCATGACGCCTGAACCCGCCTTCGATGCCCAATTGGCCGCCAAGAAGCTCCTGCGCGAGGCGCGCTCGGGCGCCTTGGCGACACTGATGGCGGGCGCCGGCGATCCCTATTGCTCGCTGGTCAATGTGGCGACCGCCGCCGACGGCGCTCCGCTGCTGCTGCTGTCGAAGCTCGCGCTGCACACCAAGAACATCCTCGCCGACAATCGCATTTCGCTGATGCTCGACGAACGCAAGGAGGGCGATCCGCTGGAAGGCGCGCGGGTGATGTTGATGGGGACGACGGCGGCGGACGGCGATGCGCAGGCGCGCACGGCTTACCTGCGGCGCCATCCGGAGGCGGAGATGTTCGCCGGCTTTGCCGACTTCGCCTTTTACCGGATGGACATCAAACGCGCGCACCTGGTTGCTGGCTTCGGGCGCATCGTCGACCTAACGGCGCGGGATATCCTTACCGACGTCAGCGATGCCGCGGCGCTCATCGAGGCGGAGAGCGAGGCCCTTGCGCACATGAATTCCGACCATGCCGAGGCCTGCCGCCTCTACGCGACCAAGCTGCTGGGCGCGCCCGATGGCGGCTGGACATGCGTCGGCATCGATCCGGAAGGCCTCGAACTGCAGCAAGGCCGCACGGCGCTGCGGCTCACCTTTCCGCAGCGCGTCACCGCGCCGGGGCCGCTGCGCGCGATCCTGAAGGAACTCGCCGACGAGGCACGCCGGAGCTAGACCGATGGCATCGCATGCGGTCGCCGTCGCCGGCGCCGGTCCGGCCGGGCTTGCCACAGCCTTGCTGCTGCATCGTGCCGGCCATCGCGTCACTGTGTTTGAGCGTTTTGCCAAACCGCAATCGATCGGCTCCGGGCTGATGCTGCAGCCGACCGGGCTCGCGGTGCTCGGTGAACTGGGGCTCGCCGCGGATGTCCTCGCGCTGGGGCAGCGCATCGATCGGCTGTTCGGCCGTGTCGCGCCCTCGACCCGCATCGTCCTTGACGTCCGCTACCGCGCCCTCGGCGGCGACGCCTTCGGGCTCGCCGTGCATCGCGCCGCGCTGTTCGATCCGCTGTTTAATGCCGCCAAACAAGATGGTATTCCGATCGAAACCCGATGCGACATCAGCGGTCTTGCTCAGGATGGCGGCGGGCGTCCCTCGCTCGTCGCCGGCGGGCATAAAATCGGCGCTTTCGATCTTGTCGTTGACGCCATGGGCGTGCGCTCGCCGCTGGCGCCATTGAATACGCGCCGCGACCTTGCTTACGGTGCCCTGTGGACCACCTTGCCCTGGCCGCCGGGCATCTTCGACGCGCACGCGCTCGAGCAACGCTACCGCAGAGCCAGCATCATGGTCGGCGTGCTGCCGATCGGCAGGCGGCCCGGTAGCCAGATCGCCGAGACGGCGTTCTTCTGGAGCATCAAGCCCGCACATTACGACGCCTGGCGCGCCGCCGGGCTCGACGCGTGGAAGAAAGACGTGCGCGCGCTATGGCCGCAAACCGCGCCGCTTTTGGATGCAATCGTCGATCCCGAGCAGATGACCTTGGCGCGCTATTCGCACCATACGCTGGCGCGGCCCTACGCGGACCGACTGGCGATCGTCGGCGATGCCGCGCATGCGGCAAGTCCGCAGCTCGGGCAGGGCGCCAATATGGCGCTCTTGGATGCGCGGGCGCTGGCGCTGGCGCTGCGCGACAGCGAGGACATCGCCACGGCGCTGCGGCGCTATGCGGCCTTGCGGCGCTGGCACGTGCACTTCTATCAATATCTCAGCGCGATGTTCACGCCGTTTTATCAATCCGACAGTTCGCTGCTGCCATTGCTGCGCGACTGGTTGGTGGCGCCGGCAACGCGCGCGCCGCTGGCGCGCAATTTCATCGCCGGCGTGGTTGCCGGTGTCATTCTCGATCCGCGCCGACGGCTTGAGCTTAAAAAGACGACGCGATGACGTTGAAGGTCCTCATCCTCGGCGGCTACGGCACCTTCGGCGGAAGGTTGGCGCAATTGCTGAAGGACGAGGCGGCCCTCACGATGTTTATCGCCGGGCGTTCGATCGAAAAGGCGCGCAAGTTTTGCGACGGCTTGCAGGGCAAGGCCACCGCCGTGCCGGCAACATTCGACCGCAACGGCGATGTCGAAACGCAATTGCGCGCGCTGGCGCCCGATGTCGTGGTCGATGCCTCCGGCCCGTTCCAGAACTACGCCGGCAGTTATGCCGTGGTGGTGGCGGCGATCGCGCTCGGCATCGACTATCTGGATCTTGCCGACGGATCGGATTTTGTTGAGGGCGTCGCGCAGTTCGATCGGGCGGCGAAGGACCACGGCGTTTTTGTGCTGAGTGGCGTGAGCAGTTTTCCGGTGCTGACCGCCGCGGTGGTGCGCGAATTGTCCAAGGATATGACGCGCGTCGAAAGCGTCACCGGCGGTATTGCGCCGTCGCCTTACGCCGGCGTCGGCCTCAATGTGATCCGCGCCATCGCCAGCTATGGCGGAAAGCAAGTTGGCTCCGGCGCCGGTTACGCGCTGATCGATGCGCGCCATTTCACCATCGCGCCGCCGGGTTATCTGCCGCTGCGTCCGATCCGCTTCACCTTGGTCGACGTTCCCGATCTCAAGGCGCTGCCGCGGCTGTGGCCGAGCCTGCGTTCGGTCTGGATGGGCGCGGGCCCGGTGCCGGCGGTGCTGCATCGGGCCTTGAGCGCGCTCGCCTACGCGGTGCGGCTGAAATTGTTGCCGTCTTTGTCGCCGTTTGCCGGGCTCATGTACCGCACCATCAATGTGCTGCAATGGGGCGAGCATCGCGGCGGCATGTTTGTCGAGGTCGAGGGCAGCGGCGCGGGTGGCAAAAAAATCGCGCGGTCGTGGCATCTCGTCGCCGAGGGCGACGACGGACCGATGATCCCGTCGATGGCGGCGGAGGCCATTATCCGCCATCGTCTGGGCGGTCACCGCCCGGCTTCCGGCGCGCGCGCCGCGACCACCGAACTCGAGCTTGCCGACTATGCCGACCTGTTCACGCCGCGCGCCATCGTCACCGGCATTCGTCAAAGCCTTCCGGCGGGTCCACGCCACCCGCTCTATCGGCGCCTTCTGGGGTCGGCCTGGCATCGGCTGCCGGGTCCGATCCGCGCGTTACACGATTTTTCCGACGATTTGACCGTCGAAGGCCAGGCCAAAGTCGAACGCGGCAGCGGCCGCGCCGCGCGTCTGATTGCGGCATTGTTCCGCTTTCCGCCCGCTGCCGAGGATGTGCCGGTCGAGGTCAAGTTCCATAGCGATGGGCGGCGCGAAATCTGGCAGAGGAATTTTGCCGGGCAAGGTTTCTCGAGCGTCCAGGAGGAAGGCCGCGGCCGCTTCGAGCGGCTGTTGTGCGAACGGTTCGGGCCATTCGCATTTGGACTGGCGCTGGTCTTGCAGGATGCGCGGCTCAAACTCGTCGTGCGCGGCTGGAGCTTGTTCGGTATTCCGCTGCCTTTGGCGCTCGCGCCTGGCGGCGAGGCTTACGAATCGGCGGAAGAGGATCGCTTCAATTTCAATGTTGAAATTAGCCATCGTTTGACCGGGCTAATTGTTCGTTATCGCGGTTGGCTGAAGCCGCTCGGTTAATGCGGCGGCACGCGTGCCCGCATGCATTAAGCATCAGCGCCAATAAGTTCAGTGAATTGATGCGCTGCAACGCGGGCTTTCTCCCCGGCATGGCATTTATGCTTGGCTTTGAGGGATCGGCTGACTATGGTCGCGCCCCGCGGAACGACCGGCTATACTAAGGTCTTAATCTGCTAGGAATTGCGGCGGGCAACGGCCTGCGAAGGGGAGGAAGTCGCGTGCAGGAAACTGGGGTGCGCAACGGCGCTTTTGGTGCCGACAAATTCGGCTTCAAAGATCTCGCCGCCATCCATTGGAACCTGACCGAGCCGACCCTCTACGAGCACGCCATCGCCGCGGGCGAGGGCGCCATCGTCGACGGTGGCGCGTTCTGCGCCGAGACCGGCCACCACACCGGCCGCTCCCCCAAGGACAAACACACAGTCGTCGACGATCTCACCCGCGATTTGGTGTGGTGGGACAACAATCGCAAGATGACGAAGGAGAACTTCGACAATTTGCTCGCCGATTTTCTGGCGCATGGCAATGGCAAAAAACTGTTCGCGCAGGATCTCTGCGGCGGCGCCGATCCGAAATACCGGATAAAAACACGCGTCTTTACCGAATTGGCCTGGCATTCGCTTTTCATTCGTCAATTGCTGATCCGTCCCGAGCGCGCCGAGCTCGAAAAATTCGTTCCCGAACTCACCGTCGTCGATATGCCGTCGTTCAAGCCGGACGCCAAGCGTCATGGCGGGCGCGAAGGCTCCGACACCATGGTGGCGATCGATTTCACGCGCAAGATCGTGCTGATCTGCGGCTCCTCTTACGCCGGCGAGATGAAGAAGTCGGTGTTCACCACGCTCAATTTCTATCTGCCGGCGGAAAACGTGGTGCCGATGCACTGTTCGGCCAATGTCGGCGACGACGACGACTCGGCGCTGTTCTTCGGTCTCTCCGGCACCGGCAAGACCACGCTGTCGGCCGATCCCGAGCGCACGCTGATCGGCGACGACGAGCACGGCTGGGGTCCCGGACGGCATCTTCAATTTCGAAGGCGGCTGCTACGCCAAATACCATCAAGCTCTCGCGCGAAGCCGAGCCGATGATCTGGGACGCCACCAATCGCTTCGGCGCCGTGCTGGAGAACGTGGTGTTCGATCCGGTCACGCGCGTGCCCGACTACAACGACGGCTCCAAGACCGAGAACACCCGCTCGGCCTATCCGCTCGAGTTCATTCCCAACGCCTCGCGCTCAGGCCGCGCCGCCCATCCGAAGAACATCATCTTCTTGACCGCCGACGCTTATGGCGTGATGCCGCCGATCGCCCGGCTGACGCCGACGCAGGCGATGTACCACTTCCTCTCCGGTTACACCGCCAAGGTCGCCGGTACCGAGAAGGGGCTGGTCGGCGTGCAGCCGGAATTCTCCACCTGCTTCGGCGCGCCGTTTTTGCCGCGCCACCCGTCGGTCTATGCCGACCTGCTGCGCGACTACATCAGCCGCCACAAAGTCGACTGCTGGCTGGTCAATTCGGGCTGGACCGGCGGCAAATACGGCGTCGGTCGCCGCATGCCGATCAAGGCGACGCGTCAGGTTGCTCACCGCGGCGCTCGATGGCTCATTGAAAGATGCCGATTTCCGCACCGATCCCTATTTCGGCTTCTCGGTGCCGACCTCGGTGCCCGGCGTCGAGCCGCATCTGTTGAACCCGTTCAAGACCTGGAAGGACAAGGCCGAGTTCGACAAGACCGCGCGCGATCTCGTCGCCATGTTCCAGAAGAACTTCACGCGCTTTGAGAGCCACGTCACGCCCGACATCAAGGCGGCGGCGCCGGAAGTGCGCATCGCGGCGGAGTAGATTTATTCGGCCACCGGAATAGAAAAGGCGGCCGCGATGCGCCGCCTTTTTAATTTCAGCGTCGATAGTTCGGACGACTCTAGTCGTCCGCTTTCGCCAACAGGCTGCCGAGCCGGTTGAAGCGCGCCTTCTGCTCGTTCGAGAGCGAACTGTAGAAGGTTTCGAGCGCAGGCCTGACCGTGTTGGCCGCCTCGATCATCGCTTTGAGCCGCGTCTCCATCGCCTCCAGCCGGCCGGGCGGCGTCAGCGGCGTTTCATTGGGACAAGCTTCTTGCAGGATGGAAACCGCTTTGCCGGTGGCGTCCTGCAGGTTCTTGAATTCGGATTCCTGCGCGTTGGTCGGCTTGACCACGGCATCGATGGTTTCGATCGGCAGATTGCTGAGGCCGGCTTTCGGTTGCTTGCAGCTTGCGGCCTCGGCGGTCTTGTTCTTTTCCGTCTTGCCCGTTTTGGGGCCTAGATCGTTGAAGCGCGCCTTCTGTTCGTCGCTAAGCGAATTATAGAGTTTCTCCAGCGGCGGCCGCACCGTCTCGACGGCTTGCAGCGTGGCGCCGACCCGCGCCACCATCGCGTCAAGCCGGCCGGGTGGCGTGCGCGGGAAAGCCAGTTGCGCCGGGCAGGACGCCTTGAATTGGACCGCGGCTCGTTTGCCGGCGCCACGGACGTCGCCGAGCAATTGCTTCTGTTCGGCATTGAGCCCGACGTCGCGCGCGATCGCGGCGAACGGCCAGGCGGTGATGCCGGTGCCGGGCTCCGTGCACAGCTCTTCCACGGCGGCTTGCCTTATGCGCGGCGCCGACCCGCCGGCCGGAGGGGCGTAGGCATAGTCTTGCGTATATCCTTCGGGCGGACCGTACTCGCCCCAGAACACGCCGTCGAACAAGTTGTCGTAAGCGTAGGCCCAGTAGTCGTCCTCGTAACCGTAGGGCCAGAACGTGTAGTCGAAAATGTCCGAATAGGCGTAGGGCCAGAACACCGGGCCATACCACGGCACAAAGGCCGCGCGCAGGCCTCGGTGCCAAGCGCGCCGCGCCGCCCAGTGCGAGTGGTGCCGTTGCGCGAGGTTGGCGCGCGCCTGCGGATCGGCTGCGAAAGCCGCGGCGAAGCGGCCTTGGCGTGCCGCTTGTGCCGTCACGCCGCCGGCGCGATTGCGCCGCGCGTTGTGCGTGCTGCCAGTGATCCGCGGGCTCGGCTGAGCGAGCGCTTTGCTGCGTAGGGCATGAGCCTGATCGGCCTGCTGATCATGGATGCGCCGCTGCGCCGCGCGGTTGATGCCTTGTTCGTGCCTCCGCACGAATGTGCGCTGCCGTGTGATGTGCGAGGTCACCGCACGATGCGGCGTAACATGCGGCTGCGCCACCCGTTGGCGCGATATATGTGGCGTGACGGCGCGATGCGAGAAATGCGGACCCGTTCTCTGCACGGCCCGGGGGTGGAATGCCGGTGCATGCATTGCCGCACGAGGCGCCTGAAAATGCGGAACCGCGCGCGGCGCCTGCATATGGACCGCCGCATGCGGCGTGGCGCCGCGGCCTTGCGGGTGCGGCTGGCCGCCGCCCTGGCCGCGCTTATATTGCGCGCCTGCACTCAGCGGCATGGCCACCGCGAGCGCAACCGCAACCGCGGCTGTCAAAACTGTACGTCTACGCATCTCCACCTCCATGCCACCCGAATGCCGCATGGCCCATCACAATATGAACGGGCGAGGGGAGCATTTCCGGCGGCCGATCATCAGGTTGTGATCGGATGCGTGTCTTGTAATGATAGGCGCGAGGAAATGACCGGATGCTGCAGTGCGTAAATCAAAGATCGGGCACAACGGCGACGACAACTCCGCGGCCAGGCTCGGCTGCGTGGTCATGTCGGGCGGCTACGGCCATGCCGACGACGCCGAACGCATCGCTACAATTCCCGCCGCCCGCTAAAGCGTCTTTTGCTTGTGCCCGCATTCCTTGCAGGAAAATTCGACGCGGACCTGTCCTTTTGGCGCCTTGACGCGGTTAGGCGCGCCGCACTTTCCGCAGTTCGTATCGATGCGCGTGTCGCCCTGCTTCACGGTGAGCGCCTTACGCTCCATCGCTTCTTTGATGAGACGCTCGGTCTCCTCGCGCATCGCCTGCTTTGACATCGTGCCCCTGTTCAAATCCGATCATCCCGCGGCGGCATGTCTACCAGAAGGCCGTCTTCACTGCACGCGCGAAGAAGCGGCCGTGCGGAAGGCGCGGGGTGCGGGCCCTTTGCGCTATGGCAAAGCGGCGGTTGAGATAGAAGCCCAATCCTCTATATTTTCCTGTGGTGCGCGCGAGGCGGGCTGTCACAAATGCGTAAATTAAAGATCGGGCACAACGGCGATGAAATCTCCGCGGCCGGGCTCGGCTGCATGGGGATGTCGGGCGGCTATGGCCAAGCCGACGACGCCGAAAGCATCGCCACCATCCACGCGGCACTTGATGCCGGCATCACGCTGCTCGACACCGGCGACTTCTACGGCGCCGGCCACAACGAGATGCTGCTGGGCGAGGCGCTCAAAGGCGGGCGGCGCCAGCAGGCCTTTCTGTCGGTGAAATTCGGCGCCATGCGCTCGCCCGACGGCGCCTATACCGGTTACGACCTGCGTCCGGCGGCGGTGAAGAATTTCCTGTCCTATAGCCTGCGCCGGCTGCAGACCGATTACGTCGATCTTTATCAGCCTGCGCGCTACGACCACATGGTGCCGCTGGAAGACACGCTCGGCGCCATCGCCGATCTGGTGAAGGCGGGCTATGTGCGCCACATCGGCCAATCGGAAGTCAACGCCAAGACCCTGCGCCGCGCCGCCGCGCTGCATTCCATCGACGCATTGCAGATCGAATATTCGCTGCTGTCCCGCAGCGTCGAAGACGCCATCCTGCCGGCGCTGCGCCAGCAGAAGATCCCGCTGGTCGCCTATGGCGTGCTCTCGCGCGGGCTGATCAGCGATGCAACGCTCAATGACGGCGCCGGCGCCGGCGAAATCCGTTCGCGCATGCCGCGCTTTTCCACGCAGAATTTTCCGCGCAACCGGGCGCTGATCGAAGCGCTGGCCAAGATCGCCAAAACGCGCGGCGTGAGCGTGGCGCAGCTTGCCTTTGCCTGGCTCGCGTCGCGCGGGGATGACATCGTGCCGCTGATCGGCGCGCGCCGGCGCGATCAGCTCAACGAGGCGCTGGCCGGCCTGCAGCTGGTGCTGAGCGCGGACGAACTTTCCGCCATCGAGCAGGCGGCGCCGAAGGACGCCGCCGCCGGCGCGCGCTACGGCCCGGCGGCGATGAAGCACCTCGACAGCGAATTGCCGGCTTGAACCGCTAGCGTCCGCGCAACTTCTCGATCAGCTCCACCGTCGGATAGGAATCGGCCGGCAGGCCGGCTTTGATCTGCGCCAGGCGCACCGCGGCGCGGGTGCCGGCGCCGACTTTGCCGTCCACTTCGCCGACCTTGTAGCCATGCTTGTTCAGCAGCGTCTGCAGCTCCATCACCTGCGGCGTCGTCAGCGCGGCGATATTCTTGGCGCCCTCATGATCGAACGCCGGCGCGCCGGCCAGCCGCGTGGCGAAATAGGCAACCGTGGTGGAATAGACGTAGGCCGAATTCCAGCCGAGGAAGGCCTGGAAATTGCGATAGGCGAGGAAAGCAGGGCCGTGCCGGCCCATGGGCAAGATCATCGAAGCCGGCATGTCTCCCGCCGGCAGCTTGCCGTGCGCCGCGCGCACGCCCCATTCAACCCATTTCGACACCGGATGCTGAATCGTCAGGTCCGCTTCCTGCCAGGGCAGGTTTTGCGGCACGCGCACTTCCTGCAGCCAAGGCTCGCCGCGGTGCCAGCCGAGGCTGACCAGGAAATTGGCGCCGGAGGCGATGGTGTCGGGGATGCTGTGGATCAAATCGCGGCGGCCGTCGCCGTCGAAGTCGACGGCGTTCTTGAGATAGTCGGAGGCGGTGAACTGCAGGCCGCCGAATTCGCCGGCCCAGTCGCCGATCATCTCGTCGACGCGCTGGTCGCCGCGCTCGATGATGCGCAGCGCGTCGAGCAATTGCTGGCGGAAAAAGTCGGGGCGCCGGCAATCATAGGCGAGCGTCGCCAGCGCGCTCAAAATCTTGTAGTTGCCGAAATTGGCGCCGAAGTCGCTCTCCAGCCCCCAGAATGCCGTGATCACCTGCGCCGGCACGCCATATTTCTTCTCCACCGCGGCGAAGGTCGCGGCGTGCTGCCTGATCTTGGCGAGGCCGTTGGGGATGCGGCCGCCGCCCACCATGCGGTCGGCAAATTTCATGAAGGTCTGCTGGAACACGCCCTGGCCGTGGTCGCGGCGGATGATGACCGGATCGAAGGTCATTGAGGGCGTGGCGGCGGCAATCACCCGCGGCGAAATTCCTTGCGCGGCGGCCTCCTTCTTGAAGGCATCCAGCCAGCGCTCGTAGCTGCCGGTATTGTGGCAGGCGGCCGCCGTAGCCTCACCGGCCAGCAGGCAGCCGAGCGCGAGCACGGCCAATTTCAACGCCAGTTTCCGCATCGTCCGTTCCGCCTTCTGCAACGATGTCAGGGCCGAATCTGCCCAAGGTCGGCGCAAGGTCAAGGCCGATTATCGGCCTGACCTGTGCCGGCTACCTAGGCCTTCGGTTATCGGGCGAGCTGCGCTTGGTGGCTGCTGTCGCGGCGGGAGGACTCGGCGGCGAGCGGCAGGCTTACCGGCGTCTGTTTACGCGCGCCCGCGTTGGGCGGCATGATTTTCATCTCGGACAATTTTTCACGATAGGACTTGGCAAGACCGCGATCGGCATTGACCGGGGTGAAATCCGCGGTCTTGTCCTTGTTGCGGCCGGTATACGCCACCATGCCCGATTTGGTCGCCACCACGTCGCCCGGCCGCAAGCTCGGGTCGGTTTTCACGTCGATTTGCGCGAGGCCAAACGGGTCATGGCCGTTGCAAGTGCATCCGGCGACCAACTGCTTGCGATAGAGGAAGGCATGATCGAGGTCGCTGTAGCGGCTGCCGTCGGCGGCGACCGTGTTGTCGATCTTGCTGGCGCCGGAATAAAGCCGCGTCTCGCTGCCGGGGCAGAAGGCGTGGCACATCTCGGCGGCGGAGATATTGCCCTCCGCGCGCACCGGAAAGTAATGGCCGTCGCAGGTGCGCACGCAGTAGCCCGAAGCGGCCCCGCCGCCGGCATAGCGCTGCGGCGCTTCGGCCGGAGCACCCGGTCCGCCATAGGGCGCCGCTTCCGGCTCGGCATAGGCGCTCGCCGGCCGCTGCGGCTCCATGGCGCGATGCAGGCCGCCGAAAAAGAAGTCGAAAATCCCTTCCGCCGCCGCCGGCGTGGGCGCGGCGAGCGCAAAGGCGCCGGCCGCTAAGACTGCGGCCAACGCGTTCACTCCTCGCCTCGGATTCACATTGCCCATCGTAAACCCTTGCCTCGCCCGCATTGTCGTGGCGGGTGCACTAACCCAACGCCGCGGCGCCCGGATGGTTGCGCCGGCCTTCTGGGCCCGCAGGCCGTTCGGTTCACGAATCAGTAGCTGATTGCGGTAAACGGCCGGTAAGGCCGCGCAGCCTGGCGCCCTAGGCGCTTAACGGCCGCTTGCCGAAACCCTTGCAATGCAGCCGTAGGGATCGGTCAGAAATACCGCCACCAGACGTAAAGATGGCAGATCGCCACCGAGACCACCATCATCGGCGCGGCGTAGAGCGTGTAGGTGATGAAGCGGAACGGCACTTTATTGCGCTCGCCGATACCGGCCACCGTCAGGTTGGCCGAAGCGCCGATCAGGGTGCCGTTGCCGCCGAGACAGGCGCCGAGCGAGAGGCACCACCACAGCGGCATGATGTGCTCGGGCCCGCCGAAGGCCGGCGCCATGTTCTTGATCAGCGGGATCATGGTGGCGACAAACGGGATGTTGTCGACGATCGCCGACAGGAAGGCCGACGCCCACAGGATGGCGTAGCCGGCATGCGCCATGTTGCCGCCGGTCGCCGCCACCAGTTCGTTGGCCAAGAGCTTGAGCAAGCCGCCGACATCGACGCCGTGCACCACCACGAACAGCCCGATGAAGAAGAAAATGGTGATCCACTCCACGTCGCCGAAGGTGGAATGGATGTTATGCGCGGCCTTCTCGGCGTGGTGCGTCCAGTTGTCGAGCAGCATCAGGATGGCGGCGCCGGACATGGCGATGGTGGCGGGCTCAAGATGCAGCGGCCGCGCCAGCACGAAGGTGATCATCACGATGGTGAGAATGGCGAGCGCCTGCTTGAGCAGGCGCCAGTCCTCGATCGAGTCGGCCGGGTTCATCGCCATCACGCGCGCTTCGGCGTCGTGCGAGGCTTTCAGGTCCTTGCCCCAGAGGACGTGAATGATGACCGCCTGCACCACCATGACGACGAGGATAACCGGGGTGAGGTGATAGACGAAGTCGTTGAAGGTGAGGCCGACTTGCGAGCCGATCAAAATATTGGGCGGGTCGCCGATCAGTGTGGCGGTGCCGCCGATATTGGAGGCGAAGATTTCGGCAAACAAATAGGGATAGGCGGGCACCTGCAGCGTCGTGGTGATGGCGAGCGTGACCGGCACGATCAGCAGCACGGTGGTCACGTTGTCGAGGAAGGCCGACAGCACCGCCGTGGTGATCTGCAGGATGAACAGGATGCCGGCCGGGTGCGCCTTGGCCGCGCGTGCCGACCACACTGCGAGATATTGGAACATGCCGGAGCGGCGTGAGATCGACACCAGGATCATCATGCCGGTGAGCAGGCCGAGCGTGTTCCAGTCGATGCCGTGGATTGCCTCTTCCTGATCGAGCACGCCGATGACGATCATCACGCCGGCGCCGATAATCGCGACGATGGCGCGATTGACCTTCTCCGACATGATGGTGGCGTAGGTGGCGGCGAGGATGCAGGTCGACACCCACATCGGATTGAGGCCGAAAAATACGTGAGACACCGCGTGGGCGGTCATGGCCGAGCTTCCCCCAAGTCGTTGGGCGCCCGGCCTTGCCGGCCGTTTGCGCCCCTTGCGCCCCATTTTTTTGCGGGGCGGAGGCTCGGGCAACGGTGAAGTCAAGTCAAGACGGAGGCTGCTGACTTGTCATGGCCGGGCTCGTCCCGGCCATCCACGCCTTTCGTTTATTCGCCGGGCAAAGGCGTGGATGCCCGGCACAAGGCCAGGCATGACCGCTCCGGGTTAAAAATACCGCCACCAGACGTAAACGTGGCATATCGCAATCGAGACGATGGTCATCGGCGCGGCGTAGAGCGTGTAGGTGAGGAAGCGGAACGGCACCCCGTTGCGCTCGGAGATGCCGGCAACCGTCAAATTGGCGGAGGCGCCGACCAGCGTGCCGTTGCCGCCGAGGCAGGCGCCGAGCGACAGACACCACCACAGCGGCATGATGTGCTCGGGACCGCCGAACGAGGGCGCCACGTTCTTGATCAGCGGGATCATGGTGGCGACAAACGGGATGTTGTCGACGATCGCCGACAGAAAGGCCGATGCCCACAGCACGGCGTAGCCGGTGGCGGCGAGATTGCCCCCGGTCGCCGCAACCAGCTTCTCGGCGAGCACGTGCAAAAGCCCGCCGACCTCGACGCCGTGCACCACGATGAACAGGCCGAGGAAAAAGAAAATGGTGATCCACTCCACGTCGCCGAAGGTGGAATGGATATTGTGCGCGGCCTTCTCGGAATGATGCGCCCAGTTGTCGAGCAGCATCAGGGTGGCCGCGCCGGTCAGCGCGATGGTGGCGGGCTCAAGATGCAGCTGCCGCGCCAGAACGAAAGCGACCATCACGATGGTGAGAACGGCGAGCGACTGCTTGAGCAGGCGCCAGTCCTTGATCGAGTCGGCCGGGTGCATCGCCATGATCGCGCCTTGCGCCTCAGGCGTCGCCTTCAGCGCGCGGCCCCATAACAGATGAATCATCACCGTCTGCACCGCCATGATGATCAAAATGACCGGCGTGAGATTGAGGACGAAATCGTTGAAGGTGAGACCGACCTGCGAACCGATGATGATGTTGGGCGGGTCGCCGATCAGAGTGGCGGTGCCGCCGATGTTGGAGGCCATGATCTCGGCAAAGAGGAACGGGTAGGGCGGCACCTTCAGCGTATTGGTGATGGCGAGCGTCACCGGCACGATCAGCAGCACCGTGGTGACGTTGTCGAGCAAAGCCGACAGCACCGCGGTGGCGAGCTGCAAGAGCAGCATGATGCCGGCCGGATGCGCTCTTGCGACGCGCGCCGACCACACCGCCACGAACTCGAAAACGCCGGAGCGCCGCGACACCGACACCAGGATCATCATTCCGGTGAGCAGGCCGAGGGTGTTCCAGTCGACGCCTTTGATGGCTTCTTCCTGGTCGAGCACGCCGACGATAATCATGACGCCGGCGCCGGTTAGCGCCACGATGGCGCGATTGACCTTTTCCGACATGATGACGGCATAGGTGACGGCGAGGATGGCGGTCGCCACCCACATCGCGTTGAGCCCGAAATAAACGTGAGAAGCCGCGTGCGCGGTCATAGATTGGATGCCCCCAAAGTGTGGGCACGCTTAAGCATGGACCGGCCCCTGTCAACGCGCCCGCCCGCGACGTAAATTCGCAGGGTGGCTCGATTTGGGCCAATAAGGGAGGGCGATGTGGCGAACCGATTCAGCAATCCGACGACCTTGGCGAAGCCGCCTGGCTACAGCTACGTGGTTGAGGCCGGCGGGCCTTCGCGCACGATCTATTTCGCCGGCCAGCTCGGTCTCGATATCGACAACAAGCTCGTCGGCACGCCGGGTGATTTCCGTGCGCAATGCGCGCGGGCGTTCGAAAACATGACGCTGGCGCTCACCGCGGCCGGCGCGCGTTGGGCCGATGTGGTCAAGATCAACAATTTCCTGGTCCACATCGAGGCGAACATGCCGGCCTTTCGCGAGGTGCGCGACCGCTATCTCAATACCAAGGCGCCGCCGGCCTCGACAACCATCGGCGTGCCGGCGCTCGCGCGCCCGGGCGGATTGTTCGAGATTGAGGCGATTGCCGTGCTGCCGGCCAAGGCCGCGGCAAAACCCGCCGCCGCGAAGCGCGGCAAGGCTAAGGCTGCGCGACGGAAACGAAGGTGAGCAACAAAAGCACCGGCACCAGAACCGCGCAGGACCACAGCATGTAGCCGAAGAAGCTCGGCATCTTGACGCCGCGCTCGTTGGCGATGGCCGCGACCATAAAATTGGGCGCGTTGCCGATGTAGGTGAGCGCGCCCATATAGACCGCGCCCATGGAGATGGCGGCGAGCGTCGGCGCGAACTTGGTCATCAGTTCCGTCGCATCGCCGCCGGTGAGCTCGAAGAACACCAGATAAGTCGGCGCGTTGTCGAGGAACGCCGACAAGATGCCGGTGAGCCAGAAATAGGCGACCTCATGCGGCGAGCCGTCACGCGCGGTGACGGCATTGAGCAGAATGGCGAAGGGTCCGTCGCGGCCGGCTTCCAGCATGGCCAGCACCGGGATGATGCAGACGAAGATGCCGGCAAAAAGCTTCGCCACTTCGCGGATCGGCTCCCAGGAAAATTCGTTGGCGGCGCGATGCTCGCGCGGCGTCAGCCACAGCGAGGCAAGCGCGATGACGACAAGCGCGCCGTCGCGCAACAGGTTCTGCAGTTCGACGCCGGTGCCGTAGACGGTCAGTGTGACGCCGGGCTTCCACACCGCCGAGGCGAGGATAACGGCGATGACGGCAGCGAGCAGCGGCAGGTTGATCAGCCCGCGCATCCCGATTTTGCCGCCGGCAGGCGCGGCCGGCTTGTCGCGCAGCAGGAACCAGATATCGAGCGCGACGAAGATCACCAGCACCAGCGCGGCGGTGATCAGCGTCTGCAGCCACAGATGCGTCGCCGGCCAGAAGAAATCGACGCCGCGCAGGAAGCCGACGAACAGCGGCGGATCGCCGAGCGGCGACAGCGCGCCGCCGATATTGGCGACCAGGAAAATGAAAAACACGACCACGTGGACGTTGTGCGTACGCCCTGCATTGGCGCGGATCAGCGGACGGATCAGGATCATGGCGGCGCCGGTGGTGCCGACGATGCTGGCGAAGGCCGCGCCGAGCGCCAACACGGCTGCGTTGCTCGTTGGCTTGCCGCCGAGATTGCCGGTGATCAAGACGCCGCCGGCGACGGTGTAGAGCGCGAACAGCAGGATAATAAAGCTCATATATTCGGCGAGCATGGCGTGCACGAAGGCGGCAAGCGAGGCCGGCACGCCGAAGCGCCAGGCGATTGCCGCAAGCGCCACCGCCGCCCAAAAGGCGGCGATCTTGCCATAGTGCTCGTGCCAGATTTTTTTAAACAGCAGCGGGCCGAGCGCGATGCTCAAGAGAATTCCGGCGAAGGGCAGCGCCCAGCCGACACCCATCTGCGCGCCGTCGAGCGCAGGGGCGGCGTGGACGGGAAGGGGAACGACCAAGAGGCCGAATGTAACGAGCAGGGCGCGTCTATTCATTCAGGTGTCATGCCCGCGAAAGCGGGCATCCAGTATTCACGGACCGCGTTGTTAAATAAGGCCGTGCCAAACGCAAGCTCGACGAATACTGGATCATCCGCTTTCGCGGATGATGACAGCCGACGCATGCTAATGCGCCTCGTCCCAATTGTCGGCGGCGCGGGCGTCGACCGCCAACGGCACCTTGAGCGCCAGCGCCGGGTGCGGCGCGTCTTCCATCACGCGCTTGACCACCGGCAAGGTCTTGGCCACTTCGGCTTCCGGCACCTCGAAGATCAGTTCGTCGTGCACCTGCAAGAGCATCTGCGCCTTGAGCCTGACCTTGGCGAGTTCGCCCTCCATGCGCATCATGGCGCGGCGGATGATGTCGGCGGCGGAGCCTTGCAGGCGCGCATTGATCGCGGCGCGCTCGTTGAACGAACGGATCGACGGATTGGAATTCTTGATGTCCGGGTAGTGGCATTTGCGCCCGAACAGCGTCACCACATAGCCGTGCGCGCGGCAGAACTCGCGCGTCTCGTCCATGTAATCGCGGATGCCGGGGAAGCGCTCGAAATATTTCTTGATATAGGCGCCGGCTTCCTCGCGCGCGATCGACAGCTGGTTGGCGAGGCCGAAAGCCGAGATACCGTAAATGATGCCGAAGTTGATCGCCTTGGCGCGGCGGCGGATTTCGCCCGGCATGTCTTTGACCGGCACGCCGAACATTTCCGACGCGGTCATGGCGTGGATGTCGACGCCGTCCTGGAACGCCTTGCGCAGCGCCGGCACTTCGGCGACTTCCGAGAGCAGCCGCAGCTCGATCTGCGAATAGTCGGCCGACACCAGCTTCATGCCGGGTGACGCGATGAAGGCGCGGCGGATCTTGCGGCCGTCCTCGGTGCGCACCGGGATGTTCTGCAGATTCGGCTCCGACGAGGACAGCCGCCCGGTGGTGGTGGCAGCGAGCGCGTAAGAGGTGTGCACGCGGCCGGTCGTCGGATTGATGTAGGTCGGCAGCGCCTCGGTATAGGTCGAGCGCAGCTTCGACACCTGGCGCCAGTCGAGAATCTTGCGCGGCAGTTCGTGGCCTTGCTCTGCGAGGTCTTCCAGCGCGCGCGCCCCGGTCGACCATTGCCCGGTCTTGGTCTTGCTGCCGCCCGGCAGTCCCATCTTACCGAACAGAATGTCGCCGAGCTGCTTGGGCGAGCCGGGATTGAGCGGCTCGCCGGCAAGCGTCTTAATCTCTTCTTCCAGCCCGGCCTGCTCCTGCGCGAATTCGCCCGACAGTCGCGACAGCACCTGCCTGTCAATCGTGATGCCGCGCCGCTCCATGCGCGCCAGCACCTCCGGCATCGCCCGCTCCAGCGTCTCGTAAACGGAGGAGACATGCTCAGCGGCAAGCCGCGGCTTCAGCACGTTCCACAGCCGCAGCGTCACGTCGGCGTCCTCGGCGGCGTATTCGCTCGCCTTGTCGATGGCGATGCAGTCGAAGCTGACCTTGCTTTTGCCCTGGCCGGCGACGTCGGCAAAATGAATGGTCTTGTGGCCGAGCCAGCGTTCCGACAAATCGTCCATGCCGTGACCGCTTCTGCCGGCGTCGAGCACGTAAGAGACCAGCATGGTGTCGTCGTAGCCGGCGATCTCGATGCCGCCAACCTTCTTTCCATGTTGCGCGAACACCAGCCAGTCGAATTTCATGTTCTGCGCCACCTTGAGCACGGCCGCATCTTCGAGCAGCGGCTTCAGCGCCGCCAGCGCCTCTGTCTCCGCAATCTGGCCCGCGCAGAGCTTTGATTCCGGCGCGAACAGGTCGGAGCCGCCGGCCGAGCCGCCGTCGCGATGGCCGAGCGGCACGTAACAGGCTTCGTTCGGTGCGAGCGCCAGCGAGAAGCCGCAGAGATGCGCCTGCATGGGATCGAGGCTGGTGGTCTCGGTATCGACCGCGACCACGCCGAGTTCATGCGCGCGCGCGATCCATTCCTTGAGCCGCGGAAGCGTTGTCACCGTCTCGTATTTGCTGCGGTCGATCTTGGCGGCGCGCGCCTTCTCCGCCCGCGCGGCGGCGAGCGAGATGGGGGTTAGGGATCCAGGCGAAGCGCCAGCTCTCCCTCCCCCGCCTGCGGGGGAGAGTTGGGGAGGGAGCGCGAACAGTTCGCCGCTTCCCCCTCCCGCCGCGCCTTCGCCCTTCGGGCTACGGCGGGCGACCTCCCCCGCAAGCGGGGGAGGTGAAGAAGAAAGCTTTCCGTCCGCTTCGATCGCGCTCGCATCAATGCCGCTCTTTTCGGCGACGCGGCGCGTGATGGAGTTGAACTCCATCGCCTTCAAGAAAGCGATGAGATGCTTGTAGTCGGGCGCGTGCACGGCGAGTTCGTCGACGGCGACGTCGAGGGGCACGTTGCGGTCGAGCGTCACCAGCCGCTTGGAAATGCGCGCGATCTCCGCGTTGTCGATCAGCGATTGGCGGCGCTTGTCCTGCTTGATCTCGCCGGCGCGCTTGAGCAGCGTTTCCAGATCGCCGTATTCGCCGATCAATTGCGCCGCGGTCTTGACGCCGATGCCGGCCACGCCCGGCACGTTGTCGCTCGAATCGCCGATCAGCGCTTGCACCTCGATCACCTTGTCGGGGCCGACGCCGAATTTCTCCATCACCTCGGCGGCGCCGATGCGCTTGTCCTTCATGGTGTCGTACATGGTGACGCCGTTGCCGACGAGCTGCATCAGGTCCTTGTCGGACGACACGATGGTGGTCGTCGCTTTCGCTTCGCTCGCCAGGCGCGCATAGGTCGCGATCAAATCGTCGGCTTCGTATCCGGCCTGCTCCAGGCAGGGGATCTCGAAGGCATGAACGGCCTCGCGGATCAGCGGAAACTGCGGGATCAGGTCTTCCGGCGCGTCCGGCCGGTGCGCCTTGTAATCGGGATAGAAATCGGTGCGGAAGGTCTTTTCCGATTTGTCGAACACCACGGCAAGATGCGTCGGCTTGTCGTCCTTCATCTCGGCGAGCAGCTTCCACAGCATGTTGCAGAAGCCGAGCACGGCGTTGACCTGCAACCCGTCCGACTTGCGCGTCAGCGGCGGCAGCGCGTGATAGGCGCGGAAAATGTAGCCGGAGCCGTCCACCAGGAAGAGGTGATCGCCCTTCTTCAGCGGGCGCGCCGCGGGATTGGCGCTTGCGGGCGAAGCGGCGGCCGGTTTGGTCTTGGCTTTTGCGGTTGATGGCATGGCCCGAATGTGGGCCCCGACACCGCGTTTGGCAACGCGCGATCCACAGGTGTCATTCCGGGACGGCGCAAAGCGTCGGACCCGGAATCCAGATGCAATTTCCGAAGGGGCTTCCGGATTCCGGGTTCGCGAGCTTCGCTCGCGCCCCGGAATGACGAAAAGACTTATTCCGCCGGCTGCAGCACCGGCGCGCGCTTGGCGGCCGGTTTGGGCGTCAGCCAGAACGCTGCCGGCCGTTCGAAGAGAAAGCGCAATGGCGTCCCGCGCACCGCCCAGAACAGGCCGAGCGGGCCGATCACGCCGGCGACGGTGACGATGGCCGACACCGTGCCGATGTCGCCGATCCAGCCGCCATGCAGCAGCACCGTGCGCGTCGCCGCCATCGGCAAAAAGAAGGCGAGATAGATGACGATGGAATTGCGCCCGCAGTAGCGCAACGGCTTGAACACGTCGCTCATGGCCATCAAAGACGAAACCGTCACCACCGCGCAGGCCCCGGCCAGCGCGAGCGCCAGGGACACAAAGGGCAGCTTCTCATAGTGCATATGCACCAGCGTTCCGTTGATGAGGCCCCAGACGACCAATCCGGCGAGGCCGAGCAGCGGATAGGCCTGCGCCCGCGCGGTGAGCGCGAAGATCTGCTTGGCGAAGATATAGCCGGTGTAGCAATAGACGAAGCGCGCGGCGAATTCGTCCGGCACCATCCAGCCGGTATTGATGTGCGCGATTTCGAGCGCGGCGCCGAACAGCCAGACCACCGGCGCCGGCACGTTGCGCGTTGCCCGGATGAAGACGAAGAATATCGGCAGCATGTAGATGAACCACAGCGTGCCGAAGGGATCGATCAGCGACAACAGATAAAGCCGCACAACTTCGCCGGCGCCGCCTTCGGCCGCGATCCCGTGCGCTTTGAAGGCGAACTGGATCGTCATCCACAGCAGATAAAAATAGGCGAAGTGCACGACCTTGCGGTCGAGATAGGTGCGCCACGGGCGATCGATGACGTTGGCGAGAAACAGGCCCGAGATCATGAAGAAGTCGGGCATGCGGAACGGCAACGCGAAGGCGACGACCGGATGCAGCCAGCCTTCGCGGCCGGCAGCGGCACCGACGCCGAGCGTCGAATGCATCATCACCACGAAGATGATGCAGAAGCCCTTGGCGTAGTCGACCCAGTCGACTCGTCCGTCGTGCTTTTGAATGCCCGCCATGACCTGCTTATGACAAAGAGCGGTTTAGAACGCGTTTATTCGATCGCAGAAAATCCGGCCGCGCCGGCGGCTCTCGCCAAATCGATACCGGCTCTGCTATGCAGGCGCCATCGACTTCGCCGTTAACGATGAACCGGTTAACTCTGTTCGGGGCGGATTAACAAATGCGCGTTGCCATGATCGGCACCGGCTATGTCGGCCTCGTCTCCGGGGCCTGCTTTGCCGATTTCGGCCATGAGGTGACTTGCGTCGACAAGGACACCGGCAAAATGGCGGCGCTGGCGCGCGGCAAGGTGCCGATCTACGAGCCGGGACTGAACGATCTGGTTGCCGCCAACGCGCGCGCCGGGCGGCTGAAATTCAGCGAGGATCTTGCCGGCGCCGTCAAAGCCGCCGATGCGGTGTTCATCGCCGTCGGCACGCCCTCGCGCCGCGGCGACGGCCACGCCGATCTCACTTTCGTCTACGACGCCGCCCGCGACATCGCCGCCGCGCTCGACGGCTTCACCGTGGTCATCACCAAGTCGACCGTGCCGGTCGGCACCGGCGACGAAGTCGAGCGCATCATCCGCGAAACGCGGCCCGATGCCGATTGCGCCGTGGTGTCCAACCCGGAATTTTTACGCGAAGGCGCGGCCATCCGCGACTTCAAGCATCCCGACCGTATCGTGGTCGGTTCAGGCGACGCGCGGGCGCGCAAAGTGATGACCGAACTCTATCGGCCGCTTTATCTCAATCGCGCCCCGGTTCTGTTCACCGACCGGCGCACCGCCGAGCTGATCAAATACGCGGCCAACGCCTTCCTCGCCACCAAGATCACCTTCATCAACGAGATCGCGGATCTCGCCGAAAAAGTCGGCGCCGACGTGCAGGAAGTCGCGCGCGGCATCGGTCTCGACAACCGCATCGGCGCCAAGTTCCTGCATGCCGGGCCGGGCTTTGGCGGCTCGTGTTTCCCCAAGGACGCGGTGGCGCTGCTCAAGACCGGCCAGGACAACGCGGCGCCGTTGCGCGTCGTCGAGGCGGTGGTGGCGGTCAACGACGCGCGCAAGCGCGCCATGGCGCGCAAGGTGGCGGCGGCGCTCGGCGGCGAATTGCGCGGCAAGGCCGTGGCGCTACTCGGCCTCACTTTTAAGCCGAACACCGACGACATGCGCGAGGCGCCGTCGCTGCCCTTGATCACGGCGCTGCAGGACATGGGCGCCAAGGTGCGCGCTTACGATCCCGTCGGCATGGAGCAGGCCAAGGCCGTGGTCGACAACGTCACGTTCTGCGAGAGCGCCTATGCCTGCGCCGAAGGCGCCGCCGCGCTGGTGATCGTCACCGAATGGGAAGAATTCCGCGCGCTCGATTTCGGCCGCCTGAAGGCGGCCATGGCGCAGGCCGTACTGGTGGACTTGCGCAACGTCTACCGGCCGGATGAGGTCACCCGCCACGGTTTCGTCTATGAGAGCGTGGGGCGGGCGCGCAAATGACCCTGATTGAACCCGCGTTTAATAGACGTTGTCGTCCCCCGCGCAGGCGGGGGACCCAGTAATCACCGCCATCACGATATAAATTCCGCTTGCGATTACTGGATCATCCGCCTTCGCGGATGATGACGACCGAGAAACATGCGTCACTTCGATTCATCTCTCCCCATCGACGACGCGCTGCCGCGGCTGACGGCCGCGCTTTTGGCGCATAACGCCGCCGTGCTGGTGGCGCCGCCGGGCGCCGGCAAGACCACGCGCGTGCCGCTGGTGCTACTCGACGAGCCCTGGGCGGCGGATAAGAAGATTCTCGTGCTGGAACCGCGGCGCCTCGCGGCGCGCGCGGCGGCTGCGCGCATGGCGGCGACACTCAACGACGAGGTCGGCGGCACGGTCGGCTTGCGCGTGCGCTTCGGCTCGAAGGTCTCGAAGCGCACGCGCATCGAGGTGGTCACCGAGGGCGTGTTCACGCGGCTGGTGCTCGACGATCCTTCGCTCGACGGCGTTGCCGCGGTGCTGTTCGATGAATTCCACGAACGCTCGCTCGACGCCGATCTGGGCCTGGCGCTGGCGCGCGACGTACAGCAGGGCTTGCGCGAGGATCTGAAGCTCCTGGTGATGTCGGCGACGCTCGACGGCGCCCGCGTCGCGGCTCTGCTCGGCAACACGCCCGTGATCGAAAGCCAGGGCCGCAGCTTTAACGTCGAGACGCGCTATCTCGGCCGCGATCCGCGCGTGCGCATCGAAAGCGAGGTCGCCGATGCCGTCGCGCGCGCCTTGCGCGCCGAGCAAGGTTCCGCGCTGGTCTTCCTGCCCGGTGCTGCCGAAATCCGACGCACCGAGACGCAGCTCAAGGAGCGCATCGACGACCCGGCTGTGGACATTGTCGCGCTCTATGGCGCGCTCGATGCGCGCGAGCAGGACCGCGCCATCTCAGCCCCGCCGCCGGGCCGGCGCAAGGTGGTACTGGCGACCTCGATCGCGGAAACCTCGCTGACCATCGAAGGCGTGCGCGTGGTGATCGATAGCGGCTTGTCGCGCGTGCCGCGCTACGAGCCGGATGTCGGTCTGACGCGGCTGGAGACCGTGCGCGTCTCGCGCGCGGCGGCCGACCAGCGCCGCGGCCGCGCTGGCCGCACCGAACCGGGCGTTTGCTATCGCCTGTGGGACGAGCCGCAGACCGGATCGCTGGAGCCCTATACGCGGCCGGAAATTCTTTCGGCGGACCTTTCGTCCTTCGTGCTCGATCTGGCGCAATGGGGCGTGAGCGATCCTGGCACGCTCGCCTTCCTCGATCCGCCGCCGCAAGCGGCGCTGAACGAGGCGAGGGGCCTGCTCAGCGAACTAGGCGCGCTCGATGCGCAGGGCCGCATCACCGAGGAAGGCCGCCGCCTGCGCGCGCTGCCGCTGCCGCCGCGGCTGGCGCGCATGGTGGTCGATGCCGCCGCGGAAGGCGCGGGCGAGCAGGCCGCTTGCATCGCCGCCATCCTTACCGAGCGCGGTCTCGGCGGCGACGATCCCGATTTGCGGCATCGCCTCGATCAATTCCGCCGCGACCGCTCGCGCCGCGCCGAGGACGCGCGGGCGATGGTGAAGCGATGGAGATCGCTTTCTTATCCCTCCCCTGAAAGGGGAGGGTCGGCCTGCGCAGCCGGCCGGGGTGGGGTCAACGAAGCGACCCCCACCCGGCGCGCTGCGCGCGCCGACCTCCCCCTTGCCGGGGGAGGTATAGGAAGTGTTGGCGTGATCCTCTCGCTTGCCTATCCCGACCGCATCGCCAAGAACCGTGGCGGCGGCGCGGGCGGTTTCCTGCTCGCCAACGGACGCGGTGGCGTGGTCGACGCGGCCTCGCCGCTTTCACGCGAGCCGTTTCTGGCAGTGGCCGAATTGACCGGCGCAGCGGCTGCGAGCCGTATCCTTCTGGCCGCGCCGACTACGCTGGCCGAGATCGAGGCGCGCTTTGCCGATACGATCGAAGACCGCGAAAGCGTCATCTTCGACCGCGGCTCGGCGTCGTTGCGCGCGCGGCGCTCGCGCCGGCTGGGTGCGCTGGTGCTGGCCGAACAGATCAAGCCGGTCGAGCCGGACAACGACAGCGCCAAACTGCTGGCGGAGGGCATCGCCGCGCTCGGCATCGGCAAATTGCCGTGGAGCAAACCGCAATTGCAGTTGCGCGATCGCGTGCAGTTCTTGCGCAAGGCTGAGGGCGACGAATGGCCGGACCTTTCCGACGATGCGCTTGCGCGCAACGCGGTCGAATGGCTGGCGCCGTTCCTGGTCGACAAGACGGCGCTGTCGCAGATCGGCGCCGACGATCTTGCCGGCGCGCTCGATGCGTTGCTGCCGTGGGCGCTGCGGCGCCGGCTCGACGCCGAGGCGCCGGCCCACTTCACCGCGCCGTCGGGCTCGCATGTGCCCATCGACTATGCGGCGGAGGAGGGGCCGAAGCTATCCATCCGCGTGCAGGAATTGTTCGGCCTCGCCGTCCATCCGGCCGTCGCCGGCGGCCGCGTGCCGCTGGTGGTCGAGCTCTTGTCGCCCGCGCAGCGGCCGGTGCAGGTGACGCGCGATCTGCCCGGCTTTTGGCGCGGCAGCTATGCGGAGGTGAAAACCGAGATGCGCGGGCGTTATCCGCGCCATCCCTGGCCGGACGATCCGCTGCGCGCGCCGGCCACCCGGCGCGCCAAGCGCCGCGGGGATTAGACGGCATTTGCATCGGTCCGTTTACGCTTCCCTCACCATCGCCAAATTCGTACGCGGCGCCTTCTTCCTGTTAAGGCGCTTTTGAGCGCCGCTGTGCTTGGATTATCCGCAGAGGCGGGAATTCGTTCATGCGCAACATCATGCTGATTGCGGCGGGCCTGCTGATTGTCTGCGGCTATACGGCGCGCGTCGCCGACAAGACCTCGGCGAGCGTCCCGCAATTACACAGCGCGCAGGCCGCGCACATGCCGCGGCCGGCGCCCGCTGGCGCGCATAGCATGACGCTGTTCAGCGACCGGCTGGGGCACTTCCCGGTCGATGCGCAGGTGGAGGGCCGCCGCGTCGATTTTGTGGTCGACAGCGGCGCCTCGCTGGTGGCACTCCGGGCGCGTACCGCCTCCGACGTCGGACTGACGCCGCGGCCGGCGGACTACAAGGTCCTGGTTTCGACCGCCAACGGCACCGTCAAGGGCGCCCGCGTGCGGCTCAATGACGTCACGATCGGCGACATCACCATTTATGACGTCGACGCGCTGGTGCTGCCTGACAGTGCGCTCCATCAGAACCTGCTCGGCGTGTCGTTCCTGTCGCGGTTGCGGCGTTATGAATACGCCGAAGGCCGCATGGTGCTGGAACAATAATATCTCCCGTCATTCCGGGACGCGCCGAAGGCGCGGACCCGGAATCCAGAGAAAAGCAACGTGCTTGGTTCTGGATTCCGGGTTCGCTCACTGCGTTCGCGCCCCGGAATGACAGGGAAGGCTAAGGACCGCTTTGCGCGGTTCGCGCGTTAGGCTATTCAGTGCCAGCACTCCCGATTTGAGGACCTGATGTTTCCGACGCCGAAGCCCGCGCTCACGCCCAACACTTACGCCTACGAATCCTGGCCGCTGGTGAAGCCGACCGGCTTCCGCGAATACGACGCGCGCTGGCTCTTGGAAAAAGAAATCAACCTGATGGGCGTGCAGGCGCTCGGCATGGGGCTGGGCACGCTTGTTCGCGAAATGGGCGTCAAGCCGGAGATCGTCACCGGCCACGACTTCCGTTCCTATTCAGCCTCGGTCAAGATCGCTTTGGTCACCGGCCTGATGGCCGCCGGCTGCAAGGTGCACGACATCGGCCTCGCCATCACGCCGATGGCCTATTTCGCCCAATTCGCCTTGGACGTTCCTTGCGTCGCCATGGTCACCGCCTCGCATAACGACAACGGCTGGACCGGGGTGAAGATGGGCGCCAACCGCCCGCTCACCTTCGGGCCGGACGAGATGACGCGGCTGAAAGAGATCGTGCTCGGCGCCAAGTTCAAGTTAGCGGCGGCGGCGCTTACGAGTTCGTGGAGAATTTCCCCGAGCGTTACATCGCCGACCTTACGCAAAGGCCGAAGCTCAAGCGCAAGCTGAAAGTCATCGCCGCCTGCGGCAACGGCACCGCCGGCGCCTTTGCTCAGCGCATCCTCGAGGCCATCGGCTGCGAGGTCGTGCCGCTCGACACCGAGCTCGATTACACTTTCCCGAAATACAATCCGAATCCTGAAGACCTCGAAATGCTTCACGCCATGCGCGACGCGGTGCGCGCGCACAAGGCCGATGTCGCTCTCGGCTTTGACGGCGACGGCGACCGCTGCGGCGTCGTCGACGACACCGGCGAGGAGATCTTCGCCGACAAGGTTGGCGTGATGTTGGCGCGCTACATGTCGGGCCTTCACCCCGGCGCGACCTTCGTCGTCGACGTCAAATCGACCGGCCTCTACATGACCGATCCGGTGCTGCAGAAGAACGGCGTCAAGGCCGACTATTGGAAGACCGGTCACTCCTACATGAAACGCCGAACACACGAACTGTCGGCGCTCGCCGGCTTCGAGAAGTCGGGACACTATTTCTTCAACAAGCCGTTCGGCCGCGGTTATGACGACGGCTTTGTCTCGGCGCTGGCGATCTGCGACATGCTCGACCGCAACCCGGACAAGAAGATGTCGCAACTCAAGGACGCGCTACCCAAGACCTGGGGCTCGCCGACCATGTCGCCGCATTGCGACGACGAAAAGAAATACGCGGTGGTCGACGCCGTGGTGAAGCATTTCCAGGACGCCAAGAAGAAAGGCGACAAGGTCGCCGGGCAAGCCATCCGCGATCTGGTCACCGTCAACGGCGTGCGCGTCACCGTCGAGGACGGCACCTGGGGCCTGGTGCGCGCCTCCTCCAACAAACCCGAACTGGTGGTGGTGGTGGAGAGCCCGGCCTCGGAAGCCCGCATGCGCGACATGTTCAAGGCGGTCGATACCGTGCTGCGCACGCATCCGGAAGTCGGCGAATACAATCAGACGATTTAGCCGCTGACATCGTCGCGAGGCTAAAACCCCCAAAACCGTCCGCTGCCGCCGATCACGACCACGATCAATCCGAGCGGCAAATTGATCTGGATGATGCGCGCGATGCGGCCGAGGTGACCTGCCGCCGCCGGCCAGTCTTGCGCATCGACCGCGCGCTTGAACTTGAGCCAGGGTCCATGGAACAGCCAGGCAAACAGCACGACCATCAAAAGGCCTATAGCCATCATGACGTGAATATAGATCGGAGCGCCGTCAAAGCCACCGAAGGTAGTCAACATCATCCAAAAGCCGCTGGCGAGCAGCAGCACGATGGAGACCCAGACCCAGGGAAAGAATTTCGCAAAGAAGTTCCGCCATAGCTGCAATCGCGGGGGTTGTTCCAGCGATCCGGCGGCCGGGCGCAGGCAAACATAGGCGGCGAACATGCCGCCGACCCAGACGACGGCGCCGAGGATATGCAGCGTGAGGGCGAGGGTGGTTTCGAGCATCGGCAGGCCCATTCAGGTTGAAGCAACGATAGCACATCGCCGGGAATGACGCTTGAATGCGCGTAGGCTACAAAGCGTTCCATGCGCATTGCTATTCTGGGCGCCGGGCCGGCCGGGCTTTATCTGTCCTATCTGATCAAGCGGCGGCGGCCGGACGCCGACATCGCCGTTGTCGAGCAGAATCCGCCCGACGCCACCTTCGGCTTCGGCGTGGTGTTCTCCGACCGCGCGCTGGAATTCCTGCGCGAGAGCGACCAGGAAACCTTCGCGGCGATCGTGCCGCAGATGGAAGCCTGGAACGACATGACGATCGTTCACCGCAACGAGCGCGTCGTCATCGACGGCATCGGCTTTTCATCGATCGGCCGGCTGACGCTGCTGCAAATGCTGCAAAAGCGCGTGCGCTCGGTCGGCGTCGCGCCGCAATTCGGCAAGGCGGTGGTCGCGCTCGGCGATCTCGGCGATGCCGATCTCGTGGTTGGCGCCGACGGTGTCAATTCGCTGCTGCGGCAAACTTTCGCGCGCGAATTTGGCGCCGGCGTCACCATGATGAACAATCGCTTCGCCTGGTTCGGCACGTCTAAGCCGTTCGATACGTTGACGCAGACCTTCCGCCACACGCCGGTCGGCGATTTCAACGCGCATCATTATCGCTACGCGCCCGGGCGCAGCACCTTCCTGGTCGAGACCGACGAGGCGAGCTTTGCGCGCGCCGGCTTCGAACGCATGGACGACGGCGACGCACGCGCGCTGTGCGAAAAGATTTTCGCCGACGCGCTCGGCGGCGCGCGGCTGATTTCCAACAACTCGATCTGGCGGCGCTTCCCGCAAGTGAAGAACGAACGCTGGCAGCACGGCAAATACGTGCTGATCGGCGACGCGCTGCACACCGCGCATTTCTCCATCGGCTCGGGCACGCGGCTCGCCATGGAAGACGCCATCGCGCTCGATCGCGCGCTAGCCGCGCATAGTGACGACGTCGCCTTAGCGCTTCCCGCCTTCGAGGCGGCGCGCCGGCCGATCGTGGAAAAGCTGGTCGCCGGCGCGACGGCCAGCGCCGCCTGGTATGAGAATTTCGCCAGCCACATGGCGCTGACGCCGCTCGAATTGGCCATGAGCTATATCCAGCGCTCGGGCCGCATCGATCTCGATCGCTTGCGCAAGCTGTCGCCGAAGTTTGTCGAACGGTACGAGAAGGAACGGGGCTGAAGTTCCCTTTACCTCTCCCCGCTTGCGGGGAGAGGTCGATTTCCGAGCGACGCGAAGGAAATCGGGTGAGGGGGCGTTCCCGCGATTTTGAACACCTTGGATACGCCCCCTCACCCGGCTCGCATCTCGCTGAGCGCTCGACGCTCGCCACCCTCTCCCCGCAAACGGGGAGAGGGAGGTCAACTATTCCGCATCTCCTTGCGCAGCGTCGGCAGGCCGATGCCGGTGGAATCGAAGCCGCCGTCGACCGCCAAGACTTGCCCGGTGATGTAGCTCGCGCGATCGCTGCATAAAAAGAAGATCACTTCCGCCAGCTCTTCTTCCAGGCCGTAGCGGTTGAGCGGCATGTGATCGTGATAGTCGGCGCGAATTTCCGGCGTATGCACGGCCTTGGCCATGGCGGTATCGACGGGACCCGGCGCCACCGCATTGACGCGGATGCCGAGCGCGGCGAGCTCGGCTGCCTGCTGCTTGGTCAGATGCGCGAGGCCGGCTTTGCTGGTGCCGTAGGCGGTGCGCAGCGTCGAGGCGCGCAGGCCCGAGATCGAGGTGATGTTGACGATCGACCCGCCGCCGGTGTCGCGTAGCAGCGGCGCTGCGGCCTGCGTGCACAGAAACGGGCCGGTGAGATTGACCGCCATGACGCGCGACCAGTCCTCGTAGGTGACGTCGAGGATCGGCTTGAAGATGGCGATGCCGGCATTGTTGACCAGCGCGTCGAGCCGGCCGAACCTTTTCGCGATGGCGTCAAAGGCTTTTGTTACGCCTTGCGGGTCGGCGACGTCGCAAGTCAACGCCAACGTGACATCGGGCTTGCCCAGCGCGGCAAAAGTGCGCGCGAGGTTGTCGCCGTCGATATCGAGCAGCGCCACCCGCCAGCCCTCGGCGAGGAAGCGCTTGGCGGCGGCGAGCCCGATGCCGCGCGCGGCGCCGGTGATCAAGGCTACTTTTTGCGGTGCGTTGTTCATCGTTTGTTGTCCCGAGCCGGAAACAGTCTGGCCGATTTCCGCCTTCGTCAATACAGTACAGACGGCATCCAGGCGCCCGCCGGTTCATTGTAGAGGCCGATGGTCATCAGCGTCATCTGATAGACGAGCCGCAATCTATTTTCGAGGCACCAGGACAATAGTTCGTGGTTGCGCGTCGGCACCAGAAAGCCCGGACCGCCGAACTCCGCCGCCGCGCCGATCAGCGCCATGAGGTCGGCATTGGTCTGCGCAACGCTGTGGCCGAAGAATGCGATGGCGGTTGTATAGCCGGTGATGCGGCCGCCGCGCTCGACCACCGATGCGGCGCCCGCGCGGATGGCGTCGATCAGCTCGCCGTCGCGCTCATGGCCATGCATCTTGCGGCAGAGCCGGTTGCAGGCCCCGGCATCGGCTTCGGCCGCCGGGCGGACATCGTAGCCGGGAATCTTGGCGTTGAGCGGCTTGCCTTGCATGATCGAGATCGGCTCGCGGCTGCGAAAACCCAGCACCGTGTAGAGGCACAACGAGCGATTGTTGAAACCGGCTTGCAGCAGGCGCACGCCGGGAACCTTGCGCCCGGCGGCCCGATAGAGAACGTCCTGCATCAGCCGGCGGCCGATGCCGCTCTCTTGCACGGTGGGATCGACGGAGATCGGGCCGATAGCGGAAATTGGTGAGCGTTCATCGAGGAAATTGCTGCCGACGATGCGGCCGTCCCGTTCGGACACGACCGCGTAAATGCCGGGATGGCTGAGCAGGGGCGATATCAGCTCGGCCGCGATTTCGGCGGACGGAAAGTCGGGTGCAAATTTGTGGTGATCGGCAAGCGACTTGAACGCGTCATAGATAATCCGCCCGCAAGCGGCCGCATCGGCGGCGGTGCCGCGGCGAAGCACGAGGTTCATGCAGTCCCCCTAATAGACTGCGCATAATACCGGGCCTCATTGCCAATCTGGTAGGGGCCTCGGGGCCACTTTGTGCGTCCCGGCAGGGATGCCGCGGCTGCGGCAATTCGTTGTAGACTGTCCCCATGGTGCGCTTTGTCTTGACCCTTGCGGTCGTGTTCGCGGTCGCTTCGCCCGTCGCGGCGCAAGATATCCGCGGGCTCGAAGTCTGCACGGCCGAAAAGGCGATGGACCGCCGCACCAGTTGCCTGCAAAGCAATGTCGAGTTTCTCCACCAAACGCTGGACAAGCTCGCGCGTGAGACGCGGAACAGGTTGACGGTCGCGGATCGCGAAATCGCCGCGCAGAAGGCCGAAATTGCCACGCTCAAGGCGGCGCTGGCGAAGCTTCAGCACGAATTGGCCGAGATGAAGAAGCCGAAAGCGGAGAAGAAGTAAGGCAGCGCCGCCCCGCGGTTCATCACTCTCGGCTGTAGAAAATGCCGGGATCGCAGCCCTTGCCGATATCCGCGCACAGCAACTTGTCTCCCTCGAAAACTTTCACACGGACGTGCTTCTCCAGTGTCGGATCGAGCGCCTTGAGCGAAATCACGTTCACGACGTCTTTTTCACGCGTCACTAAAATCGTGTCGTCCTCGATCTGCCGAACCCGGAAGCCGACAAAGTAAACGATGGGGTAGTCCTCGCGCGCGCAGGCCCAGGCCGTGACATTGCGATAGTCGGCTGCGGTCGAAAGTCCGTGGTACAGCCGCAAATCGAACGTTCCCGAGCCGGACAGCTCTTCTTGCACGATGATCTGTGAGGAGAAGAAATCAGCACCGAACTTGCGCTCCTGCGCGATGAGCTTGTCTATATCCTCAGGCTCGTAACGTCTTGCCGCACGTAGCGCCTTGATGTGTTGCTCGAACGGCGCAAGCTTGATCAGGCCCGCGTGGCACAGGGCGATCTTTTGTTCGGTGGCGGGGGCCGGGGCGGACAGCAGCGCAATGCATAACGACGCTAGAAATAGCTGACTGCCCAGTCCGATCATTTGCATTTCGCCTCTGCGTGCCCGTGCTGCGCGCGATATGACGCTGCGGTTTTTTCTCATCCGCCGCGAGCCCGTAACCGTAGCCCGCCTTGAGCGCAAACGAAACCCGGCTAATCCTTCTCTTCCTTGAACGTGTCGCGGAAAGGATGCGCCGGGTAGACGCCGAGCACGGTCAATTCCTTGGAGAAGAACGCAAGCTCCTCCAGCGCGAACACCAGCGCGCGGTCGTCGGGATGGCCTTCGACGTCGGCATAGAACTGGGTGGCGAAGAAATTACCGCCGACCATGTAGCTTTCCAGCTTCGTCATATTGACGCCGTTGGTGGCGAAGCCGCCGAGCGCCTTGTAAAGGGCCGCCGGCACGTTGCGCACGCGGAAGACGAATGTGGTGATAACCTTGCCGTTGCCGGGCTTGGCCCATTTCTTTTCTTTCGAGAGCACGACGAAGCGCGTGGTGGAGTTGGATTCGTCCTCGACGTTCTCTTTCAAGATGTCGAGGCCGTATATTTCCGCCGCCAGCCGCGAGGCAATCGCGGCGCGGGCGATGTCCTTGCTCTCCGCCACTTCGCGCGCCGAGCCCGCGGTGTCGGCGGCGACGATCGGCTTTAGCTTCAGCTCGCGAATGATGTTGCGGCATTGGCCGAGCGCCATCACGTGACTTTCGACCGACTTGATGGTTTTCAGGCTGGCGCCCTTCGGCGCCATCAACTGATTGCGGATCGGCAGGAACCATTCGGCGATGATGTGCAGCCGCGACGTCGGCATCAGATGGTGAATGTCGGCAACGCGGCCGGCGACCGAATTCTCGATTGGGATCATGCCGAGGTCGGCCTCGCCGCTGGTCAGCGCGGTAAAGCAATCCTCGAAGGTCGGGCAGGGCACCGGCTCGTGGTCGGGATAGGCTTCGCGGCAGGCAAGATGTGAATTTGCCCCCGGCTCCCCCTGGAAGATGATCTTTTTCTTCGCCATGCCCGATCCGTTACGCAGACCTGCCGTCTTGAGTCAACCGGCGAACCGGGTGCGCGCTTTTTCCAATTCCTCCGGCGTGTCGACACCGAGCGGAACGCTTTCGACCACGGCGACATCGATGCGCATACCGGCATCGAGCGCGCGCAATTGCTCGAGCTTCTCACGTCGCTCGTTGGCCGAGGGCGCAAGCTTGACGAAACGCTCCAGCGCTTCGCGCCGGTAGGCGTAGAGCCCGATGTGGTGATAGTGCGGCCCTTGGCCCGTTGCATCGGCGCGGGTGAAGGTGACGGCGCGAAAGCGCCCTGGAGCGACGGGCGTGCCGGCGACTTTGACGACGTTGCGATTAGTACGTTCCGCCGGATCGGTGATGATTGCCGCGAGCGTGGTGATATCGACTTGGCGGTCGGCAAGCGGCGAGAGCGCCGCGCGGATGTCGCCGGGCTCGATGGTCGGCAAGTCGCCCTGCACGTTGACCACCACGTCGATACGGTGCTCCGGATCGAGCGCTTGCAGCGCCTCATAGATGCGGTCGGAGCCGGAGGCGTGATCGGCGCGCGTCATCACGGCGCGGCCCTTGGCTTTTTCAACCGCCGCCGCGACCGCTTCGGAATTGGTTGCCACCACCGCTTCGCCGATGCCGGCCCCCTGCGCGCGCCGCAGCACCCGCACGATCATCGGTTCACCGCCGATATCGGCCAGCGGCTTTCCCGGCAGGCGGCTGGAGGCCATGCGGGCCGGGATCAGGATAATGGTTTCGGGCATCGCTTAAGGCCGCTGGTCGGCCCGGCCAAATATGACGAATTGATCAACTGCCGCGGCGCTTATACGGGTTGCCACGCTCCCGGCAAACCGGTATCTGTGCGCCGCCGCCGGGACCCTGGTGGCGAGCCAATCCCATCCGCCTCGCCTCCGCCGCGGGAGCCCTGAATTCGATGAATTCCTTTGAGCTGAACAAGATTCTTGGCGCCATCCTCGGCACCTGCCTGATCACCTTGGCGCTCAATATCGGCGCCGGCGCCATCTTCGCACCGGAAAAGCCGGCCAAGCCCGGCTACGCCATCGCGGTCAAGGAAAGCGGCGGCGAGAAGGGTCCGGCCAAGGAGAAAGCACCGCCGATCGAGGTGCTGTTGGCCAAGGCCTCGGTGGAAAAAGGCCAGGCGACCGCCAAGCAATGCCAAGCTTGCCATACCTTCGAGAAGGGCGGCCCCAACCGGGTCGGGCCTAATCTTTGGAATATCGTCGGCGACGAGCGCGGCAAGGACCGCGGCGGCTTCAACTTCTCCGCCGCCATGAAGGCTAAAGGCGGAAAATGGACCTTTGACGAACTCAACAAATTCCTCGAGGCGCCGCGCGAATACATTTCCGGCACGGCCATGACCTATGCCGGCATCAAGAATCCGCAGCAGCGCGCCGACGTGATCGATTACCTGCATACGCTGGCGGACAACCCGCTGCCGTTGCCGAAGGTGGCGGAAAACGCGCCGGCGAAGCCTGAAGCCGGCGCTGCTCCTGCCGGCGCCAAGCCCGGTGAGGCGCCCAAGTCCGGCGAAGCGTCAAAGTCCGGTGCCGCACCGGCGGCCAAGCCGCCGGCCGCGCCGCCAAAGTGATCGCGGTATCGATTTGAGCAAGACGCGGCCGGGCAAGCCCGGCCGTTTCGTTTTGACGGGCCGGTTGCGGCGTTTGGCCACGGAAATTTGAAAGTTGTTGAGGGCTATCCGGCGGCTGCCGCTGGCGACCGGCCGGAAAACAGACATAATCGCCGGTAATGGCGTGAGAACAGCGCCGCCGCAGGCGCCGGAGCATTCTGCATGCGATTGAGCCGCCGATCTGTGCTTCGCGCCACCGCCGCAACGCTTGTCACGCCGGCGCTGAGTGCGCTCGGTGTCGGATCGTTCGCCGGCGCCGCCGCCGCCCAAACGCGCACGTGGCGGCACGGCCTGTCGCTGTTCGGCGACTTGAAATATCCCGAAGGCTTCAAGCATTTCGACTACGTCAACCCGGCCGCGCCGCAAGGCGGCATGGTGCGGGAGATCGCTTCCGGCACGTTCGACAATTTCAACACCGTGGTGGCGGTGGTGAAGGGCAGCCTCGCCAGCGGGCTGCAGCTGATCAACGAAACGCTGTCGACGCAGGCGCTCGACGAGGTTTCCACCGAATACGGGCTGCTGGCGGAAGCCGTCAGCTATCCCGACGATCGCTCCTCGGTCACCTATCGTCTACGCGCGCAGGCGCGCTGGCACGACGGCAAACCGGTGACGGCGGAGGACGTGCTTTATTCCTTCGACACCTTCACAAAAAGCAATCCGCAATATGCCGCGTATTACCGTCATGTGACCAAGGCGGAGAAAACCGGCGAGCGCGAGGTCACTTTCACTTTCGACGGGCCAGGCAACCGTGAACTGCCGCAGATCGTCGGCCAGATGCAGGTGCTGCCGAAGCATTGGTGGGAAGGCACCGACAAGGCGGGCAACAAACGCGACGTGACGGCGACCACGCTCGAGCCGACGCTCGGCTCGGGTCCTTACCGGATCAAGGAATTCGCGCCCGGCCGCACCATCGTCTACGAAAAGGTCGCCGACTATTGGGGCAAAGACCTCAACGTCAACGTCGGCAGCAACAACTTCGCTGAAATCCGCTACGAGTATTACCGCGATTCCACCGTGGCACTGGAAGCCTTCAAGGGCGATCAGGTCGACTGGCGTTCAGAGAACAGCGCCAAGAACTGGGCGCTGGCCTACGATTTCCCTGCGGTGCGCGACAAGAAAGTGATCAAAGAGGAATTCCCGATCAACAATCTCGGAGTGATGCAGGCCTTCGCCTTCAACATCCGGCGCGACAAGTTCAAGGACCCGCGGCTGCGCCACGCCTTTAATTTCGCCTTCGACTTCGAGGAGATGAACCGTCAGATCTTTTTCGGCCAGTACACGCGCATCGCCAGCTATTTCCAGGGCACCGAACTCGCTTGCTCCGGCATCCCGCAAGGCAAGGAGCTGGAAATTCTCGAGACCGTGCGCGACCAGGTGCCGGCCGAGCTGTTCAGCAAACCCTATACAAACCCGGTCGCCGGCGATGCGCAGAAGGTGCGCAACAATCTGCGCGAGGGTCTCAAGCTGCTGCGCGAGGCAGGCTACGAGGTGGAAAACACCAAGCTGGTGAACGCCAAGACCAAGGAGCGGCTGGTGGTCGAGCTCCTGGTCTACGACCCGTCATTCGAAAAGGTGATGTTGTTCTTCAAGCCGTCCTTGGAGCGCATGGGAATCACGGTCTCGGTGCGTACGGTCGACCCGGCGCAATACGAGAACCGGCTGCGGCAATGGGATTTCGACATCGTCATCGGCTCCTGGGGCGAGTCGCTGTCGCCCGGCAATGAGCAGCGCGGCTTCTGGGGCTCGCAGGCCGCCGACATTCCCGGCTCGCGCAATCTGATCGGCATCAAAAATCCGGCAGTCGACAAACTGATCGAACGCGTGATTTTCGCCACCAGCCGCGACGATCTGGTGGCGGCGACGCACGCGCTCGACCGCGTGCTCTTATGGAATTTCTACGTCGTGCCGCAATGGACCTACGGCAAGCAGCGCACCGCGCGCTGGGACCGCTTCGGCCGCCCGCAGACCATGCCGAAATACGGCGCCGCGGCGTTTCCCTCGATCTGGTGGTGGGACAAGGACAAGGCGGCGGCGGTGCCGCGGCGCTCTTAACCCTCTCCCCTTGCGGGAGAGGGTGCCACGCGAGCGTAGCGAGCGGGGCGGGTGAGGGGTCAGCATTGAAGAGAGATCGGGAAATCACCGTGAAGCCCAACCCCTCACCCGGCTCGCGCCGCGCCGGCTCGGCGCTCGCCACCCTCTCCCGCAAGGGGAGAGGGGAAGCGTGGCTCACGCGGCGCCATGTGTTGGCGTTGTCGGCCGGCGCTTTAGCCGCGACCAAATTCGCTTCGCCCGCCGCCGCTCAGGAGGCGGAGCGTCACGGTATGTCGGCTTTCGGCGATCTCGGCTATCTCGCCGATTTCCCGCATTTCAAATACGTCAATGCCGACGCGCCGAAGGGCGGGCGTTATTCCGAAATCGTCAGCAGCCGCGGTTTTAACGGCTCCTTCCTGACCTTCGATTCGCTCAATAGTTACATCCTCAAAGGCAACGGCGTGCTCGGGATGGAGCTTACTTTCGCCACGCTGATGGTTTCGTCGGGCGATGAACCCGATGCCATGTATGGCTTGGCCGCGCGCGGCGTGCGCATCTCGGACGACGGGCTCACTTATACATTCCTGCTGCGGCCGGAAACGAAATTCCACGACGGCAGCGCGCTGACCGCGCACGACGTCGCCTGGTCGCTGACCACGTTGAAGGAAAAAGGTCATCCCATCATCACGCAGCAATTGCGCGATTTTGCCGGCGCTCAGGCAACCGACGAACGCACGGTGGTGGTGCGCTTCGCGCCGAAGCGGGCGCGCGACGTGCCGTTGTTCGTCGCCGCGCTGCCGATTTTTTCACGGGCCTATTACGCCAAGCAGCCGTTCGAGGAATTGACGCTCAACGTTCCGCTCGGCAGCGGCGCCTATAAGGTCGGCAAGGTCGATGTCGGCCGCTCCGTCGAATTCGAGCGCGTGCGGGACTGGTGGGGCGCGGCGCTGCCGGTTTCGCGCGGGCTCAATAATTTCGACGCCGTGCGCTACGAATATTACCGCGACCGCGACGTTGGCTTCGAGGGTTTCACCGCCGGCAACTATCTGTTCCGCGAGGAGTTCACCTCGCGCACCTGGGCGACGCGCTACGATTTCCCGGCTTTTAAGGACGGCCGCGTGCAACGGCGCGTCATTCCGGACGACACGCCTTCGGGCGCGCAAGGCTGGTTCATCAATACGCGGCGGCCGATGTTCAAGGATCGCCGCTTTCGCGAAGCGCTGATCGATGCCTTCGATTTCGAATGGACCAACAGGAACCTGATGTACGGCTCCTACGACCGTACCCAGTCGGTTTTCGAAAACTCGCCGATGAAGGCTTCCGGCAAGCCGGACGAAGCGGAGCTTAAGCTGCTCGAGCCGTTCCGCGGCAAGGTGCCGGACGAAGTGTTCGGCGAACCGTATGTGCCGCCGGTGACCGATGGCTCAGGCCACGACCGCAAATGGCTGCTGCGCGCCTCGCATCTGCTCGACACGGCCGGCTACGCGCTCAAGGACGGCAAGCGGGCGATGCCCAACGGGGCGCCGATTTCGATCGAATTCCTCAGCGAGGAACAGTCGTTCAAGCCGCACCACCTGACCTACATCAAGAGCCTCGCCATCATCGGCATCAGCGCCACCTTGCGCATCGTCGATCCGGCGCAATATCGCGCCCGCGTCGACGGCTTTGATTTCGACATTACCACCGAGCGCTTCGGCTTCTCCTCCACGCCCGGTGATTTGTTGCGCACGTATTTTTCCTCCAAGGCGGCGGCTATCAAAGGCTCGCAGAATCTGGCCGGCATTGCCGATCCGGCGATGGATGCGATGATCGACGCGGCGATTGCCGCCAAGACCCGTCCCGAACTCGTCGCCGCCTGCCGGGCGCTGGACCGCGTGTTTCGCGCCGGGCGCTACTGGATCCCGCACTGGTACAAAGCGTCGCACTGGATCGCCTATTGGGACACATTCGGTTTTCCCGCCGCACAACCGCGCTATTTCCGCGGCATTCCGGCGACCTGGTGGACCGACAAGGACAAGGCGGCGAATCTGGAACAAAAGCGTTGAGGGCGTTCTTTTCCGCCGTTCTTCGAGGCCCTCGTTAAGCACCCTTAAGGTGACGGATCGCGCATAACGCGCTAACAGGCTGACATGACCGCCTACATCATTCGCCGTGTGCTGTTCATGATCCCGACCATGTTCGGCATCATGCTGGTGGCTTTCGCCGTCGTGCAATTCGCGCCCGGCGGCCCGGTCGAGCAGGTGATCGCCAAGCTCTCGGGCAGCGACACCGGCGCCACCTCGCGCATCTCCGGCTCGCCCGGCGGCGACTTCGGCAGCCGCGGCGCGCTGCAGGGCGGCTCGCAAGTCGACGCCGTGTCCTCCAAATATCGCGGCGCCCAGGGGCTCGATCCGGAATTCATCAAGAAGCTGGAGAAGCAGTTCGGTTTCGACAAGCCGGCCTATGAGCGCTTCGGCATCATGCTGTGGGATTACATCCGCTTCGATTTCGGCAAGAGCTATTTCCGCGACGTCAGCGTGATGCAGCTGATCAAGGAGCGGCTGCCGGTGTCGATGTCGCTCGGCATCTGGATGACGCTGCTCACCTATTTGATTTCTATCCCACTCGGCATCCGCAAGGCCGTCGCCGACGGCTCCCATTTCGACGCTTGGACGTCGACCGCGATCGTCATCGGCTACGCTATTCCCGGCTTTCTTTTCGCGATCCTGCTGATCATCCTGTTCGCGGGCGGTTCGTTCTACGCCTGGTTTCCCCTGCGCGGGCTGGTGTCGGAGAATTTCTGGTCGCTGCCCTGGTACGCAAAGATTGGCGATTATTTTTGGCACCTGACATTGCCCATCATCGCCATGTCGCTGTCGGCCTTCGCCACCATGACGATGCTGACCAAGAACTCGTTCCTCGAGGAAATCCGCAAGCAATACGTGCTCACCGCCCGCGCCAAAGGCTGCACCAGCAATCAGGTGCTGTACGGGCACGTTTTCCGCAACGCCATGCTCATCGTGATCGCCGGCTTTCCCGGCGCCTTTGTGCACGCCTTCTTCACCGGCGCGCTGCTGATCGAAACCATCTTCACGCTCGAGGGTCTCGGTCTGCTCAGCTTCGAGAGCGTGCTCAACCGCGATTATCCGGTGGTGTTCGCCACGCTCTATATTTTTTCGCTGATCGGCGTGGTGGTGAATCTGATTTCCGACCTCACCTATACGTGGATCGATCCGCGCATCGATTTCGAGACGCGGGAGGTCTGAGTTGGGCGCGCGCGAATTTCTCCGTGTCATTCCGGGACGCGCCCAACGGGTCCGGCCGGAGGCCGGCCCGATGGTAAACTTCGGCGCGGACCCGGAATCCAGAGCCACACAACGGCTCTTTGCTGCCGCCTCTCGCTTCCGGGTTCGCTCGCTTGCGCTCGCGCTCCGGAATGACGGCATGAAGGCGGAAGCGTGATGGACGCGCGCGTCGGCATCAAGTCTCCGGACACAACGGCGGTCGGCGTTTCCGGCCTCGACGTGCCGCCGGAACGGCGCTGGATCAAGATCTCCCCGCTCAACCGGCGGCGCTGGCAAAGCTTCAAGGCCAACCGGCGCGGCTATTGGTCATTGTGGATTTTCCTGGCGCTGTTTTTCATTTCGCTGTTCGCCGAATTCATCGCCAACGACAAGCCGATCTACATCCACGTCAACGGCAGGACGTTTTTCCCGGCGGTGGCGACTTATCCCGACACGGCTTTCGCCAAGGCGCCCGATCCCAATCTGTTCGGCACCGCTGCCGACTATCGCGATCCTTATCTGATCGACCTGATCAAGAAGGAAGGCGGCACCGTTGTCTGGCCGCCGGTGCGCTTTTCCTACGGCACGCAGGTGAGCAAGCCGCCGTCGCCGTTCCCCTCCAAGCCGACTTGGTTGCTGAACCAGAAGGATTGCGAGTTTGCCGCCAGCCACGGCTTCGCCAAATGCGGCGACCTCGAATACAACTGGCTCGGCACGGACGACGGCGGGCGCGACGTCCTGGCGCGGCTGATCTACGGTTTCCGCATCTCGGTGCTGTTCGGTCTCTGCCTGACCATTGTCTCCTCGATCATCGGCGTCGCCGCCGGCGCGGTGCAGGGCTATTTCGGCGGCTGGACCGATCTGCTGTTCCAGCGCTTCATCGAGATCTGGACCTCGATTCCTTCGCTCTATCTGCTGCTGATTATCTCGTCGGTGCTGGTGCCGGGCTTCTTTGTGCTGCTGGGAATCTTGCTGCTGTTCTCCTGGGTGTCGCTGGTGGGGCTGGTGCGGGCGGAGTTTTTGCGCGGGCGCAATTTCGAATACATCATGGCCGCGCGCGCGCTCGGCGTGTCGAACGGCACCATCATTTTCCGGCATCTGCTGCCCAACGCCATGGTGGCGACCATGACGTTCCTGCCCTTTATTCTGTCGTCGTCGGTGATGACGCTGACCGCGCTCGACTTCCTCGGCTTCGGCCTGCCGCCCGGCTCGCCCTCGCTCGGCGAATTGCTCAGCCAAGGCAAATCCAACGTGCAGGCGCCCTGGCTCGGGCTGACTGGCTTTTTCTCCATCGCCATTATGCTGTCGCTCTTGATCTTCATCGGCGAAGCCGTGCGCGACGCCTTTGATCCGCGAAAGACGTTCCGATGAGCGAACCTCTTCTCTCCATCCGCGATCTCTCCGTCGCCTTCGGGCATGGCGCGCGCGAGGTGCTGGCGGTTGATCACGTATCGTTCGACATCGGCAAAGGCGAGACGGTGGCGCTGGTCGGCGAGAGCGGTTCCGGCAAGTCGGTCACCGCGCTATCGGTGATGAAGCTGCTGCCTTATCCGGCCGCGCATCATCCGTCCGGCACGGTGCATTTCAAAGGCGAGGAATTGCTGTCGCTGCCGGAAGACAAAATCCGTCATGTGCGTGGCAACGACATCACCATCATTTTTCAGGAGCCGATGACGTCGCTCAATCCACTGCACACGATCGAAAAGCAGATCGCCGAAATCCTGTTGCTCCACCAAGGACTTACCGGAGAGGCCGGGCGCCGGCGTATCCTCGAATTGCTCACCCAAGTCGGCATTCCCGATCCGCAAACCCGGCTGGCAAGCTATCCGCATCAACTCTCCGGCGGCCAGCGCCAGCGCGTGATGATCGCCATGGCGCTGGCGAATGAGCCTGATTTGCTGATCGCCGACGAGCCGACCACGGCGCTCGACGTTACGGTGCAGGCGCAAATCTTGAAGCTGCTGAAGGACACGCAGAAGCGGCTCGGCATGTCGATGCTGTTCATTACCCATGATCTCGGCATCGTGCGCAAGCTCGCCGAGCGCGTCTGCGTCATGCAGCAGGGCAAGATCGTCGAACAGGGTCCGGTTGAGCGCGTGTTCGCCGCGCCCGAGCATCCTTACACGCGCGCGCTGCTCGCCGCCGAACCGAAGCCCGATCCGGCGCCGCCCAAGCCGAACGCGCCGGTGGTGGTCGAGACCAAGGACTTGAAGGTCTGGTTCCCGATCAAGCGCGGTGTACTGCGCAAGGTCGTCGGCCACATCAAGGCGGTGGACGGCATCAGCATCAACGTGCGCCAGGGTGAGACGCTCGGCGTGGTCGGCGAGTCCGGCTCGGGCAAGACTACACTCGGCCTCGCCATTTTGCGCCTGATCTCGTCCGACGGCCCGGTGGTGTTCATGGGGCACGGCATCCAGGGCCTCAAGTTCAAGCAGATGCGGCCCTATCGCCGCGACATGCAGATCGTGTTCCAGGACCCCTACGGCTCGCTCTCCCCGCGCATGTCGGTCTCCGACATCATCGAGGAGGGCTTATGGGTGCACCAGCCGCAGCTGAATGCGGACGAGCGCGAGCGGCGCGTGATTGCCGCGCTCACGGACGTCGGCCTCGATACCGATACGCGCCACCGGTATCCGCACGAATTCTCCGGCGGTCAGCGCCAGCGCATCGCGCTGGCCCGCGCCGTGGTGCTGGAGCCGAAATTCATCGTGCTCGACGAGCCGACCAGCGCGCTCGACATGCTGATTCAGTCGCAGATGGTCGATCTGCTGCGCGCGCTGCAGAAGCGGCGCGACCTTACCTACATGTTCATCTCCCACGACCTGCGCGTGGTGGCGGCGCTGGCGAGCAGGCTGCTGGTGCTGCGCAACGGCAAGATGGTGGAGGAGGGCGCGGCGGCCGACTTGTTCAAGAACCCGAAAAGCGACTACACGCGCGCGCTGTTTGCCGCCGCCTTCAACCTGGAAACGGCGCCGGAGGGCGTGGTGGCGCAATAGCGCGCATGATCCCGAAAAGTGCGAACCGGTTTTCGGATAAGATCATGCGCAAGCAAAATGTCGGCGGCGCATGGCGATTCAATCTAAACGGATCACGCGCTAGAAACGTTTGACACTGCTGACGTCGCTGCCGGAGGCGGCGATGCGGGCGACGGCTTCAACGGCAGGTTCGGCAGCTACGGCCATATGGTGCGCGTTGGCGTGAATGAGCGTCTCGTCATCGCGCGCGATGGCGACGTGGCCTTTCCAGAAAATGAGATCGCCGCGATGCAAATTGGCGATCGACGACGCGTGGCCGAGCGCCGCCTCCTGCATGTCGCTATCGCGCGGGCAGGGCAGCCCCGCCGCTTGCAGCGCGATCTGCAGCAGGCCCGAGCAGTCCAAGCCCAACGAGGTCTTGCCACCCCACAGGTAAGGCGCGCCGAGAAATTTTTCGGCGACCGAGACGAAGTCCGGCTGCGTGGCGGTGGTCGGCGCAAGATGCACAGCCGGCAGATGCCATCCCGAATGGGTGACGGCGAAACGCTCGTCGCGACTGGCGATGGCGACCCGTGCGCCCATGGGCAGCGCCGCGATCGGCAGTAGCTTGATGTCGGGCGCCGGAAAAACCAGCGTGCGTATGGCAACGACCTTGTCGGTCGGCGCCGGCCCGGGCTTGCTCAACGCGTTGGCCGCGATCCAGCCGACATAGCCGTCGGTCTCGAGTTGGCCCCAGGCCCAGCCTTCGTCGGTGACCTCGTAGACAATCATGCGCTCGCCGACCAGCGCTTCGGAGACGAGCCGCGCCGTGTGCAGGGCTTCGCGGCGCAGAAAAGCCGACGGCTCGATCACTTCGTAAAGCGTGCCTTCGGCGAAACGGGCCGCCTCGACCTGGCCTTCCAGATATTTCGCCGCGAGATCAGGGCGATAGGGATTGATGCGGGGGTCGAGTGCGGCCATGCGTCTCTATTCGCTGCGATATTTCGCGAATTGATTCGAGCTGTTTCGCGATCATACGCTAGCGCATGATCCCGAAAAGCGATTCGATCTAAGCGGATTGCGCTCTACGAATAGCGCTCGGCGAGCAGGGCATAGAGCGCGCGCGCCGACTGGCATTCTCCGCCTTCCGGCCGGCCCGGCTTGGCCGCCGCCGTCCAGGCGAAAATATCGAAATGCAGCCAGGATTTCGCCGCCACGAACTTGCGCAGGAACAACGCGGCGGTGATGGCGCCGCCATGGCCGCCGCTGCTGACATTGTTGGTATCGGCCACCTTGGAATCGAGCAACGCCTCATAAGGGCGCCACAGCGGCATGCGCCAAAGCGGATCGTTCTCGGCGGCGGCGCTGCCGGCAAGCTCGGCGGCGAGCGCATCGTCGTCGGTGAAGAAGGCCGGCATGTCGGGCCCGAGCGCGACGCGCGCGGCGCCTGTGAGCGTGGCGAAATCGACGATCAGCGCCGGCTCGTCCTCGCCGGCCAACGCCAACGCGTCGGCCAGAACCAGCCGGCCTTCGGCGTCCGTGTTGCCGATCTCCACGGTGATCCCCTTGCGCGACGTGTAGATATCGCGCGGGCGGAAGCTGGTGCCGGAGATCGAATTCTCCACGGCCGGAATGATCACCCGCAAGCGCACTTTCAGCTTGCGCGCCATGATCATATGCGCGAGCGCCAGCGCGGTGGCTGCGCCGCCCATGTCCTTCTTCATGTTGAGCATGCCGGCGTCGTTTTTTATGTCGAGACCGCCGGTATCGAAGCACACGCCCTTGCCGACCAAGGTGATCTTTGCATCGCCGGCCTTGCCCCAGGTGATATCGATCAGTCGCGGCGCCCGCTGCGAGCCGGCGCCGACGGCGGCGACCAACGGGAAATTCTTGGCCAGTTTGCCGCTGCGGGTAACCTGCATCGCGGCGCCGTGCCTGCCGGCGAGGGCGGTTGCGGCTTCTTCCAGCTCGGCCGGGCCCATATCGTTCGACGGCGTGTTGATCAGATCGCGGCACAGCGTCACGCCGTCGATGATCGCGGTCAGCTCCTCGCCGTCGACCCCTTTGGGCAGCACCAGGCGCACGTTGCGCGTTTCCGTTTTGCGGTAGCGGCCGAATTGATAGGCGCCGAGCGCGAAGGCGAGCGCGGCCAGCCGCGCGTCATGGGGCGCATTGGCGAAGCGGTAGGTTCCCGGCGGCAGCAGGCCGACAAGCTGTCCCGGCCGGAATAAGTCTTTGACGTCGTCGCCGGTTTCGATACCGAACAAGACGCCGGCCAATTGGCCGTCCGCGGCGGGCACGACGAGGTGGCGGCCCGGTTTTGGCTCGAAACCGGCGGCGCGCACAAAGGCGCGTTCGCGGTCGTCGACCGCCTCGATTGCCTTGTCGAAGGTCGCGGTGGTGACGAACAGGATCGGCACCGATTTATCGTCGGCTTTCGCGAAGATCGGATGCATGGTCATTCCGCGGCGTTGCGCATGGCGGGTTTGGGGGCATAGCCGTCGCGGCTCTGCGGCAGTTTCCAGCCCAGCATCTTTGACGCGACCAGCGTGCGCAGCACCTGCGCGGTGCCGCCGCCGATGGTGAACATGCGCACGTCGCGCGCCATCCGCTCCAATGGCAATTCGCGCGAATAACCGCGCGCACCGAAAAACTGCAACGCGTCGTTGACGATTTTGATCGCCGTCTCGGAGGCAAATATCTTCGCCTGCGCCGCCAGTAGCGGATCGGGGAAAGCGCTTGCGCCGGGCCCGCGCGAGCGCGCCGCCGCGTAAAGCATCAGACGCGAGGCCGTCAACTGCGTCTGCATGTCGGCGAGCATCCATTGCAACCCTTGAAATTCGCCGATCGGCCGGCCGAACTGCTCGCGGGTCTTTGCCCATTCAAGCGCATGCTCGAGTGCGCCGGCGGCAAGTCCCATGGCCACCGTGCCGGCGCCGACGCGCTGGCTGTTATAGGCGTTCATCAGATCGGCAAAGCCGCGGCGCCAGCCTGACGGCGGCAGCAGCGCCATGCTTGCCGGCACCTCCAGATTTTCAAAGGCGAGTTCGCCTTCCGGCATGCCGCGCAGTCCCATGGTCTGCTCGCGCCGCACCACGCGCAGGCCCTTGGCCTCATCGCGCACGGCGAGAAAGCCGCCGATGCCGAGCTCTTCGCCGCGCTCGTCGAACACCCGCGCGAAAATGAGATGCAGGCGGGAGACGCCGGCGCCGGTGATCCAGTGCTTGCGGCCGTTGATCACATAGACGTCGCCGCGTCTGTCGGCGCGGGTGGTCATCGCCAGCGCGTCGCTGCCGGCGTCGGGTTCGGTGATGCAGATCGCCGGCTTGTCGCCTTCAAGCACCAGCCGCGCCGCCAACTCCTGCTGCGCCTGGCTGCCATAGGCCATGACCGTGGAGATGGCGCCCATATTGGTCTCGACCACGATGCGCGCGGTGACGGTGCAGGATTTCGCCATTTCCTCGATCACCAGCACGGCGTCGAGGAAGGAGCGGCCCTGGCCGCCGAGCGCCGCCGGTATGGTCATGCCGACAAAGCCGGCTTGCGTCAGCGCCTTGACGATATCCCAAGGGTATTGCTCGTCGCGGTCGATCGCCGCCGCGCGCGGGCGCGCAACACCATGAGAAAAGGCGCGGGCGCGCGCTTGCAGCGCGATTTCGTCGCGGGAGAGGCCGAGTTCCATGCGGCGATCTTATACGATTGTTTTTAGGCCCGGGGGGCGGTCGCACCCTCGGAATGCTCCGATTTCCCCTTTGATCCCCGCTTTCGCGGACGCCAAGAGGCCGGTTAACCACTCGTTAGGGTTAACGTTTTATTGCAAAAGAAGCCTCGTTGGAGCGCGCCAATCCTATGCATCCTCGAAATTCTCGCACCGTTAAGTTGCTCGCATCGGCTGCCCTCGCGCTGGCCTTGGCGCTGCCGGTTGCCGGCTGCAAGACCCTGGGCGACGACATCACCGGCTCGATCGGCGGGAACAGCGCGGCGCACAGCGAAACCGATTGGCGGGCTGAACTCGGCCCGCGCGCCGAGCGCTATCGCGCCAATCCGGGCGATGCCCGCGCGGCTATAGCCTACGCGCGGGCGCTGCGGGCAACCGATCAGCGCACCCAGGCGGTCGCCGTGCTGGAGCAGGCCGCGCTGCACAACCCGCGCAATATGCAGGTGCTTGGCGAATATGGCCGCGCGCTCGCCGAGACCGGGCAATATAAAGAGGCGCTGGTCGCGCTCGGCCGCGCGCAGACGCCGGACAATCCCGATTGGCGCGTCCTCAACGTGGAGGGCGCGGTGCTCGATCAGATGGGCGAACATGCGGAAGCGCAGCAGAAATATTCCGCCGCACTCAAGATCGTCCCCAACGAATCCTCCGTGCTGTCCAATCAGGGCCTGTCTTACGCGCTGATGAAAGAGCTCAAGCGCGCCGAGGTCACGTTGCGGCGCGCGGCCGCACAGCCGAAGGCGGAACCGCGGGTGCGGCAGAACCTCGCGCTGGTGGTCGGCCTGCAAGGCCGCTTCGACGAAGCCGAAAAGATCGCCAGAGCCGATCTCCCCGAGGCCGAAGCCGAGGCCAACGTGGCTTACCTGCGAAAGATGCTCGAGAAACAGGGTAAGCTGAAGAGCACCAAGGTGCGGCGCCCCTATCTGACGCCTTCAAAATCCGGCACCTGATCCCGAAATTCTAAACGCCGCCGCTTGCGGTCGAACGCGGCACGCCGCCTGTGCAGGCGCGGCTATCGCAGGGCCATGACCTTGATCGCGGCCGGGCCGAGAATGACGACGAACAGCACCGGCAGGAAGAACAGGATCATCGGCACGGTCAGCTTCGGCGGCAGACCGGCGGCCTTCTTCTCCGCTTCGGACATGCGGATATCACGGTTTTCCTGGGCCATGACGCGCAGCATGTTCGCCAGCGGCGTGCCGTAGCGTTCCGCCTGCTGCAGCGCCATGCAGACGGACGCCACCCCGTCCAAGTCGGTGCGCTTGGCCAGATTCTCGTAGGCTTGCCGGCGTTCCGGCAGATAGGACAGCTCCGCCATGGTGAGCGTGAGCTCCTCGGCCAGCGCGACAGACTGGCTGCCGATTTCGTCGCTGACCTTCTTGAACGCGGCCTCGATCGACATGCCGGATTCCACGCAGATCAGCAGCAGATCGAGGGTGTCGGGAAAGGCGCGTTTGATCGAGAGCTGGCGCCGCGAGATCTTGTTCTTGAGGAACATCAGCGGCAGTTGCATGCCGACATAGGCGGCGGCGATGCAGATGCCGAATTTGACCAGAGCCGGCTGGCTCAGGTTGAGCACGACGAACAGATAGAAGAGGGCAAACAGGAACGCAGCCGCCGGCGTCACCATGCGGAAAAACAGATAGGTGACGTAAGGCGCCTGACCGCGATAGCCGGCCTGAATCAGTTTCAGCCGCGCTTCCTCCTGGCCGACCCATTTGCGCAGGTTGAAGCGGTCGACGATGGTCTGGATGTAAAGCTTGGGCGATTGACGCAGGCTTACCTTCTGCTGGGCCTGCGCCATGCGCTCGCGTTCACGCTGACGCATTTTCTCGCGCTCGACGGCGACGGCGCGCATGCGTTGGTCGAGCGAATCGACGAACACGTACGGCATCGCCAGCGTTAACACGGTCGCGCACGCGGCGATGGCTGCAAATACCATCGTCAGCGTCTTGACATTGATCGCATCGATGAGGAGGTCGATCATCGGTTACTTTCTATTTTACCCGGCGCATCCGTTTCCAAAACGAGGGCGCGCTTCCTAAAAGTCGAAGTTGATCATTTTCTTCATCACCAGCACGCCCATGGTCATCCAGACGACGGAACCGGCGAGCATCACGCGGCCCAGCGGCTCGGTCCACAGCAGTGAGATGTATTGCGGGCTGGTGAGCCAGACGAGAGTCATCACCGCGACCGGCAACGCGCCGATGATACCGGCGGAGGCCTTTGCCTCCTGCGACATTGCGCGGATCTTGCCTTTCATCTTTTTGCGGTCGCGCAAGACGCGCGAAAGATTGCCAAGCGCTTCGGCGAGGTTGCCGCCCGACCGCTGCTGAATGGAGACGACAATGCCAAAGAAGTTTGCTTCCGGCAGCGGCATGTGCTCGTAGAGTTTGGCGCAGGCTTCGCCCAGCGGCATGCCGATCGCCTGCGTTTCGACGATCGCGCGGAATTCCGATTTCACAGGCTCGGGCGACTCCGACGTGATCATCTTCAGGCAGTCGAGCAGCGGCAGGCCGGCTTTGACGCCGCGCACGATGACGTCGACCGCGTCGGGGAATGCTTCGAGAAACTTGTTTTCGCGGCGCTTCTTTAGAAAGGACAACATCCAACGCGGCAGCCCCAGCACGCCGACAAAGCCGAGTGCAAGCGCCACATACAGGCCACCGCCCGAGAACAGCCCTAGCGCAAACAGCGCGCCGCCGATACAGGCCGAAATTATGAGGAATTGCTGCTTTGACCACGACAAGCCGGCCTGGGCGATCCGCACCGACAACGGCCGGCGCTTGCTCTGCTTATGGCGCTCCTCGAATTCCTTGAGCTGGGCTTCGACCGTTTCGCGCCGCGACCTTTGACTGCTGCGCGCGGCGCGCGCGACCGGCTCCGGTTTGGCGACGCTCGCCAAACGTTTTTCGGTTTGCCGCTCGCCGGACAAAATCGGATAGACAAAAACCCAGACCACGCCGCCCATCGCGACCGTCGCCAGGAAGAAGACCGCGATCGCTTGCATGCCGTCCCCGCCTCAGCCCTTGTGCGATTGGCTGGTGACTTCCGCGGCGTCGAGCGCGGCGGCCAGCCGGCTTTCTTCGCCGTAATAGCGGGCGCGATCCCAGAAGCGCGGACGGCCGATGCCGGTCGACCGGTGGTGGCCGATGATGTTGCCTTGTGCGTCCTCACCCGTCATGTCGTAGACGAACAGGTCCTGGGTGATGATGACGTCGCCTTCCATCCCCATCACTTCGGTGATGTGGGTGATTTTGCGGGTGCCGTCGCGCAGGCGCGCGGCTTGCACCACCACGTCCACCGAGCCGGAGACCATTTCGCGAATCGTGCGCGAGGGCAGCGAAAAGCCGCCCATGGTGATCATTGATTCCAGGCGCGAGAGACCCTCGCGCGGGCTGTTGGCGTGCAGCGTGCCCATCGAGCCGTCATGGCCGGTGTTCATGGCCTGCAGGAGGTCGAAGGCCTCGGGTCCGCGGACTTCGCCGACCACGATGCGTTCAGGCCGCATACGCAGGCAGTTGCGCACCAGATCGCGCATCGTCACCTGGCCTTCGCCTTCAAGGTTCGGCGGCCGCGTTTCCAGGCGCACCACGTGCGGCTGCTGCAACTGCAGTTCGGCGGCGTCTTCGCAGGTGATGATGCGTTCGTCGTCGTCGATGAACCCGGTGAGGCAATTGAGCAGCGTGGTTTTGCCGGAGCCGGTACCGCCGGACACCAGGGTGTTGACGCGGCATCGGCCGATGATGCGCAGGATTTCGGCGCCTTGCTGCGTGATGGTGCCGTATTTGACGAGCTGATCGAGCGTCAGCTTGTCCTTTTTGAATTTGCGGATGGTGAGTGCGGGGCCGTCGATGGCGAGCGGCGGCACGATGGCGTTGACGCGCGAGCCGTCCGGCAAGCGCGCGTCGCAGATCGGCGAGGATTCGTCGACCCGGCGGCCGATCTGGCTGACGATGCGTTGGCAGATGTTCAGCAGTTGCTGGTTGTCGCGGAAGCGAATACCGGTCTTCTGAATCTTGCCCTTGACTTCGATGTAAACCGTGCCGGAGCCGTTCACCATGATGTCGGAGATGTCGTCGCGCGATAAGAGCGGCTCCAGCGGGCCGAAGCCGAGAACGTCGTTGCAGATGTCGTCGAGCAATTCTTCCTGCTCGGAGATCGACATCACGATGTTCTTGATCGCGATGATCTCGTTGACGATGTCGCGGATTTCCTCGCGCGCCGAATCGGTGTCGAGCCGCGCCAGTTGGGCGAGGTCGATCGCCTCGATCAGGGCGCCGAAGATGACGCCTTTGACCTCGTAATAGGTGTCGGAACGGCGGGAATCGACGGACGTCGGCACCGTGTTGATGGGTGACGGTGCGCGGTTTGCAGCCGGCGCCGACACCAAAGGCGCGCCCAGACCGTCGGACGGAAACGGCGCGTGGGCGCTTTCCGGCGGTGGCGTGTTCGTGGACGGCGCGGCCGCTGGCGCCGCAGGCTGTTGAGCCTCCGGTGCAGGCGCCGGAGCGCGAGCTTCACTGGTTCCGCTACGCCTGCCGAACACGACTATCGCCTCCGTGCAATTCTCAACCGGTCTTCTTCATCAACTTGGCGAGCAACGGCGACAACAGGCCGCCGCGCGGGCGCTTGGCTTCGGCGCGCCCGGTCAGTACCTGCGCCAACTGGCTGAACATTTCCGCGGTCTTGTGGTTCGCCGACACCTCGGCGATCATCTGCCCGTTATTGGCGGCGGTACCGAAAATCTGCGGCTCGAACGGGATCACCACCAGCGGCTGATCCTCCAGCGCCTTGGCGAAATCGGCCGGCGAAATCTCGGGCCGTTTCGGCACGCCGACCTGGTTGAGGCAGTAGTGCGGCTTGTGATCGTTCGGCCGCGCCGCGCGCAGCAGATCGACCAGGTTCTTGGCGTTGCGCAGATTGGCAAGGTCGGGGCCGGCGACGACCAGGATATCGTCGGCGCTCACCAAAAGCCGTTTGGTCCAGCCGGACCATTGATGCGGGACGTCGAGCACGATGCAGGGGATGGCGCCGCGCAGCGAATCGAGGATCGAGTTCGAAGGCGTCGACACCGAAATCGTAGACGCGTTCGAGCGTCGCCGGCGCCGCCAGCAGGCTCAGGTGATCGGTGCATTTGGACAACAGACGGTCGACAAAGGCGGAGTCGATGCGGTCCGGCGAAAACACCGCGTCGGCGATGCCTTGCGCCGGGTCCTGATTGTAATCGAGGCCGGCGGTGCCGAAGGCAAGGTCGAGATCCGTCACCACGGAATCGAGCGAGAAATCGCGCGCGATCGCCCAGGCGATGTTATGAGCGACGGTGGAAGCGCCGACGCCGCCTTTGGCGCCGACCACGGCGATGATGCGGCCGACCGGCTTGGCATCGGGCGAGGAGAACAGTCCGCAAACCGAGCGCACGACGTCGATCGTTCCGATGGGCGAGATCAGGTAGTCGCTCACGCCGCGCCGCGTGAGCTCGCGATAGAGCGTCACGTCGTTGACGCGGCCGACGACGATGACCCGCGTGCCGGCATCGCAGACCTCGGCAAGCTGGTCGAGGCCGGTCAGGATATCGTCGGAGCCGCTTTCCGTTTCAAGCAAGATGACGTTCGGCGTCGGTGAGCTGCGATAAGCCTCGACCGCCGCGGCGACGCCGCCCATCTGGATCTTGACGTGGGCCTTGCCCAGGCGGCGGTCCTCGCCGGCCGCTTGCACGGCAGCGGCGGTTTCAACCGTCTCGCAAAATGCCTGGACCGAGACCCGCGGCGCGGGGGCGATCTGTTCGTCGCTGGAAATGGACTCCGCCGACATCAGCGGCATCGCCTCGTTTTCAGCAACTGCGACTTGTTGAGATTGCTTCATCATTTCCCGACTTCGCCTATCTTGCCCTGCTCATAGCCGTCATATTTGCCGGAGGGGCTTTCGCCCTTGCGATATTTGTCGATCGCCACCGAGCGGCGGGCGGTATAGGACGGTGTCTCACCGCGCGGCTGCACCAGATCGGCCGGATTATCGACCATGGCGGCCAGATTGCGCTGGGTGGCGCAGCCGAGGTTCCAGTACGGCAAGTTTTCGTTGTAGGCGATCCTGTCGGCCGGGCCGAGATCGTAAGGCCAGAGGCCGCAGGGACCCGCGTGGGCGGAAAGCTTGGAATAGTTGAGCGTGATGCTGGCGAGCGAATGGCGCGAAGGCTTGTAGTGGCGCACATAGATCGCGCGGCGCGGCACACCGGCAGCCGCAAGGATCGAATCGATTTCGCGCATCGAATCGGCGGCGGCCCGGTCGTTCGGCCCGCCGTGCGGGACGTCGACAATGATGCCGCTGGTCGCCTCGCGGCGCCATAGTTTGGCGAACGAGACGACGTCGCCGCGCTGGCTCGGCGTCAAGCCGCCGCGATTGCGGCCGACGAAGACCTGGATGCTTTGCTCGCCTTCCTTCAGCGTGATCGGATGGCGATCGCGGTAATCGATGGGATAGGCGGGATCAATTTCCGCCGCCATCGGCGTCTTGTAGCAGCCGGCCAGCAGGGCGGCGAGACCGCCGATCGCCAACAGGCGCACCGCCGCTTGACCGCGGCGCCCGGCGATCGCCTTTTGGAGTGTCATCATCAATCGTCTCCTGGTCCCGCTCAATCGAGGATGAATCCGAATTTGCCGCGATAGCCCTGCTTGGCGTCGACTCTGAGTTCTCTGCCGTAGATTCGATTCAACGTGCCGAGGAACGCGCCTTGCGGATCATTCGTTTCAGCGAATCCGTCATCCGGTTTCGACAGTTTCTTTTGCGCCACCGCGCGCACGACATAAGGCGTGACCAGGATCATCAATTCCGTCTGGTTGTTGATGAAGTCGCGGCTCTTGAACAGTGTTCCCAGGATCGGCAGCTGCATCAGACCAGGCAGGCCGTTAATGGCCATTTTGGTTTGCTGCTTGATCATGCCGGCCATGGCCAGCGAGCCGCCCGACGGAACTTCGACGGTGGTTTCGGCGCGGCGCACCTTGAGGGAGGGAATGGAGAATCCCCCCTGCGACAGGGCGCCTTCACTGGAGAGTTCGGAGACTTCCGTATAGACCTTCAGGCTGATGCGGCCTTCCGACAGCACCACCGGGGTGAATATCAGGCTCACGCCGAATTTCTTGAAGTCGATCTGCGGCTGACCGGTCGATGGATTGACGTTGCTCACGTAGGGGAATTCACCGCCGACCAGGAAGTTTGCGGTTTCGCCGGAGATCGCGGTCAAATTCGGTTCGGCCAGGGTGCGAATGACGCCGGCCTGCTCCATCGCCCGCACCGTCGCCTTGATTTTCGGCGAGAGCGCCCCGGTGATGGGGTCTGTGGTGATGCCCTGTTGCCCCGAGGCCGCGCTGTTGCTCAGCGGCTGACCGCTGGCCGAAAACGGATTGTCGGTATTGAAGTTGATGACGCCTTCGCGGACGAAACCGAAGGAGCCGCTGAGATTGACGCCGAGTTGCTTGACCACGTCGCGCTGCACTTCGGCGACCGTGACCTTGAGCAACACCTGATCGCGCTCGCGCACGACGATGCCGTTGACGACCTTGGTGGAGTCGCCGGCCAGGCGCGAGGCAAGATCGAAAGCTTGCTGCGCCTCGATGCCGCTCGACACCGTGCCGGAGAGCATCACGCCGTCGCCGACGCCTTGCACTTGGAGATTGGTCCCTGGCATGGCGCGCTTGAGCGCGGCGCGCAAGCCGTTGAGGTCGCGGGTCACCGCGATGTCAAAACCGGCAATCTGCTTGCCCTTGGCGTCGAAGAAAAAGATGTTGGTCTGTCCGACGGCGCCGCCGATCATATAAACGCGCCGCGACGAGCGAATCACCGCGTTGGCGATCTTGGGGTCGGCAACCAGTACGTCCTTGATGTCTTCCGGGAGATCAATGGCGACGGACTTACCGATACCGAGCGGAATAAAGCGCGAGGTCGCTTCGCTGGCCGCGATCTTGATTACCGGGACGTTTCCCGTCGTAGCAACGTCCGACGTATGCGGCTCTTCCGCGACGACCGGCACTGCCGGGACGAGGCTCGTGCTCGCGAGCAGTGCCGCGAAGGTCGCGGCGCGGATCAACTTGCCTGTCGCCATGTCCCCAATTCCCCTCGATCGCTCATTTCGTTGTGCTAATCGTGCTGACGCCGAACCGCACAATGTTCACGCTGTCGCGCTTGTTTGCCGGTTCCTCGAGCTTCGGAGCGTCACGGCTGGAGTCGGCAATGCTGCGCAATGAGAGCGAAAGCGTGCCGAGCTGCTTTGACAGCGCCAGGGTTTCAGCCTGAGGCGGCGTGACTTCGAGCGTGGCGGTCCTGCCGACAACGACCTTTTGTCCGTTTTTCTCTTCGACGGACTGGTCGATCGCCAGCACACGGATGTTGCCGAGGATCGTCTCGCTGGTTTGCACTTCGGTGCCGCTGGCTTTCTCGGCCTCGCGGTCGCGGCGCGTAAGAATGACGTCGACATGGTCGTTCGGCAGGATGAATCCGCCGGCGCCGGTCTCGGGCGAAATCGGCGTCGACACCGCGCGCATCCCGGACGGCAGGATCGCCGCCATGAAGCCGGAGCCCTTGGCGTCGACCAGCTTGGCTTCGCGGATCGGCTCGCCGGCAATGAACGGGTAACGTGTGATCGAGCCGGTCAATGTATTGACGGCATTCGGCCGATCCGTCTTGCGAATGAAGTTGCCGGTGGTGGCGTTGGCCGGCCAGTCCTCCCAAGCGACGCTGCCCGGCGTGATCGTCGTGCCCATTGGGATATCGGTTTTGGCAACGAGCACTTCGGCGGTCGCCATTTTGGGCTGCACCGTTTTGACTTCCGGGGGTTTTTCCGACCGGCCGGCAAGCATGGCGGCGACGCCACCTGCTCCGAGGGCAACGGTCAGCACAACAAGACGCGCAGCTTTCATAACGCTTCACTCTCACCGTGGCGGCCAGCCTGGCCGCGGAAACCAAATGGCGGGCCGATGCCGCCGCTTAGACCGGATTTGACCAGTTAAAGGTCAAGGTATGGTTAAGGGGCAGTATCGAAATTGAGTTAATGTTTTCTTGCGCAGATCTGCGCGATGCCGCCGACACGTCTTATGACGATGCGAAGTCTAGAAACCGACCGCGGGCATCCAGCCGGTTTCAGGATAGACGGCGAGCGCCGCGGCGGCGAGCGCGATGCCGTAAGGGACGCCGGCGCCTTGGTCGTGCAGGCGCAGCACCCAGGTCTGGCGGGCGAGCATTGCTGGCAGCGGCAATTTGCGGAACTGGATCAAGACGAGCGACAGTGCGCCGCCAAACAGCGACGCATAAATCAGGTAATCGAGTAAGTGATCGAAGCCGAACCAAAGCGCAGTGGCTGCCGCGAGCTTCGCGTCGCCGCCGCCGATCCAGCCTTGTGAAAAGAATGCGAACGAAACTACCAACACCAGCGCACCGGCGCTCAGATGCAGGCCAACGGCGTGCAGGCTCATGCCGGTGACGAGGGCCATAACGAAAAAGGCTGCCGTGAGCGCGAGCGACAGCCGATTCGATATCGTCATGGTGAGGAGATCGCTCGAGGCGGCAAATGCCATCAGGGCGGGAAACAACAGGAGCCTGACAGCATCGGTCAGCATTGATGGTTCCCCAAGCGGCGCAGGAATTGTGCGCTGCAGTCTACGCCGCACAAGCTTGCGCTTCGGTTAGCGCGTGAAATCTTAACCGCGCGTTAACCGGCGGCAGGCTGGCACAAAAAAGGCTCCGGCCATGAGCCGGAGCCTTTGTCGTCGCGTTTGACGAAGCCGAATTACTTCAGCTGGTCGGAGATGCTCTTGAACTTGGTGTTCAGGGTGCTGCCAAGGCCGTTGACGACGGCGATGATCGCAACCGAAATGCCGGCGGCGATGAGACCATACTCAATCGCGGTGGCGCCTGAATTGTCCTTCACGAAACGCACAAAGAGGGTTTTCATCGGTAGCTCCTTAAGGGGTCCACACGTGGCTGTCTGAGCTGGTGACGACCCGGAATCGCATCCGGTTTTCGTCGACCATGGCGGGGACCCTAACAGGCAGGTCTTGCATGCCGGTTAATAGTACCGCAGAAAGATAGGGTATTATGACGTGGAGCTAACGTAGTTAATAGGTTATTGACAGAAGAAGATCACGGTTAATAAATCGTTTATTCAATTTATACTATAGATATAATTCAAATATTCAATAAACTACGCTCAAGGACACCACGCGAATACAGACAGACCTCCTTGTCTGCATGACTTTTACACAAAGGCATAATACTGATCGTTTCGGTTCCTCGCGCCCCCTGATCTTTGGCTGTCGTCCCATAGTCTCGATCGGACGCGGCCAAACGCACGCCATTCACGCCATCTTAACGGGCCGCGGCTGATATCGGGGTTGTCGGCGCCACATCTTTCGGACCCCAAATTATGCTGTCAGAGCTGTTTGCCGTCATCAAAGTCGCCGGCGAGACCGTTCTCAAGCTGGTACCGATTTCGATTGCCCTCGGCATTGTCTTCGCCTTGCTCAGCCAATGGGCGGCCTGCAATCCCGGCCAGCCGTGGTGGAGAAAACGCGAAATCGTCACCGATGTCCTCTACTGGTTCCTGATTCCGCTCAGCACGCGCTTCGTGCGCATCGGCCTGATGGTGATGGGTGCCGCCTATATCTACGGCATTCATGGTGCTGACGCGCTGATGAAGTTTTACGACGACGGCTTCGGGCCGCTCGCCGAACTGCCGTTATGGCTGCAGGCCTTTGTCTTCGTGGCGGCCTCGGATTTCCTGACGTACTGGATCCATCGCGGCTACCATGACGCCAAATTGTGGAAATACCACGCCGTCCATCACTCGTCGGAGGACCTCGACTGGATTTCGGCCGCGCGGTTTCATCCCGTGAACCTGCTTCTCGGCAGCGTGCTTGTCGATGTCGCACTGCTGCTCGCCGGCATCTCGCCGAATGTCATGCTCTGGGTCGGTCCTTTCACCACGGCGCATTCGGCTTTCGTCCATGCCAACCTGAAATGGACGCTGGGGCCGTTTAAATATGTGATAGCCGGCCCGGTATTTCACCGCTGGCACCATACTTTGCTCGATCAGGGCGGCTCTAAGAACTTCGCCGGGACGTTTCCTCTCTGGGACATCTTGTTCGGCACGTTCTACATGCCGAAGAACGAGCTGCCGAAGGCTTACGGCGTCGACGACGAGAGCTTTCCGAGTGGTATTGGCGCCCAAATGCTCTATCCGTTCCTGCGGTGATGCGACGGCGGCGGCGGGTGATCTTTGCACTTCATTCACCATTTTGGAGTCAACTCTTGAATCAGCCGGCCGTCGCTGACGGTGGGCATCGTCGCGTGGCGCTGGAGAATTTGATGACGGGTACGTTTCGTCTTGGCACGCGGCGTCTGGGCCTGTGGGCCTGGGCGCTTGCCTTTATGGCCGTCATCGGCCTGGCGCCGGCGTATGCGCAGCCTGTCGAAAACGTCACCGTCAGCGTCGATCAGGCGAAGGTGATGAAGCTCCCCGCCAATGTCGCCACGATCGTCATCGGCAACCCGTTGATCGCCGACGCCACGCTGCAAACCGCGGGCATTCTGGTGATTACCGGCAAGGGCTTTGGCGAGACCAACATGCTGGCGCTCGACCGCCAGGGTGAAGTCGTGATGACAAAGATGGTCCGGGTGCTCGGCCCCAGCAGCCGGGATATGGTCGTCGTTTATAAGGGCGGCGAACGCGAATCCTATAGCTGCGCGCCGGAGTGCGAGCGGCGAATTACGCTCGGCGACTCCCCGGCCTATTTCAGTGCCACGATTGGACAGGCCGGCGATCGCAGCAGCAAGGCCGCCGCTCACGGCAAATAGACGCAACAAGGCTGATTTGCGTTTGCATGGACGCCGACCGGGGCGGCCACGGTTAACGCCTGCTTAACCGGATCACTGTCGTTCGAGGCAATCTGCGCAAGAATTCAACAACGCAGGTTTGATATGAGGATGCATGGTGTTTCGGCACCCCTCGGCAAGCTGGACGGTTGCCATGTCTGATTCATTGCCCCGCACGATCGCTGACCGGCTGAGCCGCTCCGCACTAGGGCGCTGCCTGCGCCGCTTCGCGCGCCGCCAGGATGGCGCTGCCGCCGTCGAGTTCGCGTTTATCGCGGTGCCGTTCTTGGCGCTGCTGTTCGCGATTTTGGAAACGGCGCTGGTTTTCTTTGCCGGGCAGTCGCTCGAATCCGCCGTTGCCGACACGGGGCGCCTGATCATGACCGGGCAGGCGCAACAGGGTATTTCGCCCTCCGACTCGACAAAGGTCGGTTACACCGCAAACGATATCAAGCAAGTGGCGTGCGACCACAGTTACGGACTGTTCGACTGTAACAACCTTTACGTCAGCGTGCAGACCTACGGCAGCTTTGGGACCACCAGCACCGCGCCGCCGCTCGATGCTAACCAGCAGCTCAATACCGCTAATTTACCCTTCAACATGGGGGTGCAAGGCAGCATCGTCGTGGTGCAGCTTTATTACCAGTGGCCGATTTATGTTTCGCTGCTTGATGCCAACCTGTCCAACCAGAACGGTCAGAAGCGGTTGCTGATCGCAACCTCGGTTTTTGTCAACGAACCCTACTAGTGAGACGACGCATCATGAAAGCAATGGCTCTCCGAATGTGGCGCACCGTGCGGCGATTGGCCCGCGACCGACGCGGCGTCTCGGCGGTCGAGTTTGCCTTCATTGCGCCGGTGATGATCGGCCTTTATTTTGGCTGTGTCGAAGTTTCCGACGGCATAGCCGCCGATCGCAAGGTCACGCTGACCGCTGCGGCTTTGGCCAACCTGACCTCGCAGCAGCCCCCAGATGGGCAGCAGTACATCACCCTTGCGCAAATGAATAATATTCTCGATGCCTCGGCCAAGGTCATGGCCCCCTACAGCGCCACTTTGACGAGCAGAATTTCTTGCCTGAAGATCAACTCGGCCACTTCGGCGACGGTGAAATGGAGCGCAACCCGTAACGGAACGATCCTTGCGCCGGGCAGTGCGTATACCTTCGCCGACGCGAATAAAAACCTTGCTGTGTCGACTACGTATCCGGTGTATCTGTTATTGGCCGAAGTACATTACACTTATACGCCGATAATCGGTTATACGATTACCGGGCACCTCGACCTGTCGGATCAGATGTTCATGGCGCCGCGCGCTTCGGTGCCGAGCTACAACGACGGCAGCCACGCGACATATAGTTGCCTGAACTAGGCGGTTTGTCGCAGGTCTGCGATCGGCAACGCGGTCGTCGATTTGATTCGCTCCATCGCAAAGCGCGACGTGACATTTTTTAGCGGTACGGTCGCGATCAGCTTCTTGTAGAACGTGTCGTAGCCGGCGATGTCCGCCACCACCACGCGCAGCATGTAATCGACGTCGCCGGCCATCCGGTAGAACTCCATGACTTCCGGCATGGCGCCCACCACGTCGGCGAAGCGCTTGAGCCAGTCTTGCGAGTGGTCGCCGGTCTCGATCGACACGAAAACCGTAATACCGAGCCCGATCTTTTCCGGATCGATCAGCGCCACGCGGCGCATGATCACGCCGTCGGCCTCCAGGCGCTGCAGACGCTTCCAGCACGGCGTCGAGGAGAGGCCGACGCGCTGGCCGACCTCGGCGACCGAAAGCGAAGAATCCTGCTGGACCACGGCGAGGATCTTGCGGTCGATGGCATCCATTCTCTGTTTCCTTCGGAATTTAGTTGCAGCAGCCTAGGCTTGCCGGCTTATTTAGAAGATAATTCTTATTTCTATACAGCATCTGTCTTTATAGAGAAAAATATTCTATTTCAAGCGCAATCTGGTGCCGCCGAAGTGCGGCTTTCAAACCTCAAAGTGCCAGCCATGAAACAATCATTTCGTTTGAGCCTGCGTGGGGCCGTTGTCGGCGTGCTGTTGGCCGCCGCCGCCACCGCCGCCGCGGCCGCCGAGCCTCTGGTCTCGGTAGCGTGGCTCAACGCGCACCGCGGCGAGCCCAATCTCGTCGTGCTCGATGTCCGCTCGGCGATCGACGGCGGCGGCACCAAGGCCTATCTCGCGGCGCATATCCCCGGCAGCGTGCACAGCGACTACGACCAAGGCGGCTGGCGCGTCACCGTGCACAACGTGCCGTTCATGCTGCCGAGCCTTCTCGAGATCCAGAATCTGATCGGCGATCTCGGCATCGACGAAAACAGCCACGTGGTAGTGGTGCCGGCCGGCGTGCACGTCACCGATTTCGGCTCGGCCGCGCGCGTCTATTGGACCTTGAAGGTCGCCGGCGTGCCCGACGTTTCCATCCTCGACGGCGGCTTTGCCGCGTGGAAAGCGGCGGGTCTGCCGAGCGAAAGCGGCAACCATGCACCGGCGCCGAAAACGCTCTTTGTCGACGGTGATAAGACACCGCTCGCCACGCTTGCCGACGTCGAAAAGATCGAAACCTCCGGCGGCGCCACCTTGATCGACGCGCGTTCGCCGGCGCTGTTCGCGGGCAAGGAGAAGGCGCCGAAGGCCGCGGCCTATGGACACATCCCCGGCGCCATCGAACTCGACAGCGCCGAGTTCTACGACGCGAAAACCAACCGGCTAAAGCCGAAAGCGGACCTTGCCGCGGTTGCCGCGCGCCTGCCGGCGGGACCGCTGGTGAGCTACTGCAATACCGGCCACTGGTCGGCCACCGACTGGTTCGTGCTGCACGAACTGCTCGGCCGCAAAGACGTCAAGGTCTATGACGGTTCGATGGTGGAATGGACCGCCGATCCGCACCGCCCGGTCGAATCCGCCCGCACCAAATGGGACGATCTGAAAAAGAAACTCGGCCTGGGCTCTTGAGCCGCGCGTTCGAGAGATTTCCATGACCACGGCAACGATGAGCGCGCCCAAACTGGGCGCCGGCTTGCGCGCCGACTGGTTGTTTCTGGCGCTGGCGCTCGCCGCCACCGCGATCCTGATCGCGCTGGTGCTGCTTGACGGCGAACTTGCCTCGGCGGCGCTGATCCTCGGCGGCTTCGGGCTCGGCATCGCCTTCCTCAAGGCCGAATTCAGCTACACCGCGTCGTGGCGGCGCTTCCTCACGCGCGGCGAGGCCGGCGGTCTGCTCGGCGGGCTGATCGTCATCGCGGTCGCCGCGCTGGTGGTGGTGCCGACGGCGGCGCTGTCGCCGAAATTCGGCGGCGCCATCGCGCCGCTGGGTCCGTCGCTGATCATCGGCGCCTTCACCTTCGGCATCGGCATGCAGCTCGCCAATGGCTGCGGCTCCGGCACGCTCTACACCGTCGGCGGCGGCTCCGGGCGCATGCTGATCGCGCTGTTGTTCTTCATCGTCGGCTGCGTGTTCGGCAGCCTGTCGCTGCCGGCCTTTCTTGCGCTCGGCGGCATCGATCCGATCCTGGCGTCGGATTATCTCGGCCCTTGGGGCGGGTTGGCGGCGACGCTGGCGAGCCTGGCGGTCGCTGCCGCGCTCATTGTCGCGGTGGCGAAAAAGCGCGGCGCTAATTTTACGCCGTCGCGCAATTATGTGGTCGGCGGGCTCGCCATCGGCTTGCTGTCGATCGCTGTTTTCCTCGCCGGCGGCCATCCCTGGAGCGTGACGTTCGGTTTCACGGTATGGGGCGCCAAGGCGGCGAGCGCGCTCGGCTTCGATCTCTCGCACGCCGCGTTCTGGCAATGGGCGGGACCCAAGCATGCGCTCGCCGGCTCGGTCCTGTCCGATACCTCGAGCCTCACCGATTTCGGCATGCTGCTCGGCGCCATGGCGGCGGCCGCCGCCACCAAGCCGTTCGCGCGCGGCGCCTGGCCGCCGGCCAAATCGCTCGTGGCGGCCGCCATCGGCGGTCTGCTGATGGGGTGGGGCGCGCGGCTCGGCTTTGGCTGCAATATCGGCGCCTTCGTCGGCGGCGTCGCTTCGGGCTCGTTGCACGGCTGGATCTGGTTTGCCGCCGCGCTGCCGGGCTGTCTGATCGGTATTCGTTTGCGCCCGCTGTTTGGCCTGTCGAGAGAGTAAGCTTATGCGCAAGGTCTACATCGCCGTCGTCGTGCTCGGTCTCGCGGCGATCGTCACACAGCACCTCACCAGCCCATCAAGCGGCCGAGCGGTTTCGCCGGAAGATTTTGCCGGCGCCTGCGCGCCCTGCGGCGCCCCCTGTCCGTCGAAGAAATAATCAGCGCTGGCGCTTGAGAAAATCGTCGACTTCGGCGCGCGTCGCCACGGCGGTCAGCATGCCGAAGCGCGTGCAGCGAAGGGCCGCGCAGGCGGCGGCAAAGCGCATGCTCTCGACCTCGTCGCCGGTTTCCACCAGGCGGAAGGCGAAGGCGCCGTGAAAGACGTCGCCGGCGCCGAGCGTGTCGATCGTTTCCACCTTGAAAGCCGGCATGTGGCGGACCTCGCCGCGCTCGAGCCAATAAACCCCCTCGGGGCCGTCGGTAACGGCGAGAAAGCCGCGGTAGTGCGTGCCGAGTTTGCGCAAAGCCGCGGCAAGATCGCGCAAGCCGGTGCTGCCGCGCAGCGCCTCGGCCGACGAGATCGCATGGCTGCAGGCCAACAGCAGCGGGTCGTCAGCGGGGGCGCCCCAGTCGAAATCGAGCACGCGTGGGACGCCGCGCTGGCGCGCCGCCTCTGCAATCGGCATGCAGAACTCGGCATAGCGGTTATCGAGCAAGACGCAGTCGATGCCGGCCACGGCCTGCGCCGCGTTGCGCGGCATAACGCCGACAAGTTCACGTCCGCGCCGCGTGGCGATCATCTTCTCGCCGGCGGCGTCAACCATGATGATCGACACCGACGACGTGCCGCCGGCAACGCGAACGGCATGCGTGCAGTCGATGCGCTCGCCATCGAGCGTCGTCATTACCCAATTGGCGATGCCGTCATCCTCCCCGCCCAACGGCCCGGCGTAGCTTGTCTTGGCGCCGAGCTTCGCCACCGCCACCGCCGCGTTGCCCGCCTGGCCGCCGATGGTGACGAGAAAGTCCGACCCCTGCACCTTGCTGCCGGCCGCCGGAAACTGCGCAACGCGCATCACGTTGTCTTGCACGGCGCCGCCGGCGCAGAGAATTCGCGGAACGCGGGTTTGGCCTGCCGCTTCAGTCAAAGCCGATCTCGTCCTCCACCCAGGCGCGGATGATGTGGTGGGCGATCGCCATTGGCGGCGGCGTGGTCAGCCCTTGCGCGTGTTTGCGCAGCAGCATCGTCACCACCTCGTCCTTGCTAAACCACCGCGCATCCTCGAGTTCCGTGCGGTCGACGACAACATCGCGGGTCAAGGCCTCGGCGTGACAGCCGATCATCAGCGAAGCGGGAAACGGCCAGGGCTGCGAGGCGAAATAAGCGACGCGGCCGCAGGCGATGCCGGCTTCCTCGCGGGTTTCCCGATGCACGGCGTCTTCGATCGATTCGCCCGGCTCGACGAAACCGGCAAGACACGACCACATGGTCGGCACGAAACGCGGCGAGCGTCCGAGCAGGCAGCGCTCGCCGTCGACCGCCAGCATGATGACCACCGGATCGGTGCGAGGAAAATGTTGCGCCTTGCATTGCGGGCAATCGCGTCGCCAGCCGCCGCTGACGGCTTGCGTCGGCGCGCCGCAATTCGGGCAGAAGCGATGACGCGCGTGCCAGTGCAGCACCGCCTTGGCCTCGGCGATCGGCGGCAGTTGTTCGGGCGCGACCAGGCCTTGCACGGCGACGCTGCGCAAATCGGTCACCAGAAAGTCCTCGCGCGCTTTCAGCGCTTCCGCCGCCGCCGGATCGAGTCCGATGCCGAAGCGGCCGGCGCCGCCGATGGTGCCGAGGAAAATCGTTTCGTGCGTAACGCCGAGCGCGCGCGCTTCGTCCAAAGCGAACAACGGCTCGTTGAGCGGCGCGCCCTTCTTCATCACGATCATGTCGATGCCGATCACCACGGCGCGGGCGTTGCGATCGGCGGCCAGCCGTTCAAGCGCGGCGGCATCGGTGCGCAGCTCGGCGGCGCGCTCGATGCGGCTTTGCGTGTAGCCGAGGTAGGGCTTGGGTCCGAGATCGGGGCGAGGGGCCATGCGGCGCGGAAACTGGCATGGGCCGAGAGTTGGCGCAACGCATCCTATCTTGTCATTCCGGGGCAGGCGCGAAGCGCCTGAACCCGGAATCCATACTCCGCAGCACCGGGGTTATGGATTCCGGGTCCGCGCCTCCGGCGCGTCCCGGAATGACAAACGTTATGATCGTGGATACATCGCCGCGCGCAGTTCCGGCCGCTGCCACTGCGGCCCCAGCACGCCCTGCTTGGCGCCATAGTTGAGCGCGGAGGTGACGGTGTCGGTGGTGGCGCGCATTTCGCGCGCGCGGTCCAAACTCACGTCCACAAAGAACAGCCCCGGCGCGGTGCTCTCGAACAAGATCTCCTCCGGCGCCGCCACCATGGCGAGGCCGCGCTCGGCGGTGCTGAACAAATTCTGCGTGGTCACCACGAGGGCGAGGTTCTCGATGGCGCGCGACCAGATCAGGTTGCGCCAGCTCGCCCACAATTTGCCCTTGTCGGTGCCGGCCGGCATGAAGATCAGCTCAGCCCCGCGCAGCGCCAGCGCCCGCGTCACCTCCGGCATATAGGCCTCGCTGCACATGGCGAGGCCGACTTTGCCGTGCTGGGTGTCGAAAACCGGGAACTCGTTGCCCGGCACGTATTGGAACTCCCACCATTTGCCGCCGGTATAGATCCACGGCCCGTTCGGATGTGTGCGCTTGTAGGAGACCGGCGCGCGGCCGTCGCCATAGGCCATGCAGATGAGATTATGCGCGGTGCCTTCGTTGTGGCTGAGCGGCTCGATGGTGCCGTAGATCGTATTGACGCCGTGCTTGGCAGCGGCCTCCGCCAGGCGCGGCGTCGGATCGAAGCTTGCCGGCATGCGCCACGGGCCCGGATAGGTTTCCGGGAAGCAGACGAAGTCGGCGCCTTCGCTCTTTGCGCGCGCGATAAAATCGACCGCGTCGGCGACGTTCTTTTCGTCCTCGCCGATCGGGTTGGCGATCGGCTGCACGATGGCGATGCGGAAGGTCATGGCGCGCGTTCCTTACAAGCCGGCGAGCGTGAGGCGGCGCAGCGCCGAGGTCAAGCCAGCGCGCGGTCGACGGCGGCGAGCACCTGTTGCGGCTTCAGCTCGTCGAGGCAGGCGCTGTAGCTGTCGATGCGCCGCTCGCAGCCTTCGAAGGTGCAGGGCAGGCAGGGCAGCGGGTTCTGCACGATCCAGACATTGCCGTGGTTCTGGATGGTGGCGCTCGCTGCCCAAGGTTGACTAAGACCGCCGACCGGCCACGGCCCCCAGACGCGCGGGTCCATCGGTCCAAACAAAGCCACCGTCGGGCATCCCGCCGCCGCTGCCAGATGCGTCACCGAGGTGTCCGGCCCGACATAGAGCCGCGCGCCTTTGAGCAGCGCCACTGTCTGCGGCCACTGCAGCTGGTGGACTGGGATGATATCTTGCCAGACCTGTTCGAGATATTTGCGTTCCGCGTTTCCCGGACCGCCGATGGCGACCACCGCGAGGCCGCGTTGCCTCAAACCGGCGGCGAGCCCGCGCCAGCCCTCGCGGGTCCATTCCTTGTAACGGAACATCGGCGCGGCATGGATCACCGCATAGGCATCTCCGGCATCGATCCCTTGCGGTTCGGCGCCGGCCGGGCAAACCAGCTCCGGCACCCGCGCGACGCCGATCGCGTCGGCGAGGTGAAGCATCTGCTCGACGCGGTGGATATTTTCGCCGGCGGCAATGCTGCGGTGGAGCAGGAAGCGCTTCAACGCGCCGCCAACGCGTGGACCTTTCGCATCGGTGACCCCGACATGGGTGCGGCCGCCGATCAGGGCGAACAGCGTTGGCCGGTCGCCCGCTTGGGTCGACACCGCAAGGTCGTAGCGCTTCCATAATTGGGCCAGCAGTTTCATCGTTGCGCCAAAGCCCGGCCGTTGTGGCATGACGATGACGCCAGCGATGTCGGGATTACCGGCGAGGATGCCGGCGGTTCCCTCGAAGACCAGCACGTCGATGCTCGCGTCCGGCCAGGCGCGCTTCAGGCTGCGGATCAATGGCGTGGTCAAGAGCACATCGCCGATACGGCGCAGACTCACGACAAGGATGCGGGCGCGGCCAGACAGTTGCACGACTGCCGAACCGGCCAAATCGCGCGGTGGCGCCGTCATTGCGTCTCCGACCTGGCAGGCGCCATAAAAGTGGCCAAGCCTCCATTAACCTTGGTTTGCTATCAAAATCCACCAATGGCGGCCATAGGCAGGCCGGATCGGCGGTTGCCTGAAGCGTCTCGTTTCGATTAGAATTTCAATGCAAACGGGCTGGCGTTGCAGGGTGGGTCGCGTGGTTGAGTTGCGAGAGGGCTTTGTATCGGCGTTGGCCGCCACTGTGCAGGCCCGGCGTGGGCCGACCGTGGAGGTGTCCTGGGGCGAGCTCGTCGACAAGCTCACAATCCTCGAGATCAAGGCGCGCCACCTTACTTCACCCGCCGCGCTGTCCAACGTTCGCCGCGAACTTGCGGCCGTGAACGAGGCCGTGCACGACCTGCAGCCGCCCGCCGAACTCGCCGAACTGAAGCAGCGGCTGACCTCGGTCAACGAAAACCTTTGGCAGATCGAGGACCAGATTCGCGCCAAGGAAGCCGACGGCGTTTTCGATCGACAATTCGTCGACTTGGCGCGGGCCGTCTACATCAATAACGACAGGCGTAGCGACCTCAAGCGCGAGATCAATCGGCTGATGAACTCCGATCTGGTCGAAGAAAAGCAATATACACGCTACGCTGCGGCCGCCGCCGACTAGAACCAGCCTGGCCAACGCGGTTACGGGCTAAATTCGCCGTCCCTGAGACCTGGCACGCGCGCCACTTCGCGGCTTGCTTTCCATTTCCGCCGGCCCGATATAGGGCGCGGGAGGTTGGCGGTGGACGAGCCACTCGCCAACCGGGTCAGGTCCGGAAGGAAGCAGCCCTAACGAGCACGGATCGGGTCGCTCGTCAGCCTCCCACCTGCGGCCGGCGGCCAATTTGGGGCTGCCTATAACCAAGCCATCCACAGGCCCCGCTTCTCGGCTCCGCCACACTGAGGGACTATGGTTTTGGCGGGCCGCCGACGATGGCGCCGGACGGATTCGACCATGAGCGAGCGCAAGACCCCAGCACCGACCGACCCCAATGCCGCCGAAGGTGCCGGCTATCGCGTGCTGGCGCGCAAGTACCGGCCGGCGAACTTCGACGACCTGATCGGCCAGGACGCCATGGTGCGCACGATCTCGAACGCCTTCGAGTTGGGGCGCATCCCGCAGGCCTGGATCCTCACCGGCGTGCGCGGCGTCGGCAAGACCACGACGGCGCGGATTCTGGCGCGCGCGCTCAATTACGAATTGCCGGACGGTTCCGTGACGCAGCCGACCATCGCCATGCCGGCGCTGGGCGTGCACGACCAGGCGATCATGGAAAGCCGCCATCCCGACGTCTTGGAAATGGACGCCGCCTCGCACAACGGCGTCGACGATGTGCGCCAGATCAACGACGCCATCCGCTACGCGCCGATGTCGGCGCGCTACAAGGTCTACATCCTCGACGAAGTGCACATGCTGTCGGGTCCGGCGTTTAACGCGCTGCTGAAGACGCTGGAAGAGCCGCCGCCGCACGCCAAGTTTATCTTCGCCACCACCGAGATCCGCAAAGTTCCGGTGACGGTGCTGTCGCGCTGCCAGCGCTTCGATCTGCGCCGGGTCGATGCAGCGCTCTTGGTCGAGCATCTGCAAGACATCGCCGCCAAGGAAAACATCGAAGCGGAGCCGGCGGCGCTGGCGCTGATCGCGCGCGCCGCCGAAGGCTCGGTGCGCGACAGTCTCTCGCTGCTCGATCAGGCGATTGCCCATGCCGGCGCCGAAACAGGCGCCGGCCAAGGCAAAAATGCGGCGGGGCCCGTGCGTGCCGAAGACGTGCGGCAGATGCTGGGCTTGGCCGACCGCGTGCGTATCGTCGATCTGTTCGAGGCGCTGATGAAGGGCGACGTCGCCGCGGCGCTCAAGGAATTGCGCGAGCAATACGACATCGGCGCCGATCCTTCCGTCGTGCTGTCCGATCTCGCCGAGTTCACGCATTTCGTCACCCGCGTCAAAGTCGTGCCTGCGGTCGCCGACGATGTGTCGCTGTCGGAAGCCGAGCGCCTGCGCGGCCGCGACTTTGCCACGCAGCTCTCGATGCGCGTGCTGTCGCGCTGCTGGCAGATGCTGCTCAAAGGCGTCGCCGAGGTGCAGGCCTCGGGCCGGCCTGTGGCCGCCGCCGAAATGGTACTGGTGCGCATTGCTTATGCCGCCGATCTGCCGACGCCGGACGAAGTGATCCGCTCTATGGGCGAGGAGGGCGCTCCGGCGCGCCCGCAAGGTAATGGCGGCAACGGCGGCGCCGTGGCTGCGCCGGCGCAGAGTTTCGCGCCGCGTTTTGACGCGCCGCGCGGTTCGCCGCGCTCTTCGGCGGCGCTGTCGCCGCGTCCGGCCGACGATCCCGTCGCGCAGCGTATCGAGCAGCCGACGCTCGTCATCGGCTCATTCGAGCAGATGATCGCGCTGGCGGCGGAAAAGCGCGACATCCCGATGAAGCTGGCGCTGGAACGCGACGTGCGGCTGGTGCGGTGCGAGGACGGTCAGCTTGAGATTGCGCTCGAGGCCAACGCCGCCAAGACGCTGGTGCACGATCTGCAGCGCAAGCTCACCGCCTGGACCGGCAAACGCTGGATGGTGGTGGTGTCGCAGGAGCAGGGCGCCGCCACCATGCGCGCGCAAAGCGACGCGCGGCAGGCCGAAATCGAGCGCGGCGTGCAGGCCGATCCGCTGGTGCAGGCGGTGCTCAACCGCTTTCCCGGCGCCAAGATCGTCGGCGTGACGCAAAACGCGCTTGACGCAGGCGAAGCTGAGGCCGCGCCGCCTGAAGAGGATGAGGACTAGGCGATGGCCGACTTCATGGGCCTGATGAAACAGGCCGCGCAATTGCAGACCAAGATGCAGGCGCTGCAGGCCGAGCTCGACGGCATCGAGGTCGAGGGCGTCGCCGGCGGCGGCATGGTGACGGTGACGCTGTCCGCCAAAGGCGACCTCAAGGGCATCAAGGTCGACGATTCACTCATGCAGCCCTCGGAAAAGGAAATCCTCGAAGACCTGCTGGTCGCCGCGCACGCCGACGCGCGGCGCAAGGCGGAAGCCGTGCTGCAGGAAAAGATGAAGGCCGTCACCGGCGGCCTGCCGCTGCCGCCGGGGATGTCGCTGACTTAATGCCCACCGCCGTCGCCGGACCCGAAATCGAGCGCCTCATCCAGCTCTTGGCGCGGCTGCCCGGTTTAGGGCCGCGCTCGGCGCGGCGCGCGGCTCTGCACCTCATCAAGAAACGCGAATTGCTGATGGCGCCGCTCACCGCCGCGCTGGAAACGGCGATGGAGAAAATCGTCATCTGCAAGACGTGCGGCAATATCGACACGCAGAACCCGTGCACGGTCTGCACCGACGCCAAGCGCGATCCCTCGATCATCGTGGTGGTGGCCGACGTCGCCGATCTGTGGGCGCTGGAGCGCGCGCACGCGGTCAACGGCCGTTATCACGTGCTCGGCGGCACGCTGTCGCCGCTCGACGGCGTCGGGCCGCAGGATTTGACCATCGACGCGCTGATCTCGCGCGTGCATGCGGAGCCGGTGAAAGAGGTGATCCTCGCCCTCAACGCCACGGTCGACGGCCAGACCACCGCGCATTACATCACCGAGCTTTTACAAGACGCCAATGTGAAGATGACGCGGCTGGCGCACGGCGTGCCGGTCGGCGGCGAACTCGATTATCTCGACGAGGGCACGCTGTCGGCGGCGATCAAGCAGCGGACGTTGTTTTGAAAGGCATGGTCATGCGCGCTCTCGCTATCGTCGCTCTCGTCTTGTCGGCATGGACCGGGATGGTGCAGGCCGGCGACACGTTGAAGCCCGGCGATGCGATCAGCGGCACGTTGCGCTTCCTCAGCATCCAGCATCCCAACGGCACCTGGATGAACGTTTACCAGCTCGTCGTCGATCACCCGAAGATGCTCGCCGGCAAGGACGAGTTCTGCGATCCGGACAAGCCGCCGCACACCTTCCATCTCGTCGTCATGGAAGACAAAGCCAAGCTCGCGCGCCTCAAGCGCTTGGTCGGCAAGCACGTCGCCGTGGTCGGCGACGACTACATGTGCTCGCAGACCGCCTGGCACGTCGGTGACGCGGTCGTATTCCAATGGCACTTTGCCGAGCCGGAAAAACGCTAGCCGACCACCGTTGTCTTCCGCGGCTGCAGCCGTTTGAAGTGCCCGCGCGCTTGCAGCCACCATAGCAACACCAGGCTGGGCAGGCCGGCGAGCGCGCAAATGACGAAGAACCACGCCCAGCCGGTCGACTCGGCAATGTAGCCGGCGCCGGACGAGAGATAGGTGCGCCCGATCGAGGCGAGCGCGGTGAGCAGGGCGTATTGCGTCGCCGTGTGCAGCGGATTCTGGCAGAGCGCCGACAGGTAAGCGACGAACATCACGGTGCCGATGGCGCTGGTAAAGTTCTCCGCGATGATGGCAAAGGCCAGCACCGTCGGGTCGCGGCCGGCATTGGCAAGCCAAGTGAAAGTGAGGTTTGCCAGCGCCTGCGCAATCGCGCCGATCCACAGGCTGGTGGTTAGCGGCAGTGCGCGCGCGATGAAGCCGCCGGCAAAGCCGCCGATCAGCAGTGCCGCCAGGCCGACGCCCTTGACGATCGCCGCGTATTCGTTGCGCGTAAAGCCGAGATCGATCACGAAGGGCGCGGTCATGGCGCCGGAAAGCGCGTCGGTGAACTTGAACAACACCACGAAGGCGAGCATGGCCAGCGCCAGATCATGGCTGAAGAAATCCTTGGCCGCGCCGACGGCGGCTTCGGCGATGCGTGCGAACGGCTTTTGTCCGGCATGCGTCGCCCCGGCCGCGACCGAGCGTTCCGGTTCGGTGGCGGCGAGCGCGGTCACCGTGCCGATCAGCACCAGGGCGGCCATCGCCACGTAACCCCAATGCCAGGCCGCCTGCTTGTCGAAGCCGTAGTCCTGAATGGCGCTGACTAGGAACAGCGCGCCGGCGGTGGAAACCAGCATGCCGATGCGGTAGGCGGCGACGTAGGACGCCATGCCCGCGGCCTGCTCGTTCTCCGGGAGGCTTTCCACGCGGAAGGCGTCGACCACGATGTCCTGCGTCGCCGAGGCCGCCGCTACCAGCAGCGCGCCGAGCGCCACCAGTCCCGGCGCCTGCGCCGGATTGGTCGAGCCGAGGAAGACGATCGCCGCCATCAGCAGCATTTGCGTGAACACCAGCCAGCCGCGGCGGCGGCCGAGCAGGCGCGACAGGATCGGCAGGTCGACCGCGTCGGTCAGCGGCGCCCAGAGGAACTTGACCGTGTAGGGCGTGCCGACCAGCGCGAACAGACCGATGGTGCCGAGGTCGACGCCGGATTCGCGCATCCACACCAGCAGCGTGGTGCCGGAAAGCGCCAGCGGCAGTCCAGACGAGAACCCGAGGAACAGCACGATCAAGACGCGCGGCTTAAGATAAACCGAAAGCGCGTCGAAGAAGGACGGACGCGTCGAAGCGCCAGGGGAGGCGGTCATAGTTCAGCTTGTCATGGCCGGGCTTGTCCCGGCCATCCCGCTTAGGGACGTACGGCCGAGCCCTATCAGTCGGGATGCCCGGCACAAGGCCGGGCATGACAGGTTGGTAATCACTCGCCCGCCTCGAGCTTGCGCAGCGGCACCTGGATCACCTCGGCGCCCGGCGCTTCGTCGCCGTCGAATTCAAGTTCCTCGATGTTGGCCGCGCGCTTCTCGATCTTGCCGGTCGAGATGAGAATATCGTCGATGTCCTTGGTCGCCTGGCCGAAGTGGCTTTGCAGCTTGCGCACGCGCTCACCGAGCAGGCCGATATCCTTCATCATAGTGCCGACTTCGCTGCGGATCTTGTGCGTCGCCTCCTGCATCTCGGCATCCTTGCGGATTTGCCGGACGAGCTGAACCGCCAGAAACGTCATGTTCGGCGATACGATCATCACGCGGGCGCGCCGCGCGCGCTGCACCAGGTCGTCGAAGCGTTCGTACAAGTCGGCGTAGAGCGATTCGGACGGGATGAACATCAGCGCGACATCCTGCGTCTCGCCCGGGATGAGATATTTTTCCGCGATATCCGAGATGTGCCTGGCGATATCCTGCTTGACGCGCGCACCCGCCTGCTTGCGTTCCTCGTCGCTTGCCGCGTCGCGCCACGCCGTCATCGCTTCGAGCGGAAATTTGGCGTCGATGACCAGCGGCCCGGAGTCCGGCATGAAGATGACGCAATCGGGCCGCGTCCTGTTGCTCAGCGTGTATTGAAACTCAAAGGCGCCTTGCGGCAGCACGTCGGCGATGATCGCTTCCAGTTGCCCCTGGCCGAAGGCGCCGCGCGACTGCTTGTTGGAGAGGATGCCCTGCAGGGACGAAACCTGCGTCGCCAGCTCCGTGATGTTCTTCTGCGCGCTATCGATCACCGCCAGCCGCGCGTGCAGCTGCTGCAGATGCTCGGTGGTGTGCTTGGTTGTCGACTTCATCGACTCGCCGAGGTTCTGCGTCACCGCGTCGAGCCGCGTGTTCACCGTCTGCTGCAGCTGGCCATGCGCGTTCTGCAGCCAGCTTCCCATGGCGTCGAGCCGCGCATTGAGCTCCATGAGCCGCTGCTCGGCGGCGGGATCGGCCACCGGCTTGCGCCGCCACAGCAGCACGAGGATGACGAGCACGCCGATGGCGACGACCGCGGCAAAGCCGAGAGCGAGCGCCAGGGCCGTGTCGGGGGCCAGATGAAACTCGGCGGCCAGACGATTGAGCGAATTGAGCATGTCGCGCTTCTACCTTGATTCGCGCGCGAGGCGCGAACGAACGGCGAACGGTAGGGCGCTTCGGCGGCCGCCTCAAGGGGCGCGCGCCATTCCATTGACCCCGCGAATTCAACTGCTTAAATCGCGTTTATGGCTGTGCGCGACATTCTCATCATTCCCGACAAGCGGCTGCGGCTGAAATCCGAGCCGGTCAAGCGCATCGACAAGGCGGTGCGGGCGCTGGCCGACGACATGTTCGAGACCATGTACGCGGCGCCCGGAATTGGCCTTGCCGCCATCCAGATCGGCGTGCCGGCCCGCCTCATCACCCTCGACCTCGCCAAAAAGGACGAGCCGAACGCGCCGCAGGTGTTCATCAACCCGCAAATCACCTGGGCCTCGGACGAGAAGGCCACCTACGAGGAAGGCTGCCTGTCGATCCCCGAGTACTACGAGGAGGTCGAGCGGCCGAAGGCGGTGAAGGTCAAGTTTACCGACCTCGACGGCAAGGAGCAGGAGATCGAAGCGACCGGCCTGCTCGCCACCTGCCTGCAGCACGAAATCGACCACATCAACGGCGTCCTGTTCATCGACTACATCTCCAAGCTCAAACGCGACATGGTGATGAAGAAGTTCAAGAAGGCCGCCAAGCACGGCGAACCGGTGCGGCCGCTCGCCGAGGACAAAGAGCCTTCGCATCATATCGGCTAGGTCGACGGCCTCTTGGAATTGGACAAAGCTGGGCCAATATGATATCAACGATATCAAATTGGAGGCTGCCGTGGCCGATATGCTCGTGCGCAATGTAAGCGTGGGTCTCAAGCGTGAAATCGAGCGTCGCGCACGACGAAATCGGCGCAATCTGTCCGATGAGGCCAAGGCGCTGATTCGCAGAGGTCTTGCCGGCGGCGAAGCGCCGCTCAAGATGGGAACATTTCTCTTTTCCGTGCTCGACGACAAGTATCGCGGCGACGATCTCGTCTTCGAACGCAACGATCTGGTGTCGCCGCCACCGAATTTCGAATGATCCTTCTCGACACAAACGTTGTGTCTGAGGGATTGAAGGCAAAGCCGAATCCTCAAGTTCGCATTTGGCTGGATGCACAGCCCACCGAGGAACTGTTTCTGTGCACGCCCGTACTGGCCGAGCTCCATTACGGTGCCGAACTGCTACCTGCCGGCGCGCGCCGGAACGGGTTGGAACGATCCATAGCGCGGACGCAGGAAGCCTTTGCGGATCGCATTCTGCCCTTCGATGTCGCTGCGGCGCGGGAGTATGGAAGGTTTGTCGCGCTGCGCGACCGCCTTGGCCGCGCGACTGGCAGCATGGACGGATTGATTGCTGGGATCGCTATGGCGCATGGCGCTACAATTGCCACGCGCGATATGCGCGGTTTCGATGCTGCAGGGATTGAACTCGTTGATCCCTTCAACGTTGCGCCGAAACGCTGATCGCCGCCGGTTCGAGCAATTTTTGCCATGCCCCTCCGCCTGATCTTCATGGGCACGCCCGATTTCGCGGTGCCGACGCTGCGCGCGCTTGCCGAGGCCGGGCACGAAATCGCAGCGGTCTATACGCGCGCGGCGAAGCCTGCCGGGCGGCGTGGTCTTGAGTTACAGCCAAGTCCAGTCGAGCGTCTGGCGCGCGAGCGCGGCCTGCCGGTGCTGACACCGGCCACGCTCAAGAGCGACGAAGCGGTCGAAACGTTCCGCGCCCACAACGCCGACGCCGCAGTGGTGGTCGCCTACGGCCTGATCCTGCCCAAGCCGGTTCTCGCGGCGCCGCGGCTCGGCTGCTTCAACGTGCACGCGTCGCTGTTGCCGCGCTGGCGCGGCGCGGCGCCGATCAATCGCGCCATCATGGCCGGCGACAAAGAGAGCGGCATCACCATCATGCAGATGGACGAGGGGCTCGACACTGGCGCCATGGCCATGGCCGAGCGCGTGCCGGTCGGCCCCGACATGACCGCCGGCGATCTGCACGACGTGCTGGCGCGGCTTGGCGCTGACCTGATGCTGCGCGCGCTGGCCGCGGCCGAGCGCGGCTCGTTGTCGCTGACGCCGCAGGACGAGGCGGGCGTCACCTACGCCGCCAAGATCGGCAAGGACGAAACCCGCATCGACTGGGATAAGCCGGCGAGCCAGGTGCATAACCACATCCGTGGTCTCGCGCCGTTTCCCGGCGCCTGGTTCGAGTTCGCCGGCACGCGGGTCAAGGCGCTGCGTTCGACTGTGGGCGAGGGGAGCGGGAAGCCCGGCACGGCGCTGGACGATCATTTGACCATCGCCTGCGGCGACGGCGCGGTGCGGCTCACGCAAGTGCAGCGCGCCGGCAAGCAGCCGATGGATGCCGGCGAATTCCTGCGCGGCACGCCGGTCAAAGCCGGCACGCGGATTTAGCGCATCACGTTGGGCGTTGAGACTGCGTGGGCTAACAGCCCATGGTGCGGATTCCGGTCGAGATGATTCAGAACACCGGCAACAAAAGCGGCGGCGAAGACTGAGATAATGAAGGCGCAGAGCCCAATGGCGAGGCCGCGATTTTTCGGCTGCGCGCGCGCAACGAGTGCCGCGCCGGTGGTCGGAATCAGGCGGGCGGCGGCTGGCGACAGCGATCCGCTCGCGCGTTTCTCATCCAGCCGCGTCTCGTGTTTGCCCCACATGTGTACGACGACGATCACGGCGACGACGCACATCATGCAGCTCGGCGCCCATAGGATGAAGCCGCCGATCATTTCGTCGGTGAGCGGGGCGATGCCGAAGGCGCGCCCGACGGCGTCGTAGGATGGATACAGCACGACGCTCTTCAGCGTCGTATAGGCGCCGAGCCCGATCTGGCTGAGCATCACGATCAGCAACATCATCAGCCGGCCGCCAAAACTCACACCCGCCGGCGCCGGCCGCGGTTCGAAAATGCGCCACCAGAACAGCAACCCGGCGGCGAGCATAGTGAAATGCATCCAGTCGTGAACGGTGTCGTTGAGGATCGCCGTATTGTGAAAGGGCGGATACTGCCAGGCATAGAGCGCGGCGATGAACAGCGCAGTCACCACCGCCGGATCGATGAGAAATGAAAATATCCGCCGCAGCACCGCGTTGCCGAAGAACGGCGCCATGGCATTGCGCCGCAGCGGCGCGGGAAGGCCGGCGATAAGCATGGCCTGCGGCGCGGCAAGCGCGACCAGCATCGGCGCGACCATGCGCAGCAGCATGTGCTGGACCTGATGCATCCAGAACGAATGGTCGGCGATGGCGTCGAGCGGCGACTCCAGCGCCAGATAAACCGTGGCGACGCCGCCGAGAAACGCGGCATGGCGCCAGAGCTGTATCGGCTGATCGATCGCGTGCCGGCGCACGATGCCGATGGTGTAGACGAGGCTGAAGACAAAGGCTGGAACGACGACGGAAGGCTCAAACGCCCACGAACTCCAGGTCAGGGCCTCGGAATCGGCGTCTGCTGCCTGCGCCCAGACCGTGAAGGCGAGCAGAAGCGCAAGCGCAGCGATAATCTGCCGGGTGCTGAGAGCGCGGTGCAAAGCGGGCCTTGGTGATCTCGATGCGCGCCCCCGCAAGGACTAGCTAGACCCCTGATGCCGCTGAATCAATGTCCGCGGGCCGCAAGGTTCTGCGCTGCCCCGTGACTTCCGCCGGATTCATGGCTACTGCATCGGCCGGAGGCGAAATGCCGCGCTACAAGCTCACCATCGAATATGACGGCGCGCCCTTTGCCGGCTGGCAGATGCAGGCCGATCAGGCAACCGTGCAAGGCGCGCTAACGGCGGCGATCAAGGCGCTCACCGGCGAAAGCCCGCACGTGCAGGGCGCCGGGCGCACCGATGCCGGCGTGCACGCGCGCGGGCAGGTGGCGCACGTCGATCTGGCGAAGGATTGGGACGCCGACACCGTGCGCGATGCGCTCAACGCGCATTTGCGTCCGCATCCGGTGGCGGTGCTTTCGGCCGAGCGCGCGGCGGACGATTTCAACGCCCGCACCTCGGCGCGCAAACGCCATTATCTCTACCGCATCCTCAACCGCCGCGCCGATCTGGCGCTGGAAGCCGGCCGTGCCTGGCGCGTGCCGCGTCCGCTCGATGCCGCGGCGATGCATGCGGCGGCGCAGCGGCTGATCGGCAAGCACGATTTCACCACGTTCCGCGCCGCCGAATGCCAGGCGAAGTCGCCGGTGAAGACGCTGGACCGGCTCGACGTCGAACGCCGCGGCGATGAAGTGACGGTGCTCGCTTCGGCGCGCTCGTTCCTGCACAGCCAGGTGCGCTCGATGGTCGGCTCGCTGGTGCCGGTCGGCGAGAGCAAATGGAACGCCGACGATCTTAACGCTGCATTGGAGGCGCGCGACCGCGCCGCCTGCGGGCCGCTGGCGCCGCCGGATGGGCTTTATCTGATGCGGGTCGATTACTGAGGCAAACGCGCGCTCGTCGTCCCCGCGAAGGCGGGGACCCAGTAATCACTGACGGGTCGGTGTTTACTGGATGCCCGCCTTCGCGGGCATGACAGCCGAAGATCAGCCGAAATACCGCTCAATGATCCTGCGATAAATCATCGTCAGCGCGCGCAGGTCGGCGATCGGCACGCGCTCGTCGACCGCATGCATGGTCTGCCCGACCAGGCCGAATTCCACCACCGGACAAAACGCGGTGATGAAGCGCGCATCCGAGGTGCCGCCGGTGGTGGAGAGCTTCGGCTTGCGGCCGGTGACGCTCTTGACCGCGCGCGCCACCAATTCGGTGAACGGTCCCGGCTTGGTGACGAACACGGCGGCGTTCGACGGCTCCCATTCGAAGGCGAACTTTATCTTTTTGCCCGCGGCTTTGGCGGCGCGCTGCGCAATCAGTTTCTTCAGCGAGTTGAGGGAGTGCTTGTCGTTGAAGCGAATATTAAAGCGCGCCCGCGCCTCGCCGGGAATGAGATTGACGGTCTTGTTGCCGACGTCGACCGAGGTGAATTCCAGATGCGAGGGCGCAAACTGCTGGCTGCCTTTGTCGAGCGGTTTTTCCTGCAGCGCCTCGATCAGCTTCACCAGACCGCGGATCGGGTTTTCCGCGCGCTGCGGATAGGCGACATGGCCCTGCCGGCCGCGCACGATCAGATGGCCGTTGAGCGAGCCGCGGCGGCCGACCTTGATGGTATCGCCGAGCGCTTCCTGGTTGCTCGGCTCGCCCAAAATGCAGTGGTCGAATTTTTCCCCGCGCGCGGCCGCCCATGCGAGCAGCTTGGGCGTGCCGTTGACGGCGATGCCTTCCTCGTCGCCGGTGATGAGGAACGAAATCGAGCCTTTGATCGTGTGCTGGGCGAGATGATCGAGCACGGCGGCGAGCGCGCAGGCGAGGCCGCCTTTCATGTCGACGGCGCCGCGGCCATAAAGCTGACCGTCGGCGGTTTCGCCGGCGAAAGGCGGATGCGTCCAGGCTTTTTCGTCGCCGGGCGGCACCACGTCGGTGTGGCCGGCAAAGACCAGATTGGGCGCGGCGGTGCCGATGCGGGCATAGAGGTTGTCCACCGGCTCGGTGCCCGGCGCGCTGAACGTCATGCGGTGCACGGCAAAGCCGGCCTGTTTGAGCGTGCGTTCGAGATAGGCCAACGCGCCGCCTTCCGCCGGCGTCACCGAGCGGCAGCGCAGCAGGTCGCGGGCAATGGCGACGGGATCGGCAGGCATCAGTGGTTATCTCTCAATCGTCATCACCGGGCTCGTCCCGGTGATCTCGCTTAGGAGGGCACGCTGCGTCCCTAAACGGGATGGCCGGGACGAGCCCGGCCATGACAAAAATAACGAGCGCTTGTTCATCAATCCCTCAGCAACTCGTTGATGCTGGTCTTCGAGCGCGTGCGCTCGTCGACGCGCTTGACGATCACGGCGCAGTAGAGACTGGGGCCCGGCGCGCCGTTCGGCAGCGGCTTGCCCGGCAGCGTGCCGGAGACGACGACCGAATAAGGCGGCACCTCACCCTGCGTGATCTTGCCGGTCTCGCGATCGACGATCTTGGTCGAGAGCCCGATATAGACGCCCATGCCGAGCACCGCGCCTTCGCGCACGATGACGCCCTCGACGACTTCGGAGCGGGCGCCGATGAAACAATTATCCTCGATGATGACCGGGCCCGCTTGCAGCGGCTCGAGCACGCCGCCAATGCCGACGCCGCCCGACAGATGCACGTTCTTGCCGATCTGCGCGCAGGAGCCGACGGTCGCCCAAGTGTCGACCATGGTGCCTGAATCGACATAGGCGCCGAGATTAACGAAAGACGGCATCAGAATAACGCCCGGCGCGATAAACGCCGAGCGGCGCACCACGCAACTTGGCACGGCGCGAAAGCCGGCTTTGCGAAAGCGTGCCGCACTCCAGCCCTTGAACTTGGAATCGACCTTGTCCCACCAGACGGCCTTTCCCGGCCCGCCGGGGATCACGCTCATGTCGTTGAGCCGGAATGACAGCAGCACGGCCTTTTTCAGCCACTGATTGACATGCCATTCTCCGCCGGCCTGGCGCTCGGCGACGCGCGCCTTGCCGGTGTCGAGCAGCTCAAGCGCAGAATCGACCGCCTTGCGTACGGCGCCTTTGGTCTTGGGGCCGATCTTGTCGCGACCCTCGAAGGCGTCGTCGATGGTTTTGGCAAGTCTGTCGTTGGACATGAAAAAGGCCCCGGCACCGTTCGGGAGCGGTTTGTCGGGGGCGGGGCAGGGGATGTCAAGCCGCGCCGGGACGGCTAAGCTCGCCGCTTGGGAGGATCGGCGCGTGGCTGGAAAGACTGCGGTTCTCGGGACTATTTTTGCCGGCCTGCTGCTGACGGCCGAGCCGGCCTTCGCCCATCATCTCATGGGCGGCCGCATGCCGGCGACTTTCAGCGACGGGCTCTTGTCGGGGCTCGGCCATCCGGTCATCGGGCTCGACCATTTCGCCGCCGTGGTGGCGGTCGGCTTTATCGCCGCCGCGCATCGTGCCGCGCCGGCGCTGGGGCTTGCCTTCGTGCTGGCGATGATCGGCGGCGTTGCGTTGCACGTCCACGGCGCCACCGTGCCGGGCGCGGAAATTCTGGTGGCGCTCTCGGTCATCGCACTCGGCGCAATCTTGCTGTCCCGCCGCGCCATGGCGGCCGGCGCGGCGCTCACGCTGTTTGCGCTTGCCGGCCTGATCCACGGCTACGCGCTCGGCGAATTGATCTACGGCGCCGAGCCGACCCCGCTTTACGCCTACCTGCTGGGCCTGACCGTCATCCAAAGCGCCGTCGCGCTGGCGGCGATGGCCATCGCGCGCATGCTGGCGAGCGAGCCGGTGCGCCTGCGCTTGATCGGCGCCGGCATTGTCGGCGTCGGGCTCGCGGTCTTCGTGCAGCAGGTGATTCCCGCGGCCTGATCAGCGCTGCGCCACGATCGCCTCGAGGAAACCCGACAGATCGTCGGTGAGATAATCGACGTGCGGCGCGTCGCGCCCTTGCAGCTCCCAGTCCTCGCGGAACACCTCGCGCGTGCCTTCCGGCACAACCAGCACCGTAGTCATGCCGAGCGCGTGCGGCGCTTCGAGGTTGCGCGCCAGATCCTCGAACATCGCCGCCTTCGAGGCATCGACGTCATGGCGGGCGAGGAAGCGCTCGTAGGTTTTCGCCAGAGGCTTGGGCTCCAGCTCGGCGGAGACGATGTCGAACACGTCCTCGAAATGCTGGTGCACGGCAAGCCGATGCATCACCGCGTCGGCATGCTTGCGCGTGCCGTTGGTGAGGATGAGCTTGCGGCCGGGCAACTTCTCCAGCGCCGCGCCGAGCGCAGGGTTTGGTTCGAGCGGGGAGTGGTCGATCTGGTGCACGAATTCCAGATAGTCGTCCGGGTTGAGCCCGTGCTCGGTCATCAGTCCGCGCATGGTGGTGCCGTAGCGCCGGTAATAATCCTTTTGCACGCGGAAGGCCTCGTCGTGCGGCACTTTGAGGAAATCGGCGATGTAGGCGCGGATGCGGTCGTCGACCTGCTGCCAGAGATTGAGGTGGTGCGGGTAGAGCGTGTTGTCGAGATCGAACACCCAGGTCTCGACCTGGCCGAATCCACGCGGCTTTTGGCGAGTTGTTGACACGCCCGCTTCTTGCACCGCGCGTCAGCCCTGCGCAAGCGGCTCAGGCGGTGCGGCTCCGCATGCGCGTCGCCATGATCTCGCGCGCCAAAAGGATGGCGCCGAGGGCGAGGCCCGCCACGTCGGTCCACTCACCATGGGTCATGGCGTCGGCGGGGATGAACAGCAGCAATCCGGCGAGCCCAAAGCCGATGCGCATCGGCAGCGACAGCACGCGCACGGCGTAGCCGGCAAACGCGGCACAGATCAGCCAGACGCCGATGAGCGCGGTGATGAACGCCGTGACGACCGACATCACGCTGCCTTCGAGCAGCAGCGACGGCGCGCGCACGAAGAGGAACGGAATGATGAAAGCGATCCAGCCGAACCGAACCGCGGTCCAGCCGGTCTTCATCGGATCGGTATGCGCCAGCGAAGCGGCGGCATAGGCCGCCAGCGCCACCGGCGGCGTGATCATCGACATCATGCCGAAGTACAGAACGAACATGTGCGAGGCCATCGGCGAGAGGCCGACCTTGACCATCGCCGGCGCCACCAGCGCCGCCAAGAGCACGTAGACGCCGACGGTCGGCATGCCCATGCCGAGCACGATGGAGACCAGCGCCGCCAGAACCAGCAGCAGCCACAGGCTGTTCGAGCCGACCTGCACCAGCAGCAGCGTCAACGCGAAGCTCAGGCCGGTGATGTTGAGAACGCCGATGATGAAGCCGGCGGCCGCGGTGATCATCAATAGATCGAGCGACACCAGGCCGGTGCTTTTCAAGGCTTCGAAGATGTCGCCGAGCTTGAGCTTCTTGTTGCCATAGCCAAGTATCGAGCCGGTTACGACCAGCAGCGCGGAGGCCGCCAGCGCCGCCAGTTCCGGCGACCAGTTGAGCCAGAACAGGCCGTAGATCAGCACGGCGAACGGCAGCAGAAAGTGCCAGCCTTGCTTGAGCACCTGGCCGATCGGCGGCACGTCTTGCATGTCGATGGCGGTCAGGTCGGCGCGCGCGGCCAATAGATCGGCCTGGATGAACAGCGCGTAGTAGTAAAGCAGCGACGGCAGCGCCGCGGCGATGGCGACATCTTTGTAAGGAACCTGCAAAAACTCCGCCATCAGGAAGGCGGCGGCGCCCATCACCGGCGGCATCAACTGGCCGCCGGTCGAGGCGACCGCTTCGATGGCGGCGGCGACGTGGCCGGGATAGCCGCCGCGCCGCATCAAGGGAATCGTCAGCACGCCGACCGAGGCGACGTTGCTCACCGCGCTGCCCGAGATCATGCCGAAAAAGCAGGAGGCGGTGACCGCGATCTTGGCCGAGCCGCCGCGGTATTTGCCCATCAAAGACAGCGCGGTGTCGGTGAAAAAGGCCGAGCCGCCCGAGGCAAACAGCAGATTGCCGAAAAACACAAAGGCGATGACGATGGTCGCCGCCACCATCACCGGCAGGCCGAGCATGCTGCCGGGATCCCAGATCAAATAATAGGCGAGTTGCGGCACCTTCACCGGCAGGCCGGCGAGCGCGCCCGGCACGTATTGGCCGAGCGGCGCGTAAACAAGAAAGACCAGCACCACGATGGTAAGCGCCCAGCCGACGGCGCGGCGCAATGCCTCGATGACCATCGGCACCGTGATGAAGGCGACGATGATGCCGTCGAGCGGCCGCGCCGTCATGTCCTCCGACAGCGTGGGATAGCGCAGGATGACGTGGACGCCGATGGCGATGCTCAAAGCCGCCAGCAGCCAGTCGTACCACGGCACCTGCGGCCGCGGCGCGTCGCGCCGTACCGGCTGGGTTAGATAGACCAGCGCCATGGCCAGCGACACCATGCCGGCGAGGAACTGCTCGTTGTAAAGGCGCAGGCCGACGCTGCGATAGATCTGCAAGGCGAATGCGATCGACGCCAGCGTGAGCAGCGTCGCGCCGGCAAAAATCAGCCGGCGGGCGGCCGCTGACTGCGGGCCCGCCGGCGCCTGGTGGGGTTCGTCGGACAATGCCGCCTATCCGTTAGCAGCCGCTCCGCGTGGCGCGCCCCGCATCAGCTGCCGCCCTTCGGCGGCCACTGGCCGATTTCCTTGTAGAACTTGATGGCGCCGGGATGGAATTTTGCCGGCCCCAGGTCCTTGGCCATGCGCCCCGGATCGAACTCGTTGAGCGCGCCGAAATTCGCCGCCAGCTCCTTCTTGTGTTCGTGCATCAGCTTGGCGAGCTTGTAGACGACGTCGTCGGCGACCTTGTCGTTGGCCAGCACCAGATAGTCGTAGGCATAGACCCAACTCGGCTTGTCGACGCCGGCGCGGCCTTTGCCGGGCTTGACCTGCGTCGCATAGGCGACCGGGATGAACTTGCGCAGGCGGTCCATCGCTTCCTTGGAGTGATCGATCTCCAAGACGCGCACGCCGCCCACCTGGGCGTCGACTTCCGCGACCTTGCCGGAGCCGAGCGCGAACATGAAGACGTCGGCCTTGCCTTGCGCGAACTCGTCGGCGCCGCCGACAACGTTCGGCACCGGCACGTGGGTGACGTCGTCGTAGCTCAGGCCGCCATTGGCGAGCGTGCCCTTGGTCAGCACGTCAATCACGCGCTGGCTGGCATAGCCGGAGGGAACGCGTTTTCCCTTGAGATCGGCGATGGTCTTGAACGGGGAGTCCTTACGCACGAAAAATTCCGAATAGAGCGGCGTGAGCACAGCGACCACGCGCAGATCGGGCTGCGGCTTGCCTTTGTAGATCACCTCGCCGGTGACCGCGTAATGCGTCTCCAGCTCGTTGGCGAGGCCGAATTGCTGCTCGCCAGCATTGACGCCGGGCACATAGGCGCTGGTGCCGCCAAAGGGGCTGACGCGCAAATTCAAGCCGCCGTCGGCGGCGACCTTGGCGATGGCGGCGCCGGCCGAATAGGTGAAGAAGCCCTGCTTGCCGGTGCCGAGGCTGTAAATCTGCGCGCTGGCCGGCGCGGCAAACGCCAGCGCGGCGGCGACCGCGCTTGCCGAGAACAATCCTTTGCAGGCTGCGTTCATCAAATCCTCCCTGATTTCTTTTTAGGTTGGCCGCCAGATTACACGGTGCGCGCGCGTTAGAACAGGGATCGGTGTGCGCCCGGCCGCGCGCCTGTGCGGCACGCGCTCACGTCGAGGCCCGTAAAATCGGCGTATCTTTTAGCGCGCTTGTTCAGCGGTGCATCAGCGTACCGACGCCGTGGTCGGTCAGGAGTTCGAGCAGCACGGCGTGCGGCACTTTGCCGTCCATGATGACCACGCCCTCGACGCCCTGATCGAGCGCGTAGATGCAGGTCTCGACCTTGGGGATCATGCCGCCGGCGATGGTGCCGTCGGCGATCAGGCGGCGCGCGTCGGCGACGGACAAATCCTCGATCAGCGTTTTCGACTTGTCGAGCACGCCGGGCACGTCGGTCAGCAGCAGCAGGCGCTTGGCCTTGAGCGCGCCGGCAATGGCGCCGGCGAAAGTGTCGGCGTTGACGTTGAAGGTTGAGCCGCTCGCCGAAGTCGCCACCGGCGCCAGCACTGGGATCATCTCCTTGCCGAGCACGTGATTGAGCACGGTGAGGTCGACCTTCTCCGGCTCGCCGACAAAGCCGAGATCGACGACTTTCTCGATGTTGGAATCCGGATCGACTACGGTGCGGTTGACCTTCTTCGCCTGCACCATGTTGCCGTCTTTGCCGCAAAGCCCGATGGCTTTGCCGCCGGCGGCGTTGATGTAGCCGACGATCTGCTTGTTGATCGAGCCGGCCAGCACCATCTCGACGATCTCGACGGTCTTTTCGTCGGTGATGCGTAGGCCGTCGACGAATTCCGACTTGATGCCGAGCTTCTTCAGCATGGCGGCGATCTGCGGGCCGCCGCCGTGCACCACCACCGGATTGATCGCGGTCTGCTCGAGCAGCACCACGTCGCTGGCGAAATCGCGCGCGGTCTGCTCCTGGCCCATGGCGTGGCCGCCGTATTTCACCACGACGATTTCCTCGTCGTAGCGCTGCATATGCGGCAGCGCTTCCGACAGAATACGCGCCTGGGTCTGCGGGTCGATCTTCGGGGCTTTGCTCATCGCCGGCGGCCTTTGGTGATGTGTGCGCCCTTTTAGCGGCCGCTCGGGCGCAGCGAAAGAGGCTATCCGATGCGCGGGGCCGCGAGCGCCGCGACGATGAGGGCAAGCCAGCTCACGATCATGATGACGCCGCCCGCGGGCGCGGCGAAGGGAAACAGCCGGCCGCCGAGATAGGCCCGCGCCGCCACGTCCGCGGCGAACAGGGAAGCGCCGAGCACGAAGCCGCAGAGCGCGACAAGGCCCACCGAACGCAGGATGACGCCGTAGCGCGCGGCGAGCGCGCCGGCGAGCACGGCGACGGCGTGAATGAGCAGCAGATAGCCGGCGCTGTCGAGGCCGGCGCCCGGTTTGCCGTGGGCGCCGGCCGCGGTCAGCATGATGCCGGCGGCGCCCATGAGGCCGGCGAGCGCGATCAAGACCTGTTCCATGCCGGGATGCTAGCCCAGCGCGCGCCGGCGCAGAAGCCGGCGGCGACTATGCTAGGCTCGCGGCCCCTGGAAGAATCGAGACGGAACAAGCGGCATGGGAAAAGACCGGCTGGCGGCCTTCAGCGACGGCGTCATCGCCATCCTTATTACGATCATGGTGCTGGAATTGAAGGTGCCGCACGGCGCCGGTTGGCCGGCGCTCGCCGGCCTGGCGCCGAATTTCGTCAGCTACGTGCTGAGCTTCATCTATCTCGCCATCTACTGGAACAACCACCATCATTTGCTGCACACCGTCAGCCGCGTCGACGGGCTGATCCTGTGGGCCAATTCGAATTTGCTGTTCTGGCTGTCGCTGGTGCCGGTGTCGACCGCCTGGCTCGGCGAAAATCCGCTGGTGCCGCTGCCGACCGCCGTCTACGGCGTGGTGCTGCTGATGCCGGCGATCGCCTATTCCCTGCTGCAGCGGGCGATCCTGCACAAGCAAGGCAAGCACTCGGTGCTGGCGCACGCGCTCGGGGCCGATATCAAGGGCAAGATCTCGCTGCTGTTTTATCTCGCGGCCATCGGGCTGGCGTTCTACGTGCCGTGGGCCTCGATCGCGCTTTACGTGCTGGTGGCGATCATCTGGCTGGTTCCCGACCGCCGCATCGAGAAGGTGCTGCCGGAGGGGTAGGGCAAGATCGTTTGGTTTTGAAGCGACCGCCGCGAGCGCGCTTCACCTCTCCCATAGGGAGAGGTCGCCCGCCGAAGCTCAGGCGAAGGCGGGCGGGTGGGGATCAATCGACGCGCGCAGAGGGGATCCCCACCCCGACCCTCCCCTTTTCAAGGGGAGGGAGCGCGCCGAGCCCAGCAGCGCCGCCGCGGTGCAAAACGATCCCGCTTCAGCGTGTCCGTCACCCCGCCCGCCGCTCCGCCAGGAGCCGCGCGATCGCCGCGCGCAATTCGGGGATGCCGTCGCCGTCCTGCGCCGAGGTGGTCAGCACAATGGGGAAGGCGGCCGGGCGCTTTGCCGAGCGCCGCCTCGACTTCGTTCATGCGGCGCGCCAGCTCGGCGGGCTTCACCGCATCGCATTTGGTGAGCACGATCTGGTGGCTCACCGCCGCCTGGCCGAGCGCATCGAGCGTTGCCGCGTCGGTGTCTTTCAGCCCATGCCGCGCGTCGACCAGCACATAGACGCGGGCGAGATTGGCGCGGCCGCGCAAATAGGCGTGGATCAAATCGGTCCAGGCCGCGATCTTGGCTTTCGCGGCGGCCGCATAGCCGTAGCCGGGCATGTCCACCAGATTGAGCCCGCCGCCGGCGGTAAAGAAGATCAGCTCCTGCGTGCGTCCCGGCGTGCGCGAGATGCGCGCCAGGTTTTTGCGGCCCGTGAGCGCGTTGATCAGGCTCGACTTGCCGACATTAGAGCGCCCGGCGAAGGCGATCTCGGTGCCGCGCGCTGCCGGCAGCGAGACGGGCGAGCCGGCGGCGGCGGCAAAGCGCCACTCGCCGGCAAACAGCTTGCGGCCGGCTTCGATCTCCGCGCGGGTGAAGTCGTTGTCCATGGCGTGCACCATAAATGAAATCGCCGGGCGAGGCCCGGCGATTTGCGACAGGGTTGTGGTCGCGCCTACCCCTGCGTCTTCTTCTTCCCAAACAACGCCTTGATATTATCGAACAACTCGATCTTCGCCCCGTGCTTGCGCATGATCACGCTCTGCTGCGCCACCGACAGCGAGTTGTTCCAGGCCCAGTAGATCACCAGCCCCGCCGGGAAGCCCGCCAGCATGAAGGTGAAGATCAGCGGCATCCAGTCGAAGATCATCTTCTGCGTCGGATCGGGCGGCGCCGGATTAAGCTTCATCTGCGCCCACATGGTGATGCCCATGATGATCGCCCAGGCGCCGAGATGCAGGAAATGCCCGATCACCGGCACCGTGGTCGGGTCGAACGGGATGAGCCCGAACAGATTGAAGATGTTGGTCGGGTCGGGCGCCGAGAGGTCCTTGATCCAGCCGAAGAACGGCGCGTGGCGCATCTCGATGGTGACGAACAGCACCTTGTAGAGCGAGAAGAACACCGGGATCTGGATGGCGATCGGAAGACACCCGGCCAGCGGATTGATCTTCTCCTTCTTGTACAGCGCCATGAGTTCTTGCTGCTGCTTGGCCTTGTCGTCGGGATAGCGCTCGCGCAGCGCAGCCATCTGCGGCTGCACCGCCTTCATCTTCGCCATCGAGGCGTAGGATTTGTTGGCGAGCGGGAAGAAGGCGGCCTTGATCAGCACGGTGACGATCAAGATGGCGAGGCCGAAATTGCCGACCAGGTGGTAGAGATAGTCGATCAGCAAAAACAGCGGCTTGGTGATGAAGTAGAACCAGCCCCAGTCGATCAGCAGATCGAAGCGGTTGAGGTTGAGCTGTTTCTCGTAGTCGTTGACCAGATGCACTTCCTTGGCGCCGGCGAACAGGCGCGCGTCGGCGGTGGTCGTGGCGCCGGGCGCGACGGTGCGGGCGTCGAGCAGGTAGTCGGTCTGGTAGGTGTCGACCGTGCCCAATTTGCCGGCGGTGAAGTGCGCCTTGAGATGCGCGTTGGTGTCCGGCAGCAGCGTCGCCGCCCAATATTTGTCGGTGATGCCGAGCCAGCCGTTGGTGACGTCGAAATTGATGTTCTTTTTTTCTTCGATCTTCTTGTAGGTGATCTCCTGCAGGCCGTCATTGCCGAGCACGCCGATCAGGCCCTCGTGCAGAATGTAATAGCCCAGCGTCGTCGGCGTGCCGTGGCGCGAGATCAGCGCGTAGGGATAAAGCGTGACCGGCTTTTCGCTTTTGTTGACGACCTCGTCCTTGAGCGTGAACAGGTATTTGTCGTCGACGGCGATGGTGCGGCGGAATTGCAGGCCCTGGCCGTTATCGTAGGTCAGCGTCACCGGGTGGCCGGGGCTGAGCGCGCCGGTCGAGCTTTGCGTCCACACGGTCTCGGAGGTCGGCAGCTTGACGTTGCTGCCGGCTTCGCCGGTCCAGCCGAATTCGGCGTAGAACGGCTCCGGACTGCCCGAGGGCGACAGCAGCACGATCGGCGGCGACTTGGGGTCGACGGTCTCGCGGTATTTGATCAGCGCCAGGTCGTCGATGCGGCCGCCTTTGAGGTCGATGGAGCCTTGCAGGCTGGGCGTTTCGATCGGGATGCGCGCGGATTGTTTCAGCGCCGCTTCGCGCGTCATCGTTTGCACCGGCCCGCCGGCTTGCCCCGGTGCCGCGGCAGGCGCGCCGGCTTGTCCCGGTGCCGGCGCCGCGCCCGGTTGCCCGGGCTGCGCCGTTCCCGCCGCCGGCGCCTGATCAGGCTGGCCCGGAGTCGCCCCGGGTTGCGCCTGCTGCTTTTGCTGTTGCTGCTGCTGCGCGAGCTGCTGTTGGTGCGCCTTTTCCTGCTGCGGGATGCCGACGAAAAACTGCCACGCGATCAGCACGATGGCCGACAGCACGATGGCGAGAATGGTGTTTTTATTGTCGGTCATCGTGCTTCCGTTTTGCCGCCGCGCCCCACATATAGGCGGCGCAACGCTGTTTCGAAGTCTTGCGCCATTCGCGTAAACGGCAAATTAAGCGCCGCGCGCCGGCCGATCAGCACATAATCGTGGCCGCGCGTCATCCGCTTTGCATCCGAAAGCCGCACGATCTCGCGCAGGCGTCGGCGCACCCGATTTCGCTCGACCGCATTGCCGACCTTGCGTGACACGGTGAAGCCAAACCGTACGGGACCGTCATCCGTTCGCCTGCGCGCCTGCAGCACAAACGCGGAAGCGGCGACTTTGCTGCCCTTCGCCGCGGCCAGAAAGTCCGCCCGTTGCTTCAATCGTTGCATTGGAAGCGTTGCGTGCGGCCCGTCGCCGCCATTAGGCAGAAAGCCGTTTGCGTCCGCGCGAGCGCCGCGCGGCCAACACCTTGCGTCCGCCTTTGGTGGCCATGCGCGCGCGGAAACCGTGACGGCGCTTGCGTACAAGTTTGCTCGGTTGATAGGTCCGCTTCACGATTTAAGCTCTCCGCCAGTCGCGCCGTGTTGCCGGAGCGTCGACAACGCCCGCAAATCCACCATGAAATGCCGCATTTCTTCGGGCCGGCACGCGATTTGCGCGGCTTATAGGCGAGGGGGTAGAGCGCGTCAATGCGGCCGATGCAGCCGTTGCAGCCGTTGCAGCCGTTGCAGCCGTTGCAGCCGCTGTCACGCGAGGGTCACAAGGCGGTGATTCCGATCCGCCGGCGCCGGGGCTCGTGTATATAGCGCGCTATGGCAAAGCCCGCGCCGCCGGCTGAAAAACCGTCCGGGTCGATCCGCCGGCTGGTGCCGTTCGTCGCCGTCGTGCTGCTTGCCGCCGTCGCTTACGTCATCATCGGCCGAAGCGGAATTTCGCTCGAAGCGCTGGTTCGGCATCGCGCGGCCATCGGCGATTTCGTGAGCGAACATCACCTGCTGGCCGTACTCGCCTATATTGGGCTTTATATCGTTGCGGTGGCCTTGTCGCTGCCCGGAGCCGCCCTGTTGACGGCCGCCGGTGGCTTCCTGTTCGGTCTGGCGATGGGCGCATCGGCCGCTGTGATCGGCGCGACCGCGGGAGCCACGATCATATTTTTGGTAGCGCGGACGGCTCTTGGCGAGCCGTTGCTCAAACGCGCCGGCCCACGCGCCAGCCAGCTTGCGCGAGGCTTCCGCGACGACGCCTTCAGCTATCTGCTGTTCCTGCGGCTGGTGCCGGCCTTCCCCTTTTTTCTGGTTAATCTGGTGCCGGCTTTCGCCGGCGTGCGGCTGGCGCCGTTTGTCGCCGCCACCGGGTTGGGGGTCATTCCGGGGGCGTTCGTCTATGCGTTTGCCGGGACCGGCCTCGACAGCGTCATCGCCGCGCAACAGGCGGCCAACCGCGACTGCCTCGCCGCCGGGCGCGCCGATTGCCATTTCGCCTTTGACGCGAAGGACGTGCTGACGCCTGAGCTCATCGGCGCCCTGATCGCGCTCGGGCTGCTTGCCTTGGTGCCGGTGGTCGTGAAAAAACTGCGCGCGCGCTCACGCGCGACCGGATGAAATTTGAGTTATTGTTGACGTAGAACATTAGAGCATGGTGGAAATCCTTAAACCGGATATTTGCGTCATCGGCGGCGGCTCGGGTGGTCTCTCGGTCGCGGCGGCGGCGGCCGCTTTCGGCGTAGCGGTGGTGCTGGTCGAGCGGCACAAGATGGGCGGCGACTGTCTCAACACCGGTTGCGTGCCGTCGAAGGCCTTGCTGGCGGCGGCCAAGCGCGCCGATGCTATGCGAAGCTCGGCGCCGTTCGGCGTGACGACCCAAGGCGGCGACGTCAATTTCGCCAAGGTGCACGACCATGTGCACGGTGTGATCGCCGCCATCGCGCCGATTGACTCGGCGGAGCGTTTTACGGGCCTCGGCGTGCGCGTCATTCGCGGACAAGCCAAATTCATCAACCGCAGGACCGTCGCCGTCGGCGAGGACATCCAGATTCGCGCGCGACGCTTTGTGATCGCAACCGGGTCGACCCCGGCGGTGCCGCCAATCCCCGGACTCGACAGCGGCCCATATCTCACCAACGAGAGCGTTTTCGACCTGACCAATTTGCCGCAACAGCTCCTCATCATCGGTGCCGGGCCGATCGGCCTGGAAATGGCACAAGCCTTTCGCCGCCTCGGCAGCGAGGTCACGGTGCTGGAAGCCGCGATCCCGCTCGCCAAAGACGATCCGGAATGCGCCGCCATCGTGCTCGACCGGCTGGCGTGCGAGGGCGTCGTTATTCGCAGCGGCGTGAAGATTATCCGGATTGCGTATCGGAACGGCGCCGTGGCGGTGGCGTTCGAAGGATCGGGCGGCCTGGAAACGATCGTCGGAACACATTTGCTGGTCGCTGCCGGCCGCCAGCCGACATTCGACGGACTCGATCTCGAAACCGCCCGCGTGCGCTCCGACCGTTCCGGCATCCGCGTGAACAGAAAACTGAAAACTTCCAACCGGCGTATCTACGCCATAGGCGACGTTGCCGCCGGGCAATTGCAGTTCACCCACGCGGCCAATTACCACGCCGGCCTGGTCATCAGGAACGCACTGTTCCGTCTGCCCGTGCGCGTGAATAACGATGCAATCCCGTGGGTGACTTATACCGAGCCGGAACTCGCGCAGACCGGCGTGACCGAAGCGCAGGCGCGCGATCGCAAGATCAAATTCCGTATTCTGCGCTGGCCCTATCACGACAACGACCGCGCCCAGGCCGAGCGCGAGACGCATGGTCACATCAAAGTCATTGTCGAGCGTAGAGGTAAGATTATCGGCGCCACCATTGTCGGCGCGCAGGCCGGTGAATTGATTACGACCTGGACCTTGGCGATCTCCCAGGGCCTCAACATTCGCGCCTTCACCGGCATAGTCGTGCCTTATCCGACGCTATCGGAAATCGGCAAACGCGCGGCCATTGACTTTTTTACGCCAAGTTTGACGAGCCCATTGCTGCGGCGCATCATCGCGTGGCTGCGAAAACTGGGTTGAATTCAATTGGAATCGAGCGCCGAGCCAGCGAGTGAGGTCGGAACACGGGCGCCGCACCGTTCGGCGCGCCGCCTGCGCATCGGTCTCTCCGGCAAACTGCTGTTCCTCACCATCGTCTTCGTGATGGTGGCGGAAATTCTCATTTATGTGCCGTCGATCGCCAATTTCCGGATGAATTGGCTCAACGACCGCCTGGCTGCGGCGCATACCGCCGCGCTGGTGTTGGACGCCGCGCCGAGCGGCGCGGTGCCGGAAAGTCTGGCGAACAAGATTTTGATGAGCATCGGCGCCCGCGCGGTGGCGATAAAGATGGGCACCGAGCGCCGCATGCTCGCGGCCTCCAATGTGCCGTCCCACATCGCCCAGGAAGTCGACATGCGCGACGTCCGCTGGTGGCGCGCCATCATGGACGCCTTCGACACCCTGTTGTTCTGCATGCCTGACGACGTGATGCGGGTGGTGGGGCCAGCGCCGATGGTGCATGGCGAGTTTCTCGAAATCGTTCTCGACGAAGCGCCGTTGTGCAAGGCGATGTGGACGTTTTCGGTCAACATCCTACTGCTGTCGCTGCTGATCTCCGGCATAACCGCGATGCTGGTGTTCTTCGCCCTGCACTATATCCTGGTGCGACCGATGGGGCGGTTTACCGAGAACATGGTCGCGTTCCGCGCCGATCCGGAAAACTCCGCTCGCATCATCGCCGGTTCCGGCCGTCGCGACGAAATCGGCACGGCCGAACAAGAACTCGCCGCCATGCAGCGCGAGCTTGCCTCGATGCTGCATCAGAAGAATCGGCTGGCCGCGCTCGGTCTGGCGGTGTCGAAGATCAATCACGATCTGCGCAACCTGCTGGCGTCGGCGCAAATCTTTTCCGATCAATTGTCGACCTTGCCCGACCCGAAAGTGCAGCGCTTCGCGCCCAAGCTGATGCGCGCACTCGAACGCGCCATCGCCTTCTGCCAGTCGACGCTCTCTTATGGCGCCGCGCAGGAAACCCCGCCCGAGCGCAAGACGATTGCCGTCGAGCCGTTGATCGAAGAAGTGCATGAAGCGCTCGGCCTTGGGCTCGATGTGCCGATCCGCTGGATTGTTTCGGTCGAACGCGGCCTCACCGTCGAAGCCGATCCCGATCAATTGTTTCGCGTCCTCGTCAACGTCACACGCAACGCGGTGCAAGCGCTAGAAGCGGGCGGCGCGCGCGATCCGGCGCGCGATCAAATTCGCATTACCGGCCGCCGCGAGGGCAGTGTGGTTGTCATCGAGGTGTCCGACACGGGGTCGGGCGTACCGGAAAAGGCACGCGCCCATATGTTCCAGGCGTTTCAAGGCTCCGCCCGCACCGGCGGCACCGGGCTCGGGCTGGTGATTGCCGCGGAACTGGTGCGCGCGCATGGCGGCGAGATCGGCCTGGTGCCGGGCACCATCGGCGCGACCTTCCGCATTACGATTCCAGACAGCGCGGTCGATCTTGACGCCAGGCGCGGCGCGCGGGCCCAAGCCTAGGCCGACCTTGCCAATAGAGTGTCGAGACGATAGCTATGCGCCCTGTTCCGTGGCGCTATTTTTCGGCCGCGGTTGCAAGCGCCCGTAGCTCAGCTGGATAGAGCACCAGACTACGAATTTGGGGGTCGGGAGTTCGAATCTCTCCGGGCGCGCCATCCCGCTTACATCCAGCCGGCGATTAACTCGCCGAGCAGCCAAGACAGCCAAATCGCCGGCGCGAAAAATAAGCCGAACGGCAGGCGCGAGGTCGATCGCATCGGCCGCTTGGCGACGACGTGCACGGCGACAAAAGCCGTCAACGCGGTCACAGCCGCAATTTCGATTGCAACGGGGATCAATACCCAGTCAAGCCACACACCGGCGACGAATGCGAGCTTGACGTCGCCAAGCCCGATGCCTTCCCGCCGGCGCAGCAAGCCATAACCCGCGCGGATCGCCAGAAAAAACAACATCGTTACCGCGCCGCGCAGTACAGCGGCCGCCACACCGGCGACGATCGCGGTTGGATCGACGACGGCTGCGTTGGCGAGGCCGAGCGCGAGCGCCGCCGCGGACAAAGCATTTGGAATGATCATGTGACGAAAGTCGGCGATTGCGACCGCAAGCATGAGAAGTGCGAGGCCGCCGCCGAGCAATCCGCCTGATCCGTGAGCCGCCCAGATGCTGGCGGCGACGGCCAGCACGCCGATCGCGCCGACGGCCAAGTCGGCCCGGCGGACGTTCTTCATCAACGGCGCCGCAATGCCGGTTGGAAGCGGGTGCGCCATAGCTTAAATGCGCCTGTGAATATGCCGAGGCTCCGTGCAACGCGCCGGCCGCAACTCGCCGCGTTTTGCGTCATCGCAGGTCGGCAGGCTGGTCGAAATATTCCCTGCTGGGCGTTACGGTGCCGACGCGGGCTTTGATCTTTGCGCGCAGCTCTTCGGCCACCAAATGCGCGTCGATGCTGTCGCGGATGATCTGCGGCCGGATGAAGATGATCAGTTCGGTGCGCTGAACGGTCCTGTTCTGATGCGAGAAGACGTCGCCCAAGCGTCCGGGCAGTTGATCGAGCAAAGGGATGCCATTGCGCGTCTTGTTTTGGTTTTCGCTGATGAGGCCGGCAAGCAAGACTGTTTGACCGTTGGCGACGCTCAGCGTGCTTTTGACCTTTCTTTCGGAAATGGTCGGCGTCAGCGAGCCGGTCGCGCTGGTATTGGAGACGTTGCTGATCTCCTGCTCGATATCGAGCCGCACCGTATTGTTGAACCCGATGCGCGGCACGACGCGCAAGATGATGCCGGTGTTTTGGTAGCTGATGGTGTTGACGATGGCGTTGTTTCCGGTGAGCACCGTCGCCGTGCCGGTGGTGATCGGAACTTGATCGCCGACTTGCAGTGTGGCGACGCCGTTGTCGGTCACGACCAGAGAGGGGTTGGACAAAATCTTAACGTCGGTGACGGCGTGCAGGGCGTCGAGAATGACCTGCGGCGTCGCCTCGGAGCCGACGAGAATGTTGAATCCGGGCAGCACGCGGCTAAGCACGGAGCCGCCAATCGAATTTATGATCGAGCCGGTGTCCGGCGGCGCGCCGAGATTGCTGCTCTTCAGGAAAAACTGAACGCCGTAGGTCAGGCTGTCGTTGAGCGTCACCTCGGCAATGGTGGCGTCGAAGGCGACCTGCAACGGCGGCCGATCGAGCTGCCGCAGCGCGCCTTCGATGATCCGGTAATTTCCCTCGTTGGCGTAAATCAGCAGCGAATTATTGGTCACATCGGCGGTGATCCGGACCCCGGGCAAGATCGAATCGCTTGACGAAGCCGAACCCGAACGCGGATTGGATAGCGCGCGCGACGCGGATCCTTGCGGGGAGGTCTCAGGCGGCGGCTGCCGCGAGGCCGCCGGGCCGCCCGTCAGCCGCTCGACCGGCGTCAGCGGCGTCCCAGCGGTGCCGCTGCCGCTTGACGTTGTCGTCAAACCGCCGCCCGGCGCAATCTTGGCTGGATGCCGACTCTGACGCAGCGCCGCCACCGCCGCTGCCGAACATATCATTGAGGACTTGCGCGAGATGACGCGCTTCGCCGTAGCGCACGCGATAGACTTTGATGCCGCTGTTGGAAATCTCGGAACTATCGAGCCGGTGAATCCAGCTTTGCGCCGTTTTCAGCAAATTCGGTTTGCTGGTGGCGACCAGGATGGCGTTCAGGCGAGCGATCGGCTGAAACTTCATGAGGTGCTGGCTGAACCCGCCGTCGCCGGCTTCCATAATCTTCTCGACTTCCGCAATGATCGGTTCCGGCGCGCTGTGCCGCACGGGAAAAATTCCAACCGTTTGGCCGCGCATCCAATCCATGTCGAAACTGAGGATCGTTTTGACAGCCGATTGACGCTCCACGCCATTGCCTTGGACGATGATGATGTTGCGGCTGGTGTCAACTCGTACCGTGCCCGCCCTGGTGGCGAAGCCTTCGAGCAATTTGATGACCGTTGGCGCCGAAACGTAGCGCAGCGGCACAACGGTGATCGCCGTAACCGGGTTGCGGCTGGCCATTTGTCGCAACGTCGACGCCCCCGCTGCCGGCCGCGTCGCCGCTGGGAACGATGCGGTAACCGCCGGCGTCGTGAACGAGCGCGAAACTGCCGACACGTAAGTGACCGCTCCACCTGCGCCCGAGCACTCAAATCTTAAACTCCTCGGAACCGTCGTCAGGGATGCCGAGAGCATCGGGGTATTTATCGATCAATCGTCGCAGATCCTGGTCCGGCTCAAAACCGGCGAGGCTCATTCGGGTTGGATTCTGCGTTCAGTCAAAGCGAGAGAGGCGACGCTGGAGAAAGAAGATAAAAAAGAAACGCTTCACCTTCCGACCCCGAAGGGAGGTACGACGGAAGACGGGCAGCAATAACGGACTTTGGCCCAAATCAGCCCTTTGGGGGGCTCGATAGAATCCGTTCAAACAGTTCGCATCCGCGCTCGCCCTTAAGGGTGAACGCATGGGTGGGCAACCACACACTCGCCTGAAACGAAAGGGGGAATCCGGTTGCTCCGCAAGTCGCCACGGTTCAGTCAGTTGATCTCACCTTCGGCCACGGCCTTGGCGATGGCGCCGGCGAAAGTTTGGCAGGGCGCCGACATTGATCACGGCCAAATACGCGGCCCAGCTCGCAAATTCGTCCCCTCGACTATGGAGCTTACTTCTTAATTCTTGAGAAAAATTATCGTTCATCTCATGAACGAAGTGCTTGACGTTCATGGTATGAACAGCCTAGCATACGCTAGGATTAGTAAAGCGCTCGGGGTGCTGGATGGCCGAGGTAACGCCTCCGGAAGACACGGTGCATGCTTGGATCATGCTGGGTTTGCTCGACTTGGTCGAGCGGAATAGCGCGACGTCGCAGCGTAGGCTTGCTGCGGACCTTGGCATCGCGGTGGGTCTCATCAATGCGTACCTGAAGCGCTGCATCAAGAAGGGTTTGATCAAGGCAAACCAAGCGCCGGCGCGGCGCTATGCCTACTACTTGACCCCGCAAGGTTTTGCGGAGAAAGCGCGGCTCACGGTTGAATATCTTTCCTACTCCTTCCGCTTTTTCCGTGATGCCAAGACGGACTGCTCGCTTCTATTTCAGGCCGCCTACGCCCGCGGCGTTCGTCGCGTCGTGCTCGCCGGTCAGTCCAATCTTGCCGAGATTGCCGCACTGTGCGCCATCGAGCAATCGATCGAAATTGTCGGCGTCGTTCAGCGTGAGCCGTCGAACGACCGTTTTGTGGGTCTGCCTGTATTTGCTGGCTTCGATTATGTGCCGAAAAATTTTGACGCTATTCTGGTCACCGACCTGGTCGAACCTCGGCAAACCTGCGAAGCGCTGCTGAAGCAGTTTGGGCCTGACCGTGTTCTCATTCCCGACCTGCTGCTAATCCGGATGAACAAGGCGGCCGTTGCGGAAAACAAGGAGGTCGAAAAATGACCTCCGCCAACCGAGCCTGTTACGTCGTGCAGACACAGCCGCATTGCGAAAACAAGGCGATGATCCATCTCGCGAGACAGGGATTCGGCGCCTATCTGCCGCGCTACCTGAAGCGCAGGCGGCACGCCCGGCGCATCGAGATCGTGCCGGCGCCGCTCTTTCCCCGGTATCTCTTCGTCGAGATCGACATAGGCGCGCAGCGCTGGAGATCGATCTATTCGACGGTCGGCGTTTCCGTCTTATTTGCGCCGGCGAGACCCCACTGCCGGTCAATCAACAAATTCTCGCCACTCTCAGAGAGCGCGAGGACGAGGCTGGGTTCGTCAGGCTCGAGAGCGGCCCGAGATTTCGCGTCGGGGAAAAGGTTTCAGAAATTCTGGCTGGTGTCTTTCGCCGACATCTCGGACTTTATGAAGGAATGTCGGATTGCGACCGCGTCAGCGTCCTGCTCGATCTGTTTTTCCGCAAAGTGCGCATCCTAATGGACGCTGATGCAATTACCGCAGCCTAAATTGGCGGCGGCAAATCGCAAATCCGCGCAGTAGGTCTGGTGATCGTTTTCACCCGGACTGCGGTAGCGTGGCCGGCACGCTCGCCCCTTAGCCGAAGGGCGCGGCCGATACACCCCGGTCCCGTACCCGCTTCATCGCCTTGAGCTTGAGTGCCCGGTCAAACTGTCTCCCTCCCATTGCCGACCTCCGGTCCCATGGTCCACCTTAACTCGATGAAACCGCATACAGGCCATCCCAGCAGTTCCGCGGAAGCCAAGCTCCTGCTGCCGCTGGACGGGCTGCGTGTGTTCGTCGCTGGCCACAAGGGTATGGTCGGCTCGGCTCTCGTCCGCCGCTCTGGATCTCGGAAAATTGTGAGATACTGACCACAGACCGCCGCGCGGTCGATCTGACGGATCAGGCCGCAACCAAAGCTTACTTGCGTGACGCGCGGCCGAACGTGGTTCTACTGGCGGCGGCAAAGGTGGGTGGAATTCTCGCGAACGACACGTTCCCGGTTGAATTTCTGGCCGACAATCTCGCGATCGGGACAAACGTCATAGAGGGCGCCTATGAGGCGGGAGGGTCCGGAAGCTGTTGTTTCTCGGATCGTCGTGCATCTATCCAAAGCATGCGCCGCAGCCGATGACCGAAGAGAGGCTGCTGACCGGTCCGCTGGAGGAAACCAATCAGTGGTACGCAATCGCCAAGATCGCGGGGATCAAGCTGTGCCAGGCCTATCGGCGCCAATATGGCGCGGACTTCATTTCCGTGATGCCGACCAACCTATACGGCCCTGGCGACAATTATCATCCCGAGCACAGTCACGTGCCAGCCGCGCTCATCCGGCGGCTCTATGAAGCAAAACTCGCTGGCACGGAAACGGTCGAAGTCTGGGGCACCGGAACGCCGCTACGCGAATTCATGTTCGTCGACGACCTCGCCGACGCTTGCATTTTCGTTCTGAAGAATTATTCCGGCGAGCAGTTCCTCAACGTTGCAAGCGGCGACGAGATATCCATCGCCGACTTCGCCGCGCTCGTCGCTGGGGTTGTCGGCTATACCGGCCAATTCAAGTTCGACACGTCTCGGCCGGACGGAATGCCGCGCAAGCAGCTCGACGGCTCGAAGTTGAACGCGCTCGGCTGGTGCCGGAAAGTCGATCTAAAAACCGGCCTTGCCGTCACCTTCGCCGATTTCCTGGCCAATCTCGACAGGATACGCGGCGCGCAAGCTGGCAGCGTCGTCCGCCCGCAGCAACCGGTTTCAACTTCCGAGGCACGTTAACATGACGGATAAAGTTGCGCTCATCACTGGCGTTACCGGACAAGACGGCGCTTACCTTGCGGAGTTCTGCTCGCTAAGGGCTATATCGTTCATGGCATCAAGCGCCGCTCGTCGTCGTTCAATACCCAGCGAGTCGACCATCTTTACTCCGATCCGCATCTGCCGGGCGTCCGTTTCTTCATGCACTATGGCGACATGACGGACTCCACCAATCTGATCCGGATCATCCAGGAAACGCAGCCGAACGAAATCTACAATCTGGCCGCGCAGAGCCATGTGCAGGTGTCGTTTCGAGACGCCGGAATATACCGCCAATGCCGATGCTCTCGGCACGCTGCGCCTGCTCGAGGCCATCCGCATTCTGGGGATGGGCGACCGCGTCCGTTCTATCAGGCCTCGACGTCGGAGCTTTACGGCCTTGTGCAGGAGACGCCGCAGCGCGAAACGACGCCGTTCTATCCGCGCAGCCCTTATGCCGCGGCGAAGCTCTACGCCTACTGGATCACGGTGAACTACCGCGAAGCCTACGGCATGCACGCTTCGAACGGCATCCTGTTCAATCACGAAAGCCCGATTCGCGGCGAAACCTTCGTCACCCGCAAGATCACGCGCGCCGTCGCGGCGATCACTCGGGCTGCAGGACAAGCTCTATCTCGGCAATCTCGACGCCAAGCGCGACTGGGGCCATGCCCGCGACTATGTCGAAGGCATGTGGCTGATGCTGCAGCAGGACAAGCCGGACGACTACGTGCTGGCCACCGGCGAAACCCATTCGGTGCGCGAATTCGTCGAGCAGGCCTTCGCGCAAGATCGGAATCGCAGATCGAATGGCGCGGTGAGGGCGTCGAGGAAAGGGCATCGACGCCGAGACCGGCCGCGTGCTCGTCGAGATCGATGCGCGCTATTTCCGCCCGACCGAGGTCGACCTGCTTTTCGGCGATCCGTCCAAGGCCCGCACAAGCTCGGCTGGCAGCACAAGGTCGCTTTCGACCAGCTCGTCAAGGAGATGGTCGACGCCGACATGCAAGAGCGCCCAGCCGCCAACGGCTGCAGCGGCGGCTGATCGCTGAGCTGCGCAAAGGTAACGGAATCGACGATGTTCACTACAAAATGCCGAATGTGCTTGGGCACGAAACTTCTACCGACCCCCGACGGCACCTGCATTCGAGACTACATCCATGCCTGCGATCTCGTGAGCGCCCACATCAAGGCGCTGGACTATCTGCGGGCGGCGTGACGCTCAATTGCGGTTACGGGCACGGCTATTCGGTGCGCGAAATCGTCGAGGCGGTCAGGCGCGTCTCGGCAGCGCTTTTGCGGCAACACAGCGACCGCGGCGGGCCGGCGATCCGGCCGCCGTCATTGCCGATAGCCGGACAGACGGCGTGCGCTGTCTGGACGCCGGCCCGTGACGATATCGATGCCATCGTGGCCAATGCGCTCACGTGGAAGCGCAAGCTGGCGGTTCAATGACATCGAAGACGATCAAAATCATCAAGCCTCACAACGAACGAAGCTTCGCTAAGGAAGTCGCAGACATCTGGGCGCACCGCCGAGCTTATCGTGGTTCTGACAAGGCGCGAGCTCTCGGTACGTTACCGCCAGACAGTCGTTGGGTTGCTCTGGGTGTTGCTCCAGCCGCTCAGTCACCACCGCAATTTTCACGACGGTGTTTGTCTTCTTTCTCCGTATTCCTGCTCAAGGGGCTTCTTATCCGCTGTTTGCCTTTGCAGGAATGGCGATCTGGCATATTTCAGCCGCATCGTCAGCGACGGCGGCAATAGCCTGATCGCCAGCACCGCCCTGATCACCAAAGTGTCGTTCCCGCGGTTGGTTATTCCCCTGGTGCCGCCTCTAGCGGCGGCGGTTGACTGTGCGATTGCGATTCTTGCGCTGGTCGTGCTGACAATGCTGATGGGCGCGCATGCAAGCTGGACAGTGATTTTTTGCACCTCTCATCATTATTGCTGTTGCACTTTTTCTTTTTTGGTCACGCTAAGATTGCGCTCTGGCTGGCGCCTCTCAACGCCATCTACCGCGATATCGGAATCGTAGTGCCGTTTGTCATGCAGATTGCGATGTTTTGAGCCCGATCGTCTATCCCGCGTCGCTGGTGCCAGAAAATATACGCTGGCTTTACGTGCTCAATCCGATCGCGGTGATGGTGGATTCGATGCGCTGGGCTGTCCTTGGGACGAACACCCCTTCGCTACCGGGCCTCGCGGTATTCGTCATCGCGACCGTGCTCCTATTCTGGGGAGGCGCGCATTGTCCCGGAGGATGGAGGGAGACCTTGTCGATACAGGATCTAACGATCGCAGCGCTGGCCAATCTTTGGCTTCGAAGGCGGTCGAAAAGGGACAGCCAATATGACGGCGGCGATTGAGGTTTGTGGTGTAGGCAAGGAGTATTTCCGGGGCCTGCACCATACCCATACGCGATTGCTATCGCAGGCTATCTCACAATGGGGCCGTGGCCTGCTCGGCAAGGCACAGGATGAGGATTATTCGACAGTCGACGTTAAGCCGTTCTGGGCGCTCAAGGACGTTTCCCTGACTATCGACGAGGGACAGGTCGTCGGGATCATTGGACGGAATGGTTCGGGCAAAAGCACTCTTCTGAAAATCATCGCGCAGATCACGTCGCCAACGGTGGGTGAAGTTCGGCTCTACGGTCGCACCGGAACGCTGCTTGAAGTCGGCACCGGTTTTCATCCGGAGTTGACCGGACGTGAGAATGTGTTCCTAAATGGTGCGATTCTCGGCATGAGCCGGGGTGAAATCCAGCGCAAATTTGATGAGATAGTGGAGTTTTCCGGCGTCGAAGCTTTTCTCGACACTCCCGTCAAACGTTACTCGAGCGGTATGCAAATGCGTCTCGCATTCGCTGTCGCTGCTCACCTCGAGCCCGAGATACTTATCGTGGATGAGGTACTCGCGGTTGGCGACGCTGAATTCCAGAAACGGTGTTTGGGGAAGATGAACGAGGTATCAAGGTCAGGCCGAACCGTGCTCTTGGTTTCGCATAACATGACACCATCGATCAACTTTGCGATCGCGTAATCTGGCTAGATCGCGGCAAGATGATCGAGGACTCTAATGATGCCTACTCGGTGACGAGCAAGTACATTTTCGGTGGAGATAGCAACTCTCTCGTGGGGGAACTGCATTCCTCAGACGAACGCAACCTCGACACCGAGTTTTTTGTTTTTCAATCACTTCGGGTAAGGGATGCGCGCGGCAATACCATTGTCGGCGCGATACCAGCAGCTGAGCAAGTCTATGTCGAGATGCGGCTCCGCCTTAAAAAGCGACATCGAGCTTTGTCATTCGGCTATTCGATTTACAATGAAGCGGGAAATACCGTCTATTGGACAATGACAACCGACGCGAATGATCAGTTCGCCAACTGTATGAACCTGGGGGACATCGAGCTATCGACGAAAATTCCCCCACGTTTTCTCAACCAGGGCTTATATCGGTTGGAGTTTATGGCCGGACTTCACTACACGGCCTGGTTTGCGGAACCGGGTTCGACCGACCTCGCCGTTTTTCTGAAATCGAAGGCGGTATGAGCAACTCCAGTTATTGGCGCCTCCATCGTCCTGGCGTGGTGGCGCCGGTTTTGGCTTGGTCCGTCTCGCCGCAACTCATACCTGCAGATCGGCAGGGCGTCGCCGGAAGCGATTGATAATGATCTTCCATCCGCTGTCTCTCTCCGGAGCCTACCGCATCGAACCGCAGCTCATTGCGGATGAACGAGGAGGATTCGCGCGGCGGTTTTGTTCCGCGACATTTCGCGCACATGGTCTTGAGTGCGACCTAGTACAGCGTTCGATCTCGTTCAATGCGCGAGCTGGAACATTACGCGGAATGCACTTCCAGCTGCCGCCACATCTCGAGACCAAGCTGGTGCGTTGCACGCGTGGCGCAATCTTCGACGTAATGGTCGATCTGCGCGAGGGATCACCGAGCTACGGCCAATGGTACGGCGAGGAGTTGAGCGCCGACAACAGAATGATGCTTTATGTCCCGAAGGGGTTCGCGCATGGATTCCAGTCCCTGGTGAACAACACCGAAGTCGACTACGAGATCACGCCGGCCTTCGTTCCCGGCGCGGAGGCAGGTTTTCGATATGACGCTTCCGAGCTAGCGATCACCTGGCCGATTGCGGATCTTATCATGTCGGAACGCGATAAATCCTTGCCGGCGTCGTTTGTCGGAATCCGATTGCGGTAGAGCGAATGTCAGAGCAACCCAAGATCGCCTCTCTCAAGCCTGCGCGCATTCTCTACACCAAGCCGTCCATAACCGAGCTTGAGGTTCGCTATGCCACCGATGCCGCCGCGCACGGCTGGGGCGAACGCTGTTACGACTATATCAATCGCTTCGAAGCGGCATTCAAAGAGCATCTGGGGACGTTCTTTGCGATTGCGACGTCGAGCTGTACGGGCGCTTTGCATATGGGCATGGCGGCGCTGGGGATCGGACTCGGTGACGAAGTGATTCTAGCTGACGCCAACTGGATCGCGTCGGTTGCACCGATCGTGCATCTCGGCGCGCGGCCGGTGTTTATCGATATCCGAACCGATAGCTGGTGCATCGATCCCGAACTCCATCGAAGCGGCAATCACGCCACGTACTAAGGCCATTCTCGCCGTCCATCTTTATGGAAATCTATGCGACATGGATCGCATCCTGGCGATTGGGGAATCGCGGGGCATCCCGGTAATTGAGGATGCGGCCGAGGCCATCGGATCGGAATATTTCGGCAAGCGCGCCGGCAGCATGGGTCGGTTCGGAGCGTTCTCGTTTCATGGCACCAAGACGGTCACGACCGGTGAAGGCGGGATGTTCGTGACAAACGACCCGGCGCTCTACGAGCTGGCGCTCACTCTTTCGAACCATGGCAGGTCACGTACACAGTCCAGGCAGTTCTGGCCCGACGTCGTTGGCTTCAAATACAAGATGTCCAACATTCAGGCGGCACTTGGCTGCGCGCAGATGGAACGGATCGACGAATTGATCCGCCGCAAGCGTGAAATCTTTCATTACTACCGCGACCGGCTGCTGGGCCTTTCGGGCGTGCGAATGAATCCGGAAGGCAGCAATATTGTGAACGGGGCGTGGATGCCGACGGTTGTCTTCGATAGATCGACCGGGGTCACGCGAGAACAACTCTGTGCAGCCTTTGCGGCCGAAAACATCGATGCCCGCGTGTTCTTCTATCCGTTGTCAGGATTGCCCATGTTCGATGACGTGCCGGACAACCGCAACGCCTGGGACATCCCGACCCGTGCGATTAACCTGCCGAGCTTCCATGACATGATCCAGGCAGAGCAGGATCGGGTGATCGCCGTCGTAAGCCGTTTGCTGCAGGGCGGGTGAGCTCGAAAATGAAGCTCCTTCTGCTTGTGGACGGCCATGTCGGTTCCGAGATCGCATGCTGGCTGATTGCTAATTTTCGCGACGACGTCGCGTTGATAGTCACGATCGCGGACAACGATATTGCCGCGGCCGCTCGCGAGGCGCGGATATGCCCCTTGACCTTCCAATCGTCCGAGCAAGTCCGAGATTTTGCCCAGGCCGAAGAGCTCCGCTTCGATCTAGGTCTGCTCGCGTGGTGGCCAAAGATCATCCAACAGCCGCTGCTGTCTCTGCCGCGCCACGGCTTCATCAATACCCATCCGAGTCTTTTGCCCTACGGCCGCGGCAAGCATTATAATTTCTGGTCGATCGTCGATCAGGTGCCATTCGGGGTCAGCTTGCATAGGGTCGACGAAGGCGTCGACACGGGCGGCATCGTTGCGCAAGCCGCAATATCCTATGGTTGGGAAGACACTGGTGGAACGCTCTACCACAAGGCAAGAGAGGCCATGCTAGAGCTGTTCCAGGCGACGTATCCCAAGATTCGCAACCTCGATTTCGCGATCAGCCCACAGCAGGTTGCCGCCGGCACCTTTCATCGTGCATCTGAACTTGAGCCGGCAAGCACGATCATTCTGGACCAGCCTTACGTGGCCCGTGACCTGCTCAACCTGCTCCGGGCACGCACCTTTCCGGGCCAACCCGCATGCACATTTTCGGACGGCGAAGATGAGTACGAAGTCCGGGTCGAGATCAAAAGGAAGTCGAGATGAACGAGTACACAAAGTTCAAGAGAGAATGCGCGCTTGAGATCGACCGGATGGGGAGTGACGTTGAACTCGCCCTTGCAACGCGGGCCTGGATAAATCGCGCCAATCGGGCGAAATATTCCTACCATTTCGAGTGGATGGGCCGGCCGATCATTCAATATCCCCAGGATATCCTCGCCGTCCAGGAAATCATCTGGTCGGTCAAGCCGGATCTCATTATCGAAACGGGCATCGCCCACGGCGGCTCGCTCGTCTTTTCCGCATCGATGCTGGAGTTGAACGCAATCTCCGGCGGACCGATAGACGCGCAAGTGTTGGGGGTCGACATCGATATCCGCGTGCACAACCGCGCGGCAATCGATGTCCATCCGATGGCACACCGCATTTCGATGATCCAGGGATCCAGCGTCGCGCCCGAAATGGTCGCCGAAGTGAAAGCCCGGGCTGCAGGCAAGCGCAGCGTCCTCGTTCTTCTCGATAGCAATCACACCCACGATCACGTGCTTGCCGAACTGGAGGCCTATGCGCGGCTCGTATCGATTGGAAGTTATTGTGTTGTTTTCGATACGGTGATCGAGGATATGCCGGTGGACGCGTTCTCCGATCGGCCTTGGGGAAAAGGCAACAACGCGAAAACCGCGGTCCGGGAATTCCTCAAGGGCCACCCGGAATTCGAGATCGACAGGAGCGTGCAGAACAGGCTGCTGATTACCGTAGCTCCGGACGGGTATCTTAGGCGTGTCGGCTGAGGCTTCGAGAGCATCCCAATGGCCGAACCCTTAGTCACCGTCGGCATTCCGACGTTCAACCGGCCGGAAGGCCTTGCGCAGACGCTCGGGTCAATCTGTTCGCAAACCTACCGCAATCTCGAAATCATCGTCTCAGACAATAGCTCGAGCAATTCGGGGGTTGGCAGGGTGGCCAGCGATTTCGCCGCAAAGGATATGCGGGTGAGCTACCATCGACATCCCGAGAATTTGGGCGCGACAGCAAATTTCTCATCGTTCATTCCGAAAGCAAGCGGTCAGTTTTTCATGTGGGCGGCGGATGACGATCGCTGGGAGCCGTTCTTTATTAAGAAATGCGTTCGAGAGCTGTGCGCCGATCCTTCTCTCGCTGTCTGTCAGATGGAGGCTCAATACGAGAATGCCCCGCGCAGTCTGTTTCCATTCTTCTCCGAGGGGTTGCCGTTTCGCGATTGTTCTCCGCGGTCTCCAGAAGGGCGAGTGAAGCATCTGCTTCGCCACGTCTACGGCAACCTGCTTTATGGCGTCTTTAGGCGAGGCGCACTGCTTCATTGCGGCAAACCCGTCACGAGGTGGATCGGCCGGACGCTCAACGAGAATTCCCATGCTGATATTGGTTGCCGCTTGGGGGGGCATCCGTGTCCTTCCGGAAGTAGGAATGTATAAATCGGCTCCCAAGGTTGTTTGCGAACAGGCAAGATGGGAACAGCTTGGCGGCAGGCTCCCCAATTGGCCGGGTTGGCGCGCTCACCTTGCGTCCTGTCGATCGCTTCATCAATATCACCGCATGGTGAGGGATGAGAATTTCGCTGCGATCAACTCTTTGGGATATGATGGCAGGACGACGCGCTCGCTCCACGCGTGGTCTGCGTATTATTTATTGAAGCACGAATTTCTTCTCGCCGTGCGATGGAAGTCGAACGCGGCCCGGACGTCAGGATTGGTCGAAAAGAGGCGAGAAGCGGCGGCGGTTGGTGAATGAGCAATAGATTGCCGCGCGTTTCGATCGGCCTCCCGACCTATAATCGACCCGAGCTGCTCTCGCTAGTTCTTGACTGTTTCCGCGGACAGAGTTTCGGAGACTTCGAGCTTATCATCTCTGATAACACATCGCCGAGCGCCGATGTCAGACGGCTGTGCGAGCGCTATGCGGCGCAGGACTCTCGCTTTCGCTATGTTCGGCAGCCCCTTAACCAAGGCGCAGAGAAGAACTTCTGGTTCGTCTACGATCAGGCCAACGCACCTCTGTTCATGTGGGCATCGGATGACGATCTTTGGCCGCCAGATTTTCTGGAGAAGGCTGTCGATGCGCTTGAGAAAATCCACGCGCGTCGGCCTGGTTTTGTCAGGTAGTGAACATCAACGTCGACGGCGACGTGGTGCGGTCATATCCGAGTTTTCGCCGTTTCCAATCCACTGCATTCAAGTTCGTCGATCTGGCGCGCTTTCTTTGGGAGCCGGAAATCATGGGCAAAGCGAATTTGATCTATTCCGTGTTCCGCAAGCAATCCCTTCGGAGCGTAGTCGAAATTTTCCGCGATTTACCGCCTTCGTGGGGAAGCGATATAAATCTGGTGTACGGCTACCTTTGCCGCTCCAATCTGATTGTCGATGATCGGCTAGTGTTACGAAAGCGGGTGCCGACAAAGGTGCTGGACCAAGTGCAGGATCCGCGATTGCAAAGCTATCTGCTGGAAGAGCGACCGATCTATTTTCAGGCCTTTCTTAAAGCAGCGGCGGGTAGTGGGTATGAGGGCTTTACCCGAGTCGTACTGCGGATCAGGTCGGCTTACGAATATTGGTATTCCGGACGATCTCGGCTTCGGGGACTAGCTAGACAAATCATGACGCGTTTCCACAGCTTCTTGAGCCCTGAAGAGTAAGGATCAGTCTAATGAAAGTCGTCATTCTCGCAGGCGGTATGGGCACCCGGATCTCGGAGGAGACCTTGGTACGGCCGAAGCCGATGATCGAAATCGGCGGCCGGCCGATCCTGTGGCACATCATGAAGCTCTATGCGCATCATGGGCTCACGGATTTCGTGATCTGTCTCGGCTATAAAGGGTACATGATCAAAGAATACTTCATGAACTTCGTGCTCCATCATTCCGATGTCACGATCGATGCCTCGAAGAACCATGTGACTTATCATCAGGGCAGCGTCGAGCCCTGGAAGATTACCCTCGTTGATACCGGCGAGACGACTCTGACCGGCGGACGCCTCAAGCGCGTGCGCAATTACCTCGATCCGCGGGAGCCGTTGTGCTTCACCTATGGTGATGGTCTGTCTGACATCGATATCCGCGCCTCCATCGCGTTTCATCGCGACCACGGAAAGCTGGCAACAGTGACCGCGGTGCGGCCGCCGGGCCGCTATGGCGCACTCGAGATCGACGGCACGAACGTAAAGTCCTTCATCGAGAAGCCGCCAGGAGACAATGCCTATATCAATGGCGGGTTCTTCGTGCTCAGTCCTGCCGCGATAGATCGCATCGAGGGCGACAGGACGTCCTGGGAGTCTGCGCCCCTCGAAGCGCTTGCCAGGGACGCGCAGCTACGCGCCTACCGCCATTATGGCTTTTGGCAACCGATGGACACGTTGCGCGACAAGATGATGCTCGAAGAACTCTGGCAGTCGGGCCGCGCGCCGTGGCGGCAGTGGCACTGAACCCGAACGAAATGCCGGTGGCCCGCTGTCGATCTTGCGGGGCGCCGCTCACCGCGGTGCTCGTCGACCTGGGCATGACGCCGATCTCGAATGCCTTTATCCGTGTCGATCAGTCGTCCTTCAGCGAGCGCTTCCATCCGCTCAAGAGTTTCGTTTGCGAGCGCTGCTGGCTGGTGCAACTCGAAGACTTTGAAACGCCGGAAACGCATTTTCACGGAGGTTATGTTTATTTCTCCTCTTTCTCGGAAAGTTGGCTTGCCCATGCCCGCGTCTTCGTCGAAAAGGCCGTCGCGCGGTTCGCGCTCGGGGCAAACTCGCGGGTCGTCGAGATCGGAAGCAACGACGGCTATCTGTTGCAATACTGCGTCGAACGCGGCATTCCCTGTCTCGGCGTCGACCCCGCCGCCAACTGCGCCGAGGTGGCATGGGATCTGCGGCGTGTGCCGACCGAGGTCGCGTTTTTTAGCTCCAGCACGGCGAAGCGGCTGCGCGAGCGGGGCGGTGCGGCTGATCTGATCATTGCCAACAACGTTCTCGCCCACGTGCCCGACATCAACGACTTCGTTTCCGGCTTCAAGATCCTGCTGGGCGAGTGCGGGGTCGCAACGTTCGAATTTCCACATGTGCTGGAAATGATCCGCAACGTCGAATTCGATACCATCTATCACGAGCACTATTCCTATCTGTCGCTCTTGGCTTTGGAGCCGCTGTTCGCACGGCACGGATTGCATGTCGTGGATGTGGAGCGCCTTTCTACTCACGGCGGATCGCTCCGCCTCTATGTCGGGCATTCGGCGCACGGTGTACCGGCAGAGTCAGTTCGACGTATCAAGCAGGAGGAGGCGCTCGCCGGCCTCGATCAACTTGCCACCTACGAAACCTTCGGGCATCGCGTTCGGCAGTTGAAACGGTCCTTGCTGCGCCTCTTGATTGGGCTGATCGAGGAGGGACGATCGGTCGCGGCGTACGGCGCGCCAGCGAAGGGAAATACGCTGCTCAACTATTGCGGAATCGGTCGCGACTTTATCGCCTTCACCGTCGATCGCAATGTGCACAAGCAGGGCCTGTTGTTGCCCGGAACGCAAATCCCAGTTTTGGCGCCCGACGAGATCGAGAAGCGTCGGCCTGACTATGTTCTCATCCTTCCCTGGAATCTGCGCGAGGAAATCATCGCTCAAATCAAACAGTTTCCCGATTGGCGGGGTCGATTTATTATCCCTGTGCCGGAGCCCGTGATTCTCGACAGCCGTGGTCATGAAATCAGTGAATAGTGACAACGCCGCGCCGGCCGTCAGCGTGGTCCTGTCTGTCCGCAACGGCGGTCGTGACCTGCCGCAGGCACTGGACACGATTTTCAACCAGTCCTTCACCGACTTCGAGCTGATCGCCATCGATAACGGCTCGACCGACGGAACCAAAGATTACCTCGACACCATCTCCGATCCACGTGTGCGCGTCTATCATCAGGAGGATCAAGGCCTCGCCGCCGCGCTCAATCGCGGCATTTCGCTGGCACGGGGCCGATATATCGCACGCCAGGATCACGACGATTTCGCCGCTCCAACCCGTATTTCCAAGCAGGTCGCGTTTCTTGACAGCCACCCCGACTACGCTCTGGTCGGAACACGGGCCGAAATCTGGGTGGACGACAAACCGAGCGGCCGGTTTCACGACCATCCGACCGACGACCAGATCCTGCGGTTCGATCTTTTGTTCAACAATCCCTTCGTGCATTCCTCGGTGATGATGCGGAAGTCGGCGCTTGACCACGTCGGGGCCTATACGACCGACCCCGCGCGACAGCCGCCCGAGGACTATGAATTATGGTCTCGCATCGCGCGGCAGTATCGGGTCGCGAATCTGCCCGAGCGGCTGACGGTTTATCGGGAAGTGCCAGGAAGCATGTCTCGCGTCGAAGAACAGCCCTTTCTGCGCAAGCTCGTCGTGATCTCGGCGGAAAACCTCGCTTTGGCTAACGGAGCTCAAAAGCCAGAGCAAATTCACATCGAGATGGCGGCGCTCGTCCACGGAGCGGATGCGTTTGTCTCGCCAAAGCCTGATCTTCAAGCCATGTGCGCCGTGTTGCTCGATGCAGCTCGCGAGATCGGTGGTGGTCAACTATCTGCCGAGCTCCTTGGCAGAGTTGCTCGCGCACAGGCTCAACTTCGTCACCGACTTATGCTGCGGCAACCCGGCGTCGCTCGCATGTGGCGTGCGGTGCGCACCTTTCGTGGCCGTCTGCGCCGTCTGATGCCGGCCCGGCGATAGTGCGGAGTTCGCGATGAAACTCCTCTTTTGCTGTGAGAGCTATTGGCCGCACCGGGGTGGGGTGCAGGAGGTCATGCGCCAGATCGCCGAGCGGCTAGCAGCTGCGGGGCATGAGGTCGGCGTGGCAACATGTGTTCATCCCGATCGCAAGAGCGACGTTCACAACGGCGTCCGCATCCATTCCTTCGATGTCGGCGGGAACCTCGTGACTGGCATCCGCGGCGAAGTCGACCGCTACCGCAAATTCCTCACCGCCTTCGACGGCGACGCAATTCTGATCAAGGCGGCGCAGCAGTGGAGTTTCGATGCTCTCTGGGCGGTGCTCAATCAGATCAAGGTGCGAAAGGTTTTCATCCCTTGCGGGTTTTCCCGTTTCTATGAGCCCTCGTTCAAGGACTACTTTCGCCAACTTCCTGACATCCTGCGCAAGTTCGATCATCTCATCTTCTACGCGGAGCGCTATCGGGACGTCGATTTTGCCCGAGCAAACGGCATCAAGAATTTCTCGATCATTCCTAATGGAGCCAGCGAAAGCGAGTTTGGACGCGAGAGGCGGCAGGATGGGAAGCTGCGCAGGGAGCTTGGCATCCCCGCGACCGATTTGGTTTTCCTGACCGTCGGCGCGCCGATCAGGACCAAGGGGCACGACATCGTCGCCGAGGCTTTTGCGCAGGTCGATACGGCCGGACGAGGCGCAACCTTGATCCTCAATGGCAATTGGCCGCCGCAGGGGAGGAGGTTCAGCGTCGCTCACTTCGGCGCCGTTCCGCTCGGGAGCCTTGAGTCGATGCGGAAGGGCCTTCGGTTATTTCGTGAGGCCGGCGTGAAGGGGGTGATCGATCGCCTGGTCCCCAAGCCTTCGGCTGAGCGAACCAGTATCGTCAAGCTTCGCGAGACTGCACCGGTGAACACGGAGACGTCGCTAGCTGGAGGCGGTGTGCCAACCTGTGCCTCCGTCGCTACCTCCGCTCCCGCGCTCGCCAGAAAAACCGTGCTTCGCCTCGACCTGCCGCGGCCAAAGACGGTCGACGCTTTCTTCGAAGCCGATCTCTTCGTCTTCGCCTCAAAGGTCGAGTATTCGCCGCTCGTCCTGTTCGAATTGGCGGCGGCCGGAACGCCGTTTGTCACCGTGCCGGCCGGCAACGCCTCTGAGATCGTGCGCTGGACGGGAGGTGGTTGGTTATGCCCGGCCGAAGTGGACGATCGCGGCTATATCAAAGTCTCGCCCGCCGTTCTGGCGCGCGAAATGGAGAAGGCAATTCGTTCGCCGGATCGCCTGCGCTCACTTGGCAACTCCGGGCGCCGGTCCTGGCAGGAGCGCTTCACCTGGGCGAAAATCGCGCAGTCCTATGAACATGTTCTGCGGGGAGAGACGGTGATATCGCCAATGCGGTCTGAAACAGCGGAGGGCGCGGTCAATGGATGATGGTATTGACCGTCTGTCCCAACCGGAAGCGTTTTGATCGGCCCCTCTCCATGAGATTTGGCTTTCAATGACGGTGGATCCTCCTTTGCTCGATTTCGAAGTGCCGCTGCGAGGCGAGCGCATCTTCGTCACCGGTCATACCGGCTTCACCGGCGGCTGGCTGGTCACGTGGCTCAAGCAAATCGGCTGCGATGTCGCCGGCCTCGCGCTTCAACCCGAGACCGCGCCGAACCTGTTCACTACAGCAAGGATCGCAGACGGCATCGACTCGATCATCGGCGATATCCGCGATCTCGCCACGGTCCGCGCGGCGGTCGAGCGGTATCGGCCGTCGATCATCATTCACCTCGCAGCGCAGCCGCTGGTCTCGAAATCCTTCGCCGACCCGATCGAAACCTTCGCCACCAACGCGCTCGGCACGGCGCATGTACTTGAAGCGGCGCGGCTCGCGCCTGACGTCAAGGCGGTCGTCTGCGTTACCACAGACAAGGTCTATCGCGACCAGGACTGGGTGCGGGGCTATCGCGAGTGCGATCCGCTGGGTGGAAAGGACCCCTACAGTGCTTCGAAAGCCTGCGCCGAACTGGTCGCAGCCTCCTATCGCGCAACGCTAGCAGCGCGCGGCAACGGCGTATTGATTGCGAACGCCCGGGGCGGCAACATCATCGGCGGTGGCGACTGGTCGGCGGATCGCATCGTTCCGGACTTCGTGCGCGCCGTTATCTCGCAGCAAACCCTGTCTCTGCGCAATCCGGGCGCGGTCCGCCCATGGCAACACGTGATGGCGCTGGTCCACGGCTATCTGGTGCTCGCGGCCCGGCTGTTGGCTGGAGACCGTACGACTGCGGACAACTGGAATTTTGGCCCCGGTGATGACTCCGCGCGAACCGTTCGTGATCTGGTCGAGCAGCTCAGTGCGGCCTGGACCAGGCCGGAAATCAGCTCCGCGCCGGGCAGCTTTCCGGAGACACGTTTCCTGCATCTCGACAGCACCAAGGCGCGGACCATCTTGGGTTGGATGCCTCCTTTGTCCTTCGCCGACACCATCGAACTCACAGCGAACTGGTATCGCGAATTCACAGCCAATCCCGCGAATGCCGCGCAAATCACCGTTCGGCAGATCGAAGGCTATCGCAACGCGCGGAGGAACCATGCCGGTTGCTAACGTTCTCGTCACGGGCGCCTCCGGCTTTATCGGCACGCATCTCGTCGCTCGCCTGTTGTCGGAAGGCAGCCGCGTCACGGTGCTGGTGAGGCGGTCCAGCACGCTGCCGCCGGAATGGCGCGATCGCGTCAGTGTCGTTGCGTGCGACAATTTCAGCGGGCGCGGACTGAGGCGGCTCCTTGATGCGCCAGTCGAATTGGTGTTCCATTTGGCGGCCTATGGCGTTCGGCCGAACCATCGCGACATAGACCAGATGATCGCAATTAATGTTGGGATGCCGGCTGCGCTGGTGCGGCTGTGTGCCGAATGGCGCGCGCGAATGATCATGGCAGGAACCTTTTCAGAGTACCGGAGCCCTTCGACCCGGGAGCTGCTCACGGAAACCTCGCCGCTCGAGCAGGGCAAGCTCTATGGCTCATCGAAAGCAGCCGGCGGCCTGATGGCAAGCGCGATTGCCAACAGCAGCGGCTCCGCCTTTCGGCTGCTGCGTCTGTTTAAGGTGTATGGCGCGCGCGAGGCGCCGCACCGCCTTCTGCCGGCGCTTGTCAACGGCCTCGCTAAACGCGAGCGGGTCGCCGTCTCGGCCGGGACCCAAATTCTCGATTTCGTCTACATCGACGATGTCGTGGAGGCCATGTTGCGCGCGGACGTGCATTGCAGCGAGAAAGGCGGGATCGCCACCTGGAACGTGGCGACCGGCCGTGGGAACTCGGTGCGGGAGTTCGCCAAGCGCGTCGCCGACGCCATGCAGGTCGACGCATCTTTGCTCGCCTTCGGCGCCATCGATCTGCGCAAGGATGACGAGCCCTGGCTGGTCGGTTCGCCCGATTTGCTTCGCTCCGAGCTGGGCTGGCGGCCCTCGGTTGGGCTTGATGACGGTGTGCGCGCCGCGGTCGCAGCGCTCTTGTCAAGCCAAGTCACACGGACAGGCGCCACGTGATCACGGTTTCCCTGATCGGCGGACTGGGCAATCAGATGTTCCAGTACGCTGCGGGCAAGGCGCTTGCGGCACGCCACGGTGTGCCGCTGGCGCTTGATGTCAGCGGTTTCCGGAACTATGCGCTCCGGCCGTTCCTGCTCGACCGGTTGCAGGTGCCGGAGGCGGATGCGGTATCTGCGTCCAGCGCCCCTGCAGCGAAGGCGCCCGACCGTTTTGCGCGTTCGCTGTGGCGGCAGCGTGCCGATCGGCTGCTCGCGTTTGCCGGCCTTCCGAAATCTGCAATGAGTTTAGGTGAGTATCGCGAGCCACATTTTCACTTCGACCCCGCCTTCGAAAGGCTCGGCCCGCAAACCGCACTGTTCGGCTATTTCCAGAGCGAGCGATACTTCGCGTCGATCGCCGAAAACCTGGCTGATTGGTTTTCGACGCGCGAGCCACTCGGCGACGCGGCCGCCGCTGTCCTCACCCGGATCGAACGCAGTCAGATGCCGATTTCCGTGCATGTGCGGCGCGGCGATTACCTCAAACCCGGCACAGCCGAATTCCACGGTATCCTCGGCGAGCTCTATTACCGCGAGGCCCTGCGTCGTCTCGAAGATACGATCGGCCGGGACGCTGAGCTGTTCGTATTTTCCGATGATGCCGCCGCTGCGGAGCAGGTGCTCAATTTCGTGTCGAGATCGCGGCTGGTCCATGTCTGCGGCGATCCGAAATGCCCCTGGGAAGACATGGCGCTCATGGCCCGGTGTCGACATCATGTCATCGCCAATAGTTCCTTCAGCTGGTGGGGCGCCTGGCTCAATCGCTGGCAGGACAAGGTTGTCATCGCGCCGCACGCCTGGTTCGCGCTAGGCGAATTGAGCAAGCAAAATACCGGCGATCTGTATCCGCCGGGCTGGGTTCTGGTTTGACAGGCGCGCGGTGAGACGTTGGTTCAGTGTTGATTTGCAATAGGTGGAATTCGCAATGCCGCTAGCAGGACCGCGCGCTATCGTCCGCAGACTTCGCCGCAAGACGCGGAAGCTGAGCGACTTGTGGCCCGATCCCATTCGCAACCCGAAGGCGTCAGAATTCGAGGTCGATCTCTGGACGTTGTCGAGCTTCGCGCTGGAAAAGATCGTGCCGGTGGTCGGAACGCATCCTTATCCGCTGAACGAACTGCTGTTGATGACGGCTGCGGCGTGTCGCCTCAAGCCGTCCGTTGTGTTCGATTGGGGGACGCACATCGGTGTTTCCGCCCGCAATCTCTTTCGAGTGCGACGAGGCGTTCAAACTCGGCTATGAAATTCATTCGATCGATCTTCCGTCCGACGCCACTCACGTCGAGCATCCCGGCCAGGAACATGGCCGTCTGGTGCGCGGGCTTCCCAAGGTCCATCTGCACCGCGGCAGCGGGGTGAAGGTCGCGGTCGAGCTCTGGCAAAAGCTCGGACGGCCCAGGCGGCCATTGTTCTTTGTCGATGGCGATCACGCCTATGAATTGGTTCGCGACGAGTTGAATGAGATTTTTTCGACTGTTCCGGATGCCAGCGCGCTCACACATGATACATTCTTTCAATCGGCTGAATTGGGTTACAATGTGGGACCGGCGCGCGCGATTGAGGAGATTGTGGCGAAATTCCCTGACCGCTTTCGCATCATCAATTCCGGCCTCGGGTTGCCGGGCATGACGCTGCTGGCCGCAGCGTGACGCGCAGGAGCGATTCATCTGGAGCGAACGCCTGCAGATGAACGCAGCAGCGCGATCACCCGCTTGTCTCGTCATCATGTCGATGCGCAACAGCGCTGCAACGGTGATAGTCGCCGTGCGTTCGTGCTGCGGTAGTACCCGCAGGATTGGGAGTTGATCGTCATCGACAACGGCTCATCCGACCGAGAGTGGCGCCATCGTCGCCGGCTTCGATGATCCACGCATTCGCCTGGTGCGTGAAGAACACTACGGTGTTGGCGGCACGGCTCAACAGGCGGTCGGGCTTAGTCGCGGCGAGTTCATCGCGCGGATGGATGCCGACGATATCTGCTTCCCGGATCGGCTGTCCCGGCAGGTCGCGCGACTGCGCGAAGACCCCGGGCTCGATCGTCATCGGCTGCGGCGCCGGTGGTCTTCACCAGCGAGGGCGAGCTCGTGGGCGAGCTGCCGGTCAGCCCCGCCCATCAGGATATCGTGGCGCGGCCCTTTGCTGGCTTTCCGTTTCCGCATCCCACCTGGTGCGGACGCGCGAGCTGGTTCAGGACCAACCCTGTACGATTTCCAGGCTCAGATATGCCGAAGATCAGGATCTGCTGCTGCGCAGCTTTCGTCACAGCAGGTTTGCCGCGCTCGATGCCTTCTGCTTGGCTATCGCCAGGATCGGCTGACATTGAAGGAGCTTCTTCCTGGACGCGCGACGTTTATGGCATCGCTGTGGCGCGATGGGCGCGTAAAGGCGATATACTGGCTCCGCCATTGGCATTGCAACCCACATCATCAGAGGTGCGGTGTACGTTGCGACAGTCGGTTTCGGATTTAATCGGTCAATGCAGCGGCGCCGGTTGGGCAGTGTCGCCTGCATCGGCACCCACGTGGCGGGAGTTACAGTGTGATCGGCGACCCTGCGTCCGTGGACTGCACCTGATGTGCGGCATCGCAGGCCTGTTGCGCCCCGGCGGCGATAACGAGAGCTGCTTGCAAGCACCGCCAGCCGCATGGCGGAAGCGCTCGCTTATCGGGACCGGACACAAGCGACATCTGGACCGATGCGCAGGCCGGATCGCGTTCGGGCATCGCCGAATCTCCATCTCGACGTTGCTGACGCCGGCGCCCAGCCGATGCACAGCGATTGCGGGCGTTTCTCCGTCACCTTCAACGGCGGGACCTATAGCGCCCTTGATATTCGCGCCGAACTCGAGACGCTATCCGCTCCCCGAACGGGCGCGGACATTCCGATACCGAAACGCTGCTTTATGCCATCAGGCAATGGGGCGGGGGCAGCGCTGCGGCGTTTTTCCGGCATGTTTGCGTTCGCATTGTGGGACGCGCAGAGCCGCACGCTCACACTGAGTTGCGATTGTTTGGCAAAAAACCGCTATTCTATGGGTGGTGCGGCCGTGACCTCGTGGTTGCATGCGAACTCAAAGCGTTCGCGGTGCATCCGGCATCGCGCGCGCCCCGGCGCAGAATTGCGGCCTCACGCTCATCATGTGCCGGCGCGCCGTATCCCGCAGGAATTGACGTGAAGTTCGGTTTTGCTGCGAAGCACCAGGGATCTGGCGGGCGGGTTGGATATCCGGGCTCGGTGTCTCGCGGGACGGCTTCTATGCCTAGCTAAAGCGACCGCGCAGTCAGCGGCACTCGACGATCGGCTATCTAAGCCCTATGGGGTTCGAGCGGCAGGCGGGATTCGCTTAGTCGGTGTCAGCCAATCCGGGTGCAGGCCAAGATGCATCGTGCGGGCATAAAGCGACGAATTGCTCCCGAAACGCACATTGGATAGCCCGCCTCATGTAGCCAGAAATTTCTGACCGCTTTGACTATGGCCTTACTATACCGCGTTGCACGAGGTCCGCCACCACTTTGTTGGCCAGCGCAACAGGATCGCCTTCCCCCGCTTTCAGGTGCAGGTCGGGCTTTTCCGGTACCTCGTAGCTTTGATTGATTCTCGGTAGTTCTCAATCTCGCCCCTCAACGCACGACGATAAAGTCCCTTTGGGTCACGATCGATACATTTTTCAAGCGGAGTATCTGACGAAAATTTCGATGAACTCATCTTGAGTGAATAGATCTCGCACCATCCGGCGCTCACTCTTGAACGGTGAAATGAATGCACACAGCACGACCAGCCCCGCTTCCGTCATCAATTTGGCGACATCGCCAACGCGGCGAATATTTTCCGTCCTGTCCGATTGGTGAATCTGAAGCTGCTTGTTCAGGCCCCGGCGAACATCTCATCGCCGTCGAGCATAACAGTGTGTACGCCTTTCACGTTTAGCGCAGCTTCGACCAGATTTGATATCGTTGATTTGCCGGCTGCCGAAAGCCCGGTGAACCAGAGAACCGCCGGTCTATGACCCTTGAGCCGAATGCGGTCCTCTTTGTTTACCAAAAGGGGCTGGCTGTCGATCATTGTTGGTCTAAGGAAATCCATGCGCCAAAGGCCCCTTTTTCCACCAATTGCGGGCCACTTCTATGTTACTTTTCGACCGTGGATTTGCTTCGCGGGCATACGTATAGGCCCATATCGCGCCTTAGCCTACCCTTCACTCGCAAGGAGCCGGGATGGCACCCTTTCGATATTGACCGGTACGCCAGCAAATTATAGGAGCAGCGCATGCACCCAAGTCGAAACTTTAAAGATCAAGCTATTTACCGACGGTGCGGATAAGACGCTGATCGTCGAAATGGCGAAGCAGCGCTGGATCGCAGGCTTCACGACCAATCCGTCTTTGCTGAAAAAGGCGGGCGTCAGCGACTATGAGGCTTATGCCCGTGATCTTGTAGCGGCGGTTCCCGACCGGCACATCTCTTTCGAGGTGTTTTCAGACTATATCCCGGACAATGGTGGCGCAAGCGAGAATTATTACCCGGTGGGGCGCGAACGTCCATGTTAAGCTTCCAGTGACGACCACGCGGGGTGAGTCGCTGTTCGAGGCGGTGCGTACGCTCTCGCATGACGGCGTCAAAATCAACGTGACCGCTATTTTCACAGACGAACAGGTCGAAAATACAGTACGTGCGCTGGACGGGGGCGCGCCGGCTTGCGTCTCGGTCTTTGCCGGTCGGCTGGCCGATTTCGGCATCGATTATCGTCCGACGATAGAGGCAGCGGTCGCCGGCGCCCGGCAGACCCGCAATGTCGAGATTATTTGGGCCTCGACGCGTGAAGTGTTCAATGTTGTGGAAGCCGACGCCATGGGCTGTCATATCATCACAGCGCCGGCCGACGTCTTGAAAAAGCTGCCGGCGCTAGGCGGCAAGACGGCGAGCGAGCTTTCGCTGATGGCAGTCAAAGCTTTCCGCGATGACGCCATAACAGCAAATCTGCGGCTTAAACTTGCGGACGCTCGGGCCGCCGAATAGCTCTACTTGGCGATGCACAAACAGCGGCGCTTCGCTTAATCAACAAAGAAATTCGCATGGAAAAAGGCGAAGGGCAGGGCGTCGCTACAAAACTGAAGCGATGGGTGATTGAGCAGGCCCTCCCGTTGTGGGCGAGCACCGGTGTCGATAGCCAAAGAGGGGGTTTTCAGGAACGGCTCAATCCGGATGGCTCTGCCGACGACCGTGCCGCGCCGTCTCCGCGTTCAGGCACGACAAATCTATGTCTACGCGCACGCGTCTCGCTCGATTGGTTTCTCGATGGCCGAATCATGCTCGAAGGCGTTTCGTTCATGATCGACCGATACCGTAACGCGGACGGCAAGCCAGGATACATCTCGGTGCTTGGGCCGACAACTCGGTCGCTGACCCAACGCGCGACACATACGATCACATGTTCGTCTTGTTGGCGCTCGCCTGGGCCGCCAAGGTGAGCGGCGACGCCCAAGTGCGTTCATATTTCGACGACGCTCTTGCCTTTGTCGATAACCATTTGACGGCCGAGGATGGAAGTCTCTTGAAGGAGTGTCGCGACGCCAACCGCGACGCCAAAATCCGCACATGCATGCTTTTGAGGCCATGCTGGCAATGCACGAAACGATCGAGCATCCGGAAGCAATGCCACGCGCCGAAAAATTTATCGGGCTGTTGATGGAAAAATTTTTCGACCCGAAGACGAAAACGATCGGTGAATATTTCGACGATTCCTGGGCGCCGATCAAAGGCGACGTCGGCAATTGCGTCGAGCCGGGCCATCAAGCCGAATGGGCTTGGCTTTTGCGCAAGCATGATCGCTTGAGCGGCTCACAGCCTAATGCTCTCGCAAGCGAGTTGTTGCGCTCGGCGCTGCGTTGGGCTGATCCGAAGACGGGCTTTTTGATCGACGAAGCGGAGCGCGAAGGCTCGGCGCGCCGAACCTCGCGCCGGACTTGGCCACAAACCGAGTTGGCAAAAGCGTGGATTGCGGAGGCCGAAGTTGGCAAAAGCGGCGCGGGGAAAAACGCGACAGCGGTTTTGCGGTCGCTCGCCGACCACTATCTGGACAAGCCATTCATCGGCGGGACTGATCAGTTCGATCAGGACGGCCGTGCTTTGACAAAGCATGTGCCAGCGAGCACTTTTTACCACATCTTTTGTGCCGCCGCGGAAGCCGATCGCGTTTTACGGGCTACTTGAACGGCCCGACAAGGGCTCGGCGGCATTTAAATTGAAGCATCGGGAGATTCCCAATTTCCGACTGTATCACTCTTGCGCCCTCTCTTCATTTCCTTGAAACGACGAATAATATCGAAACCTGACGAATAGCGGTAAATGATGAGAGCGCCGGTCAGCAGCCGCGCCGGCCGGCATCGCGCTATTTCATCCAGGCCCGACCCATCAACCGCGCAAGCAGCGGGGCGAGCACATGGAAATACCACGCGCCTAAAGTCGCTATATGGACGAGTGTCTGGCGCAGCATACCGGCCATGAACAATCCGAGCGTGACAAGCGCGACGATGTCGGCGCTCCCCAATGTCCTTGTTCTTGCCGATCGCCAAATCCAGGCACCTGCAATCATGACGACCAGCGCACTGAGCGGCACCTCGAACGCGCGCGGCAAAAAAATGAAAGACCAGCTTCCCGACCAGACAAACAACCGGATGTTCTGGGCAAAACCGACGATCGCTTTCGGCCAGGAGAAGTTCTTGCTCAATCCCGCCGAGCAGACCGCCGTGCTGGCCTAGCGCAAAATCGGCGTTGGAAATAAACGGCGTCCCATCCTTGATTAGATTTCCGATATACCACCACGCAATACGGGTCGCCGACCTATTCGCCAACCACGAGGACGAAAACGGGCGCTGAGTTATCACGGCGGCCGTGAGCGGATTTCGCGCTGCCCAAGGACATCATAAAAACAGCAACGTTGTGACGACGCATAGAGCTACGCCAACAAACAGCAATGTCCAATCTGAGCTCCTCAGCTCAAACAATCTTCTTTCCCTCGTGTTGTGCGCCATCACCGCATGCACTCACTTGGTTGGTTTTCCTGTACGGCGCTTTTTTGCTCGATCTCGCTGCGCTCTCTGTAGCACTCAACTTTGAGTTCAAGCGATGGCCTTGCGCAAGTAGATCGAGCGTTTTGGCTCATTATTCCAGCGACGTGTTGCACCGGGAACAATATGATTGGAAGCCCGGGGCGTCGCCGAGAAATTCGGTCCAAACCCCCATGGTCCTCTATAGAACCGTCGCCAAAGCGTGCAGGCGCCACTTAACCGGCGCACATTGCGCCGTGCCGCTGATATCCGGCGCGAAGGGAACCAGGGCGCGGGGCCGCAAATAAAAAAGAGCCTTGGCCGGTTTGTCAGAGGCCAAGGCTCCTTTACGCAAGCACGCCACCATGAGGGTATCAAGTTCGAACCGTAGTCGGAAATCATTTTGCAATTCTTAACGCCCAGCGCCACCGAGGCGGAGCCTAATAGTCCTTAAAATAACTAGGATCGTCCACGATGCCACGCAGTGCGGGAAGAAAACATAGCTGCGCCTAATCGTCCTAGCGCGCAATATAGCCGAATTTTCTTTTGGCGGGTTTCCTCCAGAATGCGCTGGCAAAAGCCGCTGGTCGTGTAATCATAACAAAGTCGCGCCATGCATTGTTCGTTCCGGTGACCCCCGATATTCCGTTGCGGCCGTTTAAGGCCAACTGTTCTTGAATTCAAAAACTAAATGAGGCGCCCGTACCTATGCCGGTAAGACGTGGGGTCATTCACCATTTTCCTATCGAGCGTAGGTCGATCGCAAAATCATATGATACCGGAGGTTCGACTATCTTGTGATTCATTGATTGTCACGTCTTTGGTGCGGCTTTTCACCCAAAGCCCTTTCGCGACTTCAAGCGGATCGATTTTGAAGTTCTCCCACCAGGTTTTCTCGTTGCCGACTTGGTGGAGTTGACGATGGTGTGCCCGGCACAACGGCACGGTGAACTCATCGCTGACCTTCATGCCCGAGCGCCCGCGGTTGGGCGTAGCGGACGTGATGCGGGTCTGATGGTTGCCGGGCGCAGATGAGGCAGGGCTGCGATGCCACGAACTTCAGATGGGCTTTGTCGCGTAGCCGCTTGGGCTCGGCGATGGTGAGTTGGCTCTTGTCGATGCGGCCAGAAGGGGCTTCGGAGCCTGTCGGCACAAGGGGCGGGCCGATCGGCTGCGCGATTTCGGTTTTGAGCGCCTTGTCGGCGGCCGGGTTGTGGCGGCGGCCGTAATAGGTCGAAGGCCTGGGGATCGGGGTGGTGTCATCCGGATGGAAGCCGGTGCGCGTCTGGGCGTCGGGAAGGGCAGGCTGGGCGATCGAGGGGCTCTCGACCAGCGGCGTTTTGCCGCCGCGATAAAGCTCAAGCCCAAACGGCTTGCCAAAGGTCGCCAGCGCCCGTTTGGTGGCGTCGGTCTCGGCGGCCTTCAAGGCGATGTCATGCACCTCGCCGGGAGAGGTGCCGCGGCCCTCGCCGGTGCCATGGCCCTCGCGGATGACGGTGGCGCCTTCAGCCTGCACGGTGATGCGGACGCGGGCGACATAGACGGCGAGGAAGCTGCCGCGGTTTTCCCGGGCAAGGACGCAGCGGGTTTCCAGGGTCTCCCGGCTCCAGCCGTCGAAGCCGAAGATGCGGTTGGCCTCGGAGATGGCGTACCAGCCCTCAAGATAGGAGAGCTGACGGCCATTGGCCTCGCGGGTGCGGATCCGCCGATGATCGGGGTTACGCCGCAGCGCCTGCAGCTGTTTTGCTGAGAACCCCATCACTTGGTCCTCACGCTCAGCACGGGTTCCGGATTGGTGAGGGCGGCGCCGGTGACCTCGGTACCCTGCTTGAGGTCGGTGAGCAGCCCTTGCCGGTTGAGGCGCGGCTCTTGCGGCTCCCAGTAGATGCTCGGCACGGCCGCCTCATCGATGACCATCAGCGCCGGCATTCCGGGCCGTATCGAGGCGGTAAAGTCGGGGGCCTGAAGCTTCTTCAGGTCCAGCTCGATCATGGTGTCCTTGGCGATCTGCCGGCGCTTGGCGGCCCGATCCTGCATGCGATCGAGCCGGTCCTCCATTTCGGCAATGCGCAGCTTGAGACCCTTGGCCAGCGCCTCGTCGGCTAAGAGCTGCGCGGATGATGGCGGTGAGGATCTCGTGCACATCGGTTAGGCCCTCGACGGTGTCGGCAAGCGTCTGTTCATCGATGTGGGGGTCTTCGGCCTGAAGGCGCTCGCGGATGGCGCGATACTTGACCGCCGAGAAGGTGAGTTGGTCCATCGGTCTACTCCGTACAAAATAACCGGGGCGACGGTTCTCCGCCGCCACTGCCGCAACCCCGCGGAGGCCACCGGCGCTGGCGGGGGAGGGGACCGCGATGGCTCTCAGGGTCAGGTCTTGTAGATGCGGTTCATCAGGCTTGCGGCGTTGAGGAAGGTGGTGACCTCGAAGATGAGCTGCTCGACGTCGAGGCAGATCTCGATGGCCTTTTCGCAGTTGCCGGCGTCGGCGCAGGCTTCCGCGGCTTTGGCGATCGCCGCGGCGCGCTCCAGATGAAGGCGCGTCTGCGTAAAATGCATCTTGAGCGTGGCATCGAGCGCCGGCGCGTCCATGGCGCCTCCTTTCCACCACACACACGCTCTGCGTCGTTGAGAAGTCCAGTGCAAAAGCGAGCAATCTTGTGGCTCATTTGCGCCCGTCCGGATCATTTTCGGATCGGCTGTGATTCAGCAAAAGCCGACAGTCAGGGCTATAAGTCCTACGAAGCAGATAAAGGGCGCCGGCACCGCGAAAGGCCGGCGAAACCCTGATAGAAGGACGACACGCCAGCCCTTTGAGAACACAGCCGCGCGGCGGGAAGCAGCGTGAGCAAAAATCATCCTTGAGAAGATATCGGTCCTGTGTAAGTTGCAGGACTGTCATCTGATAGACCGCACTTCAGTAAAATTTCCCTAAGTTGAGCCAACCTTTGAAACTAGTGGCGTTCGACCGTACACATTTCAGGCAGCTGGCCGATGGTCTAACGGTGGCACTCGCAGCGTCGCTGCCGTGGTCCACTTCGGCCACCGGCATTCTCGCTGGGTTGCTGTTGCTGGCCTCAATACCGACCGTCGAACTCACATCGGCGCGGCGCATAATCTTCACCGCTGCTGGCGGATTTCCGTTATTGCTCGTGATCCTGGGCGCCTTAGGGATGCTTTGGGCGGACGTGTCGTGGACCCAACGTTTCGCCGGCCTGATTTCGTTTCTTAAACTTTTGTATATTCCGTTACTTCTACACCAGTTTTGTCGATCCGATTGCGGACGCCAAGTCCTCATCGGCTTTCTTGCCTCTTGTATTTTGCTGCTTGTTGTTTCTTGGTCAAAATTTGTGTGGCCGGGAATGCCGTGGCCGGGCACCGTCAGTTCCCCTGGGGTTCCGGTCAAAGATTATATTGCGCAGGCCGCAATGTTCACAATCTGCACAATGGTGATTATGCTCCTTGCATACGATATCTGGTGCGATGGACGCCGCCGGTTGGCGCTTTTGCTCATTTTCCTTGCGCTCATCTTTCTTGCCAACATATTTTATATTGCAACGAGCCGAACCTATCTCGTCGCCGTACCTATTTTGTTTTTTGTATTCGCTTACCGTCTCTTCGGTTGGAAGGGGGCAATTGGTTTGGTTGTCGGATGTCTAGTGTTGCCGTTAGCAACGTGGTCATCGGCAACATTCCTTCGACTACGAGTTAGTTCCTTCTTCGAAGAGGTCGGTTCATACGTGCCAAGCGGCAAACCCACTTCGGCTGGCGAACGTCTAGAATTTTGGAGGAAGTCAGTTGAATTCATACGTGAGGCGCCGGTGATTGGCCACGGCACGGGATCGATTCGTGAGCAATATCGTCGCGCCGCCGCTGGACAAGCCGGCATGGCGGCGGAAGTCGCGGCCAATCCACACAATCAGGTCTTTGCGGTCGGGATTCAAATCGGCATTATTGGCATCGCGGCTTTGCTCGCAATGTGGATCGGACACCTGGCGCTGTTTCAATGCAATAATGGCTTCGTGGCCTCGGTCGGGCTTGTCGTGGTGATTCAGAACATTGTGGGTTCACTTTTCAATTCACACTTGTTCGACTTTACGCATGGCTGGACATATGTAGTAGGCGTCGGGGTCGCCGGCGGGATAGTGTTGAAAGAATCGGCTGTTCGCGCTAAGGCAACTGCGTAATTCCTTTACGCAAATCAAAGGCCGTATCTATTTCTCAAGCCGCTTAGTTTGTTGAAAAGCAACTGCGATAGGACTGCATCCATGTCGCGGAAGGCGCCCGATCCGACAGACCTGCACGTCGGCCGCCGCTTGCGCATGCGGCGGATGATGCTGGGCATGAGCCAGACAAAACTCGGCGAAGCCGTCGGGGTGACCTTCCAGCAGCTGCAGAAGTACGAGAACGGCAGCAACCGCATCAGCGCCAGTAGGCTGACGCAGATTGCTAATGCGTTGAAAGTGGCGCCTACGTTCTTTTTTGAGGATCCACTTCGCAAGGCAAAGACCGACTTTGATGGTGCGCCGCCGACCGCGACGATCACGAATTTCCTGGCGACGTCTGACGGTCTGTCATTGGCCCGTTCGTTTTCGCGATTGCGCAATGCCAAGCTGCGCCGCGCCATCGTGGCGCTCGTCGAAGACGTGGCGAAAAACTAAGTACAATTCTTTACGCATTTATTCTGCAGCTGGTTTTTCTATTTCGGAGCCGGTCAGCGCTGGAACTTGAGGTCATCGCACGACGGCACCAATTGAAAGCGTTGCACGGCCGTGCAGATAAGCGAGCCATGTCACCATCAATTCCTATCATGGCTTACCACAGCCGAATCAAAAGCGAACGGCCCCGAACTCGAAGCCCGGGGTCGTTCAGTATTCGGCAAAAACCTATTGGAAGCGGTATGCGGCTTGCAAGAACGCGCCCCAACGCTCGTAGCGATAGGTGTCGTTGCGATCAATCGGCACGCCGTTAAAGGCGTCGTTCCCGCTGGTCGTCCACATCGCCCAGTAGCGCCCGCCCAGACCGACGCTGAACGCCGGCGTGACGTAGTAGGACACAATCGCCTCGGTTTGCACACCATAGCCACGGCCCGTCTCGTCGATCACAAGCGCACGCAGCCAGTGATTATCCGTGCCGGTGAACTTCACGTAAGGTAAAAAGGCGAGATCGCCGGCAACCTTGACCTGCGGCCATGGCCAGAATTCCGTCGCCAGGCCAAGCCGTAGCGAATCCCATTTGTCGGTCTCGGTGATGACTGGAACGCCGGAGATCATCGGCGAGCAGATGCCCGATGCCGGAGTCGCGATCTGATTGCAATCCGTCGCCGCATATTGCTCGTAGATGTGGTTCCAGCCGACAAAAGCGCCGACCTTGTAGGCAGGCCCCTTCATGAAATCGAAACCCAGGTCGACGGTGGCATAGTTCATGTTGGTGGCGGACAAATTCGAGATCGTATTGGAGTAAGCCGTCACTACTCCCGCGAACAGTCCCCAATCTTCATCATTCATGTGGCCGTTAGTGATGCGGCCGCCGCCGACAAAGCCCTTGAGGAAGACGTTGAACGGGCTGTCGATGCGGCCGAACAATTCGCCGGAATGGGCGGTCAGGTCATCGTAGGTCAGTCGCGAAACCAGGTTAAGCGAAGACACGTTACCGGCGGGCAGATCCTTCTGGAAACGCCCGGAGGAATACCAATAGCGGCCGCCGAATTCGAAGGCCCAACCGTCCATCGCAGGCGGCGCCGCCGCATAGGCGGCGTAGCTGCTGGAAGCCCAGGGTCCGTTGTTGTTGAAGTGATAGTTGAGGCCGATCTTCACCTGGTGCATGTCCTGCCGCACGGTGACCGGAGCGCCGGCAACGGGAACAAAAAATCCTACAATCCCCGGGGTCGTCGTGAACGTTCCGGGTGACGTGAAGGAGGCATCGGCAAAGTTCAGGTAGTCATACTCCAGCTTGACCGACCAGGCCGGAGCAACGGCCTGCTCGATACCAGCGCCGATCGTCCAACCCCACGACGTCGGTTCGTTGCTTGTGGCGGTGATGGGGAAAACACCGAACCCGAAATTCGTGGTGGCGTCCAGGCGATTATGCAGGAATGCGGCGCCGCCCTTCAGGTACAGCAAGGTGCGGCCGCCGGAACCGGTGGCGAGGCCCAAGCGCGCGGTCAATGTGCCTGTGAGGTCGGGCCGCGCGCGACAATTGGAGGATGTGATCATACCAATCCCGAAGCCAGGGACTGGCGCGAACCCGGTGAAGCAGGTGTTGGTGCCCTCCGCCAGGAGCCAGCTCAGATCGCCCTCGACACCCCAGACCCAATTCGAACCCGGGGCTTGCCAGTTGTAGCCGGCTTGCGCGCCGAGCAAGAAGGCAGGCGTCCGCACGGTGTCGCCGAAAATTGACGCGCCGTAAGGATCGGAAAATTCCGAGAAGCCCAGCCCCGCGCCGACATGAACACCGACGTAAAAGCCGGTCCAATTGTAAACCGCGATCGGTGGCACCGCCTTGACCGGCATGTCGGCCGCACTGACTTGGCCGGCAGACGCCATGGCGGCAAGGACGATGCCTGCACGCAGCAGAGATTTCATGTTGACCCCCAGATGAGCAACGACGCTCGGCGCCCCGGCCGAAAAGCCATCATTGTACGCTATGGTAGCGTTAACCCGGTTTCCAGCAAGATAGGCCGCATGCGTCCCGGCCAAAATGCGCGCCGATGTGACGGAACGGATACACTGCATCAACAACTTGATTTTAAATACATTTTTAGTTTGGCGGGCCGGCCGGGCAGACAGCCACGGCCGAAATCCCGCAGCGGTCAAGTCCGGGGTGCGTCGGAACTCCAGGGCCCTCCACCGGGCGAGGCAGACGATGGCGTCTAATCTTGACGCGGCGAGATGGCTGATCGGAGTTGGGCTTTTTGAGCTGATCGGTTGGTGCACGAGCCATTGCGGCGACCTCAAGCGGGCCCAAACCGGCATCGAGGGCAACCAAAGGCACTAACAGTAGGACGATCAGCACAAATCGCATCGGACATTTCGTGCGGCTTCGTATCGTGCCGCGACGGCCTTTATCGCGAATTTCTCAATCATGTCGTCGTGCTTAACGAGCGCCATTTGCATCGTATTTTGTCTTCATATGTAAATTACTACAATGAAACTTGAACGCGCTCGGAAAGGACAGTCCCAATTCTCGCGTCATTCAACTCCCGTCAGAAGGTAAGAAAATTGTCGCAATCTCCGAAGTGGGCGGTTTGCACCATCGGTACGAACGCCGCGCGGCCTGACTACGGAAGGGGGCTACCTAGCCTTTTTGCTGTTTTCATAATCCAATCGCGGTAGAGCGAAAGCGGCGTTCCTCCGGTTAGACCGCCGCAGCCGGCGCTGTTGTTGGGGCCGGTCGACCAGCTCACCACGCCGATCAGCGCGGACCCGTCGAACACCGGCGCTCCGGAATTGCCGGTGCAGGCGCCCATGCCGGCGCGCGCGCCGCCGGTCGCAGGAAAGAGCGGGGCGCGCGACCTCCGCACCTGATATCAATTCAAATTTCCCTGTTATCAGAGTCTAACTTCCCTGTTTTCGACCGTAATTCCCCTGTTCGCAAAATAGCGAGTTTACTGGCTAATCCTTTGAAAACATAACAAAATCTCGATCACGCCCGCATCCGAATACCGCCCAGAATTACCACATCCCTGTATTTTTCCCTGTTAGCAGGGAATTCAGTTCTTTAACGCCCCACAAAATCCGGCAGCCGCCGCTCGGCCATCGCCTTGACGCCTTCCTTGAAATCGTCGGTCTTGCGCAGCCAAGTCTGTTCCTTCAGTTCGTGTTCGGTCGCCTTGCGCACGCGCTCGGCGAGATCGCCGCGCAGCGTCGCGCGCGTCGACATCAGGCCGAGCGGTGCGTTCTCGGCGATCTCGGCGGCCAGCGCCATCGCCGCGGCGCGCACTTCGCCTTGCGTTACCAGCACGTCGGCAAGTCCCATGGCGTGGGCTTCGTCGCCGCGCACGCGGCGGCTGGTGTAGAACATCATCGCCGCTTTAGTGACGCCGATCACCGCCGGCAGCGTCACCGTCAGGCCGAACCCGGGATGAAAGCCGAGCCGGGTGAAATTGGCGCAGAAACGCGTCTCCGGGCAGGCGACGCGGAAATCCGCCACCATGGCAAGCCCGAGCCCGCCACCGACCGCCGCGCCATGCACGGCGGCAATGATCGGCTTCTTCGTTTTGAACAGCCGCACCGCCTCGAGATAGAGATGCTGCACCGCCTTGTCGCGATTGAGCTGCTGGCCTTCTTTGTCGAGCGCCGAGCCGTCGCCGAAATTGGCGCCCGCGCAGAAGGCTTTGCCCTGCGCCGCCAGCACCACGGCGCGGCACGCGACATCCTCGTCGAGCGCTTCGAGCGCGCCGGCAATTTCCTGGATCAGCGCGATGTCGAAAAAATTATTCGGCGGGCGGCGGATTTCGATCAGCGCCACGTGGCCGATTTTCTCGACGGCGATATCTTTGAACGGACCCATGGTTCTCCTTACTCCGCCGCGTTGCGTTGCGCTTGACGCGGCTGCTTGACGATCAAGGCGTCGGCCAGCGAAACGCCCTGGCCTTGCGGGTGTACGATGACCGGATTGAGATCGATTTCGGCGATGTCGCCGGCGAAGTCGGCGGCAAATTGCGACAGCCGCACCATCAATTCGATCAGCGCATCCACATCGGCGGCAGGCTGACCGCGATAAGGGCCGAGAACTTTCACGCCCTTGAGGCGCTGAAGGAGGGCGCGCGCCGCGGCATGGTCGAGCGGCACCGGCGCCAGCGCGACATCGCCCAGCGCCTCGACCAGCACGCCGCCGAGGCCTACCATCATCAGCGGACCCCAGGTCGCATCGCGGTTGACGCCGAGAATGACCTCGCGTCCGGCCGCCGCCATCGGCTGCACCAGCACGCCGTCGATGCGCGCGCGCGGCACCTGGCGCGTCGCGGCGGTAAGCACGCGGCCATACGCGGCGCGCACGGCGTCGGCACCGCTGACATTGAGCTCGACGCCGCCGGCCTCGGTCTTATGCAGAATTTCGGCGGCCTGAATCTTGAGCGCGACCGGCCCCGGCATGTTGCGCGCCCCCGCTTCGGCTTCCTCGAGCGAGCGCGCAAGAATTCCCCCATCGCCGCCGCCGATTCCGTAGGTTGCGAGGAGGGGGCGTGCCTGCCACTCGCATAACACGTCGCGCGTCGCCGCCAGGAGCTTTTGCGCGCCTACGGCATCGGGCGTGAAAATCTTGCCGGCATCGGCGGGTGCGCGCGGGTGCTCACGCCGCGCCCGATAGTCCGCCATGATTTGCATGGTACGCGCGCAGCCGTCGGCGTTCTTGAACAGCGGATAGCCGGCCGCGTTGAGCACTTCGACGCTGCGTTCGGCGGGCAAAGTATAGGTCCACATGAACACCGGCTTTGCGGTTTCGCGCGCCAGCGCCAACAGTTTTTCCTGATCGCCTTCGAGAAACGCCGAGCGGCGCGCGGTGACCACCACCATGACGCCGTCGATCAGCGGCGATTGCGCGACAAGCCTGGCGAATTCGGCATAGCCGAGCTTTTGCACGCCTTGCGCCGTCGAATTGACCGGGTTTTGCGAGGTCCCGTAAGACGGCAGATGCACGTCGATCGCCGCGCGCGTTGGCGCATCGAGTTCGGGCACATCGAGCCCGGCGCGCACGCAGGCATCCGCCATATAGACGCCGGCGCCGCCCGACGAGGTGCAAACGCCCATGCGCTTGCCGGCCGGCAGTTTATCCTTGCAGGCCAAAAAGCCGGTGGCGATGTCGAGCATCTCGTCGAAATCGCGGCCCTCGATGATGCCGTGGTGCTCGAAGACGGCGCGATAGGCGGCGTGCGAACCGGCCAGCGCCGCGGTGTGCGAAAAAACGGCGCGGCGTCCCGCCTCGGTCTGTCCGATCTTGGCGACGATCATCGGCTTGCCGGCGGCCAAGGCTTTTTCGGCGGCGCGGCGGAATTTCGCCGGGGTTTTGACGTCCTCGAGCAACAGCAGGAAGACATCGGTCTTGCCTTCGTCGAGCATGAAGTCGACGAAATCGGCGGCTTCGAGAAAAGCCTCATTTCCGGTGGTGACGATGTGGCGGAACGCCAGATTGCGCCCGCGCGCCCGGTCGAAGAATGCAAAGCCGAGACCGCCGCTTTGTGAGATCACCGAAATTCGGCCGCCGAGCGGATGCTGCGGCAGTAGCGGACCCGCGCTTGCATCCATCGCCGGACTGAAGGTCGGGCAGAGGCCGGCGGCGATGTTGGCAAAGCCTTCGGTATTGGGCCCGGCGACGGCCATGTCGTAGCGCGCCGCGGTGGCCCGCAGCGTTGCCTGCATGCGCAGACCGGCCTCGCCCGGTTCTTCGGCGAAGCCCGAGCTTAAGATGACGGCAGCCTTGATGCCGGCGCGGCCGCAGCGCTCCAGTTCCTCCGGCACGAATTGCGCCGGAATGATCAGCATGGCGAGATCGGCCGGCTGCGGCAGGTCGGCGACGGATTGATAGGCCTTGAGACCTTGCACCTCGGCGGCGCTGCGGCTCACCGGATAGATCGTGCCGGCGAAAGGATGGCTGAGCATGATCTGCAGGATGCGGCCGCGCAGGCCGTGAACGTCGGAGGAGGCGCCGACCACGGCCACCGTCTTCGGCCAGAGCAACTTTGCGATATCAGGCACCGCGCGCTCCGTTCATCGCAAGCCCAGGCCGCGCGCGATGATGCCGCGCAGGATCTCGGTGGTGCCGCCCTGGATAGTCAGCTTGGGCGCCATTTTGAAGGCGAAGGCGAGCTGCTCGTCGAGCGTGACTTGATTGCCCGCGTCCGGCTCGAGAAAGGCGGTAAGGTCGCGCACGCGCTCGGGCAGTCGCTGCTCCCAGATGGTGCCGAGGTCCTTGACGATCGAGGCCTCCACCACCGGCTCCTTGCCGGCCTGCAACATGCCGGCGACCGACACCGACATCCGTCGTAACGTATGCAATTGCGCGACCAGCCGGCCAAGGCCCTCGGCGCTGCGCAGATCGGGATCGGCGCCGAGCGCGCGCACCATTTCGCCCAGCACAAAATAGGTTTCGAGGAATCGCTCGGGTCCGCTGCGCTCATAGGCAAGCTCGCTGGTCGCCTGCTTCCAGGCGCCATTGATTTCACCGAGGGCGTGGTCGTCCGGCACGAAAGTGTCGTCGAACACGACCTCGTTGAAATCGTGCTGGCCGGCCATGTTGACGATCGGATTGACCGTGATGCCCGGCGACTTCATGTCGACCAGGAACTGCGTCAAGCCGTGACGGCGGTTTTCATTGGTCGGCGGCGCGGTGCGGAACAGGCCGAGCATGTAATCGGCGACATGGGCGTTGCTGGTCCAGATTTTGCTGCCGTTGATGCGCCATCCGCCGTCCGCCTTGGTCGCCTTGGTCTTGGCAGCGAACAGGTCGGAGCCGGAGTTCGGCTCGCTCATGCCGATCACGAAGCACAATTCACCGCGGCAGATGCGCGGCAGGATGCCCTGCTTGATGTGTTCGGGCGCGTACTTGAGCAGAATAGGCCCGCTCTGCCGGTCGGCGACGAAGTGCAGCCGCACCGGCGCATTGGCGACACGGAATTCCTCCGTCACCACGTAGCGTTCGAGGAAGCTGCGTTCGTGCCCGCCGTATTTCTTCGGCCAGGTCATGCCGATCCAGCCTTTGGCGCCGACCTTGCGGCTGAAGGCGCGATCCTGCGAATCGACGTCCCAAGGCCGCCTTGGGTCGAACGTTCCGGCCGACACTTCCTCGGCGATGAAGGCGCGCACCTCGCGGCGAAGGCTCTCGCATTCGGGCGGCAGCCTAATCTGATCCAAGCTGAGGCTGGTGCTCATCGTTTCGATCCTAGCGCGCCGCCAGCATGGGCCAGAAATCGTCGGCGCCGTGACGCGCGACCATCTTGCCCAGCTTCGCCGCCCAATAGCTTTCGCTGCCGAAATCGTCGCGCCAGGCCAGCATGCGCAACGTGAAGCGATGCAACACGTGCTCCTTGGTGAAGCCGATGGCGCCCAGGACCTGATGGGCGATAGCGGCACCTTCCGCGGCGGCCTCGCCGCAGCGGATTTTCGCCGACGCGGCTTCCAGCAGCGCGCTGTCATCGAACGTCTCGGAATGCGCCAGCGTATCGGCGGCCGATCCGGCGGCGGCCAGCGCCGCGGCGGTCTCGCCGGCAAGCCGCGCGAGGTTTTGCTGCACGGCCTGGAATTTGCCGATCCGGCGCTCGAAGGCGACGCGCTCGTTGGCGTAAGCGACGCTCAGCGACAGGATCGTTTCCAGCGCGCCGGCGATTTCGACGCTGCGAACGATGGCGCCCATCAACAGCAGCGCGGATGCATCGAAACCTTTTGGCGCCCGCGCGCTGACAATCGGCTTGACCCGCTCGAAGGCCACTGTGCCGCTCGCGTCGCCGGCGAGATTTTCGCCGCCGCTGACATGGCAATCTTTGGCTCGCACCAAGGCGATCTCCGTGCCTTTGGTATCGCTCGCCACCACCGCGATGTGCTCGGCCACGCCGGCGAAGGGAACGCCGCTCGCGTGTCCGCTCAAGCTACCGTCGACCTCAAGCGAAATCCGTTCGCGCGGACGAACCGGCGCCACGGTCATGGCGCCGGCAGGGCAGGCGATGGCGGCGCGCGCCAGCAGCCAGCCGGCCAGCATTGTTTCCGCCAGCGGCGCCGGCAGCGCATGACGGCCGGCCTGCCCGAGGATCGCAAAACCTTCAGTGGGGCTGGCGCCGGCGCCGCCCTGCTGCTCGGGCACCCAGGCGAGCGGCAGGCCTGCCTCAGTGAGTGCGCGCCACAGCGGCTCTTTCCAGCGCCCGTCGGAGGCGGCATTGATGGTCTGCGGATCGGCGAGATCGGCGAATATCCGTGCCGCCGTTGCGGCGACAATCGAGTCGCTTTCACTCACGATGACCGCTCCCGGGCCTCTATGCCGCGGCATGGTGAGGCGAGCCCGCAGCCTTGGCAAGCGGCACCGCACCGGCCGGTTCCCCGGCCAATTTTGGCCGGTTGATCGGGGTTCCTATCCCGGCTAGCGTCATCGTCAAAATAAGCAAAAAGACCGGCTGCCGATCGGCGTCGTCGGCTGGATAAATTGGGGAGGAGACGATGACTGCAAAATTTGTTGCGCTGGCGACGGTTATTCTCGCAAGCGTTTCGATGTCCAACGCGCCGGCGGCGGAACCCAAGCACGGCGGCATCCTGAAAATCTATCACCGCGAGACGCCGCCCAGCCTCTCGATCCACGAGGAGGCGACCTTCTCGGTCAACGCGCCGGCGATGGGCATCTACAACAACCTGGTCGAGTACGACCAGCACAAGCCGCAGAACAGCGAGAGCACCATCGTGCCTGATCTGGCGACGAGCTGGGCGTGGAACAAGGACAACACCGAGTTGACCTTCAAGCTGCGGCAAGGCGTTAAGTGGCATGACGGTCAGCCGTTCACCGCCAAGGACGTGAAGTGCACCTTCGACCTGTTGCAAGGCAAGGCGCAGGACAAATTCCGCAAGAACCCACGCAAGGATTGGTACGCGCAAGTCGCCGACGTCACCGTCAAGGGCGACGACGAAGTGACCTTCCACCTCAAGCGACCGCAGCCTTCGCTGCTCGCCATGCTGGCGTCCGGCTACACGCCGATCTATTCCTGCCACGTGCCGGCGGCGCAGATGCGCACGCATCCGATCGGCACCGGGCCCTACAAGTTCGTCGAGATGAAGCAGAACGAGTTGATCAAGCTGGTGAAGAACCCGGATTACTGGAAGAAGGGGCTGCCGTATCTCGACGGCATCGAATACACGATCATCAAGAACCGCGCGACCGCGGTTCTCGCCTTTGTCGCCGGCAAGGTCGACATGACCTTCCCGACAGAGATGACCTACGCGCTGGAACAGGACATCAAGAAGCAGGACCCGACGGCGGTCTGCGAACTGGCGCCGATCAACGTCAGCACCAACCTCATCATCAACCGCGAGAAGCCGCCGTTCAATGATCTTGAGCTGCGCAAGGCCATGGCGTTGGCGCTCGATCGCCAATCGTTCATTGACATCATCTTCCAGGGCAAGGCCGATGCCGGCGGCGCTCTTCTGCCGCAACCGGAAGGCGTCTGGGGCATGCCGAAGGAAATGCTCAAGACCATTCCGGGTTACGGCAACGTGCAGAAGGACCGCGAGCAGGCCCGTGCGATGATGAGTAAGCTCGGCTACTCCGCCGACAAGCCGCTCAAGATCAAGGTCTCGACCCGCAACCTCGCCACCTACCGCGATCCGGCGGTCGTGCTGATCGACCAGCTCAAGACGATCTGGATCGACGCCGAGCTCGATCCGGTGGAATCGAGCCAGTGGTTCGCCAAAGTCGCCCGCAACGACTACTCGGTCGGTCTCAACCTGACGGGCAACGGCATCGACGACCCGGACCAGGCCTTCTACGAGAACTTCGGCTGCGGCTCGGAGCGCAACTACACCCATTACTGCAACAAAGACCTGCAGAAGCTGTTCGACGAGCAGTCGGTCGAGACCAATTTCGAAAAGCGCAAGAAAATGGTGTGGGAGATCGACAAGAAACTACAGGAAGACGTGGCGCGCCCGATCCTGATGCACGCGCGGTCGGGAACCTGCTGGAAGCCTTACGTCAAGAACATGACGATCATGACCAACAGCGCCTACAACGGCTATCGCTACGAAGACGTATGGCTGGACAAATAAGCGTCCACTCGTAACGGAAAGGCCCGCGGTGCGTATGCATCGCGGGCCTTGTTGATCGCGCCGTCCGGCTATGGGGAGCGGACCGCGTCTAACTACGCGGACAATGGGAGGGCGGCTTGGGGAGCTATCTGATCAAGCGTTTCCTGTTGATGCTTGTGACGCTGTTCGGAATCTCCGTGCTGGTCTTCACCATGCTCCGCGTCGTGCCCGGCAACATCGCCGACATCGTGTTTGACGCGGCCGGCATGATCGACGTTGCCGAGAAGGCCAAGCTGGAGAAGGAACTCGGCCTCGATAAGCCGATCACCGTGCAATATGTAAATTGGATCGCCGGCCTCGCGCACGGCGATCTCGGCTATTCGTATGTGTCGGAAAAGCCGGCGATCAATGAAATCCTGCCGCGCATCCCGATCACCGCGAAGCTTGCCGGGCTCGCCTTGCTGTTCGCCATCGTGTTCGGCGTGCCTCTCGGCGTGCTGAGCGCGGTCAAGCAAAACACGGTGCTCGACTACGTGTTGCGGGTCATTAGTTTGAGCGGCTTGTCGATACCGGCGTTCTGGCTCGGTCTTTTGATCCTGATGGCGTTTGTCGCCTGGTTCGGCACCATCCCGATCTACACCGATCCGCCGAAAGGCTTCTGGAACACGCTTTGGCTGTTCAGCATCCCGGCTGCGGCGGTTGGCTTCCGCTCGTCGGCGCTGGTGATGCGGCTGACGCGGTCGTCCATGCTTGAAGTGCTGCGGCAGGATTACATCCGCACGGCGCGCGCCAAGGGCGCCCCGAACCGGACCGTCAATTACCGGCACGCGCTGCGCAACGCCATGCTGCCGGTGGTCACCGTCATCGGCATCGAAGCCGCCTTCCTGATGGGCGGCTTGATCGTCACGGAGACCGTTTTCAACATTCCCGGCGTCGCGCGCTTTCTGGTCGAGGCGATCCGCTGGCGCGACTACCCGATCGTGCAGAACCTGGTGATGTTTATCGCCGTGGTGGCGGTGTCGATCAACTTCATCATCGATCTGCTCTACGCGGTGCTCGATCCGCGCATCCGTTACGCGAGCTAGGCCATGGCGCTGCTTGATATCGTCCCGACACCCGCGGAGGCGGTCGAACCGCCGGACAGCATCTGGTCGAAGATCCGCTATCATCTCGCCGCGCATCCGCTCGGCTTGGCCGGCGCCGCGATCATGGCGGTCTTCGTGTTCTGCGCGGTGTTTGCCGATTTCATCACCGCCTACAGCCCGACCGCCACCGATTCGGCGACGCGGCTGCTGCACCCCGGCGCGGGGCACGCGCTCGGCACCGACCAGATGGGCCGCGATATCTTCAGCCGCATCATCTACGGCGCGCGCATCTCGCTCGCGGTCGGCCTGGGCTCGACCCTCCTCGGCAGCGTATTCGGCGTCGCGCTCGGCTTGACGTCAGGCTACCTCGGCGGCTGGGTCGATCTCGTCATCCAGCGCATCATCGACGTGCTGCAATCGGTGCCGCTCCTGGTGCTGGCGCTGGTGATGGCGGCGGCGCTGGGGCCGGCGCTCGACAACACCATCGTCGCCATCGCCATCCCGCTCATTCCCTATACCGCGCGCGTCATCCGCTCCAACACGCTGGCGCTGCGCGAGCAGCCTTTCGTGGAGGCGGCGCGCGCCGTCGGCATGAGCGAATTCCGCATCGCGGTGCGCCATGTGCTGCCGAACACGGTGGCGCCGCTGATCGTCATCGCCACCGCCCAGCTCGGCGCCGCCATCCTGACCGAAGCCTCGCTGTCGTTTTTAGGGTTAGGCGTGCCGGAGCCGCATCCGTCCTGGGGCCGCATGCTCTCGGAATCGGCGGCCGAGTACGTGCGCACGGCGCCCTGGCTGGTGATCTTCCCGGGCGTCGCCATCAGCCTCGCCGTGTTCGGCACCAATCTTTTCGGCGATGCGCTGCGCGACATCCTCGATCCGCGGCTGCGCGACTAGCGCATGACGGCCGCTGCTTCACAACGCGAGACAAAAAAAGCGACGGCCGAGCCGCTGCTGGCGGTCGAGAATTTGCGCACCTATTTCGATCTGCGCCACGGCACGGTCAAAGCCGTCGACGGCGTCGGCTTCACGCTGGCACCGCGCGAGACGCTGGCGATCGTCGGCGAGTCCGGCTGCGGCAAGAGCATTACCGCGCTGTCGCTGATGCGGCTGGTGCCGAACCCGCCGGGGCGCGTCGTTGCAGGTTCGGTAAAGCTTGCCGGTACCGATCTGCTCGCGCTCGACGACGAAGCGATGCGCTCGGTGCGCGGCAAGGACATCGCCATGATTTTCCAGGAGCCCATGACCTCGCTCAATCCGGTGTTGACCATCGGCAGCCAGATCGCCGAGGCGGTTCTGCTGCACGAGCGCGTGACGCGGAAACAGGCCTGGGACAAGGCCGTGGATATGCTGCGGCTCACGCGAATCCCTGAGGCCGAGCAGCGGGCACGCGAATATCCGCACCAGCTCTCCGGCGGCATGCGCCAGCGCGCCATGATCGCCATGGCGCTGGCCTGCAATCCGAAGGTGCTGATCGCCGACGAGCCCACCACCGCGCTCGACGTGACCATCCAGGCGCAGATTCTCGACATTATGCTCGATCTGCAGCGCAAGCTCGGCACCGCCATCATTCTGATCACGCACGACCTCGGCGTGGTGGCGGAGACCGCGCAGCGCGTCATCGTGATGTATGCCGGGCGCAAGGTTGAGGAGGCGCCGGTCGAGGAATTGTTCGCGCGGCCGCAGCATCCCTATACACACGGGTTGATGGCGTCGATCCCGCGCCTCGCGCTCATGAGCGGGCAGGCCGAGGACCCCGGCGCCCGCCTGCAGGAAATCCCCGGCATGGTGCCGGCCTTGAGCAATCTGCCGGAGGGCTGCGTGTTCGCGCCGCGTTGCGCCCATGCCGAAGAGCGTTGCCGAAGCAGCTATCCCGCCTACGAGGAAAAGCGGCCGCGGCACTGGGCCGCGTGCTGGCGCTCGGCCGAGCTTTACGGGAACGGCAATGCCTGAGTCTCGTACCACCGGCGGGGGCAGGGCGGCGGTGCTCGAGGTGCGCGGCCTTAAGAAGCACTTTCCCCTGCGCAAGGGGCTGTTGCAGCGCGCAGCCGGCACCGTGTTCGCGGTGGACGGCGTCAGCTTTTCGATTTTCGCCGGCGAGACGCTTGGTCTGGTCGGCGAATCCGGTTGCGGCAAATCCACCGTCGGCCGCACCATATTGCGGCTGATCGAGCCGACCGCCGGCTCCATCTGCATCGACGGCCGCGACATCACGCAATTGAGCAAGACCGAGCTGCGGCCCTACCGCCGGCAGATGCAGATCATTTTCCAGGACCCGTTTTCCTCGCTCGATCCGCGCATGTCGGCGGGCGACATCGTGGCCGAGCCGATGCGCGTGCATGGCACCGCGCGCGGCGCCGAGGTGAGGAAGAAAGTCGCCGAGCTGTTCGAGCGCGTCGGCTTGCGCAAGGCGCAGATGGACGCTTTTCCGCATCAGTTCTCCGGCGGCCAGCGCCAGCGCATCGGCATCGCCCGCGCGCTGGCCCTTCAACCTAAATTGATCGTCGGCGACGAGCCGGTCTCCGCGCTCGATGTCTCGATCCAGGCGCAGGTGCTCAACCTGATGATGGATTTGCAGCGCGACATGGGGCTCGCTTATCTTTTCATCTCGCACAATCTGGCGGTGGTCGAGCACATCAGCCATCGCATCGCGGTCATGTATCTCGGCCGCATTGTCGAATATACCGACAAGCACACGCTATTCACGCGCCCGCAGCATCCCTACACCGAGTTGCTGTTGCTGGCGGTGCCGGTGCCCGATCCGCGCGTCAAGCGCACCAAGCGCGTGCTGCAGGGCGACGTGCCGAGCCCGATCAGCCCGCCGTCGGGCTGCCACTTCCACACCCGCTGCCCTTATGCGGTCGATCGTTGCCGCGCCGAGACACCGGCCTTGCGCGAAGTCAAGACTGGGCAATGGGTAGCCTGTCATTTACGGTGACCGGCTTCGCGGGCAACGAAGCCTCATAGGAAGTCAAACCCTACATTGCGAGCAGGAATGTCTGAATCGGACTCGAAATACCACGGGCGGCGTGAAGATCAGCGGCTGCTGACAGGCCAGGGCCGCTTCACCAATGACTGGAACCTGGACGGCCAGGCGCATGCCTGCTTTCGCCGCTCCGATCGCGCCCATGCCCGCATCGTTGCGGTCGATACGGCTGCTGCCGCGCGCAGTCCCGGCGTGCTGCTGGTGCTGATCGGCAAGGACCTGGCGGGCGAGCCCTTTGCCACCATTCCCCCCATTCATCCGCCGCCGGGCCGCGGCGGGCAGAGGATCAAGGTACCGGAGCGGCCGATTTTGGCGCGCGAGCGCGTGCGCTTCGTCGGCGAAGAGGTGGCGCTGGTCATCGCCGAGACGCCGCGCGCCGCGCGGGACGCCGCCGATCTCATCGAGATCGAATACGAGGATCTTCCGGTTCTGGTCGACCCGGCGCAGGCGATGGCGTCGGGGGCCGCAACCATCCACGACAACATCCCCGGCAATCTCTGCTTCGACTTCGAATACGGCGATGAAAAAAAGACCGCCGAGGTGATCGCGCGCGCCGGCGGCGTGGTCACGCTGACATTGGACAGCCCGCGCGTGGCGCCGACGCCGATGGAAATCCGCGGCGCCGTCATTGCCTATGACGCGGTGACGGGCAACGTTGATATCTACTCGCCCAACCAAGGCGGACCGGCTTTCCGCGACGATTTCGCGTTGATGGCCGGCGTGCCGGTGGACAAAGTCCGCGTGCACATGCTCGACGTCGGCGGCGCTTTCGGCGCCCGCACCAATCCGTTTCCGGAATACCCGGCGCTCATGGTCGCCGCCAAAAAACTAAAGCGACCAGTGAAATGGGCCTCGACCCGCGCCGAAGATTTCCTCACCGACAATCACGGCCGCGCCGTGTCGCTGCGCGGTGAACTCGCCTACGACAAAGACGGCAAGTTCCTGGCGCTGCGCACCGAATGGCTGTGCGATTCCGGCGCCTATCTGGCGGCGGCCGGCATTCTCACCAACTCGATCAACGGCATGAACATCGGCGCCGGCGTCTATCACGTCGAAGCGCTGTACGGCCGTCATCGCCAAGTCATCACCAACACCGCGCCGACCAACGCCTATCGCGGCGCCGGCCGCCCGGAGGCGAATTACATCGTCGAGCGCCTGGTCGACGAAGTCGCCGCAAAGCTGCAAGTCGATCCGGTGACCTTGCGGCGCAAGAACCTGATCAAGAAATCGCAGATTCCGTACAAGACCTTGGCCGGCGCCAATTTCGACAGTGGCGATTTCCTCGGACTTCTGGTGCGCGCGCAAGAAGCCTCCGAATGGAAGAGCTTCAACGCGCGCCGCCGTCAGTCGCGCAAAGGCAAAAAGCTGCGCGGCATCGGCTGCGCCATGTTCATCGAACCGTCCGGCGGCGGCCACGCCAAGGAAGACGAGGTGGCGGTGCTGTTCCAGCGCGACGGCTCGCTCGTGCTGCACAATGTCGCCGGCTCGAGCGGGCAGGGGCACGAGACGGTATTCGCCGAAATGATCGCGCGCTGGCTCGGCGTGCCGGAAGAACGCGTCTTCTCCCGCTCGGGCGACCCGGATGGTCCGCATCTGCACGGCAATCCGTCGATCGGCTCGCGCTCCGGCATGTCGCAGGGCAGCGCCTTTCGCGTCGCCGCCGACGTCGTCATCGAGAAAGGAAAAAAGCTCGCCGCCGACGCGCTGGAAGCCCATGTCGAGGACATCGAGTTCGCCGCGGGCGTTTTCACCATCGCCGGCACCGACCGCGCGATGACCATGACGCAGGTGATCGAGAAACATGCCGGCGACGCGCCGCATCCGCTCGACACCATCGCCGCGCATCCGGCGGCGCGCGCCTTCCCCTGCGGCGCGCACGTGGCCGAAGTCGAGATCGATCCCGATACCGGCGCGGTCGAGGTTAAACGCTACACCGCGATCGACGACATCGGCAACGTGCTCAACCAGACGCTGGCCAACGGCCAGGTGTTCGGCGGCATCGTGCAGGGCGCCGGGCAGGTGTTCGGCGAGCATTGCCTGTACGACAGCGGCGACGGTCAACTGCTGACCGCCAGTTTCATGGACTACTTCATGCCGCACGCCGACCTGATCCCGAACTGGACGCTGGCCACCCAGGCCGCGCCGACCAAGAATAATCCCCTCGGCGCCAAGGGCGTCGGCGAGGCCGGCACCACCGGCGCGCTGCCGGCCTGCATGAACGCGGTGATGGATGCGCTGCGCAGCGCCGGCGTCACGCAGTTCGACATGCCGGCGACCCCGGCGCGGATTTGGAGCGCGCTCGCGGCGGTAAAGGCGTAACCCTACTTCGTCATTCCGGGGCGCCGGGCCATTAGCGCGTCTTCGATGCGCTATGGCCCGCGAACCCGGAATCCAGAAACAAGGTCAACGGATGCGTCTGGATTCCGGGCCCGGCCCTGCGGGCCGTCCCGGAATGACGCGTCGGCGATGGACAGCGGCAGCGCAAAAGAATAGTTCAAGCGCTAAGCGCCGGTAGCTCAGCTGGATAGAGCACCAGACTTCGAATCTGGGGGTCAGGGGTTCGAATCCCTTCCGGCGCGCCAACTCAATCCGGGTCGGCGGCCAGCGCGCGCTTTTCGATCTCGCCGGCTTGCGGATAGTCGACCCAGAGATTGTTGACGCCCTTTTCCGCATCGACGTCCTCGCCGGGAAGGCCCATCGAATACGCGCGCTTGGCGAGATCGGGATCGCCGGTCAATTGCGGCGTATGCGTCTCCACCATCAGGCAGCCTTTCTCCGCCCGCACCCAGGTCCAATGCACCAGGTTGCGCGGCACCCGCACGATGTCGCCTTTGACGCAGCGGAAACCATGCTGGTCGATGAAGAACCAGATCTCGCCGTCGAGCACGTAGTTCCACTGCTCGGAGTCGTGCTTGTGCGGGCGCGAGTGGTAGCCCTTGTAGCGCTGCGCCACCATGATGCCGGTGTCGGTGCCGTAGGCCATCTTCACGGAGAGCGTCGACGGCGCGTCCTGGCTGGGCGGGGTCACGTGCATTTCCGGCAGGTCCTGCAGATTGACGCGATAGGGGACTTTCACCGCGGCTGTCATGTCCAGTTCCTCTTGCTTTCCATCGATTACGTATGCGTTCAACGCCGGTGCATTCTGTGCTCGATCGCCAGCAGCACCGCGTTGGCGCCGGCGGCAAAGGCGAACAGCAACAGCGTCAGCGCCATGATGTCGGTGACCTGATGCGCTTCCATGGCGCGGATGAGGATGAAGCCGACGCCGCGGTCGGAAGCGAACAGTTCGCCGATCAGCGTGCCCAACAGCGTGGTCGAGAAACCGATGCGCAGCCCGGTGACGATCTCCGGCATGGCGGCCGGAAACAGCACGGTGCGGATGGTCTGCAACGGTGACAGCCGCATGACCTGCGCCGTCTTGATCAGCACGGGACTGGTGTTCTTGATGGCGCCGATGGTGAAAAGCGCCACAGGGAAAAATCCGTGGATGGCGCCGAAGGCGATCTTGGCCGACACGCCGAGCCCGAAGATCAGTAAAATGACGGGATAGAGCGTGATCTTCGGGATGGCATAGAGTGTCGTCAGGATCGGCTCGCCGACCTGTCCGGCAAAGCGGTTGGCGCCGAGGGCAAAGCCGACTGCCAGGCCGCCGGCGAGCGCGATCATGCAGGCATAGGCGAAGGCCAGTGCGGTTGCTTCGACATGGTCCCAGAAGCGCGCGCTGATGAGAAATTCGCCGATGCGGCGGAAGGTCGGGAGTGGCGGCGACAACGCCTCGGGTCCGGCCCACTGGAACAGCAGCACCCAGGCGATCAAGACGCCGGCGACGAGCAGCGCGTAATCGAAGATGCGGGCGCGCGCGGTCATGCGCGGTACCAGCGGCGGTGCACCGCTTGCTCCAGCGCGCCGAGCAAGGCGTTGAGGCCGGCGGCGAAGCCGAGGATCAACACCAGCAACGCATACATCGTCGGATTGTCGAAGTCGTTGTAAGCCAGCGCCACGCGGCGTCCGATGCCGGCGGTCGCCAGAATGAATTCACCGGCAATGATGCCGATGATGCTGTAGGCCACCGCGAGCCGTAAGCCCGTCATCAAATGCGGCGCCGCCGCCGGCAGCTTCATCAGCAGCGCCGTCCTGATCGGCCCCAGGTGCGAGACGCGCGCGACCTTCAAGAGCACGCGGGGAATGCGGTCGATGGCAGCGATCGTCGCCACGATCATGGCGACGATGCCGAACAGCGCCCCCATGACGACCAGCGACGCCGGCCCGATGCCGAAAAAGACGATCAGTAGCGGATAGAGAATGAACGTCGGCACCGAATAGTAGGACGTAAGGATCGGATCGACCATGCGGCGCAGGCGTGGCAGCGCGTGAACGGTGAGCCCGATGAGAAAACCGCCGATGACCGAGATGGCGACAGCGGCGCCGATGTTGACCAAGGTGTAACGGACGTCCGGCCAGAACCAGCCGGCTTTCGCCGGCAGTTCGGCCAATGCAATGAACATTTGCGACGGCGGGATCATGGTGAGGCGATCGATGACGCCGGTACGGCACAGCAGTTCGAGGACGGCGAAGACGCCCACGATCAACCCGATCTGCCAGATGCGCACGCGGCTCATGTCGTGCCCAGCGCCTTTCGCGATTCCTCACGCAGCATCGACCACAGCCGCGCGGTGAACGCGCCGAATTCCGGATCGGCCACCAGTTGCGAATCGCGCTCGCGCGGCCAGCCGGTGGTGAGGACGTCGATCAACTGCCCCGGTCGCGCCGACATCACGGCGACGCGGTCCGAGAGCAGCGCCGCCTCGTCGAGCGCATGGGTGATCAGCATCACCGTCGCGCCGGTCGCGCGCCACAGCCGTAGCAGTTCCTCGCCCATCAGCAGCCGCGTCTGCTGGTCGAGCGCGCCGAACGGCTCGTCGAGCAGGATGATCTGTGGCCGCAGCACCATCGTGCGCGCGATGCACACCCTTTGCCGCATGCCGCCCGAAAGCTGCGATGGATAAGCGCTGCGAAACGACGTCAGCCCCATGAAGGCGAGGGCATCGTCGACTCGGCTGGCGATCTCGGGACCTTCGAGGCCGGCGCGGCGCACACCGAAGGCGACGTTGTCCCAGACATTGAGCCAAGGAAACGACGCGTCTTCCTGGAACACGACGCCGATGCCCTCGGCGACCGTCCCGGTGATCGCGGCGCCGTTCAACGCCACCGTGCCTTGTGTCGGCGTCACCAGTCCGGCGACGATCTCCAACAATGTCGTCTTGCCGCAGCCGGACGGTCCGACGACACCGACGAATTCGCCGCGCCGGAAATCGAAATCGATGGGGCCGACTGCGTGCACCGGCGGATGGCCGGCGCGCGCCGGGTAGGTCTGCGAAATGCCGCGCAGCGCGATATGCACGCCATCGCCGGCGTTTGCTGCTGCGGGCGCGGCATTCTCCATGGGCGCGCGGGCAGCAACCACGCTCATAGGGACCGCTGCAGATCCTTGTCGAGATATTGCTGGTCGATCAGCTTCGACCAATCGACGGGGCCTTTGAGTTCGCCGACCGATTCGAGGCCCTCGACCACGGCATCGAGTCCTTCTTTGGAGAAATCGCCGGCATTCCAATGATGCCAATCGTAGTATTTCGGCAGGATGGCCTCCGCCTGATCCGCCTTGATATTCCAGACTTTGGCGTAAACCGCCGCCGCTTCTTTGTGATGGGCGTAGATGTATTCCACCGCCTTGCGGTGGACGGCCACGATCTTGCGCACGATATCCGGATGCTGTTCGGCGAATTCCTTGGTGGTCACGCCGACCGACCAGGAAAATTTCGGATAGTACTGCCAGCCGTAGAACAGGATGTGGTAATCCTTGGGATGCAGCGTCATGCGCGGATCGTTGAGCGGCGCCGCGGCGACGGCGCCCTGCGACAGCGCGGTGAGCGCCGGTCCCAGGCCGCCGAGCGGCAGCGCCTCCACCTTGTCGGTCAGGCCTTCCTTTTTCAGCGCGTAGCGCACGATCATTTCGGTGGTCGAGCGCGGGTTGGTGAAGGCGATTTTCTTGCCGACCAGATCGTGGATGGTCTTGAGACCGGAGTTGGGTTTCGCCGCCCAGGCCAGTTCGCCGATATGGTTGGACGCCGCGTAGATGACCTTGAGGTTCACGCCGGTTTTTGCCGCGGCGAGCACCACCGAGGTTGAAACCTCGCCGATCGGCAATTCGCTGGCGAGCAGGTTGCGCAGCGAGGTGCCGCCGCCGGAACCGGCCGTGATGCCGTCGATGTCGAGGCCGGCTTCCTTGAACATGCCCTTTTCCAGCGCCACCGCCCAGGGCAGTGTCGCGATGATGCGGCCGTATTGGGTGACGGTCAGTTTGGCGGCCGCGGCGGGCGTTATCGCAACTGCAGTGGCCAGCGTGACGCACGCAAATGTGGCGGTGATACGCATGGAAACATCCTCCCTGTCCGCCGCAACTTGGCGGCGCGGATTATTGGCTGCCCAACTTTCTGAGCGTCTGGACCGTAGGGGTTCCAGGCTGTTGGTTTAATGCAAAGGCTACACCGCGGTCGTTGATAATCCAACTATTCTCCAATAGCTTTCGTCGGGAAACCGCGAGCCACGGAGGCGACGCTTATGAAGATCGTCCAAGGTGACACCGTCAAAGAAGTTGTCCGGGAGTTCCAGCACCGCCAGGGCCAGTTCATCCACCGCAAACTGATGACCGGCGAGCCGGGCACGCCCGGCAATTTCGCCTTGGAGCTCGTGCGCACGACCGACGATTTCTTCTCGCCGCGCCACATGCACAACTTCGATCAGATCCGCTACCAGGTCGAGGGCGAATTCGATTTCGACCGCAACGGCAAGATGAAGCCCGGCACCATCGGCTATTTTCCGGAAGGCACGCGCTACGGGCCGCAGACCTCGGCCGTCGTTTCCCTTACGCTGGTGCTGCAGTTCGGCGGCGCCAGCGGCTCGGGCTACATGACCCAGGAGCAGATGGAGGCGAGCACCGCGGAGCTGAAGAATTTCGGCCGCTTCGAGAAAGGCGTCTACCGGCGCAACGACGACGTCGAAGGCAAGCGCAACGTTGACGGCTATCAGGCGGTCTGGGAGAACGTGAACAAACGGCCGATGAAATATCCCGAGCCGCGCTACAACGATCCGATCATGATGAATCCGCAGAACTTCGACTGGGTGCCGGTCGAGGGTGCGCCCGGCGTCTACGACAAGCTGATGGGCACGTTCACCGAGCGGCGCAGCGAGGTGCTGTTCCTCAAGCTCGACACGCAGGCGAAATACCGCGCCCACGGCCGCAGCGTGTATGTCGTGCTCAATGGCGAAGGGCAGGTGGCGGGCGAACCGTATCGGCGCCTCACCACCGTCATGTGCGACGAAGGCGACGATCCGGTCTTCACCGCGGCGGCGGAAACGGAAATCCTGTTGCTCGGATTGCCGCGGCTCGGCCAGGCCGTGCGCCGGGCGGTGGCGGCGCAATAGTCCGATAAAAAGGGTTTTCTAGCGATCGATGGTGATCTCGTCCGTGCGCGCGCGCGATACGCAGATCATGATGGTGTCCTTGCGCTCGTGTTCGGCCAGCACCAGGTCGCGGTGATCGGCCTCACCGGCAAGCATCTTGGTGCGGCAGGTGCCGCAGGTGCCGGTCTCGCATGAACTCGGCACCTCAAGGCCGTGGTCGCGCAACACTTCGAGGATGGTCTTGGTCACCGGCACTTCGAGCACTTCGCCCGAGCGCGCGAGCTTCACCTTGAACGGCGTGTCGGTTGCCTTGTGCGTCTCCGCCTCGCTGAAGGCCTCGAAGTGGACGGCGGTCGGCGACCAATGGTCGGTCATGGCGCGCACCGCTTCCATCAGCGGACGCGGTCCGCAGCAGTACAAATGCTCGCGGTTCTTGCGCTCGGCGAGGATCGGCTTGAGATCGAGCGAGCGGGCCGGATCGCCCTCATCGTAGTGGATGACGACGCTGCCGGCGAACTCCGGCGCGGCCAATTCGTCGCGGAACGCCGTCGTCTCCGGCGAGCGTGAAAGGTAGAAAAGCCGGAAACGCTTCTTCTGCGCCTGCAGCTCGCGCACCATCGCCATCATCGGGGTGACGCCGATGCCGCCGGCAATGAACAGAAAGTCCGTTGCGCGTTGCGGCAGGCCGAAATCGTTGACCGGCGGCGCCACCATCAAATCGTCGCCGGCTTTGACCGCGTCGATCAGATTGATCGAGCCGCCGCGCCCGCTCACCTCGCGCTTGATCGCCACAAGATAGCGGTCGCGTTCGCCCGGATCGTTGCACAGCGAATATTTGCGCAGCAATCCGTTCGGCGTGCGGATAGCGATATGCGCGCCGGCGGTGAAGACCGGCAGTTCCTTGCCGCCGCCGTCGCGGAATTCAAACAGGTGGATGCCGTCGGCAACCTTCTCGTTACGCGTCACCCGCAGCGGCATGAACTGCGGCTGGTCACTGACAGTCATTTCTTCTCCGATCGAGCCGTACGGAAGGACAAACATTCGCGCGGACGGAGCGTCTTGCGCCACGCACAGCGCGCGGCGGTTGGTACTAAATTTGGCGGAGCGACGCAAAAGTAATTGCGGGAATTATAATGCTCAGCGCGCGCGGGGACGGCTCGCCGGCAGCGGCAAGGCTGCGGCCGTCGGCAGCGCTTCGGCCAACAGCGAATCGTAAGCGTCGGCGAGGCCGGCGCCGTACAGCCGGTCGCGGCCTTTCGGCCCGAGATCTTTCGCGGTCGTGAGCAGAATGTCGCGCACCCGGTCCGGCGTGAGATCGGGCTTGCGCTCGAGCATCAGCGCGACGATGCCGCTCACCTCGGCGGCGGAATAAGACGTGCCGGAGGATACCTCGTAGCCGCCGTCGGGGATGGCGACCAAAATGTCCGCGCCCGGCGCAGCAACCGCGACATGGTCGCCGTGAACGGCTTGCGCCAGCAGCTTGTTGTGGGCGTCGGTCGCGGTCACCGCGATGACGTCCGGCTCGGCGGCGGGATAAAGCGGCGGCGACTTCGGCCCGGCATTGCCGACGGCGGCGATCAAGACGATGCCGCGTTTGTGCGCGGCCGCCACCGCGCGGTGGATCGCGGGGTCGGCCGGGCCGGCAAAACTCATATTGATGATGCGCGCGTGGTTCGCCGCCGCCCAGTCGAGACCTTTGAGGATATTGAAGGTCGTGCCTTGCGCGGTCTTGCCGGCCGGATTGAAGGTGCGCACGGCAAGGATGCGCGCGCGCGGCGCCGCGCCCATCAGCTTTCCGTGCGCCGCGATCAGCCCGGCGATGGCCGTGCCGTGCTTGTGCGGCGCCATCGGCGGCGGCAAGGCGTCGAAAGTGCCGGCGATGGCGCCGGCGATTTCGGGGTGATCGACGTCGACGCCGGAATCGATCACCGCGACCAGCACGCCGTCGCCTTTGGCCAGCGCGTGCGCCTCGGGCAGCCGCAGCTTGGCTAGCTCGTATTGCGGCAGCGCGCCTTCGTTTGCCGTCTTTTTGTCGCTCTGCTCGGTATGGAAAACGTGGTTGCCCTGCGTGGAGATGACGAACCGCTCCGCCGCGAGCTGCCGCGCCACCGTGGCGACCGGGCGTCCGCCGAGGATGCGCCACAGGATCATCCTGGTGCCGGACAAGTCGAAAGTCTGCGAACTCGATCAATTGCAGCCGATGCCGGCGCCGCAGCGCTTCGATCTGCGGCTGCGTGGTGGCGTTGGAAATCTCGGTCATCACTTGATCGGGCACCGTCTCGCCGGTGTCCGCGATCGTTGTGCGCGGCGTCGCGCGGCGATTCGTGCGCCGCGAGGTGTGCTTCGTCTTTCCGCCGTCGCCGCTATCGTCGTCGGTCGCGCCGGACTTGTGCGTGTCGCTGTCGATGAGCCCCGGCGTGTCGTTCCAGCCGCCGTTGATGCCGCCGCGAAAGCCGCCGCCGCGGCCGGCAAGACCGCCGCCGCCACCGGGCGCCGGGCCGGGCGATCGGCCGACGCCGACATTCATCGACGGGCTGCGGCTGAGCGAGGAGATGCCTTGCGCAAAGGCGTCGGCTGCCCACGCCGCCGTCAAAAGCACGGCGGCCGCGAGCGCAAGCCCAATATGATGCCGCTTGATCATGGCGGGACCTCGAACCTTGCTCGACTTCAGGCTCACTTAATCGGTCGTGGCGACGAAGCCGACGACCTTGTCCTGCTGCAGCTGCTTGACGATACGAGCCAAGTCGCCCTTCGGCAATCCGGTCATGGAAACCCGCACTTTATACAAGCCGCCGCTGGCGGGCCCCGCCACAATTGCCAGTTTGTTGCTTTCGAGGAACCTGTTTATGTCGTCGACGGTGGCCTGCGGCGCGAAGCGAATGAGGGTGAAGGCGCCGACGCCCGGCGCCGTGCTCGGAGCGGATGCCGTCTCGTAGCCGGCCGTATTGTGCTCGTTCAGCACGATGCCGGCGATCAGCCCGGCCTGCAGCAGAATGGCAACCACGGCGACGCTCGCCGACAGCGCCAGCGTGCGCGGCGAAAGGCTGGCGAGAAATTCGGCGACGCGCACGCCGAGATTAAGGCGGGTGGCTGGCCGGCGCGCGGGCTCGGCGTCGATCTTGGCGAACAGCGCTTCCATGGCGCGCGCCGAGGGCGCGCCCAGCGTCTCGTTGAGATGAATGGTTTGGCCGAGCTCTTCGCGCACCAGCTCATAGCGGCGGGCGAGCTCGGGATCGCCGGCGAGCGCGGCTTCGACGCGCTGGGAGTCGCGCCGGTTTAGCGTTCCAGCCGCCAGCCAGGGCAGCAGCGCTTCGATGTCGTCGCGTTCTTGCGTCTGTTCTTTCGCATTCATGGCCAACCTCGATCCACGCCTTGCTCCTTCAGGAGCTCCGACAATTTCTTGCGCGCGTAGAACATGCGCGTCTTCACGGTCGCTTCCGGAATGCCGACGATCTCCGCTACTTCTTCCACGGACTTCTCGTGATAGTAGACCAGATCGACGACCTCACGGTGTTCGCTCGAAAGCTTGCTCAGGCATTGCCGCAACACCGCGGCCTTGTCCTTTTTCGCCAGAGCAACCTCGGGATTATCCGATTCATCCTCGATGTGCTCTGCCGTCTTCTCGTCCAGTTCCTCTTCCGGCCGGCGCCGTAGTACCGACAGGGCCTTGAACCGCGCGATACTCAACATCCAGGTGGAGACCGCCGAACGACCCTCGAACTTCCCGGCTTGCCGCCAGACGTCGAGAAACACGTCGCTGATCAAGTCCTCGGCCGTCGCCTCGTTGCGCACCAGACGCAACACGAACCGGTAGACCCGTACATGGTGCCGCGCGAACAGCACCTGCATGGCGAGCCGGTCGCCTGCGGCGATCCGTCCGATCAGAACCTCATCCGAAGTCGTCTGCATCGGCGGGCAATCGGCTCATGGGTAAGTCGTTGAGGGCAAACGCCAGGTTCAAACAAATCGAGGAAAATTTGCTTGGTCCCGCCCGGCCTGGAGGCGAGCGGCGCCACATTGCCTGTTTCGGGCGCCCCGAGGCAAGCCGACCGGTAAACCGGCCGGATTTCAGCGGATTCCCGCCTAGGGACGGCGCCTCGGCCGCTATTCCGGCGGGCGCCGCAAAACATAATTTCCGCCCCATCCCGTGAACCGCCGTCGTGGGTGCGCCGACCCATTGCCACGAGGATGTGACAACCACATCCCGAAAAACAGGAGACTACCTATGATCCGCAAGCTCGTTCTCGCTCTCGGCGCCGTCGCAATCCTCGGCGCGACCGCGTTCGCCCCTACTGCCGCCTCGGCGAAATGGAATAAGGGCTTCCATGGCCCCCGC
>CAWDUB010000002.1:0-578452 GCA_963805375.1 uncultured Alphaproteobacteria bacterium | reverse complement strand
GCTCATGGCCAGCGCCATCTTCGGATAATGCACGACGGCAAAATCGGTCCCGGAAATTTGCCGGAATGATTCGAATTCAGATCGGTGATGTCCCCGGGCAACGTCGTGGCGACAGCGACGCGCCCCGGATGCTCGCGCGCAAACCTGATGAACTCGTCGACCGAGTGCACCGGAAGCGACGGTGAAACCGCCAGCACCATCGGCACTTCGCCGATGAAGCCGACGGGCACGAAGTCGTTCACGTCCAACGGCAAATTCGAATGCATGACCGGCAAGGCGACGAAGGTCGAGGCCACCGCCATGAAAAACGTGGACCCGTCGGGGCGCTCGACTGCCGCATTTCGGGCCGCGATTAGGCTTCCGGCGCCCGGTTGATTGATAACCAGGACCTGCTGGTGCCATCGCTTGCCTAGCTGCTCGGCAACCACGCGCAAGGCGAGGTCGGGACCGTTGCCCGCTCCAATTGGACAGATGATCCTGATCGGCCCGTTTGGATAGGTTTCATCGGCCCGCGCTGGCCCGACGAAAAGCAGCGCACCAAGGGCGACGGCCATTGTGTATTGCAGACAGCGTTTCATGGATGCACCGTTTCGCAATGAGCTAGTCGCCGAACCCTAGTTGACCTTCCGATAACTAAATAATTCTATTGGTTGATGAATGTATAACCGTATGGTTATGGTCGGGGAGGCCCGCGATGAAATGGAACGATCGGATCGGCCGGCGTCTGAAGCTGCACGACCTGCATGTTCTGCTCACAGTCGCAGAGCTCGGCAGCATGAGCCGCGCCGCCGAACATTTGGCGATCTCGCAGCCCTCGATTTCCAAAGCCGTTGCGGATTTAGAGCACGCCGTGGGTGTTCGGCTGCTCGATCGCAGTTCAAAAGGGGTCGAGTGCACGGCTTATGGACGCGCCTTGTTGAGGAGCGGTTTTGCTGCGTTCGACGAATTGCGAGAAGGCATTAAAGAAATTGAAGCGCTGACGGATCCGGAAAGCGGGGAGGTGCGGGTAGGATGCCCGGAAGCGATTTCCGCCGGACTGATGGCCTCCGTCATCGATCGTTTTTCACATCAATATCAGAAGACGACAATCACAATCGTCGCGGCCGACAATATGGCTCCGGCCTTTGCTCCACTGCGCGACCACACCGTGGATTTCTTAGTCGGTCATGTGCCCGATTTTTTGGAAGGCGACGACGTTCAGAAAGAACAGCTTTATGAAGATCGCAACTACATCGTTGCGAGTTCGCGAAGCGTTTGGGCGCGGCGCAAAAAGATTGATTTGGCCGATTTAGTTGAGGAGCAATGGGTTTGGTCGCCCAGTATGTTCAACTGGCGCTTGGCCGAGGCATTTCACGCCGAGGGGTTGCCGACACCCAGGCACGGCGTACGCACCTATTCGATCCACCAACAATTGCGTCTGCTTGCCGGCGGGCACTTCGTCGGCGCGCTTGCCGGCTCCGTATTGAAATTCAACCGGAACCAAGTTTTGCTCAAGGTTCTGCCGGTGCGTCTGGCGGCGCGCCCGTGGCCAGTCGGCATTGTCACGCTCAAGAAGCGAACGGTCAGTCCCATTGTTCAGAACTTTCTCGCCTGCGTCCGTGTGCAGGCCAAGGAGATGGCCTAGAAGAGCGCATAGTGCAAAATGCCCCAGGCGAGCATAAACCTGCAGCGGATGTCGGATAGAGACAATCGCGGGCCTCAAACGCTCTGCCGAATTGAGCCAGTTCCGGGCCAGAAAGACAGTGAAAATCATTTTTGTCGGCTTCGCGCACCCACCAACCGATAATTCGGATAGATTCTGGATCGCGGTATCGATCGGGATAGGCCGCGTCGCTTAGCCTCATCCATCATGAACGTGATGAAAGCTTGCAGCGGCCGGCTCAATTGCCTGCGGCTGGAATAATACAAAAAGAACCCCGACATCCGTGGCGACCAATCTTCCATCAATGGAATGAGGCGCCCTTCCGCAATCGGCTTGCTCACATAGTCGTACAGTAAATACGCCAAGCCAAGTCCATCCAGCACCGCGCGAATGGAAAGATCGATGTCGTCCACGATGAGACGTCCGCCAACGCTCGCTTGCACGGCCTTGCCGTTCTTTTCGAACTGCCACCCAAAGATGGTCCCGTTTGGAAGCCGATTGCGAATGCAGTCGTGGTGATCCAAGTCGCGCGGCACCTTGGGCGCAGGATGGCGCGCTAGATATTCTGGAGAAGCCACCACCAGAAAACGCGCTTCGCCCATGACGCGCATCGCGATCATGTCGCGTTCAATCTGCTCTCCGAAACGGATACCGGCGTCAAATCCGTCCTTGATGATGTCCGCCGGCATCTTAACGACTGACACATCCACCCGTACGCCGGGATATTCCGACATGAAGCGCGCGAAAATCGGTCCGATCAGATAGCTGGCGACTGGAGGCTGAATCACCAGACGCAACAGCCCTGCCGGATGATCGCGATCATCGCGAACTTCTTCGACGGCGGAAATCAGCTCTCCGAGTGCGGGGCGAACGCGCCCCAATAGCCGAACACCCGCCTCGGTTAGGGAGACGCTTCGCGTTGTCCGGTTCACCAGCCGAACACCGAGACGCTCCTCCAACGCTCGAAGCGTTTGACTGAGTGTTGAGCGGCCAAGTCCAAGACGAGCCGCGGCTTTCGCGAAGCTGCGGTGCTCGGCAATCGCAGCAAAAGCAGCCAATTCTGCGAACTCGACGCCGCGCATTGTTCTTCCCAGGCGAACAGGCCGTTCGAATAATAGCGGATTATCACACAATCGCCGAGGGCGGAGAATGCCCAGCGTCACCATTCGGGATGGAGGATGCTGTGTCGAACCAGCGAAACGTGAGGATTTGTTGCGGCATCGCGTTGTTGGCAATCGTCACAGTTACATCGCGGCTCGCAGCGCAAGAGCAGGTACCGGCAGGATTTACTGGCAATAAAGTGACGCCACTCGTCAAAATGGATTTAGGCGGCGTTCCGAACCGGCAAGTCATCGCCAATCTCTATGAGGTGCCTGCCGGCAAGATGGTCCCGCTCCACTTCCATCATGGCGACGAGTTCCATCTGGTCTTATCTGGCGAATGGGCGGCTCAGGTCGAAGGCAAGCCCGACCACGTTATGAAGGCTGGTGATTCTCAGTACGTGGAGCGTGAGCGCTGGCATGGCGGCAAAGTCGTCGGTGCAGAGCCGCTAAAATTGCTTGGCGTGATGATCGTAGAAAAAGATAAGCCCATAATCGAGTTGAAACATTGACCCGCACCTTCAATTCAGTTGGCGGCCTCTTATGTCAATGTGTCGCGTTATCAGATCGGTTATGAGCACATCGCCGAGCTGGGCGGTCTGCGCGGCCTTAAAGACGATATCCCGCCAAAGGTGAACGGATTTTGGCGGAATCAAAGTTTTCATAACTATGCGGACTACGCGATGAGCCAGAGCTTCCGTGACGGCCTGGCGAGACTACGCGAGCTCGGTCACGCAGCGCCGAGCGCGGTCATGTGCGCGGAAGCGCTATGGTGGCAGTGCCATCGGCGGATCATCAGCGATTATCTGATCGCGGTCGGCGAGAGCGTGTTTCACATCATGGCCGCGGGCCGGATCGAGCCGGCACAAATGACCGAAGGGGCCGATCTGGGGCCAGAGGGTGACCTGACCTATCCAGCGCCTTTATAGAGCTGCACGGCGCCTCGAAAGGGACATTTGGTCGATGGTTCCTTAGTCCGCTTGTGATGTGGTGGACGCCCCGCTCCCAGCAACGAGCTACCCTACGGTGGTCGTTGCGACCAAATCACATCAGGGAGCTTTCGACATGCAAATCACCACGATCGGATTGGATATCGCCAAGAACGTATTCCAGGTTCACGGCATCGACGCGACAGAGAAGGTCGTCGTGAGAAAGCAACTTCGCCGTGGCCAGCTGATAAAGTTCTTCGAAGCCCTGGCACCGTGCCTTATCGGCATGGAAGCCTGCGCCACGGCCCATTATTGGGCGCGTGAGCTGACGAAGCTTGGCCACGATGTTCGGCTAATGCCAGCGAAGGATGTGAAGGTCTACGTCAAGCGCAACAAGAACGACGCCGCCGACGCCGAGGCGATCTGCGAGGCAGTCAGGCGCCCAACCATGCGGTTCGTTATGGTCAAGTCGGCCGAGCAACAGGGCCGGTTGATGCAGCATCGCGCACGCGATCTGCTGATGCGCCAACGCACCCAGTTGATCAATGCCTTGCGGGCACATTTGGCCGAGCTCGGCATAGCAGCTGCACAGGGGCGCGAAGGGGTCAAAGAGTTGCTGGCGATCGTCGCCCAGAATGGAGATTCGCGCTTGCCGGTCGATGCCCACGCTAGCCTGATCGTGCTGGCGGCACAGCTTCAGGCCGTGCAGACGATGATTGGATCGATTGAGAAACGGGTCGTTGGGCAGCATCGCTCGAACGAAGAGAGCAAACGGCTTGAGACCATCCCCGGGATCGGCGTTATCGGCGCCACCGCGATCGCAGCGACCGTCCCTGATCCGAAGGTTTTTCGATCGGGGCGTGATTTTGCGGCCTGGATCGGGCTCGTGCCGCGAGAAAATTCAACTGGCGACAAGCAGAAGCTTGGGCCAATTTCAAAACGGGGCGACCAATATCTCAGGCGCATCCTGGTCGTTGGAGCTTGTTCCGTTTTGCGGCGTGCGCGCCAGCAGCCGGCGAAGTATCCCTGGCTCACACAGCTTCTCGCCCGGCGACCGTTCAAGGTTGTTGCGGTCGCGCTTGCCAACAAGATGGCGCGGGTCGCCTGGGCGTTGCTGGCTAAGGGAGGGACATATCGGGCGCCTCAACTAAAGGCAGCCTGACAAAGAACTCGGCAATAAGAGGATGAGGTTGCGTACGTGCGTTCAAGAACTGCAGGGGTGATGACGACATTGATGCGAAACGGTCGAGACCGTCGATCGGGAAAACTCGTTAAGTGCCACGCGATACTTGAGCGCGAGCTATTGTTTGGGACCCGATCAGCGGATTACATCAGGGCCAGCAGCCACAGCGGCTGCATCGCGACAGAGGTAATCCTCCAAGCGAAACAGGCCGAATACATGGCTGCACCCGAACGCTTCGCTGAAATGCCCGATTTTTCCCTTGCACCGCGGGCGCCGTCCATACATGGCACTTAGCGGACATAGCAACGCTGCCAGCTGATGTCCGCTTCCGGGGTAACAGATGGGGTAATCGGCCGGCAGCTTGTGGATAGCTGAAGATTTGGGGTGCTGCGCTTCAGGCTGATGGTGAAACGAGGTCACCGTGGTTACGGGCCTCAAGCATCAGAAGGAGAAGCGCAGCATGGACCATTTTGCTGGATTGGATGTATCGGTCAAGGAGACCAGCGTCTGCATTGTGGATGACACGGGCAGGATCGTTCGGGAAGTTAAGGTGGCGAGCGAGCCGGATGCTCTGCTGCCAGTGCTTTCGAACCCCACCTACCACTTCAAGCGGATCGGACTGGAAGCCGGGCCACTGTCGCAATGGCTGTTCAGTGCCCTAGCTGATGCGGGCTTGCCGGTGATCTGCGTGGAGACGCGGCACATGCGGGCGGTGTTAAAGGCACAGATCAACAAGACGGACCGCAACGATGCCCGCGGCATGGCGCAGATGATGCGGGCGGGGCTTTACCGTCCGGTGCATGTGAAGACGTTACGCAGTCAGAAGCTGCGGATGCTGCTGACCCATCGCAAGCTGCTGCAGTCGAAGGCGATCGCCATCGATAATGATCTGCGTGGGACACTGCGCAACTTCGGCCTCAAGGTCGGGATGGCGGGGGCGGTCAAGTTCGAGGCGCGCATCAAGGAACTGGTCGAGAATTTGCCCGACCTGGCCGCGCTGGTCGAACCGCTGCTCGTTGTCCGGCGGGTGCTTCGCGAACAGCTCGGGATCCTGCACCGCCGCTTATTGGCCATCGTGCGGGACGATGAGGTGTGCCGGCGCCTGATGACGGTCCCCGGCGTCGGCCCCGTGGTAGCGCTGACCTATCGCGCTACCGTCGACGTGCCGGCGCGCTTTCGTAGGTCCAAGGCGGTCGGTGCGGTGTTTGGGCTGACGCCGTCTACCCATCAATCCGGCGAGAGCGAGCGAACCGGCGCGATATCGCGGTGCGGAGACGAGATGATGCGGGTGATGCTCTACGAAGCGGCCCAGATCATGCTGGTGCGTTCGACAAAATGGTCATGGCTTAAGGCCTGGGCGATGAAGATCGCCAGGCGTCGCGGAATGAAGAAGGCGATCGTGGCGCTGGCGCGCCGCCTGGCCGTGATCATGCACCGCATCTGGGTTGACGGCACCGAGTTCCGCTGGACCCGGGAGGCCGCAGTGGCATGAGAGCTGATCAGGACCACATGCGATAGGAGAAAACCCGAGCTCCACCGAGCGGTGGAATGATGTCCCTCGCGGGACGATGGATGAGGCGAGTTCGCATGTCCGCTTGGACCTATTGTCAATCTGACGGTAAGGCCGCGTAACAGATTGTTCCGCCTCGTCCTCGAATCCCATAATGGAAGGGCCTTGGTGCCGATTCCGAAGAGAAGCACGAGCCCGTGAGCGACATCGACACTGAAGCGGTGGATCGCCTGAAAAGCGCTTGACCCCAAACGGCCGATTAGAGAAGCGGACATTACCGAAGAGTGGTTTCGTGCCGAAAATCTTGTCCGGCAATGATCTCCGGCCAATAAAATTTCCCTGTTCCCGCGCTAAAATTCCCTGATCCGCAAAAATAATTCCCTGTTCCGTTGAGTAGGGAATTCGCTCGGAAGCCCCGTAAAGACGGCACTATCTGCAGTCTCTCGAGCTGCCGAAACTGCGATTCTTGCAAAATTCCCTGTAAAATTCCCTGTTAGCAGGGAAAGCGGGTAGAGCAGGGCGCGAACTGCACTGCGGCGCCAGCCAGCAAGTCGGGACATCGATCCCGCCCTCGGCCGAGAAGTGAGGCGCGAGGACGGCAGTCGTCTCACGATCCCGCTTTCACGGATGCTAATAGCCATTTCCGAAACGCTTTCAGCGGCGGGTAGGAAGCTTTTTCCGCAGCGAAAACAATATAGCCGACGTTCTTGCTGCGAATGGTCAAGTCAGAAATTGGAACAAGTGTGCCGGTGACTGCGGATTCGCACAGAGATTCCGAATTTCCGCCGAGATTGATCGCTTGCCCAAGTTGGCTAAAAACGACATAGGATAACGGCGCAATCGCAATTGGAGTCGGTATGAGTGCAGGACCCACAAAGCTTGGCATCGTAGGCCTCGGCCGCTGGGCCAAGGTGCTGACGCGGGCGGCGGCGAAGTCGGACAAATTCAAGATCGTCGCGGGCTACAGCCGGACGGAGGAAAAACGCAAGGCTTTCCAGCAGGAGTTCGGCGTCGCCGCTGTGCCGGACATGAAGACGTTGCTCTCCGACCCTGATATTCGCGGCGTCCTCATCACCGTTCCCAACGAGCACCATTTGCCGGTCGCAACCGAGATCGCCAAGGCCGGCAAGCATGTCTATACCGAGAAGCCGATCGCCGAGACGCTGGAAAACGGCATCGAGATCGAAGGCCTGGAGAAGAAATACGGTGTCACGGTCACGGTCGGCCATAGCGCGCGGCTGCTTGGAAGCGTCCGTAAAATCCGCGCGGCGATTGACGCCGGAGAGCTCGGCCGCGTGGCTTTCATGGAGGCGAATTTCTCTAATGAACGTGCGCTCGAACTCACTCCCAACACCTGGCGCTGGTACAAAGCCAAGGCGCCGGGCGGGCCGCTGTCACAGCTCGCGATCCACTCGTTCGACATTCTTCATTACCTCGGCGGCGAGATCGCCGAGGCAAGCTCGATTGCGTCGAAGCTTTCGCCTGTGGGCGCCGAGGTCGACGACCAGTCGATGACGCTGCTCCGCTTCGCCGACGGCAAGATCGGCTATGTCGGCTCGAGCTGGACCTCGCCGGGCATATTCTCGCTGCGCGTGTTCGGCGCCAAGGGGCTGATGCACAGCGAGACCGATTTTTCGAGCTGGGACGTTCCCAGCAAACTGCATCTCACTTCCGCGCTTTATATTCAGCGCGGCAAGGATGGCTACGGCAAGCGCGAGGATCTGAAGGTCCCCGAAAGCGACATGTTCGTCGCCGAACTCGAAATGTTCGCCGAAAGCTGCCGAACCGGCAAACCCAACGAATTGACCGCGCATAACGGCAATGTCGCGGTCGCCGTCGTCGACGCCGCGCTTCGCTCGATCGACAATCGCGGGCAATATGTGCGCATTGGCGATATCTTGGACGAGGCGCGGGCCCGTGCCGGAGCGAGAAAGGTCCATGTTGCCTAGCCGCTATTTCATCGAGCTCACTCAGCCGGAGATCGCCGCCCAGCTCAAAAGCAATCCGCTGGTGATCTTGCCGGCCGGCAGTGTCGAGCAGCATGGGCCGCATCTGCCCACCGGCACCGACACCTTCGCCGCCAATGTCATTGCGGTTGCCGTTGCCGAGCGGATCGACGGCCTGGTGCTGCCGTCGACGCCCTTCGGCGTCACGCCGATGCATATGCCGTTCGAGGGCACCATCACGTTCACGCCCGAGACCTATATGCGCATGGTGAGCGAAACCTGCGTTTCCACCGCCAAGCACGGCGCGCGCAGACTGCTCATCTTGAACTGGCACGAAGGCAATATCCCGTCGCTCGCCATCGCGGCGGAATTGCTGCACCGCGACCACGGCATGAGTGTGCTGACCGTGCAAGCCTGCTACGTCGCCGAGGAGCTATATGGGAAAACCTGCAACGGGCTCACCCACGGCGGCGAGATCGAGGCGCTGGCGGTGCTCGCTTATCGGCCGGAGCTCGTGCATCTCGACCGCATCGACTATTCCTCCGAACACGGCCACGGCCATAAGATGGACAAGTTGCGGCGAACCCGTAGCTATCAGCCGGTGCTTACTGACATCCGCTCGATCGCACCGACCGGATGGTTCGGCAGCCCGCAGCATGCCACCGCCGAAAAGGGCGCCCGCATGTTGACCGATATCGCCGACGCGATCGCGCGCGAAGCCGCCGATGTTTTCCGCCAGCTCGAAGCCGTGCAAGGCGGTGCCGCCGAGATCAAGCATCTGCGGCAGGCGGTCTGATGGTGCGCAAGCTCACGCAGGCGGAAGGCAGGCAATTGGGCCTGCCGGGGCGCGCCTCGCTCGAAATGATATCGGGCGAGACGGGGTCGAAGCTCACGTTTCGGATCGTTGAAATCCCCGTGCCGCGGCCGGGCGACGCGTTGCGCGGGCCGCACGCGCACCATGGCTATGAAGAATGTATTTACGTGCTCAAGGGCGAGGGCCGCACCTTTTCGGAAACAGGCGAGGTCGCGCTAAAAGCCGGCGACGTGGTGCTGGTGCCGCCTGAGGAAAAGCACGTAACGCGCAACACCGGCGATGGGCCGCTGGTTCTTCTCTGTTTCTTCCCGGTGTCCGACATCGCCGCCACGACTGAAAACTTTTCCAGTTTCTGACTTTCTTTCATCGACACATCCATGAGCACCGACGTTCTTTGCCTGCGCCCGGAAGCTGATTTCACGCGCGTGGATGCGCCGGCGCCGGCGACGCTGCGTGTCAGTTACCGCAAGCCGGACGACCCGGCGCTTGCCGGCCTCATACACGCGGCCGATGCGCTCATTATTCCGGCTGTGGGGCCAAAACTCGCGCCTGCGTTGTTTGCGGGCGGGCGACTTAAATTGGTGCAGGTCACCGGCGCCGGTGTCGACCGCCTTGATCGCGCAGCACTGACGCGGCTGGGCATCCCTGTCGCCAACGTGGCGGGCGGCAGCAACGGAGCGGTGGCAGAGTACGTGGTGACGGCGGCATCGGCGCTGCTGCGGCGCTTTGCCTGGGCCGACGCGGAGATCAAGAGTGGAAACTACGCGACCTTCCGCGCCCGCATGGTGGCCGACAATCTCGCCGGGCTCGACGGCCTGCTTGTCGGCATTGTTGGCTTCGGGGTCATTGGACAGGCAGTGGCGCAAGCCTTTCATCGGATCGAGTGCCGCATTTGCTTCCACGATCCGGTGCTGCGCGACTCCAACGCCGCGGCGGCGGTCGGCGCTACCTCTATGCCGCTCGACGAACTTCTCGCCACCGCCGACGTCGTCAGTCTGCACGTGCCGCTGCTGCCGGAAACGCAGGGTCTGATCGCGGCGCGCGAACTTGCATTGATGAAACCGGGGGCGGTGCTGGTCCAGGCCTCGCGCGGCGGCGTGGTGGATGAGGCGGCGTTGGCCGCGCACTTGCGCCAGGGCCGCATCGCCGGCGCCGCCGTCGACGTTTATTCGACGGAGCCGCCCGGTGCCGATAATCCGTTGCTTGCGCTTGATGGCGACGCCGCGCGCCGGCTGATCTTGACGCCGCACATAGCCGGCGTCACCCGGCAATCATGGGCCAATCTGTTCCGTTCGGCCTGGGACAACATCGAACGTGTGCTGATCCGCGGCGAATTGCCGATCAACCGGGTCTACTGAGGGGAAGGAGCATGGCGCGCAAGCGTAAAACAATGGCTTCGCGTGGAGCCAAGCGGCCTGCCTTTGAGAAAAAGAATTTCAACTACGGCCGCTGGACCAAGGGCCGCTTCTCGGAAGCCGTTACCGTTACCGGACCGGCAAAGATGATTTTTCTGGCCGGCATCGGCGCCGAACATGAGCAGAGCGGGAAAATCCTCTATCTCGGCGACTTCGCCGGTCAATGCCGATTTGCCTATCGCAAGCTCAAGAAGGTGCTGGCACGCAACGGCGCCACTATGGCGGACGTTGTCAAGCAAGTGACCTATGTCACAGATGTGCGCTACCAGCGTGAGGCGGGTGAGTGCCGGCGCGAGGCCTATGGCGACGCGCCGTTGCCGGCACACACGTTCCTCAACGTCGGGCAGCTCGCTTGGCCAAACATGCTGGTCGAGATCGACGTGATCGCGATGGTGCCGATCGAATAAACGACTCAGGAAGCCGGCGCGCCGATCGCCTGTTCGAGCCGCCGCTCATAATCCTGAAACTTGCCGTCGTGGCGGTTGCGTGGGCGCGGAAGCTCGATTTCCAGTTCCAGCGAAATGGTTGCCGGGCGGCCGCTCATGACCAGCACGCGGTCGGACAGATAGACCGCCTCGCGAATGTCGTGGGTAACGAAAAGCACGGTCTTTTTGGTGGTCTGCCAGATGTCGCCCAAGGCCTTTTGCATGCTCTCGCGTGTTTGCGCGTCGAGTGCGCCGAACGGCTCGTCCATCAGCAGCACCGACGGTTCGATCGCCAGCGCCCGCGCAATGCCGACGCGCTGGCGCATGCCGCCCGACAACCTGAAAGGGTGGAAATTCTCAAAGCCCGATAGGCCCATGAGCTTAACGTAACGTCGTGCGATGTCGTGTCGCTCGGCGGCCGGTACGGCCTTTGAGCGCAACCCGAATTCGATGTTGCCGACGACGGTCAGCCAGGGGAACAGTGCGAATTCCTGAAACACGACGCCGCGATCGAGGCCGGGTCCGTCCACACGGTGACCATCCACATAAACGGAGCCGCCGCTCGCGTCATCGAGCCCGGCGCTGAGATTGAGCAAGGTGGACTTGCCGCAGCCGGAGGGCCCGATGATGCTGACAAACTCACCTTCGCCGACCGCGAAGGAGACGTTCTCGAACACCCGCAGCGTGCGGGTCGTGTTCCAGCCTTCCTTGCGCTGGAAGCTCTTGACGAGATGATCGACGCGGAGTTCGCCCATGGCCCTTATTTCAAATCCCGCACCATGCCCCAGCGCTCGACCGTCATCACCTCGAGAGTGCGCAGGAAAACGCGCTCGATCAGTAGTCCGACGATGCCGACGACGAATAGCGAGCCGAACACGACATCGGTGTTGAAGTATTCCTGCGCCCAATAGATGCGATAGCCGAGACCCGCGGCGACCGAGACCAGCATTTCCGCCACCACCAGGATGCGCCAGGCACGTGAGAAAGCCTGCCGGTAGCCGGTGATGATGGAGGGCAACGCCGCAGGGATTAACACCCGTGAAAACAGCGCAAATCCGGATACGCCGAAGGCGCGGCCGGCGCGCACCAGCGCAAGATCAACGGTTTTTACACCGGTCCAGGTGTTGAGCATAACGGTGAGGGCGACCTCGTAGATCAGGATCGAGATGATCGCGAGGTCGGTCAATCCGAACCAGATCATCGACAGCGGAAATAGGGCGGTGCCCGGTATCGCCAGCAGGAAGTTCATCGGCGCAACCAAGGCGCGCTCCCACAGCCTGAAATAGCCCATGAGCACGCCAAGCAGGGTGCCGATGATCATGCCGATGATCGCGCTCTTGACGAGGCGGCCGAGCGTCGCGGCGATGTCGCCCCACAGCGTGCCGGCGTAGGCCATCTTCCAAATCGCGAGAAAGATGTTGCTCAAGGGCGGCAGGATCGCCGGCGGCACGTGGCTGAGGCGGACCGCTACCTCCCACAGCAGCATGATGCCGGCAATCGAGAGGACCGTCGAAAGCAGGCTGCCCGAGGCGGCCATCAGCGCGCCACCGGACCGCGTTTCTTCCGGCGAGCCGGTGTCGGCGCGCCGTTCTTCCGTGGGGTTGGCCACGCTCATGCTATCCTGGTCCGTTCGCCGTCTCGCGCGTTTTGCGCCGCGCTACTTGAGTGCCGCCTGGGCCTTGGTGCCGAAGCTTGTATCGATGATGGCGTTAAGGTCGAGCTTCGACTTGATCTGGCCGATCTTGAGCAGATAGTCGCGCGTGGTGGGGAGGTCCTTCATGTCGCCGGGGCTGAACGCGGCGCCGCCGTAACGGTCGACGTCGAACAGCATATTGCGTACGTCATCCTCGGTCAGCTTGCCGCCGCGGCGTTTGATCTCATCAACGTAGATCTTTACCGCCTCATCATGATGGCCGCTGATATAGTTGTCGGCCTTGTTATAGGCATTGACCACCTTCTGCACGATGTCGGGATGGTCCTTGCGGTATTGCTGAGAGGTGGTGAGCAGGAAGGGATAGGTGATGCTCGCCATTTCCTCGAACTGCTTGGCTGTGATCACAACTTTGCCCTTGCCGGAATTGACGATGCGCCGCATGCCGGGTTCCCATCCGATCACGCCGTCGAGATTGGCCGAGTTGGTTTCCATAGCCCCCGGCATGTCGACGACGCGTAGATTAGTGAAGTTGAAGTCGCTCTGCTTCAGTCCTTGCTGTTCGAGGATCATCAGCACGATGGTGAACATACCGGTACCCATCTGGGTGCCGATGTGCTTGCCCTTGAAATCGGCGAGCGTCTTGAGATTGGCGTTGGCGTTGCTGGCAACCAGCTTGCCGTAAAAACCGCGGGCGACGACGCCGACCGCGACCAGTGGAACCCCGCGCGAAACCGCCGCGAAGAACGGCACATGTGCGGATTCGGAAAATTGTATCGAGCCCGCCGTCATGGCCTTGATGGCGTCGCCACCGCGCGCGAGCGGCCGCAGCTCCACGTCGAGGCCCTGCTCTTTGAAGTAACCCTCATGCTCCGCGACCAGGCTTGGCACCGTGTTGATGCCGGCGCTCATGCCAATGATGATCTTGTCGGCGGCGCTGGCTGGAAATGCGAAAAACGTAGCGAAGCCGGCCGTGACGGAAATCCGCAACAATTGTTTGATCATTGTTGTTTGCTCCTCCGTTAAGCGACGATAACCGGCTTCGCTTCACTCGCAAAGCAAACTCTTAGTCGGCGGCCGACGTTTCCGGTTCTTCAAACCGGTGCTCCCACCGGCTGCCCGCGTCGCCCCATTTGCCCCTTCGTTTTTGTGCCGATGTCGGTCTATTCTGTCGGCCCATTAGGGAGGACCAATAATGACAAAACACCTCATCGGATTGGCCATGCTGGCCATTCTCACGGCATGGGACGGCGCTTCTCCAAGTGCTGCGGAGGATATCAAGGTTGCGGTCGGCATGGCGGGCGGCGTCAACCAGGTTCCGAGCCTGGTCGCAAAAGCCAAAGGCTTCTTCAAAGAGGAAGGTCTTGACGTCGACGTGCGCGCGCTGCCCCGCGGCAGCATCGCCATCGACGCGGTTTCCAACGGATCGCTGCAATTCGCCGAGGCTGCCAATGCGGCCTATTTCCAGGCGGTCGCCAAGGGCGTGCCGCTGGTTTCCACCGGCGTCAGCTCGCGCGGCTACACCGGGAAGCTGCTGGTGGCGAGCAAAAATGCGGGGATGAAGGCTCTTGCCGATCTCAAGGGTAAGCATCTGGCGACCCAGGTCGGCACCGGCATGTATACCGTGCTGCTCATGCTGCTCGAGAAACAGAACATGAAGCTGTCCGATTTCAACGTCACCAACCTGCGCGTCGTCGACATGCCGACCGCGATGACGACGTCGGACAATATCGACGCCGTGCTGGGCTGGGAGCCGTCGATCCAGCGCATCGTGCAGGCCGGCAAGGGCAAAGTGCTGCTGACCTCGAAACAACTCGAGGATATGGCTGGGATCACCTATCCGTTTCTCGTTGCGACCTCACAAAGCTATCTCAAGGACCATCCGGACATCGTTCAGAAGTTCATGAACGGTTACGCCAAAGCGGACAAATATATCGCCACGCATCACGAGGAGACGGTCCAGATCTACTACGACGAGATCAAGCGCCGCGGCGCCAAGCTCTCGCAGGATGATATCCGTCTGATGCTATTCGACGATATCGACCGCTTTGCCGGCGCCGCGTTTACGCCCGCGGACACGGAAGATTTGGCGTCGACGATGGCCTACATGGAGAAAACCGGCCTGCTGAAGACCAAGCTCGATCTCGGCAAAATCATCGATCAGAGTTTCGGCAAGAAGGCGGATGCGGCGGCTAAATAGCCGGCCGACCGGAGCAACAAAAATCGGCGTGATCGCCCCGCGGTCACGCCGATTTTTTGTGTGCCGATGGCATGCTGCCACCACCGCCCAGCAAGCGCTCTCCAGATTGCGCCAGAATGGCCTTTTTCCTGTCGAGATCAGGGTAAAGCAGGCGCCCGGCGCGTTTGACCACTTTGCCGGCAACGAGAACGGTATCGATATTCGCGCTGCTTGAGTGGAACAGCACGGCTTCGACCGGGTGGTGCACCGGGAAAAGATTGAGGTCGCCGGTGCGGATCAGGATCACGTCAGCGTCTTTGCCGGGCGTCAGCGATCCGATTTTGCGTTCCATGCCGAGGGCGCGCGCGCCGTCGATGGTCGCCCATTCGAGCGCGCGCCGCGCCGGGATCGAAACCGCTTCGATTTCGCGGCCGGCCTTGTTGATGGCGATGTTGTCGACGCCGCGTTGCAGCTGCAATGCAAAGCGGGTCGCCCACAGCATCTCGCCGCCAATGGTGGATTCGACATCGATGCCGATGGAAGGACGGGCGCCAAGTGCGAGGATGCGGCCGGTCACCGGCAGGCCGTGACCCATCTGCATCTCTACCTCCGGCGTCGAGGTAAATGATACGCCGGCGTCGGCGGCAATGCGCAACTCGTCGTCGCTCAGCTTGTTGGCGTGCACGAGGTTTAGATGCGGTCCCAGCAGGCCGTCGCCCTGAAGACGGAAAAGGCCGTCGGGCGTTTTGCGGTTGAACGGCATGCGCCCGCCGATGTGACAACTGGCGATCAGACCGTATTTGCGGGCGAGCCGCAGGTCGTGCGCGGTGGCCTCATAGGAGGCGAGGTCGGGACCGCGGATGCACAAGGCCAAGGTGATCAACGCATCGTCGGCCGCGAGACGGCCGTTGCGCAGCCGTCTCACTTCATCTTCCGGGTGGAAATAGTCGTCGGTCGGTACGCCGCCTTTGCCGAGTTGCGGCTTCGGCGTTCCGTGCCCAAACAAAGCGCGGATGCCGGATTCAGCAAGCGCGTCGATTGCGCGGTCGCTGTGCTCGGCTGTGGGATTATTGTGGCACCAGTCAAAAAGGGTGGTGACGCCGCCGTTGAGCTGGTTCAGCGCGCCGATCAGATTGGCAATGTAGATGTCGTCCGGCGTAAAGCGGGTGGCAAGCCCGGCATGCATCTGCCGCCCGTAGTCGAACAGCGTCCAGTCGCCGGCGATGCCGCGAATTCCAGTCTGCCAGGTGTGCTGATGCGCATTCACCAGGCCCGGCATGACGATCATGCCTTCTGCATCGATTATTTCAGCGCCGGATGGAGCATCGAGTTGAGGCGCGACGGCGCCGATACGGCCGCCCTCGATCAATACATCGCCGCGCGGCAGATCCTTAAGCTGCGGGTCCATGGTGAGGACGATGCCGCCCTGGACGAGGGTGCTGGCGGGGGATGTCATCGGTTGGCCTTGGTTGATGTCTCACAGGGTGGGAGTGCCGAAAGCGCACCCGTCGGCCATAACTAGCGTATTGTCAAAGTACGAGCCATGGTGCTTTGAATTTGTGTGTCGATTTCGCGGACTTGCGATAAACTGGCCCGCATAAAAACTGCCAAAGACGGCGAGCGGCGTCTCGCCGCGTGAAAACGGAAATCGATTATGGCGGTGCCGAAGACGAATCTATCACCGGCGTTCAACATCACGCGCGCCAGCCACATCGTACTCACATCATGTGATCTCGCCGCGAGCCGCCGCTTTTATACCGAGGTGATCGGCCTCCTGGTGACGCACGAGAGCGGCGACGAGATCTATCTGCGCGGGGTGGAAGAGAGATGCCACCACAGCCTGATCCTTCGGCAGTCGTCCGGCCGCCCCGCCTGCGAGGTCATGGGCTTCCGTGTGTTTGCCGACGACGATCTCGACCGCGCCAAACAGCATTTTGACCGGGCCGGCATCGGGAGCGACTGGAGCGAACGGCCTTTCCAGGGCCGCACCCTGCGGCTGCGCGACCTTGCCGGCATGCCGATCGAGCTTTGCGCGACGATGCCGACCGAGCCGCGGCTGCACGATCAGCCGCAGCTGCACCACGGCGCGGGGGCGTTGCGCTATGATCATGTCCAGTGTCTGGTTCCCGACGTCCCCGCGGCCGGCAGCTTCTATACCGAGATCGGATTCAGGATATCGGATTTTTTCGTCGACCGGCCTGAGGACGTCGACCCGCTCGGGCTCTTCATGTTCCGCAAAAATAACCCGCACGATCTCGTGCTGCTGAGCCGACCTGGCCCGCAGATGCACCACTTCGGCTATATCGTCTCTGACGTGCACAAATTGTTTGTCGCGTTGGATGTTGCGGGCGCCGTCGGCTTTGCCAGCAACCTCGAGCGCGGACCGGGCCGGCACGGGCAGGGGCATTCGTTTTATGTCTATTTCCGCGATCCCGATGGACATCGCGTCGAAATCCTGCCGCCGCCGATCCAGATCATCGACCTCGACGACGAGCCGCAGCGGTGGCATCGCGGCAATCGGTTCACCTGGGATTTTCCGCCGCCGAAGAAGTGGCTGCACGAGGCCACCCCGTTTCGCGACACGCCGGTGCGCGAGCCGGTGAAATCGGAGAAATTCTTTTCGCTCGAGGATTTTCTTGGCGGCGCCACGCCTTGAAGGCGTGCGGCGGTTGAGCAACTGACTCTAGCTGGGGAGCCACAATGCCGAGCCGTCGACTGCCACTGCCCGACCTGAACCGCTTGACCGAGGAGCAACAAAAGGTTGCCTCGGCGGTCGTCGCCGGCCCGCGCGGCCAGGTGCGCGGGCCTGTGCTGGTCTGGCTGCACAGTCCGGAACTCGCCAGCCGCGCGCAAATGCTCGGGGAGTTTCTACGCTGGGGCACGGTGCTCGATGCGCGCATCTCCGAGCTCGTCATCCTGCTCACGGCGCGCCACTACAACTGCCACTATGTGTGGTTCAATCATGCGGGCCTTGCCCTGAAGGGCGGGGTTGACCCGGAAATCGTCGAATGCATCAAGAACCGGCGGGAGCCGACATTCGACAAGCCCGACGAGGCCGCGGCCTATGCTTTCGCCAGCGAAGTGCTTCGACAGCACGCGGTGAGCGATGCGACACTCGCCGAGGCGAGAAACCTGTTCGGCGACCGCGGCGTCGTCGAAATCGGTACGATCATCGCGCACTACCATTCCGGCGCCATCGCGCTGTCGCTCGTCGATATCGATCTGCCTGACGGCACGAAGACCTGCCTGCCGCCATGAATTCCAGGGCAATGGTGATGGTCCGAGTGGTTGCTGGGCTTGATGGAGTGCCCCGACCGTGTTTTGCGAGTAACCCATGACCAATTCAGCCGACGAAACTTCGCGCGGCCCCTCTGGAACGCCGATTTCCGGGCAGAAGCTCAGCTATATGTCCGGCTTCGGCAACAGCTTCGAAACCGAAGCTCTTCCTGGTGCCCTTCCGGTCGGGCGAAATTCGCCGCAAAAAGTCAATTACGGGCTTTACGCCGAGCAACTATCCGGCTCGCCATTTACCGCGCCTCAAGCCTCCAACCAGCGCTCCTGGCTTTATCGCATTCGCCCGACGGTGCGGCATACCGGGCGTTTCGAGCGCGTCGACATGGGCCACTTGCGCACCGCGCCCGCGCGCGAGGACAGCGACTTGCCGATCGGGCAATTGCGCTGGTCACCGACACCAATCCCCGAAGCCAAGCTCACCTTCGTCGCCGGCCTCTCCACCATGACCACCGCCGGGGACGCCGAAAGCCTCGCCGGCATGGCGAGCCATCTCGCGCTGGTGACCGCCTCGATGCGCCGCGAGCACTTTTTCAACGCTGACGGTGAATTCCTTGTCGTCGCCCAGCAGGGGAAGCTGCGCTTCCGCACCGAGTTCGGCGTCATCGACATTGAGCCCGGGGAGATCTGCGTGATCCCGCGCGGCGTGATCTTCCGCGTCGAACTGATCGACGGGGCGGCGCGCGCCTATGTCTGCGAAAACTACGGCGGTGGGTTCATCTTGCCAGACCGCGGCCCGATCGGCGCCAATTGTCTCGCCAATCCGCGCGATTTCCTGACGCCGGTCGCCGCTTACGAGGACGTCGAGGCGCCGCACACGCTGCTGGTGAAATGGGGCGGCGAATTGTTCAAGAGCGAGGTGGCGCAGTCACCGCTCGACGTCGCCGCCTGGCACGGTAATTACTATCCGTACAAATACGATCTGCGCCGCTTCTCTCCGGTCGGCGCGATTTTGTTCGATCACCCCGACCCGTCAATCTTCACGGTGCTCACTTCGCCGTCGGAAACGCCGGGCACCGCCAACATCGATTTCGTCATCTTCCCCGAACGTTGGGCGGTGGCCGAGAACACCTTCCGCCCGCCTTGGTATCACCGCAACATCATGTCGGAATTTATGGGGCTGGTGTACGGCGTCTACGATGCCAAGCCGGAAGGCTTCGTGCCCGGCGGCATGAGCCTGCACAATCAGATGCTGCCGCACGGACCCGACAGCGATGCTTTCGAGCATGCGAGCAACGTTGAACTGAAGCCGGTGAAGCTTTCAAACACGCTCGCTTTTATGTTCGAGACGCGCTTCCGCCAGCGCGTGACGCGGTATGCCGCAACGCTGCCGACGCTGCAGCACGACTACGCGAATTGCTGGGACGGCTTGGACAAGCGCTTCGATCCGAACCGGCGCGAGCCGAAATAGCCGCCCATGAAACTTGCTTCGCTCAAGGACGGCCGCGACGGGCGCCTGATCGTCGTTTCGCGCGATCTTGCGCGCTGTACCGCGGCAGGCGCGGTGGCGCCGACCTTGCAGGCGGCGCTCGACGACTGGGCGATGGCCGCGCCGCGCCTCGCCGAACTTGCGGAGGCGCTTCAATCCGGGCTTATCCCGCACGTGCCGTTCGATCTGGCAAAATGTGCAGCGCCCTTGCCGCGTGCCTACCAATGGCTGGACGGCTCGGCCTACGTCAATCACGTCGCGCTGGTGCGCAAAGCGCGCGGCGCCGAAATCCCGGCATCGTTCTGGACCGATCCGCTGATGTATCAAGGCGGCTCCGACGTCATGCTGGGGCCGCACGATCCGATTGCCATCGAAGACGAGGCCTGGGGCGTCGATCTCGAGGCCGAAGTCGTGGTGATCCTCGGCGATGTGCCGATGGGCGCTTCGCGCGAACAAGCCGCCGGCGCGATCAAGCTGATCATGCTCGCCAATGACGTGAGCCTGCGCAATCTCACCGGACCGGAGCTCGCCAAGGGCTTCGGCTTCGTGCAGTCGAAGCCGGCAACGGCTTTCACGCCGGTCGCCGTGACGCCGGACGAACTGGGGGCGAGCTTCGACGGCGCCAAGGTCAATCTGCCGCTGGAAAGCTTTGTCAACGGCAAGCCGTTCGGCAAACCGATGGCCGGCAACGACATGACCTTCGACTTTCCGGCATTGATAGCGCATGCCGCTAAGACGCGTGCGCTTGCCGCCGGCACCATCCTCGGCGCCGGCACGGTGTCGAACCGCGGCACCGACGGCGGTCCGGGCAAACCGATCGAGGAGGGCGGGCTTGGCTATTCCTGTATTGCCGAGCAGCGCACGGTGGAGACGCTGAACATGGGCAAGCCGGTGACGTCGTTCCTCAAATTTGGCGACAACGTCCGCATCGAGATGCGCGATACGCATGGCCGTTCGATCTTCGGCGCGATCGAGCAAGATGTCGTGCGCTATCTGCGCCAATAGCGGCCGGATGTTCGCCCACGAAGCGTGGGCGACCGGTAAGACGCGATAAGCTCTCGCGACTTGGGAAACATCCCAACGCGTAAATGAAGCAGATGCTCCCAGGCGGGGTTGTCATCGTGTTAGGCTGACATGCCAAGCCGTCCGTTTGAGGCGGCGTCGAACACGATCAACTGGGGGAAATGCACATGGCCGGAAATTCAAATCGTCTTTTCATTCCCGCGCTCGGACCGCTCTATGAAAAGCTCGATCCCTATGCGCTGCCGATTCTGCGCGTGGCGATGGGGCTGATCCTGATCCCACACGGATGCCAGAAATTCTTCGGCTGGTTCCATGGCCTGGGTTTTGAGAAGTTCAATCAACTGTTCGACAAGCTCGGCTACCATCCGGGCATCGCCTACACCGTGATCGCGGGCACGGTCGAATTGGTTGGCGGGATATGTCTCGTGCTCGGCTTGTTCACGCGTGTTTCATCGTTGTTCCTCGTCATCTTCATGATCTTCGGGGCGCATTTCACGTCGCAAAAAGGCTTCTTCTGGACGCAAGGCGGCGCCGAGTATTCGCTCTTGATCCTTGCCGTCGGTCTGGTGTTCCTGATCCGCGGCGGCGGCAAGTGCTCGCTCAATTCGAGGATAGGCCGCGAGTTCTGATCTTTTGACGCGACGTCTCGGCGCGCGTAAGCGAGCCGGCTATTCGCGAAATAGCTGCACCAGGGCTTGCCGGAGCCAGCGGCTCGCGGGGTCCTGATGAAAGCGTTCGTGCCAGTAAATCTTGATGTCGTAGGGCTTGAGCACGACCGGGGGTCTTAAAATCTTGATTGACACGAGCTGGGCGAATGCTTTCGCCAAGCGACTTGGCATGATCACCAGCAGATCGGAATTGGCGATCACCAACGGCAGCACCATGAATTGCGGCACCGTCAGGCGCGGCGCGGCCATCAGCCCTTCTTTGCGCAACTCGGCCTCGACCACGTCATGGGCCATGCCGCTGGCGTCGGCGAGCGCGCGCGGCGATTTGGCAAAGCCCTCCGCCGTCATGCCGGAGCGGAAATTGGGGTGGTCGGTGCGCACCACGCAAACGTAACGCTCGCGAAACAACAGGCTTTGGCGAAAACCGGCGGTGAGATTGCTGAAAAAACCGACGGCAAGATCAACCTCGCCGGAGGCAAGTTGCGCGCCGGGGTACTCAAGTGGGACAGGGCACGCGCGCAAACTCGCCTGCGGCGCTTCGCGCGCGAGGAAGGCGAGCAGCTTTGGCAACATCACCATCTGGCCGACGTCGCTGAGATACACATCGAAGCGCCGCGTGGTCGAGCGGGCGTCAAAAGGTAGGTTGGAGGCAAGCCCATCGCGCAAGATGTCGAGGGCTTTGCACGCAGCGGCGCTCAAGCGTTCGCCATAGGGCGTCGGATGAAAGCCGGCGCTGCCGCGCACGAACAGCGGATCGCCGCTGCGCCGGCGCAATCGAGCCAGCGCATGGCTGGCGGCGGACTGCGACAGATTGAGCCGCGCCGCCGCCGCCGACAGCTTGCGCAAAGCCGCAAGCTCGGCGATCAGACGGATTTGGCCGAAATCGAGATCATCAATATGCATGCTATGCATATTATACATGTACACGGTCGAATGACTAGCGCGAGGCGCTGGCGTCCGCCTGGTGCATCATGGGTCACAGCAGCCGCAACAGGCTGAAAGGAAAAGCGCCCATGAATCAGCCATTCGCATTCACCCACGGCAAGCCGCTGACCAGCGTTGAAGCTGGCGTGCGCGTCACGCGGAAAGGCGTGCATCTCGGCGCCGAGGTTTCCGGTGTCGATCTGCGCAAGCCGCTGTCGGAGGCACAGTTCAAGGCCGTGGAAGCGGCACTTGTCGACCACGAGCTCATTATCTTCCGCGATCAGGACATCTCTTCCGACAATCTCGTCGATTTCGGCCGCCGCTTCGGCGAACTCACGGTGCATCCGTTTGCCCCCAACGAGGGAAAGGACGCGCCCTATCTGATCAAATTCCGCAACGATGAGAAAACCGCGCCCTACGGCACCGACGTCTGGCATTCGGACGAAACCTTCCGCGCCGAACCGCCGATGGCGACCATCCTCGTCGCCAAGGAAGTGCCGGCGATCGGCGGCGATACGATGTATGTCAGCATGAGCGCGGCCTATGAGGGCTTGAGCGACCGCATGCAACAGCTCATTTCCGGGCTCGAAGGCATCCACGACATGAAGCCGTTCCGCCCGCTGTTCGGGAAATCCGACGAGGAACGTAAGAAACTGCAAGCCTTCGAGCTGAAATATCCACCGCAGTTGCACCCGGTGGTCCGCTTACACCCGGTCTCGGGAAAAAAGGTGTTGTTCGTCAACCCGCAATTCACCGTCGGCATTAACGGCATGGACGAACACGAGAGCCGCGCGCTGCTCGATCTGCTGTTCCGCCAAGCCTTCGTGCCGGAGTACCAGTTCCGCCATCACTGGGAGCCGCACACCGTCGCCCTGTGGGACAACCGCTCCGCCCAGCATTACGCGGTGCACGACTATTATCCGCAGCGCCGCTATATGGAGCGCGTCACCATCAAGGGCGGCCCGGTCACCGGCGTGCCGAAAGCCGATCCAGCCAGCCTTCGCCGATTGAAGTATGTCGCGCCGGCCGGCGTCGATACCCATGGTGGGCACAAGCCCCACTAGCTTCCGTCGTCCAATACGCGGACGGGTCCGCCTGTCGCCGTCCGTTGTCAGAACAGCGTTTCCGGCGCAGACTGGCCGTTAAAGCGGCGCGCAAATAGGCCGCGGTTAAGGGGAGGAACCGATGAACAGGCGACAATTCAACACGTCTTTGCTGGCGGGCGCGACACTGATCGCCGCGCCCAACGTGGCGCGCAGCCAGAACGTCTACGATCTTAAGCTCGGCCACTTCATTTCGCCCAAGCACATTTTCTCCGTCTACTTGCAGAACTGGGTCGACGAACTGAAGAAGACCTCGGGCGGCAAGCTCAACATCACCATCTTTCCCGCCAACACCATGGGTCCGGTGCAGAACTATTACGATTACGCCCGCACCGGCGTTGCCGACATCACCTGGTATTTGGCCGGCGCCACGCCCGGCCGCTTCCCGCTCACCGAGATCATCCAGCTTCCCTACATGGTCGGCAGTTCGGAGATCGGTACGCAGACGCTCAACGATCCGGACGTGATGAAACTGCTTGAGCCCGAATATCAAGGCGTCAAGGTGCTGTACCTGCTGACGACCCAGCCCGGTGTCCTGTTCACGCCGAAAACGCCGGTGCACAAGGTCGCCGACATGAAAGGCATGCGCATCCGCTTCGCCTCGGTCACCATCAAGAGCTTCATCGCGGCGCTGGGGGCAACTCCCGTCGGTATCCCGCCGAGCGGCATCGCCGATGCCTTGCAGAAGGGGACCGTCGACGGGGTGTTCACCGATTACGGCGGCGCCCATACCGCTTTCCGCCTCGGCGGCCTGGTGAAATACAGCACCGAAATCTACGCCTATGTCTCAAGCTTCGGCGTGGTGATGAACCCCGCCTCCTATGCCAAGCTGCCCGCCGAGTTGCAGAAGCTGATCGTCGACACCACCCGCTCGCGCCTCGCCGAGGTCGGCAAGCTGTGGGATTCGGCCGATGCGCCGGGCAAGAAGTATCTGGTGTCGGAGGGCGACACGCCGATCACGCTGTCGAAGGAAGAGGACGCCCTGTTCAAGAAGATCGGCGCCGAGGACACCGCCAAAGTGCTGGCCGGGCTCGACAAAGGCGGCCACCCGGCTTCCAAGGTGCATGCTGCGATGAAGGCGGCCGCGGATAAATACGCCAAGACGTCGTTCTCGTTCTGGAAGACATGAATGACGCGCGCGGACTTCGGCGCCTGTTGGCGCTGATTACGCGCTGCGCCAATTACGGCGCGGCGCTTTTTCTCGCGGCGATGATGTTGATCACCGTCGCCGACGTGAGTTCGCGCGCGCTGTTCAACAAACCGATTACCGGCGCCTACGACCTGGTGTCGCTGTTCCTGGTCGGCTCGGTGTTCTTCAGCCTGCCTGATGTCTTTCTGCGCGGCGACAACATTGTCATCGACTTCATCGACCATTTGCTGGGGCCGCGGGCCATCGACCTGTTGAAGGCGTTCGCCAGCCTTTTGGCCTTCGTGTTCCTGGCGGTGTTGCTCTGGCATATGGTGCCGCCGGCGCTCGATTCCGTGCGTTTCCACGAAGTTTCGCCCGATCTCGCCATTTCCCTGGGCGTGTATTGGTCGCTGATGATCCTCGGGATATTCCTCGCTTTGCTGCCGGCGGCCTTCCTTCTCATCGCCAGCCTGGCGACGTTGCTGCGTGCGCGGGATCAGCGATGAACCCACACACCGTCGGCATCGTCGGCTTTGCCGTGATGATCGCCATGATCTTTCTGCGGGTGCCGGTCGCCATCGCGCTGGGCGCGGTCGGCGCGGCCGGCTATGCGGTGCTCAACGGCTGGACGCAGTCGCTGCTGGTGCTCGGCCGGGCGCCGTTCACTTTTGCATCGGCCTATGACTTGTCGGTGGTGCCGCTGTTCGTGCTGATGGGCGTGATTGCCGGCCAATCCGGTATGGCGCGTGAGCTGTTCCGCTCGATCAACGTCATGTTCAGCGGCCGCCGCGGCACGCTCGCCACCGCCACCGTCGGCGCCTGCGCCGCGCTCGGCGCCATCTCCGGCTCCTCGGTGGCGATGGTGGCGACCATGAGCCACGTCGCCATTCCGGAAATGCGCCGGGCCGGCTACGACGAGCGGCTGGCGCTCGGCTCGGTGGTGGCGGGCGGCACGCTCGGAATACTGATTCCGCCCTCGGTCATGCTGATCTTCTATGGGCTGACGGCGGTCCAATCGATCCCGCAATTGTTCGCCGCCGGCATGATCCCGGGAATATTGCTGGCGACGCTGCAGATCGGCGTAATCAAGACCGCGACCTGGCTCAAGCCGCATTGGGCGCCGGTGTCGCCGCGGCTGCCCTGGCGCGAGCGGCTGGCTGCGTCGGTCGGCATGTGGAAGCTGCTGTTTATCTTCGCGCTGTCGATCGGCGGCATTTACGCGGGCTGGTTCTCGCCGACCGAGGCGGCTGCCGTCGGCACTTTCGTCACCATCCTGATTGCGGCGCTAGGCGGGCAATTGAACGTCCGCAAGCTGGTCGAACTCGCTAATTGAGGCCAGCCGCACCACCGCCATGCTGTTCTTCATTCTGCTCGGCGCCATCGTGTTCAGCTATTTCGTGGTGCAGACGCAGATCGCCACCGGGCTGGCCGCCTGGGTGGTCTCGCTCGGGCTGCCGCCGATCATCATCATGATCGTCATCGTGGTGTTCTATATCGTGCTCGGGAGCTTTCTCGAGTCGCTGACCATGATCATCATCACGGTGCCGGTGTTTGCGCCGCTGACGCAGTCGCTCGGCTACGACTTGATCTGGTTCGGCGTGCTCCTGGTGGTGCTCATCGAGGCCGGGCTGATCCATCCGCCGATGGGCATCAATCTGTTCGTGTTGCAGTCGCAACTGCCCGACGCCAAGCTCGGACAGATGTATATCGGCAGCGCCATGTTCCTTGCGGCAAACGCCATTTTGATCGTGCTCTTGCTGGCGTTTCCCCAGATCGCGCTGTGGCTGCCGCATGTCCTGTACTGACGGCCGGAACGCAACGGGGTGAGGCGGCTACCGTCCCCGCTTCAAGCGCCTACGCGGGCCTGGGCGGTTTTACGATCATGCCGTTTGGCGGTGCCACAGGTCATAAGCAACGACGACAATTTCCGCGGCAAAAGCGAACGAGCCGAAGCCGAGCGCCGCTATCACCGCAAATAAAGCGAGGGTGCCGCCTTCGACCTGGGCGCCCAAAATTGCGCCGGCGATCCCGCAAACGGCTGCCATGCCGTACAGGACGCGCGCGATGGTTGGCGGCGAGAGGTCGCGCCGTCCGGACAATGCCAGCGCAACGAGCCCAAGGCAGCCACCGGCGGCAAAAGACAGCGGCACGAGGATCGGCGGCTCGCCAAGCCACACATTGGGATCGGTTGCGAGGCTGACAAGCGTCGGCGCGTGCATGGCGGCATGAATGGCGGTGCCGGTCACGCCGACGACGATCGCGATCGCGCAAACAGCGGCGAAAATGCCAGCGGTCAGTCTCGCATCCATCGCCAGCAGCAGGAAGCCGGCGAACAACGCCAACGGACCCGCCACCAGCGGCACAATGGCGGCTGCGTCGTGCTCCAGCGCGATCAGCGGATGATACAAATAGACTTCGATGAACAGCGGCCCGAACAGCATCATTGCGACCAGGATGAGGAAGCGAGCGAGCATCGTCACTCCGTCTTCGCTGCCGTTTCGAGATTGCGACAGGCGTTGCAGCCGCGATTCTGCGCATTCACCGTTTTCCAATTGAAATTGGTATAGGGCACCCCCAACGCGAAAGCGCGCGCCTCGTCCATGTGGCGCCACATTGTAAAAGTGACCACGAAGCCGGCGCCGATGACGACGCCGCCGTGGCGGGCGCCAAGCGGACCTTGCCAACGGGTCCGCTGAACGCTCCGCCCAGCGAACGGACGTTATGCTGCGTCCTCCTTGAACTCCGTATTGTGCTTGGGAAACCAGACATATCCCTTCAGCATGTAGTGCCAATACATGAGCGGCAAACCAGTGACCTTGATCCACCAACCGACCCAACGCTCCTTGGATGGATTGAGCGGCAAGGTCGGGGTGACTTTGCCGCCATAACAGAACTCTGCGAGAATCGTCTTGCCGATCGCCGTGGTCAGCGGGCATGAGGCGTAGCCGTCATAGGCGCCGGGCACCAGCTTGCCGGCGACCGTCGTGATGATCTCGTTCGCCACCACCGGCGCCTGCTTGCGCACCGCCGCCGCCGTCTTCGAATTCGGCGTCGAACAGACGTCACCAAGCGAATAGACGTTGGCAAAGCGTACGTGTTGCAAGGTGCTTTGATTGACTTCGACCCAGCCGGCGGCATTGGCGAGCGGCGATTTCTTGATCACGTCGTGCGGGCTTTGCGGCGGGGTGACGTGCAGCAGGTCGAACGGGACGCTCTCCTTCTCGCCCTTGCGGTTGTCGCCGACGAATTCGAAGGTGGCGGTCTTGGCATTGCCGTTCACCGCCACCAGTTGCTGCTGATAATTCACGTTGATGCCGTAGCGGGCGGCGACCTTGACCAAGGCGCGGGCGAAATAGGGCACGCCGAAGATGGCGGGCGCGTGGGTGAAGAAGCCGATCGAGCATTGTTTGAGGATGCCGCGCCGGCGCAGGCGGTCGGCAATGAGGTAGGCGATCTTCTGCGGCGCGCCGGGGCATTTGAACGGCATGGGCGGCTGCGTGCAGACAATCTTGTCTCCGGCCTCGAGCTTCTGTACGCATTCCCAGGTGTAGTTCACGCTGGTCGGCGAATAATTGCTGCACACGCCGTTGGTGCCGAGCGTCTCCGCAAGGCCGGTGACCTTGTCCCAATCGAGCTTCACGCCGGTGCAGACCACCAGATAATCGTAGGTGAGTGCGTCGCCATTCTCCAAGACGACCGTGTTCTTTTCCGGCTCGAAGCTCTTGGCCGCGCCGCGGATCCAGTCGACGCCGGGCGGCATAACGCTCGCCTCCGGGCGGTGGGTTTTCGCCAGCGGATAGACACCTGCTCCGACCAGGGTCAGTGCCGGTTGGTAGTAATGCTCTTGCTGCGGCTCCACGACCGCAATATCGAGATCGCTGGCCCGCCGCCGAAGTATCGCCGCAACCGTGATGCCAGCGGTACCGCCGCCGACGATTAGCACCTGGTAATGCTTCCCATTCGGCATGACTTATTCCCTCCCGGAATTATTGTTGAGCGCGCGAGCAGGGCGCTTGTTGGGTCGGCCTAAAATCCGAGTCCACCGAAAGCTTACTACGTATTGCAAAAATACAATATGTTTTTTTGCACGCAACGGCAGGCTTTTAATCACCGCGATGCACGACGGTGTCTCGCTTTCATCCGGCAATTGCTTGCGCGCCGGTCGTTGATCCCAGTCAACGCGAGCAGGTAAGTCTGCCGTATGGTCCACTGTTCCGAGGGCGGTTTGGACAATGGTGAAGGGCTCATTCGTCCGCGGGCAGCCGGAGTTCTGGGCGTTTGGTATGAAATGGCTTCTTCCGCTACGCCGCGTCCTCGTCGTCGTGCCGGCCATTGGCCTCGCGATCGGCGCCTGTCTATGGTTGGCCGGCGCGATGGGTCTGGCGCATCGGGTTTGGGCGATTTTTGCGCTGCCCGTGCTGCTGGTCCTGCTCGCGGAGATCGCAATTAGCCTTCGCAAGGGCGACGTTGGGCTGGATATCGCCGCGGCGCTGTCAATGACCGCAGCCCTTGCGTTCGGCGAGGATCTTGCCGCCGTCATCGTCGCACTGATGTATGCCGGCGGCACTTATCTCGAAAATTTTGCCGAGGGCCGCGCCCGGCGCGAAATGACCGCGCTGCTGTCGCGCACGCCGCGCTTGGCGGCGCGCTATCGCGACAGTGTAATCGAAGACGTTGACGTTGACAAAATTTCGACTGGCGATCGCTTGCTGGTACGCAAGGGCGACGTGATCGCGGTCGACGGTAGGGTGGCTGCCGGTTTGGCTGTGCTCGATGAATCAACGCTGACCGGAGAATCCATTCCGATGCGGCATGATGTCGGCGCCACGGTCATGAGCGGCGCCAGCAACGTCGGTGACGCGTTCGATTTGATTGCCACCCGCCGCGCTGCGGAAAGCACCTATGCCGGGATCGTCCGCTTGGTCGAGGCGGCACAGCGCTCCAAGTCTCCCATTGCACGCTCCGCGGATCGCTTCGCCATGGTCTTTCTCGCGGTCACGGTAGTCATGGCCGGCGGTACTTGGCTCTGGACCCATGACGTTATTCGCCTCGTCGCAGTTCTCGTCATTGCGACGCCATGCCCACTGATTCTCGCGGTTCCGGTGGCAATCATTTCGGGCCTGTCGCGGGCCGCGACCTACGGCATTATCATCAAGGGCGGCCGGGCGCTCGAAGCGTTGGCGCGCGTGCGCTGCGTGGTCATCGACAAGACCGGCACGTTGACCGAGAATTGTGTGGGCATTGCCTCGTTCAAAGGCGTCGGCGGCTTCGTCGACGACGAGATTCTCCGTGTCGCCGCATCGCTCGAACAAGCATCAAAGCATGGCGTGGCGCAAACGATCGTATCGGAGGCGCGCGCCCGGCACTTGAAGCTGTCCGCTCCGGTGCACGTCGTGGAGACGCCCGGCGAAGGCATCGAGGGCGTTGTTGACGAGGCGCGCGTTTGCGTGGGCACGATCGAGTTCGTTCGGGCAAACGCATCGCTTGGCGATGTCGAGGCGAGCGTTGCGGCGCCCGACCTAAAGCTTTCCGTCGTGGCGGTCGCCATCGATGGGCGACTGGCGGGGACGATCGAGCTGGCGGACCGTTTGCGCCCCGGCACGGACCAGGTGCTGCGCGAAATTCGGAAGATCGGCATCGAGCGTATCGTTGTTGCGACCGGCGATCATCAAAGCGTGGCCGTCAGGATCACCGCAGGACTTTCCATCGACGCGGTCCGCTGGGAGCTAAGCCCCGGTCAAAAGGTCGCGGTGGTGCAGTCGGAACGCAAAATTGGCCCGGTCATGATGGTCGGCGACGGGGTCAATGACGCGCCCGCTCTCGCGGCGGCGGATGTCGGTTTGGCGATGGGCGCCACCGGCTCTGCGGCGTCGATGGAAGTTGCCGACGTGGTGCTTCTGGTCGACCGGCTGGATCGAGTTGCGCTGGCGCTTCGCATCGCACGGCGGGCGCGCTTTATCGCCTTCGAAAGTGTCTGCGTCGGCATATCGCTCTCGCTTATTGGCATGATCGTTGCCGCACTGGGCTATCTCGCGCCGGTACAAGGCGCATTGCTGCAAGAATTGATCGATATTGGCGTCATTTTAAATGCTTTGCGGGCATTGATCGGGCCGCCGGCGTCGAAATGAATCTCCGTCACGACGGATTTATCATCGACCTAGCGACTACATAGATTCCGACCACAATGACGATACCGGCAAACGTCAGCGACAGCGCGTGCTTGTGCCCTGAGAGATGGTGGGCGAGGCGGATGCCGGCCAAGCCGCCGAGCGCGCCGCCGACGACGAACAGCAAAGCCAGCGGCCAGTCGACCAGGCCGGACCAGGCATAGCTCGTCGCCGTGGTTAGGCCGAAAATGCTGACTGCGATCAGAGAAGAGCCGATCGCATTGATCAGCGGCATGGCGGTGGCGCCGATCAGTCCGGGTACGATCAGAAAGCCCCCGCCAATGCCGAAGAAGCCGGACAAAGCGCCGACCAAAAAGCCGATTCCGATCAGAAACGGCAGCAGCCGCGGCATGCTCTCGACGGTCAACTTGACGTCCGGATTGCCACCGGATTTGCGCGGCAGCGTCATCACCAGACCGACCACGACCATCAGCACGCCGAACAGCAACAGCAAACGGCCGCCATCGACCATCTTGCCGAGTTGCGCGCCGCCGGCCGCGCCGGCGATGCCGGCGGCGGCAAAGACCAGCGCGCAGGGCCACTTTACCGTGTTGGCTCGCGCATGGCCGGCAAGGTTGGCGGCGGCGCTGGCGGCAACCGCGATCGCGCTGGTGCCGATGGCGACGTGCGGCGAGGGCACGCCCACCACGTAGACCAAAAGCGGCACGGCCAGGATCGAGCCGCCGCCGCCCACCAGCCCAAGCGTAAAGCCGACCAGGCTGCCTGAGGCCACCGACAAGAGTGCGTGCAGAATGGTCATTTCGCCGCGGCCATTACACGCCGATTCCAGGGCATCAACGCGAGCAGCCGCGCCATGCCGCAGAAGCCGCTGATGCCGGCGAACAGCAGGCCGGCGCCGACAAAGCCCGATAATGCATAGAAGGGCGGCGCCACCAACACGCCGAGCAGAACGCCGATAAGCACGAGGCTGCCGGCCGCGATCTGCACCTGGCGCATGAGGTCGATCGGCTGGCTGCGGTCGAGCGTGACCGGCAAGCCGGCTTTCTTCCAGGCTTCCAGGCCGCCGTCGAGGATATAGGCTTCGCAGCTTTGCGACGCGCCGGCCAGAGTTCCGGCATGGCCTCGGGTGCGGGCGCCTGAGCGACAGTGGAAGATTAGTACGTCATCGCCGTCGCGGACTGCGGTGCCCGCATTGATCCGCGTCAATGCGTGGTGCTGCGCGCCGGGGATACGCTCGCGCGCATGTTCGTCGGCCTCGCGCACATCGATCAGCACTGCGCCCGCGCGCACGAGTTCGGCGGCGCGTTGCGGCGAAATGGCTTGCAAGTTGCTCATGATGGTTCTCCTTTATGGGCAGTAGATGGTCTTGAGCAGCGCCAGCAGGCGCGCCGCGTTCGGATCGGCGATCCGGTAAAAAACGGTCTGCGCCTCGCGGCGCGTGGCCAGCAGGCCTTCCTCGCGCATCTTGGCGAGATGCTGCGACAGCGCCGACTGACTAAGACCGACCGCGTCGGCGAGATCGTTAACCGACATTTCCCGCGCCACGACGAGCCGGCACAGGATCAGCAGCCGGTTCTCATTGGCGAGCAGCTTCAACAGCCCGGCGGCTTCCGCGGCCTTGAGCTCGAGATCGGCAATTCCGTTTCTGGCCGCCGGGGTGAGGCGGCGCACCGCTTGACTGGGCATAAGCTCGCTCCTTAAATCAGGTATTGCTAAATTAGGTAATGCTAATATATATGTCAAGTCCAAAGCCGAACGAAAAGGAGAAATGTCATGTCCGCACCTGCAAAGCCCGCCATCCGGGCGTTTTTCGACGAGCCCACCAATACCGTGAGCTATCTGGTCTGGGACCCCGCGACTATGGACGGCACGGTGATCGACCCGGTGCTCGACTACGATTTCCGCAGCGGCAAGGCGACATTCGCCTCGGCCGACGCCTTGCTCGCGGAAGCGAAGAAACTTGGTGTGACGATCAGCCAGGTTCTGGAGACCCACGCGCATGCCGATCATCTCTCCGGCGCGCCCTATATCAAGCTCAAGACCGGCGCAAAGATCTGCATCGGCGAACACATTCGCGACGTGCAGCGCATTTTCCGGCCGGTGTTCAACGCCGCCGATATCTCGGGGGAAGGCGCGGAATTCGATCATCTGTTCAAGGATGGCGAGCGCTTCAAAGTCGGCACGCTCGACGGCGAGGTGATCTACACGCCCGGCCACACCCCGGCCTGCGTCTCCTACAAGATAGGCGATGCCGTGTTTGTCGGCGACACCATGTTCATGCCGGACTACGGAACCGCGCGGGCGGATTTCCCTGGCGGCGACGCGCATGCGCTCTACCGCTCGATCCAGCGCATCCTGTCGCTGCCGGCGGAGACGCGGCTGTTCATGTGCCACGACTACAAGGCGCCCGGGCGGGACAAGTATGCCTGGGAAACCACCGTCGGCGAGGAGCGGGCGCGCAATGTGCACGTGCATGAGGGCGTGAGCGAGGATGAGTTCGTCGCCATGCGTACCGCGCGCGATGCAAAGCTTGCGGCGCCGCTACTGCTGCTGCCGTCGATCCAGGTCAATATTCGCGCCGGAAAGTTTCCGCCGGCCGAGGCCAACGGTGTGCACTACCTGAAAGTGCCGGTGAAACTCGCTTCGTAATTCACCGTCAACGGCGTGGAGGCCGGCGCGGCAGACCGCGCTGGCTTCGACGCGGACGCAAAATTAGTTGCGCGCAGGTACAGGGCCCGGGCGGTCTTCCGGGGTCGGCCGCGCCCACTTCAACTTTGTGCAGCACCGGCGAACCCTAAGGCAGCATCCGGTCGGCCGCTTTAAAGTATTGTCGTGCGTAAGCGATGAGTTGCCCGTCGCTTGGATGGTCGACCGTCTCGACTCCGACAATGATGTTCATCAATTTCGGGTCGTGCTGGTGAACGTGCTTGATCAGCGCGATTTTTGCGTTCGCCGGTCCCGTAATGAGGACCGCGCCGGCGTCTTTGAAAGAGTCGACCACGGCGTGAAGAAAGGCATGATCTTCCGCGGCATGCCCGCTGCCGATGGAATTTGCTTTGTGATGGATGTGTCTTGTCGGATGGTCGGGGTGCAAAACAAGCCGCTCGACGTCGCTGGCGTTGAAATGAAACACGCGCGCCTCATGATGATCGATCCAAACAACGGCGTGATAGTGGTGCTGGGTCATGAATTGAGTCCTTGTCGGGAAACATCCGGATGAACCGGGGGCGGCGGGTTAGTCTGCAATCGCCGCATGACGGGAGCTAGCTTTTTCTCTGCGGCTGCAAGGGTCTGCTGCGGTGTGCCCGCCGCATCGACGGCAAGCCAGTCGAGTTTTCCCAAATCATATCGCGATTGTTTCAGCACAACGTTTCGGTCGGCGTCGGATGCGTCGCCGCTCCGCTGCCCGACACGCGACAATCTGGTTGCGAGATCGGCGGTCAGGAAAAGCCCACCGAAAGCCACATGCCGCGACACCGCGACCTCCGCAATCTCGGCGCGTTCGCCGGCATCCGCGTAAACGGCATCGACGATGACCGAATGGGCGGCCTTTATGACCTGTTCCGCCTTGCGCGCGAGCGAAGAATAGGTGCGTTTCGTGACATCGGGCGAATAGGCCTCGCTTGGCAGCGGCTTAAATTCGTCGACGCCGGAGAGCCGTTTTCTCTCGACGTCGGATCGCAGCACGATGGCACCCGGCACGGGGCCGAGGGTGGGCGCTAATTTCCCGGCCAATACGGACTTTCCGGTACCGGAGAGGCCGCCGACCGCCAGCAGCATCGGCGGCGGCGGCTTGAGAAATTCGAGCGCGAATTTGAAGTATTTCGAGGCGAGTTCTTCGGCGGCGGCTAATTCGGCGCCCTTGACGCGCTCACATCGCGCGGCGGTGACTTTCGCGCGTATCGCCGCCCGCATCGAAAGGAAAAGCGGCAGCGCGGCCAAGGCGTCCAGGTGGCTGGGCTCGGCCCACTCCCGCAGGTAACGGTTCAGCACGATATTTGCGGCCGAGCGCAGACCGCGCTCGGTGAGATCCATGATGAGAAATGCAAGATCGTAAAGAACGTCGCCGGTTGCCACCAATGGATCGAATTCGATCGCATCGAACAGTACCGGGCGGCCATCCATCAGCACGATGTTGCCGAGATGAAGATCGCCATGCAGTCGTTTGACGAACCCGGCCGCTCCGCGTTTTGAAAGCAGCGGCTCAACGTGCGCGAAAGCCTCAACGCTGAGTGACAAAAGAGCCCGCACATCGGCTGGGGGAAACAGGCGCGGGTTCGACCGAAAGGCGTCGTCGTTCTGATCGATAAATGAGCGAAACGACACAAGCCAGGGCTCGGCCTCCGCCGCGGCAGCCGGCTTGTGCGCGGCGACGATGACACGAGCGAGCGCGTCAGCCAGCCTGTCGTCGATAAGTCCCCGATCCGCAAGCCTGTCCAGCGTCGCTTCTTCGTCGAACCGGGTCATGTCCACCGCCCATTCGATCGGCGTTCCGGCACCGCCGATATGAACGGACCCGTCGTCGCTCTGCGTTATGGCGACAACCCCCTTGTAGATATTAGGAGCCAACGGCCGGTTGACGCCGATTTCCGCTTCGCAGGCGGCTTTGCGCCGTTCGAGCGTTGAGTAATCGAGAAATGGAAACCGCACGGCGCGCTTGATCTTCAGCGCGCGCTCGCCGGCAAGAAAAACCGTTGCCGCGTGGGTATCGATGCGCCGCAACGGGCCCGGATTGGACAGAATGTTGGCTAGCGCCGCCATGATTTCGGCTTGCGAAAGCGCGGCGCCAGGCATCTTTCTCTCCCGACGTACGACCTCTTACGACGGCGACACCGAACTCACCGACGCAACGGCGAAAGTATGCATAACGCCATCCGCGCCCCGGATCGAGACGTATTCACCGGGCACGAAGCTGTGCGTGCCAAACCGGTAACCCGCCTCATCGTCGTCGAGTTCTTCGGGGTCGTAATCGAAGATCCAGCGGGCGTGCTCGGCTCCGCCGGATTTATGAACGAGGAGGCCGGCATCGGTTTCCTCGCCGTTCCATATGCGTTTCACGCGGCATGCGGAGCGGCGCTCTTTCCAGGCATCGGTATCGATATGACCGGCGTGGTCGAGTGGTACGACGATCTCGTAACCGTGCCGGTTGGAGCCGCTTGGAAACTCCTTCGATCGGGCGAGGTTCAACCGAACGAGCTTCAAGGCAGTCCCGATCTTCATGGTCATAACCTGATCTCCTCAGTTCTTGAAAATATGGCCGATCCGGTTGGTGCCATATCGGTTGCGTTGATCGATTGACGTCATTTGTCCCCGCTTGCATCGGCCTCGCCAGGCGCGGCGCGCACCGCGGTATCGGGCGCCCACGGACGCCAATGCGTAGGCTTCACATGGATCGGACGATTGGCCGCAACATCGCGCCAAACCGAGCCGTCGCGGCGACACGGAAACACCAAGGCATGGTATTCGCTGCCGGCAAAAATACTCAACTCCAGCGCCATATCAGACGGGGCAGTGTCGATGGTTTTCCATGCGGACATCGGTCATAAATGCGACATAGCCGCCGCGCCCGCTTTGACCGAGGTCAAAGAGCTAAAATAAGTGCGGGTTACGTTATTGACGGAAAGCCGCCGGCTATCCAGGCCTATTGTCCAAGGTCATGGCGGTCAAGGCGATTTTGACGAGGTTGGACAAGCTCTTGGGAGCCGGGGACCATTCGTACTGCTGGCGTGCTGCTCCGCCTGCGCATCAGCGCAGTTCGATCTCCATCGAGATAGCATCGCCGCGATAAATGCCGTGTCCCAAATAAATAATAGTGCCGGCGCGGTCGATGGCGATGCGCTCGACCTTGGCGACCGGCGCGTTCAACGGCATTTGCAGCAAGGCGGCGACTTCGACATCGGCCGTGCCGATCGTCAGGGTCTGCCAAGCCTTGGCAATCCTGTTGCCGGCGACGCGATGCAGGATCGGCAAGGTCGGCAAGCGGCGGAATTGCAGCGGCGGGCCTTTCTTGAACAGCTCATATTCGAGATAAAAGCGCCCGGCGAGATAGGGCAGGCCCTGCCGAAGGTGCAGACGGCGCATCATCTGGTATTTCGCGGCCGGCGTTCCCTTGGCCGGATCGACGGACGGCAAAGCGGCAACGACGCGCTGTTCGAGCACTTCGATCTTGGCGCCCTCATGCACCGAGATCAAAGATTGCCAGTCGATCGCGAGCCTGTGCGCCGGCGCGTCGATCGGCGACTTGCGCACGAAGCTGCCTTTGGCGCGCATGCGCTCGATCAAGCCTTCCTGCTCCAAGAGGCCGAGCGCTTCCCGCATCGTTCCGCGCGCCACCGCGAATTCCGCGGCGAGCGCGTCGACATTGGGGATGCGTGCGCCAATCGGCCATTCGCCGGCGGCGATGCGGTTGCGGAACAGCGTCGCCAATTGGATGTAGCGGGCGACGGGGCTGCGCGAGAGGTCGCTGGTGACAACCCGCAAGGCAGAGCGGACCGGGGGCATCGCCGGGCCTCCTTAGGTCAATAGTATGGACTTTTGTACGCTAGCTCGATAGGAATCACAAGCCGGAGCCGCCATGAGCCGATTGCCGATCACCGTCGCGACCTGGGACTACGACCGCGTGCGCGCCTTGACCGACGGGCGCGTGCAGGTGGAGGGCTGTGACGTCAATTACCTCACCATGCCGGTCGAGGAATGTTTCGAGCGCGCCTTCTTCCACGGCGAGTTCGAGGTGGCGGAGATCGGTTTCAGCCCGTTCTTGATTGCGCTGTCGCGCGGGCCCACGCCTTATGTGGCGGTGCCGGTTTTTCTGTCGCGCATGTTCCGTCATTCGGCGGTCTACATCCGCAGCGACCGCGGCATCGAGGGGCCGGTCGACTTGCGCGGCAAGCGCATCGGCGTGCCGGAATATCAGATGTCGGCAGTGATGTGGTTCCGCGGTTTTCTCAAGGATCAGTGCGGCGTAGAGCCGAAAGATATCAACTGGGTGCAGGCGGGGCTGGAGAATCCGGGCCGGCGCGACAAGTTCCCGCTCAATTTGCCGAAAGATTTCCCGCTCGTCTCACGCAACGACGTGACGCTGTCCAAGCTGCTCGCCGACGGCGAACTCGACGGCGTAATCTCGGCGCGCGTCCCCTCGTGTTACACCGACGGGCATCCGCAGGTGCGGCGGCTTTATCCCGATTACCGCGCCGCCGAGCGCGATTACTACGCCAAGACCGGCATCTTCCCCATCATGCATGCGCTCGGCATCCGCCGTGATATCTACGATAACAACCGTTGGCTGGCCGCCAGCCTTTACAAGGCTTTTCTCAAAGCCAAGCGGCTGGCCGATGCTGAGTTCGAGGAAACCACCGCGCTCAAGATCGGGCTGCCCTGGGTCACCGCCGAATACGAAGCGACAACCACGGTCATGGGGCGCGACTTCTGGTCCTACGGCGTGGATGCAAATCGCGGCACGCTCGCTACAATGGCGCGCTATTCCTACGAGCAGGGGCTCGCCGTTCGGCTGGTCGACGTCGATGAAATGTTTGCCGAAGGCAATCTGAGCGAGACCCGAGTCTAGAGTGGAGGGACGCCATGACGGTCCAATTGATCTGCGCCTCGCATAGCCCGTTGATGCTGACCGACGTCGAGGAGTCGGAGAACGGCGTGCACGCGCAGTTTTTCCGCGAACTCGATCAATGCTCGGCGGCGCTGCACAAGTTCAATCCCGACCTGATCGTGATTTTCGGTCCCGACCACTTCAACGGCTTCTTCTACGAACTGATGCCGATGTTCTGCATCGGCACGGCGGCGCAAGGCTCGAAGGACTGGCAGCTGGAAGCCGGCCCGCTCAAGGTGCCGCGGCAGACAGCGCTCGACTGCGTGCGCTATCTGCACGGACGCGATTTCGACGTGGCGCTGTCGCACGAGATGAAGGTCGACCACGGCATCACCATCCCGCTCTACAAGCTGACCGGCGCGCTCAATCGCTACAACGTGTTGCCGGTGTTCATCAATTGCGCGGCCGATCCGCGGCCCTCGTTCAAGCGCGTGCGCAAATTCGGCACCGCGCTCGGCGAGTTCTTCGCCGACAAAAACATGCGCATCACGTTTGTCGGCTCGGGCGGGCTGTCGCATGACCCGCCGACGCCGCGGCTGGAGATGAGCCCGCCCGATGTAGCCAAGCGATTGATCCAGCGTGCGACCCCGACGGCGGAAGAGTATGAGGCGCGCGAGAAACGCGTGATCCGCGCCGCCCGCGACCTCGTTGTCGGCAAGGGCCCGTGCCTGCCGCCGGACGAGCAATGGGATCACAATTTCCTCAAGAGCTTTGTCGATGCCAAGCTCGAGGACTTCGATGCCATGACCGACGCCGAGATCGACCGCGTCGCCGGTTTCGGCGCGCATGAGGTGCGCACCTGGGTGGCGGCGGCGGCGGCAGCAAAAGCGATGGGCCGGCTCGAAGCTGAGTTGAAGTACTACCACCTGGTGCCGGAATGGATCACCGGCATGGGCATCGTGGTCGGCCAAGCCTGACGCCGCCGGGTTGCAGATCATGCCGGACATGACCGGACGCGCGGCGTCGGGCGACGTTTCAATCTTTTATCGCAAGTTCGGGCAAGGCGGCCGCACGCCGGTGCTGATCGTGCACGGGCTGTCGTTTTTCTCCTACGATTGGGCGCGGCCGGCCGAGTTGATCGGCCGCGACCGCGAGGTCGCCGCGATCGACATGCGTGGTTTCGGCGAATCGGACTGGAGCCCGCAACGCGACTACAAGCTTGAGACATTGAGCAATGACGTCACAGCGGTGCTCGATGCGCTCGGCTGGGACAAGGCGGTGCTGATGGGCCATTCCTTCGGCGGCCGCGTCGCGCTAGCCACCGCGGGCTGGAAGCCGGCGCGCGCCGCGGGCCTCATCTGCGTCGACTTCGCGCCCGATCTTGCGCCGGCGGGTCGCCGCCATGTGGCCGAGCGCATCGGCGGGCAACCTGATCTGTTCGCGTCGATCGATGAAGTTATGGCCTATCATCACGAATCGCCCGGCGATGCCGCACGCCGCGCGCGCTGGGAAGCCTTTTTGAAGAAGACCGACAGAGGCTATGTGCTCAGGCGCGACCTGCATTACCGCGACAATTTCAAGCGCGCGCTCGAGACCGGCAAATCGGCGCCGGTGCCGGAATTCTTCTGGCCGATGCTGGCCGGGATGCAGATTCCGACTTTGTTGATCCGCGCCAGCCAATCGGACATGTTTGCACCGGAGACGTTAGCGAAAGCGAAATCGCTAAACCCGCGCCTGACTGGCATCGAGCTTGCCGGCAGTCACGATCTCGCCGGCGACAATCCGGAAGGACTGGCCGCGGCGGTCAATGATTTTCTCGACACAGCCGGCCTATAGCGGCCCGACACCGTGCCGATCGTAAGACGAAGCGCCGCGATAAACTCGTGCGCCGCCGCCGAGGATGCCTCGCCCTTGCGCTGAACCACGCCGAGATCGCGGGTGATTTCCGGCGCGACGACCGTGACGCGGGCAACGGTGGCGTTGTCCGTCAGGCTGAGCTCGGGCAGCAGCGCCACGCCGAGCCCGGCCCCCACCATCGCCATGACCGTCTGGTGCTGCGTCACCGAATGCGTGACCCGTAGCGACTGCCCATGCTCGCGGCAGGCGCGTTCGAGCGTCGAATGAATGCTGGTGCCGGGAACGGTGGTGATCAGCGGGTATTCGAACAACGCCTCAAGCGGCACCTGGCGCTTGCGCGCCAACGGACTGGACGGCGGCACCAGGCCGACGAAGCGGTCGCGCAGCATGAAGGAGAAAGTCAACTCGCTGTTGCGGTCCGGAGCCGCCGCGATGCCAAGGTCGGCGTTGCCGCCGGCGACGCACTTTATGACGTCGCGCGCGCCGAGTTCGATGACCTGCACATCGATGCCGGGATAGCGCTTGATGAACGAGGCCACGACGTCCGGAAGGATGCGTGACGCCACAGACGGAATCGACGCCACCGCCAGACGGCCGCGGCGCAACGAGGCGTGGTCGCGCACTTCGAGCACCGCCGACTCAAGGTCGGCGAGAATATTGCGGGCGCGCACCAGGAATTTCTCGCCCTCGGCGGTGAGATGAACGCTGCGCGTGGTGCGGCTGAGCAAAGCGGTGCCGAGAAACGTCTCGAGCTCGCGTAACTGCGCGCTCAACGCCGGTTGTGACAGTCCGACGCGCTCGGCGGCGCGGCGGAATTGCTGCTCTTCCGCCACGGCAATGAAGTTGCGAATTCGCGGCAGACTTAAACCCACGCCCATGACCACTGCCTTTGGCTTATTCTTCTGATATTCAGCATAATTTATAGCATATTTCGATTTGACGGATTTATCCACGGGTGTTTCCCTGCCCACCAAGCAAAGAAAAAGCGCGGTTTCGCCGCGCTGCGATTAGGGAGCCCGAGGGGTGAACGCACCGACCCCCGCCAAGCGCATTTCGACGATCGACACGCCGGCCCAGCAGGTGCCGGCCGGGTTCGACGGCACGTTCTGGAACAGCGACACGGTCGCTGAGCTTTTGCGCGATATCGGGCTCGACTTCGTGGCGCTTTGCCCCGGCTCGAGCTTCCGCGGCTTGCACGAGAGCCTGGTCAACCACCTCGGCAATGAGCGGCCGGAAATGCTGCTCTGCCTTCACGAGGAAAACGCGGTCGCCATCGCGCACGGCTACGCCCGCGTGACCGGCAAGCCGATGGGCGTGATCGTGCACTGCAATGTCGGCCTGATGCACGCGACCATGGCGGTCTACAACGCCTGGTGCGACCGCATGCCGATCCTCATTCTCGGCGGCTCAGGCCCGCTCGATTCCGCGCGGCGGCGCACGCCGATCGATTGGCTGCACAGTGTATCGGACCAGGCCGCGCTGGTGCGCAATTATGTCAAATGGGACGACGCGCCGATCTCGCCCAAGGCCGCGATCGAGTCGATCCTGCGCGGTCAGCAGATCGCCAGCACCGCGCCCAAGGCGCCGGTCTACATCACGCTCGATCAACGCATGCAGGAGGATAGCTTGCTGCATGCGCGCGACACCAAGCCGAACGTGGCGCGCTTCCAGGCTCCGGCGTCTCCCGCGGCCGACCCGGCGCTGGTCGCGCGCGCGGCTGAGTTGCTGCTCAAGGCGCGGTCGCCGGTGATACTCGCCGGCCGCGTCTCGCGCGACGAAACTGCGTGGGCAGAGCGCGTCCGCCTTGCCGAGATGCTCGGTGCCCGAGTGCTGACCGATCTCAAGGTCGCGGGAGCCTTTCCTACCGACCATCCATTGCACGGTCCCGATCCGGCCATCGCGTTTACCCCCGACGAAGGCGTGCAGATCATGCGCGAGGCCGACGTGGTCCTCAGCCTCGACTGGTGGGATCAGGCTACGTTGTTCAAGCAGGCCTGGGGCGAGAACGACGTGCCGGCGAAAATAATTCGCTGCTCGATCGATACCTTCATCCATCGCGGCTGGACGCGCGATCATATGGGGTTGACCGCGGTCGACCTCGACATTCTGGCCGAGCCTGATCGCGTGGTGCCGCTGCTGTTGCGCGAACTGCAAACGCGGGGCGACGATTCGTTCCGCCGCGCTGCCGCGGCGCGGCTGGATGCCTGCCATCCCAGCCATAAGCCGCCGCAACCATTCCCGCCGTTAAGCGGCGGTCCCGATGCTGTCGGCTTATGGGACATCGGCGCCGCGCTCAACGACGCGCTGCGCGACAAGCCCTTTAGTCTGATGCGCGCGCCGCTCGGCTGGCACGTCGGCGCGCTGCCGATCCGACATCCGCTCGATTATCTCGGCGCCGACGGCGCCGCCGGCATTGGCGGCGCGCCTGGCATGGCGGTCGGCTCGGCGCTTGCCTTGCGCGGCAGCAACCGGCTTCCGGTCGCCGTATTCGGCGACGGCGACTACCTCATGGGCGTTTCGGCTTTGTGGACCGCGGCGCGTCACAGGATTCCGCTGTTGATCATCATCGCCAACAATGCCGGCTACTACATCGATGAGCAGCATCAGGCGACGACGTCGCTGGCGCGCAACCGGCCGGCGGACACTGCGTCGATCGGCCAGCGGATATCCGATCCCGACGTCGATATCCTGGCGATGGCGAAGGCGCAGGGCTTCGACGGTTTCGGCCCGGTGCAGCGCAAATCTGACCTCGCCGCGGCGATCGCCGCCGGCATCACGGCGGTCGAGCAGGGGCGATGTTGTCTGATCGATGTTCGTATTTCGCCCGACTACGAAGGCTATCCGCGATGAGACTTCGACAACGACCCGAACCAACGTGCCGGTTCCAACAATAACAAGCGTATCGTTCAAGATGAAAATGAAAACCGTGGGAGGATTAAGATGAAACTAGGATTTGCAAGATGTACTGACGCTGTCGGCGGCAGCCTTTGCGCTCACGCTCACCAGCGGGCTTGCCACCGCGGCCGATTACCCGGCTAAGCCGATCACGATGTATATCGGCTTCAATCCGGGCGGCGCCGTCGACACCACGGGCCGTCTGATCGCCGACAAGATGCAAAAGATTCTTGGCCAACCGGTCGTCGCCGTGACCAAGTCCGGCGGGGGCGGCACCGTAATGGCGTCGCAACTTATCAACGCTGCGCCCGACGGTTATACCATCGGCATGGGCGCCAGCGCCGCCTACACGCTGACCCCGCAGATCAACAAGAACATCACCTATAAGATCGACGACTTCACGCATCTTGCGACGCTGACTTATCCGTCCGACGCCATCGTGGTGAAAGCGGACAGTCCGTTCAAAACGCTGAAAGAGATGATCGATGCGCATAAAAAGAGCGGCCAACCGATCTCTTTCGCCTCGCAAGTCTCCGCCTCGCGCCTGATGGTTTTGGCGATCGCCGAGAAGGCCGACGTCAAATTCAAGGTGATCCCGGTCAAAGGCGGCGCCGTCGGCATCCAGGACGTTCTGGGCGGCCATATCGACACGACCTGGAGCGGCAGCGGCTGGACGGAGCAGGTGCGCGCCGGCAAGTTGCGCGCGCTCGCCACAATGTCGGCGGAACGGATGAAGGACTACCCCGACATCCCGACTTTGCTCGAACTGGGTTACGGCTTTACCTTCACCGACACCTTCATGCTGTCGGCGCCGAAGGGCGTTCCCGCCGACGTGGTCGCCAAGCTTGAATCGGCGATCAAGAAGGCAATCGAAGACCCCGATGTGCAGAAGACGCTGCACGACAAGGTCGGATTGCTCACCAAGTACCGCGATCCGAAGGAGACGCTCGCGTTCCTGCATAAGCAGCACGACGACGTCGAGCCGCTGGTGAAAAAATACCAATAAAAGTAGCTGGGGCCGGGCGCGCCCGCTGGGCGCGTCCGGCAGCTTCCATTCTTGCGGCGGGGAAATTGCTTTGCGACGCTCCGACATCATTTCCGGGATCGTGCTGGCCCTTTTCGGGCTCGTCGCGATCTTCGTGATTATCCCGAACGGCATTTCGATTACGGACGAATACGGCCTCAACCCGCGGGTGTTTCCGCTCACCGTGATGTGGCTCGGCACGGCGGTTGCCGTAATTCTCGTCGGCTATCGGCTGCGGGAAGGTCCCATCGCGGCGGACGACCCGGCGCCGATGGGCGCAAAGAACTGGCTCTTCATCGCGGCGATGTCTGCCTATCTCGCCGCTACCTACTTCGCCATCACCATCGTCGGCTTCAAGATCGCCGGTCCGGCTTGCGTCGCGGTTTTGATGGCCGTGATGGGCGAATACCGCCACCCGGTGCGGCTCGTTCTGGTCTCGCTCGCGTTCCCGCTCTTCGTCTACTACGCGTTCGATCGCATCTTCATCATCCAGCTTCCCTGAGGGCCTGCGGTGCACGATATCATTGCCGGCATTCTCGCGACGCTGACGATCGTGAACCTCACGTTCATCGTGCTCGGCGTGGTGGTCGGCATCATTGTCGGCGCCATTCCCGGCTTGAACGGGCCGATGGCGATCGCGGTGGCGCTGCCGATCACCTTCTACATGTCGCCGCTTGCCGCGCTCGCCTTCCTGATCGGCATCTCCAAAGGCTCCATGTTCGGCGGCTCGATTTCGGCCATCCTGATAAATACGCCGGGCACGCCGGAAGCCGCGCCTACTGCGTTCGACGGTTATCCGCTGACGCAACAAGGCAAGGGCCTCAAGGCACTGAAGATGTCGCTTTATTCTTCGGTGATCGGCGCGACCGCGAGCGACCTCGTGCTGTTCATCACCGCCGCGCCGGCCGCCGTCCTGGCGCTGATGATGGGCCCGCCGGAAATGACCGCGGTACTGCTGTTTTCCTTCACGATCATCGCCGGCCTCGCTGGTAACTCGCTCTTGCGCGGCAGCCTCGCGGCCATTTTCGGCGGCTTCCTCAGCATCGTCGGGCTCGACCCGGAATCCGCGCTGCCGCGCATGACCTTCGGTTCGATCGACCTTCAGGACGGTTTCCCGCTTATTCCGCTGACAATCGGGCTTTTGGCGCTCTCAGAGATCATCATCCAGGTCGAACATCATTTTTTTCACGGTGACGCCAGCGGCAAGCGCTCGGAGGTCTTTTCGAAAAACGCTCCGGCGGAGAATCGCACCGTCACCTGGACGGATTGGCGCTCGTGCGCGCGCAGCATCTGGCGATCGAGCTTGATCGGCATTGCCATCGGCGCCTTGCCGGGCGTCGGCGCGATCGTCGCCGGTTTTCTCGGCTATGCCTCGGCCAAGCGCGCTTCGCCGCGCGCCGCCAATTTTGGCAAAGGCGAATTGGAGGGCGTCGCCGCCACCGAGGCCGCCAACAACGCCGTCATCGGCTCGGCGCTCATTCCGCTGCTCGCGATCGGCGTGCCCGGCAATCTTACGGCGACCATCCTGATCGGCGCGTTCCTGATCCACGGCGTGCAGCCGGGTCCTTTGATCTTCAAGGATTACGGCGAACTGGTCTATGGTCTGTTCACGGCCATGGCGCTCGCCGACATCTTCAATCTGCTGATCGGCGCCCTCGGCCTGCGGCTGTTCGCTCTCGTGCTCAACGTGCCGAATGGCGTGCTTTACCCGGTCATCGTGGTGCTTTGCATCGCCGGCGCCTATAGCTCGGAGAACAGCATGTTCGGCGTCCAGGTGGCGCTGATCTTTTCGGTGCTCGGCTACGTGATGCGGAAGCTCGACTTCTCCTTTGCTACTTTTCTGATCGGCTTTGCGCTCGGACGACAGTTCGAGTTGTTTTTCCGGCAGACCGTCATCCTGTTCTCGGACCAGCCTTTCCAATTGCTCTATCATCCGATCGCGGTCGGGTTTGTTCTGCTGACGTTCGTCTCGCTATGGCGCATCAGCCGTCAGAAGAAGAGGGAGGCATCGAAAGGCCTTCTGCAGGAAACGAGCGCCACATGATCGAACGCATCGAAATCTCCAAATGCACCGGTTGCGGCATATGCGACATCGTCTGCCCCGCCGACGTCATCCATATGGAACCGGTCGACAATCCGCAGGACTTCCCAGGTCTGCGCACGACCAATCAATTGCCGGTGATCAAGTTCCGCGAGCACTGCATCACCTGTTTCAGCTGCGAGATCTTCTGCCCGGAGCGCATCGTCGATGTGCATCCGTCGGTAAAAAACCGGCCGCGTCCTTGGTGATCGTTCATGGCTCAGTTTGACGGTCTGTTCACCGAAACCGACGTCCTTATCGTCGGAGCCGGCGCCGGTGGTCTGCTCGCCGCGCTCAGCGCCAAGCGCAACGGTGCGCGCGGCACGCGGGTGACTCTGGTCGATTCCTGGATGGTCGGCCGAACCGGGCACACCGCTTTTTCGAACGCCTGGAAGATCGTCGTTTTCCCGGACGACGATATCGACGGAATTCTGCGCGAAATCGTCGCCGGCAATGACGGCATTGCCGATCAGATCTTGGTGCGCGATTCGCTTGCCGCTTCCTACGACCGCATGCGCGACTTCGAAGCGATCGGCATGACTTTTGCGCGCAATGATGACGGCGGCTATGCGCGCCGTCCCACCCGCGGGCTCGATCTCGCCCGCGTCATGCATCCGGACGGCGGCGGCCTGGAATTCTGCTGGCACCTGCGCCGCGCCCTCGAAGCCGAAGGTGTCCAATTGATCGATCGGCTGTTCGTCACCGGTCTGTTGCGCGATGCCGACGGCCGCGTGGTCGGCGCGGCCGGCATCAACAGCCGTACCGGCGAATTTCACGTCATAGCCGCCAAGGCGACCATTGTTGCCACCAATGCGATCACCTTTCGCTCCGGGTTCGTGCGCGACATTACCGGAACGGGCACGCTGCTCGCCTATGCCGCCGGCGCCACGCTGCGCAACGCCGAATTCAGCTACGTGCGGCCCGGCACGCCGAAGTTCTATTTCGAAGGCATCACCTTTGCGATCCAGGAAGGTGCGCGCTGGACCAACGCCAAAGGCGAGCACTTTATGCGCGGCTATTCGCCGGAATGGGGCGACGAAGCTGACGTGCCGACCATCGCCCGCGCCATGGCGATGGAGAAGCAGAAAGGCAACGTGCCGCTCTATCTCGACATGTCGGCGATACCCGATTCGATTCGCGGCGACTTCATCCACAGCAAAGTGAAGTGGATGGATTACTTCTTCCGCAAGCTCGGCGACGAAGCGCACACCGACATGTTCGGCAAAACGCAATATTACGCGCTCAACCAGATGACCAAAATGGGCCTTCGTACCGGGCCCGACTGCCGCTCCGACGTGCCCGGCCTTCTGGCGGCCGGCCTCGCGCAGGCCGGCGCCGCCAACCATTTCGCCGGCTTTCACATCGGCTTGTGCGTCGGCAACGGCTGGATCGCCGGCCGCAACGCAGCCGACGACGTCGAGCGTGCGCCGGCGCCGAAAGTCGATCCGCGGATGATACGGACGTTGCACGACGAGGCGATACGGCCGCTCAAGGCCGGTGCCGAGGCGGAATCCGACCGGATCCTGCGCGACCTGCAGCAGATCATGTTTGCTTATGACGTCGGCATTCTCAAGCGCGCCGACCGCCTCGAACAAGCGCTTAACAAAGTCGAGACGCTTGCCGCGCGCGCCGCCGAAATTGCCGCGCCGCATGTGCATGAGTTGGTGCGGCTCAAGGAAACCGAGGCGATGCTTCTCGCCGCCCGGCTTATCCTCGGCGCTTCCCTGATGCGCACCGAATTGCGTCTTAGCCACTTGCGCGAAGACTATACGCAGCGCGACGACGCCAACTGGTTGTGCTGGGTCGACATCAGCGAAGCCGACGGCGCGCCGCGGTTTGGCAAAACGCCGATCCCGACGCCGCTCTGTCCGGTGACCGCGCTATCGTCTGGTGGACCGTCGCGGCTGCGCCATCTCAATCCGACAACGGGCATTTGACGGCGTCCCCCTGGGGGACGCGAAAAAAAGCGGGGGCGGACGGGGTGTCTGGAAGCCTTCCGTCTTGAAGTGCAACCGACTAGCCTGGGAGCGACGAGACGGGCACCCCCATGGAACTTCGTCATCTGCGCTATTTTCTTGCCGTCGCCGACGTGCGCAGCTTTACGCGCGCCGCCGAGCGGCTGCACGTCACGCAACCGACGCTCTCGCATCAGATCAGGCAGCTCGAAGCGCTGATCGGGACGGTGCTGTTCAATCGCGGCAGCAAAGACGTCGAGCTCACCGCCGCCGGCCGATTGTTCAAGCCCTATTGCGAGCGCATCCTGAAGGAAATCGAATCGAGCGCGCTCGCCATTTCCGAGCTCGAAGGCCTGATGCGCGGCACGCTGCGCATGGCGGTGTTTCATTCCTTTTCGCATTCGATGCTGCCGCCGATCATGTCGGAGTTCGCGCTGCGTTATCCCGGCGTGCACGTTACCGCGCGGTTGGTGCCGCGCATCGACATGGAGCGCGACCTGATCAACGCCGATCTGGACATGGCGGTCGCCTATATCGCCGGCGATAATGAGCAGATCGTCGCCGAGCGCCTGTTCGACGAAGAGCTCGTGCTCGTCGTCGGCTCCAAGCATCCGCTCTCCGGCCGCAAGTCGGTACCGATGCGTGAACTCGCCAAGCTGCCGCTGGTGCTGCTGACGCCGGAATTCGGGGCCCGCCAGTTCGTCGATCGTTTTTTCGCCGAAAATAATCTGCGCGCCCATGTGGTGCTGGAGATGAATGCCATCGAGCCGATCCTGGCGACGACGCGCAATTCAAGGCTGGCCACGGTGCTGGCGGCCGGCGCCATCGTCGAGCCTGGCGGCTTGCGCAGCGTTCGCCTCACCGATCCGGCGCCCAAGCGCACCGTCGGCATCCTGTGGCGGCGCACTGGCCACCGCTCGGCGGCGGCGCTGCGTATGGCCGAGATGATCAAGGCGGCCTATGGCGAAAAGACCAAAGCGCCGCCGCGCGCGCCGCGTTCTGCCGCGCGCGTGCCATAGACAATGTCTATCAGAGCGATAGCTAGAATATTCTTGATCTATTCAACTGACGTTCTACGCTGACGACAACGCTTGCCGCCGTCATAAGAGCGAGCGTGATGGGAGGGTGTCCTTGTCCGCGTTCAAGGCGCAGGCGCCGCGCCTGCCGGTGCTGCTGATCACCGGCTTTCTTGGCAGCGGCAAAACCACCTTGCTCAATCGTCTGCTGAAGACGCGTGCCTTCGCGCGCGCGGCCGTCGTCGTCAACGAATACGGCGAGGTGAGCATCGATCATGTGCTGGTCAAGGCGCCGCGCGCCCGCGTGCGCATCCTCGATGCCGGCTGCCTGTGCGGCCACGTGCATGAGGAGGTCGCTTCCAGTCTGCTCGACCTGCACGCCAAGCGCGCCATTGGTGGCGCGCGTGATTTCGACGTCGTACTGATCGAGATGTCCGGGCTCGCCGATCCGGTGCCGGTGATCCAGATCCTGCTGACCGATCGCGATGTGAGCGCGCGCTTTGAACTGAAATCCGTGGTCGCCGTTGCCGACGGCGTGCACGGCGCCGCGCATCTTGCGCGTCACACCGAGTCGGTGAAACAGGCGGCGGTGGCCGATACCATCGTTATCAGCAAGACCGATCTCGCCGCTGCTGCGCAGTTGCAGGCGCTGAGCGCAGAACTGGCGGCGGTCAACCCGGGTGCCCGGCAATTGCGCGTGTCGCATGGCGACGTGCGGCCGAGCGAGATTCTCGATCGCACCGGTTTCGATCTTGCCGGCCGCAGCGATACCGCGCGCGGTTGGCTCAACGATGCCTCCTACGCCGCAACGGTGGCGCCGGCTTGCGCCGATCCGGCGATTTCCACATTCGCGCTCACTTATGATGAAGAAATCACGCTGCCGGGCTTCGTGCTCTGGATGAACCTGCTGGCGGGGTTCCGCGGCGCCGGCCTGTTGCGGGTCAAGGGCATCGTCAATGTCGAGGGCCGGCCTTACGCGGTGCAGGCCGTACAGACCATTGTCAGCGAACCCGTCGCGCTCGATGATTGGCCGCAAGGTGACGACCGCCGCTCGCGGCTGGTGTTCATCACCCGCGGCATCGATACCGACGATATCCGGCGCACCTTTGCGACGTTCCGCTTCGATGCGGGACGCGCCGCGCGCAACATGACCATCAACCCGGAAACTTATGCGGCTTTCCGCGACACCATCCAGCTATTCCGTGCGTCGCCGCATTCCGGCGATGCCGCCGCCCGAAATCGAAACAGCGAGTTGGAGTCCCGATGACAGCAGCAGCCGAAGCCGGCGCCGAGCAGGGCGCGGTCAAATTCATCACCGCCGCCAGCATGATCGATTGCACGGGAACTGCCGCCCGCAGAGACCCGGTGATCGTGCTCAAGGGCAAGCGCATCGACAAGATCGGTACCAAGGCGTCCATCAAGATCCCACAGGGCGCCGACGTCATCGACTGCGGCGCCTGCACACTCATTCCCGGCATGATGGACATTCATCTGCACACGATGATGTTCAACTGCCTGACCTTCCACAATCACCGCGTCGCGCAATGGGAAATCACGCCCGAACTGCAACAGATGTACGGGGTGTTCCATGCCCAACTCTGCTTCGACATGGGCTTCACCACGCTGCGCGACCTCGGCCTCAATTCTCAGCGTGGCTTGCTGGTGGCGGAAGCCTGCGCCATCCGCGACGCTTTCGATGCCGGCATCCTGGAAGGCCCGCGCATGCTGATCGGCGCCTTCACCACCATCACCGGCTCGCATTTGGCGTTGATCCAGCCGCGCGCCGCGGTGCGGCTCGGCTTCCAGACAGCCGATGGCCCGTGGGAATTGCGCAAGCTTGCGCGCACCAATCTGTTGGCCGGTTGCGACGTGATCAAAACCTGCACCACCGGCGGCGGCGGCACCGACAAGGAAGAGCCCGACATCCGCAATATGACGCAGGAGGAGCTCGACGCCGTCGTCGACGAGGCGCATGCCTTCCACAAGCCCGCCGCCGTGCACTGCTTCACGCCGCAGGGCCAGCGCATGGCGCTCAAAGCCGGCGTCGATACCATCGAGCACATGGTGTTTTCCGACGACGAGACCATCGGCATGATCAAGGAAAGCGGCACCTGGATGACGCCGACGCTGGCGCACCGTACCGATCACGCCATCGAAGTGCGCAAGAGCATCGGTACCTCGAAATTCGTCACCGACAAGATGAAGAAGTTGCAGCCCTCGTGCTTCGATACCTTCCAGAAGATGTACAAAGCCGGCATCAACATCGCCATGGGCACCGACATGGGCTTCGATCCCGAGATGGGAACGAACGCCTCCGAAATGGCGATCTACGTCAAACTCGGCATGAAGCCGATGCACGCGCTGCAGACCGCCACGATCAACGCCGCCAAGGCGCTCAAGTTGGACAAGGATCTCGGCAGCCTGGAATCCGGCAAGCTCGCAGACATCGTGGCGGTCAACGGCGATCCGGTGGCCGACATCGCCTGCTTGCAGGAAAAGAAAAACATTCAGCTGGTGATGAAGGAAGGCAGGGTCTACGCCGACCGGCGTCCGGGCGGCCCCTCAAAGAATGTGGTCAATGCCCAGCCGGGAAGCTGGAAGATCATCGACTATCTCTAGAATCCGCGGACCTTGAAAGGGTCGCGCATGGCGATGGCGGATACAGCAGTGGTCACGGGCGCCAGTTCCGGCATCGGCGAAGCCATTGCTGCTTCGCTGCTCGAACGCGATGTGCCCGTGGTCACGCTGCAGCGCTCGGCGCCGAAACTCAAGCATGACAAGCTGCATTTTCGGCCGATCGATCTCACCGACCTGACGGCGGCGCGCAAGGTCGCCGATGACGTCGCCGCTGAATTTCCGGTGCGCTACCTGGTCAACAATGCCGGCGAGAACGCGCCCAATCCGCTGGAGAAGGCGACCGTCGAAGAACTCAATTACGTGACCACCATCACGCTCGGCGCCGCCATGGTGCTGATGCAGAGCTTCGTGCCCGGCATGCGGCGGGCAAAGTTTGGCCGCATCGTCAACATTTCCTCGCGCGCAATTCTCGGCAAGTCCGAGCGCATCGTCTACGCCAGCGCCAAGGCGGGACTCGAAGGCATGACGCGCGTGGTGGCGATCGAGACCGGCGCCGACGGCATCACCGTCAATTCGGTGATGCCGGGGCCGGTGGAAACCGCCCATTTTACCCGCGGCCATCCGAAAGGCTCGGTCAAGCGGCAGACGGTGATCGACAAGGTGCTGGTCAAGCGCCTTGGCACGCCGCAGGACGTCGCCCGCATGGTGGCTTTCCTGCTCGACCGCGACAGCGGCTTCATCACCGGGCAGTCGATCTATGTCTGCGGCGGCACCAGCGTCACCGGCACCGGAGGCGAATGATGGCGCGCCTCAACACCGCGCTGATCGGCGTCGGCGCCTGGGGGAGGGTGCTGGCCAAGGCCGCCGGCGCTTCCGAAAAGATCGAGTTCACCTGCTGCGTCGGCCGCAACGCCGAGCGGCTTGCGGCCTTTTCCCGCGACAGCCGCCTGCCGGCGCGCGATTTTGAAGCCGTGCTCGCCGACAAGACGATCGCCGCGGTCGTGCTGGCGCTGCCGAACGAATTACATTTTGAATTTGCGCGCCGCGTGGCGGCCGCCGGCAAGCATGTCTATATCGAGAAACCGATTGCCAACACCATGACCGATGCGCTCGCCATCGCCGCGCTCGAAAGCGCGCGCGGCGTGCGCATCGTGGTCGGCCATTGCGCGCGCCTGCTCACCGGCGTGCGCGCCATCCGGCAGGCTATCGACAGTGGCAAGCTCGGCAAAATCAGCCAGATCGAAGCCAATTTCTCCAACGACCGCGGCTTGCGTCTCACGCCGCAGGATTGGCGTTGGTACCAAGCGTCGGCGCCGGGCGGTCCGCTCAGCCAGCTGGGCGTGCACCAATTCGATACGTTGCGTTTTCTCGGCGGTGACATCGCGGCGGTATCGGCCTCCGCCGCGCGTCATTCGCCGGTCGGCGCCGAGGTTGAGGACCAGTGGATCGTCACTGTGCATTTCGCCGACGGCAAGCTTGGCACCGTGATCTCGAGTTGGACTAGCCCGGGCACCTTTAGCGTGCGCGCGACCGGCGCCGACGCGCTGATGTTCTACGACATCGACCAGACTTTTTGGCCGAGCCCGGAGCGTCTGCACGAGAATGCGACGCTTTATCTGCAGGCGCGCGGCAAGGGGCCAGCCGACCGGCAGGCATTTGCCGTGCCGGCGGGCAACATGTTCCGCGACGAGCTCGAATTGTTTGCCGATCACGTTGCCAACGGCGGCGATTGCGAGTTGTCGGCGGCCAATGGTTGCCAGGCGGTGGCCGCGGTTTATGCCGCGCTCGGATCGGCGCGTGAGGGCAGCCGGGTGGTGCGGTTGGACGAAATCATCGATGCGGCGCGGGCCGAGCCCGGCGCGGGCAACAACACGCGGCGCAGCGCCGCCGGCGGGCGATAGGGTGGACAGAGTGGCGGACCAGATCGAAGTCAAGAACGTGACCTTCGAGTACCAGGTCGATAAAGGCCGCGTGCTGGCGATCAAGGATATCAATTTTTCGGTGCGCCAATCCGAATTCCTGTGCCTGTTGGGCCCGAGCGGCTGCGGCAAGACCACGATCCTCAATATCCTCGCGGGACTCCTGCGGCCGACGGCCGGCGAAATCCGCATCGGCGATGCGCCGCTCGACAGCAACCGGCAGAACCGCGGCGTCGTGTTCCAGGATTTTGCGCAACTGTTTCCCTGGCGCACCGCCAAGCACAACGTCGAGTTCGGCCTGGAAATGCGCAAAGTGGACAAGGCGACACGCGAGAAGACCGCGCTAGAATTCCTCCGCCTCGTCGGCCTGGAAAAATTCGCCGATTCGTTCCCGCACCAGCTTTCCGGCGGCATGCAGCAGCGCGTCGCCATCGCCCGTTCGCTCGCCTACAATCCGCAGGTGCTGCTGATGGATGAGCCGTTCGCTGCGCTCGACGCTATGACGCGCGACGACATGCAGCAGCTGCTGACCGACGTCTGGCAGAAGACCAAGAAGACCATCGTCTACATCACCCACAACGTCGCCGAGGCAGTTTATCTCGGCGACAAGGTGATCGTGCTCAACGCGCATCCGGGCACGGTGAAGGCCGAGCTCGCGCTCGACCTGCCGCGCCCGCGCGATCCGCTCAGCGAACCGTTCATCGAAAGCCAGCGCGCAATCATGCGCCACTTGCGCGCCCACTGATGGGGGACCGTCATGAATAAGCTGATTTGGGGTTTGCTCCTTGCGTCGTTGACCGTAACGCCGGCGACGGCAGCCGAAGTGGTGGTGTTCTGTCCCGGCGCTGTGCAGACGGTCGTGCGCGGCTTGGTCGGTGATTATGAGAAAAATACCGGCAATACCGTGAAATTCGAGTTCGGCACCGCTGGTGCCGTCGCCAAAAAGGTAGCGGAAGGAGCGCCCGGGGATGTGGTGCTGGCGACCGACAAGGGTCTCGCCGCGCTCGCCAAGGCCGGCAAAGTGGAAGGCGCGAGCATCCGCGATCTCGGCAGCATGGGTGTCGGCGTTGCGGTCAAGGCCGGTGCGCCAAAACCAGATATCCACGACCTTGAATCGTTCAAGAAATCCATGCTGGCGGCAAAGTCGATCATGTATGCCGACCCGGCAAAAGGCGGCCAGAGCGGCATTCACATTGCCAAGGTGTTTGCCGAAATCGGGCTCGATAAGCAGATCGCGTCCAAGCTGCAGCTACGCGACCGCGGGCCGGACGGTTTGAAGGAAGTCGCCAAGGGCGACATCGAAGTTGGCCTTGGCCAGATCAGCGAAATCCTCGCCAACAAAGATGTGGTGCTGGTGGGGCCATTCCCCCCGGCTATTCAGGGCGCGGTCACATTCTCCGCAGCGGTACACGAGGCGTCGAAGGAAAAAGCTGCGGCGCGCTCGCTGATCGAGATTCTGACCTCGCCGGCCGCGAAAGAGAAATTCAGGACATTCGGCTTCACGGTGAGCTGACGACAAGAACGATGAAAGCAAACTGATCGTGCCTGCAGGACGACGGTCAAAACGGGAGGCTTTATGAGCGAATTCACTCTACCACGACGCGAATTTCTCACTTTCGCCGGCGGCGCTCTGGCCGCGGCGGCGTTGCCCTGGCGCGCGCAGGCTGAATTGGCGCCGATCAATTTTGGTTATCAGACCACCTCTTGGGGCACCATTGGCATGCTGGTGGAGTCGAAGGACCTGTTCAAAAAGGCCGGCGGCAACGTCACCATCCACAAGTTCGACGGCGGCAAGACCACGCGCGACGCCATGGTGGGCGGCCGCATCGATGTCGGCGTCATCGGCTCGACGCCGTTCGTGATCGGCGCGGCAAAAGGCGACATGCTGGCGATCGGCATGTCGATGTATGCCGGCAAGACCGACTCGATCGTGGCCGCCAAGGACAAGGGCATCAAGTCGATTGCCGATCTGAAAGGCAAGCGCATCGCCTCCAAGCTTGGTTCTGCCACCGATCACGTGTTTCAGGAGAAAATCCTGCCGAAGTTCGGTTTGAGCAAGAGCGATGTCCACGTCGTCAATATTCCGCACCAGAACCATATTGCCGCCTTGGTGGCGGGCTCGGTCGATGCCTTCGCGGGCGTCGAGCCGTTCCCCTCGCTGGCCGAGGTCGACGGCATCGGCGTCGCGCTGGTGGACTATTCCGACTTCGATATCTTGCCGGTGGTGCTGGCGGCCAATCGCTCGGCGATCGAGAAGAAGCGGCCGGCGGTGGTCGCCGTGCTGCGCGCCTGGCTCGAGGGCGTCAAGCTGTTCAATACCAATCAGGCCGAAGCCACGGAAATCGTCGCCAGCTTCTTCAAGGCGGAGGGCTTTAAGGTAAGCGACGCGGTCATCAAGCGCATGCTGTCGAAGCTGGACGTGACGCCGACCTATAAGCCCGGCTTGCGCGCCTATCTGGAAGACGAATCGAAGACGCTGATGCAGCAGAAAGCGATCGCGGCCATGCCGGATTGGGGCAAGCTGCTCAACACCGATCTGATGCAAGAAGCGATGAAAACGTAACAGCGGAAGGCCGAACTGCATGACGCCGCTCAGGACTATCGCCTTCGTCGGGCTCGGCCATATGGGTGCGCCGATGGCGCAGCATCTGGCGGCCAAGGGCTTCGCGCTGGCCCTGTTCGACCGCCGGGCGGACGCCGCGGCCGCCTTCGCCGCCGCCCATGGCGGCCGGGTCGCGACAAACCTTGCTGATGCCGCGCGCGACGCTGATGCTGCGATCTGCATGCTGCCTAACGATGCGGCGGTGCGCGAAGTGGTGGTGGGAGAGGGCGGGCTCGCGGCGGGGATGGCTTCGGGCGCGACCGTCATCGACATGGGGACGTCCGACCCGCGCAGTACCATCGAAATCGGCATGATGCTGGCTGCGCGCGGCATCGCCTACGTCGATGCGCCGGTGATGGGCGGCGTCGTCTTTGCCCGTGATGCGACGCTCGACATCATGGCCGGCGGCAGTGACGCCGACATCGAGCGCTGCATGCCGGTGTTTTCGGCGCTCGGCCGGCAGGTGTTCCGCTGCGGTGCGCTGGGCTCCGGCCACGCGCTCAAGGCGCTGGCCAACTACGTCAACGCCGGCGCGCTGATCAATCTGATCGAGGCGCTCGCCATCGGGCGCAAGTTCGGTCTCGACAGTACGATCATGGCCGATGCGTTGGTGCACATGTGCGCCGGCCGCCAGCATCCGCTGGAAAAGAAGGTGATCCCGCAGGTGCTGACGCACAAATTCGCGACCGGCATGGCGCTCGGCTTGATCGCCAAGGACGTGGCGATCGCCGCAAAATTCGGGCGTTCGATCGGGGCCATAACCCCGCTCGCCGATCGCGTCAGCGAAATCTGGGACACAGCCGAGGCGGCATTTGGCGGCGACGCCGATCAAACTGAAGTGGCCCGGCTATGGGAGCAGGGCAACGGAGTGCGACTGTGAGAAAGGCCAATTCAAAAACCGGAGGAAACAATGACAAAATTCACTCTGCCACGACGTGATTTCTTGACCATCGCAGGCGGCGCGCTCGCCGCGGCGGCAACCGGTATGCGTGCGCATGCCGAAGCGGCGCCGATAAATTTCGGCTTCCAGAATACGTCGTGGGGCACGATCGGGATGATCGCCGAGGCGGAAGACCTGTTCAAGAAGGCCGGCGGCAACGTCAATATCCACAAGTTCGACAGCGGCAAGACCACGCGCGACGCCATGATCTCCGGCCGCATCGACATCGGCGTGATTGGCGCCACGCCTTTCATCATCGGCGCGGCGAAAGGCGAATTGGAAGCGATCGGGTTGGCGCTTTATGGCGCCAAGACGCTGGCCGTGGTTGCCGGCCTAAAGTCGGGCGTGAATTCCGTCAAGGACTTGAAGGGCAAGAAGGTTGGCTCGCAACTTGGCTCCGCGACCGACTTCGTATTCCAGAACAAGATTTTGCCAAAAGCCGGCTTGAAGAAAGACGACGTGCAAATCATCAATGTCCGCTTCCAAAATCACGTTTCAGCGCTTGCCGCGGGATCGATCGATGCCTTTGCCGGCGTTGAGCCATTCCCCTCGGTGGCCGAAGTCGAGAAGCTGGGCAAGGTGCTCACCGACTACAGCGATTACGACCTGCAGCCGATCATGCTCGCCGCCAACAAATCGGCCGTCGACAAGAACCGCGACGGCGTCATCGCCTTTATGCGCGGCTGGCTGGCGGCGGTGAAGATCTATGACGACAAGCGCGACCAGGCGACCGCGATCGTGCTCAAGCACTTCAAGGATCAAGGCTTCTCGGTCGACGACAAGGTCATCAAACTGATGTTGTCGAAGATCGACGTCAATCCGGAATTCGGCCCGCAGCTCAAGTCGTATTTGGCTGACGAGTCGAAATTGCTTATGGAGCAGAAAAAAATTTCCGCCATGCCGGATTGGGACAAGCGACTCAACAGCGGCATTCTGTCGGCCGCGCGCGCGAAGTCCTGATCGCAACGCAATGAGACGGGCGCTGTCGATCGGCCTGCCGCTGATGACCTTTGCGGTCATCGCGGCGGCATGGGAGTTGCTCGTGCATTACGGCGGGTTCCCCCCGAAACTGGTGCCCGGTCTCGGCGCCATTGCCGAGGCCTTCGTGCGGCTTGCCGGCAACGGCATCCTGTTGGCGGCGACCCTGGCGACGCTCTATCGCCTCGGCGCAGGCTTTCTGATCGCGGCCGTGGTCGGAGTCGGCGTCGGGATCGCGATGGGGCGGCGGCAGTGGGTCGAGGATACGCTGCTGCCGATCGTGACCTTCCTTTATCCGATCCCCGGCCTCGCTTACGCGCCTTTGTTCGTGCTGTGGTTTGGACTTGGCGACTTTCCGACCATTCTCTTGGTCGGCGTGGCATCGAGCTTCACCGTCATCATCAATACCTGGGGGGGCGTGAAGGCCGTCAAGCCGATCTGGCTGCGTTCGGCCGAAGTGATGGGCGCGCGCGACCGCGAGATGTTCCGGCGCGTCGTGCTGCCGGGCGCCTTGCCCTACATCATGATCGGACTGCGGCTCGGTCTGGCGCAGGCTTGGCGCATCCTGATCGCGGTGGAAATGCTGATGTCGGTGCAGCGCGGGCTGGGCTGGCTGATCTTCGGCGCGCAGACCTTCCTCAACACCGATGTGATGCTCGCCACCATCGCGGTGATTGGCTTCATCGGCATCGTGCTTGAACGCCAGGTGTTCACCCGCATCGAGCGTTACACGGTGGTACGCTGGGGCATGGTGGCGGCATGAAAGGGGGATTTTCATGGGTCGCTTTCGCGCGCGGCGTCGGCGGCGTGCTCGTCTTGGTGGCGATCTGGGAGGTCTTTGCGCGCAGCGGCATGTATTCGACCGCCATGACGCCGCCGGTCGAATTGATCGCCGCCATCATGTGGGGGATGCTGGTTGATGGCAGTCTGCCCAAAAACGCCCTCGCGACCCTGGTGCGGGTGTTCGTCGGCCTGTCGATTTCGTTCGCGGTAGCGGTGCCGCTAGGCGTGTTGATGGCGCGCTACTGGGTGGCGGAGCGAATCTTTTTACCGGTGCTGAGCGTGCTGCTGCCGATCCCGTCGCTCGCCTGGGTGCCGTTGTTCATCTTGTGGTTCGGCATCGGCGACGTCGCGACCATCCTGGTGGTGGTCTATGCTTCGATGTTCCCGCTCGTTTACAGCGTGTGGACGGGGGTGCGCGCGGTTAACCCGCTTTGGCTGCGTGCGGCAACGGTTATGGGGGCTGATGAGGCGTCACTGTTCCGCAAGGTGATCTGGCCCGCCTCGCTGCCCTACCTGATCACCGGTCTGCGGCTGGCGTTCGGCCGCGCCTGGATCGGCGTCATCGGCGGTGAATTACTGGCGAGCCCCAGGCTCGGTCTCGGCGAAATCATCTTCAACGCGGCGGAATTTCTCAACGCCGGCATCATGCTGAGCACGCTGATCGGCATCGGCGCCATCGGCGTTTTCTTCGAGCGCTTCGTTTTTCAGATATTGGAAACAGTGACGGTTCGCCGCTGGGGCATGGTTTCCGGGCCGAAAGCGTAGGGCAGCGCAGATCAAGCCAAATTAAACGGATTTATTAATTGAGATCACTGCGCGCGCTGTCGGCCCGGGGGCCACCGCGTACAGCTTCAAAGTTCCCCTGGCGACTTTAACATTAACGCGCGATTGGTCACCCTCGGCGGTTGTCTACCGTCGACGCAAGGGTATCGTGGGTTGCGTACTGCTTGGAGGTGTCACATGCATGAAAGGCGAAAGGCGTTCAGGGGTCGCACTTTCTTCGGCGGGGAGATCACGTTTAATCGGCGATCGTCCACGGTAGACTGTTTGGTGCGCAATCTTACGGCGGACGGTGCGCTGCTGGTGTTCGACAACACCGCGATCGTTCCCGACAAATTTGATCTCACCGTCGAACGCAAAGAACGGTCGTTTCGCGCGCGCATGGTTTGGCGGCGCATTGACAATGCCGGGGTGGAGTTTGTGACAGAAAACGTCGCCGCGGAACCCATCCCGCTCGAATGGGCAAAGCGGCTGCGCGATTGCGAGAAGGAAAAGGCCTCGTTGCGCCGGCGTGTCGAAGATCTAAGTACGGCTGGTTAGCTTGCCCATTCGCCGGCGCTTCGAGCAGCGGCGCGCCGACCGATTTAACGTCCGCGCCTTTGCTCATAATTCGCCGCTGGGCTCGGTGTATCGAAAATAGTTCGCATTTTAGGCGTTTGTTTAAACGTCTTGTTATGTTCGCCCGCTTCAATGGCGCGCGTAGATGTCTCATTCGGAGACCGCGACCATGCGTGAACGCCGAAAGAACTTTCGTGTCGAATGGAATTCGGCCGCGAAAATATACGATCGCGACGGCCAATTCGCTTCGCTGTGTATTGTGAGCAACTTTTCAAATGGGGGCGCCAAGATTCTCGGTCTGCAACCCGACACGGTTCCCGACGAATTCATCTTGCGCATTTCGCCGCACACCCGCGCGCAGCGGTGCCAGGTTATTCGGCGTTCAAAGGATAGTGTGGGGGTGAAATTCATCGACAGCGCCAAAAGCACGAGTGAGCTACTGGATCGGCCGCGAAAATCTGTCAGCAAACGCGGCGAAAGATATCCGGAGTGGGCTTAAGCGTTTGCCGTCACCACAAACTGCAATCCGACATCTTGTCGTGCCTTGCCAAATCTTATTTGGCGCCGCGCGGTTTTCCCATCAGTGCAGGCTGAAACAGCACCGCAGCGCACAGCGTGCAGACAAGCGACAGCGCCAGCAGTTGGCCCATGCTGGACGTGCCCGGGTGCCTCGACAACCACAGGCTCCCGAATGCCGTCGCCGTGGTCAGGGCGCTCCAGATGACCGCGCGGGTGAGGCTTGATTGCAGCAAGTTGGTATGCCCCGCCCGCCAAGCCATGATGTAATAGATCTTGAAAGCGACGCCGACGCCCAAGAGCAACGGCAGCGCGATGATGTTGGCGAAATTGAGCGGCAAGCCGATCAGCACGCAGAGTTCGAGGGTGGCGACCCCCGCGAGCAGCAGCGGCACCAGGGTGAGCAGCACGTCGCCGAAACGGCGCAGCACGATCCAAAGCAGCAGCGCGATGGAGACGAGCGCATAGAGTCCGGCCTGAATGAACGCCGCCACCACGGTATCCCCGGCCTTCACAATTGAAATCGGCCCGCCCACCGCGTTGGCATCGGTGGCGAGGATCGCCCGCGCGAACTCCCGCAGAACCTGCGTGTTGTTGGCATCGCCCGTGGGCGCGGCTTCGACGCGCGCCTGCCCGGCGGGGGTTAGCCATTCACGCTGGAGTTTTGGCGGGAGGTTGTCCTTGGTGATCGTTGCGGCATCGAGATAGTCGCGCAGCGCGGCGATGTCGCCTTGCAGCGGGACGACGAAGGCCGCCTGCGCCTTCTCGCGCACCGCCGGCGTAGCCTTTGCCAGGCGCGCAACGTCGGCGGCGAGACGGCGTGCGGCGTCCGCGCCGGCGCTTTTCCCGTCGCCGGCAACCGCGTTCAACTGATCGGCGATGCCGGTGAGGGCCGCGATATTCTCTTCATCGCTCGGCGGCTTGCTCGCTTCTGGCTGCCGCAGTATCGGCCCGAGGCGGCCGCCGAGCTCGTGAATCATCGACAATTTCGTTTGTTGGTCCTTTGGCACGAAGCTCTGCAATGTTGCCGTTCGCGCCACCTGCGGCAGCTTGCGTAATCGTTCCGCTGTGGCTGCCGCCGCTTCGAGTGACGGCGTCACGACGTTGACCGAATTGACGCCGAGCCGCGGGTCCTGACCGAGATCGCGCAAAGTCGAGACGGCTTCGGTCGATGCGCTGCGCAGGTCGAGAGGATTGAAGTCGAATGAAAGATGCAGGAGCTGCGGCGCCCCGATCAACACGATCAGGATCGTGCCGGCGATCACCGGGATGCGAAATTTTTGCAGGAACCAATCGACCGGCGCCAGCACACGGTAGCCGACCGGCTCAGGTTCGCCGGGGAGGTTGAGCACCATCAACAGCGCCGGCAGCAACGTGATGCTGCTGACATAGGCGATCAGCATGCCGACGCCGGCAATCTGACCCAGCTCGGAAACGCCGCGATAACTGGTCGGCAAAAACGACAGGAAGCCGGCGGCCACCGCCGCCGCCGCAAGGGTGAGCGGTTCGCCGATCTTTTCCGCCGCACGCGCCAGCGCCGGCCGCAGTCCGCCAAGCTCGTGCCGTTCGGCGCGATAGCGCACCGAAAATTGGATGCCAAAATCGACGCCGAGCCCGACGAACAGCACAGCGAAGGCGACCGATATCATGTTCAAGGCGCCGACCATCTTGAGGCCGAGTGCGGCGGTGATGGCGAGGCCGACGAACATATTGATGAACACCGCCGCGATGATCCGCCACGATTTCAGCGCCAGCCAGAGGATCGCCAAAACGACGACGATGGTGCCGAGCGCGTTGATGAGCGCGCCTTGTTGAACCGTTGCGAATTCCTCATCGGCCATCGGCACCGAGCCGGTGAGCCGGATGTGCGCCTGATAGCGCGAGGCGAGGTCGAGATCGGCGGCGGCCTTGCGGATGGCGTCGCTCGAGCGCTGACCAGGCTGCAACGCCGAATAGTCGAGCACTGGGCTGATCTCGACAAACCGCCGCAGGTCGCCCGCCGCTAATTTCTTGCCGCTGAGCAATTCCTGCCAGGAAAAGACCGCTGGCCGGCCGCTTAGCGCATCGTCCAAAGGGCCGGCCGCCATGGAAAACATGCGCGTCATGTCGTCGAGTTTGAACATGCCATTTTGTGCGCCGAGCAGGCCGAACGACAACGCGCGCGTCAGCCCGCGTAAACTGGGATCGGCGGCCAGCGTGCCGATGATCGGGCCCGCCGCCTCAAGTCCGCGCGTGAGCCGGGCCACTTGCTCGGTCGGCTGGAACAGGAGGCCGTTGCGCGAAAGAAATTCCCCGCCATTGAGATCGTCGACGGTGCGAAACGTGTCCGGCTGGGCAGCTAGCCGCCGCACGAGCGCCGCGCTTGCCTGGGCGGCAAGTTCGACGGTCGGCGCGTCGATCACAACCAATGTGGAATTGAAGTGGCCGGGAAACTCCTTTGCGAAAGCCAATTCGCGTTGCCGCCAGTCGAGATTGGGCGAGATCAGCTTGTTGATATCCGTGTCGATGGCGAAATTCCGCGCCGCCGAGATCGCCGATATCCCCGCACAGGCAAGCCCTAAGACAATGATCAGCCAAGGAAATCGCGTGCAGAACCGGACGATCCTGGTGGTCGCGGGTGCTAACATGGGGTGACACGGCTCGCGGCGCGGCTCGCTTGGCTCATGTTTTCCACTCCGCGCCTGGCAGTCGCTCGGTCGACAGCGTTACAATGCGCCGCACTATAGCCAGGTTGCCAGTGCACATTGTCTCACGTTATTCGCCTGCCCAAGCAGGGGCCACAATAATGGAACTGCGGACTCCGCTGGCCGTTATAACTAAATGCCGGCGATCTGAGCTCCGGCAAAGCCGAGGCCGGCCATGCGCGCGCGCCTGATTTTTCTCATGGCGGTTCTGGCACTTGCGGCGGGCGAGCCCGGCGCCGCCCAGGGGCAACCTTTCCCGTTATCCGTTATCACGCGGCCCTTTCGCGCCATCCTCGGCCATCCGGGCCATCATCGGCGTCATCATCGCGGGCATCATGAGCGCGGACCGACGGCAGCGGCCGAGCCGGAGCCGTCCAGCCCGGCGCAACTCGGCTTGGCCGGGCCTTTCGCCTGGCCGCGCGCCTATGAGGACCTGGTGGGATACACGCTGTGGCCCAACGACTACGCCGGAAGCTTTCGCGGCCACGGCTTCGACGTCATTGCCGATACCGTCGAAGGCAATTTCGACCTTGATACGCTGAGCGACGGCAAGACGGTAAACAGCACAACGAATGGCACCGCGATTGCCGATGCTCCTGCCGCCGCGAACCCTTGCGATCTCGGTGCCGCGCAGGCCGATTGGCCGGTCGCTCGCATCGAGCAAGTTGCGCAGCCGACCAAAGCGCAGCAACAGGCGCTGGACAAGTTTCGCACCGCTATGTCCACCGCGGTCAAGAACCTGAAGGCGGGTTGCCGCGACAGTACGGCGCTGCCACCGACCGAGCGGCTACAGGCGATGGTGCAACGGCTGTGGGCCGTGCGCGATGCCGGTATCTTCGTGCGCGAACCGCTCAAGGCGTTTTATGATTCGCTCACTGACGCCCAGAGGGCGAATTTCGCTTTCGACGTGCCGCGCCCCGATACGGCGCAGGCCGCAAAGGAGCACACCGACGTAATGGGCAAGCAAGTTCGCGCCTGCGCTTCCCAGATTTCAGCCGATGCGGAAGCGATGATCCAGGATATCCGGAAAAAGGTTCGTCCAAACAAACAACAGACCTCCGCGCTGCAGGCGCTGCAAAAGACCATATCCGATATGGCGCAGTTGCTGTCGGCAATTTGCGCGCAGCCGATCGGCCGCGATCCGCTGGCGCGGTTGGACGCCGCCAACAGCCGGCTGTCGAGCCTGAGCTTCGCGGCCACGAACGTGAATATCGCTCTCAACGGTTTCTACAGCGGCCTCGACGACAGCCAGAAGACGAGATTTAATGCGTTAGCCCAATAGTATCCATTTTACCATCTCGAACGCTTCGGCCTTCATTTCGTCGCATCGCCGCGCTATCACGACGACGTGCTGCTGGTGATCGGATCGGTGACCAGAACATGTCCGAGGCGCTATTGCGTGACCAGGTGAGCGCGGCTTCTAGAATGGATCGGCCAGACACCAGCAAAGCGCTGATCGGCGTGCTTGTTTTAGCGATCGTGATTTTGATCGCGGTGGCTTCGCTCGGTCCATAGCGCAGCGCGGCGCCAGCAGCTATCGGGTGCCGTACATGCGGTCGCCGACGTCACCAATGCCGGGGACGATATAGCCGCTCTCGTTGACCACTTCGTCAATCGCCGCCGTCCAGATGTGCACATCCGGATGATGGCTGTGCAAATTCTCGACCGCCTGCGGTGTCGCCAGCAGGCAAACGATGCGCAGCCGTTTGGCGCCGCTTTCTTTCAGGCGATCCACCGCCGCGACCGCCGAGTTGCCGGTCGCCAGCATCGGGTGCAGCACGATCGTCAAACGGTCTGCCATGTCGTCCGGCGCCTTGAAGAAGTATTCGACCGCCACCAGCGTGCGCGGATCGCGATAGACGCCCACGTGGGCGACGCGCGCCGAGGGGATCAACTCGAATATCCCGTCGAGAAACCCCAAGCCGGCGCGACCGACCGGCGCCAGCACCAGCTTTTTGCCGGCCAAAACAGGTGAAGCTATGGTCGCAAGCGGCGTTTCGACTGATTGTGTTTCCAGCGGCAGGTCGCGGGTCGCCTCGTAGCAGAGCAGGGCGCCGATCTCGCTGAACAGTTCGCGAAAGACTTTGGTCGAGCGGGTCTTGTCACGCAGCAAAGTAAGTTTGTGTTGGACGAGCGGGTGATCGACGATTGTGGCGCCGTGCATGGCAATTCCTCTCAGACTCAAAATACCGTTCCGTCGCTAATGACTTCGATGGGCGGACCGCCGTCCGGGCGCTTCGATTGCGCGAGTTTGCGGCCCGCCGACCAGGTGCCGCCTTCAAGCAAGGCGCCAAGCGGAAAATCCGGTGCGGAAAGGCCGAGGCGGTCGCGCACCAGCGGCGCAAGGCGGTCGAGCAGCGCGACGGTGAGCGCGCGCCATTCGACCACGAGTTCGGCGTCGACGGCATGCGCGCGTGCCGCTTGATCGGGATGCCGCAACGCCAGGACGCCGGTGTCCACGAACAGACCGCCGTTGCGGTATTCAGCGAGGCCGGTCAGTCCGTCGATGTCGGCGATGGGGATGCCGGCCCTTCGCAATGGCTCGATCAGCGAATAAGCGATCCACTGCGACAGCTTGTGCAACGGCATCAGGCCGTCGGTGACATCGCTGCGCTTGATGGCGGGATGATGCCAACAATCTCCCAGCGAGACGCCGCCAAGCGCCGGGCGGTCCGGCCAAATCGGGGCAAGGTGAACGAGGAGGGCGCGTAGGATCGCGGGCGCCGGCAGCATTTTGTTGTTTGCGCTCTCGGCCAGATCATCGAACAAGCCGCCGGCGCGCGCCGCGTCATGCCGCGCAAAGACTTGCGTGCTTGCCAGCATGGCGCCGCCGAAGCGCGCCAGCAGCGCGGCGCGGCCGTCGAGCCCGGCCAAAGGATTGTCCGCGTTCACTTGAAGGCCGCGCGAGAGGTCCGCGCTGGTCAATGCCGCGAGCTTTGCGGCATCCGCCCGCAGCGGATCGTTCGGGTCGGCCGAGAACGCTCCGGCTTCGAACATGCGCAGGCTGGCGAGTGCCAATCCTTCCGAACGCCCGATGCGCAAACCGGTGGGGGCATCGTCATAAAGCCAATCTTTGCCTGCGCCGGCGTCGAGCAGCACCGAGACGATGGCGAGATCGAATTCGGCACGGGCACGCACGCGCGCATCGGGCCACGACGTCTTGCGCGAAGTTTCTGCCCACTGGTCGCGACCGCCGAGCACGAAATGGCGCCAGCGCGCGTGCAGGGGGGCCTTCAAGTCCGGATAGTTCTTGCGGATCACTTGCGTGACGAAATCGGCCGTCGGCGCAAGCTTTGCAATATCGACGCGGAAATGCGCCAGCGTGTCAGATAGGCCGGCGTCCAGCATCTCATCGGCGCGCTCGCGCACCGCGCGCGCCGACAAGAGCGACAGGGCCGCTTCGGTTTCCTGTCTATGCGCCAGGGCGTGAATGGCTAGAACTCGTCGAGCTTGCGCCCGATCGTTGCCTTGAGATCCTCGGCCGACGGCGCGTCATCGGGCGCGTAATAGCCGGCGGCTTTCTTGGCTTGCAGTTCGACCTGGGCATCGGGCGGAATAAGCCCAGGCGGGATCGAGACGCGTTCACCGATTTCGATGCCGGATTCGATAATGGCGTCATATTTCATATTCGACATCGACATGAAGCGGTCGATGCGCGTGATACCGAGCCAATGCAGCACGTCCGGCATCAGTTGCTGGAACCGCGCGTCCTGCACGCCGGCCACGCATTCGGTGCGCTCGAAATAGGTCGCGGCCTGGTCGCCGCCCTGTTGCCGTTTGCGCGCGTTGTAGACCAGAAATTTGGTCACTTCACCGAGCGCCCGGCCTTCCTTGCGGTTGTAGACGATGACGCCGGCGCCGCCGTTTTGCGCGTCCTTCACGCATTCGGCGATCCCATGGATGAGATAGGGGCGGCAGGTGCAAATATCCGAGCCAAACACGTCGGAGCCGTTGCATTCATCGTGCACGCGGCAACTCAGCGTGCGCTTGCGATCGGCAACGGCCGCCGGATCGCCGAAAATGTACAGCGTGATGCCGCCGACCGGCGGCAAGAACACGCTGAGATCGGGACGCGTCACCAGTTCCGGATAATTGCCGCCGGTCTGCTCGAACAGCGTGCGGCGCAGTTTATCCTCATCGATATGGAAGCGTTCGGCGATGCCGGGCAGGTACCAGACCGGATCGATCGCCGCCTTGGTCACCGCGATTTCCCCGGTCGGCTGCACGATTTCGCCGTCGGTCTTGATCTGCCATTCACCGGTTGCGAATTCCGGAATGGTGAGCCGCGCCTTGGTAATGGCGATGGTCGGGCGGATGTCGAGGCCTTCGGCGATCTCCGCGGCAAAATCCTCCGCCACGCGGTGGCCCCAAGGGTCGAGCGAGACGATGCGATTGGGCTCCGCCCATTGCGGGAAGGGCCCGATGGAAACCGCCGGTGCGGTATTTGAGAGATCGGGCCGTGCCAACGGATTGAGCGCGCCCGACGACACCGCCAGCGCACGGTAAAGCGCATACGAGCCGCCATGCGCGCCGATGGCGTTTCTCTCGTTTGCCGACGTAACCGTGCCAATGACCGGGCCGCGTTCGCGCGCGCTTGCCGCGCCCCACGCGATCGGATAGCGCCCGGGCGTGCGTTGGCCGGGATGCGACGTGAGCCGGATATGGCCGTCTCGGTTCGTGGACATCAGATTGCCCCACAAAAGCAAAAAGCCCTCTTCCGGCACGACCGAAACGAGTGGCTTCGAAGACGCAATATAGTGGCTTTACCCGATTTTCTCAAGGCTGGCCCGGAGGAAGGACGTACGGTAACGACGCTCGCTGCTGCAGCGCGGCGGCAAAGGATGTTTCGAAACGGCAGCGCCGCGCTTGAGATCTCGGTTGCGCTTGGCGTTGGTGTTTCTTGAGCTGGCTACGCCGTCCTCCGCTGTGCGCATCGAGTCAGACGTGAACGTCGTCGAATACGGCGTCACTGTAATGTGAGAGGTCCGACTTGATCCCGACAACTCTTTGAATGCTATTGTCGAAGCCTCGCATAGTTTTCATTCTCCCTGCCGGGCGCGGTCAATGGCTTCGATCCCCAATGTATTGATCTGCGCCGGCCTTGCGCTTGTCTTGTATGCGTGTCTCGGCCTGCCGCTTGCGGCACGGTTTGCCCCGCGTCCGCTTGCCGTCATGATGGCGCCCGGTATCGGTTGGGCCGTTCATAGCACGGCGGCGCTGGCCCTGTTTTTTGCCATCGGCATGACGCGAGCGACGGTCCTTGCCGCCTTTGCCGTGCCTGCCGTTGCGGCCATCACCATCCTGTGGCGTAGCAATCCAGCGGTCGATCCCGAGCGGGTATTCACGCGTCCGGTCATCATTGCCTTGATCGGCGCCGCGTTGTTGGCGGCCGTTGTCATGGCCGGGGTTCTGCCGAAATACTCGCCGGAAGGCGTGTCGCTCGCCGAACCGGCCTTTGATCACTCCAAAGTTGCGATGATCGACGAGATGGCGCACTCCGGCGTGCCGCCGATCAATCCGTTCTACGGCGGCGCCGGCACACCGGCACGGCTCGCATATTATTATCTTTGGCATTTCAGCGCCGCCGAACTGTCGCTGCTCGCCGGTGTCTCCGGCTGGGAAGCAGACGCCGGCCTCACCTGGTTCACAGCTTTTGCCTCGCTCGCTTTGATGATCGGCCTGACGGTCTGGCTTTCCGGCTGCGCCACGGCTGCTCCTTGGGTCGTTGTGCTTGCCGCTACGGCGTCGATGCGTCCGCCGCTCGACTGGCTGTTCGGCGAAACCTGCGTAAACGCGGTCGCCGGCACACACTGGGGTTTTGGTGGCTGGGTCTTTCAAATCAGCTGGGCGCCGCAGCACATGGCATCGGCGACGAGCGTCGTACTCGCTGTTTTTCTGCTGGCGCGCTTGGTCGAGCGGCCTGGCTTTCTATCGGCGTTGATCTTTGCTCTGACAATGGCGGCTGGATTCGAAAGCTCTACCTGGGTCGGCGGTCTCGTGTTTCCGCTCGCCGCAGCTTTGATCGCCGTGGTTCTGCTGCCGCGCGCCGAAGCGCAACAGCGCTGGCGTATCGTATTTGTGATCGCGGCGGCCGTGCTGCTGGCCCTGTTGCTCGTTTCCCCCTTCATTGACGACCAGCTGCGCTTGGCCGTGTGGCGCGGCGGCGGAGTACCGTTCGCTGTCATGCCTTATGCGGTCTTGGGCGATGGCGTGACCAAGGTGATCGGGCATGTTGCCAATCTGCCGGCTTTTTGGTTGACCTTTCTCGTTGTCGAACTTCCAGCCTTTTACCTCTCGGGTGTTCTGTCACTGATCTTGCTGCTGAGGAAGCAGGACCTCGCGCCCGAGCGGCGATCGATTGTTCTTGTCTTTGCCATCCTCTCGGCCGTCAGCGTTAGTGTGTCCTGGCTGCTGGCCAGCAAAGTGGGCTACGCCAACGATCTCGGCTGGCGCGCGGCTTTGCCAGCCATCCTCTTGCTCATCGTCTTTGCCGCCGTCCTGCTGTCACGTCTGATGCAAAGGCCTTTGTCGCTCGCCTTCGCCGCGGCTTTGGCGCTGGTCCTGCTCGGCCTGCCCGACGGGGCGTCGTTCATGTATGCCAACGTGATCGTTCCGCCTGGTCCATCAGCCGATCTTTTCGCCACCACGCCTGAACTCTGGCAGGCCGTCCGCCGCCATGCCTCTGCCGAGGAACGTGTCGGCAACAATCCGGATTTTCTGGACGATATGACGCCTTGGCCCGCGAATATTTCCTGGGCGCTGCTGTCACGCCGCCGTTCCTGCTACGCCGCGACGCAACTGATCGGCCCGTTTACGGCGCTGCCGGAGACGCGGAACAATCAGATCCATGACCTGTTCGCCCGCGTTTTCGACGGCAAGGGCGATGCCGACGACGTCGCGCAAATGGCCGCGCGATATCATTGCAGCGTTATCGTCTTGACGCCGGACGACGAGGCCTGGAGCCGCGATCCGTTTGCGGCAAGTCCGTTTTACCGGTTGGTCGAAGACAACGATGCTTGGCGCATCTATAAGCTTGTCAAGCTGGCGCAGCGCTAAGCAAAACGTGCGCTAGATCCCGGAAAACCAATTGAAGCCCTGATGCGTCCAGAACGTGCCGGGGAACTTATTCGTCACACCGATTCCCATCACCCATTTGGCGTTCTTGAAGCCGAGCTTGGTCGATGTGCGCAGGCGCAGCGGAAAGCCGAAGGGGTCGGCGAGCGGCTCGCGCGCATATTTCGTCGCCAGGATGGTCTGCGGATGCAGCGCGGTCGCCATATCGATGCATTCCGTATAATTATCGTTGCACTGGAACGTCACGTATTTGGCGGTGGTGTCGGCGCCGATGAGTTCGAGGAAATAGCGCAAATTTACGCCCGACCACTGGCCGATGTAGTCCCAGCCCTCGACGCAGATGTGGCGAATGATCAGTTCCTGTTCCGGCAGGCCGTAGATTTGCTCGACCGTCCACGGTGTCTTGTTTTTGATGAGACCGGAAAGCTCCAGCTTCCAGCTCTTGCCGTCGACCGGTTTGACGCTTTCGACGCCGTAGTAGGCGTTAAAGCGTGGCGGCTTGATCACCTGGTCCTCGCGATAGGTCGGCGCCAGGTGGTTGGGCCGGAAAATCAGCTCCTGCACTTTGTCGTTGAATGCCGAGATCGCCATCATGACCGTTTGCACGGCGCTCGTATCCGTCACGCTACAGCCCGTCAGCATCGTCAACGCGCCGAGGCTCACCGTGCCGCGCAGCAGATTGCGGCGGTTGATGTCGGCGACCAGCCCCTTGTGCTCCTTGAGCACGCTCTGGTCGATGCCGTTCTTCGGCCGGAAGATCGAAAGCGATGGCGAGCGGATCGGCATGGCGATCGTTTCCCTTATTCAGCCGGCGCGGGGACGGGATCGAGCCCGGACTTTTCGTCGGCGGGCTCGGGTGGGCCGCCGGTCACCATGGCGCCGATCGTCTTCGGCACGATCAGGGCCAGTGCGACGTGCACGACAAGAAAGAGAACGATGGCGGTCATGCCAAGGAAATGCACCAGCCGCGCGCCCTGGAAGCTGTAAAACAGCTGCGTCAGTTCGGAGAGCTGCATCGGCTTCCAGATCACCCAACCGGAAATCACCTGGACGATGATGACCAGGATGATGCCGACATAGAGCAGCTTCTGCACGGCATTGTAATGCGTGATGTCGTCATGCGCGAGACGGAAGCGCAGGGCATCGCGAATGTCGCTGACGATCGCGCTCGGCCAGATCGGAAAAAGCTTGCGGCGGAAACGTCCGGTGTAAAGCCCGTACAGCAGATAGCAGAGCCCGTTCAGCATCAGAATCCACATGGCGAAAAAATGCCATTGCAGCGCATGCTGCGCGTAGACGCCGATGACCATCCATTCCGGAAAGTGCAGCCATCCGAACAGGACTTCGTCGTTGTAGATTTTCCAGCCGCTGCCGATCAGGATGATCATAGCAAAGGCGTTGATCCAGTGCATCGTGCGGATTGCGGCTGGATGCAGCTTGCGCCGATGACGTTCAGTTGATTTGACCGCGATCACTTCCGTCATGAATTGTATTTTAGACGCATTGTTTCGCGCCGATAAGGCCGAATTGGCCGATGACGCGCAACACACGAATTCGTGTAATTCGGGGGGTGAAATGCGGGAGATGTCGGTGCCGCTGTTTCGAATAGCCGCACTGTGCCTGGTCGCGGCGCTCTTGGCCTCGCCGGCTGCGGCGTCTGCGCAAGAGCCTACCTTCCAGGTCGCCGCCGGCCCTACCGATCTGGCGCCCAAGCCACAGGCCGATGAAAATGAGAAATCGGAGCCGACGCCCGCGGAGAAATTTAAGAAGCGATTTCCGCAACCCGTGAGGGTCGGCCATCTCATCGGCTTGCCGGTGCTGGATGATGACGATTCGACCATCGGTTACGTCAGCGAGGTGGTGCGGTCGCCCGATGGCAAGGTGTCGCTGATCGTGCCCTATAGCAAATGGTTCGGTTGGTGCCGCTCCTGTTGGGGCAAACGGCCGGTGGCGGTGCCGATCGAGGTCGTGACAATCCTCGCCAGCCAACTCGATGCGGTGGACATGTCACGCGAAGATTTCGATGACGCCGATACCTGGGAGCCCTCGGAGGATAAGCCGATTCCACCTGACGAAAAGACGCTTATTGCGTTGGGACAGCGATAGGGCCCGCGAACCGGGAACTCGGGCAGACCTGTCAAGTTAGAAAGAGCACATGGACGATCAGACGAAGTCACGTTTCACCTCGCAAACGCTCCTCGCGCAAGCGCTCGGCGCGCACGAGCCCGTCACCCGGGCGATCGTCCCGCCCATTCATATGGCGGCGACGTATTTGCGCGACGCCGATAACGGCTACAGCGCCGGTTACGTCTATGGGCGCACGGATAATGTCTCGGTGCAGCAGGCAGAAAACCTGATCGCCGCGCTGGAAGGCGCCGAGGAGGCGCTTGTTTTCGGCTCCGGCATGGCGGCGGCGACCACGGTTCTCTTGGCGCTCGACAAGCCGACCCACATTGTTGCTTCGCAGGTGATGTATTGGGGGTTCCGGTCGTGGTTGCGTGACATCGGCCGCTACGGCCACAACGTCACCTTCGTCGAGACCTCCGACCTCGACGCCGTTCGCGCCGCCGTGCGGCCGGGCGAGACCGGGCTGTTCTGGATCGAGACGCCGAGCAATCCGCTATGGACCGTCACCGACATCGCCGCCGTGTCGGAGATCGCGCATAGCGTCGACGCCGTGCTCTGCGTCGATTTAACCGTCGCCACACCGATCTTCACCAAGCCGCTGTCGCTTGGCGCCGATATCGTCATGCATTCGGCGACCAAATATCTCAACGGCCATTCCGACGTCATCGCCGGCGCGCTGGCGGCGCAGGGGGAGGGGCCGCTGTGGGCGCGTATCCGCAAAATGCGCGGTCAGCTTGGCGGCGGGCTCGGTCCGTTTGAGGCGTGGCTACTGATGCGCGGCATGCGCACACTGGATATTCGCGTGCGTGCGCAGGCCGAGACCGCGGCTTTGCTGGCCGAGCGGCTGGTGGGGCATCCGGCCATCAGTTCGGTTCTCTATCCGGGCCTCGAACACCATCCCGGCCACCAAGTGGCATTGCGGCAGATGGCCGGCGGCTTCGGCGGCATGTTCTCGATCCGCGTCAAGAACGGCGAGAAGGCGGCAATCGCGGTCGCGGCAAAAGTCGAGCTGTGGAAGCGAGCGACGTCGCTTGGCGGCGTCGAAAGCCTGATCGAACATCGCGCGTCGATTGAAGGTACCGGCTCGCCTTGCCCCGGCGATCTCTTGCGCTTTTCCGTCGGTCTTGAAAACGCCGACGAACTCTATTTCGACTTGATCCGCGCTTTAGGTACTGCGTAAGAAGACAATGACATGAAGCCCATCGCTGCCGCGATCATTTGCAAGACGCCCGCGGCCGGGAAGTCGAAGACGCGGCTGTCGCCGCCGCTCGCGCCGAACGAATGCGCGGAGATTTCGGGCTGTTTCATCCGCGATCTCTCGGCGACGATCAACGCCCTTGCCGCGGATGACGATGTTGCGCCTTGCGCCGTCTACACGCCGCACGGATCGGAAATGACGCTGCGGCGTCTGCTGCCGGACGCCTTCAACTTGTTTTTGCAAGGGGAGGGCGATCTTGGCGCCCGTTTGCTCAAAGGCACCGCCGACCTTCTCGCCGCCGGTTATGCCGGCGCTATTCTTATCAATTCCGACTCGCCGACGCTGCCCATGGCGATTTTGCGCGCCGCGGTCGATGCCGTGCGGCAGGGCGACAATGTGGTGCTCAGCCCCGCCTTCGACGGCGGCTATACGCTCGTCGGCCTGTCGCGGCCGCACGCCCGTTTGTTCGAGGACATTCCCTGGAGCACCGATGACGTCTATCGTCTGACTTTGCAGCGTGCCGGCGAGATCGGCCTGCCGGTTGTCAATGTGCCGGGCTGGTACGACGTCGACGATGCCGCGTCGTTTCGCATGCTCGAAGACGAATTTGACGGCATCAAGCCGGCCTTCGCGCCGGCGCATATCAATGGCGCCGAAGCACCGGCGACGCGGCGGTTCCTGCGCACGCGTCAAAGCGCGCCACTGATACGGGCCTGATATGAGACTAGCCTCGGGCGACAGCTTCGTCAGTGTCGTGATCCCATGCCTGAACGAAGAAGAACCGATCACCGGCGTCGTTTCCGACGTGCTGGCGCAGGGCATCGATGAAGTCATTGTCGTCGACAACGGCTCGACCGACCGCACGGCGGCGGCGGCGGCGGCGGCGGGCGCGCGCGTCGTCTCCGAACCCAACCGGGGCTACGGCCGAGCTTGCGCGGCCGGCGTCAAGGCGGTGCATCGCGATTGCGACATTGTCTGCTTCCTCGACGGCGACGGCAGCGACGTTCCTGAGTTCATGCCGAATCTGATCGGCCCGATCGCCTCCGGTAGCGCCGATTTCGTCATCGGATCGCGCGTGCGCGGAAAGCGCGAGCCGGGCAGCATGGCGCCGCAGCAGCTATTGGCTGGCCGCCTGGCCGGCGTCATGTTGCGGGCGGTCTATGGCGTGCGCTTCACTGACATGTCGCCGTTCCGCGCCATTCGCGCCGATTATTTGCGCGTGCTGGGTATGCGCGAAGAGACCTATGGTTGGAACCTGGAAATGCAGATGCGCGTGGCGGCGGCACATTTGCGCATTCTTGAGGTCCCGGTTGATCATCGCTGCCGGCGCGGCGGCGAGTTGAAAGTCTCCGGTAATCTGGTGGCCGGTCTGAAAGCCGCGTGGAAAATCGTCACCACCTTTTTGCGCCTGGCCGTTTCGCTGCGCGCCGAAGCGGGCCGGCCGCTGCGCCGCTTGCGGCGCGAGGGGGCATGAGCATGCGGGTCCTGCTCACCGGCGGGGCGGGGTTTATCGGCCGGCATGTGCTGGCCGAACTCATGACTCGCGGTCATGAAGTGCGGGTGCTCGATTCGCTGCGCGCGGATGTCCATGCTGACGGCGAGACAAAACCGCTGGAAGGCGCCGAGCTGATAGTCGCCGATGTGCGCGACGCCGCCGCCGTCGAGCGAGCCTTGCAAGGCAGCGACGCCGTTCTGCATCTCGCCGCCAAAGTCGGCCTCGGCGTCGATGTCGGCGATCTTCCGGACTACGCCTCGTCCAACGACGTGGGAACGGCCGAACTGCTTGCCGCCATGGCGCGGGCCAAGGTGCATCGGCTGACCTTGGCGAGCTCGATGGTGGTCTACGGCGCCGGCGTCGGGCAATGTCCGCAGCACGGCAATGTCAGGCCGAACCCGCGCGTTGAAGCGGAGCTGGCCGCCGGCAATTTCGAACCGCCCTGTCCGCTGTGCGGCCGCGAGTTGAAGACCGGCCTTGTCGACGAGAACGCGCCGCTCGACCCGTGCAACGCTTACGCCAGCAGCAAGGTGGCGCAGGAATTCTATGCCGCCAACTGGGCGCGGGTGACCGGTGGATCGGTGGCGGCGCTGCGCTATCACAACGTCTACGGCCCGGGCATGCCGCGCGATACGCCCTATGCCGGCGTCGCCGCGATCTTTACCTCGGCGCTCAAGCGCGGCGAGGCGCCCAAGGTCTTTGAGGACGGCCGCCAACGCCGCGACTTCGTTCACGTGCGCGACGTCGCCGTCGCGACCGTGCTGGCCTGCGAGCAACATCGCGAAGGCGTGCGCGCCTTCAATGTCGGATCGGGCACGCCGCGCACCGTCGGCGACATGGCCGTTGCCTTGGCACAGACGCTGAAAGGCCCGGAGCCGATAGTGACCGGACAATATCGCCTCGGCGACGTGCGGCATATCACGGCGGATTCCTCGCGGCTGCGCGCCGAGCTTCACTGGCAGCCGCAGGTCGAATTTGCCGACGGCATGGCTGAACTGGCGCGGCAGTGACCATGTTTCCGCCGCGTAACGCCTGCGACAGCCATGTGCACGTGATCGGGCCGAAGCCGCGCTTTCCGCTGCCCGCGAACCGCCGCTACACGCCGTCGGATGCGCCGGCCGGTCAGCTCGCCGCGATGCTCAGGCGCCTGGGCCTCTCGCGCGTGGTGATCATTCAGCCGAGCTTCTACGGCACCGATAATGCCTGCACGGTCGACGGCATCGCGCAATTGCCCAATGCGCGCGGCGTCGCGGTGGTCCCACCCGGTACGTCGGAGAAAGAGCTCGACACGCTGCACGGCCAGGGCATCCGCGGCCTGCGCGTGAATATCGCGACCATGGGTGGGGAGCCGATCGGCGCGATCAAGGAGAAAATTACCGCCGCCGCCAAACTGTGCGAGAAGCACCGTTGGCACGTGCAGATGTTCGTCAATGCCGACGCCATCGAGCCGCTGGCGCCGCTGCTCAAGTCGCTGCCCGTCGACAGTGTGTTCGATCATTTCGGCCTGATCGCGCCCGGCACGACCGGCGGGCCCTTGCGCGCGCTGCAAGCGCTGCTCGAAAGCGGCAAGACCTGGGTGAAGATCTCCGGCGCCTACCGCATTAGCGACGACCCGAACGACAAGCGTATCGATCCGCTTGCCCGCGCGCTGTGCGCGGCAAATCGGGAGCGCATCGTCTGGGGCTCGGACTGGCCGCATACGCCGCACCACACCATGCAAAAGAGCGGGGATGAGGAATCGCCGTTCCAGAACATCGACACGCGCGGGCTGCTCGATCTGCTGCCGCGCTGGCTTGAGGACGATGCGCTGGTGGAGCGCGTATTGGTAAGCAATCCGGCGAAGCTGTACGGGTTTTGATCCGGGGCCGGGCATCTGGGTCCCGGGTCTGCAGCGCACCGCTGTCGCGCTGCGCTGCGCCCGGGACACGTCACGTCGCGAGCGCTGTGGCCACCGCTTCCCCGAACTTGTCCGTGCCGAGCTTGCCGCCCATGTCCGGTGTGCGCGTTGCCGCATCGGCGATGGTTTTGTCGAGCGCCGCCTCGATCGCGGCGGCCGCGCGGGCGAGCTTCTCATCCTCGCGCCGCTCGCCGAGCCAGGCGAGCAGCATCGCCGCCGAGCCGATCAGCGAGGCCGGATTGGCGATGTTCTTGCCGGCGATATCGGGCGCCGAGCCATGCTGCGCTTGCGCCACCGCGTGCTCGGCACCGGCATTAAGCGAGGCGGCAAGCCCCAGGCTACCGGCGATTTCGCTCGCTTCGTCCGACAATATGTCGCCATACATGTTCGTGGTGACGACGACGTCGAACTGGGCGGCATCGCGCACCAAAAGCGCCGCCATGGCGTCGATGATGCGCTCTTCGTAGGTGACGTCGGGATAGCGCGCCGCGACCGCGCGCACGCATTCGAGATAAAGTCCGTCGGAAACGCGCAGCACATTGGCCTTGTGCACGGCGGTGACTTTCTTGCGCCGCCGCAGCGCGAGCTTGAAAGCGGCCTCCGCGATCCGCGTCGAGCCTTGCCGCGTGATCTTGCGCACCGCCAGCGCCAAGTCCGGCGTCGGCATGAATTCGCCGGGACCGAGATGCATCGAGCGGTCGGCGTAGAAACCCTCGGTATTCTCGCGCACGATGACGAGATCGACGGCGGCGCCGCAGCGGGGCGGGAAGCCGGCGCGCGACCGCGCCGGCCGGATATTGGCGTAAAGGTCGAGCCGCTTGCGCAATTCGCCGGACGGATTGAGGCCGCCCTCGGCGAGCGGCGGATACTCGTTGTGCGACACCGGGCCCAGCAGCACGCCGTCCGCGGCTTTGGCCTTTTCCAAGACCGAATCCGGAAAGGTCGTGCCGTCGCTGCGGCGCGCGGTCCAGCCGATGGCGGCGCTCTCCAAGGCAAGCTGTAGACCGAAGGCGCGGTCGGCTGCCCGCAACACCGCAAACGTCGCCGCCATGATCTCCGGCCCAATGCCGTCACCTTCCAGCACCAGTAGCCGCAGCGCGCTGGCCGACCTTTCGCCCGTCGTCATGCCTTCAACATCCGTCTTGGGCCTAGTCCCATTGCGGCCCACGCTATCGCGAACTATGCTTTTTGCCACAAAGAAAAAGCGTCACTTCACTGGGAGGATAGCAAAATGCCGCGTTTCTTCGCTCGTTTTGGTGTGGCCGCAGCGGCCTTGGCGTTTGGACTAACGCTCGGGCCGAGCGCGCAGGCCGTCACGTTGAAATGGATCACCTTCAAGCCGCAAAACGCCGGCGACGCGCAGTCGATCAGCACCCAGTGGTTTGTCGACGAATTCAAGAAGCGCACCGGAGGGAAAAGCGAAATCCAGATGTTCTGGGGCGGCAGCGTTGCCAAGGACAAGGAAATTCCCGACTTCCTCTCCGGCGGCGCCGCCGACATGGGCGATATCATCACGCCTTATTTCCCCGACAAGTTCCCGCTCAACAACGCCGTCGGCTATTTCATTCCGCAGCCGCATTCCACCATCGAAATCGCCGAGATGATGGAATACTGGTACCGCACCTATCCGCAATTCGACGACGAATTGAAGCGCTATAACCTCAAGACCATCGGCTTCCGGCCGCTGGAAAACTACGGGATGATCTGCCGGACGCCGATCAAGTCGATTGCCGATTTCAAGGGCAAGCGCATCCGCACGTATGGCTTCGCCTATCCGGCCTTCGTGCAGGCGCTCGGCGGCACCCCGGTGTCGATGAGTTCGACCGACGGCTACGAGGCCTTGCAGCGCGGCATCCTCGACTGCTCGCCGATCGGTCCGTCGCTGGCGCATGGCTGGAAATACGATGAAGTGGCGAAATACTACGTCGACATTCCAATCGGCGCTTCGTTCGGCCACATGATCACCATGAACCGCAAGAGCTACGACTCGCTTGATGAGCAGACGCGCGCCATTCTCGACGGCCTCGGCCGTGAATATGCCATGCGCTATTCGGTCGAAATCGACATCATCACCAAGAGGGTGCTGGCGGGCTGGAAGAAGACCGGCGTGAGCTATACGGTTCTGCCGAAGGAGCAGTTCGCCCACATCATTGACTTCCCGGCGGTGAAGGCGGTGCGGGCGAAGTGGCTGGAAAAAGCCAAGGCCGCCGGCGTCCCGGCTGACGACATCGCTTCGGAGTTCAACTTCTAAGCGGACGTTCGAGAACAAACTGGTCATTGCGGGACCGGCGCAAGCCAGGACCCGGAATCCAGATGACCGCTCAACGCTAGATTTCTGGATTCCGGGTTCGCGGGCTTTGCCCGCGCCCCGGAATGACAGAAAGAACTGGACCTCGCGATGTCCGCCTTCCAACGCTTGTACCGGGCATACGGATACTTGCTGCGCGGCTTCGGGCTGATCTCGGCCGTCGCGACTTTCGTCATGATGGTATTGGTGGTGGCCAACATCCTCGGCCGCTATCTGTTCAACAAGCCGCTCGACGGCACGCTGGAATTCACCGAGTCGCTGCTCGTTATCATCATATTCCTGTCGCTGGCGCTCACCCAATATGACGGCGGTCATATCCGCGTGACGCTGTTGACGCGGCGGTTGCCGAAGGCCGCGGCGAAGGCCGCCACGGTATTCTGCATGCTGGCCGGCGCGGCATTCTTTGCCTGGTGCGCCTACGCGGCTTGGCGGTTTGCGGCACAGTCATTTTCGTTCAAGGAGCAGGAATGGGGCACGATCGTGTTCCCGCTCTGGCCCGTCAAATTCGTGGTGTTTGCCGGAATCCTTTTGCTCGCCGTCCAGTTCCTGCTCGACGCTATCGCCGAGACGATCATGCCGATTGCGGCCGACGATCCCGGTGCGCAGGAGCATATTTGATGGCCTCGCTTGAGATCGGTTTTGCCGGCGTCGTCGCGCTGTTCGCCGCCATCCTGCTCGGCGTCAACGTGATGGTTGCGCTCGGCGCGGTCGGCGCGCTGGGCTTGACCGCCGTGGTCGGTTTTTCCGCCGCCACCTCGATGCTGAGTACGGTGTTTTTCGAGACCACGCACTCGTTTCATTTCAGCGTGATCCCGCTGTTCCTTCTGATGGGCTTTTTCGCCATGCGCGCAGGGCTGGGAGAGGATTTGTTCGAGGCCAGCCACAAGTGGTTCGGCGGCCTGCCGGGCGGCCTGGCGATCTCCACGACACTGGGCGCGGCTGCCTTCGGCGCGGCGTCGGGCTCCTCGATCGGCACCGCCACGGTCTTCACCAAGCTTTCGCTGCCGCAGATGCTCGACGCCGGCTACGACAAGCGCATGGCCTCGGCCTCCATCGCCATCGCCGGCACGCTCGCGGTGATGATCCCGCCGAGCGCGGTGATGGTGATCTTCGGCATCCTGACCGATTCGAGCATCGGCGACCTGCTGATCGCCGGCGTCATCCCCGGCGTCTTATTCGCGCTCGTCTTGTGCGGCGCGACGCTGCTGACCGTCTACCGGCATCCCGAATACGCGCCGCGCTCGGATGCACGCTATACGCTGAAGGAAAAGGTCTATTCGCTGCGGCTCGCCGGGCCGCTGATCCTGGTCATCGTCAGCATCATTCTCGGGCTTTATATGGGCGTGTTCACGCCGACCGAGGCCGGCGCCATGGGCGCGGCGGTGACGTTGCTGCTCGCCATTATCCGCCAGCGCGGCTTCAAGGGTCTGCAGCTGATGGAGACATTGCGCGAGACGGTGAAGACCTCGGCCATGATTTTCGCCATCATCATCTGCGCGCTGATCTTCTCGCGTTTTCTCGCGCTGTCCGGTGTCGCCAATACGCTCGGCGATTTCCTCACCGGCCTGAACGTCAACCGCTGGGTGATCGTGCTGATCATCGTGGTCATCTATTTGATCTTCGGCATGATGATGGACGCGCCGGCGCTGCTCGCCATCACGCTGCCGATCACCCATCCGGTGATGATGAAGCTCGGCTTCGATCCCATCTGGTTCGGCGTTTTCGTCGTGCTGTTGGTGGAGCTGGGCGCCGTCACCCCGCCGGTCGGCGTCAATTGTTTCGTGGTGCAGGCGACATCCGAAGGCCGTGTCGAGCTGGAGGATGTGTTCTCCGGCCTCATTCCCTATGTTCTGGCCGGCTTCGTCATGCTGTTCCTGCTCTGCCTTTTCCCGCAGATTGCGCTCTATCTGCCGCAGTCGATGCATTGACCATGGCCGATCGGCAAAAATTTGTGCTGCGCTCGACGCTGACCTCGCCGTTCGGGCGCAAGGTGCGCATGGCGACCGACGTGCTCAGCCTCGGCGACCGGATCTCGGTGGTGCCGGCCGACACGCTCGACGAAAACGACACGCTACGCCGGCAGAATCCGCTCGGCAAAATGCCCTGCCTGCTGCTGCCGGACGGCGGCGCCATTTACGACAGCGGCGTGATCATCGAATTTCTGCAGCATGTCGCCGGCACCGATCGGCTGCTGCCGGGGGAGGGGCCGGCGCGGTTTGCGGCACTGACGCAGGCGCGGCTCGCCGACGGCATCACCGAGGCGGCGATCCTTATTGTCTATGAAGGTCGTTTCCGCGATGCCGACAAGCACTCCGAGCGCTGGCTCAAGCACCAGCGCGGCAAGATTGAGCGCGCACTTGCCGCTTTCGAGGCCGCGCCGCCCGATCCGGCCGTCACCGACATCGTCACCATCGGCTTGGCTTGCGCGCTCGGCTATCTCGACTGGAGGAAGCCGCTGGACTGGCGGCCGACCTATCCGCGGCTTGTCGGCTGGCTGGCGGACTTTGCGGAGCATGAGCCGGCATTCGAACGCACCAAGGCGCCGCCCAGTTAAGCGAGAGACGGAAACGATGCAGTCACAGACCTTCATGGCTACGCCCAGCCGACCGAAACTGAAATTGCCGGCCGGCGCCTGCGACGCGCATGTGCATGTCATGGGGCCGGAAAACCGCTTTCCCTTCGCCAACGTCAATCTGACCAAGCAGGACGCGCCCAAGGAAAAATTGTTCGCGCTGCACGATTGGCTCGGCATCGAACATTGCGTGATCGTGCACACCACCAGCCACGGCTACGACAATTCTGCCACAGCCGATGCGCTTGCCGCCAAAGGCGGCGCTTATCGCGGTGTTGCACTGCTGCCAACGACCGCGAGCGAGGCCGATTTGAAGCGCCTCGACGCCGCCGGTTTCTGCGGCGCGCGCTTTCATTACATGGGTCACGTCGCTTTGCGCGAGCCGATCGAGGCAGTGATCGCCTTCGGCAAGCGGCTCGCCGATATCGGCTGGCACCTGCAGATCCACATGGCCGCCGAACTGATCGCGGAGCTTTCGCCGGCGCTCAAGCGCTCACCGGTGCCGGTGGTGATTGATCACATGGGCCGGGTCGATGCCTCGCGCGGTCTTACGCAGCAACCATTTTTGGATTTGCTCAGGCTCATGGACGACAAGCATGTCTGGGTGAAAGTGAGCGGTTGCGACCGCGCGAGTGGCAGCGGCCCGCCTTATTCCGATGCGGTGCCGTTCGCGCGCAAGCTGGTCGCGGAATTCGGTGATCGTTGCGTGTGGGGCACCGACTGGCCGCATCCCAATCACGCGCCGCCGATACCGGACGATGGCGTGCTGGTGGACATTCTGTCCGAAATCGCGCCGGGCGAGGCCGCGCGCCAAGCGCTACTCGTGGACAATCCACTGCGGTTCTACCGCTTCGCCAAGCGCGGCAAGGAGGCATGATGAGCGGACGTCTGCAGGACAGGATCGCCATCGTCACCGGCGCCGGCAGCGTCGGTCCCGGCTGGGGCAACGGCCGCGCCACCGCGGTGCGCTTTGCTGAAGAGGGCGCCAGGATTTTTGCCGTCGATCGCGATCTCGACAGCACGCGCGAGACGGTCGAAAAAGTCAAAGCCGTTGGCGGCGAAATCGTCGTGCGCGCCTGCGACGTCACCGACAGCGCTTCGGTCGCCGGCATGGTCGAAGCTTGCCTCGACCGTTTTGGCCGTATCGATATCCTGATGAACAATGTCGGCGGCTCGGCCCACGGCGGGCCTGTGGAATTAAGCGAGGAAGCCTGGGACGCGCAGGTCGATTCCAACCTCAAGAGCGTTTTCCTGACTTGCAAGCACGTGCTGCCGGTAATGGAGAAGCAGAAGTCGGGCTCGATCATCAACGTTGCCTCGACCTCAGGCATCCGGTTTACCGGCGCCTTTCAAGTCGGTTATGCCGCGACCAAGGCCGGCGTGATTCAGCTCTCGCGCGTGGTCGCCGTGCAATATGCGGCCAAAGGCATTCGCGTCAACACGGTGATCCCCGGACAATTGCACACACCGATGGTGGAAGCCCGTCTCGCCCGCCAACGCGCCGGTGGTGACGTCGAGGCCTTGTTGGCCCAGCGCCTCGCCCGCATCCCGATCGGCTTTGCCGGCGACGGCCGCGACACCGCCAACGCCGCGTTATTCCTCGCCTCCGATGAAGCGCGCTTCGTCACCGGCACTGAGATCGTCGTCGACGGCGGCATGAGCGTCCGCTGCGACTGAATTCGTCCCGAGGCGTTTGGTTGCGCGGTGTTGCCGCACTCTATAGGCTCATCGGCAGACGACGGTGATCGGCGAAGCTGACACCGAATTATGTCGTGGGGACGCGCGTCGCTTAGGGAGGAAACAATGCGGTTATCCAAGGTCGTAGTCTATGCGCTCGCAAGCTTGGCCGTCATGTCGGCCGGCACCGCGCAAAGCGAGCCCATCAAGATTCGCAATGCCTTTGTCGTTCCGGTCGCCAACTGGGCGCCGATGCTCGAGGCAAGAAGGACCTCGCCAAGCATTGGGGCAAGTCCTACGTGATGGAGGCGGTACGCTACCAGGGTACGCCGCCAATGATCACCGCATTGGCCAACAATGAACTAGAAGTGGCCAATCTCGCCTATTCGACGCTTCGGCTTGCCATACAGAACGCCGGGCTGGATGACCTGCGCATCATCGCCGATGAATTCCAGGACGGCGTGCCCGGCTACTACAGCAGCGAGTTCTTCGTCCGCAAGGACAGCGGCATCAACAAGATCGAGGATCTCGAAGGGCAAGGTCCTTGCAACGAACGCCATCGGCAGCGGCATCGACATCGCGATGAAGGCGGCGCTGAAGAAGCACGGGCTGATCGACAAGCGCGACTTACACCGTGATCGAGGCGCCGTTCCCGACCATGCCCTCGCTGCTTGCCGAGAAGAAGGCGGCGCTGGTCACCGCGGTGATGCCTTTCTCGCTCAATCCGTATCCTCAAACAGCAAGGCAAGTCGCTGTACAAGCAGAGGCCGAGGGCATTGGCCGCGCGCAGTTCGTCTTCTGGTGCATGCGCAAATCATTCATCGACAAGCATCGCGCCGCGGTGGTCGATTTCATGGAGGATGTTCTGCGCATCGAGCGTTGGTATCTTGACCCGAAGAACCACGACGAAGTGGCCAAGATCGCCTCCGGCTTCCTCAAAGTTCCGCCGGAGCGGTTTGGCTGGCTGTTCACCAAACAGGACTACTATCGCGACCCCAACGGACTTCCCGACCTCGCAGCCCTGCAGAATAACGTGAACACCGCCGCCGATCTTGGCGTTCTCAAGCCCGGTCTCGTTGTCAGCAAGTACGCCGATCTGAGCATCGTCAAGGAAGCGGCCGCGCGGCTGAAATAGCGTGTCGGTTAGCGCGCCGGCGGCCGGGCAGGGGGCCCGGTCGTTTCGCGCACCAGCAGCGGCGCATCGAGCTCGCGGCTTTGCGCGCGGCCGCGCTTTTCGATAGCCGCCAGGATGGCCGCGGCGGCGCCGCCGCCCATCTCCAGCGCCGGCACGTCGATCGTCGTGATCGCCGGCTTGATGTGCTCGATCAGCGGCAGATTGTCGAAACCGGTGATCGAGAGCTGCTGCGGCACGGCGATGCCTTGCGCCAGAGCCTCGAACAGCACACCCAGCGCGATCACGTCGTTGCCGCAGATGAGCGCGCTCGGCAGATGCTTGCGGTCGATGAGTTGCGTCAGAGCACGACGGCTGTCGCTGATGGCGTAGGGGATCTCTATGGTTGCATTGGCGTCCAAGCGAAGACCGTGGGTTATGAGCCGTTGGCCGACCGCTTCGAGACGCTGGCGCGCGCGGTCGTTGCCGGCGGTGATGCCGGCGATCATGCCGATGCGGCGGTGGCCGAGCGCGACCAGGTGATCGACGATGGCAAAGCACGCCTTGCGGTTGGAGAAGCCGATATTCGGCCGGCGCCGGCGCGGATCGTAAGTCCAGGTGTTGACGTAGACCGCGCCGCTGCGATCCAGCGCCTCATAGGTGGCATCGGCATGATCGTTGCCGACCAAGAGCAGGCCTTCGACGCCACGCTCGAGCAGCCGCTGCACCTGGATGGCTTCCGCGTCGAGGTCGTAGTTGGAGACCGCAACCAGCAGCGTGTATTCGGCAGCCTGCAGCTCACGCTCGAAGGCGTTGATGCCGGCGGCGAAAATCGCGTTGTTCAGGGTCGGGATCACCGCGCCGATGGTGTAGGTCCGGTTGGAGGCAAGCGCCCGCGCGCCGGCGTGCGGGAAGTAGCCGAGCTGCGCCATGACGGCCGCGACACGTTCGCGCAGCGCCGGCTTGACCAGCGGCGAGCGGTTGAGAACGCGCGACACCGTGGCCGTGGAAACCCCGGCCTGCTGCGCAATGTCGAGTTGCGTCGGCTGGCGTTTGCCCTCGGCCACGTATTGTCCCCCGGCGATTGACAGACGGCCCTTGCTGGCTCAATCTAGCGCAAAATTGTAAGCGCTTACAAAGCGCAAATTCAGGGGGGAGATCGACGGCGTGATCGTCAGCGCCCGCTCCGTATTGGCGCCGCCAGCCACGTTCGCGCGGTGGCTTTGTCGCGTCCGGCGACGAGGAGCCGGCCGCGCATGAGTGTCGTCTTCATCCTGTTCTGGATCACCTTCGGCGCCTTTGTCGCCGACGTCCTGCTCGGCAAATTCGGCGTCATCAGCGGCGGCGAGATGAACCAGCTGCTCGGCTATGTCAGCCATTTTTTGCTGCTCGCGCTCGCTGCCGTGCTCTTCACCGCCGAGTGCCTGCGCCGCGAGGCGCTGCGCGACAGCGCGCGGCGGGTCGCCGAGGCCTCGATCGATTCAAAAGCTCCAACAAATTGAAACCGGGAGGTAATGCCATGGACGACGTCAAGAAACTCCGTATCGATCGCGCTCTTTCCGAGATCGACCACATGCAGGAACGCGCGCCGGCCGCGAGCGAAGAGCTTCGTTCGCAATCGCGCCGGCGCTTTTTCGAGCTGACCGCGAAATACGGCTTCACCACCGCGATCGTGGCGGCGGGCGCCGGCACATTGCTGTCGGAAAAGGCCGCTGCGCAGACCGCGCAAGAGGAAAGCGAACGGGAAAAAGCGGCCAAGAACAAGATCACGCTGGCGACCGAATATCGCATCGGCACCACGCGCTCCTATCCGATGATCCAGCTCAACGTGAAAGAAAATCTGCAGAACTTCAGCAACGGCAAAATCTACGTGAAACTGCAGCCGGGCGGCGCGCTCGGCATCGGCACGGCGCTGGCGCAGAAGGTGCAGGCCGGCACCGTCGAAATCGGCCAGTTCAGCCTGTCGAATTTTGCCCCTTATGCGCCGTCGGTCGATCTGATCAATCTTCCCTACTGGTGCGGCGAGAACCAGAAATTCGTCAACCTCGTCACCAGCAAGACCTGGGCGGACCAGGTCGATTCGCGCGTGCGCGAGAAGGGCGTCGAGCCGATGTTCTACTTCTGCATCGACCCGCGCACCGCCGCCAAGCGCCGCGGTCTGGCCGGCGGACCGTTCAAGACACCAAAAGACCTTGAAGGCATCAAATTCCGCGTCCCCGGTTCGGCGATCCTGACGCAGCTCTACCGGCTGCTCGGCGCCAATCCGACGCCGGTGGCCTGGGGCGAGACGCCCTCGGCGCTCAAGCAGGGCGTGGCTGACGCGCTCGACCCCTCGCTCGGCGCGCTCTACGCCTTCGGCTTCAAGGACACGCTGTCCTGGGTCACCTTCAATCGGCCGGTGCCCGACAGTCAGGTCTACGCCATGAACAAAGGCTGGTTCGATAAGCTCGATGGCGAAACCAAGGACGCCATCAAAGAAGCGGCCGAGACGTCGTTACAGCAGAACCTCGCGCAGGTGCCGGCATCACGCGCCTTCGCCATGGCGGAAATGCGCAAGGCGGGCGTGCAATTCTATGTGCCGAAGGCCGACGAACTGGCGCAATGGAAGGAAAAGGCCGGCGCGCAGCGCAAGGAGTGGGACGAGATCAAAGCCAAAATCCTCGGCTCCGCCGATAAATTCAAGCCGTTGGTCGAGGCTGCCAACACCGCGAGCAAGTACTACGTCAACGACGTCTAAATCTTTGCCAGCGGCCCCGCCCTAACGGGCGGGGCTATTCCTTTTAGGGCGACGTTCGAGGACAGTTCGTTTGCGAGATTTTCTCAAGCGCTTCGACGCCAATGGCGAGCGGTGGCTGCTGCTCGGCTTCTACACTTACATCGTTTTCGTGATCTCGATCGAGGTGGTGCGCCGCTTCGGTATCTCCTATTCGAGTTCGTGGGGCGAGGAGACCGCCCGCTACGCCTTCATTTATCTCGTGTGGATCGGTGCGGCCTCCGCCGTGCGCGAGCGCGCGCATATCCGCATCGACGTCATCACCGATTTGCTGCCGCCGCGCGGCGCCGCGCTGCTCTACATGTTCGCCGACCTGCTGACGTTGATCCTCGCCATCGGCACGCTGTATTGGACGATTTCGCCGGTGGTGATGTCGATTGAATTCCATTCGGTGACCGAAGGTCTGCGCGTGACCCGCGCCTGGTTCCTGGTCGCCGTGCCCTTCGGCTTTGCGCTGGTGATTTTGCGCACGCTGCAATCGATGTTGCGTGACATCGCCGATCTGCGCGCCGGCCGGCCGCCCTATCGCGGCGAAAGATTGTTCGACTGATGCTGTACCAGACCCCCGGCGCAACCCTCGATTTCGGCTGGGCTGTCGGCGGCCCGCTGCTGCTCATGCTCGCGCTGTTCGCGCTCAGCGTTCCGGTGTGGGTCGCGCTCGGCATCACCTCGGTGGCGTTGCTGCTGGCGACGGACGTGCTGCCGATGTCGCTGTTCGGACAGGCGCTGTTCGACGGCGTCGACGCCTTCGCGCTGATCGCCATCCCGCTCTATATCCTCACCGGCGACGCGCTGGTGCGCAGCGGCCTGTCGAACAGACTGATCGACATCGCCGAGGCAACGCTTGGCTCGCTGCGCTCGGGGCTCGGCACCTCGACCGTGCTCGGCTGCGGGTTCTTTTCCTGTATCTCCGGTTCCGACGCCGCCGGCGCCGCCGCCGTCGGCCGCATCATGTACAAGCGCTTGGTGCAGCGCGGCTACCCGCCGGCCTATGCCTGCGCGCTGATCGCCTCCGGCTCGTGCACCGGCATCCTGATCCCGCCGTCGATCTCCTACATCATCATCGGCCTGGTTCTCGGTATTTCCGCCTCGACTTTGTTCGTCGCCGCCGCTGTTCCCGGCGTCATGATCATGGTCTCGATCATGATCACGAACATCATCCTCAACCGCATCCACGGTTACGAGAACAGCGACGATCATTTCTCCTTCCGCCGCTGGTTGCGGACGGTGTGGGACGGCCGTTATGCGCTGGCTATCCCCATCATCATCTGGGGCGGCATCTATTCCGGCGTGTTCACGCCGACCGAAGCCGCCGCCGCCGCCGTTGTCGTCACCATCGCTATCGGCCTGTGGCAGGGCACGCTGACGCTCGCCGACTTTCCCAAGATGCTGGAATCCTCGGCCAAGGTGAACGGCGTCATCGTGCCGATCATCGCCTTCGCGCTGCCGCTGGCGCAGGCCTTCTCCGCGCTCAGCCTGCCGCAGGCGGCGCTGCAGGGTATTGCCGAATTCACCACCGATCCGACGGTGATCATCCTGTTGATGCTGGCCGTGCTCATTTTGGCCGGCTGCGTGATGGAGACGACGCCGAACATCGTCATCCTGGCGCCGATCATGCTGCCGATTGCGCAGAATATCGGTATGGACCCCATCCACTTCTGCATATTCATGGTGACGGCGCTCGGCGTCGGTTTCATCACGCCGCCGCTCGGGCTCAATTTGTTCGTACTGTCGGGACTGACCGGAGAGCGCATTCTGCCCATCGCCGGCAAAGCCATTCCATATGTGCTGGCCATGCTGTTGGTGGTGTTGATGCTGGGGTTCATCCCGGTGCTGTCGTTGTGGGCGCTGCGCTAGGGCGCTGAGTAAAGGGAAATTCATGGCTGTCGAGTATTTGAAACGCGCATCGAAGACGGCGGCGACCGGGGAAGCCGACGTGCGCGCGACCGTGCAGGCGATGCTCGACGAGATCGAGGCCGGCGGCGAGGCCAAGGCCGCCGACTACGCGCGCCGCCTCGATCAATGGGACGGCGAGATCGTGGTCTCCCCGGCCGAGCGGGCGCGGGCGGCGGAAAAAGTGCCAGCCAAGCTCAAAGATGACATTCGTTTTGCCCATGACAAGGTTGAGCGCTTTGCGCAAGCGCAGCGCGCCGCCATCCTGGACACGCAGGTCGAGCTTTCGCCTGGCCTGATCGCCGGTCATCGCAACATCCCGGTGGCGGCGGCCGGCTGCTATGTGCCGGGCGGGCGCTATATCCATGTCGCCTCCGCCATCATGTCGGTAACGACGGCCAAAGTCGCCGGCGTCGAGCGCGTCATCGCCTGTTCGCCGCCGCGGCCGGGTGTCGGCATCAATCCGGCGGTGCTTTATGCGCTCGATCTGTCGGGCGCCGACACCATCCTCAATCTCGGCGGCGTGCAGGGCATCGCCGCGCTGGCGTTCGGCTTGTTCACCGGTCATCGCGCCGACATTCTGGTCGGTCCGGGCAATCAATACGTGGCGGAAGCCAAACGCATTCTCTACGGCCGCGTCGGCATCGACATGTTCGCCGGCCCCTCGGAGATTCTGGTGATCGCCGACGAGACCGCCGATCCCGAGATCGTCGCCGCCGACCTGGTCGGGCAGGCCGAGCATGGCTACAACTCGCCGGCCTGGCTGATCACGCTGTCGCGCGCGCTCGGCGAGAAAGTTCTCGAACTGGTGCCGCGATTGATCGGCGATCTGGCTGAGCTCAACGCCAAGAATGCGCAAGCCGCCTGGCGCGACTACGGAGAAGTGGTGCTGGCGAAAAGCCGCGAGGAGGCGGTGGAGATTTCCGACGCTTACGCGTCCGAGCATCTGGAAGTGCAGTGTTCCGATCTCGACTGGTGGTTCGCCCACCTGCGCGATTACGGCTCGCTGTTCCTTGGGGAAGAGACGACCGTCGCCTATGGCGACAAGACTTCCGGCCCCAATCACATCCTTCCCACCAAGGGCGCCGCCCGCTACACCGGGGGATTGTCGGTCGGCAAGTTCCTCAAGACGGTGACCTGGCAGCGAATGACGCGCGACGCCAACAGAGAGATCGGCACGGTGGCGGCGCGGCTGTCGCGTCTGGAGGGCATGGAGGCGCATGCCCGCACCAGCGATATTCGGCTGGCCAAATGGTTTCCCGGCGGGAATTTTGATCTCACGGCCACCGACTAAACAGGTTCGCCTTGTCCAATTTTCTTTCCGAACTTTTCTCGCTTGAAGGCCAAGTGGCGTTGGTGACAGGCGCCTCGTCCGGTATCGGCCGGCGTATGGCGGCGACACTGTCCCGCGCCGGCGCCGCCGTTGTCTGTGTTTCACGCCGGCGCGAAGCGCTCGAGGCGCTGGTTAGCGAAATCTTGGCGGCAGGTGGGCGCGCATCGGCACTCGCCTGCGATCTGGCGCGCGAAGATGCGATCGAGCCGTTAGCGGCGCAAGCCGCGCGCGACTTCGGCGCGCCGACCATTCTCGTCAATGCCGCCGGCATCAATTTGCGCGAACTGCCGGATGCGGTGACCTGGCAGAGCTGGAATGCGACGCTGCATGTCAATCTGAGCGTGCCGTTCTTTCTGGCGCAGGCGCTGGTGCCGGGCATGATTGCCAAAGGCGGCGGCGCCATTATCAATATCGCGTCCTTGCAGAGCGTGCGCGCCTTCACGCGCGGCATGGCCTACGGCGCCTCCAAGGGCGGCGTCGCCCAGTTGACGCGCGCCATGGCAGAGGCCTGGTCGGGGCTGGGTGTGCGCGCCAACGCAATTTTGCCGGGCTTTTTTCCGACCGAGCTGTCTGCCGCGGTATTCGGCGATCCGGCCTTGTCGCGGCATCATGCCCAGGCGACCGCGATCGGCCGCAATGGCGACCTGAGCGATCTCGACGGCACCACGGTCTTTCTTGCCGCGCCGGCCTCGGCCTATATCACCGGGCAGTTGATCGCCGTGGACGGTGGCTATACGGCAAAATGAGCGTGCGATGAAAGCGCTGGTCTATACCGGTCCGGAGGCGATGGCGCTGCGTGAGGCGCCGGCGCCGCGTGCCGGCAACGACGAGGTGATCGTCGGCGTCGAAGCGGTCGGCATTTGCGGCTCCGATATGCACGCTTTTCTCGGCCATGATGAGCGGCGGCCGCCGCCGCTTATTCTCGGCCATGAAGCGGCCGGCACCGTGCTGTCGGGTCCGGGCAAAGGCCGCCGCGTCACCGTCAATCCGCTGGTCGCCTGCATGACTTGTGCGGCGTGTTTGTCCGGCCGGACGAATATATGCGCGGCGCGCCAGATCATTTCCATGCCGCCGCGCCAGGGCGCCTTCACCGAGCAGGTGGCGATTCCCGAACGTAATCTCCTGCCGGTCCCCGACGGTTTTCCGATCGAGCAGGCGGCGCTTTGCGAGCCGCTGGCCTGCGCTTGGCACGCGGTGAAACTTGCGAGCGCCGCGTCCGTTATCGAAATGCCGGTGGCGCGCACGCTGGTGATTGGCGGCGGCCCGATCGGGGTCGGGGTGGCGCTGTCGCTTGCGGCATTCGGCGCGCGCGACGTCACCATCGTCGAGCCCAACGCGGTGCGGCGGCCGGCGCTTGAAGCCGCCGGAGATTTCCGCGTGCTCGCGGCCGCCGAGGAGGGCGATCTGTTCGATGTGGTGGTCGACGCCTATGGCGGCGAGGCTTCGCGCGCGCTGGCGAGCAAAGCCGTGCGTCCGGGCGGCGTCATCGTGCATATCGGGCTTGCCGGTGGCGCCGGCGGCCTCGACGTGCGGCGCATGACGTTGCAGGAGGTGACCTTTATCGGCAGCTATTGCTACAGCATGGCCGATTTTTCCGACGCCTTCACGGCCATGATCGCAGGCCGGCTGGGTGCGCTCGATTGGTTCGAAACCCGGCCTTTGGCCGAGGGCGCGCAGGCCTTTGCCGACATCCGCGCCGGCCGCAACGCGATCCCTAAGATCATTCTGCGGCCTGCATAGACGGGCGCGGGATTGTGTAGGATGCGACGCGCAGCATCCGGATAACCGGTCGAGTTTTCACGCGTGACAAAGTCCTCAAAGGCCCGGCTCGGCGTCGATGTCGGCGGCACGTTTACCGACGTGGCGCTGGAGGTCGGCCGCCGGCGCTTTACCGCCAAGACGCTGACCACCGCGCGCCGGCCGGAAGAGGGCGTGCTTTCCGCCATGCGCTCGGTGATCGCCGAAGCCGGCATCGAGCCGGGGCAGGTGGAACTGATCATCCACGGCACGACGCTTGCCACCAACGCGCTGATCGAACGCAAGGGCGCCAAGACCGCGCTTCTGACCACGGAGGGTTTCCGCGACGTCATCGAGATTCGTCACGAAAACCGCTTCGAGCAATACGACGTCAATATCGATCTGCCACCGCCGCTGGTTCCCCGCCGCCTGCGGTTGCCGATCCGCGAGCGCATCGACGCACAAGGCAAGGTCTTGCAGCCGTTGGACGAGCCGAGCATCGAACGCGCGATTGAAATACTTGCTGCGCAACAGATCGAAGCCGTCGCCGTCGGTTTCCTGCACAGCTTCACCAACCCGGAGCACGAGCGCCGCGTCGGCGAAGCGGTTGCGCGGCGACTGCCGGATGTCGCCGTGACATTGTCTTCGGATGTCTCGCCGGAGATGCGCGAATACGAGCGCTTCTCTACCGCCTGTGCCAATGCCTATTTGCAGCCATTGATCGGACGTTATCTCGCGACGCTCGCGCGCGAACTGGCGCGCGCCGGCTTTTCCTGTCCGATGCTGCTGATGACGTCGAGCGGCGGCATCACCGCCACCGAAACCGCCATTCGCTATCCGGTTCGCCTGGTCGAATCGGGGCCGGCGGGCGGCGCGATCTTTGCCGCCTGCATCGCGCGCCAGCACAGACTCGACCATGTGGTGTCGTTCGACATGGGCGGCACTACCGCGAAAATCTGCTTGATCGACAAAGCCAAACCGCAGACGGCGCGGGCTTTCGAAGTGGCGCGCATCTACCGGTTCCTCAAAGGCAGCGGGCTGCCGCTACGCATTCCCGTTATCGAAATGGTCGAGATTGGTGCCGGCGGCGGCTCGATCGCCCGCGTCGATAGTTTGGGCCGCATCGCCGTCGGCCCCGACAGCGCCGGCTCGGAGCCCGGACCGGTCTGCTATGGCCGCGGCGGCACCGAGCCGACGGTGACCGATGCCGACGTCGTTCTCGGCCGCATCGATCCGGCGACGTTTTCCGGCGGCAAACTCAGCCTCGATGCCGCCGGCGCCAGACGCGCCGTCACGGAGCAAATCGGCGCTGCACTCAGCCTCGCGACCGAGCATGCGGCGCTGGGCATTTCCGAGATCGTCGACGAGAACATGGCCAACGCGGCGCGCGTACATGCCATCGAGAGCGGCAAGGATCTGCGCTCGCGCACGCTGATCGCCTTCGGCGGCGCGGCGCCGCTGCATGCTGCGCGGGTCGCCGAGAAACTAGGCATCGCCCGCGTGCTCATTCCGGCCAATGCCGGCGTCGGCTCGGCGGTCGGCTTCCTGCGCGCGCCAGTCGGCTATGAGGTGGTGCGCAGCCGGCTGATGCGGCTTGAAAGCTTCAACGCAGCGGCGGCCAACCGGCTGATCGCCGAGATGCGCGCCGAGGCGGAAGCGATTGTGCGCCGCGCCGCGGCTGGCGCCAAGCTCGTCGAACAGCGCTCGGCCTTCATGCGCTATCGCGGGCAGGGCCATGAGATCGGCGTGCAACTGCCGGCGCGCAAATTCGCCGCGAAGGATCGCGCGGCCATCAAAAAGTTGTTCGAAGCCGCCTATCGCCGGCTTTACAGCCGCCCGATTCCCGGCGTCGAGATCGAAATCTTGAGCTGGGTGGTCTCGCTCAGCGCGCCGGCAAGCGGCACTTTGGCAACGGCCGCGCGCGAACGGGCCTCCAAAGCAAAACCGCGCGCGCGGCGGCCGGTGTTCGACCCGGGCAGTGGCGAATTCCACGATGTGCCGATCTATTGGCGCGGCGATCTTGCGCCCGGCGCGCGCATCAAAGGCCCGGCGGTGATCGCGGAGGACGAGACGTCGACAGTCGTCAGCCCGTTGTTCGACGCGCGCCTCGATCAATTCGGCTATATTGAGCTTCGACGCCGCAAAGGTTGATCATGGTCGCACGCCCAAATGCCGCGCTCGCGCAGATCCACAGCCAAATCATGTGGAGCCGCCTGATCGCCGTGGTCGAGGAACAAGCGCAGACCATGTTGCGCACGGCGTTTAGCACCTCGGTGCGCGAGGCCGGCGATCTGTCGGCCGGCGTATTCGACCGGCACGGCCGGATGCTGGCGCAAGCCGTCACTGGCACGCCGGGCCACGTGAATTCCATGGCCAATGCGGTGACGCATTTTCTCGACGTCTTTCCGCTCGCCGGCATGAAGCCGGGCGACCATTACATTACCAACGATCCCTGGCTTACCTCCGGCCATTTGCATGACATCACGGTGGTGACGCCCAGTTTCTACCGCCGCGAAGCGGTCGGGCTGTTCGCCAATACTATCCACGTCGTTGATATCGGCGGGCTCGGCATGGGGCCGGACGGGCGGCAAGTTTTCGAGGAGGGTCTTGCCATTCCGATCATGCCGCTGGCGCGGGCCGGCCGCATGAACGAGGATCTGTTGAATATGGTGCGCGCCAATGTGCGCGAGCCGCTGCAGGTCGAAGGCGACATCTACGCTTGCGCTGCCTCCAACGACGAGGGCAGCCGGCGCCTGATCGAGATGATGGACGAATTCGAGATCGCCAACCTCGACCGGCTCGGCGATACGATCGTCGATGCCTCGCGCGAGGCGACGCTCGCGCGCATCCGCGCGCTGCCGGTCGGCACCTATCGCAACAGCCTGACCATGGACGGCTACGACAAGCCGCTTGAGCTGAACGCGGCGCTGACCATCTCCAAAGACGGCATCCATGTCGATTTCGACGGCACCACACCGGCGTCGAACTACGGCATCAACGTCGTCTACAATTATTGCCTGGCCTACACCGCCTACGGCGTCAAATGCCTGGTGGCGCCCGAGGTGCCGAACAATGCCGGCTCGCTGGCGCCGATCACGGTCGCCGCGCCCGACGGCTGCGTGCTCAACGTCAAGCGGCCGTGGCCGGTGGCGGCGCGCCACACGGTCGGCCACATGCTGCCCGACGTCGTGTTCGGCTGCCTGCATCAGGTGATGCCGCGCGGCGTGCCCGCCGAAGGCGCGTCCTCGTTGTGGAACCCGCAAATCTTTGGCGGCGGCTCACTGGTCGACGGTGTGGAAGAGGGGACCGATGCCAATGCGTTGCCGCAATTCAGCACCGTTATTTTCCATTGCGGCGGCGCCGGCGCGCGGCCCGAAAAAGATGGCTTGAGCGCGACAGCGTTCCCGTCCGGCGTGCGCACCATTCCGGTGGAGGCGACCGAGAGCGTGGCGCCGGTCGTGTTTTATCGCCGCGAATTTCGCGACGGTTCGGGCGGCGCCGGAAAATTTCGCGGCGGCCTCGGGCAGGTGATCGAACTGGGCGGCGCCGAGGCAACGCCGATCGCGCTATTGTGCAACTTCGAGCGTGTACGCAATCCCGCGCGTGGAAGAAACAAGGGGCGGCCGGGCGCGCCCGGCACCGTCAGCTTGCGCTCGGGCCGTCCCATCCGGCCGAAAGGACGGCAGACCGTGCCGGTGCGCGATGCAATCCGCCTTGAATTGCCGGGCGGCGGCGGCTTTGGCGACGCGCACACGCGCGATCCGCAGCGCGTGCTTGACGACGTGCTCGACGGCCTGATCACGGCGGAAGAAGCGCGGCGCGATTATGCCGTTGCCATTGACGCGCGGGGGCGTCTCGACCCGGTCGAGACCAAGCGCCTGCGCTCGTCAATAGATGGATGAATCGCGGCCATTTGACAGCGGTTAGTGTCAAACCTAACGTCCTGCGCTTCTTGCGCAAGGATGCATCCAACACGGGATTCACATGAAAAAGAAAAAGCCAGCCAAACGGCGCCTGCGCTCGCGGCTCTGGTTCGATAACCCCGACAATCCGGGGATGACCGCAGTCTATCTCGAGCGCTATCTGAACTTCGGCTTGACGCGCAAGGAATTGACCTCGGGCAAGCCGATCATCGGGATTGCGCAAACCGGCTCGGATTTGTCGCCCTGCAACCGGCACCATTTGGCGTTGGCCGAACGCGTGCGCGCTGGGATTTACGATGCCGGCGGCATTCCCTTTGAATTTCCTGTGCACCCAATCCAGGAAACCGGCCGGCGCCCGACCGCCGCGCTCGACCGTAATCTTGCCTATCTCGGCCTGGTCGAGGTGCTGTTCGGCTATCCGATCGACGGCGTCGTGCTCACCACCGGCTGCGACAAGACCACGCCGGCCTGCCTGATGGCGGCGGCGACCGTCAATATTCCGGCCATCGTTTTATCCGGCGGGCCGATGCTCAACGGTTGGTGGAAGGGCGAGCGCGCCGGCTCCGGCACCGTGGTTTGGCAGGCGCGCGCCGACCATGCGGCAGGCAAGATCACTTACGACGAGTTCCTCGACATCGTCACTTATTCCGCGCCGTCAATCGGCCACTGCAATACCATGGGCACCGCGTCAACCATGAACGCCATGGCGGAAGCGCTCGGCATGTCGTTGCCGGGCTGCGCGGCGATCCCGGCTCCATATCGCGAGCGCGGCGCGATGGCCTATGATACCGGCGTCCGCGTCGTCGAAATCGTGCACGAAGATCTGAAACCCACGGATATCCTGACGCGCAAGGCGTTCGAGAACGCCATCGTCGCCTGTTCGGCGATCGGCGGTTCGACCAATGCGCCGATCCATCTCAACGCCATCGCCCGCCACGTCGGCGTCAAACTCGCGATCGAAGACTGGGAGACGGTCGGCTACGACGTGCCGCTGCTGGTCGACATGCAGCCTGCGGGAAAATATCTCGGCGAGGAGTATTTCCGCGCCGGCGGCTTGCCGGCGGTGATGCAGGAGCTGTTGAAGGCCGGCCGCCTCCATAGCGATGCCAAGACCGTCAACGGCAAAACTATGGGGCAAAACGTCAAGGCTGCGAAAGCGCAGGATGCCGACGTGATCCGCCCCTATGCCAAGCCGATGAAGACGCAAGCCGGCTTCAAGGTGCTCAAGGGCAATCTGTTCGATTCCGCCGTCATGAAGACCAGCGTGATTTCGGAGGAATTCCGCAAGCGCTATCTGTCCAACCCGAAAGACCCCGACGCCTTCGAGGGCCGCGCCATCGTGTTCGAGGGCCCGGAGGACTATCACCACCGCATCGAAGACCCCGCGCTGAAAATCGATGAACATTCCGTACTGTTCATCCGTGGCGTCGGCGCCATCGGCTACCCGGGCTCGGCGGAAGTGGTGAACATGCAGCCACCGGCGGCGTTGCTGAAGAAGGGCATCAACTCGCTGCCCTGCATCGGCGACGGCCGCCAATCGGGGACGTCCGGCTCGCCTTCGATCCTCAATGCGTCGCCGGAAGCCGCGGCGATGGGCGGGTTGGCGCTGCTCAAGACCGGCGACCGTGTGCGCATCGATCTGCGCAAAGGCAAAGCCGACATCTTGATTTCGCCGGGCGAACTTGCCGAGCGGCGCGCCGCGCTGCAGAAGCGTGGCGGCTTTCACTATCCGGAGAGCCAGACGCCGTGGCAGGAAATCCAGCGCGGCATGGTCGATCAGCTCGCCGACGGCATGGTGCTCAAACCCGCGGTCAAGTTCCACCGCATTGCGGAGAAATGGATTCCGCGGGACAATCACTGACGAAAGTTGCGTAAGTGGAGCGCCGACAGGGAATGACGCCGTCGCGGACATCGGTCGTTTTTCTGCAAGGCATCGGCGGCGCGGCGCGGTTATGGGATCCGCAGGTCGCCAGCTTCAAGGCGGCCGGCTATGAGCCGGTACCGCTCGATCTGCCGGGGTATGGCGCGCGGCCGCCGGTCGATCGCATGAGTTTTGACATGCTGGCGGCCGACGTCGAGGCCGCGATCGATCAACGAGGGCTCGAGCGGCCGGTGCTGGTCGGCCATTCGCTCGGCGGCATGATCGCGCAGACCTGCTTGCGCCGCCGGCCGCAGGGCTACCGCGCCGCCGTGCTGTCGGGCACCAGCCCGGCCTTCGGCAATCCAAGCGGCGACTTCCAGAAGAAATTCGTCGCCGACCGCCTAGGGCCGTTGGACCAGGGCCGCAGTATGGCTGACATGGCGGCCGGCGTTGCTGCGCAGATCATGGGCCCCGGCGCCGATCCGGCAAATCACGCGCTATTGCTCGAGGTCATGGGCGCGATCTCGCCGCGCACCTATCGCGCCGCCGTTGAGTGTTTGGTCACCTTTGACGAGCGCGCCAATCTCGGCCACATCAACATCCCGGTGCTGTGCCTGGTCGGCGAAATCGACCGCAACGCGCCGCCGACGGTGATGCAGCGCATGGCTGCGAAAATTCCCGGCGCGCGCTATGTCTGCCTGCCGAGCCTCGGCCACATGCCGAATTTGGAGGCGCCGCAAGCCTACGACGGCGCTATCATCGAGTTCTTGCGTGAGGCGCTGGTGCCGGTCGCCTCGTGAACGGAGTGTTGCGATGAATGTTCACGATATCGATACCCACGACCGCGACGCGCCGATCTTTGCGCCCGATGCGTTTCGCCTGACGGAGTTTCAGGCCGAATTGATCACCAAGGCGCGGCGTTTCGGCAAGGCCAAGCTCGCGCCGCGCGCGGCCGAGCACGATCGCGACGCGACCTTTCCGATCGAAAATTTCCGCGACATGCATCCCGAGGGACTGCTGGCGATCTGCATCCCCAAGGCGGACGGCGGCGTCGGCGCCGACTTCCAGACTTATTGTCTCGCCGCCGCCGAGCTCGGCCGCTATGACGGCGCCACCGCGCTGTCCTGGAACATGCATGTCTGCTCGACGCTATGGTCGGGGCCGCTGACCGACGATCTCGACATGTCGGCCGAGGACCGTGCCATGCACCTCAAGCGGCGGCGTATTCACTACGACCGAATCTTGAAGGAAGGCGCGGTCTATGCACAGCCGTTCTCCGAAGGCGGCGCGGCGGCGGCCGGCGGCGTTGCCTTCGGCACCGAGGCAAAGCCGGTGAAAGGTGGCTTCCTCGTCAACGGCAAGAAGATCTTCGCTTCGCTGTCCGGCTCAGCCGATTTTTATGGGGTGCTGTGCACTGAGCGCGCCGAAGGCGAGGCGGCGAGCCGCCGCAATACGCTCTATCTGGGTATCCCGGCCAAGGCCGAAGGCGTTTCGGTGGTCGGCGCCTGGGACCCGCTCGGCATGCGCGGCACCGTTTCGCGCACGTTGCTCTTTAAAGATGTGTTCGTGCCGGAAGACGGCATGCTGATGCCGCACGGCGTCTATTTCCAGGCGGCGACGCGCTGGCCGCATATGTTCCTGACGCTGTCGCCGACCTACATGGGACTGGCGCAGGCCGCTTACGATTTCACCGTCGCATACCTGCGCGGCGAGGTGCCGGGCATGCCGCCGGTCAAACGCCGCATGTTCCCCACCAAGCAGATCGCGGTCGCCGAGATGCGCGTTACGCTGGAGCAGACCAAGGCGCTGTGGTTCCAGGCCATCACCGAGGCGCGGCCCAATCCAACGAAGGAGCAGGTGTTGCGCGCCTATGCGGCGCAGCACACGGTGATGGAAAACGCCAATGCCATCGCCGCCAAAGCCATCCGCACCTGCGGGGGGCAGGCGATGCTGAAGAGCCTGCCGCTCGAGCGCATCTATCGCGACAGCCGCTGCGGCTCGCTGATGCTGCCGTGGACCGCCGAGATTTGTATCGACCGCATCGGCCGCGAGGCGCTCTACGAGCCGGGCGAGAAGGATGAGTAGTGCAGCTTTGCACACGCCGGCCGTCTCCCTCCCCCTGAAAGGGGGAGGGTTGGGGAGGGGGTCAAGCAGCGCCGCCGCTAAGGCGACCCCCACCCGATTTGCTTCGCAAATCGATCTCCCCCTTGCAGGGGGAGGTAAAGAGAGCTCGCGACGATGAATTTGGCCGACCTCATCGCGCGCAACGCCGCATTCACGCCCGATAAGGCGGCGCTGCGCTTCGAGGGACGCACGATCACGTATTCCGCGTTGAACGAACGCATTACGCAGGCCGCACGCGCGTTGAAGTCACAGCTCGGCGTCGGCCGTGGCGACCGCGTGGCGCTCCTGGCGCTCAATCATCCGGATTATCTGGTGCTGCTGTACGCCTGCGCCCGGCTTGGCGCTCTGCTGCTGCCGCTGAACTGGCGGCTGGCGGTACCAGAGCAAATGTTCATCCTTCGCGACGCCTCGGCAAAAGTTCTGATCGTCGAGCAGGATTTCGCGGCCGTCGTGCCGGCGCTCAAAAAGGCCTTGCCCGATATTCATGTCGTCGGCCTCGGTGCGGCGGACGGCGCCGAGACGACATTCGACGATTTTCTGGCATCGGGCTCCGGGGACGGCAGCAATCCGCACATCGACGAGAGCTGTCCGCTGCTGCTGGTCTATACCTCCGGCACCACCGGCCGCCCCAAGGGCGCGGTGCTGCGCCAGGAAGCGCTCAAGTGCAACGGCGTGATGAGCCACCACATGCACGACATGACCGCGGCCGATCACATCCTCACCGTGCTGCCGCTGTTCCATGTCGGCGGGCTCAACATTCAAACCACGCCGGCGCTGCATATCGGCGCTACCGTCACCATTCATACGCGTTTCGCGCCCGATGCGACCCTTGCGGCGATTGCGCGTGACAAGCCGACGCTGACCGTGCTTGTGCCGGCGACGATCCAGGCCTGCATCGCACATCCGGCTTGGGCCTCGACCGACCTTTCATCTTTGCGCGCGCTCACCACCGGCTCGACGCAGGTACCGGTGCCGCTGATCGAAGCGATGGAAGCACGCGGCGTGCCGGTGCTGCAGGTCTATGGCTCGACCGAAACCTGTCCGGTCGCGGTCTACAGCCGGTTCGGCGGCGATCTCTCACGCAAGGCTTCGACAGGGTTGCCGGGCCTGTTGTGCGAAGCCCGCGTCGTCGACGATGAGGATCGCGACACGGCGCCCGGCGTCGACGGCGAAGTTCTGGTGCGGGGCGCAAACGTGTTCTTCGAGTATTGGGGTAATCAGGCCGCGACCGCCGAGGCGCTGCGCAACGGCTGGTATCACACCGGCGACATCGGCATGCGCGATGCCGAAGGCTACTATTACATTCACGACCGCAAGAAAAACATGATCATCTCCGGCGGCGAGAATATTTATCCGGCGGAAGTCGAACGCGTGCTCAACGAGCATCCGGCCATCGCCGAAGCCGCGGTCATTGGCCGGCCGGATCCGAAATGGCAGGAAGTGCCGGTGGCTTACGTGGTGCGGCGTAACGGCCAGAGCTGCAACGCCGAGGCGATCATTGCACATCTCTCCGGCCAGTTGGCGCGCTTCAAGGTGCCGCGCGAAATCGTGTTCGTTGACACGCTGCCGCGCAACGCGCTCGGCAAAGTGCAGCATTTCATGCTGAAAGAGCAGGTCGCGCGATGAGGATCGCCGTGCTCGGCGGCGGCAACGGCTCGTTCGCCGCGGCGGGCGATTTTGCGCTTGCAGGCCACGAAGTGCGGCTGTGGCGACGCGATGCTGCAGCGGTTGCCGCGCATCGCGCGGCCGGGGGGGTGATCACGGTAAAGGATTTTGCTGGCCGGCATGAGGCCAGGCCCGCGTTGATCTCGACCAACATTGGCGAAGCGGTAAAAGATGTCGAATTGATTTTGTGTCCGGCACCGGCCACGGCGCAGCATGACATCGCCAAAGCCTTAACCCCGCATCTTGCCGACGGCCAGGTCGTGTTTCTGCCACCGGGCACCTTCGGCTCGGTGATCTTCGCCAAGGTCGCCTATGAAGCGGGCGACAGAGCCAAAGTCGCTTTTGCCGAAACCGGCACGTTGCCGTGGCTGACCCGCAAGCACGGGCCGTTCGAGGCCGCCATTACTATTCGGGCCAAGCGACTGCCGACCGGCGTATTTCCGCTCACGTTGAAGGACCATGCGCTCAAGGTTATCGGGCAAGCTTTTCCCGGCGTCATCGAGGATTGCGGCGACGCGCTGTCAGGTGCGCTGATGAACGCCGGGCCGATCATTCACCCGCCGCTGGTCGTCATGAACGCCGGGCCGCTCGAGCATTTCGACCGCTGGGACATCCACAAGGAAGGCACGCAGGCCTCGATCCGCCGCGTCACCGACGCGCTCGATGGCGAGCGCATGCGCTTGCGCGAGGCGCTCGGCTACGGCGCGCCGCATTTCCCGCTTGCCGATCACTATGCGAAGCAAGGCCCGGAATGGATGTACGGCCGCGGCTCGCACGACAAGCTGACCGATAGCGGCGACTGGCGCGAACATATCGTGCTTACCGAGCATCGTTACATGCGCGAAGACACGCGCATCGGCCTGTCGTTCATGCTGTCGGTGGCGGCGCTCGCTGGCGTCGAAATAAATCTCGCGCGCGCCTTTCTGTCGATCGGCGGCGCCATCTGCGGCGAGGATTTCATGGCGACCGGCCGAACGCTTGCTTCGCTCGGCCTCGGCGCGCTCGACCGCGCGCAACTGCAGGCGCTGCTGCGGGTCGGCTTCGCATGAGCCGCGAAGGCATCGCCTGTCTCGGCGCCGGCCGCATGGGCCGCGGCATCGCCGTGGTGTTCGCCTATGCCGGGCATCCGGTGACGGTCGTCGATTTCAAGCCGCGGCCGAAAACCGATTTCGAACGGCTGGCCGACGAGGCGATCGGCGAAGTCAGGCGCACACTGGCAAGCCTCGCCAAGCTCGGGCTGTTCGAGGAGGGCGCGGTCGAGACGATCCTCGCGCGCGTGAAAGTCGTTCCGGAAAACGAGACCGGCGCTGCTTTGTCGGCGGCCGACGTCATCTTCGAGGGCGTGCCGGAGGTGCTCGACCTCAAGCGCGACGCCCTGGCGCGTTGCTCTCAGCTTGCGGGCGCGAAGCCGATCATCGCCTCGACCACCTCCACCATCTTGGTCGACGATCTGTCCGGCGCGCTCGCCAACCCCGGGCGTTTCCTCAACGCGCACTGGCTCAATCCCGCTTTTCTGGTGCCGCTGGTCGAGCTCTCGCCCGGCGCCAAGACCGCGCCCGAAACCACCGCGCGGCTGAAGGCGCTGCTCGAGCGCATCGGCAAGGTGCCGGTGGTCTGCGCCGCGCGGCCCGGCTACATCGTGCCGCGCATCCAGGCGCTCGCCATGAACGAGGCGGCGCGCATGGTGGAAGAGGGCGTCGCTTCGGCCGAGGAAATCGACAAGGCGATCAAATACGGCTTCGGTTTCCGCTTCGCCGTGCTTGGCCTGCTGGAATTCATCGACTGGGGCGGCGGCGACATCCTCTATTACGCCAGCCGCTATCTGACCCAGGCGCTCGGCAATGAGCGCTACGCGGCGCCGGAGATCGTCGAGCGTAACATGCGCGAGGGCCATATCGGCCTCACCACGCGCAAGGGCTTCCTCAACTACGAAGGCCGCGATCTGGACGTCTATCGCGCGCAGCGGATGAAAGAGTTCATCGGCATGCTCGGCTTCCTCGACCTGGTGAAGCCGCCGGTGCTCGGCGACTAGCCGAACACGTCCTGCAAGACGCCCGCCTTCACCACCACAATATTGTCGACCGTGATGGTCGTCTTCATCACCGGCAGGTCGAAATGTCCGGCGGTGTGGCGGCCGGCAAACTCGTTGGCGCCGGTCGAAAACAGGAAATTCCCCGGCACAGCGCGTAGTTCGGTGCCGTTGGTGTCGCGCTGATCGTACATCGCCAGCGCCTCGTAGCGCGCCGCCGGGTTCATGCCCCAGCCGACATGCGATACCGCATAGGCGTCCTTGTCGCCCCAGGCGGCGAAATAGCCGCGCATCATCTCGGCGTCCGGCCCGTCGCCTTCGATCTGGGTGACGTAGTCCTTCTCCAGCGTCAGCGTGATGCGATCCTGCAGATAACGCTTGAAAGTCAAATTGATGTCGCCGCGATCGAGCACCAGGGTGCCTTCGACGGTACCGCTTTTCGGAAAGCTCACCACGATGCCGCCGGGCCAGTGCGCCAGCGTACCGGGCCGGTCGGTCCAGCCCCAGACGCCGACGGTCGAGGCGCCTTCCATGTTGACGGCGAGGTCGGTGCCGGCGGCGCTGATCACCGTCATGCGCTTCGACGCCCGCAGCATCTTCGCAGCGGCGCGCACGTTTTTCTCCAGGGCGGCGTCGGGCCGCATGCGCTCCAGCGCCTCAGGATGCTCGTTGGAGATGACCATGATGCGGGCGCCGGCTTTCAAGATCTCCGGCGTCTCCGGCGCATGCATCAGCCCTTCCAGCGTGCAATCGACCACAAAGCCGGCTTGCCCCAATGCCGACACCACCGGGGCCAGTCTGCCGATGGCTTCGCTCGATCCCGTCGAGCGCACCGGGACGGGGTAGGGATTACGTGGGCTGGGCACCACAATGTGGAAAGCGCGGGCGCCGAGACGGGCCAGCGCCAGCTCGGCGAGTTGCACGTTGAGCGGCCGCGACTGAGTCTCGGATAAAATTGCCGCGGTGTCGCCGCGCTTGACCGCGCATTTCTCGAACACCTCGCAAAAGGCGTCGATCCATTTGGCTTCGATACGATCGGCGAACATTGCCTACTCAAACCCGCCATTGACACCGATGAACTGTCCGGTGATCGAGCGCGCCGCCGGCGTGCACAGATAGGATATCATTTCCGCGATCTCCTGCGGTTCGATGAAGGCCTCGGTCGCCTGGCGGGCGAGATAATAACGCTCGGCCTGTTCGATACCGATATTCTCCGCCCGTGCATGCGCCGCGATCACCCGTTCGATGCGGTCGCCGCGCACGGCGCCGGGCAGGATGGCGTTGACGGTGACGCCGTGACGGCCGACTTCGCGCGCCAGCGAGGCGGTCAGGCCCAGCACGCCCCATTTGGTGGCGCAATAAGGCGAGCGGTTGGGATAGCCGATCTTGCCGGCGACCGAACTCATATTGACGATGGTGCCCTTGCCGGCGGTCACCATGCCGGGGACGGCGATGCGGCAGGTGAGGAACATCGCGGTCAGGTTGATATTGATCGAGTCGTTCCAGGTGGCGAGGTCGATTTCGGTCAACGCTGCCGTGGGGCCGGCGATGCCGGCATTGTTGACCAGCACCGCGATGGTGCCCAGCCCGGCGAACAGCGCCTCGATCTGATCGGCTTTGCGTACGTCGCAAACGCGGAATTCGGCCTTCAACTCGGCGGCGGTCGCTTCGCCATGTTCGACGTCGACATCGCTGACGATGACGCGGTAGCCGTCGCGCGCGAGCGCACGCGCGGTCTCCCGACCTATTCCGCTTGCGCTCGCGGTGATGACCGCAACCGGGCGCGTGTCCGACGACATTATCGTCTCCGGCAGTCGGCGAGCCCGCAGCGATAGCGGGCTCGCACGCTCCGCTTACTTGGCGTTGGCCTTGACCTGCGCGATGAAATAGGCGAGCGCCGCCTTGCCGTCGACATGCTTGGCGTCGGCCTTGGCGATCCATTCCTGGGTCATCGAGTCGAGCTTGCCATGCAGATTTTTCATCATGGTGTCGTTGGCGACGGTGAACTCGGTGCCAAGTTTGATAAGGCCGGCCTTACCCTCGGCGTCGGCCTTGTCCCACATGGCGCCGGCAAGCTTGGCCAGTTCCATGCCGGAGACCGAGTTGATCGCCTTTTTGTCTTCGGCCGAAAGCGCGTCCCACTTGGCCTGGTTGACGATCAGATAGTGGCCGGTGCGGTAGAGCCCGTCGGGGATTTCCAGCGCGTGGTGGATCACCGGGCCGATTTTGAAGTTGTAGACCGACTCGGTGGGAAAGAAGATGCCGTCGGCGACGCCCTTGGACAGCACGTCATAGGCCTGCGAGGCGGGCGCGAACACCGGCACCGTGCCGAGCTTCTTGGCGATCTCGTTGACGATGCCGCCGGGCACGCGCATTTTCAGGTGCTCGATGTCGGCGATGGTGTTGAGCTTCTTGTCGCGCGTGAAGATATGCGCCGGCCCGTGCGTCCAGATGCCGACCAGGTGCACGCCTTTGTACTCGTCGGCCTTCTTGAAGAACTTCTCATAAGTGTTCCAGTAAGCGATGCACGACGACATCGCGTTTGGCGCCAGGAACGGCAGCTCGACGCCCTCGCTGAGCACGAAACGATTGGCGGTATAACTGTTGACGCTCATTGCCACATCGGCAACGCCGTCCTTCACCAGATCGAAATGCGACGGCGGATTGCCGAGCGCACTGACGAACTGGATCTTGACGTGGCCTTTGGTCGCTTCCTCGACCTTCTGCGCCCAGACCTTGAACACCTCGACGGTCAGCGGGTGGGTGGGCGGCACCCAATTGGAAAAGCGCCAGACGGTCTGGGCGGAGGCCTGCCCACCGGCGAGCAATGCCGTGGCGGCAGCCAGGGTCACAAATAGACGCGTTGCCGTTCTCAACATTTGGTCCACTCCTCTCGGTCTCTTGTCGGCGCCATCATGCCGTTTAATCCGCTCCGAAGACAAGCGGTGGGGCCCTCACGTTATGCTTGCATCGCGGGCACTTCAGCCCATCAGCGACGGCAAGAACAGGATGATTTGCGGCCAGAAAACGAACAGCGCCAGCCGCACGATATCGACGACGATGAAGTAGGTGACGCCGCGGAAGATCGTGGTTACCGGCACGTCCTTCAACGTCGCCTTCAGGACGAAGACGTTGAGCCCGATCGGCGGCGTGATCATGCCGATTTCGACCACCACGACGATGATCACCCCGAACCAGACCGGGTCGAAGCCAAGCGATTTGACGATGGGAAAGAAGATCGGAATGGTCAGCAGGATCATGCTGAGGCTTTCAAGCAGGCAGCCGAGCACCAGGTAGATCGCGAGGATGCACAGCAGGACCAGGATCGGCGCGGTACCGAACGCGGTCAGCCAGGCCGAAAGCTGGCTTGGCAGGCCGGCCACATTGATGAAATTCGAGAAGATGAGGGCGCCGATCAGCAGGATGAACATCATGGCCGAGGTGCGTGCCGTTTCTACCAGCACGTTGAACAGCACCTGCAGCGTCATTTTCCGGCGCGCCAGCGCGAACAGAAAAGCACCGCCGGAGCCGATGCCGGCCGCTTCCGTCGGCGTGAACAGCCCGAAATAGATGCCTCCCATCACGATGACGAACAGCAGCAGCACGCCCCAGATTTTAGACAAAGCATGCAGGCGCTTGTTCCAATCCGAACGCTCGCCGGGCGGACCAAGCTTCGGATTGAGCCAGGTCACGGTTGCCACCGCGATCATATAGAAGCCGATGCCGACCACTCCGGGCACAATGCCGGCAATGAACAGCCTGCCGATGTCGGTCGAGGTCATGATGCCGTAGAGCACCATGATCACGCTCGGCGGAATAAGGATGCCGAGCGTGCCGCCGGCGGCGATCGAGCCGGCCGCCAGGCTGTCGGCGTAGCCGTAACGCCGCATCGCCGGCATGGCCACCTTCGACATGGTGGCGGCCGTCGCCATGCTGGAGCCGGAAACCGCGGCAAAACCGCCGCAGGCCACCACCGTCGCCATGGCCAGCCCGCCGCGGCGATGACCGAGAAAAGCATTGGCGCAGTCGTAGAGTTCCTGGCCGAGCCCGGCACGGTTGATGAAGCTGCCCATGAGAATGAACAGCGGCAGCACCGAGAGCTCGTCGGAGATCGTGGTCTCGTAACTGATCTGCCCGACCATGGCGAGCGCGCCCGGCCAGCTGGTGAAATGCGCAAAACCGACAAAGCCGACCAGCGCCATGCCGAAAGCGATCGGCGCGCCGAGAAACAAAAGTCCAAAAACGATGACAAAACCGACCAGCGTCTGCAGCACGCGGCACCCTATGTTGTGTCGCGCGGCGAGCGGAACGCCGCGACGATCTGCAGCGCAACGACGATGACCGCGAGCGCGCTCATCGCGCTCATGAAATAGGCAAACGGCGCCACCGGCACGTTGAGATAAGACGTGTAGTCGCCATAGGCGGCCAGCGTGCCGGCCTTGACCCACAATCGCCAGGTCATCAGCGCCAGCCCGAGCAACGAGGTGACCAGCAGCGTCGCGCGCTCGAGATGCCGGCTGTGGCGGCCGATGATGGCTTCGAGCAGGCCGACGCTGACATGCTCGCTATGCGCGGTGATGATCGGCAAGGCGCCGAAGATCAGCATACAGAGGCCGAGCCCGGTCAACTCGGAGGCGCCTGGCACCGGCGCGTTGAAGCCGTAACGGCCGACGACGTCGACGCAGCGCAGGATCATAAGCGCGAACAGAACCGTCGCCACGAACACGTTCAATAGGATTTCGAGCCGGCCGAGCACCGTATCGCCGGTCGTCAGTTCAACTTGCGGATTGTCGGTGCTGCTCACGCGGTCTCGATTGCAGGGTTTGACGGACGCCCGGTGCGGCGTCCCCGAGGAGGATGACAGATACTTTACATCTAAAACATCACGCGGGGAAACCGGCCGCGCGCCGACCGCGCGGCCTTGGCCGGCGGCATTTCGCGGGGTGCGCGACGAGAAAGGCCTGTGGAATACCGCCAAATTGATTTAGGTCACAATATTTTAGGTTTGAAATTGTTAGGGGGCTCGTGCATAGTGAGCTCCGGCAATTCCCGAGGAGGGAGTTGTGCGTGCGGCAATCCTAGGCGGCGGTCCGGGCGGACTTTATTTTGCGATTTCGCTGAAATTGCGCGACCCCGCGCACGAGATCGTCGTGGTCGAACGCAACCGGCCGGGCGACACCTTCGGCTGGGGCGTGGTGTTGTCCGGCGAGACGCTCGATAATATCGACGACAATGACCCGGAAAGCGCCGCCGCGATCCGCGCCTCTTTCGCTTATTGGGACGACATCGCCGTGCATTTCCGCGGCACGGTGACGCGCTCGTCCGGCCACGCCTTCTGCGGTATCGGGCGCAAGCGCCTGCTCAACATCCTGCAGGACCGCGCCCGCGCGCTCGGCGTCGAGCTCAGGTTCGAGACCGAGGTCACCGATCTCGACGCCTACAAGGACTACGACCTGGTGGTCGGCGCCGACGGTGTCAATTCGCGCGTGCGGGCCGCGCATGCCGATGTGTTCAAACCTGATATCGACACGCGCGCCTGCAAATTCATCTGGCTCGGCACGCAGCAGAAATTCGACGACGCCTTCACCTTCATCTTCGAAGAAACCGAGCATGGCTGGCTGTGGGTCCATGCTTACCAGTTCGATGCCGATACCGCGACTTGCATTATCGAGTGCTCGGAACAGACTTGGCGCAAGGCCGGCTTCGACAAGATGAACACCGAGCAGACCATCGCTGCCTGCGAGAAGATATTCGCCAAATACCTCGGCGGCCATGCGCTGATCTCGAACGCCAAGCATCTGCGCGGCTCGGCCTGGCTCAATTTCAACCGCGTGCTGTGCGAGCGCTGGAGCTGCGGCAACATTGTACTGCTCGGCGACGCCGCGGCCACCGCGCATTTCTCGATCGGCTCCGGCACCAAGCTCGCCGTGGAAAGCGCCATCGCGCTCGCCAACTATATTCATAGCGAGCCCGATCTCGCCTCCGCCTTCCGCCGCTACGAGGATGAGCGGCGCACGGAAGTGCTGCGTTTGCAGAGCTCGGCCCGCAATTCGACCGAATGGTTCGAGGATGTCGAGCGCTATCTGCATCTCGATCCGGTGCAATTTAATTATTCACTGCTCACGCGTTCGCAGCGCATCAGCCACGAGAACCTGCGCCAGCGCGATGCGCAATGGCTCGCCGGCGCCGAGAAATGGCTCGAAGAGAAGGCGACCGGCCATCGGCCCAACGCCGCGCGGGCGCCGATGTTCGTTCCGTTCCGCGTGCGTGGCCTGGAGATCGCCAACCGCGTCTGCGTCTCACCCATGGCGCAATATCGTGCGGTCGACGGCACCCCCAACGACTGGCATTTCGTGCACTACGCCGAGCGCGCCAAAGGCGGCGCCGGCATGGTGTTCACCGAGATGACCTGCGTATCGGCGACGGGCCGCATCTCGCCCGGCTGCACCGGCCTCTACAGCGGCGAGCACGAACAGGCGTGGAAACGGCTCGTCGATTTCGTGCATGCGGAAACCGACGCCAAGATTGCCATTCAACTTGGCCATTCCGGCCTCAAGGGTTCAACGCAACTCGGCTGGGAGACGCCGGACGCACCTTTGCTCGATGGCAACTGGGAAACCATCGGGCCCTCATGCGTTGCCTGGAGCACCGACAACCCGGCGCCGCGCGAAATGACGCGCGCCGATATGGAGCAGGTACGCGACGAATTCGTGCATTCGGCCGAAATGGCCGCGCGCGCCGGCTTCGATTGGCTTGAACTGCATTGTGCCCACGGCTACCTGCTGTCGTCTTTCATCACGCCGCTGACCAACCGGCGCAGCGATGAATACGGCGGCAGCCTGGAAAACCGCATGCGCTTTCCGCTCGAAGTGTTTCACGCGGTGCGCAAAGTGTGGCCGGACGAGAAGCCGATCTCGGTACGCATCTCGGCGCATGACTGGGTGGGGCCGCACGGCGTCCAGCCGCAGGACGCCGTCGCCATTTCGCGCCTGTTGGCGGAGCAGGGCGTCGACCTCGTCGACGTCTCGGCTGGCCAGACCTCGACCGACGCCAAGCCCGTCTATGGCCGCATGTTCCAGACGCCGTTCTCCGACCGCATCCGCAACGAGGTTGGCATCGGCACGCTGGCAGTCGGCAACATTTATGACCCCGACCACGTCAATTCGATCCTCATGGCGGGCCGCGCCGATCTGGTGTGCCTTGGGCGGCCGCATCTCGCCGATCCCTATTGGACGTTGCACGCCGCCGCCGACCTGCACTACGAGGGCGTAGCTTGGCCGAAGCCCTATTGGGGCGGCCGCGACCAGCTCAACCGGCTCAAGAGCCGTCCCGACCTGATGCTGGGGAAGGTGTGATGACCGTGCTGGCAAACCGCCATGCGCTTGTCACCGGCGGCGGCACCGGCATCGGCGCCGCCATCGCGCAAGCGCTCGCCGGCGCCGGCGCTTCGATTTCAGTGGCTGGCCGGCGCAAGGCGCCGCTCGACTCGGTAGCCGCGCGCCTGAAAAACGTTACTGCCGTTACTGCCGATGTCACACGTGAAACGGATTGCGCCGCGATGGTTACGGCGGCGCGTGCCGCGCACGGGCCGATCGACATCGTCGTCGCCAATGCCGGCATGGCCGAGAGCGCGCCGGCCGGCAAGATCGACCTCGGCCACTGGCAGCGGATGATCGACGTCAATCTCACCGGAGCCTTTCTGACCGCGCGTGCGGCTCTTGCCGACGTCACACGGCAATCCGGTGGCCGCATCGTTTTTGTCGCCTCGACGGCTGGCCTCAAAGGCTATCCTTACGTCGCCGCCTATTGCGCGTCCAAGCACGGTGTCGTCGGCTTGATGCGCGCGCTCAGCGTGGAACTCGCGGCCAAAGGCGTCACCGTGAATGCCGTTTGCCCCGGCTATACCGAGACGCCGTTGCTTGAAGCGTCGGTGGACAGGATTGCCGCCAAGACCGGCCGCCCGGCGGCCGACGCGCGCACCGCGCTGGCAAAGGACAATACGCATGGCCGCCTGATCACGCCCGACGAGGTGGCGCAAACGGTGCTCTGGCTGTGTTCGCCGGCGGCGCAGTCGATCAGCGGCCAGGCTATCGCCATTGCAGGGGGAGCGCCATGACGGCCGTAGCAAAACTTAAAAATCGAAGCGCGTCGCTGCCCGCGACCAAGCAGCGGCTGCGTCTATGGCTGCGTTTGCTGCGTACCACCCGCGCCATCGAAAGCGAACTGCGCGAACGGTTGCGCGTGCAGTTTTCGCTGACGCTGCCGCAATTCGACGTGCTGTCGGCGCTCTCGCGCCAGGACGGCGGCATCACCATGACCGAACTGTCGCGCATGCTGATCGTGTCGAACGGCAACGTCACCGGCATCATCGACCGCCTGGTGGCCGACCGGCTGGTGGCGCGGCAGCCCGCGCCCGACGACCGCCGCTCGTTCCTGGTGCGGCTCACGCCAAAGGGCCAGACGGAATTTACCGCCGTCGCGCGCGCTCACCAGCAATGGATCGATAAGATGCTGTCGGAATTCGACGGCGCCGAGGCCGAAGCCATCATCCAGCACCTCGACGGTCTCGGAACGCGCATTCGCAATGGAGGCCGGCCGTGAGCATGAAAAATTTCAAGCCGCAGCATTTCAATTGGCGCATGGACGGCGATGTCGCCATCGTCACCTTCAATCGGCCGGATCGCAAAAATCCCATCACCTTCGATTCCTACGCCGAACTGCGCGACACCTTCCGCAAGCTGACCGACGCCGACGATGTCAAAGCGGTGGTGTTCGGTTCGAACGCCGGAAACTTCTGCTCGGGCGGCGACGTGCACGACATCATCGGGCCGCTGCTCGAGCGCGACATGAAAGGCCTCTTGGCCTTCACGCGCCTGACCGGCGATCTGGTGAAGGCCATGCGCGCCTGTCCGCAGCCGATTATCGCCGCGGTCGACGGCGTCTGCGTCGGTGCCGGCGCCATGATCGCGCTGTTTGCCGACATGCGGCTCGGCACGCCGCAGGCCAAAACCGCGTTTCTGTTCACCCGTGTCGGGCTTGCTGGCTGCGACATGGGCGCCTGCGCCATGCTGCCGCGCGTCATCGGACAGGGCCGCGCCGCCGAGTTGCTGTTCACCGGACGCTCAATGAGCGCGGAGGAGGGCGAGCGCTGGGGCTTCTTCAATCGTCTGGTTAGCGGCGAAGAGCTTGAACGCGAAGCCGTCACCCTTGCACGCAAGCTCGCGGAGGGCCCGAACTTCGCGCACATGATGACCAAGACCATGCTGGCGCAGGAATGGTCGATGTCGCTCGAACAGGCGATCGAGGCGGAAGCGCAGGCACAGGCGATCTGCATGCAGACACAAGATTTTCGCCGCGCCTATGAAGCCTTTGTCGCCAAGCAGAAGCCGAGCTTCGCGGGTAACTGACAATGTCCGACCGCAGCTTCCTCAACTGGCCATTTTTCGAAGCGCGTCACCGCGCGCTGGCGGGGAAGCTCGACACCTGGGCCGCAGAAAATCTCGCCGGCATCGACCATCACGACACCGATGCCGCATGCCGGAAACTGGTGACGCAACTGGGCGAGGCCGGCTGGCTGCAATTGACCGCACCCGATGACGACGGCGGCCGGCTCGATGTGCGCTCGCTGGCGCTGACGCGCGAGACGCTGGCGCGCCATGACGGGCTTGCCGATTTTTCCTTTGCCATGCAGGGCCTCGGCGCCGGACCGATCTCGCTGTTCGGCAACGCTACGCAACGCGCGGCATGGCTGCCGCGAACACGCGCCGGCACGGCGATTGCCGCCTTCGCTCTGACCGAGCCGGCCTCCGGCTCCGACGTCGCCAATATAGCGACCAGCGCCCGCCGTGACGGCGACAGTTTCGTCCTCGACGGCGAGAAGACCTGGATTTCCAATGGCGGCATTGCCGATCTCTATGTCGTCTTTGCGCGTACCGGGGAAGCTGCCGGTGCGCGCGGGTTGTCGGCTTTCATCGTCGAAGGCGGCAACCCCGGTCTCATCATTGCCGAGCGCATCCCCGTGATCGCACCCCACCCACTGGCGAAATTACGCTTCGAGAACTGTCGCGTTGCCGCCGACGCGCTGATCGGCCAACCGGGCGAAGGCTTCAAGATCGCCATGGCGACGCTCGATGTGTTCCGCACCACGGTGGGTGCGGCGGCGCTTGGTTTTGCGCGCCGCGCTTTGGCCGAAACGGCCAAGCGCCTCACCGAGCGCAAGCTGTTCGGCGCGCCGATGGCGGAGTTGCAGATGGTACAAGGTCATCTCGCCGACATAGCTTTGGAGATCGATGCCGCGGCGCTGCTGGTCTATCGCGCCGCCTGGACCAAGGATTCCGGCGCCGCGCGCATCACCCGCGAGGCGGCGATGGCCAAGCTCTATGCCACCGAGGCCGCGCAGCGCGTCATCGATGCCGCAGTGCAGTTGCACGGCGGCGATGGTGTGCGCTCCGGCCATCCGGTCGAGATGCTTTACCGTGAAATCCGGGCGCTGCGCATCTATGAAGGCGCGTCCGACGTGCAGAAGATCATCATTGCCCGGGCCGTCTTGTCGGAAACTTCGGGAGCCGCGTCATGAACAAGAAAATCGCCCTCGGTCCGTCCGCGCATGTCGACACCTTCGCGCGCGACAACCTGCCGCCCTTCGATCAGTGGCCCGAACTGCTGCTCGACCGGCCGGAGTTTCAATATCCGGAGCGGCTCAATGTCGGCGTCGAATTAACCGACAAGATGGTGGAGAAAGGCTTCGGCGACCACACCGCGCTGATCGGCAACGGACGCCGCCGCACTTACAAGGAACTCGCTGACTGGTCCAATCGCCTCGCGCATGCGCTCACCGAGAATTACGGCGTCAAGCCCGGCCACCGCGTGCTCATCCGTTCCGGCAACAATCCGGCGCTGGTCGCGGCCTGGCTCGCCGCCACCAAGGCCGGCGCCGTCGTGGTCAACACCATGCCGATGCTGCGCGCCGGCGAGCTCGGCAAGATCGTCGACAAGGCCGAGATCGCGCTGGCGCTCACCGACAGCCGCATCGCCGACGAATTGGTCGCTTGCGCCAAGACCAGCAAGTTCCTCAAGCAGGTCGTCAACTTCGACGGCACCTCGAACCACGACGCCGAGCTCGACCGCATCGCGCTCGGCAAAGACGTGCGTTTCGAAGCCGTGCCGACCGGCCGCGACGACGTGGCGTTGCTCGGTTTCACCTCCGGCACCACCGGCGAGCCGAAGGCGACCATGCATTTCCACCGCGACCTCTTGATCATCGCTGACGGCTACGCGCGCGAAGTGCTCAAGATCACGCCGGACGACGTGTTCGTCGGCTCGCCGCCGCTTGCCTTCACCTTCGGGCTCGGCGGCCTGGCGATCTTTCCCGCTGCGCTTCGGAGCGACGGCGACGCTGTTGGAGAACGCTTCGCCCGCCAACATGATCGAGATTATCGAGACCTATAAGGCGACGATTTGCTTCACCGCGCCGACCGCCTATCGCGCCATGATGGCGGCCATGGACAAGGGCGCCGATCTCTCGTCGCTGCGGCTTGCGGTGTCGGCCGGCGAGACGCTGCCCGGCCCGGTGTTCGAGGAATGGACCCGCAAAACGGGAAAACCGATTTTGGACGGCATCGGCTCGACCGAAATGCTGCACATCTTCATCACCAACCGTATCGCCGACGCCCATCCCGGCGCCACCGGCCGCCCGGTCGCCGGTTATGAGGCCAAGATCGTCGACGACGACATGAACGAATTGCCGCGTGGCAAGGTCGGCCATCTCGCGGTGCGCGGGCCGACCGGCTGCCGCTATCTCGCCGACAAACGGCAGAAAAAATACGTCAGCAAAGGCTGGAATCTGCCCGGCGACACCTTCATGCAGGACGAAGACGGCCGCTTCCATTTCGTCGCCCGTGCCGACGACATGATCGTCTCCGGCGGTTACAACATTGCCGGTCCCGAGGTGGAGGCTGCCTTGCTGACGCACAGCGATGTCGCCGAATGTGCGGTTGTCGGCATAGCCGATGAAGAGCGCGGGCAACTGGTCGCCGCCTATGTCGTGCTGAAAGCCGGGGTGCCGCACAGTTTCGACAGCATCAAGCGCCTGCAGGATCACGTGAAGGCGACCATCGCGCCCTATAAGTACCCGCGCGCGGTCAATTTCGTCGACGCCTTGCCGAAGACGCAGACCGGCAAGATCCAGCGTTTCAGATTGCGCCAGCAGTAGGCCGCCATGAGCAGCAGCGATTTCGAGATTTTGCAACCGAAGACATGGGCTCCGCCGCTCGGCTATGCCAATGGCATTGCCGCCGTCGGCCGCCAGGTGTTCATCGCCGGCCAGATTGGCTGGAACGCGAGCGCGAAACTGGTGAGCGACGATTTTGTCGCGCAAGTCGAGCAGGCGTTGTCGAATATCGTGGCAGTGCTGGCGGAAGCCGGCGGCGCGCCGCGGCATCTGACGCGTCTGACGTGGTACATCACCGACAAGGCGGCCTACGTCGCCCGCCAGAAGGACATCGGTGAGGCCTATCGCCGCGTCATCGGCCGCCACTTTCCGGCGATGACGCTGGTCGTGGTCGCCGGCCTGCTCGAGGAGGGCGCGCAGGTCGAGATCGAGGCGACCGCGGTCGTTCCGAACTAGTCGCGGTCCATCCGGTCCGCCATCACCGGATTGCCCTTGCGGCCGCCGCGTTCGATGCTGGTCGGTGCGGAGTCGGCCGTGATGAGTTTGCCGGCGAGATCGAGACAGCGTGCGGCGAGTGCTGCCGCGCCGTCTGCCAGGAATTTCGAGTTCTTCACAATGCGGACGTTGTTCTCCATGTCCTCGTGCGACCAGCCGCGCGAATGGGCGATGTAGGGGAATTGCGGGAACAGGAAGCCGAGTTCGGCGAAGAAACTCAGCATCTGCCCGGCGACGCCCTGGATGTTGTCCTGGCCGCCAACGATGATGAAGCCGGCGACCTTGTTGCGGATCAACAGCTCCTCGTGGCTGGCGACGTCGACCTGCACGCAATTGAGCCGCTCGACCATCTTGAAATAAAGCGAGGACGCCGCACCCCAGCGGATCGGCGTAGTGACGATCACCGCGTCAGCCCAATGCACGAAGGCTTCGTAGATGCGGTCCATCTGGTCGGTCTGGTCCATCTGTGTGATCGAGCAGGGCCAGGTGCAGGCGCGCAGGCTCTTGGAAAAATAACCCTCGCAGGCACGGAACTTCAGATCGTTGAGCTTGATCAGCCGCGTTTCGGCGCCGAGTTTACTGCCGGCGGCGAGCGCGTGCTCCAATAAATGATCGGAGCCTGAAAAGCGCGGATGCTCCGCATCCATGACCGTGGTCGAAATGCCCGCGAGCCGCAGCGGGCCGGGCTCGCGTTTGATCTCACGGGCCAGCGGATGCGGTTCGTGCGGCTTCTTCTTGCGCTTGGACGGATTGGCGATGTCGACCAGCACGCGGCCCTTTTCCACCTTGATCGGGAAGGCGGGAACGCAGTCCTCCTCGAAGCCCGGCTCGCCGACGCCGGTGACGCGGTGGAATTTCCAGTGATGCCAGGGGCAGACGACGTAGTCGCCGTCGAGATGCCCATCGCCGAGCGGCCCGCCCACGTGATTGCAGGCGTGCGACACGGCGCCGAACTTGCCGTCCTTGAAGGTGATCGCCAGCGCTGCATTTTTCGCTTTGACCGGCCGGCAGGTGTGTTGGGACAGCTCGGCGGCGGCGCCGACATCGGTCCAATCCGGTTCTCTGGCCATGGCAATCCTCCCGAGCTTTGTCGTTTAGGCGATTGAAATCGCCGCCGGCGTTCCCGGCGGCAACGGATTTGGGTCGACCTCGATGACGCCTGCGCGCATGCGCACGCGGTAGGTCGCGAGTTTCTCGGTGAAAGGCGGCGGCGCGCGGCCATCTTTGAGCTGATACTGGTAGCCGTGCCAGGGGCAGGTCACCAGTCCATCGACGATACAGCCTTCGCCGATCGGGCCGTTCTGGTGCGCGCACAAATTGGACAGGGCGCCGATCTCATCGCCGTCGCGGAACACCGCGATGCGCTCGCCGCCCGGCAGCGCGACGATGAGGGCGCGCTGTTGCGGGATCGATTGCGGCGCGCCGACCGTGAGCCAGCCATCGTTACCGGGCGTTGTGCCGCTGTCGGGCTTTCGCTCGCGCCAGCCGGCCCAGATGTGGAGCACCACGACGATGCAGAAACAGACGATCAGTGTCGTCGTCAGCGCGCCGGTTTTGTCGTCTTGCATGGAGCCGAGCGCGACATGCATGACCACCAACCCGTAGGCGACGTAGAGGGCCATGTGCAGGCCCTTCCAGACGCGCGGCGACAGGAACGCGAGCCAATAGTCATGGCTGGTCGCCGCCATCACGAACAAGACAACCAGCGCGCCGAGGCCGAGCGCCTTGAACGGGAAGTCGAGAAAGGTTGCGTAATTGCTCCACTTGGTCAGCTCGCCGCCAAGGTTTCCCAAATTGCCTTGCACCAGGTACCAGGACAGCAGCAGCGAAAAATGCGTCGCCGCCACCAGGAAGGTCAGCACGCCGAAATGGCGCCGGTTATAGAGCAGCGGCAGGAATCGCGGGGAAAGCCGCGTCAACGGCCCGATGCAAAGGATGATCGTCAGCATCAAAAAGGCGCAAAGGCCGGTCGCCTGCAGCCAGATGTCGATGGCGTCCGGCAGGTTCTTGGGCGGATGCCGGTGGAAACCGACAATGGCGTAGCTGACGATGAAAATCGCGGCGGCAACCACGATGATGCCGTCGTAAATGAGCTTGGCCCGATTCCATTGTACGGCGCGGAAGCCGGCGCTCATTTGGCTCTCCGTGTCCTATTCAAGGGTCGGTAAATAGATCGCGAGCGCAACGCCAAGCAGGACGGCGAAGGCCAAAACCGGCCACAGCAGGCGGTGAACCGTTCGGTGCGCGCGCCTCATGAGGCCTTTCCCGTGCCGAGCCAGCGAACGAGCACGTGAGGCCATAACACAGTCGCGCCCGGCAGCAGCAAAACGCGCGCCGGAATTGTCACCGGTATTGGATGCGCGAACACCCGCGTCACGCCAAAAATCAGGAAGGCGACCGCGGTGACGATGCCGATCAGGACGTAGAGATAAACACCAAACAGCAGGATTGCGCCAACGCCCATCGGGTTCCCCTCGATCGGCGACTTGAACGCCGCCGAAAACATGTGTCAAGCGTCAGTTGAGCAGCTTGATGCTGCCGTCGATCGCGTGTGCAAGAAAAGCTTCCACGTCATGCTGCGAATGATCGGCGGCGACGACGCGTTTTGCCGGCGCGATCGCCGCGGTGAAGTGACGCGTGTGCCAGTGACCGAGCGCGTGCGGCTGCGGCAGCGCCGCGGCGTCGGGATAGGGATAGGGGCTGACGTAGAAGTAAGGCTCTTGATAGTGCTCGTCGCCGGGCGAGAAGCCGGCATTGACCGAACGCGAATTTTCGCCGCCGGCCTCGTCCAGCGATATCAACGTGGCGAGATCGAAATGATGCGGCCAGCAGCGCAACGGCGACGCCGTATGCTTGCGCGCAACCATCTGATTGCGGATCAATGCGAGTGAGCGATCGGCATTGCCGAACCAGGCCGCAAGCTCGCCCAGCGCGTTTTTCTCTCCGCCGACATCATAAGCGCCGCCCCCGCTAACGGGGTCGGCGGCGATCGCATAGGGCGAGGGAGCATCGAGTGCGGCCGCATCCATGCCGCGCGCGCCGAACTGCGCGCCAAGCCAGGCGCGCGCCGCCGCGTCCGTGCGGCCGTTGAGAGCGAAGTCGGCCCGCTTCGCATCAAGCAGCACCAGCGTCAGGTCGGAAATCCGCAATCCGAGGCGCGCGCCGCTTTTCAGCGCATGTGTGGTAAAGCCGTCGAGCGCATCGTCCCAGCCGAGATTGGTATGGCTGTCGTCCGATTGCGCGGCAACAAAGCCGCGCGCCGCGCGGGCGAGCCACTGCACGGCATAATGAGCCTGCACGCGCGCTCTGCCGAGCATGGCCGGATCGTGTTTGCCGATCGGCCGCCAATCCGATGCTGTCATGGTATCGTTTCCGCTCCGGCTTAAGACACCGGCCGTTTGGCGTAGGGGAACCAATCGGGTTTGCGTTCCTGCACATAGTCGAGGTGGACGTGTTTGGGCTCGCGGAAGGCGTCGAGCCCTTCCGCGCCCAATTCTCGGCCGATGCCGCTGTGCCGCATGCCGCCGAAGGGTGCGGCGTTGTTGTCGGCCAGCGGTTCGTTGATCCAGAAGCTGCCGGCCTTGATGTTCTCCATCGCCCGCATCGCCAGTTCGAGGTTGCCGGTGAAGATCGAGGCGCCGAGGCCGAATTCGGAATCATTGGCCTTGGCGATCGCCTCGTCGGCATCCTTGACGATGAAGATGGAAACCACCGGGCCGAACAGTTCTTCGGTGGTGGCGATGCCGCCGTGCTTGACGCCCGTCACCACGGTAGGCTCGAAGAAATGGCCTTTGAGACCGTTCGGCTGGAAGCGCTTGCCGCCAGCGAGCAACTTGCCGCCTTCTTTCAACACGGCGGCAAGCTGCTGCTCGATTTTGTCGACGGCGTCGCCCGAGATCAGCGGACCCATGTCGGTCGTCTGCTCCATCGGGTCGCCGACCTTGAGCGACTTGACCTGCTCGACCACGCGCTTGATGAAATCCTGCGCGATGCTCTCGACCACATAAATGCGTTTCGACGAGGTGCAGACCTGACCGGCGTTCAACAGCCGCGCCCACACGGCGCCGTGCGAGGCAACGTCAAGATCGGCGTCCTCGAACACGATCAACGGATCGATGCCGCCAAGTTCGAGATTGATCTTCTTTAGTTGCCCGCCCGCGGCTGAGGCGATTTTCTTGCCAACCGGCGTCGATCCGGTAAACGCGATCATGTCGACGTCGGGATGGTTGGTCAGCGCGACCCCGGTGTCGCCGGCGCCGGTGACGATGTTGACGACGCCCGGCGGCAACACGTCATAGCATTCGCCGAGCATGAGGCCAGACAGCGGGTTCTGGTGCGGCGGCTTGCACACCACGGTATTGCCGGCCGCGATCGCCGGCGCGACCTTCCAAACCGTGAGCAGCAGCGGGAAATTGAAGGGTGCGATGCAGGCGACGACGCCATAGGGCTCCTTGCGCACAAAATTGACTTGGTGCTCGGCGCCGGGCGCCACCACCGGACCCTGCACCGAACGGCCGATTTCGGCGTAGTAGTCGAAGCATTGCGCACACCATTTGACGCAATCGACGGCTTCGACCAGCGGCTTGCCGGTTTCCTGCGTCATCAGCGTCCCGATCGCACGCTTGTTAGCGCGCATGCGCGCGGCCACCTCGTGCATCAGCTCGGCTTTCTCGACGCCGGAAAGCCGCCACCATGAAAGTTGCGCCTCGCGCGCGGCCTTCACCGCCGCGTTGACGTCGGCCTCGCCGCAGGCCGGCACGCTGTCAATGAGTTCGAGGGTAGCGGGGTTGTGCACCTCGATGGCCGAATTCGACTTCGCCTCGACGAACTTGCCGCCGATCAGGATCGGACGCGTCATGGCTTGGCTTCCCCCCAGGTTGAACCCTGTCGCCGCAATCGAGCCTGCGATCGGCAGGGGTGTCAAGAACGGCGCGTTCACGCCACGATCAATGTCGCGTCAACCGCTCCGCCAACGTCTTGCCGGTCGGCGGCAGACCCGTACGCTCGGACTTTTGATCGATCTTCCAATAAGCGTCTTGCACGTAATGCACTGCCATATAGCGCAACGGCTCCGGCTCCCAATTCGGCGAGCGATGGTTGACGCAAGGCAAGGCCGTAATCGCGGACTTGGCGCCGGTGATGAGATCGGCCAGCACGCGACCGGCGAGGTTGGTCGTGGAGACGCCGTTGCCGGTGTAGCCGCGGGCGCTCGCCACGCCTTTGCGCGGGTCATATTGCATCGTCGGCATGAAGTCGCGCGGAAAGCCGAGCGGCCCGCCCCAGGCATGAGTAAAGCGCACGCTTTTCAGGCGCGGGAACCACCGGCGCACGTTGTCGCGCAGCATGTCAAGCGTGGGCGGATGCTGGTCGTATTCGTCCTTGATGGCGGAACCGAAATGATAAGGCGCGCCGCGGCCGCCGAAGAGAATGCGGCCGTCGTGTGTCTTGGAAATGTATTCGATGGTGAGGCGGCAGGAATCGATGCACTCACCGTCCTTCCAGCCGATCTCAGCCCAATCGGCGGCGGAGAGCGGCTCGGTCAAGGTCATTAGCGAATAGACCGGGATCAATTGCCGGTGCAGTTTGCGCAATTGCGTGAGATAGGCTTCGCCGCAAAGCACGATCGTTTTGGCGCGGAGATCGCCGCGCGCGGTATGCAGCGCCGGACGCACGCCGGTGGTGAAGTCGGTCACGTCCGTCTGCTCGTAGATCGTGGCGCCGCGCCGCTCGATGAGCCGCGCTAGTCCCCGCACCAGCTTGCCCGGATGAAGTGTGGCGGCGTTCTTGTAGTAGACGGCGCCGAGCGCGTCTGAGATTCGGATACGCTGATCGAGCTGCACCTTGTCGAGCAGCTCAATTTGGTCGCCAAGCCCGAACTGCTCGAATTCTTCATAGGCTCCTTGCACCGACGGCAACTGCTGCGGGCCGCGTGCGACCGTCATGGCGCCGCCTTTGGCAAAATGAATGTCGAGGCCTTCCGCCTCAGCGACCCGCCCGACTTCGTCCACGGCGCCGGCCATGGCGCGATACATCGCCACCGCCGACTCTCGCCCATGATGCTTGGCCAGCGCTTCGAGGCTTGTCGGAAAATGACATGAGCACCACGACCCGTTGCGCCCCGAGGCGCCGAACCCGGCGATCTCCTTTTCCACCACGGCGATCTTCAGCGACGGATCACGTGCTTGCAGATAATACGCGGTCCACAGGCCCGAATAGCCGGCGCCCAGTATGGCCACATCGACCTCGGCCGACCCGCGCAAGGCGGGCCGGGGCGTCAGATCCTCGCCGCAGGTTTCAAGCCAATAGCTTAAGGAGGCATAATCACGCATTGGACAAAATTTGTTGACTATTCTCTTCGGGACCTCAATTGGCCAGCTTACCGGCAAATGACGTTGAGTCGAGCGCGGCTGCCGGGGCCTAGCTGGCCTTGCCGTTACGTCCTATAATTCGGGCATTCCGAATATCGGAGGATCTTCATGCGATTTCTGGCCGTGATTGGTGCGCTCGCGATTGTCGTGGCGATCGGCGCCGCGGTGTATTTCTTCGGCGGCTTCTACAGCGTCGCCGGCACGCAGGAAGATCCCGCACTGGTGCATTGGGCGCTGGTCAAGGTGCGCACGATTTCGATTGCCAAGCACGCCACCGACACGCCGCCCGCCAATCTCAACGACCCTGCGCAGGTGCAGGCCGGCGCGCGACAATACGCCGAACACGGTTGCACCACCTGCCACGGCGGGCCGGGCGCGCAATGGGCCAAGTTCTCGGAAGGGCTGCACCCCGATCCGCCAGACCTGAAGGAAGTCGCCAAGGAGCTTTCGCCGTCGCAACTGTTCTTTGTGATCAAGAACGGCATCAACATGACCGGCATGCCGAGCTTTGGACAAGCCGGCATGAAAGATCCGGAAATCTGGTCGATCGTGGCTTTCGTCAAAGCGCTGCCGGGCGTCAAAGACGCCGACTACAAGGCCTGGACCGCGTCACCTGCGCCGCCCGCCACGTCTGCACCGGCCAGTCCGCCGCCGCCGAAGTAATAAACCAAGACGGGAGAGGGCGCTCCCGGCAATGGCCGCGTTCGGCTATCATTTTCCTTTGTCCTAGCCGGCCTTTGCCCGCATGAGTTTTCTACGCCTTTATGGCCGCGTACTCGAAAAGCTCGGATCGGACAGCCGATTGGGCTGGTACTTGGCGCTCGCCAATATCGCGCTGGCGCTCGCGCAGTTCGCCGAGCCGGTGCTGTTCGGCCGCGTCATCAACGTGCTGGCGAGCGCGCAGGAAAACGATGCGGCGCCCGCGTGGTCGCGTCTCGGCGTGTTGCTGAGCCTGTGGGCGGCCTTCGCTATTTTCACCATCATCTGCGGCACGCTGGTCGCGCTCTATGCCGACCGGCTGGCACACCGCCGCCGGCTCGCGGTGCTGACCGACTATTTCGAACACGTTCTGCAATTGCCGCTCGCCTACCACAGCGACACCCATTCGGGCCGTTTGATGAAAACGATGCTACAGGGCACCGACGTGCTGTGGTCGCTGTGGCTCGGATTTTTCCGCGATCAGCTCGCCGCGTTCGTGTCGCTGACCGTGTTGGTGCCGCTGTCGCTCTTCCTCAATTGGCGGCTGGCCAGCCTTTTGATCGTGCTCTGCGTGATATTCGCGCTGCTGACCGCCCTCGTCTTGCGCAAGACCGAGACGATGCAGCGCGACGTGCAGGCCTACCATTCGGGTCTGGCCGAACGCGCCTCCGACGCGCTCGGCAATATCGCCTTGGTGCAAAGTTTTGCCCGCGTCGAGCATGAGGTGACCGCGCTGAAAAGCGTGAGCCGTCAATTGCTGGCGGCGCAGTTTCCCGTGTTGTCCTGGTGGGCTGTGACCGCCGTCATCACGCGCGCGTCGACGACGCTGGCGGTTCTCTCCATCATCCTGTTCGGCACCTGGCTGTTCCAGCGCGATCTCATCACCATCGGCGGCATTGTCACATTCATGGTCTTTGCCGGCATGGTGGTCAGCCGCCTCGAGCAGGCGGTCAGCTTCATCAATCGCCTGTCACTCGATGCGCCGCAACTGCGCGATTTTTTCCAGGTGCTCGATACCGTTCCCGCCTTGCGCGACCGGCCCGGCGCCGTGGAGCCGGACCGTTTGGAAGGCCAAGTCGAATTTGACAATGTGACGTTCAACTACGACGTCCGCCATCCGGCGGTTTCGAATTTGAGCTTCACCGCGCGGCCCGGCGAAATGGTGGCGCTGGTGGGCCCGACCGGCACCGGAAAATCGACCGCGCTGGCGCTGCTGCATCGCGCTTTCGATCCGCAATCGGGCGTCATCAAGATTGACGGTATCGATATCAGGGACATCAAGCTTGCCGCGCTTCGGCGCAATATCGGCGTCGTGTTTCAGGAATCGCTGCTGTTCAACCGCTCGATCAAGGAAAACCTGCTGGCCGGCAAACCGGACGCCACCGACGAGCAAATGCGCGCCGCCGCCGCCCGCGCGCAAGCGCTCGAATTCATCGAATACGGTGTCGACGGCTTCGACGCCAAAGTCGGCGAGCGCGGCCGCTCACTGTCGGGCGGCGAGCGCCAGCGGCTGTCGATCGCGCGCGCGCTGCTCAAAGATCCGCCGATCCTGATCCTCGACGAAGCGACCAGTGCGCTCGATTCCACGACCGAAACCAAAGTGCTGAAGGCGCTCGACGAGGTGATGAAGAACCGCACCACCTTTGTCATCGCTCACCGGCTCGCCACCATTCGTCGGGCGACGCGCATCCTGGTGTTCGAGGCCGGACGCATCGTGGAAAGCGGCACGTTCGACGAATTGTCGCGGTCGGGCGGCCGTTTCAGCGCCCTCAGCAAGGACCAGTTCATTCCTGCGGAATAGGGTCCCTCTTGGGCTGTGCCCGCAGCAAAGCCAGCGAGCCGGCGATGCCCGCCAGCACCGCCCAATAGGCGTAGCGGAAATCCGAGGCGACGCCGACGACAAAGAAAGTCAGCACATAGACCGCGGCCGATCCGCAGACGCCAATGGCGAACGTTCCCGAAGGCGTGCCGCGCCGCCGCCAGGCAATGATCCATACCGCGAGGCAAAGAAGGAGCCAGGTGCCCGCCCGGAACAGCGGCGTGGCTTTAAGCGTGTCGTGCACCGCCACAAGCGCGTTGAAGGCGGGACGATCGGGAAATACTTTCTTAGACGGATCGTAGACGTCGGCGGTCCACATCGTGAGGTTTTCGCGGCCGAGGAAATTCCACATGAAATCGGCGCGGTGTTCCAGATAGGCAATCGGATGATGGACGATGGCATCGATCCAGGCCTTGGTCAGAGCGGGAGCGCCGAAAATTTTCTTTTCGCCCTGCAGTTTCTTCATCACGAATTCGCAAGGCTCGAGCCGCCAATAGATGTCCCATAGCGTCGGCTGGTAGCAACCATTGATGAGCAGCGCATTCTCCGGCGCGGTGAAAGTGACGGGGAACTGGTTTTCCTTGGCGAAGTGGCTGATGCCGCCGAGGTCAAAGACCATGATCGAGTGCAACGGATGCTGCCGCGTCGCGTGAAGCACGCCGTAATAGACGACCTGCACCAGGGCGAACAACGCGAGGCCGATCGGCACAAACCCTAGTATCGCGCGCTTCCAGGAAAATTGCCGCGGCCACAGGATCGCTGCGGCGAGGATCGGCGCGGCGATGAGTGCGTTGGGCCGCAGCAGAACGCCGAAAGCGAGCAGGCCCAGCGCAAGCGCTTGTGCCGGCAGCCGCAAACTCGCGCCGCGGTTGGCGGCGGCAAAGGCAATCACGGCGGCAAACAGCCAGACATCGGCGAACAGAACATCGCGCCAGATGATGCCTTGAAAAATGAAAGCCGGGGGCGACAAGGCGAGCAGAACGAGCGCGGCCGCCAGCCAGAGCGAGCGGCGCGCCAGCGTGAAGGCGAGCAGGGCAATCGCCAGCCAATAAATCGTCACGGTCAAAAGAAACATGCTGGCCGCGCCGGGCGCGATCGGGTCGATGATGCCCCAGAGCAGGATCATCACCGGCGATTGCCAGTCCTCCATGATGCCCTTGGCGATGTACTCGTGGACGAAGCGGGCGTCATAGGTCATGACGCCGGGATAAAAGACCAGCAGCGTCAGGCCGAAGCCGGCGGCGATCATCGCCAGAATCGCCAGCGCCGAACGCCGCGACGACGGTGCGGGCGACGGCGTGCCGTCAGGCGATTGCGGCATAGACGTCTCCGGAATTGGCTTCGTGCGGCAGTTCGGTCAGCCAGCGCCTGATTTCGCCGCCGCCGACCCATCCGGCGTGCGCCATTGTTTGGCTCTCGCCAAGCGCGGCGTTGAAACGCGTCAGCCCCAGCGCCAGGCAGCGCTCGACGCTGGCGAGCGCGACGTCGCGCTGGATGGTGGTGAATTCAAACGACAGCGCCTTTACCGGCTTCGTCAACCCGGCCAAGGCTTCGGCCTCGAAGCCTTCGACGTCGATCTTGATGAAGGCCGGTACGCCGTGCCGGGCGATCAGCGTATCCAGCGTCGTCATCGGCACGGCGATGTTCTCGCTCCAGCGCTGCTCTTGCCAGCCGCGCGCCTCGCGGGCGGCCTCGACGAATTGCCGGGAAGCGGTCGACACCGTCGGATTGTCGGTGTTGATCATCAGTTCGATCGTCCCCGCATTGCGGCCGACGGCCGTTGCTTCGATCGTCACATCGGCGCTGCGCCCATAAAGCAGTTTAAGCGCCGTCACCAAAGCCGGTTGCGGTTCGACGGCGACCACGCGGCAGCCCAAGCGGCGAAATGAGGCGACACGATCGCCGACATGGGCGCCGACGTCGAACACCAAGTCGCCGCGTTGCACGAAGCCGCCGTAAAGCCGATCCATGGCTGCCGCTTGCACGCGATGGCCGTAATAAATGCGCAGCGAGCGGACGATGCCGCGCGCGCTCCTGAGGCTTGCCAACATGGGCCTTTAGCGCGGCGGCGGCGCCGCCGCCATCGCGATGGCGGGAAGCGCCAAAGCGCAAAGCGCAGGCGAGGGCGCGGTTTCCTCAGGCAGGCGGCCGCTGCCGATGCGCGTCAAGGCGCGGCCGACCGCGGGCCATGCCGTGACCACCGCGAGCGGGACTGCCAGCGCCGGCCCGGCGGCGAGGAACAGCGCATAGGGGATCGCCGCCGGATGCGTCGCGGCGAGGACGCCGATGGCGCCGCAGCCGAGGAATGTGTGCGGCCACAAATTGCGCAGCGCCAGCGCCGGTGGCACCGCGTGATCGTCGCGGGTTTGACCGATCCAGCCGATCTCGCGACCGAACAGCAGGCCGATCAAGAAGACGGTGTGGCTGAACCATTCGACCGGCACCAACAGAATCGAGAAAATATAATCCACGATGACATTGGCAAGGAAACGTCCGCTGCCACCGAAGGCGCGGCGCACGTCCGGGCGCAGCAGGATATCGATGGCGGTCGCGGTCTTCGGCGCAAACCACATCACCAGCACAACCGCAAACAACGCCATGCCGTAGTCGGGGCGGATGAAGTCCGCGGGCGCCGGGGCCAACGCGACCGCAAGCGTGCCGAAGACAAGCATGCCGATCCAGGCCGGCGAGCCGACGAACATCAGGATGGCAACGGCAAGATTGAAGCGGTTCACCGGCTGCAGACCGGGAAGCTTGAGGAAACGCCAGTACTGCATGTTGCCCTGGCACCAGCGCAAATCGCGGCGGATGAATTCGATCAAGGTCGGCGGGTTTTCCTCCCAGCTCGCTTCCTCCGGCAGCACCCGCACGCCGTAGCCGGCGCGGCGCATCAGCACCGCTTCGAGCTGGTCGTGGCTGAGAATGTGATCGTCGTCCACGGTGGGCAACTGGCAATGCGCGATGAACGGCGCCAGCCGCAGCACGGCGTTGTGCCCCCAATAGGGGCCGCAATCGCCTTGCCACCAGGCGCTGCCGATGGTGTAGGAGCGCATGCCGAGCCGCATGCCGAACTGGAACAGGCGCGCAAAGGCGCTGGTCGACGGCAGTCCCACGACCAAACCTTGCAAGATTCCGAGGTTGGGATCGGCTTGCATGATGCGCACCAGCCGTAGGATGGCGTCGGCGGACATGAAGCTGTCGGCGTCGAGTACGACGGCGAACTCATGCTTCGCCCCCCAGCGCTCGCAAAAGTCGCGGATATTGCCGGCCTTGTAGCCGGTGTTGATGTCGCGCCGCCGGTAGACGATCGAGACGCGCCCGCGCCAAGCCGATGTCAGTGCGGCGAAACGCGCTTCTTCCTTCGACGCGACCGCTGCGTTGTCGGTATCGCTGAGCACATAAACGTGGAAACGATCGCCCAAGCCCGCGCCGGCAAGTCCGGCCAACATCGGATCAAGATTGCGCACCATGCGCTCCGGCGCCTCGTTGCGGATGCACAGCAGGATGGCGGTCGAGGCCGTGATCGCTTCGTTGCCGGTGACGCCGGCGGTGGCAGGCATCACCGCCGCGCTCGGGTCGGCAACGCGCAAGATGAGAAAGCCGATCACCGCGTTCCAGAAGCCGATCACCATCCACGGCAGCGTCAGCGCGAACAGCGCGAGTATGACAAAATCGAGAAAGCCGAAGCCGCCGGGCGACAGCGCCAGCGCCAAGAGCGTCAGCGTTGCGGCGCAGGTGGCGACGAACAGCACGGCAAACAGCACCCGCCGGCCGGTTATCATCGTCGCGGCCCGGGCGATTTCGGCAACTTGGGGAGGGGAGCGTTCTAGCAAGCGGTTACTTCTGGTGCCCCGATGGCTGGCGCAGGGTATAACACGGCGAAGGTTCGTAGAAGCTGTCGCAGAAGTCCAACCGGGGTGCTGAAATTTGGCCACCAGCCATGTCGAGGAAACTGCCCAGGCGCTCTGGTATAGCGGGCCCGGTCGGGCGGAAATATGTCCGGAAAAGCTGCCGCCGGCGGGCCCTGGGGAGGTGCGCGTGCGCGCGCTTTACGGCGCGATCAGCCGCGGCACCGAGGCGCTGGTCCTGGCCGGCCGCGTGCCGAGAAGCGAATTCGAGCGCATGCGCGCGCCCTTCATGGGCGGGCATTTCCCGTTCCCGGTGAAATACGGCTACGCGACCGTCGGCCGGGTCGAGCAGGGGCCGCCCGAACTGCTTGGCCATAACGTGTTTGCCCTTTATCCGCACCAAAGCGCCTTCAATCTCCCGGCCGGCGCGGTGGCGGCCTTGCCGAACAACGTCCCGCCGGCGCGAGCCGTGCTCGCCGCCAATATGGAAACCGCGCTCAACGCCGTCTGGGACGCGGCGCCCGCACCGGCCGCTCGCATCGCCGTCGTCGGCGCCGGCGTGGTCGGTGCGCTGGTCGCCTATCTGAGTCAAAAAATCGCCGATGCCGAGGTGACCTTGGTCGACATCAATCCGGCACGCGCTGAGCTTGCGCGCACGCTCGGCGCCGGTTTTGCCAAGCCCGATGCGGCGCCCGCCGACTGCAGCCTGGTCGTCCACGCCAGCGGCACCGCGGCCGGACTTGCCACGGCGCTGTCGCTCGCTGCCTTCGAGGCGACCGTACTGGAAGTGAGCTGGTACGGCGACGCGCAGGTGCCGGTGCCGCTGGGCGGCGCGTTCCATAGCCGGCGGTTACGCCTGGTTTCGAGCCAGGTCGGGCATGTCGCGCCCTCGCACCGGGCGGACTGGACGCATCATCGCCGTCTGACCGAAGCCGTCGCGCTGCTGGCCGATCCGCGTCTGGATGCCCTTTTGGCGCCGGCGGTGCCCTTTGCCGAGCTGCCGACGCGGCTTCCTGATATTCTCGACCCCAAGAGCGGGATACTCTGTCCGCTCATTGTTTACTGAGGAGGCGCCGTGTTTGCCGTCGAAGTCCGCGATCACATCATGATCGCCCATTCATTTCGCGGGGACGTGTTCGGCCCGGCGCAGGCTTTGCACGGCGCGACCTTTGTTGTCGACGCCGCATTCATGGCGGAGGCGCTGGACGTCAACGGCATTGTCGTCGACATCGGTCGCGCGCATGAGGCGCTCAAGGCGGTGCTCTCCCCACTCAATTACCGCAATCTCGACGAGGCGGCGGAAATGCAAGGCGCCAACACCACCACCGAATTCTTGACCAAGCATATTTTCGACCGGCTGGCAGACGCAGCGCGCACCGGCGCGCTCGGCCGCGAAGCGCGTCATATCAAGGCGATCCGCGTCACGCTGTCTGAATCGCATGTCGCGCGCGCCTGGTACGAGGCGCCCTTGTGGTGAGGCGCGTCGCCTTCGCGGTGCCGGGCGATCTTGCGACCCCGACCGGCGGCTATGCCTACGACCGGCGCATGATCGCCGAACTTGAAAAGCTCGGCTGGAGCGTTGAGGTCATCGATCTCGGCAATGGGTTTCCTTGGCCGGACGACGAAACAAGAACAACGGCACACCGGCGCCTGCTGGCCGTTGCGCAAGGACAAACGATCATCGTCGACGGACTGGCGCTCGGCGTCTTGCCCGAGGCCGCTCACGATCTTCGCCCCCGCAATCCCGTGGTCGCGCTGGTGCATCACCCGCTGGCGCTGGAAACCGGGTTGCCGGCGGCAAAGGCCAAGGATTTGCGCGCCAGCGAGCGCAGTGCGTTGGCGGCCGTGCGCCGCGTGATCGTGACCAGCACCGCGACCGCGCGTGAACTCATCGCCAATTACGCGGTAGCGCCCGATCATCTCACAGTGGCGCGTCCCGGCAGCGATCCGGTGCCGGTAGCGGCTGGTGGCAGTAACGGCATCGTCCGCCTGCTTTCGGTCGGCGCCGTGGTGCCGCGCAAGGGATTCGACGTGCTGATCGCCGCGCTCGCCCCCCTTGACGACTTGTCCTGGCAGTTGACGATCGCCGGCGATCGACGGCGCGATCCGCAGACGGCTGAGCAATTGAACGCCGATATTGCGCGCTTTGGGCTTACCGATCGCGTCAAGGTCGTCGGCGCGCTGCCGTCCGAAATCTTGAGCGCGTTTTACGCCAAGGCCGATATCTTCGTGCTGGCCTCGCGTCATGAGGGTTACGGCATGGCTTACGCCGAAGCGATCGCCCACGGTCTGCCGGTCATCGGCACCACCGCCGGGGCCATTCCGGACACCGTGCCGATAGGGGCGGGCGTGCTGGTCGCGCCGGATGATAAAGAATTGCTTTCGCTCGCCTTGCGCCGGGCGATCGGAAATCCGGACGAGCGCCAGCGGCTGGCCAAGGCCGCGCGCGAGGCGGCGCGCCAGCTCCCGACATGGCAGGATTCCGCCAAAATATTCGCGCGCGCGCTTGAGAGCCTGGCATGAGCTTTGCCGCGGAATGGCTGGCGCTGCGCGAGCCTTACGACGTGCAGGCGCGCAACGCGACGGTCCTCGAGGCCGTCGTCGCATCTTTACGCGTCTTGCCCTCAATGCGGATTGTCGACCTTGCTTGCGGGACCGGTTCGACCTTGCGCGCGCTCGCCCCGCGCCTTGCGGCCTCGCAGCACTGGCGGCTGGTCGATAACGACTTAAGCCTGCTGGCGCGGGCATCGGAAACGGTCTGCCCCAAGGGGGTGGCAGTCACCGCGGTGCCGCTCGATCTCAATCGCGATCTCGAAGCCGTGCTCGACGGGCCGGTCGATCTCGTCACGACGTCGGCGCTGCTCGACCTCGTGTCGCAGGACTGGCTGGAGCGGCTGGCGGTCGAAATCGCGGCGCGCTCGATCCCGTTTTATGCGGCGCTGAGCTACGACGGCCGTATCGAATTCGAACCCGCCGATCCGCTCGATCGTGCGATTACCGGTGCTGTGAACGCGCATCAACGTACCAACAAAGGTTTCGGGCCGGCTCTCGGAGCAACCGCTGCGTCCTCCGCGATCGCGCGATTTGAGTCGCTCGGCTATTCCGTCGCTCGCGGTGCATCCGACTGGGACTTTGGACCGGACGATCGTGAAATTCAGACGGAAGTGCTGACGGGCTGGGCGAGCGCGGCGCGCGAGATGAATGAACCGCCGCTCGCCGATACGATCAATTGGCTGACCCGCCGGCGCGACGCCGTCGCCGCCGGACGCTCGTCAATCCGCGTCGGTCACGTCGATTTCTTCGCGCGGCCGACCGGAACGCGCTGAGCCGACAGGTCGCAGTCGAACAGCACCTCGTCGTCAAGTTGATGCGTGCGCATGGGGACGCGCAAAGCCTGATCGGCGCGCTCGATCGGCGGCAGGACAAAGCTCGAACGTCCGCCGCCGAGGATGATCGGCGCCACCACCACATGCAGGCGATCGAGGCAGCCGGCGGCGAGAAATCGCGACAGTGTGTCGGCGCCACCTTCGACCAGGATGCGGTGCAGGCCATGCCCGGCGAGCGCGGCAAGGATCGCCGCCGGCGTGATGTTGCCATAGGCCGCCGGCAAGGCGACGACTTCGACACCGCGCGCAGCGGCATAGCGCACGTCCTCCGCCGTGATCACAAGCCGCCGCACGCCGTCGTCGGCGAGCACCTTGGCGCCGGCCGGAAGGCGGCCCTTTGGGTCGATGACGACGCGGGCCGGTTGCGGTCCGCCGACCCGGCGCACGGTCAGCTGCGGGTCGTCGGCGATGGCGGTACCGACGCCGATGACGACGGCATCAACCAGCGCGCGCAGCCGATGCAGGTGGGCGAGGCCGGCCGGCCCGTTGATATATTTCGAGTGGCCTGATTCGGTGGCGATACGCCCGTCGATCGACTGACCGATTTGGCCGACCACCATGAGGTCGTCGGCCGCGCCTTCCCTTAGCGGTCCAAAAAGGCCTGCCCAGGGCGCGGGAAGGGGGTCTTGGGAGCTTCGAAAATTCGCCGCAAATGCCGTCCATGAATCCATTTCGGACGAACTCGGTGGAGGCCGGGTTTTGGCCGGGACCAGGGTTTTTGGCACTTTTCACAGGCACGCGCGTTGTCTAAGGCTAGGTGATCGGCCGCTTCAGGCTGGCACAAACCAACTAAATTGGCGACCGGAATGGGCAAAGGGCGTTTGGTGTTCTACATTGCGCGCTGCTCGGGGTGGAAGCCGCGTAAGGAGTGCTATGGGGGCTAGTGAAGTTTCCAGTTTGTTCGGTCCGGCGGGCCAAATAGGCGTCAATCGCGGGCTAGCCGAATTCCACGCCGGGAGACCGGTGCTGATCACGGGTGGCGGCGAAACGCTTCTCGCCTTGCCGGTCGAGGGGCTCAACGCTCAACGCTTGGCCGAGTTCGTGGCGCTCTGCGCACCGGCGCGGTTGCGCCTGATCATCACGGCGCGCCGCGCGCTGGCACTCGGTTATCCGGCAAAGACGCCGATCGCTTTGCAGCTCACCGACGACGATGGCGTCGATGTGATCTTGGCGGCCGTCGCCGACGCCAAGGCCGATTGCGGCTTCGATGCGGAGCCGGCCGGACCGGTGGCGGCTGCCGCGATCCAGCTGGTCAAATTATCGCATGGGCTGCCGGCCGTTTTGGCGGCGGTGGTCGATTTAACGGAAGCGAGGGCAAAAGTGCCGCGCATTATCGCGGTCGAGGCGGATGCCGTCGCCAGCTTCGGCGACGCCACCATACGCTCTCTCGCCATCGCCAGTGAATCCTCGGTGCCGCTCAACACCGGTACGCGCACGCGCTTTGTCGTTTTCCGCGACGCCATGGGCGGCAGTTCGGTCGCCATTATTGTCGGCAAGCCCGACTTCGCCAAAGCGGTTCCGGTCCGCTTGCATTCCGCCTGTCTGACCGGCGACGTCTTCGGCTCGCGGCGCTGCGATTGCGGCGATCAGCTGAGACTCGCGCTGACACGGCTGGAAGATTTGGGCGGCGGCGTCATCCTCTACCTGGCGCAGGAGGGCCGCGGGCTCGGCCTCGCCAACAAGATGCGTACCTACCAGATGCAGGACGCCGGGCTCGACACGGTCGACGCCAATACCACGCTTGGCTTCGACGACGACGAGCGCGACTACGGGATCGCGGCGCGCATGCTGCAAATCCTCAACTGCACGCGCGTGGTGATGCTCACCAACAATCCGGCCAAGCTCGACGGCCTCGCCAAGGCCGGTATCGAAATCGCAAGCCGTATGCCGCTTGAGGCGCCGATCAACGCCGATAATCTGCGCTATCTGACGGCGAAGGCTGAACGTGCCGGGCACCGGCTCGATCACGTCATGGCCTCGCTTGCCAACCCGTCCGAACAGGAATCGGACGTGGCTCCCCTGGCGACTTGAGATCCGTCCATTTGACCTCGTCGTCGCAAAGGCGGCAGCATGGGTTGCTGCACGCCCCCGCGCTCGATTCCGAACGGTGGGAACCGGTTTTCCGATAAGATCATGCGCAAGCAATAACGGTAGCGGACATGCCACAAGCGGTGCCGGGCCGATTGATCGGCGAGCTCACGACACAGGACATTTCGCGGGCTCTGAAAAAGAGTTCGATTCTGTGCTTGCCGATCGGTTCGATCGAGCAGCACGGTCCGCATCTGCCGCTCAATACCGACGTCGTGCTGGCGGAAGAATATGCCCGCCGCATCGTCGCCCGCTGGGGCGAGGCGTTGGATCTCTGGCAGCTTCCCACGCTCGCTGTCAGTCTTGCGCGCGAGCACGAATGGGCGCCCGGCACGCTGTCGCTGTCGGTTGCGGGCATGACCGCGCTGCTGCACGACCTGGGGCGCGAAATTGCCCGTGCGCTGCCGGCGCGCAATCTCGCCATCATCAATGCGCACGGCGGCAATCGCGGCATTTTGGATGCCCTGGCGCAGGATCTGCGCGCCGAATTCAGCCTCAATGTCTGCGCGATGCATCCCACGCTATGGACCGAGCTTGAGCCTGACGCGGCCGTTCCAGACATTCATGGCGGAAAAAACGAGACCTCGATGATGCTGGCCATCGCGCCGCATTTGGTGCGCACGGACAAAGCCGCACAGCTGAAAAATCCGCCGGACGGCCGAGGCGGTGCGCCGGACCGTGCTCGATCCTGCGGTCACCTGGCCTTGGACGAGCGACGACAAGCGCATCGCCGATCAGGGCGTCATCGGCGATGCGCAAGCTGCTTCGGCGGAATACGGCGTGCAGCTTCTCGAGCGTGTGATCGAAAAGGCCGGCGGCGCGCTGCGGCAGCTTCTCGACCGGCAGTGAAGCGGATGCCGGCCGTTCGCCCAGGCATCCTGCCGGACACGCCGACAGCCGCTGCGCGTTCGGATATCGGCCTCTTGCGACGGATGGTCGTTGTCGCCGGCCTCGGCTGGGCGATCGCCTTTCCCATCATCGGGCTCGGCAGCCGGCTGCAGCTTTATGGCGACGGCGCCATGTTTTCGTATGCGGTGGCGGTTGAGGATGTCTGGGCTTTCCATTGGCACAATATTTCCGGCCGCGTCGCCGTGTTCTTGCTCACCTTGTGGCCCGCCGAGACTTATACCGGCCTGACCGGTAGCCCCAACGGCGGCATCTTCGTTTACGGCCTGCTGTTCTATGTCGCGCCGTTCGTTGGATTGATCGCGACCTTTGCCGCCGACCGCTCCCAGGGCCGCGTCATCTTCGGCTACGCCTGTTTCTCGACGGCATGTCTGTGCCCGCTGATCTACGGGTTCCCGACCGAGATATGGCTGGCACATGCTTTGTTCTGGCCAGCGCTGGCGATCGCCCATTATGCGCGCCGGGGCATCGGCGGCACCCTTTTGCTGTTTCTGCTGCTGCTGTTGCTGCTGCTGACGCACGAAGCCGCCTTGGTTCTCGCGCTGGCGATTGTGGCAACGCTTGCGTTGCGCGGCCTGCGCGACGAAGCATTCCTGCGGGCGCTGGGTGTGTTGGCTGCGGCGCTGGCCGTGTGGGCCGCGGTGAAGGTGATGCTGCCGCCCGACGACTATTTCGCCACGGTCTATGTGCGGGCGGCGCTGGACTTTTTCGACGTCAGCCTTCTGCATAGCGCGTTGCTGTTGCTGCTCGTCGGCGCCGTCGCCGGATATGGTCTGGCCTTCGCCATCCTCGTGCGATTGACGCCTGGCAAAGCGCACCTCTACGCCGCAGCGATGGTTGCCATCGTGCTCGCGGTCTATTGGCTGTGGCTCGATCACGCGATCCATGCGGAGAACCGCTATTATATGCGGACGGCGGTCGTGGTGATCACGCCGATCCTCGGCGCGCTCGCGGCGTTGTTCGCGCTGAGAGCCGAAGGTGGGCCGCTACTGCCATTGTCGGCGCGCGTGATGGCAACGTTGCCCGTTTCGATGACGGCCAGGGCAATCACTGGCGCCTTCGTGTTGGTGATGCTGGTACACGCGGTCGAGACCGAAAAATTCGTCGCAGCCTGGACCAAGTACAAGTCGGCGGTGACCGCGCTTGCCACCGGCGCGGCATCCGATCCGGCGCTCGGCGATGCGCGCTTTGTTTCGTCCGCCCGCATCGGCGCCGATCTTAATCGGCTGGCGTGGTATTCGACCACGCCCTACCTCTCCGTCATTCTCGCGAACTTTGCGCCGACGCGGCTCGTCATGGACCCGCGAACGGAAAATTATTTCTGGCTGTCCTGCAAAACGGCCACCGCCAATCTTAACGCCAATCGCGCCGTTCCGGTGGAGACGCGCAAGCTCGTGCAGATCTTCTCGTGCCTGCATCGGCCAGCGAAATAGCGATCACACTTCGCCCGCAAAAGCGAGCACCGCCCCCGCTTTGGTGGCCCATTTGGCACCGGGCGGCAGCGCCGCGGTATTGGCTCGACCGTCCGAGGTGTCGAGCACGCAACGCCAGCGAGCCGTGCCGGGCCACTGCGGAAAGACGATTTCGACCGGCGCATTGGCGCCATTGAGCACGACGAACAGCGGCCTGCCGCCGTCGTTCGGCGGCGCGAGCACGTAGGACAGGAAACGCGCATGCGCGAGATTCCAGTCCGCCTGCGTCATTTCCGTTGCTTGCGGCGTCATCCATTTAACGTCGTAAGAGCCGTCGGCGCGCCGCCCCGCAAGCCATTGGCGCGCTCTGAGCTGGGCGAAGCTTTGCCGCAAGCGGCTTAAATCCGCGATGAGTGTCGTGAGGTCGTCTTCGCTGCCGAGCTTTGACCAGTCGACCCAGCCGCCCGCGTTGTCCTGACAATAGGTGTTGTTGTTGCCGCCTTGGCTGTTGGCGGCTTCGTCGCCGGCGAGCAGCAGCGGAACGCCCTGCGCGAGAAACAGGCAGGCGAGCTGATTGCGCCGCAACCGCCGGCGCATCGCCAGGATCGTCTCGTCGTCGGTCGCGCCCTCGACGCCGCAATTGATGCTCAGGTTATCGTCGGTTCCGTCTCGGTTGTCCTCGCCGTTGGCTTGGTTGTGCTTGTGCTCGTAGCTCACAACGTCGGCCAAGGGGAAGCCGTCGTGCACGGTGATATGGTTGATGGCGCTGCGCGGGCTGCGGCCATCGTGCTGGAAATGCTCGGCGGAGGCGGTCATGCAATGCGCGACGTCGCCGATGATGTTCTCGTCGCCGCGCCAATAGCGCCGCATTGTATTGCGATAGACGTCATTCCACTCCGACCAGCCGGCGGGAAAGCCGCCGGTCTGATAACCGCCGGCGCCAAGATCCCACGGTTCGGCGATCAGCTTGACGCTGCACAGCAGCGGGTCTTGGCGGATGGCGGCAAAGAACGGCGCGTTGCGATCGAATGCCGGCACGCGGCCAAGCTCGGGCGCGAGATCGAAGCGGAAGCCGTCGACATGAAAAGCTTCCACCCACAGCCGCAGCGAGTCCATCACCATCTGCAGCACGCGCGGGTGGGTGAGTTTCAACGAATTGCCGGTACCGGTGAAGTCGTCGTAATAGCGCGGATTGTCCGGCAACAGCCAGTAATACGAGGCGTTGTCGATGCCGCGATAGCACAGCGTCGGACCCAAATGGTTGGCCTCGGCGGTGTGGTTGTAGACCACGTCGAGGATGACCTCGATGCCGGCGTCGTGCAACGCCGCGACCGTCGTACGCAAATCGTTGACGGCGTCGCCGTTGCTGTAGCGCTCCTCCGGCGCAAAGAAGCTCAGCGTATTGTAACCCCAGTAGTTGACGAGGCCGCGGTCGACGAGAAAGCGATCGTTGAGAAAGGCGTGGACCGGCAACAATTCGATCGCGGTGACGCCGAGCCGGCGCAGATGCGCGATCGTTGCGGGCTCGGCGAGACCGCGATAAGTGCCGCGCGTCTCAGCCGGCACGTCGTCGCGCGTTTGCGTCAGTCCTTTGACATGCGCCTCGTAAATGATGGTGTCTTCCCACGCCGTCTGCGGCCGCCGCTCATGCGCCCAGGTATGCGCCGGGTCGACCACTACGGATTTATACATGCCGCGGGAATTGTCACGCCGGTCGAAGGAAAGGTCCTCCTGTTTGGCACCCATGCGATAGCCGAAATGCGCGTCGGTCCAGGCAAAGTGACCGCCCAGCCGCTTGCTGTAGGGATCGATCAGAAGCTTGTGGGCATTGAAGCGATGACCCGACTTCGGCTCGTAAGGCCCATCTACGCGATAGCCGTAAAGCTGTCCCGGCGCGACGTGCGAAAGATAGACGTGCCAGACGTCGTCAGTCCGCTCCGGCATTTTGACGCGCTCGATCTCGCGCTTACCCTGGCGGTCGAACAGGCACAGTTCGACCTTCGTGGCATTGGTGGAAAACAGCGCGAAATTGGTGCCGCGCCCGTCCCAGGTTGCGCCGAGCGGGTAGGGAGCGCCCGCCGTGATGGCGCCGCTAGATTTCGGGAACGAGGAAGATAGCCGCAAGGGGTGGGACGACAAGATGAAGCTCCTGGCTGTCACGCGTCGCAACGGTGGAGACGGCTCCTGCGTTCCCGGTATTGCTTCCGCCGTAAATCGCTGCATCGGAATTGAGCACTTCGCGCCAGTTTCCGGCAAACGGCACGCGCACGCGGTAGTCGCGTAAAACCTCCGGCGTGAAATTGATAACGACCACGCAGCGCTCGCCCGGGTTTTTGCCTTTGCGCTGCCAGGCGAAGGTCGAGTGGTTAGCGTCGTCGGCGACGAGCCATTCAAAACCGGCGGCGTCGCAATCGAGCGCATGCAGGGCTGGCGTGCTGCGGTAGAGGTGGTTCAAGTCGCGCACGAGCTTTTGCACGCCGGCGTGTGGTGCCTGCTCCGTCAAATGCCAGGGCAGGCCGACGTCGTGATTCCATTCGCCGTCCTGGCCGAACTCCGCACCCATGAACATCAGTTTCTTGCCGGGATGACCGAACATAAAGGCGTAATAGGCGCGCAAGTTGGCGAAGCGCTGCCACGCATCGCCCGGCATGCGGCCGAGGATCGAGCGTTTGCCGTGCACCACCTCGTCATGCGACAGCGGCAGGATGAAGTTTTCCGAGAAGGCATAGTGCAGCCCGAACAGAATGCTGCCGTGGTGATGACGGCGGTAGATCGGATCCTTGGATATGTAGTCCAGGGTGTCGTGCATCCAGCCCATGTTCCATTTGTAGCCGAAGCCGAGCCCGCCCCAATCGACCGGCCGCGACACCATCGGCCAAGCGGTCGATTCCTCCGCCGCGGTGGTCGCCTGCGGGAACTGCTTGTACAGCTCCGTATTGGTGCGTCGGAGAAAGGCGATCGCCTCGATATTCTCGCGCCCGCCGAACTTGTTCGGCACCCAGGCGTCGGCCGGCCGGCTGTAGTCGAGATAAAGCATCGAGGCCACCGCATCGACGCGCAAGCCGTCGGCGCCATAGCGATCCAGCCAGAAAAGCGCGTTCGACACCAGGAAGCTCGCGACTTCCACGCGGCCGTAATTGTAAATGAGCGTGCCCCAGTCGAGATGGCGTCCCTGGCGCGGATCGGCATGCTCGTAGAGCGCGGTGCCGTCGAATTTCATCATGCCATGCGGATCGTCGGGGAAATGCCCGGGCACCCAGTCCAGCAGCACGCCGATGCCGGCTTTGTGCAGGGCATCGATGAGGGCGACGAAGTCGGATGGGCTGCCGAATTCGGCTGGTCGGCGCAAACAGACCGGTGGTCTGATAGCCCCAGGAGCCGTCGAAGGGATGCTCCATCACCGGCAGCAGTTCGACATGCGTGAAGCCCATGTCGGCGCAATAGGCCGGCAACTGCTCGGCCAGTTCGCGATAGGTAAGCCAGAATTGCCCATGCTCGCCCTTGCGGCGCCAGGAGCCGAGATGGACCTCGTAGATCGACATCGGCGCGTCGAGCGCGTTGATGGCGCCCGGCGCAGGCTGCGGCTTTTCTAGTTTCGCAACGTCGACGACAACGGACGCGGTCGCTGGGCGCATCTCGCTGCCGAAGCCGACCGGATCGGATTTCAGCGGCAGCAAGGTGCCGTCTTGTCCGACGATCTCGTACTTATACCTGTCGTCGGCGCGCGCGCCCGGCGCGAAGATTTCCCAGTAGCCGTTGCCGCGCACGCGCATGGCGTGGCGGCGGCCGTCCCAGAAATTGAAATCGCCGACCACGCTGACGCGGCGCGCATTCGGCGCCCACACTACGAAAGCGACGCCGTCAACGCCTTCGAGCGCCATCGGATGCGCGCCCAACTTGTCGTAAAGCCGCAGATGATTGCCTTCGCCGAGCAAATAAAGATCGTAGTCGGACAGCACCGGCGGAAAGCGATAGGGGTCTTCCAGTTCGACCTCGTTGTCGCCGAAGCGGGCGCGCAGCCGATAATGTTTCAGTCCGTCGAGCGGCCCGGCAAACAGCCCAGCCGGATCGATGCGATCGAGTTCGCGTTCGCCGGCCTCGCTGATAGCAACCACGCGTTTGGCATCGGGCAGAAACACGCGCAGCACGGTTTCGTCGTTCTCGGTATGCGGCCCGAGATAGCTGAAGGGGTCGGCATGGCGGCCGGCGATGATGTCATGGGCGGCGGCTGCAAGTTCGCTCATGGGCTCACGAGCTCCGGCGGCGCGAGAATGCGCAATACCGCTTCCATCGGGATTTGCGCCCAGCTCGGCCGGTTGGTGAGTTCGTATTCGATTTCGTAGAGCGCCTTTTCCAGCAGGAAGAGGTCGCGCAATGCACGCGTCTGCCCCGCGTCGGCCGGCCACAGCCGGTTGTCGCCAAGCGTTTCGCGGTAGCTCGTCCAATAGGCCTCGCTGATATGCTCGACCCAAGCGCGCATGCGCTGTGCCATCACCGAGCGTTCCTCGGGATTGAGGTCCGTTGCGCGATCGAGCGCGGCGCTCGCCGCGTAATCGATCGAACGGATAAAGCCGGACACGTCGCGGGCCGGCGGCGCCTTGGCACGGCGCTCTTCGAGCGTGCGCCGCGGCTCGCCCTCGAAATCGAGAATATAGGCGTCGTCCTTGGCGATCAGCACTTGGCCAAGGTGGAAGTCGCCGTGATGACGAATCTTCAATCCGTCAAACCGCGTGTGACGGTGCGACTCGATACGGTCAACGATGGTCTCGCGCTGGTCGAGGACGCGTTGCGCAATTTGCGCCGCGTAATCGGGTAAACCGTTGCGGCTGCGTTCGAGCAAAGTGAAAACGTTTTGCGCGCGGGCAAGACCCTGATCGGTCCAGCGAGCGACGTCCTCGGTGGCTATGGGCTCGGGCGCGAAAGCGGCGACAACGTGATTGCCGGCGAAGGCGAGATGCATTTCCGCGGTGCGCCGCCCGATTTGCCGGATACGCTGCAGCATGCTGGCGTTTTCCAAAGTCTCCAACGGCGTCGGTACCTCGGGGGTTAGCAGACGGTGTTCGTCGAGCAGCCGGTCGAGCGCGGCGCCAATCACGCTCCAGGCGTCGCCCTGGTTTTCGACAAAGGCATGCAGAACTGCCAGCGCGGTGTTTTTCTCGCCTTCGACCAGCTCGACCGAGCCAAGCAGCGCCGGTGCGTTTTGAAAATGCGCGATGTCGGCGAGGAAGCGGCCGACTTCGATCTCGGGGTGAATGCCGGAAGTAACCCGGCGCAAAATCTTGAGGACATATTTATTGTCGATGATCACGCTCGAATTGGACTGCTCGCGCGCGATTGCCGTGACATTCTCGACTGCCGCCACGGTCTCGGCGGCAAATACCCCGGTCGGACGGAAAACGATCTGGCCGGCGTTGGTACTGACGGTTTCGCCAGCATGGATCTTGGCCAAAAGCGCTGAAATGAATTCTGGCTCGGCGGTGGCGTCGAGCAGGGTGCCCTCGCGAGACCCACGGCGCACGGCGGCAAGCACGCTGGCCGGCCCCTTGTCGATCGCCGTGTAGCGGGTCCAGCGGATGGTCAGTGGCAGGAAATAGCGGCTCGTTCCATGCGCGCCGCCGACATCGACGATAGCAATGGCGAAGCGGTCGTTGCCGTGTTCGACCGGCACCACCACCGGACACGTCGTGGTGATGTGACGCGAGGTCTTGTCGGCAAACCAGCGGCGGTCCGGCATGAAGGCCGGCAAGACGTCGAGTTCAAACGTCCGCCGTGTCCAACCGGACAGCGGTGAATTCCAGCTGTCGCCCAGCACCAATGTGGTGATCTCGCGCGGCAGAACTTTTTCCGGCTCCTGCTCGGCATCCTGCAGCAGCGAGAACCAGAAGAAGCCGTAGGGCGGCAGCGTGACCAAATAAGGGAGTTCGCCGATACGCGGAAATTTGGTCCGCCCCAGCATTTCCTGCGGAATGCGGCCCTTCCACGGGCTCATGTCGAGCTCGACCGCCTGCGCCGAGCGCGAAATATTGGCGACGCACAGGATCGCTTCCTCACCGAGCTGGCGCACATAGGCGAGCACGGCGCGGTTGGCCGGCCGCACGAAAGTCAGCGTGCCGCGTCCGAACACCTTGGTCGACTTGCGCACGCTGATCAGCCGTTTCGTCCAGCTCAGCAGCGAAGACAGCGAACGCGCCTGCGCTTCCACATTCACGGCCGAGAATCCATAGACTGGGTCCATGATGCAGGGCAGGAATAATTGCGCCGGATCGGCGCGCGAAAAGCCGCCATTGCGGTCGGGCGTCCATTGCATCGGTGTGCGCACGCCGTTGCGGTCACCGAGGTAGATATTGTCGCCCATGCCGATCTCGTCGCCGTAGTAGATGATCGGCGTGCCGGGCATCGACATTAGGATCGAGTTCATCAGCTCGATCTTACGCCGGTCGTTGTCCATCAGCGGCGCCAGCCGCCGCCTGATGCCGAGATTGACGCGGGCGCGCGGATCGGCCGCATAGGTCGACCACAGATAGTCGCGCTCGGCGTCGGTCACCATTTCCAGCGTCAATTCGTCGTGGTTGCGCAGGAACATTGCCCATTGGCAGTTCTCCGGAATTTCCGGCGTCTGCCGCATGATGTCGGCGATGGGGAAGCGGTCTTCCTGCGCGATCGCCATATAGATGCGCGGCATCAGCGGGAAATGGTAAGCCATGTGGCATTCGTCGCCGTCGCCGAAATAGGCCTGCACGTCCTCCGGCCATTGATTGGCTTCGGCGAGCAGCACTTTTCCGGGAGCAAATTCGTCGAGTGCTTTTCGCAAACGCTTGAGCACCGCGTGGGTTGCAGGAAGGTTCTCATTATTGGTGCCTTCGCGCTCGCAAAGATAGGGCACGGCGTCGAGCCGGAACCCGTCGACGCCGGTGTCGAGCCAGCGCTTCATCACCTGCAGCACGGCCCGCACCACCCGCGGATTGTCGAAATTGAGATCCGGCTGATGCGAGAAGAAGCGGTGCCAGTAATAGGCGCCGGCCTCCTGGTCGAAGGTCCAGTTCGACTTCTCGGTGTCGGTGAAGATGATGCGCGTGCCGGAATATTTCTGGTCGCTCTTGCTCCAGACGTACCAATCGCGCGCGCTCGACCCTTCCGGGCTGCGTTTGGCGCGTTTGAACCAGTCGTGCTGGTCGGAGGTGTGGTTGACGACCAGCTCGATGATCACCCGCATATCGCGCCGCTTGGCTTCGTGCATGAAGCGGCGGAAGTCGCGCATGCTGCCGAACATCGGATTGACGTCGCCATAGTCCGAAATATCGTAGCCGTCGTCGCGCCCGGGGCTCGGATAGAACGGTAAAAGCCACAGGGTGTTCACGCCAAGGTCGCGCAGATAGTCGAGGCGCTCGGTCAAGCCGGCGAAGTCGCCGATACCGTCGCCGTTTGAGTCCTGGAACGCCTTGACGTGCAGCTGGTAGATGATGGCGTCCTTGAACCACAGGCCGTCGTCGGCCTCGACCTTCGGCTCGATATCGATCGTGGTGGGAAGGACGTTCATGGCGCCTCAAACATGACAGCGGAATAGGAGCGCCGGCTCGTTAGCGGCGTCGATGCGCAGACGCACCCCGTTCCATTCCAGCATGTGGCGCTCGCCGGTCACGAGATTCTCGATAGCGCGCACCGGCCGCTTGGCACCGGCCGGGCCGATCTGGCGGTCTTCGAAATTCAGCCAGAACTCGTGCGCGCCACCGGTGATCGCAATTGCGCAGGCTACCGCGTTGCTGCCGTCGACCGATTCCTTGAGGAAGCCGGTGACGCCGTCGTCGTCGACCAGGAGGAAGCGCAAATTCGCCGTCTGCAACAGCGCCGCGTTGTCGCGGCGGATGAAATTGAGCCGGCGCAGATAGTCCTTGATGTTGCCGGACTTGTTCCAGTCGCGCGTCTTCAATTCGTATTTTTCCGAATTGATAAATTCCTCGCGCCCCGGGATTGGCTCGTGCTCGATGAGCTCGAAGCCGTTATAGATGCCGTAATTGGACGACAAAGTGGCGGCGAGCGCCAAGCGCGACTTGAACAGCCAGGTTTCGCCGCTCTGCAATTGTACCGGATTGATGTCCGGCGTGGTCACGAAAAAATTTGGCCGGTAATAATCGCGTTCCGGGAAACCGGTGAGCTCGCTGAGATAGGCCTGGATTTCTTCTTTTTCGGTGCGCCAGGTGAAATAGGTGTAGGACTGACTAAAGCCGAGCTTGGCCAGCGCCTTCATCACTTTGGGCCGGGTGAAGGCTTCCGCCAGGAACAAGACGTCCGGATGCTTCGCCTGCACCTCATGGATCAGCCATTCCCAGAACGGCAGCGGCTTGGTGTGCGGATTGTCGACGCGGAAAATTTTCACGCCTTGCTCGACCCAGAACAGAATGACATCGCGCAGCGCCTGCCATAGCGCGATGCGGTCCGTACTCTCGAAATCCGGGTTAAGGATGTCTTCGTATTTCTTCGGCGGGTTCTCGGCAAACCGGAACGAGCCGTCCGGCCGCTTGCTGAACCATTGCGGATGCTGTTTCAGCCACGGATGATCGGGCGAGCACTGCACCGCGAAATCGAGCGCGATTTCCATGTCGTGCTGATGACAAGCCGCGACCAGCTTGCGGAAGTCGTCGAGCGTGCCGAGTTCGGGATGCACGGCGTCGTGGCCGCCTTGCTCGTTGCCGATGGCGTAGAAGCTGCCGGGGTCGTTGGGTCCGGCTTTGAGCGAATTGTTCTTGCCCTTGCGGTTGGTGCGGCCGATCGGATGGATCGGCGTCAGGTAGAGCACGTCGAAGCCCAGCGCGGCAATCTCCGGCAGCCGTGCTACGCAATCGGCGAACGTGCCGTGCTTACCCGGCACTTTGCCTTGGCTACGTGGCACCATTTCGTACCAGGCGCCCGCGCGCGCGCGTTCGCGGTCCGCAACCAGCGGGATCGCGTGACTAAGGGTTAGATCGGGCCGGGTCTCGGTTTTTTCCATCGCGGCGGCGACTTTGTCGTCCAGCAGCGCGGCGAGATCGCCTTTGCTCGCGAAGCCTCTGACCGCAGCCTCGACGGTACGACGTGCCGCGGGGTCGCGCGGCATCAGTTCGCTCAACAGTAGTTCGCCCTCGCGCGCCTCCAGGGAGACGTCCTGGCCGGCATCCTGCTTCAGGCGGATTTCCTTGCGCCAGGTTGCGTATTGATCGGTCCAGGCGGCGATCGAAAACAGGTACCAGCCGGGCTGTGGCGGGGTGAATTGGCCGTGCCAGCGGTCATTATTGTCGAGCCGCATCGGCGCGTGCCGCCACGCGCTCTCGGCTTCCGGCCGCCAGAGCAGCGCCGCCGCAAGAACGTCATGACCTTCGCGGAAAATATCGGCCCAAACCTCGACCGATTCGCCGGCAATGCGCTTGACCGGATAGCGTCCCTCATCGACGGCTGGATAAATGTCTTCGATGCGAAAGCGCGGGCCGGTCGGATCGGCCGGGGAAACAGCCCAAAGGTCCGCTGATGGGTCAGGCGAGGTAAAGGCTCTCATGCGGACACCGGTATCCTCCGCTCCGGTCGGTCTGTTTTGTGCGGTCTCGGGTTTCAACCCGACAAGGGAACCACAAATAAGCTCTTAGAAGAACCACAAAAAATGCCCAAAGTTCCCCACGGTCTATTTCATCTTAACTGTTATCCTCGCAGTAGCCGTAAAAAGAACTCCGAATGAACGACTTAACGACGACTGCGCAAATTTGGGGCGTCGAGCCTCAATATTACGACGTCTTCGGCAGATGCCGAACCGCTACTCCCAAGACGTTAACGCGGCTGATTGACGCAATGACGGCGGCGCGCATTGCGCCGCGCGCTCTCGAATCACCGAACGAACCGTTGCGCGCGTTTCAAGGCGACGGTCGGCGATCATGGGCGCTCGCCGTGCAGCTCTATGCGCTGCGCTCGCAGCGTAATTGGGGACATGGCGATTTTACCGATCTTGCGCGAGTGATCGCGCTTGCCGCGGGGCGCGGCGCTGCGGCCATCGGGCTCAATCCCCTGCATGCGCTATTTACCGATCGACCCGACGAGCCCAGTCCCTACTCGCCGAATAGCCGGCTTTATCTCAATCCGCTCTATATCGACGCGGATGCGATCCCGGAATTTCCCGGGTTAGCGGCGGCGGGCTTGCAGGCCGAGATCGAGGCGCTACGCGCCACCGACATGATTGCTTACCCGCGCGTCGCCACCGCCAAGCTGCACGCCTTGCATCTCGCGCACGCATCGTTCCGCAGCGACGCCAGTGCCGAGCGCCGCGCCGACTTCGAATCTTTTCGCGCGGAGCAGAGTGAGGCTCTGTTGCGCTTTGCCTGCTTCGAGGTCCTGCGCCGGCAAAATACCCTACGGCCGTGGCCAGAGTGGCCGCAGCCGTGGCGCAGTCCCGCGCGTGCGCAGCTCGACGATTTTCGTCAGGCGAACGCCGAGGCCTGCGAATTTCACGAATTCGTGCAGTGGATCGCCGACCGCCAGCTCGGCGCATGCGTGGAGGCCGCGCGCCGGCACGGCATGCCGATCGGTCTCTACACCGACCTCGCGGTCGGCATCGACCGCCATGGTGCCGATGCCTGGAGCCAGCAGCACGCCGTGCTCGCCGATATCGCCATGGGCGCGCCGCCCGACCAACTCAACACCCAAGGGCAAAACTGGGGCCTGGCGCCGTTTAATCCGCACGCGCTGCCGGCGCATGATTTCGCGCCGCTGCGGCAGTTGCTGGCCGCCGCCATGCGCCACGCCGGCGCTATCCGGCTCGATCACGTGATCGGCCTGCAACGTGTATTCATGATCCCGCTCGGCCGCCCGGCGGAAGAGGGCGCTTACGTGCGTTTTCCGCTGCAGCAATTGCTGCAGGTGGTCGCGCAGGAGAGCAATCGCCGGCAATGCATCGTTATCGGCGAAGCGCTCGGCACCGTGCCGGAAGGTTTTCTCGACGTGCTCGCGCGCTGGGGCCTCTGGACCTACCGTGTGATGCTGTTCGAGCGTGACGGCGACGGCCGCTTTCGCCGCCCGGAAGATTATCCCGCCGACGCGGTTGCCACCTTCAACACGCACGATTTACCGAGCTTTCGCGGCTGGCTTGAGGGCTACGATATGCGGCTCAAACGCGGCATCGGTGTCGACCCGGGCGAAAGCGACGAATCGCGCGCCTGGGCGCAGCAGAAGCTGCGGGAGGTTTTGGCGGAACGCGCGCCTGGCTTTCCGGCCGACGACATCGCCGCCGTTGCGGCATTTCTCGGTGCTACGCCGTCGCGGCTGGTGGTCATCGCGCTCGACGACGTGTTGGGCGTGCGCGACCAGATCAACATTCCCGGCACCGTCGAGCAGCATCCAAACTGGCGGCGCAAATTACCGGTCGCGCTGGAAGATCTGGAGCGCCACGACGGCTTTGCCCGCGTCGCCAAAGCCTTCGCCGAATGCGGGCGCAATATTGCGCGCTGACGTTAGGCGACAGGCACGTTCCAAATCTCGCCGGCGTATTCGCGGATGGTGCGGTCGGCCGAAAACCAGCTCATGCGCGCGGTATTCAAAATGCTCTTGCGCCACCAAGCGGCGGTATCAAGCCAGAGCCGGTCGACGGCGCGTTGCGCCTGCCAATAGGCATCGAAATCGGCGGCGACCATGAAGCGGTCATAGGCAAGCAGCGACTGCACGATCGGCGCAAAACGGTCTTTGTCGTCGGGAGAAAATTCGCCCGCCGCCAGGCTCTTGACCACCGCTGCGAGCCGCGGCGAGGCCTCGACCGCGGTTTCGCCTTTGAACCCTGCCTGCTGGTGCTCCGCCACCTCGGCGGCGGTCATGCCGAAGATCACCACATTGTCCTCGCCCGCCTGTTCGCGGATCTCGATATTGGCGCCGTCCAGCGTGCCGACGGTGATGGCGCCGTTGAGCGCCAGCTTCATATTGCCGGTGCCGGAGGCTTCCATGCCGGCCGTCGAAATCTGTTCGGACAAATCGGCCGCTGGGATGATGACCTCGGCGAGGCTGACGCTGTAGTTCGGCGCGAACACGAGCTTAAGGCGATCGCCGACGCTCGCGTCATTGTTGATGACGTGGGCGACGTCATTGGCGAGCTTGATGATGAGCTTGGCGCGCTCGTAGCTTGCCGCCGCCTTGCCGGCGATAATCTTGACGCGTGGGATGTATGTGTCGTTCGGGTGCGCACGAATTTGCTGATAGAGCGCAACCGTCTCCAGGATATTGAGCAACTGCCGCTTATATTCGTGCACCCGTTTGATGTGCACGTCGAACAGCGCGGATGGCTCGATTCGAACACCGGTGGTGCCATGCAGCACTTCGGCTAGTTTCGATTTATTGCGCATACGGGCGTGCCGATAGCGCGCGACGAAGTTTGCATCGCCCGCCGCCTGCTCAAGCTCGCGCAAGCGCGCCGGGTCGTCGAGCACGCCTTCCCCGAGCGTTTCGGTGACAAGCTCGGTGAGCGGGACGTTGGCTGCATAGAGCCAGCGCCGGAAGCTGATGCCGTTGGTCTTGTTGACGATCTTGGTGTCGGTGGTCTGTGCCAGATCGTGGAACAAGTTTTTGCGCAACAGCTCGGTGTGCAACGCGGAGACGCCGTTGACGCAATGCGAGCCGATGAAGGCCAGATGCGCCATGCGCAGCCGCCGGTCGCCGTCCTCATGCACCAGCGAGACGGCGGCGAGGAATTTGGGATTCTTGAGCCCGCGCGCTTCCGTCTCGCGCAGATGATGCAAGTTGATCTCATAGATGATCTGCAGATGCCGCGGCAAAAGCCGGGCGAACAATTCGACCGGCCAGCTTTCGAGCGCCTCCGGCAACAGCGTGTGGTTGGTGTAGCTCAACAGCGCCCGGGTGATCGTCCATGCGCGCTGCCAAGCGAAATTGTGCTCGTCGACCAGTATTCGCATGACCTCGGCGACCGCAATCGCCGGATGCGTGTCGTTGAGCTGAACGGCGGCCTTGTCGGCGAGTGTGTCGAGCGAACCGAATTCGTCGAGATGGCGGCGGATGAGATCCTGCAACGACGCCGAAGTGAAGAAATATTCCTGCCGCAGGCGAAGCTCCTGGCCCTCCGGCGTGTCGTCGTTGGGGTAGAGGAAGCGGGAGATGGCTTCGGCGCGCGCCCAATCCGCGCTCGCGCCCACGTGGTCGCCCTGATTGAACGTCTCAAGATGAATAGGATCGGCGGCGCGCGCCGACCACAGCCGCAAGGTGTTGGCGTGGCGTCCGCGCCAGCCTACGATCGGCGTGTCGTATGGCACGGCGATTACAGTTTCCGCCGGCGCCCAGACAGCGCGCGCGGTCGTACCTTCGCTGTGCTCGACGATGCCACCAAAGCCGACCGAATACCCCGAACCTCGGCGCGCGATCTCCCACGGGTTGCCGCGCGCCAGCCAGTTTTCCGGAACCTCCTGTTGCCAGCCATCGCGGATGCGCTGGTCGAACAGCCCGTGCTCGTAGCGAATGCCATAGCCGAAGGCGGGAATGCCGAGCGCCGACAGACTGTCCATGAATCCGGCGGCCAGCCGGCCAAGGCCGCCATTGCCGAGCGCGGCATCGGGCTCGATGTTGCGCAATTCGTCGAGGTCGCGCCCCATCGCCGCGAGCGCGCGGCGGGCCGACTCCACCATGCGAAGATTCGTCAAAGCGTCAAACAGCAATCGGCCGATCAAAAATTCGATCGAGAGGTAATAGACCCGGCGCTTGTGTTGCGCCGTGGCCTCGGCCTGCCGCGCCAGCCAGACGTCGACGATGCGGTCGCGCACGGCGAGCGCGGTGGCTTGGTACCAATCGTTGCCGGTCGCGGTGGCGGCGTCCTTTGCCAGAACGTAAGTAAGCTTGCCCTTGATCGCCTCGCTCAATGCGGACGCTTCTTTGTCGCGATCCGACAATGCGACGGGCGACTGATTGCGTGCGGGTCGTGGCATGCCGGCCTTCTTCGAGTGTCAAAGACACGAAGCGAGACGCACAAATACGGATTGTCGAATTGTCCCGCAACCCGGCGGTCGTTGCGGGATCAACACTCAATGCGGATTTGTGAGCATCGTTCCGTCTTGCAGTGTCGGTTGAACACAAATGACCGAAGTAGGTCAAATGCAGGGCCGATATCTATCGGCCATAACCCGCTGACTCCTATGCCTAATCTGCGCGTCGTGCGCGGGAGGTGCCCCGTGCCGCACAAAATTTGCTGAGACAAAAAATTGATCTTGCAATCTGGACGGCTGGCAACAAATAGTACAAGTTGAATATGAAAACGGTCTAGGGAGCCGAAATATGTTGCCGGTCCTGCGCCGGGGAATGTCGATTTTCCGCCGCGATCCCCGTGCGTTCGACGCCGCGGGACGCCGTAAATTCTTAAAGTTCGGCGCCGCGGCCGCGGGCGGCGCGCTTTTAGGCCCCGGCGTCGCCGTCGCCGGCGAAACGGGCGCTTTTCCGCCCCAGGATGCGCCCTGGTCGCAGTCGCTTGGCGCGGGCATTGTCGATCGCCCCTATGGCCGGCCCTCTGATTTCGTCAAGGATGTGATCCGGCGCAACGTGCCGTGGCTCACCGCCAGTAAGGAATCCTCGGTCAGCTTTTCGCCATTGCAGGACTTGAACGGCATCATCACGCCGAACGGACTGTTCTTCGAGCGCTATCATGCCGGCCGCGCCGAGGTGGACCCGCTCAAGCACCGCCTGATGATCCACGGCATGGTGGAGCGGCCGCTCGTTCTTACCATGAAGGACATCGAGCGCTTTCCCTCGGTGTCGCGCATCCATTTCATCGAATGCCCGGCGAATGGCGGCATGGAGTGGCGCGCGGCGCAGCTCAACTCGTTGCAATTCACCCACGGCATGGTGAGCTGCGCGGAATGGACCGGCGTCAAGCTTTCCACGCTGCTGGAAGAAGTCGGAGTCAAGAAAGAAGCCAAGTGGGTGCTCGCCGAGGGCGCTGACGGCGCGCATATGACGCGCAGTCTGCCGCTGGAGAAATGTTTAGACGACGTGCTCGTCGTCTACGCGCAGAACGGCGAGGCACTGCGGCCGGAGCAGGGCTTCCCCTTGCGCCTTTTGGTGCCCGGCTGGGAGGGCAATGTGTCGGTCAAATGGATACGGCGCATCAAGCTCGGCGATAAGCCGTGGTACACGCGCGAAGAGACGGCAAAATACACCGACCTGATGGCCGACGGCACCTCGCACGGTTTCACCTGGGTGAACGAGGCGAAGTCGGTTGTTACCTTCCCGTGCCCGGAGAAGCCGCTCACCGGCGCGGGGCTTTACGAAATTCGCGGGCTGGCCTGGAGCGGTCACGGCAAGATCAAAGCGGTCGATGTCTCGCTCGACGGCGGCATGAATTGGCAGCGCGCGGATTTGCAAGAGCCGGTACTGTCTAAGGCGCTCACGCGCTTTACCTTGCCGTGGCGTTGGGACGGCAAGCCGGCGCTACTGCAATCGCGCGCGCTCGACGAGACCGGCTACGTGCAGCCGACCATCGCGCAGTTGCGCAAGCTGCGCGGCACCAATTCGATCTATCACAACAATTCGATCCAGACTTGGCAGGTCAAGCCGGACGGGAGCATCTACGATGTCCAGCTCGCCTAGCCGCCAATCCATTTTCGCCGTGGCGGCGATTGTCGCACTGTCGGCCGCTGCGTCGGCCGCGCCGCCCGGCCATTACGGCTACGGCACGCCGGCGGTGCCCGCCGAAATCGCCGGCTGGGATATCGACGCGCGTCCCGACGGCGTCGGCCTGCCGCCCGGTAGCGGCAGCGTGAGCAAAGGCGCCAACGTCTATGCCGAGCAATGCACCCCCTGCCATGGCACCTTCGGTGAAGGCGAGGCGCGCTACCCCAAACTCTCCGGCGGCGAGGGCACGCTGACCAGCGAGCGGCCGGAACCCACCGTCGGCAGCTATTGGCCCTTTGCCACGACGCTGTTCGACTACATCAATCGCGCAATGCCGTTCCAGGCGCCGCACTCATTATCGGCCAACGACGTCTATGCGCTCACCGCTTACGTGCTTAACATCAACAATATCGTAGACAATAATTTCATTGCGGATCGTAATAGCTTGCCTAAAGTGAAGATGCCGAACCACGATCACTTCATCTGGCAGGACCCGCGGCCGGATACCTCGGCAAAAGAATGCATGAAGAACTGCGTGGATGCGGAAATGATCAAGATCGAATTGACGGCGGAAGGAAAAGGGCTGACGCCGCGAACGACCGGGCCGCTCGACGAGATGCAACCGAAATAAGATCGCGAAAAGCGATCTGTGCTGGGAGGAACGTAGATGCAATTGAAGCAGTCTTATTTTATGCTGGCGGCCGTTCTCGGCACCGTGGCGCTTGGAATTGGTCCTGCCGCCGCCGCGCCGCCGGGCGCACAGAAGCTCGTGGCCCAGCATTGCGAGCAATGCCACGAGGTTAAAGGCATCGAAAACTTTGGCAACGTCGGTCCTTCGCTGGTCGATTTGAAGGCGCGCTATCCCGAGCGCAAGGATGTGGCCGCGATCATTTCCGATGAGACCAAACGCAATCCGCAAACGGTGATGCCGCCGTTCGGGCGAAATCTCATACTGGACAAAGAGGAAATCGACGTGATCGTCGATTATCTCTACAAGCAATAACCGCGCGTCAAGGACCAACAAGGAGAGCGTGCAATGAACCAATTTCCCGACGCGCCCAATTGCGCGCGCCGAACGATCCTCAAGGGCGCCGTCGTCGGCGGGCTCGCCGGCTTGGGGCTCGGCGGCGCAGTGTGGCCCGCTTACGCCGACGCCGATGCGAAAATCTGGCCGCAGAATGCGTTCAAGCAAAAGGGCGAAGCCGAGACGCTCAAGGATCTGTACGGCAAGACCAGCGCCGAGGCGTCGGACAAGATCAATCTCGACGCACCGGAAATCGCCGAAAACGGTGCGGTGGTGCCGATCGCGGTGACTTCGACGCTGCCGAAAGTCACCGGCATCGCCATCCTGGTGCTGGAGAACCCCAACGTGCTGGCGGCCGCCTACAAGATCCCGGAGGGCACCGAGGCCGCGGTATCGAACCGGCTGAAGATGGCCAAGACCAGCAAGGTCGTCGCTGTCGTCGAGGCCGGCGGCAAGCTCTACAGCGCCAGCAAAGAGGTCAAAGTCACCGTCGGCGGTTGCGGCGGCTGATCCAACAGAGAGGCGAGATCAAATGGCATCGACAATCCGCGTGCGCGCCACCGCGAGCGGCGACACGACAGAGGTTCAATCGCTGATCCGGCATCCGATGGATTCCGGTTTCGTGAAGGATTCTAAAGGCCAGGTCATTCCGGCCCACCACATCGAAGTGGTGCAATTCGAGCACGGCGGCAAGACGGTCTTTACCGCTCTGTGGGGCCCGGCCGTCTCCAAGGACCCCTATCTGAAGTTCAGTTTCAAAGGCGGCAAAAAAGGCGACGACCTGAAAGTGAGCTGGGTCGACAATAAAGGCGCTACCGATTCGCTGATGGCGAAAATTCAATAGGCCCGAATGGGCTGACAGGGAGGATTGAGCGAATGCTGCGCAAAATTTTCATCGCGGTCGCGATTATCGTCACCACGGCGCAGCCTCTGCTGGCTGACCCGCAGGCTGACTTCAAGGCGTTCCGCAAATATTTCACCGAACGCTTCCCCAAGGTGCCGTTGAACGATTTCGTCAACGGTCCCTATTCGATGGACGCAGGCCTGCGCAAGCAGTGGAAGGCGATCGACGAATTCCCGCCTTACGAATTCGCCGTGGAGCAGGGCAAGCAGATGTTCGCGACGCCCTTCAAGAACGGCAAGACTTACGGCGATTGCTTCCCCAACAAGGGCATCGGCGTGCGCCAGATGTATCCGATGTTCGACGCCAAATCGGGCGAGGTGATCACGCTCGATCTCGCGCTCAACCGCTGCCGCGAGGCCAACGGCGAAAAACCGTTCAACTACACCAAGGACGACATGGCCGCGCTCACGGCCTATATGGCCTTCACCTCGCGCGGCAAGCCGTTTGACATCAAGATCCCGGACGACCCGCGCGCGCTCGCCGCCTACAAAAAAGGCGAGGAGTATTTCTACACCCGCCGCGGCCAGCTCAATTTCTCCTGTGCCAGCTGCCATGTGCAGAATCCAGGCAACCACATCCGCACCGAAGTGTTGGCGCCGGCGCTCGGCATCATGAATGCCCTGCCGATCTATCGTTCGAACTGGGGTGGCATGGGCACGACCAGCCGCCGCTTAACTTCGTGCAATAGCCAGGTGCTGGCGACGCCGCTCAAGCCGGAGGACGAGAACTACCGCGCTGTCGAGTATTTCCTCTCGTACATGGCCAACGGCCTGCCGATCTCGGGGCCGGGTGCACGTCCATGATCAAGAATAGTGGAGGAATCCCAATGCGCACTCGTGCTCTGATCCGGTTGGCCGTCATTGTTTCGGTTGCCGGCTTCGCTACCGCCGCTTTCGCCGCGTCCGCCGACGACTTCAAGGCTGCTTACGCCAAGGCGGAGGCTGCCAGCAAAGAAGCGGCCAAACTGAAGACGCAATGGACGACCACGACCAAAGCGCTCAAGGCCGCCGAGAAAGCCGGCGCCGCCGGCAAGTTCGACGAAGCCATCAAGCACGCCAGCGAGGCCGAAGCCTTGGCCAATGCGTCGATCCATCAGGCCAAGGACGAAAAGACGAAGTGGCAAGACGCGGTCATCCGCTGAGCCGGGCCTGACTTAAGGAGAGTTTTGCGATGCGTCGCCGCGAGGTGTTGAAGGCGCTCACGGCGGCGGCGCTTGCGGGCGTCGTGCCGCGGCTCGCGCGCGCGGCAGAAGCCGACGAACTCTACGACATCGGCAAATTCGGCCATGCCCGTGTGCTGCACACGACCGACACGCATGCGCAGCTTTTGCCGGTGCGTTTCCGTGAACCAAGCGTCAATCTTGGTATCGGCGATATGGCCGGCAAGCCACCGCATCTGGTCGGCGAGGCCTTTCTCAAACACTTCGGCATCGCGCCCAAGACACGGGCGGCGCATGCCTTCACATTCCTCGATTTCGAAGAGGCCGCGCGTCGCTACGGCCGCCTCGGCGGCTTCGCGCATCTCAAGACGCTGATCGACCGCCTGCGCGCAGAGGCGGGCGCCGGGCGCTCGCTGCTGCTCGACGGCGGCGATCTCTGGCAGGGCAGCGGTCTCGCCAATCTCATGCACGGCGAGGACATGGTGGACGCCGCCAACTTGCTGGGCGTCGAGGCCGCGACCGGCCACTGGGAGTTCACCTATGGCGAGGCGCGGCTGCGCGGCAATCTCAAGCGCTTCAAAGGCGAATTTCTGGCGCAGAACGTTTTCTTGACCGAGGAAGCCGCGTTCAACGACAAGCCGTCATTCGACAAGGACTCGGGCCGCGTGTTCAAGCCGGCAGCGGTCAAGGAGGTCGGCGGCTTCCGCATCGGCGTCGTCGGCCAAGCCTTTCCCTATGTGCCGATCGCCCATCCGAAACGTTTCACCCCGGACTGGACCTTCGGCATCCGCGATGCCGACCTGCAGAAAGTCGTCGACGCGCTGCGGCAGAAGGACAAAGTCGATGCCGTCGTGCTGCTGTCGCACAACGGCATGGACGTGGACTTGAAGCTCGCGAGCCGCGTCACCGGCATCGACGTCATTCTCGGCGGCCATACCCACGACGCGGTGCCGCGGCCGGTTACCGTCGCCAATGCGGGCGGCAAGACGCTGGTGACCAATGGCGGATCGAGCGGCAAGTTTTTGGGCGTGCTCGATCTCGAATTGGGCAAGGGCGCGGTCAAGAACGTGCGTTACCGCCTGCTGCCGGTCTATGCCGGGTTGTTGACGCCAAATGCGGAGATGCAAGCCTTGATCGATCGGCTGCGCAAGCCGCACGCTGACGCCTTCGATGAAAAGCTCGCCGTGGCGGGCGAGCTGTTGTATCGGCGCGGCAACTTCAACGGCAGCATGGATCAGCTCATTTGCGATGCCTTACGCCACGAACTCGATGCGGAGCTAGCGTTGTCGCCCGGCTTCCGCTGGGGCAATACGCTGTTGCCGGGCGAGCCGATCACCATGGCCGACGTGCTCACCGAGACGGCGATAACCTATCCGGAAGTCTATGTGCAGCAGATGACCGGCGCGCAGATCAAGGCCATCATGGAAGACATCTGCGACAATCTGTTCAACCCCGATCCGTATTACCAGCAGGGCGGCGACATGGTGCGCATGGGCGGCATGGACTACGCCTGCGCGCCGACCGAAAAAATGGGCCAGCGCATCTCCGACATGACGCTCGACAATGGCGCTAAGCTTGAGGCCGACAAATCGTATAAAGTCGCCGGCTGGGCCTCGGTCAATCCGCAAACCGGTAAGCCCGTCTGGGATGTGTTTGCGAATTATCTGCGCGGCCAAAAGACCGCCAAGCCGAAGCGGCTCAATCAGGTTGTGCTGAAAGGCGTGGCGAACAATCCGGGCATCTCCGGATAGAGGATCGCATGTCGGTGGCCAAATCTTGCGTTCTGCGGCTTGCCGCTCTCGTTCTGGCGGCTGCTGTACTTGGTCTATCGCCGGCCGCCGCGCAGACGCCGCCAAGTCCACCGTCGCCGGACAAGCCGTTCGCCGACCGCCATATCGTGCTGCAACTCTCCGATCGCGAGCAGGACAAGCAGGCGCTGGTGCTCAGCGTCGCCTATAATCTGTTGGCCGCTTACACGCCGGACAAGATCGCGATTGAAGTCGTCGCTTTCGGTCCTGGGATCGACCTGCTGCGGGCGGAAAATCCCAACCGGGCACGCGTCGACAGCCTGATCTCGCAGGGCGTCCAGTTCGATATTTGCATGAATACGGTCGATACGCTCGAGCGCGAAGGCAAACACGTCAACATCAATCCGAAGGCGGTCAAGGTGCAGGTCGGCGTCGGCCGCATCCTCGAATTGACCGCGAAAGGCTACACGCTGGTGCGGCCATGAAGCAGGGGAGGTCGATTGTGAAAAAACTTGTCACGGGTATTGCGGCGGCCGCGCTCAGTTTCGCTGCGGCCCTGCCGGCCGGCGCGGCGGAGGGGATCATCACGTACAAGTCTCTATCCCCCGATGTCGCCTTCGATTTGGCGCGCACCGCGCTGCTTAAGTGCCGCAAAGACGGCTATCAGGTCGCCGTGGTGGTGCTCGACCGTTTCGGCGCCCCGCTGGTGTCGATGCGCGACCGCTACGCCGGCATCGGGGCGATGGATATCGCAACCGGCAAGGCCTGGACCGCGGTGAACTTTACGCTGGACACCGCTGAATTCGTCAAACGCGTCAAGGACGGAACGCTCAGCCCCGGCCTCGCCAGTCAACCGAAAGTGACGCCGCTGGTCGGCGGCCTCGTTATCCAGGGCGGCGGCGCAACGCTCGGCAGCGTCGGCGTCGCCGGCGCGCCCGGCGGCGACAAGGACGAAGCCTGCGCCAAGGCCGGGCTCGACTCCGTTCAGGACAAACTCGACTTTTGACCGCCGCGACGGCGTCCGCTTACTGCCAGGGACAATAAGCCGCGCACTGCGGAATGAGATCGCCTTCCACCGTCTCGACCTCGCGATAGACCATTTCGCAGCCGTCTTCGGTCAGGCCTTCGCAGTAGTTCGCCGGCACGTTCAGATAGGCATAGGGGTAATAGACCGCGGCGCCGATCGCCAGCGGCGCCAATAAGCCGAGCGCCACGAACGTGTAGAAGCGGCCGTTGTAGCGGCGGCGGTAATTGTTGCGATAGACCGTGTAGGTATTGCCGCTCACCAAAGCCTGGCTCGCGCCTCTCAGCTTGAAATTATAGACCAGATTGTTGTGCGTCGGCTTGAACACTTTCGGCTGGCCGACAAACTTCTTCTGGCCGCCGCCCGGCTGCACGACGATGACCTTTTTTTGCACCTGGATGTTTTGCTGCTTCTGCACCTTGATTTGGTTATTCTGCTGAATGATGACCTGCTTCTTTTGAATATTTTGCTTTGGCTGAACGTTTTGTTTTTGGAAATTCTGCTTATTGCCCTTGTTCTTTAGGTTTTTCGGATCGTTCGGATCCAGTTGCTTCTGCGCCGACAATTCAAGCGTCGCCGCCGACATGTCCTTTGCAACACTGCGCGCGGTGGGCGCGAGCACGGCGGCGGTCGCAAACAGAGCGAGCATCAAAAGGGTCGAAAGTGTTTTCTTGGCAGTCATGGCGTCACCCCTATTTCCGGCGCGCCGCCGACAGCGGGCGGCGCGCTCCATCAAATCCAGTCTAGCGCAACCCTCGCGTAAAATGATGTTAATTCTTTCCAGCCGCTGCAATCAGGTCGCCAAGCTTGGAAACCTTCAGCGGCAGCGTGTTGATGGCGATGCCGAGCGGGCGCAGCGCGTCATTGACCGCGTTGGCCAGCGCCGCCGGCGCGCCGAGATAGCCGGATTCGCCGGATCCCTTCTGCCCCAGCACGGTAAGGGGGGAGGGCGTTTCGTGCTCGATGATCTCGACCGGCGGCACCTCGTGCGCGGAGGGCAACAGGTAATCCATGAAGCTTTGCGCGATCATCTGGCCTTCGTCGTTATAGGCGAACTCCTCGAAGAGCGCGGCGCCGATGCCGTGGGCGATGCCGCCCATGGTCATGCCGCGCACGATCTTCGGGTTGATCTGGGTCCCGCAATCATGCCCGACACGGTAGCGCAGGATTTGCGGGGTGCCGAGCTCGGCATCGACGGTCAACAGGACCAGGTGGAACTCGAAGGCGTAGCATGGGTACATCTGTACCCGTCCGTCCGGCGTCGGCAATTTGCCGCCGGTCGGCACCTCATAAATGTGGCTGACCGCCAGCCCCGGCTCGAGGCCTTTGGGCATACGGTGGATATTGCGGTGGGCGATGGTTACGAGCTCGGCCCAACTGCGTTTGTACTGTGGCGCATTGAGGTCGTGCACGCTGCCTTTGTCATAGGCCGCGCGCTCAAGCGGGATACCAAGATCGTGCGCGCCGATCGCCGTGAGCTTGGCTTTGAGCTTTTGCGCCGCGTGGAAGGCGGCGCCCCCCAGCATGATCGCCATGCGGCTGCCGACGGGTGTGCCGCTGGGCAGGGAATTGAGCGAATCCGGCCGCGCCACCCGCACGGTGTCGGGGTCGACGCCGAGCACTTCGCCGACCACGGTGCCGACCAGCGTTTCGTGGCCCTGGCCAGACGACGTTGTGTGCATGGTGGCGGTGATGGCGCCGGTGCCGTCGACAGTGATGCGGCACGAATCCATGAAAGTGGAGGTGGTGATGGCCGGGTTGAGCAGCGCCTCGAAAACGGTGTTGGCGCCGGAGGGTTCGAGACAGGCGGCGATGCCGATGCCGGCGAGCTTGCCCGCGGCGCGCAAGGTATCGCGTTCACGCTTAAGGGCCGCATAGTTGGTATCCGCCAGCACCTTGTCGATGACGGTTTCGTAATCGCCGCTGTCATAAGTGGTGCCGCTCGGGATGGTGTAGGGAAATTCGTCGCGGCGGATCATATTGCGCCGGCGCACCTCAAGCGGATCGAGACCGAGTGCGTTCGCCACCTCGTCCATGGCGCGCTCGAGCGCCAGATTGGTCGGCCCCTGGCCGAAGCCACGCACGGCCTCCTGCACGGCCTTGTTGGTGACGACGGCGATGGCGCGGTATTCGACGCTTGATATCTTGTAGGGGCCGACAATGGAACCGACCGGCTTGCCGAGCTGGAACGGCGCGCGTCCGGCGTAGGCGCCGACGTTATCCAGCGCGCGCATTTTCATGGAGCGGACGATGCCCTCACCGTCGAACGCCAGGTCGACGTCGAACAGGCGCTCCGGCCCGTGCGCGTCGCCGGCGCGCATGTTCTCCAGCCGATCCTCGATCAGCCGCACCGGAAAACCGAGCCGCCGCGCCAGATAGCCGGCGACCACCGTGTGCTTGATGCCGCGCTTGACGCCGTAGCTGCCGCCGACGTCGACGTCATAATGCACGCGCACCGAGGTGAAGGGGATCTTCAGCGCCGAGGCGATCTGCTCGGGATAGCGCGGCAGTTGGATCGAAGCCCAGACGTCGAGCAATTCGCGCCAGGGATCCCAGTCGACCACCACGCCGAAGGTCTCGATCGGCACCGTCGACGAGCGCGCCCATTTCACGCGCAGCGACAGTTTATGCGGGCTGGCGGCGAAATCTTTATCCACCTCGCCCCAGACGAAGGTCTTGTCGAGCAGTACGTTGGAGCCGTGCGCGGTGTGCACCAACGGGCTGTCTTTCTGCAGCGCTTTTTCAGCGTCGAGCACGAAGGGCAGCGGTTCGTAGGCGGCTTCAACGGCTTCGGCGGCATCTTCGGCGAGCGCGCGGCTGTCGGCGACCACGGCTGCGACCCATTCGCCGGAATAGCGGGCGACCTCATGCGCCATCGCCCGGCGCGGCACGTTAGGTGTATCGAGCCCCGCGAGCAAAGGCAGCGTTGCCTGCGCCAGCTCGGCGCCGTCGAGCACGTAATGCACGCCGGGCATTTTCAGCGCGGCGCTTTTGTCGATGCGCGCGATGCGCGCGGCGGCGTGCGGGCATGTGACCAGCGCCACATGCTTCATGTTCGGCAGATCGACATCGGCGACAAACTTACCCTTACCGGCGACGAAGCGGCGGTCCTCGCGCACGCGGCGATCGGAGGACTGACGAAGCGGTATTTTTCCAAGGCGCTCATTTTTGCAGCTCGGATGGCCGGTTGACGCCACGCAGCCGCTCGGCGGCCAGCGCGATCGCCTCGATGATCTGCGCGTAGCCGGTGCAACGGCAGATATTGCCGGAAATCGCCTCAACGATGTCCTCGCGCGTCGGCGCGGGGTTATCGGCCAGAAAGGCATGCGCGGTGAGGATCATCGCTGGCGTGCAATAGCCGCATTGCAGTCCGTGCGTCTCGCAGAAGGCGTCCTGGATCACCGACAATTCGCCAGGACCTGGCGTGACGCCTTCGATGGTCGTGATTGCAGAGCCTTCCGCCTGCGCCGCGAACATCAGGCAGGAGCGCACGGCAACGCCATCGAACAATACGGTGCAGGCGCCGCAGACGCCGTGCTCGCAGCCGGCATGGGCGCCCTTGAGGCCGAGCTTGTCGCGCAGACAATCGAGCAGCGTGGTGCGCGGCTCGGCTTCGAGTGAGTGCAACGCGCCGTTGACCGTGAGTTCAATGCGCATGGGCTTTGCTCCCCAGCGCATTCGCCTTGGCATCGGCGATGGCGCGCATGGCAAGCGTGAGCGCGGCGCGGCGGCGGTACTCGGCCGAAGCGTGCAGGTCGTCGAGTGGCTCGATATCCGCGAGCGCTGAGCGCAACGTGTCCTTGACCTTGGGCTGTTCGAGCGCCGTGCCGGTCAATTGCCTTTCCACGGCAGGGAGCCGCAGGGGGGAATCGGTGACGGCGCCGATAGCGATGGCGATGCGTTTGCATTTGTCGTCTTCGTCCAACTCCACCTGCGCCGCCGCCGCCGCAAAGGCGAAATCGCTGCGCCGCGCGTTCACCTCGTGAAAACCGGCGCCGACTTTACCGCCCCAGACCGGGAAGTGTGCGCCGGTGAGACAGGCGCCGGCCGGCAGCGCCGTGATCATCAACCCGGTAAAGAAATCTTGCGCCGCCATCTCCGTATCCTTGCCGCGGGCACGGTAACGCAGAGCCGCATCGAGCGTGACCGCGATCAGCGGCAGTTCGGCCGCCGGATCGGCGTGCGCGAGCGAGCCGCCGACGGTGCCACGCGCGCGCGTCGCCGCGTGGCCGATAAAGAGAATGGCCTGCTTGAGCAGCGGCAGCTTGGCGGCGATCAGCGCGTCGCGCTCGGCGAGGCATTGCCGCGTGGTTGAGCCGATGGCGATGCCGTCGCCCTCGGCGCGGATATAGGACAAAGCGGCGATGCGGTTGATGTCGATCAGCCGGGTCGGGCGCGCCAGCCGCATCGCCATCATCGGCACCAGCGTCTGCCCGCCGGCGATGACGCGAGCCCCGTCGTCGGCCGCGAGCAGCGCGCAGGCCTCCTCGACGTTCCCCGCGCGCACATACTCGAACGGTGCTGCTTTCATAAAACGCCGCGCTCAACCCGGGTTGACGTTTGGTTTGTTGTGCCCCGCCGCCGCGCCGCCGCCAAGGGGATCGATCAAGCGGGCCGATGTTGTCGATCCGTCACCGATATGGTTAAAGTCCCTCTCGCATTATCGCAACTGCAAAACACCACCATTTCTCAAGGCGCGACGCACATTCGACATGCTGAAACGTCGCGCGCCGGGGTAGCCAACATGCCGAGAATGAAGGGCGCCGATCTCATCACCGAATATCTGATCGCCAACAAGATGCCTTACGTCTTCGGCATCTGCGGTCACGGCAATGTCGGCATGCTCAATTCGCTTTATGCGCAGCGCGACCGCATCAAGATGGTCTCGCCGCGCCACGAGCAGGTGGCGGTGCACATGGCGGACGCCTATTTCCGCGTGCGCCATGAGCCGGTGGCGACGTTGACGTCCTGCGGCCCGGGCTCGTGCAATATCGTGATGGGACTGCAATTGGCGCTGTCGGACTCTTCGGCGCTGCTGGCGATCACCGCCAATGTGCCGACGCAGCAGTTCAACCGCTCGCCGTTTCAGGAAATCAACAAGCACTTCCAAGCCGACTTCCCCGCCATCGTGCGCCCGGTGGTCAAGCGCAGCTTCCAGCCGACGCGCGTCGACATGTTGCCGCTGGCGCTGCGCCAGGCGACCACCACAATGTTGTCGGGCCGGCCCGGGCCGGTGAACCTCGACGTGCCGTTCAACGTGTTTCAGGAAGACGACGACGTCGAGATGCCGCCGGCATTTCCGCCGCTGAATGCACGGCGCAGCGGCGCCTCGCCGGATGAAATTTCCGCTTGCGTCGACCTCATCCTCAACGCCAAACGCCCGGTGATCTTCATCGGCCACGGCGTTACGCTGTCGGAAGCCTCAGCCGAACTCACCGAATTCGCGCACCGGCTGCAGATCCCGGTGATTTCCTCACCCAACGGCATGGGCTGCATCGATATGGGCGATCCATTGTCGCTCGGCTTTATCGGCCGTAACGGCGCCTATCCGGCCAACGAAGCCGGCCGCCGCGCCGATCTGGTGATCGCCATCGGCGCCCGCTTCGACGACCGTTCGGCCTCGTCCTGGATGCCGGGCTATTCATGGAATTTTCCAGCCACCAAGCTGATCCACGCCGACGTCGATGCGGACGAACTTGGCCGCAATTACCCGCCCGACATCGGCGTGCTCGCCGATGCGCGCACCTTCCTGCGGCAGTTGCTGGCCGAGGTCGAGCGCCGCAGCGCGAAGCGCGACGCGGTGAAGCCCTGGCTCACCGACGTCAAAAGTTGGCAGACGGAGTGGGCGGCGTTCACCAAGCCGAATTTCTCCGTGCATGCTTCGCCGATGCGGCCCGAGCGCGTCGTCGCCGATTGCCAGGCGGTGCTGCCGGCGGACGCCATCCTCTGCTGCGACGTCGGCGTCAGCCACAATTGGTACATGCAGTTCTGGAACGCGCGGCGCCCGCAATGCATGCTCAACTCCTGGGGCTTTTCCGGCATGGGCTTTGGCGCCGCCGGCGCGCTCGGTGCCAAGCTTGCGGCGCCCGACCGTCCGGTGGTCGCGGTCACCGGCGACGGCTGTTTCACCATGGTGCCGCACGTTCTCTGCACCGCGGTTGAGTACAACATCCCAGTGGTGTGGGTGATCTGGAACAATTTCGGCTGGGTCTCGATCCGCGACATCCAGCTCGGCATGTTCGGTGGCCGCGAACTCGGCACCATGTTCCACGAGGGCCCGAACCAGAAGCCGTACAATCCGGACTTCGCCGCCTGGGCGCGCGCCGCGGGCGTCGAAGCCATCACCGTAACCAAATCGCAGGATTTCAAAGGCGCGCTGGAACACGCGGTCAAGGCCAACAAGCCGTTTTTGATCGACGCCCATGTCGATGCCGAAGTGCGGCCGCCTTCGACCGGCGCCTGGCAATTGCCGCCGACGCCATACAAAGAGCCGGTGTTCGGTACGCGCTATCTGCCCGATCCCGCGACAGCAAAGTGAGCGCGTCAATGCCGGCCGAACGCAAAGCCTTCATCCGCAACGTCGCCGACGTGCGCTGGCTCGAATTTCCCAATCATTTCGGCGGCGCGCTGTCAAAGCCGCTGGTGATGCCGGAAACCGCCGGTTCACACCACATCGACTACCGCATTTCGATGTACCAGCCCAAAGCCTATGTCGAGAAACACAGCCACAAGGTGCAGGAGCAGGTCTATCACGTGATCGAAGGCGAGGGCCTGATGCACATCGACGGCAAGGATCATCTCGTGCGCAAGCACGATTTCATTTTCCTGCCGCCAGGTGTTGCGCATTCGATCGAGAACACGGGGCTGGTCGATCTGGTGTTCCTGGTGGTGACCTCTCCGGTGACCGACGAAGCACTTTAATGGACGCGCAATGGCGGAATGGGTGTGCCCCCGATTGCCGCTTTCGGAGCATGCGGACATCGGGCCGACTTTTCGATCGGCCGCCAATTGCCCAAAAGTGGATATTTATGCCAATTTAATTAGCTGCCTATTCCGCGCTGCATTTATGTTTTGATGGGGCGACAATCGGAAAAATATATGAGGAAGCCATGCGAAAAATATTGGTTACCCTCGCTGCAATGACCGCAATCTTTGTTGCCAGCTCACTTGCCGGCAAAGTCGATGCCCAGACCTCGCGCGCCGCGGCGACGCTTCCCGCGCAGACGCAAAATTTCACGCCGATGGCAAAGGCCGCCTGCGGCCCGCACTGGGGCCGATGGTGCCGCCCGTTCCATCACCGCGTCTGCGGTCCCCGCCGCTGCTGGTGTGCCCCCTGCTGATTGCGGCAGGATCGGCGCGTCGAGGCCGCCAATCGTTGGCGGCCTCTTTAATTTCAGGCCCTGGCGGATTTTTAGCCTATTCGACATGGTGAATTGTCATTTGCCAATCAAAAAACGGGCTAATATCGTCCTCGATCGTCCGGGAGGAGCGGCCGGGGTGACAGTGCGAAACAATCAGCGAGCAGCAGGGGCGCGGCCGGGGCGCGCGCGCCGGCGCACGGCGGATGCGCGCGAGCTGGGGTTGGTCCCTGAGCGCGTGCGTGGCGGCGTGCAGTCGATCGGCCGCGGCTTTGCCATCCTCGAAGAGATCGCGCGCAACCGCGACGGCATTGGCTTGGCCGAACTCTCCAAGCGCGTCGGCCTGCACAATTCCACCACCTTCCATCTGGTGAAAACGATGGTGTCGCTCGGCTATGTGCGCCAGCTCAAGGATTCCAAGCGCTACCGCGTCGGCCGGCCGCTATTTGCGCTCGCCGCCAGCGCGCTCGACGAAATCGAGATGATGAGCCTGGCGACGCCGGTGCTCGAGGATCTCTCGCGCGAGACCGGCGAGAGCGCGCACTTCTCGGTGCGCATGGGCGATGCCGTGGTGGTGCTGGCACGCACTGGTGGGCAGGGCGCTTTCCAGTTGACCGACCGCGTCGGCGTGGTGCGGCCGGCGCATTGCACTGCGCTTGGCAAGATCATGTTGGCGTCGCTGTCCAACGAGAAATTCGAACACTATCTGCTGCGCGCCGAGCTCAAGCCGCTGACCGCGAAATCGATCGACTCGGCCGAGCGGCTGCGGCGCGAAATCGCCGAGGTGCGCCGCTCCGGCATGGCCTTCGACGATGGCGAATTCGATAGCGAATTGCGCTGCGTGGCGCTGCCGGTGCGCGACTTTTCCGGCCAGGTGACCGGCGCCATCGGCATTTCCGGCCCGGTCTGGCGGCTGTCAATCGAGGGCCTGCAAAAGCGCGCCCGAACGGTGCGCGCCGCCGCCGACCGGCTGTCGGCGGAATTCGGCTATACGGGCGATGCCCCGGTGCGGGCGGCGGAGTAAAGGCAATTTTTCGTGATTCCGCGACGGCGCGTAGCGCCGGACCTGGAATCCAGATACAAAATCGATGCTTGTTTCTGGATTCCGGGTTCGCTCGTTTCACTCGCGCCCCGGAATGACGTTAGCGGGAGGTGAGCTATGCCACGGCACGCAAATTATCTTCCCCATGGCGTTATCCCGGCGGTCCTGCTGCCGTTCGAGAACGACCTGTCGATCGATGAGCCAAATTTCCGCAAGCATCTGCGTGACGTGGCTGCGGTGGAGGGCCTCTCCGCCGTCACCGTCAACGCGCACTCAACAGAAGTCGCGTCGTGTTCGTTCGACGAACAGCGCCGCGTGCTCGACATCGCCCAGGACGAAATCGGCGGCAAGCTGCCGCTGGTCAACGGCGTCTGGGCCGACGGCTCCATCGAGGCCGCGCGGCTTGCCCGCATGGCGGCGCAAGGCGGCGCCTCGGCGCTTTTGGTGTTTCCGCCGGGGCCGTTCACGCTCGGCCAGTCGCCGGCCATGGCGCTCGCGCATTTCAAGCGCATCGCCGACGCCACCGATCTTCCGATCATCGTGTTCCAGTATCCGCTGGCGACCGGGCAGGGCTATCCGCAGGAGACGTTGCTGAGACTATGCGAGGGGGTGCCGACCGTCCGCGCCATCAAGGACTGGATCGGCAACGTGCCGCATCACGAATGGCATATCCGCACACTGCAAAATCTGCCGCGCCAGGTGAACGTGCTCACCACGCATTCATCGTGGCTGTTTGCCTCGCTGGTGCTCGGATGCAACGGCCTGTTGTCGGGCTCGGGCAGCGTGATCGCCGACTTGCAGGCGCGGCTGTTCCGTGCCGTGCAGGCAAACGATCTGGAAGAGGCCAAGCGCCTCAACGAGCGCATCGCGCCGACGGCGCGGGTTTTCTACGCCGATCCCTTCGTCGACATGCACAACCGCATGAAAGAAGCGCTGGTGCTGCTCGGCAAGTTGCCGCGCGCCGTGGTGCGGCCGCCGCTGGTCAAGATCGAGCGCGCGGAGATTGCTCGCATTCGCGAGGCGCTGATCGAGGCCGGGCTGCTTGACAAAAACGCGTCACGCGACGCGGCCTAAGCGACCGTCTCCACGTCCCACTTCGGCGCGCGCTCGGGCGGATCGGCGATGCGCACGTGGCGGCTGCGCAGGGCTGAAATCCGCCGCATCTCCTCCTCGCTGAGCGACCAATCGAAAATGTCGAGGTCTTCCTCGATGTGCGCTTCTTCGAGCGGGCGCGGCACCGCCGCCACCATCGGCTGTTGCACCAGCCAGCGCAAGCAAATCTGCCCGATCGTTTTGCCGCGCGCCTTGGCGATTGCCGCGATGACCGGCTCGTCGAGCAGCTTGCCGCGCGCCATCGGGCAATAGGCGGTCAGGATCATGCCGTGACGCTTGAGCGCCGCCAGCATGCGGTCCTGCGGCAGATAGGCGTGGTACTCGATCTGATTGGTGACCAGCGGCTCGGGGCATACGCGCCAGGCTTCGTCGAGCATGGCGATGGTGTAGTTGGAGACGCCGATATGGCGCGTCAGCCCGCGCCGTTTTGCCTTGGCCAACGCGCCCAGCGTTTCGGCAAACGGCACCTTGGGCTGTGGCCAATGCACCAGCAGCAGGTCGACATAATCGAGGCCCAGCGCCTTCAGACTGGTCTCGGCGGAGTTGAGAAAATCCGCCTCGCGCGCGTTCAGCTCCGTGACCTTGGTGGTGACCCACAAATCTTTGCGCGCGATGCCGCTGGCGCGGATGCCTTCGCCGACGCGTTCTTCGGTGCCGTATTTGCGCGCTGTGTCGATCAGGCGATAGCCGGCCGCGATCGCTTCGGCGACAAGCTCGGCCGGGCGATGCGGCAGTTCCATGGTGCCGAAACCGACCGCCGGCATTTCGGCGCCGTGCGCGGAGAGCAGGGGAGCCTTTGCGGGTTGCATTGGGGCCTCCGGAAGGACGGCGCAATTACATGCGCGACTACATAATTGCGAATTCGGTATTCTTGCGGTCGGTCACCAGCATGGAGCCTGGATAGTGCGTGATGCAGAATTCCGGCTTCACCGTCGCGATCACCGATTGCGGCGTTACCCCGCAGGCCCAGAACACCGGCAGTTCGTCGTCGCGCACTTCGACCGCGTCGCCGTAATCCGGCTTCATCACGTCGGCAATGCCGATCATCTCCGGCTTGCCGACATGCACCGGCGCGCCATGCACCTGCGGGAAACGCGTGGTGATCTGCACGGCGCGGATGGCATTGGCCGGCGTCATCGGCCGCATCGACACCACCATCGATCCATGGAAGGGGCCGGCTTCGGCGGTCGCGATCGATGTGCGGTACATCGGCACGTTGCAGTGGCGCGTAATGTGGCGCAGCTCGATACCGTCGCTCATCAGCGCTTCCTCGAACGAAAATGAGCAGCCGATGACGAAGCTCACCAGATCGTCACGCCAGAACTCACGCACATCCTCCGGCTCGGCGACGAGCTCGCCATGGCGCCAGACGCGGTAGCGCGGCAAGTCGGTGCGGATATCGAGGTCCTCGCCCAGCGCCGGCACCCGCCAATCGCCCGGCGCCGAGGTGCCGATCACCGGGCAGGGCTTGGGATTGAGCTGGCAGAAACGCAGGAAGTCCGCGGCCAGCGCCTGCGGCAAAATGGCGAGATTGCCCTGCACATAACCCGGCGCCAAGCCGGCGGTCGGTCCGCGATGGGCGCCCGTGCGCACCGCCAGGCGCGCGGCAAGACCACTTAAAGGCACAACCGCCTCGTCTTGGCGCATCGGCTTGGCGGTCATCGGCGTCGTCCTCTGGCAGCAAAACTATATCAGTCGCGGCCCGGCGGTTCGAGCAAGCGCAGCGCGCTGCATCGATCCCGGGCGACCATACGACCATGTGAGTACGCATGCATCAATATGAAAATAGCGGTTGAAACTGGCGGCGGGATAGCGTTTCCTTACGGGAGAACATCCCGAAGAGCCCGTCGACGGGCCGCGGGGGGAGGATTTGGCAATGCCGTCTCGTGCCGCCGTGGGTTGGCGTACGATGATTTGGCTCGCTGTCGCCCGGCGTCATGCCGGCGAGAGACGAACGCGGACGGCTGCGCCTTTCATTCACGGAGATTGGGATTGCTCTGGCGTCCGCGCATCCGGCGCGGGCACTGGCTTTTCGATTCGCGCAGGCGAAATTCAGAGGGAGGAAGTGCAATGACTGAAAAGTGGAAAGACGAGGCTTGGGCGCAGGACATCTGGTACAGCGGCAAGGTCACGCGTCGTACCGTGGTCGGTTGGGGCGGCGGTGCGATCGGCGCGATGATGCTGGTGCCGGCGCCGTGGCGCTCAGCCTTCGGCGCGGGCAAGCCCTATAAGGTCGGCTCCGAACAACCGCTTTCCGGTCCCGGCGCGATCGGCGGAAAAACCGCCGTGGTCGGCCTGCAGATGGCGGCGGACCGCATCAACGCCAATGGGGGCATCAACGGGCGCCCGGTCGAGTTGATCTTGGTGGACGACGAGTCCAAGCCCGACGTTGGCCGCCGCAAAAGCGCGAAGATGGTGGATGAGGACAACATCGACATTCACGTCGGCGGCTTCCTCTCCAACATCTGCCTGGCCTGCATGCCGGTGTGGCAGGAGGCCAAGGTCCTCAACATGATCACCGTCTGTCTTGACACGACGCTGACCACCACGGCCTGCAACCGCTACACCTTCCGCCTGCACGACTACGCGCCGGCGCAAGCGGTCGCCATGGGGCCGACGCTCGCCAAGATGGGCAAGAAGTGGCACATCACGTACGCCGATTATTCGTGGGGCCAGTCGACGCGCGACGCCTACGCCGCCGAAATCAAGAAGAACGGCGGCGAAGTCGTCGGCATGACCGGCATTCCGCTCGGTACGCCGGATATGACACCCTTCCTTTCGAAGATCTCCGGCGACTTCGACGGGCTGTTCAACATCTTCTTCGGCAAGGACGGCGTGACGGTGGTCAACCAGGCCTACGATCTCGGCCTCTCGAAGAAATACAAGATGGCGGGCGACGGCTCGATCACCGAGCCGACCAACCTGCCGGCGCAGGGCAATAAAGTTGAGGGCTTCACGGCGATCAACCGTTACATCCCGATCTTCCAGGGCCCGCTCGACACGCCCTCGCACCACAAGTTCTATGACGAGGCAAAGAAGCGGCTGATCAAGGTCGATCCGTCGGGTCCCGCGCCCGATAAATACGTGCAGTCGAACTACGAAGCGCTTAACGCGATGAAGATCGCCATGGAGAAGTCGAAGTTCGACGGCCGCAAGGACACCATGAAGCTGATCGAGGCGCTCGAGGGTCTCGAGGTCAAGCAGGGCGACGACTTCCCGCAAGGCGACAAGACCTTGCGCAAGGCGGATCACCAAGCCTTCCTGACCGAGTTCATCTTCGAGATCAAAGGCGGCACCTACAAGCTTCTTGAGGCGGTGCCGAAGGACAAGACCCTTGTGCCGCCGGCCTGCAAGTTCCCCGCGGCGTAAGTGAGCGCGGAACTGGCGATAGACTTGCGCTCCCCGGCGAGCGGCCGGGGAGCTGCGTCGGGTCCGCTTTTGCGGACCGAGCAATTGTCCGTCCGCTTCGGTGGGCTGTCGGCGCTCAGCCAGGTCAATTTCGAAGTCGCGCGCGACGAAGTGCGTGCGATCATCGGACCGAACGGGGCGGGCAAGAGCACCTTCTTCAACTGTCTGACCGGTGTGCTGCGGCCGAGCGCGGGCAGCATCGTGTTCAACGGCGAGGACATCACCGATCTGCCGTCAAACGTAATCTCGCAGAAGGGCATTGCGCGCTCCTATCAGATCACCAACGTCATGCCCAACGCCTCGGCGCTGGAGAACGTGCGCATCGCCGCGCAATCCCGCCGGCATGGCTGGAATTTGCTTCGCGACCACAAGAGTTTTCCCGACATCAACGAGAAGGCCGAGGCTGCGCTCGATTCGGTCGGGCTGCTAAGCAAGGCCGACGAGCTCGCCGCCAATCTGTCGCACGGCGAGCAGCGCAATCTGGAGATCGGCATCGCGCTTGCCACCGAGCCGCAACTCTTGCTGCTCGACGAGCCGACCGCCGGCATGAGCGCCGGCGAAACCAGTGAAACCATGGAGTTGGTGCGCCGCATCGCCAAAAAGAATCTGACCATCCTGATCGTCGAGCACGACATGCAGGTGGTCATGCAGCTTTGCCACCGCATTACCGTGCTGCACTACGGGGAGATCCTCGCCGAAGGCTCGCCCGAGGAAATTCAGCAGAACCCCAAAGTCCTCGAAGTCTACCTTAAGACATGACCGCGTCCGCCGACAACAAGCCGTTGGTGCGGGTCGATGACCTGCACACCTATTACGGCAAGAGCCACATCCTGCATGGCGTCTCGCTTGAGGTGGCGCCCGGCGAGGTGGTCGGCTTGCTCGGGCGCAACGGGGTCGGCAAGAGCACGACATTGAAATCGATCATGGGCATGGTCGAGCCTACCCACGGCGACGTGCTCCTCGAGGGCAAAACGATCACCGGCCTGCCGCCGCACAAGCTGGCGCGGCTCGGCATCGGTTATGTGCCGGAAGATCGCCGCATTTTCCGCCTGCTCACGGTGATGGAGAACTTGCGCACCGGGCTCGACCGCCACGGCGTCACCAATGAGCGGCGCAACGCGCTGCTGGAGAAAGCCTTCACCTATTTCCCCCGGTTGGGCGAACGGCGCAATCAGGCCGGCGGCACGCTGTCCGGCGGCGAGCAGCAGATGCTGGCGATCGCGCGCGCCATGATGCTGGAGCCCAAGATCATCCTGCTTGACGAACCAACCGAAGGGTTGATGCCGAGCATGGTGTCGCAGATCCGCAAGATCATCGAGGTGCTGCACCAGGAGGGAGTTGCCATCCTGCTGGTCGAGCAGAACGTCCCGCTCACGCTCGAAGCCAGCCAGCGCGTTTACATCATGGAGAAGGGCAGCGTACGCCATCACTGCGCGGCCTCCGATATCAAGGTTGACGACCCGATCATCAAGCAATTCCTGGGGGTTTGAGCATGGCCGATTTCTTTCAGAACATTCCGGTCGATCTGCTCCTGATCCAGACGGTGAACGGCATTGTCACCGGTCTGATCCTGGCGCTGGTCGCCTCTGGCCTGACGCTGATCTTCGGCATCATGGACGTCGTTAACTTCGCCCACGGCGAGTTGTTCATGATGGGCGCCTATCTCGGCGTCGTCGTGCTGGCGACGACGGGCAACTTCTGGCTGGCGCTGCTTATCGCCACGCTGCTCATCGCGCTGCTCGGCGCGGGCTTGCAAATTCTGACGCTGCGGCCGTTGATCGGCCGCGACCCGCTCAACACGATTCTTGCCACCTTCGGTATTTCACTGATCTTGCAGAACTTCGCGCTGTGGGAATTCGGGCCGGTGTCGCGCAAGATCCAGGAGCCGATCGGCACCTACTTCACGCTGTTCTATTTGCAGTATCCCTGGTACCGCATCGTCATCGCCGCGCTGTCCGCCGGCATCATTGGCGGCTTCTGGCTGTTCCTCAAATACAGCAAGTTCGGCGTGTGGATCCGCGCCACCACGCAGGACCGCGTGATGGCGCAGGCCATGGGCATTCCGGTACCCTGGGTCTACACCGGCGTGTTCGCGCTGGGCGCCGCGATGGCGGCGGCGAGCGGCGTGTTGTTCGGGCCGCTCGGCAGCGTCAACCATACGATGGGCCTCGATTGGGTGCTCAAAGCCTTCATCGTCGTGGTCGTCGGCGGCATGGGTAATCTCGGCGGCTCCATCGCGGCCGCGATCTTCATCAGCCTGCTCGAAGCCTATGCCTCGATCTGGGTCAGCCCGGCGCAGGCGGTGATCGTTTCCTTTGTCGTGCTCATCCTCACGCTCCTGTTCCGGCCGACCGGCCTGTTCGTGGCAACACCGAAATGACAACCGCGCCGATCGGGAAGACGATGCCGTTTCGCAAGATGCAATTGAGTCACACCACGCTCTATTGGGGCGGTTTCTGCGTCGTGATGGCGCTGCTGATCGTCGCCCCGCTGGTGTTGCCGGTCTTCTGGGCGAAGTTCCTCACCGAGATTCTGATCTGGGGCCTGCTGGCGATGTCGTCCGATCTGCTGATCGGCTACACCGGCATGATCTCGTTCGGCCATTCGGCCTTCTTCGGCCTCGGCATGTATGGTGCGGCCGGCGCGCTGTTGCATACGCATCCCCCGAATCTGTGGCTGGCGATCCTGGCCGGCCTCGCCGGCGCGGCCGGCGCCGCGCTGTTCGTCGCCTATTTCTCGACCCGCTTGCGCGACATCTATTTCGCCATCACCACGTTGATCTTTTCGCAAATCTTCTATGTCATCATCTTCACCTGGACGAAGGTGACCGGCGGCGAGAACGGGCTGCTCTTCACTAGGCCGCATTTCTCCATTCCGTTTCTCCTCGACATGCGGTTCGACCGCTTCACCATGCATTGGTTCGTGCTGGCCATGGTGGCGGGGTCTTATCTGCTGCTGCGCCGCATCACCCGCTCGCCGTTCGGCATGGTGCTGCAATCGATCCGCGAGAACGAGTTCCGCACGCGGGCCATCGGCTATCCGGTGCAGCGTTACAAGATCGTGGCGGTCATGTTGTCCGGCCTGTTCGCCGGCCTCGCCGGCGTGCTCTACGCCGTTCAGAACGAGTTCGCGGCACCCGATTTCGTCTTCTTCGTGACCTCGGGCGACACGGTGATCTTCAACGTCATCGGCGGCATCGGCACCTTGGTGGGGCCGATCGTCGGCGCCGGCTTCTTCCAACTGTTACGCGAATTGCTCTCGCGTATATTCGGCGAGCAGTTCCCCTATCTGATCCCGCTTGGGGCGGTGTTCATCGTGATGATCATCTTCCTGCCGCAGGGTCTGCTCGGTTTTGCCCGCCGCTGGCTCAATCGCTAAGCGTATGATCCCGAGAAGCGCGAACCGATTATCGGACAAGATGCGCCGGCAAACTCGCATTGCCAGCGCTGGCGAAGCGAGGCATTGATCGCACCGCGATGGATTTCGACGACACCTACGATGTGGTGGTGGCCGGCGGCGGCAATGCGGCGCTGTGCGCGGCGATCACCGCGGCGCGTGCGGGCTGCCGGGTGATCGTAATCGAAGGCGCGCCGGCCTTTTATCGCGGCGGCAACACCCGCCACACCCGCAACTTGCGCCTCGCCCACGACGGCAGCGCACCGACCATGACCGGGCCTTACGCCGAAGCCGAATTCCTCGGCGATCTCTATCGGGTCACCGGCGGCAAGACCGACGCGGCACTCGCCAAGCTGACGGTGGCGCGCTCGGCCGAACTGCTCGGCTGGATGGACGAACAAGGCGTGCGCTTCCAGCCGCCGCTCGGCGGTACGCTGAGCCTGGGCAAGACCAATGCGTTCTTCCTCGGCGGCGGACGCGGCGCGCTCAACGCGCTCTATCGGCGCGCCGAGGCGCTGGGCGTGACCTGCATTTACGACGCGCCGGTGACCGCGCTCAATATCGTCGACGGCTTTTTCATCTCCGCGGTGGTGAAACACCAAGGCCGCACCGCGCCGATCCGCGGCCGCACCTTGGTCGCCGCCGCCGGCGGCTTCGAGGCCAATATCGAGTGGCTCAAGCAATATTGGGGCGCCGCCGCCGACAACTTCCTCATCCGCGGCACGCCCTATAACCGCGGCGACGTGCTGCGCATGCTGCTCGATTCCGGCGTCGCCGCCGTCGGCGATCCGACGCAATGCCACGCCGTGGCGATCGACGCGCGGGCGCCGAAATTCGACGGCGGCATCGCCACGCGTCTCGACAGCGTCATCTTCGGCATCGTGGTCAACGCGCAAGCGCAGCGCTTCTACGACGAGGGCGAAGACGTCTGGCCAAAGCGCTACGCCATCTGGGGCCGGCTTATCGCCCAGCAGTCCGGTCAGATCGCCTATTCGATTATCGATGCCCAGTCGCTCCGCCTGTTCATGCCGTCGATCTTTCCCGCCGTCGAGGCGGCCTCGATCGGCGAACTGGCGGAGAAACTGCAGCTTGATGCCGCGGCGCTGGAAAAGACGGTTGCCGATTTCAACGCCGCGGTGCAGCCGGGCACTTTCGATCACGCCCTTCTCGACGATTGCGCGACCGCCGGCTTGGCCATCCCGAAAAGCCACTGGGCGCGCAAGCTCGATACGCCGCCTTATTACGGCTATCCGCTGCGGCCGGGCATTACCTTTACCTATCTCGGCGTGCGCGTGAACGAGGAGTCGCGCATCGTGCTCAAAGATGGCAAGCCGTCCGGCAACATGTTCGCGGCCGGCGAAATCATGGCGGGCAACGTGCTGGGCCAGGGCTATCTCGCCGGCATCGGTATGACCATCGGCGCGGTGTTCGGGCGCCTGGCGGGGCAGGGGGCCGCGTCGCATGTCCGTAACTGACAGCTATCGCGAAGCCGAGCGGCTGATGACCATCTGCAATGCGTGCCGCTATTGCGAGGGCCTGTGTGCTGTGTTCCCGGCGATGGAAATGCGCCGCACCTTTGCCGGCGGCGATCTCATTTATCTCGCCAACCTGTGCCATCAATGCGGCGCCTGTTATCCCGACTGCCAGTATTCGCCGCCGCACGAGTTCAGTGTCAACGTGCCGGCGGCGCTGGCGAAGCTGCGCAACGAGAGCTACGCGCGCTATGCCTGGCCGGCGGCGCTCGCGGGCGTGTTCGCGCGCAACGGCTTGGTGGTGACCTTGCTGGCGGCGGTAAGCGTTGCCATTTTCGTCATCGGCTTTGTCGCCTTCGTCGATCCGGCGGCGCTGTTTTCGGCTCACGCCGGCGACTTCTACAAAGTGATGCCGCATCGGGCGATGGTGGCGCTGTTCGGCGCGGTGACGCTTTATGCCATCGCCGCCTTCGTCTTCAGTCTGCACAGCTATTGGCGCGACATCAACGGCGATGGCCCGCGCGCCGGCGCTGCCGCATTCGGCCGGGCGGTCGCCGACACGATGCATCTTACATATCTGCACGGTGGCGGCGGCGGCTGCAGCAGCGAGGACGATCGGCCGTCGCCCGCGCGCCGCATCTACCACCATCTCACTTTTTACGGCTTTCTCTTGTGCTTTGCCGCCACCTCGGTCGCCACGCTTTATCACTATGCTTTCGGCTGGCACGCGCCTTATGCGTTTTATAGTTTGCCGGTGGTGCTCGGTATTGTCGGCGGCATCGGACTGTTGGCCGGACCGGCCGGGCTTTTCCTGCTGGCGCGGCGGCGCGATCCCGTTCTCACCGATGCCGCGCACAAGGGCATGGATACGGCCTTCATCGCCATGCTGTTTTTAACGAGCCTCACCGGCTTTGCGCTGATGATTCTGCGCGACACGCCCGCGATGGGACTACTGCTCGCCATCCATCTTGGCGTCGTGCTCGGACTTTTTTTAAGCTTGCCCTACGGCAAGTTCGTGCATGGGCTCTACCGCTTTCTGGCGTTGATGAAATATGCCGGCGAGCGGCGGCGCGGGGCGTTTGTGGAGTAGGGCTGACAAGAGTACCTGCTGCCCAAAAATAACTTCTGCATAAAAATTAGTCGAAAAATGCTCTATTGTATGCAATTCGACCGTAGTGCCACTTCCGCCTAGTTCGCTCTATGACTGGAGATTCGATAGGTCCGTCAGCCTCTTAGCGAAAATCGCCCACAGGCCGCCGATCTGGCATGAGCTTTGCGGGAAAGCCTCCCAGGACATTCATCGCGCATTCGGGAGGCTCACATGAAACGGCGTGAATTTCTAAAATCGGCAACGGCGCTTGCCGCGGGCACCGCGATCTCTTCGCCGGCGATCTTCGGCGCGCAAGCGGCCTCGCGCAAAGAGACACTGCTGCTGGTCACCGAGAACGGCCCCAACAATCTCGACATCCATGGGGTCGGCACCAACCGCGCCGGCTACGAGGCGTCGTGGAATTGCTACGACCGCCTGGTCACGCATCCGACCAAGACAATGTCGGACGGCACGCTGTCCTACGACAAAGACAAATTCATCCCCGAACTCGCCGAGGACATGAACGTCGGCGACATGTCGGTCACCTTCAAGCTGAAGAAGGCCGCCAAGTTTCAGGACGGCACGCCGGTCACCGCGCAAGACGTCAAATGGTCGTTCGACCGCGCCGTCGGCGTCGGCGGCTTTCCGAAGGTGCAGATGAAAGCCGGTTCGCTGGAAAAGCCGGAACAGTTCGTCGCCGTCGACGACTCGACCTTCCGCGTCGACTTCCTCAAGAAGAACCGTCTCACCGTCCCCGATCTCGCGGTCATCGTGCCCGGCATCTACAATTCCGCTCTGCTCAAGAAGCAGGCGAGCGAAAAGGATCCGTGGGCGCTGGCTTACACCAAGAGCAACACCGCCGGTTCGGGCGCCTACAAGGTCGTGAGCTGGAAGCCGGGCGTCGAGACCGTCTACGAGCGCTATGACGGCTGGGTCGGCGGCAAGAAGCCCGAGCTGCAGAAAGTCATTTGGCGCACCATCCCGTCGTCCGGCAACCGCCGCGCCCTGATGGAGCGGGGCGACGCCGACATCTCTTTCGATCTCCCGGCGAAAGACTTCCAGGAGATGAAGAAGGAGGGCAAGCTGAAGATGATCTCCAACACGATCGGCAACGGCATGTACTCGCTCGAGCTGAACGTGGTGAAGCCGCCGTTCAACAATGCAAAGGTGCGCGAGGCGATCGCTTACGCGATCCCCTACGGCAAGATCATCGACGCCGCGATGTTCGGTCATGCCAAGCCGCTGTTCGGCGGCCCGTCGAACGACGTCACCGACATCGCCTGGCCGCAACCGACCGGCTACAAGACCGACATCGCCAAGGCCAAGGCGCTAATGGCGGAATTGGGCGCCGGTCCGATCGAATTGGTCATCTCGTTCGACCTCGGCGACGCCGTGAACTCCGAACCGATGGCCGTGCTGATCCAGGAAAGCCTCGCCCAGATCGGCATCAAACTCGCGATCAACAAAGTGCCGGGCGCCACCTGGCGCGGCGAAATGGCGAAGAAGTCGATGCCGATGATGGTCAACTTCTTCTCCGGCTGGCTCGATTATCCGGAATATTTCTTCTTCTGGTGCTACTCGGGGCAGAACGCGATCTTCAACACGCCGAGTTACGTCGACAAAGGAATGGATGCCTTTATCGACGGCGCCTACGCCGCCGCCGCGATCGGCGAGAAAGAGAAATACGCCACCGACGTGAAGGGCTTCATTACCAAGGCCTATCACGACGTGCCGCGCGTGCCGATCTTCCAGCCTTATCTCAACGTGGCGACGCAGAACAACATCTCCGGTTACCAGTACTGGTTCCACCGGCAGGTCGACTACCGCAAGCTGGTGAAGGCTTAGCGAGGCGAGGGGTGTCGTCCCCGCGAAGGCGGGGACCCAGTAAACGCAGAAACATTGTCGGACGCCAATCGCATTCGACAAGCGCCCGTGAGTACTGGATGCCCGCCCTCGCGGGCATGACACCCGAAGGGATCATCAAGCGATGCTCGCGACCATCGGCAAGCGGTTCATGACCGTGATCCCGACTTTGATCGGGGTCGTGATCGTCACGTTCCTGCTGACGCGCGTATTGCCTGGGGATCCGGCGGTTTATTTCGCCGGTCCGGCGGCGACGCCGCAATCGATCGCCGACATCCGCAAGAGCCTCGGCCTCGACCGGCCGCTGCCCGAGCAGTTTTTGCGTTACGTCAGCGACCTCGCGCACGGCAATTTCGGCAATTCGCTCTCGACCGGCCGCCCCGTGGCGACCGAGATCACCAGCCGCCTGCCGGCGTCTGCCGAACTGACGCTGCTCGGCCTCATTTTGTCGCTGGTTATCGCCGTGCCGCTCGGCATATTGGCGGCGGTCAAGCAGGGCTCGTGGATCGACCATACCTGCCGCGTGGTCGCGACCGCCGGCGTGTCGCTGCCGGTGTTCTTCACCGGCCTGCTACTCGTCTATATCTTCTATTTCAAACTCGGCTGGTCGCCCGCGCCGATTGGCCGGCTTGATGCCTTCGCCACGGCGCCGCCGCAGATCACCGGCTTTTTCCTGATCGACAGCTTGGTCACCGGCAATTTCGAGACCTTCCGCGCCGCCTTGAGCCAGCTCATCTTGCCGGCGTTCACGCTCGCTATCTTCTCGCTGGCGCCGATCGCGCGCATGACGCGCGCCTCGATGCTGGCCGTGCTCGCCTCCGACTTCGTGCGCACGGCGCGCGCCTCGGGTTTGACTGACCGCACCGTGATCCTCACTTACGCCTTTCGCAACGCCATGCTGCCGGTCGTCACCACGCTCGGCATGGTGTTCTCTTTCCTGCTGGGCGCCAATGTGCTGGTCGAGAAGGTATTCGCCTGGCCCGGCATCGGCTCCTACGCGGTCGAGGCGCTGCTGCAATCGGACTTCGCGCCGGTGCAGGGCTTCGTGCTGGCCATGGCGGTGCTCTACGTGATCCTCAATCTGTTGATCGACATTCTCTACGGCGTGATCGATCCGCGCGTGAGGCTGGAAGGATGAACGAGAACGTGTCCGTCGTCCGCCAAGCGGCCGAAGTGGCGCTTAAGCCCGCCAGCAACTCCATGCTGCGCCATGCGCGCTACGTCATTGCGGAAAACCCGGTCACGGGCCTCTCCTTCGGCCTGTTCCTGCTGATCGCGATCTGCGCGCTCATCGGCCCCTATATTGTGCCCTACGATCCGCTGGCGAGCGGCCCGGATACGCTGGTGGCGCCGTCCTGGTCGCATTGGTTCGGCACCGACCAGACCGGCCGCGATATTTTCAGCCGCGTGATCGTGGCGACCCGGCTCGACTTCATTATCGCCATCACCTCGGTGGTGCTGGTCTTTGCGGTCGGCGGGCTTGCCGGCATCGCCGCCGGCTATTTCGGCGGCTGGACCGACCGCATCGTGTCGCGCATTGCTGACACCATCATGGCCTTTCCGCTGTTCGTGCTCGCCATGGGCATCGTCGCGGCGCTCGGCAACACCGTCACCAACATCGTCATCGCCACCGCCATCATCAATTTCCCGCTCTACGTGCGCGTCGCCCGCGCCGAGGCCAATGTGCGGCGCGAGGCCGGTTTCGTGCAGGCGGCGCGGCTGTCCGGCAACGGCGAATACCGCATCGTATTGACGCACATTTTGCCCAACATCATGCCGATCATGATGGTGCAGATTTCGCTCACCATGGGCTACGCCATCCTCAACGCCGCAGGTCTTTCCTTTATCGGCCTCGGCGTGCGCCCGCCGACGCCGGAATGGGGGATCATGGTGGCGGAAGGCGCCGCCAACATCATTTCCGGTGAATGGTGGGTGGCGCTGTTTCCCGGCGCCGCGCTGATGATCGCGGTGTTCTGCTTTAACTTGCTTGGCGACGGCTTGCGCGATCTGGTCGATCCGCAGCGGAGAACTTGAAATGTTAAAGCCCGTACCGCCGCCGGAAACCGGCAAGACGCTGCCGCTGCTCGAGGTGCGCGACCTGACCGTCGAATTTCACACCCGGCGCGGCACCGTGCGCGCCGTCCAGCACGTCGATATCTCGGTCGCCAAGGGCGAGACCCTCGGCATTGTCGGCGAGAGCGGTTCCGGCAAGTCGGTCACCTCCTACGCGGTAATGCGCATTCTCGACCGCGCCGGGCACATCGCCGAAGGCTCGGTGATGTTCTCCGGCCTCGATTTGCGCGCGGCGCCGGAAGGCGAAATGCGCGACTTGCGGGGCCGGGAGATGTCGATGATCTTCCAGTCGCCGCGGCTGGCGCTCAATCCGATCCGCAAGGTCGGCAGGCAGATCGAGGACGTGCTGCTGCAGCATTCCCAGGTCGACAGAGACGCCGTCACCGGCAAGGCGGTCGAGATGCTCGAGCAGGTGCGCATCGCGCGCCCCAAGGAGCGCTACCACGCCTATCCGTTCGAACTCTCCGGCGGCATGTGCCAGCGCGTGGTGATTGCGCTGGCGCTGGCCTGCCGCCCGCAACTGCTCATCGCCGATGAGCCGACCACCGGCCTCGACGTCACCACGCAGAAGGCCGTGATGGACCTCGCGGTGGAGCTGACGCACGAGCGCGGCATGTCGATGATCCTCATTACCCACGATCTCGGCCTGGCGGCTGCCTATTGCGACCGCGTGGTGGTGATGGAGAAGGGCAGGGTGGTGGAGACCGCCGCCTCCGCGGCGATCTTCAAGGCGCCGGAGCACGTCTATACCCGCAAGCTGATGCGGGCGACGCCGCGGCCCGGCGTCACGCTGCGCGATCTATTGCCGGAAGGCGAGGCGATGCGTCCGCCGATGCCGGCGCTCGGCAAGCCGGCGGGCACGCCGCTTCTGTCGGTCGAAAGCCTGGTCAAGGAATATCCGCGGCAGGGCGTGCAGGCTTCGCTGTCCAAATTGTTTTCCGCCAACAAGCCGGTGCCGGAAAGCGCGGTGTTCCGCGCCGTCGACGGCATCAGCTTTCGCATCGCGCGCGGCGAAAGCGTCGGTCTGGTCGGCGAATCCGGCTGCGGCAAATCCACCACCTCGATGATGGTGATGCGGCTGATCGACAAGACCGCCGGCAAGATCATGTTCGACGGCGACGACATCGGCGAAATTCCGGCGCGGCAGTTCGCCAAGCTGCCCTTGCGCAAGCGCATTCAGATGGTGTTCCAGGATCCGACCGACAGCCTTAATCCGCGCTTCACCGCGGTGCGCGCCATCGCCGATCCAATCATGCGCCTCGGCGAAGTGCCGCGAGGCAAGCTGCGCGCGCGCTGCGAGGAACTCGCCGAGCAGGTCGGCCTGCCGCTCGAACTGCTCGACCGCTTCCCGCACCAGCTTTCCGGCGGGCAGAAGGCGCGCGTCGGCATCGCACGGGCCATTGCGCTCAAGCCCGACCTCGTCATCCTCGACGAGCCGACCGCCGCGCTCGATGTGTCGGTGCAGGCCGTGGTCCTTAACCTGTTGCAGGACCTTAAGGATTCACTGGGGATGAGCTATCTTTTCGTCTCGCACGACCTTAACGTGGTGCGGCTGTTGTGCGACCGTGTCATTGTCATGAAGACCGGCGCGATCGTGGAACAGGGGCCGACCGAACGCGTGCTGGTGCAACCGGAAGCGGAATATACCCGCGACCTGCTGACGGCCATTCCCCACCCGCCACTGTAAGTGAGACACGACTTAATGGCGACCGACCCGCTCGATGACTTCATCGACGCTGCCGCGCAGGCGCTGGCCTTGCCGATCGCACCGGAATGGAAGCCGGCGGTGAAGGCCAATCTCGCCGTCACGCTCAAGCACGCCGCCACGGTGGCCGAATTTCCGCTGCCGGACGATGCCGAGCCGGCGCCGGTGTTCAAGGCTTGACGGCAATGCCCGCCGATTTTTCATGGGCCAGCGGCGCCGACATTGCCGAAGCCGTGGCGTCGGGAAAAACCAGCGCGTGCGCCGTGGTCGACGAGGCGCTGGCGCGCATTGCCGCGCTTAATCCGGCACTCAACGCATTCACCGCGGTCACCGCTGAGCGCGCGCGCGCCCGCGCCAAGGCGATCGATGCGGGCGACAAGAGACGGCTGCCGCTTGCTGGCGTACCCTTCGCGGTCAAGAACCTGTTCGATATCGAAGGGCTTTCGACCATTGCCGGTTCCAAGATAAATCGCGCCTATCCGCCGGCAAAAAAGGATTCTCCGCTGATCGAGCGCCTGGAAGCGGCCGGCGCGGTGCTGGTCGGCGCGCTCAACATGGGCGAATACGCCTATGACTTTACCGGCGAGAACATCCACGACGGTCCCTCGCGCAATCCGCATGATTTGACGCGCATGTCGGGCGGCTCCTCGGGCGGCTCCGGCAGCGCGGTCGGCGGCGGCATGGTGCCGCTGGCGCTCGGCTCCGACACCAATGGTTCGATCCGGGTGCCTTCTTCGCTCTGCGGCATCTTCGGCTTGAAGCCGACTTACGGGCGGCTCACGCGGGCGCGTTCGTTTCCTTTCGTCGCGAGCCTTGACCATCTCGGGCCGTTCGCGCGCTCAACGCGCGATCTCGCTCTTGCATATGATGCGATGCAGGGACCCGACGCCGACGACCCGGCCTGCGCGCAGCGCGAGGTGGAACCGACGCTGCCGCTCATTACGCGCGGCGTCGAGGGTTTGCGCATCGCCGTCGCCGGCGGCTATTTCAAGAAAGGCGCCTTTCCGGAAGCGCTTGTCGCGCTTGAGCGCGTTGCCAAGTCGCTCGGCCTCAGTGACGAAGTCGAAATCCCTGAAGCCCACCGCGCGCGTGCCGCCGCCTATGTCATCAGCGCCACCGAAGGTGCGGCGTTGCATATGGAGCGCCTGCAGCAACAGGCGCGCGATTTCGATCCAGCCGTGCGTGACCGGCTCATCGCCGGCGCCATGGTGCCGGCGGCGTTTGTTCACAAGGCGCAAATCTTCCGCCGCTGGTATCGCGAGCGCGTGCTCGAACTGTTCAAGACGTACGATGTGATTCTGGCGCCGGCGACGCCCTGTACGGCGCCCAAGATCGGCCAGCAGACCTTCACGCTCGACGGCGTCGAAATGCCGGTGCGGCCCAATGTCGGCATCTACACGCAGCCGATCTCCTTCATCGGCCTGCCGGTGGTCGCGGTGCCGGTGCCGCTCGAACCGTTGCCGATCGGGGTGCAGATCATCGCGCCGCCCTGGCGCGAGGATATCGCTTTGCGCGTGGCGCAGGCGCTGGAAGAGCGGGGCGTGGTGACCGCGCCGCGGCCACCGGTGACGCAATCGGCGGCAGAGAAAAAAAGAAGCGCGGGAGGATGACGATGGAGGTCGACCTGCCGGAGGTCGTGGCCGAGGTGCAAGATGCCTTCGAACGTTACGAGAAAGCGCTGGTCGGCAACGACGTTACGGCGCTCAACCAACTGTTTCGCGACGATCCGCGCACGATCCGTTATGGCGGCGGGGAAAATCTTTACGGCTATGCCGAAATCCAGGCCTTCCGCGCCGCGCGCTCGCCGGTGGGCTTGGGCCGTACCCTTTCGCGCACCTCGATCACCACGTTCGGGCGGGAGTTTGCCGTTGCGGCCACCCTCTATGAGCGGCCTTCGGCGCCCGGTAAAATTGGTCGGCAAATGCAGACCTGGGTCAAATTCCCCGAAGGCTGGCGCGTGGTGGCCGCGCATGTCAGCCTAATCGACGCCCCGCGTGAGGCCAGCAAATGAGCCTGTTGTCGCCCGCGGAAGCGCCAGCAGTGGTGCGGCCGCGCCTGACCCGCACCGAAGAGCTGCGGCTGCAACTCGCCGACGAGATCGTGCGCGGGGCGCTGGCGCCCGGCGCTGCGCTTGACGAAACCGCGCTGGCGCGCCGCTTTCGCGTTTCGCGCACGCCGGTGCGCGAGGCGATCCGGCTGCTGGCGGCGAGCGGGCTGGTCGACGCGCGTGCGCACCGCGCCGCCGTCGTGGCACGGCCGACGGCGCAGGATCTTGCCGGCATGTTCGAAATGATGGCGGAGCTTGAAGCGCTGTGCGCGGGCTTTGCGGCCGAACGCATGACCGCGGCCGAACGCACCGTCATGGAGGACATGCACGAAAAGCTGCGCGTGCTGATCCAGAGCGGCGATCCGCAGCGCTATCACGAAGTCAACGAAGCCTTCCACGCCAGCATCTACGCCGGCGCCCACAACGGCTACCTGGCGGAGATGACGCTGGCGACACGCACGCGGGTGCAGCCGTTCCGCCGCGCACAGTTTCGCATTCTCGGGCGGTTGGCCAAGTCGCACATTGAGCACGATCGGGTGGTGGAGGCGATTCTGCGTGGCGAACGAGCGCTGGCGGCGCAGACCATGCACGCGCACATTCTCACGGTGCGCGACGAATACGAGCATTACACGGAATCGCTGTAGGCACGGCGTGTCCCGGGCGCAGCGCAGCACGTTAGTGGTGCGCTGCAGAACCGGGACCCACCTTTCTTTGGTGACCGAATCTGGACCCCGGATCAGCGGCGCACCACTCCGCTACGCTCCGTGCTGCGCCGCGTCCGGGGAACGCCCATCTGCTAAACGGGCTGCGCTTCTTTCAACGCGCCGAGCGGGAGGTTGGTGTCGGCATGGAATGCAGCGCCGATGCCCGCAAGCGTGGCGTCCCGCCCGCCGGGCGCCAATAACGTGATGCCGAACGGGACGCCTTGATCGGTGAAGGAAGCGGGCAGGGCCAGCCCACAGAGATCGAGCAGATTGACGAAATTGGTGTAGGTGCCGAGCCGGCTGTTGAGCTGGATCGGGTCGGCCAGCATTTGTTGGACGGTGTAGATGGTCGGCGCCGTCGGCAACGCCAGTGCATCGACCTGCTGGAACTTATAATCGGAAATACGGCGCAACCGTTCCAGTTTGTAGAAAGCGGCAAAGGTGTCGACCGCGCTTGGCCGCAGGCCGGAGAGAATGATCTCGCGCGTGACCGGAAGGATCGCATCCGGGTCGGAGGCCAGCAGCGAGCTGACCGCGATGGTGCGCTCGGCGACCCAGGGACCGTCGTAGAGCAGACGCGCGGTTTCGTAGAACGGCTCGATGTCGGTTTCGACGATCGCGCAGCCGAGTTGCGCCAGCCGATCGAGGGCCACGCCGTAGCCGCGCTCGAATTGGCGATCGCCAAAGAAGAGGCGCTGGCCCGGCAGCGGCACACCGATCTTGAGGCGGTTTGGTTCGCCGCCGGGCGTGCCCAACGGCCGGTTGCGCGAATAGTGGTCGGCGGGATCGGGACCGGCCATGACCGAAAGCGCGCTCCAGGCGTCGCCGACGGTGAGCGCGAACACCGAGACGCAGTCGAGCGTGCGGCACGCCGGTACCACGCCATGTGTCGAGATCAGTCCAAGGCTCGGCTTTCAACCCGACGATGTTGTTGAAGCCAGCCGGCACGCGCCCAGAGCCTGCGGTGTCGGTGCCGAGCGCCAGCGGCACGATGCCGGCGGCGACGGCGACGGCCGAGCCGGAGCTTGAGCCGCCCGGAATGAGCGCGGGATCGAACGGATTGCGCGGCGTGCCATAGGGCGAGCGCGTGCCGTTGAGGCCGGTGGCGAACTGGTCAAGGTTGGTCTTGCCGATGACGATGGCGCCCGCTGCACGCAGGCGCGCCACGGCGGTGGCATCGTGGCTGGGCGTATAGGTAAAGGCGGGGCAGGCGGCGGTGGTGGCTAAGCCGGCGACGTCGATGTTGTCCTTGATCGCGACCGGCACGCCGTAAAGCGGCAATTGGCCGCCGTCCGTCGGCAGCCCGCGCGCTTGGGCGAGCGCTTGCTGTTCGTCACGAAGGGCAATGAAAATCGCGGGGTCGGCGCGCTCGCGCAGGCGGGCATAACTGCGCGTGACCGTCTCGACCGGCGTCATTGTGCCAGCGCGATGTGCGGCGACAATCGCGGCGACGGTTTCGGCCAAACAAGCCCCCAAACATAGACGAGCGGCGCCGCCCGTTACGGACGGCGCCGCTCTTTACTGCGCAAAATTCGCTATTCCTGCAACAGCCTATTCCGCCGGCACCGCCGCTTCTGGCATCCGGACCATCGAAGGCTGCTTGCTCAAGGCGAACAGGAAGGCCGCCACGATGGCGTAGGCGAGTGCCACCGCCGGCGTCACCCCGTAGCCGCCGCCGATGCCGATCGCTTCGCCGTGCATGAAGCCGAAATAGGTGAGCACCGCGCCGGCAAGCGAGAACGCCGCCGCGTTCATGAACTTGCGCTCGATCACGAACACCGCGATCGCGCCCAGCACCAGACCGGCCAGGATCGATCCGCCGCCCATGATCTCGAGGCCGTGAAACAAGACGCCGTTCTGCGCCATTTTGCCGACGAACTCGGGCGCGTGCTGAGCGCCGAAATTCATGCCGGCCGCGCCGAGCGCGCCGCCGAGCAGTACCGAGGCCCAGGCCGCAAGGTGCGGCGTCAGCGCCAGGGCGATTGCCGGTGCGTGCTGCCGCGGCGTCGTCTGGAACGCCTGCGCGCAGATCAACATACCGATATAGAGCAGGATCGGCGAGATGGCGACGACCGGAACGATCGCCAGCATCAAGGAGATGACGCCGAACCAGGACAGCACGATCACCATAACGCCCGTTGCCGCCGAATAGCCGATGCGGCCGCCCATCGCCTTCCAGCCCGGATGGCCGATATAGACCGCGTTGATGAAGGGATTGCCCATCAGGCAGCCGATCAGGCTGACGACGCCGTCGGCGGTCAGCACGCGCGTGGTCGGATAGGTGTCGCCGGCCGCTTCGGCCGATTCCACATTGTCCATGGCTTCGACCAGGTCGTAGATGCCGTAGGGAACGGCGGTGACCAGGATGACGCCGAGGAACTGGAAGCCGGAGAAGACATGGTCGACGGCCGGCAGCGGCACCGAGAAGCCGAAGCTGGTGAACGCCGCTTTGACGCCGGCGACACTGACACCGCCGATCCCGGGGCCGAACAGAGTGGAGCCCCAGGCAATCAGCATACCGACCGCAATGGCGACCAGGCCGGCCGGAATGCCCTTGGGATATTTCACGCCGCCGAACCAGCTCACCATGATGATGGCAAAGCAGGTCAATCCGATCACCGGGGTCATGAACATTTCCAGCGCCGGCCGCATCGAGATGAAGGTGACCGAAACGCCGGCGAGTGTGCCGAGCAGCGCCGCGCGGGGCGTGATCCTGCGGATGATCGGCGCGATAAAGCCGCCGATCATCAGAATAAAGCTCTGGAAGAACACCCAGACCAATCCGGCTTCCCAGCCCTTGACCGGGTCGCCGGTGGAGATGGTGATCGGCAGCATGATCACGAAGGTGACGATGAACATGTGGGGGACGCTGACGCCGGAAGGCATGGCGCAGACATCGCTGCGGCCGGTTTTCTTCGCCAACTGATAGGCGAGGTAGGCGTAATAGAAAGTGGACAGACACATCATCAGGCCGAGCGCCGGCAGGATGCGGCCGAACACGATCGAGTCGGGCATCTTGAGCACAAAGCGCAACAGGCCGGTGAGCACCAGCATGTTCACCAGGATATTGGTGCCGAAACCGAAAAATGCGTTCCAGTCGCCCGGCGTCCAGATCGTCGGCTTGAAGCTTGTCGATGATGTGCTCATGTGCGGCTCCCCGTTATCTCAAGCGCTGCCCCGCGCAGCGGTCTTGCTCGCGCGCGCCAGTGCCGCGAGCGCATTCTTGGAATCCGAAACCCAGCCGAAAATGCCGCCCTGCGCCTTGATCATCTTCAGGCCCATCTCGTGGAATTCCGGGAAATAGGATGCGCAGCAGTCCGACAGCACGATGCAGCGGTAGCCGCGGTCGTTGGCCTCGCGCACGGTGGTGTTGACGCAGACTTCGGTGGTGACGCCGGCCACCAGCAGATTCTCGATGCCGCAATTGCGCATCGTCGATTCGAGATCGGTCTGGTAAAAGGCGCCCTTGCCGGGCTTGTCGATCACCGGCTCGCCTTCGATCGGATAAAGCTCTGGGATGATGTCGTGGCCGGGTTCGCCGCGCACCAGGATGCGGCCCATAGGGCCGGGATCGCCGATGCGTTTCGATGGCGAGCCGCGCTCGATCTTGAAGGGCGGCGCGTCGGTGAGGTCGGGGCGGTGACCCTCGCGGGTATGGATCACCAGCATGCCGGTTGCGCGCGCGGCATCGAGCACCGTGCGGATCGGCGCCACCGCGGCTTTGAGCAGCGCGACGTCGTTGCCGAGCGTCTCGCCGAAGCCGCCGGGCTCGAGGAAATCGCGCTGCATGTCGATGATGATGAGCGCCGTGCGGTCGAGTTCGATGGTGAGCGGATGGGGTTCGGCGATGACGTTGGTCTTCACAAACCACCTCGGTGCCGCGCTGGTCGCGGCCAAGCGGCCCCGCCCGACTCCGGGGTCGAATTGTATGCAATGACGAGACTCGCAAGCGCTGTGCCAACCGTCACGGCGCCGCCAAGGTGGCGGATGCGCTTCGGTTTCTCTTAGAAAATCAGGATCTTGCGCAACAGCCGGCTACCGGCGCGGGGCAAGCGCGACAAATCTGTCGGATGCTCAAAATAACGTCAATTTGCGCGCGCCACTGACACTCAAAATCGCGTCGCTCCGCTCAAGAGCGCCGCCACCGCCGACACCTCGATCAGCAGCGGCTCCTGCACCAGCCGGTCGATCATCAACAGCGTGTTGGGCGGGTAGGCGCCGTTGGCAAACATCTTGGGAAATTCGCGCAGGCGACAGTCCATGAACTTCGGGATGTCCTGCGTGTGCACCATATAAGTGGTGAATTCGACAATGTTTCCCCACGCCGGCGCCCTGCGATTTCAGCGCCGCTTCGATGTTGGCAAAGGTCTGCGCGCATTGCGCTTCGAAATCGTCGCCGACCACCTTGCCGTTCTTGATCGACGCCGACCTGACCGGCGATGAACAGGAATTCCGACGCCTTCACGCGCGTCATCTGCGAATATTGCCCGAGCGGTTTGCCGAGCGTGTCGGGGTTAAGGATTTTGATGTCGGGCATCGCGGGTCTCCTATGAATTGGTCATTCCGGGTCGCGCCGAAGGCGCGAACCCGGAATCCAGAGCAATACGGCGGCGGTCAAATTGTGTCTCTGGATTCCGGGTCCGGCGCTTCGCGCCGTCCCGGAATGACGTTATCCGAGCTCGACGACCTCTTCCGGAAACTGATGCAGGCGGTCGCCCGGGCCGTTGCCGCCGATCAGATAATTGTCGCACAGCCAGTTGAGATAACCGCCGTGAATGTAAGTCGGATGCACGACGATGTTCATGTCCTTGGCGATGGTCCACGGCTCATCGTTGCGCACCAGCGGCCGCTCGACCAGATCATAGCCTTGGCCGTGGCAGTAGAGCCGTGCTTCCGTGGGACGGCCATTTTTCTTCATGAAGGCGTTGAAGGCGTCCCAGATGTCCTTGCAGGGCGTGCCGGGCTTCAACAGATCGAGCGTCATCTTGCGCGAAGCCTTGCAGAATTCGAGCTCGTCCTTCATGGCTTGCGGCACCTTGCCGAGCACGCAGGAGCGGCCAAGCTCGGTGTACATGCCGCCTGGGCCGTTGTCTTCGACCAGCAGCGCGATCTGGTCGCCTTTCTGGACCACGCGATTCTGCAAGTGCTTGTTGGAGAATTTCGACGGCGTGCCGAGCGGCATCGAGGCGCAGAGATAGATGCCGTTCTCGCTGCCGTGCGACACACTGTAGGCTTGCGCGACTGCGGCGACTTCGGTGTCGCGCATGCCGGGCTTGGCCGCGGCGAAGGCGGCGCGCATGGCGCCGTCCTGCATGAGCGCCGCGCGCTTGACCAGTTCCATCTCTTCCGCGCTCTTGATCACCTTGATGCGGTCGACCATTTCGGAAGCGTCGACATAGTGCGCCTCGGGAAACGCTCGCTTGATGTAATCGAGCATCGCGTAGGACATCTGATAGGTGCCGACATAGCCGATGGTGCCCTTGGCGAAGGCTTTCAGCGCGGTGGCGGCCAGCTCCGGATCGTAGTCCTTGGTGTAATGTGCGGACGCATAGCTCGGCGTGGTGAGGATCTTCTTGACGCCGCGCCAGGAAATATCGCCTTGCGCCGTCGTCTCGCCGCCGCCGAACGGGCCCTGGCACACCACCGTCATCTCGTCGTCGCGCGGAAACACAACCGTATTGGGATAGCCGTTGGTCGCCGGCATGTCGGTGAACCAGCGCACGTAGCCGCCCATATGATCGTTGTTGTTCTGCATCAGCAGCACGTCGATCTTGGCAGCGCTCATGGCCGCGCGCACCGCTTTCCAGCGGCGCTCGAGTTCGGCGGTGGAGATCGGCGTGTTCAGGCGTTCCGACAAAGCCATTTCAGTCTCCCCAGGACGCAGGGCGTTTCACGATGTTGACCATATTTTTAAGATCGCCGCTGAGGTATTTGCCCATGTTGCCGGCGATGGTCGGCATGGCCCGCTCTTCGTAACCTTCCGAATAGCCGCCTTGATGCGGAAAACAAGTCAGGTTCTTGGTCGTCCAAAGAGGACTGTCGGACGGCACTGGCTCCTGCGCGTAGACGTCGAGCGCGGCGCCGGCGATCTCACCGGCTTCCAACGCTTTGATTAGTGCCGGTTCGTCTACGACGCCACCGCGCGCCATATTGATCATGTAGGCTGTCGGCTTCATGGCGGCGAGCAGCTTCTCGCCGACAATGTTGCGTGTCTCGGCGCTGAGCGGGATCATGACGACCAGGAAGTCGAGCTCGCGCGCGACCTTCAAGAGATCGTCGCGCGGTACCATGCGGTCGAAGCCTTTCGCCTGGCGCGGCCCCGAGGTGATCCCGATCACCGTCATGGCGAATGCTTTCAGCATCGGTGCGAGGTGTTCCGAGATCAGTCCGACGCCGAGGATGCCGACGGTCTTGCCGGACAGCAGTCCGGCCGGCCAGCGTGCCCATTGGCGTGAGTCCTGCACATGGGTTGCCCCCGGCATGTTGCGGACCAGTGACAGCATGTAGGCGATGGTCGCCTCCGACATCGGCGTGCCATGAATGCCGCGAATGTTGGTGACCAGAACTTCCGGATTGAGCGAGGGCAAATCGATGATGTTGTCGACACCGGTGCCGAGCGCCTGGATCCATTTCAGCTTGGGCGCGTCGCGCACCACATGATCGGCCATCGGCGGCGAAAAGCACAACAGGATGTCGGTATCGGCGATATAAGGTCCGACGTCGTTATGATGCCCAACGACGTTGATAGTCAGCTTGCCCGGGAAACGCTCCAGGAGCTTGGCCTTGTAACGGGCCCGCATGGCTTCCTGGACTTCGGTGAGGATGAGGACTTGCAACATGCCGAGTAAGCTATAATGGCACAAAGACAGATGGGAAATCCCGGGTATCCAGGTGACCCGCATCGCGGGCCTGCGCTAGGATTGGTCCCCGTGGCGCGTCAGGGAGGATGAGATGGAGCTCGATTGGCTGAACAACGTGGATTGGCTTTATGTCGTACTGATATCGCTGTTCGCTTTGATCGCCAGCGCCATCGGCCATTTGCTGTCCTTCAACCACCGCGGCATGGGTGCGGTGCTGACGGCGGTGATTTTCGGCGCCGGCTTTGTGTTCTGGACCTATTACCCGCACAAAGTGCCGTTGCTGCCGACACGGCTGCGGGCAGAGGCCCCGCCGGTTGTGGCGGCGCCGCCGCCGCCGCCGGCTACACCACAGCCGCCGCGCAACCCGGTCACCACGATTTCGCCGCCGACCGCCGCCCCGCCGCCGGTCCCGGCCGCACCGGCCCCCGCCAATCAGTAACATCAGGCATGCGCTTTACGCGGTCGGTGGACGCGCACGGATGCGCTATGGAACAAAATTCACGACAAGGACCTTGAAAGAAGCATGAGCGGGAATCATCGTCTTCACGACGAACTGGATCGTCTGCAGGACCGCCTGCCGGCTTGGGCCGCACGCATGTTACGCGGCGCCCGCAAGCCGTCCGCCGGATGGGTTCGCCTCCCGGTGGCGGTGGTGCTGATCGTCGCCGGCATCGTCGGCACCGTCCTGCCCATCATCGGTTTTTGGATGGTGCCCCTTGGTCTCGCGCTGCTGGCGATCGACGTGCCGTTTCTGCGCGGGCCTTTGGCGCGGATTCTTGCTTTCATCAATCGAAAACTGGCGCCCACCGGCTAGCGCTGAAGTGGTTGCGTGAGGTCGTGGCGCTCGGCATGATCCGCCGGCTTTGACGCCGCGCCGCCCGCCGGGCGTGAACAACAAAACGCCTGCCCAAGGACCGTCCATGCTGTCCGATGCCGATCGCAAAAAGGCCGCCGATATCCTGGTGGCCGCAGCCAAAGATCGCAAACAGGCGACACAGCTGCACGTCACCTTTCCGGCCATCACCATCGAAGATTCCTACGCGATCTCGACCGAGGTGATGAAGCGCAAGGTGGCGGATGGCCGCAAGGTCATCGGCCACAAAGTCGGCCTTACCTCCAAGGCGATGCAGCGTTCCTCGATGATCGACGAGCCGGACTACGGCTACATCCTCGACGACCAGATGATCGGCGACGGCGCCAAGGTGCCGCACGCCAATTACTGCAAGCCGCGGGTCGAGGTGGAGCTCGCCTTCATTCTCGGCAAACGCCTGATGGGCCCGGGCGTCGGCCTGACCGACGTGCTGCGCGCCACCGAATACGTGGTGCCGGCGATGGAGATCGTCGATGCGCGCCTGATCGACCCGCGCAAAATCGTCGACACCGTGGCCGATAACGGCGCCGCCGCCGGCATCGCCATGGGCGGGCGGCCGGTCGGACCGATGGACGTCGATCTGCGTTGGGTCGGCGGCATCATGTACAAGAATTCCGAGATCGAGGAGACCGGGCTTGCCGCCGGCGTGCTCGGCCATCCGGCGCTCGGCGTCGCCTGGCTCGCCAACAAGCTTGGGTCTCATGGCGTCGCGCTCGAGCCCGGCCATATCGTACTCGCCGGCTCCTTCACCCGCGTGGTATTCGCGGCCAAAGGCGACACCGTGCACGCCGATTACGGCCCGCTTGGCGGCATCGCCATTCAGTTTGTTTAATCTCGGTTGTCGTCCCCGCGAAGGCGGGCGACCCAGTAAACGCAAGCGCCTGAGATTGAATCGAGAGCATTGCGATTGCTGGATCGCCCGCCTGCGCGGGCGATGACAAGAAAGGGGAAATGCCAATGTCCATGGAATTGCCGCGCAACGCATTCAAAGCCGCGCTCGCCGCCGGCAAATTGCAGATCGGTCTGTGGTCGAGCCTGTGCAGCAACATCGCCGCCGAGATCATCGCCGATTCAGGCTTCGACTGGATCCTGCTCGACAGCGAACATTCGCCCAACGAAATCCCGAGCCTCTTGTCGCAACTGCAAGCGATCGGCCGCGGCGGCACGACGCCGATCATCCGCCCGGCCTGGAACGACATCGTGCTGGCCAAGCGCTGCCTCGATATCGGGGCGCAGACGCTGCTGTTTCCCTACGTGCAGAACGCCGAGGAGGCGAAACGTGCGGTTGCCTCCACGCGCTATCCGCCCGAGGGCGTGCGCGGCGTGGCGGTCGCCGCGCGCGCCAGCCGCTACGGCCGCACGCCCGGCTATCTCACCAAGGCCAACAGCGAAATGTGCGTGCTGGTGCAGGTCGAAACCCGAATCGCCCTCGACAACCTGGAAGCGATCGCCAAGGTCGACGGCGTTGACGGCATTTTCATCGGCCCCTCGGACCTGTCCGCCTCGCTCGGCCATCTCGGCAATCCGCAACATGCCGATACGCAAAGCGCGATGAAAGCCGCGGTGACGCGGCTGAAAAAGCTCGGCAAGCCCGCCGGCATCCTCACCGGCAACGAGGAGGAGGCGCGCCGCTACATGGACTGGGGCTATCTGTTCGTGGCGGTCGGCGCCGATGTCGGGCTGCTGGCGCGCCACGCCGACGCTTTGGCCAAGAAGTTCAAGAGCTAAGGCGCTTTGCGCTAAATCAAGACGACGCCCTGCGGTTTCCGGCACGCTGGTTGCGGGAGAAACCGCAAGGAGCGGGCCATGTCCGCGCAATCCGAACCGATCCACGACATCGCGCATCTCGGCAGCGTGGAATTATTCACGCCCAAGCCGGAGAAAAGCCTCTGGTATTTCCGCGACCTGCTCGGCATGGAGCCGGTGCATCAGTCGGGCAACTCGGTCTATCTGCGGGGTTACGGCGACTACGCCACCTCGACACTCAAGCTGACCGCGGCGGGAAATGCCGGCGTCGGCTGCATTTCCTGGCGCTGTCTAAGCCCGCAATCGCTGGAGCGCCGCGCGCAAGCGATCGCGCAAGCCGGACTCGGGGTCGGCTGGAGCAACGGCGATTTCGGCCGCGGCCGTTCCTACCGCTTCCGCGATCCAGACGGCCACGTGATGGAAATCTACTACGAGGAACAGAAATTCGTCGCGCCGGAGCAACTGCATTCAACGCTGAAGAACCTGCCGCAAAAATACACCGGCCGCGGGGTCTGCGTGCGCCGCGTCGATCATCTGGCTTTGCTGGCAAAAGACGTCGAAGCCAACCGCAAATTCGCGCAAGCGTTGCTCGGCTTCCAGCTAAGAGAGCAAGTTCGCTACGACCACGGCAAGACCGAGATCGGCTCCTGGATGAGCCCGACCGCCATCCATCATCAGCTTGCTTATGTGGTCGACGTGAAGGGCGGGCACGGGCGGCTGCATCATTTCTCGCTCTGGGTCGACAATCGCGACGACGTCATGCGCGCCGCCGATATCCTGACCGAGAACGGCGTGTTCATCGAGGCCGGCCCCTCCAAGCACAACAATTCGCAAGGGTTCTATCTCTACACCTACGAGCCGGGCGGCAATCGCGTGGAAATCTATACCGGCAGCTTCCTGGTGATGGCGCCTGATTGGGAGCCGGTGACCTGGAGCGAGGAAGAGCGCGGCACCGGGACCTATTGGGGCGCAACGCTGCCCGACAGCTTCATCAAATACGCAACGCCCGACGTGGAAGGCGAGAGCGCCGGCAAGACGCCGCAATTCCCGGTGTTTTTCTAAAGGCATTGCCGGGAACTGATGCGAATTAGGCGTTGGAAAACGCTGGCCACGGCGCGTTCGCAGTCGGACACAATAGCGACGAATCAGATAGTAGGGCGGGTGGAGGATTCCACACGCCATGGCTCGTCAATCCGCCACCGCGCGCAAACGCCGGCCCCGCGCCAAGCGGGCGCCGAAGGATGCGCGCGATCAAAAAACGGCGGCCGCTGAGCCGATTAAGTCGGGCGCCGAAAGTGTCGCGCCGATTGTCGAACAGGCTGTCGCGGCGGCCGAGCCGATTGCGGTCGTCGACGAGCCGCGCATTGCTGCCGAAAAACCGCTCACGCTCGTTCAAGCGCCAAGCATGCCGGAGCCTGAACCGGCCGCAGCCGTGGCAGAACACTTTGTGCCGGCTGACCGGCCGCTCACGCTGGTGCGCATACCGGACATGCCGGCCGACGAACCGGTCGTCGCATCCGACGAGCCGCCGATGCCGGTCCCGGTGCGGATCAAAACGCCGGCGGAGTGCAAAGCCCGCCTCGACCGGATCACGCGGCAATGGTGCGATTTGGCCGAACGCCGGCTGCAATACTACACCGAGCTTTACCGCAGCGGCCGCTGGCGGCGTTATTACACCGAGGAGCGCTTCGTCGTGGTGATGAACGAGGTGGCCAAGACGGTGGCCAATTGGCGCGCGCTGGCCGACCGGATGGCGCCCGTAGCGGCCGGCAACGACGATCTGCGCCTCTCGGCATGAGCTTTCTTTCCGTCCGGCTGGCCGCCGCGGCGCTCCTGGTGGCCGCGATGCAACCGGCCGTGGCTGCCGATCTCAAGCGTGGCGAGGAACTGCTCACCCGCGATTGCGCGCCCTGTCACGCCGTCGGCCGCACCGGCGACAGTCCGCACAAAGAGGCGCCGGCTTTTCGCACGCTGGGCCAGCGCTATCCGATCGAATCGCTGGAAGAGGCGCTGGGCGAGGGCATCATGTCCGGCCACCCCGATATGCCGGAATTCAAGTTTGACGCCGACGATGTCGGTGCCATCATTGCCTATCTGAAGTCCATCCAGCAGCCCTGATCTCCCTTCCGTGTAACTAGAGTTCCCCATCCCATGAGCAGCGCCCTTTTTTCACCCATCAAGCTGGCAGGCCTTGAGCTTGCCAACCGCATCGTGGTTTCGCCGATGTGCCAGTATTCCGCCGACGACGGCTGCGCCAATGACTGGCACCTGATGCATCTCGGCATGCTGGCCAATTCCGGCGCGTCGCTGGTGATCGTGGAAGCCACCCACGTCGAGCGCCACGGCCGCATCACGCATGGCTGCCTGGGTCTGTATTCCGACGATAACGAGGCCGCTCTTGCCCGCGTCATCGCCTCGGCGCGGCGCGCCGGCACCGCCAAATTCGGCATTCAGATCGCGCATTCCGGCCGCAAAGGCTCAGCGCAGAAGCCGTGGGAGGGCGGCGGCTCGCTACCCGCCGAGGCCGATCCGTGGCCGACGATGGCTGCTTCGCCAATCCCCTTTGGGCCCGGCTGGCAGACGCCGCGCGAAGTCACCGAGGCGGATATGGAGCGCGTCCGCGCGGCGCTTTTGTTTCCGCCGCGCAGCGCGCATTGCGCATCGGCTTCGACGAGATCGAACTGCACATGGCGCATGGCTATCTGGCGCATGGCTTCATGTCGCCGATTTCCAACAAGCGCACCGATCAGTATGGCGGCACGCTGGAAAATCGCTTGCGCTTTCCGCTTGTCGATTGCGCGCGCGGTGCGCGCGGTGGTGCCGAAGAACGTGCCGCTGGGCGCGCGCATCACGGGAAGTGACTGGCACGAAGGCGGGCTCACCGCCGATGACGCGGTGGCGATTTCCAAGGCGCTCAAAGGCGAGGGGATCGATTTCATCTGCATCTCGTCCGGCGGCGTCGCCGCCGGCATCCATAATCCGACAGGGCCCGGCTACAACGTGCCGATCGCCGCGCGCGTGAAGAAAGAGGCCGGGATTGCAACGCGCACCGTCGGCCTGATCGTCGAACCCGCGCACGCCGAAGCAATCGTGGCCCAAAGCGAAGCCGACATGGTGTCGATGGCGCGCTGCTTCCTCGACGATCCGCATTGGGGCTGGCACGCCGCCAAGGCGCTTGGCGCCGAGGTGGCGCGGCCGGTGCAATATGCCCGTGCTGGCCCCAAGCTGTGGGCGCCCGCGGCGGCGAAGGCATAATTTGGAAAACCTTGTCTTTCTCGCTGTCCTGTTCGCCGCCCTCTGTCATGCCGGCTGGAACGCGCTGGTCAAGGTCGGGCTCGACCCGCTCTCAACTACCACGCTGGTCTGCATCGGATCCGCTCTGGTTTCGATCGTGATGCTTCCGTGGATCGGCCAGCCGGCCCTGGCGTGCTGGCCGTGGCTAACCGCCTCGGTGGTCATCCATCTCGCTTATTTCGCGGCGCTGATCGAAGGTTATCGCACCGGCGATCTTGGCCAGGTCTATCCGATCGCGCGTGGTGCGGCGCCTTTGATGACCGCCACGGCCACCACCTTCATCGTCGGCGAGAAACTCACCCTGAGCGGCTGGGCCGGTATCGTCGCGCTGGCCGCCGGCGTCTTGCTGCTGTCGGCGCGCGGCGGCCGCGACTTGGCGAATGTCGATCGCCGCGCCGTCGGCTTTGCGCTGCTGACCGCGCTCACCATCTGCACCTATTCGGTGGTCGACGGCATCGGCGCGCGGGCCTCGCTCAACCCGGTGTCCTATGTGCTTTGGCTGCTGATCGGCAATGCGCTGCTGTTGGTGCCTTACGCGCTCTACCGCGATGGCCGCGATGTAATCCCCGCGATGCGGCGCTATTGGGCGCGCGGCTTCTTCGGTGGCGCCTTGCAGGTCTTATCCTACGGCACGGTCCTTTGGGCGATGACGCTGGCGCCGATCGCCATTGTGGCGACGTTGCGCGAGACCAGCGTGCTGTTCGGCGCGGTCATCGCCGTGGTCGTGCTGAAAGAGCCGCTGCGCGCGGTGCGCTTCGGCGCCGCGCTGCTGATCGTCGCCGGGCTGATGCTGATAAAAATGCAGTAGCTGCGCTAGCGCCCTGCGTAACCGTAGGCGCGCGCGAGCTTGGCCGGGTCAGCGCCGAAAAAATAGGCTAGCCGCAACCGCCACATCAACAGCACCGTGCGCAGCGTTCCGCGCAGGCGCCAACGCCGCGCCGAGGTGGTGACGCGCGCGCGCAAGGCGAGCGGACGCGACACGCGCTTGAGCCGCGCCGATAAAGCGACGTCTTCCATCAAGGGGATCGCGGGAAAGCCGTTTACGCGGGCGAAGGCTTCGCGGGTGACGAACAAGGCTTGGTCGCCGGTGCAGATGCCGGTCGAGCGCGAGCGCAAGTTCATCATCAACGACACCAGCAGCAGCAGGCCGCCGCCGTCAATGCGGACGTCGAAGCGGCCCCAGGCCGCGCGCGAATGGCGGGCAAGGGCGTCGAGCAGCAGGCGGTCGGCATCGTGCGGCAGCTGCGTGTCGGCATGCAGGAACAGCAACACGTCGCCGCCGGCGATGGCAGCGCCGGCATTCATCTGCGATGCACGTCCGGCCGGCGCGGTTATCACCTGGTCGGCGAGGGGGCGGGCGAGCCAGGCGGTGCCGTCGCGGCTGCCGCCGTCGACCACGACGATCTCGACGCCATTGGCGCGCAGCGGCGCCAAGGCGATGAGTGCCGCTTCGATAGTGGCGGCCTCGTCGAGCACCGGCATGATGATCGAGAGTTTCAGGGGCGCGCCGGCGTTCATTCCGCCGCCTCTTTCAGCGCGCCGCCGCAGCTGGAGCCTTGCCCGGCGGTGCAGCCATAGCAATGGCCGGCGACGCGGATGGGATTTCCCGCGACGTCATCGTCCAGCAGGTCCGAGAGCTGCACGCGCGCACGTTTGCCATGAGACAGCGGCAGATCGAGCATCTGGTTGAAGTCGCAATCATAGACAAAGCCGCGCCAGTCAACCGAGATCAGATTGCGGCACATTACGCCATCGAGGTTGGCGTTGAGATGCGCGTCCTGCAAGAGCTGCAGATAACCGTCGAACTCGCCTTTGCTCACCAGCATCGAACCGAAGCGCTGGATCGGCATGTTGGCGAGCACGAATAGTTTGTTGAACACGATGCCGTAGCGCTCGCCGAGCACGCGTTTGTAGTCGGCTTCCAGTGAAACCTGCGACGGCGGCAGCGCCGGCCCTTGCGGGTTGTAGACGAGGTTCAGCGTCAGCCTCGGGTCGCGCCCGTAGCCAAGCGCGTTGAGCTTCTTCAAGCCGCGGATCGAACCGTCGAACACGCCCTTGCCGCGCTGGCGTTCGACATTGTCCTGCAGATAGCAGGGCATCGAGGCCACCACCTCGACCTGCTGCGCGCTCAAGAATTCGGCGAGGTCTTCCTGGCCGCGCTGCTCGAGAATGGTGAGATTGCAGCGGTCCATCACCTTGACGCCGAGCGCGCGGGCGCCGCGCACCAGGCGGCGAAAATGCGCGTTCAGTTCGGGGGCGCCGCCGGTGATGTCGAGCGTGGCGATGCGCCGGCGCTTGACGAATTCAAGGACCGTGTCGGCGACCGCACCGCTCATCTCTTCGCTGCGGTTCGGCCCGGCATTGACGTGGCAGTGGAAGCAGGACTGGTTGCAGCGATAGCCGACATTGATCTGCAGCGTGTCGAGCCTGCCGCGGCGCAGCGCGGGAAAAGCGATCGGTTCGAGCAGCGGCAGCATGTCGCGCATCGGAAAGAGTGTCCTCGCTTGGCTATCTAATACTTGCCATGCGCCGCGCTGCCGCGTCACCCCGCGCACGGTAACTTTGGGACAAAAGGTCGTGAGATTTCTTCCGTTCGTCCCCGCGAAAGCGGGGACCCAGGGCGGAATTTATATTGTTCGCGATTTGGCTCTGGATTCCCGCTTACGCGGGAATGAGCGGAGTGTGGCTCAATGCATTGGAGAATAACTAGCGCGCCAGCGCGGTGGTGACCGGCGGTTCCACGCCGATGTGGCCGTAGCCGGGCAGTTTGAGGCCGGGATGGCGCAGATCGAATCCCGCGACCAGGCCGAGCAGGTCGATCTCGACGCCCTCGACCCAGCCGATCTTGATGCCGGCGAGCCCGAACAAACTGAGCTCGATGCCGGTGCGGCTGTCGGTCATGCCGGCGTAAAGCCCGGCGCGGAAGTCGCGGCCCACGGCATTGGGCGGCAGCGCCACATGCAGCTCCGGCACAGCGCGTAGCACCGCGGCGGTGAAGCTGTTGCTGTTGGGCCCCGGCCAGACGCGATAATCGCCGGCCTGGGCGAAATTATAATCGGCGACCGCCTTTTCGATCTTCGGGATCAGCCGTTCCGCTTGCGGCCCGGAAATATCGGCGATTGCCGCCGGCATGTTGCCGTACCAGCGGCCGTCCGGCGGCCAGTTGTTCTCGCGCACCGGCGAACCCCAGCCGACCACGTCGTAGCGGGTCCACTCTTTGGCGCCGGCGCGCTTGAGTACCACCCAACTATGCACCGCGAACACGCCCTTCCAGGCGCCGGCCTTGCCGGTGAACACGACGACGCGCGCCTGTTGGTCTTGCGACGCCTGCGGCAGCAGGCCGGTGCTCGACCAGTCGGCGTCGCGCCATGAGCGCGGATCGTTGCCGGCGGCGTAAAACGCAGCGCGCGCCAGGATGGGCAGGACAAAGACGGCAAGAATAATGAGCATGATGAGCTTGCGGCGAGAGGGACGGCGGGACGGCATGGCCGACAAGTATGAGCCGTTTCCGCCCGAAACAAGGCGGCCGTCAGCTCACTTGGTTGCCACTGATGCGCAGGTTCGGATAGCGCTCGGCGCCGGCGAGCGCGAGGTCGCCGGTCGCGGCTTTGTGCAGGTCCATGCCGATGATGGCGCCGCGCCGCGAGCCGGCGAACATGTTGCCGGAAATCACCACCGTGCCGGCGCCTTGGCTCACCGATACCGCGACGCCGATGCCGCTCTTGCGCACCACATTGCCGCTGATGGCGACGTCGCGCAGGTATTGTCCCCAGCCGGCGATGATGCCGGCGGTGTATGCATTTTCGATGACGTTGCCGGTGACCGCGGTATCGGCTTCGACGCCGATGCCGACGCCGGCAGCATCGGGGCCGCCTTGCGGGCGCCGCTGGGTGAGATTGCGGATCAGGTTTCCCTTCACCACGGCGAGCCGCCCGCCTTCCTTGAAATTTGTGACCGACACGCCGAAGGCGGCGCCGTCGATCACGTTGTCGGCGATCACCGCGCCTTCGAAGTCGAACTCCGAATAGATGGCGACTTCGTCGAGCCCGGCGCAGTTGTTGCCGAGGATCTGGATGTTGGAGGCGGCATTGCCGCGGACGGCGGTGAAGGCGGCGTTGCGGATGTGGTTGCCGCGCACGATCACGTCGGCGGCGCGGAAGACATTGATGGCGTTGCCGTTCTGCCCGTCGCCGCCGGCGCGCGCGCTCGTGTCGTCGATCGTGTTGTCGGCGATCAGGCTGCCGTCATGGCGCTTGCTGCTTTGCCAGACGCGGATGCCGCCGTTACCCGACTTGGCGATGCTGTTGAAGGCGATGAGCATGCCGCCGCTATCGTTGCAGAACAGCGCGTTGTCGGCGGCGCCGGTGATTTTCGTGTGCGTGACTTCGCCGGTACAGCCGAGCAGCGTGACGCCGTTGGCACCGGCGCCGGTGATCTCGCAGTCGACGATACGCATGGCTTTGGTATCGACGAAATGAACCAGGCCGCGGCCTTCTTGCGCCGGGTGCTTGCGGCCGTCGAGGACGAGGCCGCTCAGCGTCAAAGTGTCGGCGTGCTCCGCGGCGAGCAGCGAGAGGCCCTGCGTGAGCATCAGCCTTGTGCCGCCACGCACGCCGGAAAGCTGGCTTCCTGCCGGCAGCTTGAGATCGGCGGCGCGGTAGATGCCGGGCGCCAGCACTAGCGGCGCGCGGGTCTTTGCGGCCTCATCGATCGCGCGCTGCAGCGCGCCGCTCTGATCGCTGTCGGCGCCGGGGCGCACGCCGAAATGCGCGGCGTCGAGGCCGACATTCGACAGCGGTGCGGCGCGCGCCGGCAGGGCGAGCGCGGCGGTGCTGGCGGTAGCGGCGAGGAGATAGCGTCGGTTGATATCCATAGGCGTATTTTGCGCCTATGGAGGTTAACGGCGTACTGCCGTGGCGGCGGCGCGCAGGATGGCGCCGCCGGCGCGCAGCAGATCGGCGAGCGTCAAACGGTGCTTTTGCGCGGTCAGGCGCGGCATGGGGCCGCGCGGGACGAGCGGCACGTGCACGAAAGCGGCAAGCCGCGGCCCCTTGGGACGGCGGGCGGCTTCGGCCGCGCGCCAGCAGAGATAATTGCAGAGGTAACGACCGGCGTCGCGCGACAGCGCGACCGGCACCCGTGCCGCGCGCACGGCGGCGAGCAGGTGGCGCGCCGGAACGGGAAGGGCGAGCATCGGCGGTCCGGCGGCGGCGATGCCGCGGGGTCGCGGCGCCAGGCCCGCCGCGTCGGGGATGAGCGCGAAGGCGTTGCGCGCGCGCGTTTCGATGCGCAGATGCGGCATTCGCGTTGCCAAGCCGAACATCAGCACGGCGTCAGGCTTATGTTTGCGCAGCAGCGCGGGCAGCTCACGATCCACCGCCGCGTAACTGGTCGGGAAGATATGCGGAATGACAGTCACGCCGGCTAGCGTCGGTCCACGCAGCTTCGCCAACCGCGCCACCAGCGGCCCGGTCGGATTGAACGGCGCGCCGGGAAACGGCCCGAAGCCGGTGAGGAGGATGGTGGTCATGGTCTTTTTGTCATTCCGGGGCGCGCGCGAAGCGAGCGAACCCGGAATCCATAATCCCGACGCTGCGGAGTATGGATTCCGGGTCCACCGCTTCGCGGTGTCTCGGAATGACGAAGGGAGGGATGGGCATCAAACCCCCAACAACGCCGCGATCTCTTCTACAGCCAAAGTCGGCGCCAGCTTGCCGGCGGCGACGGCGGCTTCGGCGGCTTTGAGCTTGCCGCGCACGGCCGGATCGCTGCGCAGCCGCGCGGTGAGGCGCTCCTCCAGCATGGTCCACATCCATTTCACCTGCTGCTCGCGCCGGCGCGCGGCCAGTTCGCCCGACGCCGACATCTTCACATTATGCGTAACAACCTGCGCCCACAATTCGCCGACGCCGTCGCCGCTGAGCGCGGAGTAGGTGACGACCGGCGGCGACCAGGTCTCCGACTGCGGTTGAAGAATGTTGAGCGCGGCGCGGTATTCGGCGGCGGCGATGCGCGCGCGCGCCATATTGTCGCCGTCGGCCTTGTTGACCGCGATCATATCGGCGAGTTCGACGATGCCCTTCTTGAGGCCCTGTAATTCATCGCCGGCGCCGGGCAGCATCAGCACCAGAAAGAAATCGGTCATGTCGGCGACCGCCGTCTCCGACTGGCCGATGCCGACGGTCTCCACCATGATCACGTCGTAGCCGGCGGCTTCGCAGGTCAGCATGGTCTCGCGCGTCTTGGCGGCGACGCCGCCGAGCGTGCCGGAGGCGGGCGAGGGGCGCACGAAGGCGCTGGCGTCGCTGGCGAGCCGCGCCATCCGCGTCTTGTCGCCCAAGATCGAGCCGCCGGTGCGCGTCGAGGACGGATCGACCGCCAGCACGGCCACCTTGTGGCCGGCGCCGGTGAGATAAGTGCCGAGGGCGTCGATGGTGGTGGACTTGCCGGCGCCGGGCGCGCCGGTGATGCCAAGCCGCACCGCCTTGCCGGTCGCCGGCAGCAGCTCCTGCACCAACAGATGCGCGGCTTTGCGGTGGTCGGCGCGCTTTGACTCGATCAGCGTGATGGCCTTGGCCAAAGTCGCGCGGTCGCCTGAGCGGATGCCGCGGGCAAGGTCGGCGCTCGGTTGTGGGCGCGAAGCCATCGGCGCTAGCGCTTGACCGCCGGCGTGGCGTCGTCTTCCAGCCGGATCACCAGCCCGCCATCCTCGTAGCGCTTGGCGGCGGTGGCGCGGGCGAAGGCGAACAATTGCGCGCGCGTCGTGATCCGGCACGACGCCGGATCGGCCTTGTCGCCCTTGCCGCAGGCGGCCGCGCGCGTTGGCGCATCGGCATCATCCTCGTCGATCGCTCGCACCAGGTAGACGCCGTCGGCGAGTTTGCGCATCAGTCCGTATTCGTTGATGTGCGGGCGCTTGGTGGGAACGTCCTGCACGATGTAATCGCCGTTCTCGAAGGCATGCACGGAGAAGGCGCTGAACTCGTTCATGCCGCCGCCGGCATGGACGTAGAGCTTGCCGTCCCAGGCGAAGGCCGCCTGTTCGGGCTCGCTGGCGAGCCCCTTGTGCAGGGTATAAAGCTGCAGCCTTAGTTTCGGTCCGAGGAGCGGTCGCGCGTCGGTCAGGATCGGGCCGGAGGAGTCGATACAGGCGGACAGCGACAATACACAAAACGTAACCAGTCCAATGCGGATTGCGACGATCGACAAATTCAATGGCTTCACCGTTTCGCCTCCTCGCGGAGGGTGCGTTCGACAAAGGCTTTTAGCGGTGGCAGATCGGTCGTTGCAATCTTGGCGAGGCGCGCAATATCGACACGGTGATAGGCGTGTCGCAGCAAATTTCCAAGATCGGTCATTCTTTGCCAGCCGATCTCGGTTTCCTTTGCCTTGATCGTGTCGGGGATGTGACGGGAAGCCTCGCATATGATCTCAAATAGTCGCTCCAAAGCGAGGCGCAGGGGTAGTTCTTGCTTGATCGCCTCGATGTCCTTGGATGCAAACAGCACGCGAATATTTTCAATGGCGTCGAGGATGTGAATGAGCCGATCACCGAGAGTCGGGGGCACCGTCAGAATACCTTGACTAGATCATCCGCAATCCGCTCGGTAATTCGTTGATCGAGATCGCTTCGCAGCGTGGCTTGCGTTTCGAGCCCGACGGCGTCTTGAATGACATGCTGCACGCCGAAGAGATCGGACAGCGAAAAATCCGTTGCGGATTCGACCTCCACAAGTACATCCAAATCGCTGTCTTGCCGCGCATCGCCGCGCGAACGCGATCCGAAGATGGCGAGGCTGGTCACGCCACGCTTGCGCAATGCGGGCTCAAGCCCGCGCAGGCTGGCGATGATCTGGTCGCGGCTCAGGGCGGTTTTTAAAGTCATACGGGCAACTATATCACAATTAGCCGCTAAAAACCTTCACTCGGCCGCCTCTTTGTCGTGGCCGAGGCGCTTGCTGAGCGTCTTCAGCAGCTTCTCGGCGGCGTCGGCGATCACGGTGCCGGGCGGGAAGATCGCCTCGCAGCCGGCCTGCATCAGCGCCTCGTAATCCTGCGGCGGCACCACGCCGCCGACCACGATCATGATGTCGTCGCGGCCTTGGGCGGCGAGCGCGGCTTTTAATTCCGGGACCAGCGTCAGATGCGCGGCGGCCAATGACGAGACGCCGAGAATATGCACGTCGTTTTCAACGGCCTGGCGCGCGGCTTCTTGAGGCGTCGCAAACAGCGGGCCGATATCGACGTCGAAGCCGAGATCCGCGAACGCAGAAGCGATCACCTTCTGGCCGCGGTCGTGGCCGTCCTGGCCGATCTTGGCCACCAGCAGACGCGGGCGGCGGCCTTCCGCCGCCTCGAAGGCTTCGACCGCTTCGCGCACTTGTTCGACGGCGCCGGTCATCTTACCTCCTTTGCCGACCTCCCGCTTGTAGACGCCGGTGATCGCTTTGATCGAGGCCATGTGGCGGCCATACACCTTTTCCAGCGCCGATGAAATCTCCCCGACGGTGGCCTTGGCCCGGGCGGCATCGACGGCAAGCGCCAACAGGTTGCCGTTGCCGCGGTCGGCGGCGCGGGTCAGCGCATCGAGCGCTTCCTTCAGCGCCGCCGGGTCGCGCTCGGCTTTCAGGCGCTTGAGCTTGTCGAGTTGCATCGCCATGACGGCGGAATTATCGACCTTGAGCACGTCGATCGGCGCTTCGTCGGCCGGCTGATATTTGTTGACGCCGATCACCGACTGTAAGCCGGCATCGATGCGCGCCTGTGTCTTGGCGGCGGCTTCCTCGATGCGCAGCTTGGGGATACCGGCCTCGATCGCTTTGGTCATGCCGCCGAGCGCTTCGACCTCCTCGATATGGCCCCAGGCCTTCTTCGCCAGTTCGTAGGTGAGCCGCTCGACGTAATAAGAGCCGCCCCAGGGATCGACGATGCGCTTGGCGCCGCCTTCCTGCTGCAGCACGATCTGGGTGTTGCGGGCAATGCGGGCGGAAAAATCGGTCGGCAGCGCCAGCGCCTCGTCCAGCGCGTTGGTGTGCAGCGACTGGGTCTGGCCTTGGGTTGCCGCCATCGCCTCGATCATGGTGCGCGCGACGTTGTTGAAGACGTCCTGCGCCGCCAGCGACCAGCCCGAGGTTTGCGAGTGCGTGCGCAGGGACAGCGAGCGCGCGTCCTGAGGCGCGAACGGCTTCATCAGCTTCGCCCAGATCATGCGGGCGGCGCGCAGCTTGGCGATCTCCATGAAATAATTCATGCCGATCGCCCAGAAGAAAGATACGCGCGGCGCGAACTGATCGATGGTGAGGCCCGCTTTCAAGCCGGCGCGCACATATTCGACGCCGTCGGCGAGCGTATAGGCGAGCTCCAAATCCTGCGTCGCGCCGGCCTCCTGCATGTGATAGCCGGAAACCGAAATCGAATTGAACTTCGGCATCTCGGCGGAGGTGTAGGCGAAGATGTCGGAGATAATGCGCAGACTTGGCGCCGGCGGATAGATATAGGTGTTGCGCACCATGAATTCTTTGAGGATGTCGTTCTGGATGGTGCCGGACAATTTTTCGTGCGGCACGCCTTGCTCTTCCGCCGCCACGATATAGAGCGCGAGAACGGGGAGCACCGCGCCGTTCATGGTCATCGACACGCTCATCTGATCGAGCGGGATTCCGGAGAACAGCGTGCGCATGTCGTAGATCGAGTTGATGGCGACGCCCGCCATGCCGACGTCGCCGGCGACACGCGGGTGGTCGCTGTCGTAGCCGCGATGGGTGGCGAGATCGAAGGCAATCGACAGGCCCTTCTGCCCGGCGGCAAGATTGCGCCGATAGAAGGCGTTGGAATCCTCTGCCGTGGAGAAGCCGGCATATTGGCGGATGGTCCAGGGCTGCGCCGCGTACATCGCGGGGTAGGGCCCGCGCAGGAACGGCGGTTTACCCGGATAAGTGTCGAGGAAATCGAGGCCGGCGAGATCGGCCTCGCCGTAGGAAGGCTTCACCGCAATGCCTTCCGGTGTCGTCCACGCGGACCCTGCGCTATCGCCGGACGGCATAGCGGCATCGGCGAACTCGACCTTCGCGAAGTTCGGGACCTGACTCATTTGCTGCTCAGAATATCATGGCATGTTTGCAAGGTCGAAAGCACGTCACAGCCCGTATATATGAAGGCTTCCACGCCGGCCTGCCGCCAGTTTCTTTCATTGTCTCCCGGCCGGCCTGCAAGATGCACAATGGCGCCGGCAGCGGTCAGCGCCTTGGCGGCCTGCGCCGCTTCCTGTTCGTAGACTTTGTCGGACGAGCACAGGCAGGCGAGCTTGGCGCCCGATGCCTTGAAGGCGGCGACCATATCGGCGAGCGTTTTGAAGCCGTCATGGCTCACCGCCTCGATGCCGCCGGCCTCGTAGAAATTCTTCGCAAACATCGCGCGCGCGGTGAAGTCCGACAGCCGGCCGAGATTAGCGAGGAACGCCTGCGGCCGCGCGCCGGTCTTGGCAAGGATCTGATCGGATTTATCGCGCAAGCGTTCGAACGGCTCCGAGACGCGCGATGACGGTAGCGCTTCGAAAGTGACCGCTGCCGGCAGCGGCGGCACAGTGACGCGCGCCACGTCGAGCACGGCGACCGGCGTTTCGCTCAAATTTGGATAATCGCTGGTGCCGGTGAGCGCGTCCTTGCGGCGCGCGATGTTGGCTTGCCGCGCCGCGCGGGTGGCCGCGACCGTCTTCTGCACGATGCCTTTTTCGATAGCGGCGGCCGCGCCGCCGACGGCTTCGATCTCCTGAAACATTTTCCACGCCGCCTGTACGAGTTCGCCGGTCAAGGCCTCGATGCCGCCGGAGCCGGCGGCCGGATCGGCGACGCGATAGAGGTTGGACTCGTCCAGCAGGATCAATTGCATGTTGCGCGCGACGCGGCGCGCGAAGCGGTCGGGCAAGCCGATGGCAAGCGTGAACGGCAGCGCGCAAACCGCATCGACGCCGCCGACGCCGGCGGCAACGACCGCCATGGTCGTGCGCAGCATGTTCACGTAAGGGTCGTGCCGCGTCATCATGCGCCAGGCGGTTTCCGCAGAGACAAAAGCCGGCTGCGGTGTCAATCCGCACGCTTGTTCCACGCGCGCCCACAATTTCCGCAGCGCCCGGTGCTTGGCAATGGTGACGAACTGGTCGGGGCCGGTCGCCACCAGGAAACTTAAGGATCGGCGCGCTTCCTCAAGCGCAAAGCCGGCAGCCTCCAGCAGACGCAGATAGGCGACGCCCACCGCAATCACGAAGGCAAGCTCCTGGGCCTCGCTGCCGCCGGCATCGTGCACGGCGCGGCCGTCCGCGCGCAGCAAATGCGCCTTGCCGAAGCCTTGCGCGCGCAGGTCCTTCGCGGTGGCGCCGGCGCGTTGCGACAATTCGGCCCACGGCAGGATGGCGCTCCCGGTGCGCGCCATGTCGCCGATGGGATCGAGCCCAAAATCGACGGTCAACGCCGCCGGATCGAGCTTTCGCCGCGCGACAAGGCCGCTCATCAGCGTCGCGATCGGACGGCCGGCAAACGGCGCGGTCTCCAGCCGCAGCGGAATCATGTCGATCATCACGCCGGCGAGCGTTCGCTCGAGATCGTCGATCGTATTGACGGCGACACCGAAGCCGCGCGCGGCTGGCGCGCCGGCGAATACCAGCGCCAAACCGGTCGCGCCGTTTTCCAATTCGTGCAGGGCTTCGGCGTTAGCGGTTTTCGGCGCCGGATGATCGGCGCGCACGATCACCTGCCAGGGCGCCGCCGGGCGTCCGGCAATGGCGGCGACATTGGCCGCACGCGGATAAAGCGGCTCGACGCGCAAGCCGTCATAGGTCCGGCTCACCAGGCGCTTGTCGAAATCGGCGCCTTTCAGCGCGGCGTCGACCAGCTTGCGCCAGTCGGCTTCGCTGGTCGGCGGAAATTCGGCGGCGAGGGGAAGTTGATCGCTCATTGGCTCGAAATTGGCACAGTCGGGATGCGCGCGCTATTGCGGTTGAAGCAATTTATGTGCCCGCCGGCGGCGGTAAGCGCGCGATCCCCGAAGCGTCGATGGCGGCGGCGGCTTCGCTGATTTTGCGCCCGGCAATCAAGCGGTCGGGCACGATTTCGGCTAGCGGCAGCAGCACGAAGGCGCGCTCGAACAGGCGCGGATGCGGCAGGATCAGACCCAATTCGTCGAGCGTGAGATGGTCATAGGCGATGATGTCGATATCGGCTGTGCGCGGTCCCCAGCGCTTTTCATGCGCGCGGTCGCGGCCGAGCTTCAATTCGACGGCTTGCGCGCGCGCCAACAGCTCGCGCGGCGAAAGCCGCGTCTCGACCGCGATGCACAAGTTGATGAACGGCGGCTGATATACGAACCCCCAAGGCGGCGTGCGGTAGTCGGACGAGCGCGCGGTCAACCGCATGTCGTCGCCTTCGCATAATAGCTTGACCGCACGATCGAGAATGGCGCGGCTGTCGCCGACATTGCCGCCGAGCGCAAGCAAAGCCTCGGTCATGATTTGGAAGCAGACCGGGCGCGCTCCAGCGCCACGCCGACATCGCTGAACGTCGCCGCGATCGGGGCGTGCGGTTTGTGGATCGTCACCTTGACCTTGCGCAGCCGCGGGAAGGCGGCAAGCAGCGCATCGGCGACGCGCCCGGCGGCGGCCTCGATCAAGCGGAAGCGCTGCGCGCAGAAGGCCTGCGAGGCGCAATCGACGACCTTGTCGTAGGAGACGGTGTCCGCCACCTTGTCGGAGCGCGCGGCGGCGGTGAGGTCGATGTCGAGCTCGAGGTCGATGGTGAAGGTCTGACCGACCTTGGCCTCGTAGGCCATGACGCCGTGATAGGCGTGCAGCGACAGACCGCGGATGAAAATGCCGTCGCTCATCGCGCCGCCTCGATCGCAGCGGCGACGCGCAGGGCCTGCACCGTTTCCTTGACGTCGTGGACGCGGATGATGGCCGCACCGTCCTTGATCGCCAGCAGATGGCTGGCGATCGAGCCGCCGATGCGGTCGTCGGGCGGCGAGGGTGTCACCGAATTGATAAAGCGTTTGCGCGAGGCCCCGACCAGAAGCGGCAGCCCGAAGCGCTTGAAGTCGGCCAGTCGCGCCAGGCAGATAATGCTTTGCTCCGGCGTCTTGCCGAAGCCGATGCCGGGATCGAGCACGATTTTATCCCGTGCGATGCCGGCACGTTCGGCGATGGCGAGCGAACGGGTAAAAAAGGCATCGACGTCGGCGACGATGTCGATCGCCGGATCGGCGCGTTCGCGATTGTGCATCACGATCACCGGCACACCGCGCTCCGCCACCAGCGGCGCCATGCCGGGATCGCGTTGCAGGCCCCAGACATCGTTGACGATCGTTGCGCCGCAATCGAGCGCCCAGGCGGCGATCGGCGCCTTGATGGTGTCGATCGACACCGGCCGGCCAAGCGCAACCACCGCCGGCAGGACGTCAGCGAGGCGGGCGCGTTCCTCGTCGGCCGAGACCGGTGTTGCGCCGCCATAGGGGCGCGTCGATTCCGCGCCGATGTCGAGGAGATCGGCGCCCTCGCGCACCATCTCGGCCGCATGGGCAATGGCCGCGCCAGGGTCGAGAAACTGGCCGCCGTCAGAAAATGAATCGGGAGTCACATTCAGAATGCCCATGACCAGCGGCCGGCCGCGGCCGAGCAGCGCCGAAAGTGCGTCGGGCGCTGAGTTTTGCGGCTGAATGGCTGCGTTTTCGAGCGTTCTGGCGACACCCATGGCGATGGCTTTGCGCGGGCGCCTGTGGACTGTCAAGCAGGGACCGGGTCGGCGCCAGGGAGAGCGTAGCGGGCTTTAAGAAGAGCGGCGGCTTACCGCGTCAATAGGTGATCTTCAGCTGCAGCTTTTTGGCGTGCTCGATCCAGCGCTTCACGACCTTCTCAGACGGCAACTGCCGCACCAGCTTGCGCTTCTTGTTGGCCTCGGCCATCGACTTGGCCAGATTGGCCGGGTTGCGGTACTTGAGTTCCTTCACGGTATCCACCCCAGCGGCTTGCAGCAGTTCGGAATATTCCTTGCGGATGCCTTTGACGCGCATGCGGTCGGCGTCATTGGCCCAGGACAACAGTTGCTTTTCTTCGAAACCGGTCTTGATCGCGAGGTCCTTGCGGCCTTTGACGGTGCGCGCGGCTTCCAACAGGCGCCCGGTCGAACGGATCCTCACCGACTTCAGGATCGCGGCAACCTCGCCGTCGATTCCGTCAATGTCGGTGATGGGGTAGGACATCCGTGCCTCCTCGCCGTCGTCTTGCGTCGAACCGATCGATCAAACGAACTGACTCAAACCCGGAATTGCGGCGACAACCTCGCCGATCGCCTCTTCTCCGACGGTTTCGCGGGCATAGGCGATCACTTCACGGGTCACGCCTTGCACCTGACCCATGCTCAGCCCCGCCGCCATCATCTTGGTGCCGGCGCCCATGATGCCGCCCATGGCCAGCATGCCGCCGCCGGCGGCATCGTTGCCCTGTTGTGCCTGCATTAGCGCTTGCGCCCCTGGAAGACGGTCGAGCAAAGCCTGGACCTTGTCGGCCGGCCCTTCCTTGCAGAGAAATTCGAAGATAATGCCGACCGCTTTTTCCGCGGCGGCGCGATCGACGCCGACGTTAGCGACGAGACGCGCGACCAGTTCATCCATGACCCCTCACGCCACCCCCGCACTGACGGCGGGTTAGCCGCCATATTGAACGCCCATGGCCGCGATGACAAGCTAGATGCTTGATCTTCCGCCAGTTATCGGGATGTTACGCCCTCATTCAGGCGGCCGCCTGTCAAGCAAAATGTCCAACGGGGAGAGCGGCGAGCCCCGCATAGTTGCTTGCGCGACACACTTGCCCGAAGGTTTTGGGATCGGTTGGCGGCATGGATGATGTTTTTCTCGCCGCGAAAGTTTGCGTCGAATGCAACAGCGCCTTCCGCTTATGCTGCGATAACCTGGATAAATTGCCGAAAAACCACTTGAGTTGAAATAACGGCGCCATTTCACCTTGCAATTTCCCGCTATTGGCGGCTCGTCAAATACAAAGCGGCGCTTTTCAGCCTATGTCGGCATTGCTAGCTTGGACGCCCTGCCGGAAAGGAGCCCATGATGAGCACCCTCGACGCGGTCTTGAGCCGCATCGACCAGGATATCGACCAAAGCGTCGAGCGTTTGTTTGCGCTCTTGCGCATTGCCTCCATTTCCACCGATCCGGCCTTCAAGGAACAGTGCCGCGCCGCCGCCGAACACGTCGCCGCCGACCTGCGCAGCATCGGTTTTGCCACCGAGGTGCGGCCGACCGAGGGCCACCCGGTGGTCGTGGGCAAAACCAACGGCGTTTCCGGCCCGCGCGTGCTGTTTTACGGGCACTACGACGTGCAGCCGGTCGACCCGCTGAGCCAATGGAAAACGCCGCCATTTGAGCCGCGCATCGAAACGCTCCCCGGCGGGCGCAAGATCATCGTCGCCCGCGGCGCCTGTGACGACAAAGGCCAGGCCATGACCTTCATCGAGGCCTGCCGCGCCTTCAAGGCGGTCACCGGAAAGCTGCCGCTGCCGATCACCACCATGATCGAGGGCGAAGAGGAATGCGGCTCGCGCAATCTGTTCAAGTTCGTGCGCGATAATGCCAAGGAGTTCACGCTCGATTTGGCGCTGGTCTGCGATACCGCCATGTGGGACGCGCAGACGCCGGCGATCACCACTTCGCTGCGCGGCCTGGTCTATGAGGACGTCAAGGTTATCTGCGCCGACCGCGACCTGCATTCCGGCCTGTTCGGCGGGGCGGCGCGCAATCCCCTGCACGTGCTGGCGAAGATCCTCGCCGACCTGCATGACGAGAACGGCCGCGTCACCATCCCCGGCTTCTATGACGGCGTGAAGGACCTGCCGCCCGACATCAAAGCGGACCTGGCGGCGCTCGATCTGACGTCGGAATCCTTTCTCGGCCCGATCGGCCTCAAAGAGCCGGCCGGCGAAAAAGGCCGCCTGCTCATCGAGTTGACCACCACGCGGCCGACGGCGGAGGTCAACGGCATCATCGGCGGCTATACCGGGGAGGGCGCCAAGACCGTGATCCCCGGCGAGGCGAGCGCCAAGGTTTCCTTCCGGCTGGTCGGCGCGCAGGACCCGGAGAAGGTCCGCGACGCCTTCCGCGCCTTTGTGCGCGCGCGCGTGCCGGCCGACTGCAAGGTGGAATTCGGCAATTTCGGCCTGGCGCCGCCGCTGCAATTGTCGTTCGACAATCCGGCGCTGACCAAGGCGCGCGGCGTCTTGGCGCAGGAGTGGGGTCATAAGGCGGTGACCGTCGGCGCCGGCGGCTCGATCCCCATCGTCGCCGATTTCAAGCATGTGCTGGGGATGGATTCACTGCTTGTCGGCTTCGCGCTCGACGACGACCGCGTGCATTCGCCGAACGAGAAATTCGACCTCAAATGCTTCCACAAAGGCATCCGCTCGTGGGCGCGGATACTGGACGCGCTGGCGGCGCAATAAACTGAATCGGGCCTATCCGGCTCGCGGACAAATTGTTACCCTCGCCGTTGGGGTGGTTGTCGGTTGCGTTTGGGGGGTAGCCGGTCATGAAGAGGTTTGCGTCAGGGGTTCTTGTATTTGCTGCGATGGTTTGGGGTGGTGCCGGTCTAGCCGCGGATATGCCGGTGAAGGCCACGGTTGCGCCGATCGCCCCGGTCTGGAACTGGTCCGGCTTCTATGTCGGCGGTCATTTCGGATATGGCTGGGCGTTTCCCGACATCACCGAAGATGCGTTCGGCACCAAGGTCGTAAATCCGCCGCGCCCGCGCGGAATCCTGGGCGGCGGCCAGCTCGGCTACAATTGGCAGTTCGGCACCTGGGTACTGGGCCTGGAAGGCGACTACACCTGGTCCGACATTAAAGGCAGCTCCAACGCCGTTACGCCCTCGGGCATCCTGAACGCCGAAGGCTTGCCTGACTCCCTGGCAACATTCACCGGGCGTTTCGGTTATGCCCGCGACCGCCTGCTCTTCTACGTAAAGGGCGGCGCTGCCTGGATGAGCGAAGACTTCAAGCAACTCTCCGTCACGGTGCCGATCTGCGTCGGCACGCCGTGTACGGGCAGCAATAGTACCTGGGGCTGGACCGCCAGTGCAGGCGGCGAGTTCGCCGTCGATCCGCACTGGTCGGTCAGACTTGAATACACGTTCCTCGATTTCCCGACCAATGAGCACGTCGTCACAAGCAACGGCGTCAGCACGAACAGCTTTCACCTGACCCGCACGTTCGACCTCATCAAGTTCGGCGTGAACTACAAGTTTGGCGGCTAGCGGCTGGCTTACTTGAGCTGATCCGCCACCTTGTCGATGCCGGCTTGCGAGCAGACATCGTCCTTGCCGGGCGAGCCCGAGACGCCGACCGCGCCGATCACCTCGTCGCCGACCTTGATCGGAAGGCCGCCGCCAAGGGCCAGCACGCGGCTATATTGCATCGCCGGTGCGTAGGCGGCATCGGTCTGCACGCGTTTGGCGAAATTGGCCGACGGCGAGCGGTAGGTCCGCGCCGTATAGGCCTTGCGGTCGGCACCCTCGGGCGTGTGCAGGCCGGCGCCGTCACCGCGCAAACTAACCACCACGAGGCCCTCGCGGTCGAGCACCGTCACGGACACTTTGAAGCCCATGCTCTGGCATTGCGCCAGCGCGCCATTGGCGATGGTCTGCGCCATGGCCAGCGAAATATTCTTTTGCGTGAGGACACCCTGCGCACCGGCCGGCGACGAAAATGCGGCGATGGCGGCGAAACTCGCGAAAGTCTTCGATAGCGGCGACATGGGCGGCCTCCCGGTTGCTGGGGCTCAAGCGCCCCCTGACCCGAGCATACCCCGGCCGCGACCGCATTATTCACGGCCACAAAAATTTGAGCGGCTACTTCTTCAGCTTGTAGCCGGTCCTGAACATCCACCAGACCGTGGTGAGGCAAATTCCGAGGAAAAAGAGCGTCATGGCCACGCTGATCTCGTGGCCGACATCGGCGATATCGAAAAAGCTCCAGCGGAAGCCGCTGATCAGATAGACCACCGGATTAAACAGCGTGACTTTCTGCCAGACCGGCGGCAGCACGCTGATCGAATAGAAGGTGCCGCCAAGGAACGTCAGCGGTGTGATAATCAGCAAGGGAACGATCTGCAACTGCTCGAAGCCTTCGGCCCAGATGCCGATGATGAAGCCGAGCAGGCTGAAGGTCGCCGCCGTCAGCACCATGAAAGCGATCATCCAGAGCGGATGCGCGATGTGAAGCGGCACGAACAAAAACGACGTGGCGAGAATGATCAGCCCGAGGATGATGGACTTGGTCGCCGCCGCGCCGACGAAGCCGAGCGTGATTTCGAGGAAGGAGACCGGCGCCGACAACAGCTCGTAGATGGTGCCGACGAAGCGAGGGAAATAGATGCCGAACGAGGCGTTCATCACGCTCTGCGTCAGCAGCGTCAGCATGATCAGCCCCGGCACGATGAACGAGCCATAGTCCACGCCTTCGATCTGCGAAATGCGCGAGCCGATCGCCGCGCCGAAAACGACGAAATACAGCGCGGTCGAGATGACGGGGGACACGATGCTTTGCGCCAGCGTGCGGCCGGTGCGCATCATCTCGGTCTTGTAGATCGCGGCGACGGCGCGCAGGTTCATATCGCACCCTGCGGTTCGTTGACGAGGCCGACGAAAATCTCCTCGAGCGAGGATTGGTTGGTGTGCAGGTCGCGGATGCGCACGCCGGCCTTGCTCAGCTCGCCGAGCAGCGTGGCGACGCCGGTGCGTTCGGCGCGCGTGTCGTAGTCGTAGATCAGTTCATGGCCGTCGCCGCCGATCGCGAGATTGAAGGCGGAGAGGGCGGGCGGAACGGCGCCGAGCCGCTCAACGACCTGCAGGACGAGGCGCTTCTTGCCGAGCTTGCGCATCAGCTCGGCCTTCTTCTCGACCAGGATCATCTCGCCTTTATTGATGACGCCGACGCGGTCGGCCATCTCCTCGGCTTCCTCGATGTAATGCGTGGTGAGGATGATGGTGACGCCGGAGGCGCGCAGATCGCGCACCACCTGCCACATGTCCTTGCGCAGCTCGACATCGACGCCCGCCGTCGGCTCATCGAGGAAGAGAATTTGCGGTTCGTGGCTGAGCGCCTTGGCGATCAGCACGCGCCGCTTCATGCCGCCGGACAATTCCACGATTTTGGAATGGCGCTTGTCCCACAGCGACAGGTCCTTGAGCACCTTTTCCAGATAGGCCGGGTTCCTCGGCTTGTTGAACAGCCCGCGCGACATCGTGACCCCCGCCCAGACCGTCTCGAACGGCGCCATCATGATTTCCTGCGGCACCAGCCCGATCTGCGAGCGCGCCGCGCGGTAGTCGCGGATGATGTCGTGGTTATCGACCGTGACCACGCCTTCGCTCGGATTGACGATGCCGCAGACGATGCCGATCAGCGTGGTCTTGCCGGCGCCGTTCGGTCCGAGCAGCGCGAAAATCTCGCCGCGGTGAATATCCAGGTTGATGCCTTTCAGCGCCTGAAAGCCGGAGGCGTAGGTCTTGCAGAGATTATTGATGGAGATGATGGGGGGCATGAGGATGGCCGGCGCGGAGGTCTCGCGCATATAGGCGTTATGCGAAGGCGCGCCAGTCCCGCCGTCAGGCTTTTAAACCGGCCAAGCCGTTCAAATCGCTCAACGTCTGTTTGGGCGGAAAATCGAGATATTCATCCGGCATCTTGCCGCGGTTGACCCAGATGCCGCGGAAGCCGGCCGAGGTTCCCGCCATCACGTCCCAGCGGTTCGACGACACGAAGGTCACCTCGCCCGGCGCGCATTTGTAGTGATCGGTGACCAATGCGTAGACCTGCGGCCGCGGCTTGAACATTTTCAGCACGTCGACCGACAGCACGGCGTCGAGATCGGCGCCGATGCCGGCGGCATCGACCGCGCCTTTGAGCATGTTGGGCGAACCGTTGGAGAGGATGCCGGTCTTCTTGCCGCTTTGCTTGAGCGCACGCAAGGCGGCGCGCGCATCGGGAAAGGCGTCGAGCTGGAAATAGGCTTCGAGCAGCTTAGGCTTAAGCGCCTTCGGCACCGAGGGCACCCGCGCCAGCGAAAAGTCGAGCGCGCGCTCGGTCAGCGTCCAGAAATCCGCGTAATGGCCGGTGAGCGTCAGCGTCCAGGTGTATTCGAGCTGCTTGGTGCGCCAGATTTCCGACATGCGCTCGGCGTCGGGCCCGGCCTCCTCGCGAAAGCGCGCAATCGCGGCGTGCACGTTGAACAAGGTGCCATAGGCATCGAAAACGAAGATGGATGACATGCAAAATCCTCCCGGTCGGCGGCTGGCAGGCGCTTGCAAAGCACGGCGCGGCGCGTAAAGGAAGTACCCCGGAGAAGACGAAAATGGCCGCAAATCAAGACTGGTCCACGACCTGGACCTTTTTCGAGGGTCAATGGCACGAGGGCAATGTGCCGCTGTGGGGCGCGCGCACGCATTCCATTTGGCTGGGTTCCTCGGTGTTCGACGGCGCGCGCATGTTCGAGGGCGTCGCGCCCGACCTCGATTTGCATTGCGCGCGCGTCAACGCCTCGGCCAAGACAATGTTTCTCAAGCCCAGCGTGTCGGTGGACGAATGGATGGGGCTGGCGCGCGAGGGCATGGCGAAATTCGACTCCGGCACGACGCTTTATATCCGGCCGATGTATTGGGCCGAGCGCGCTAGCCTTATGGCGCTGCCGCCCGATCCGGATTCGACGCGCTTTGCGCTCAGCCTGTGGGACGCGCCGATGCGCAAGCCGGAAGGGTTTTCGGTGACGCTGTCGCCGTTCCGCCGGCCGACGCAGGATACCGCGCCGGTCGATGCCAAGGCCGGATGCCTTTATCCCAACAACGCGCGCGCGATGTTCGAGGCCAAATCGCGCGGCTTTGACAATTGCCTGGTGCGCGACGTGACCGGCAATATTGCGGAGCTGGCGAATTCCAACGTGTTCCTCGCCAAGGACGGCGCCGTCTTCACGCCGATTGCCAACGGCACCTTTCTCGCCGGCATCACGCGCAGGCGCCTGATCGGCCTCATGCGCGAGGCCGGCGTCACCGTGGTCGAGGCCGTGCTGCGTTATGAAGACTTCCAGGCCGCCGACGAGATTTTCGCATCGGGCAACGCCTCAAAGGTGTTGCCGATCACCCGCATCGACGAGCGCTCGCTGCAGCCGGGTCCGCTGTATCGCAAAGCGCGCGAGCTCTATTGGCAATTTGCGCACGCTTGATTTAGCCGCGCCGGCGGCCGCGGCCGCCATTACTTGCGCTGACGCGCTCAATTGCACCAAAGTTCCTTCAATGGTCCGCGAAACGGCCATATTTTCAGGCGAGTGAGAAAAGCTCGACGGCAATCCGTGGGGTGCGTCATGAGAGTACAATTTGCGGTTCTGGTTGTGGCGGCGCTGTTGCCGTTTGGCGGACCTGCGGCTCACGCCCAAATAAGACAGCCTTATTACGCAGCGCCAGGCACGCCGCATAATTCATCGCAGCCCAGTGTCGTCGGCCTGTGGGAGAAGCGCAGCGAAGCCGGACAAACGGTCGGTTGGTTTTTGTTCGTCAAAAATCAGGACGGAACTTATGAAGGCGCGATCGCCCGGTTGTTCCCGCGGCCCGGCGACGCGCCGAACCCGGTCTGCAGCCGCTGCGCTGATGACCGGCGCAACGCGCCCTTGCTGGGCCTGTCATTCATCCGCGGCATGAAGCGAAACGGACTGAGCTACCAGGACGGCCACATTCTCGATCCGCGCGACGGCAATATCTACAACGCCATGATGAGCCTGAGCGCGGACGGCCAGACGCTGACGCTGCGCGGCTATCTCGGCATCCCCTTGCTCGGGCAAAATGAAACGTGGAATCGGCTGCCGGATGCCACCCTCGCCACATTGGATCCGAGCGTGCTGGCAAAATATCTGCCCGAGCGGTTGCCGCGGCGCAGCGCAACGACGGGCGCCGGTCACGCGCGCCCGCGATAACGGCAAACTCAAACAGAAGAACGGTTAGCCCCGCCGCCGCTCGGCGACGATGATCGCCGATCGCGTGCGTTGCGTATCGCGCGGGGCGCGCTAGGGCGTCATCGCGACGCCCGCGAACCCCGTTACTTGCTCGCCGCCGAGAATAGCTCCTCGACGTAGTCCCAGTTCACCAGGTGATCGAGGAAGGCCTTCAAATAATCCGGGCGCCGGTTGCGATAGTCGATGTAGTAGGAGTGTTCCCACACGTCGCAGCCGAGGATCGGCGTGCCGCCGTGCACCAGCGGGTTTTCGCCGTTTGCCGTCTTGGTGACCGCGAGCTTGCCGTTCTGCACCGCGATCCAGCACCAGCCGGAGCCGAATTGGGTGGCGCCGGCTTGCGCAAAGTCCGTCTTCATCTTGTCGACGCCGCCGAGGTCCTTGTCGATCGCAGCCTTGAGCTTGCCCGGGATTTTGTCGCCGCCGCCGTTCGGCTTCATCCATTTCCAGAAATGCATGTGATTGAAATGCTGGCCGGCATTGTTGAAGAGGCCGGCATTCTTGCCGAAGGAGCCTTTGACGATCTCTTCGAGCGACTTGCCTTCAAGCCCCGAGCCTTCCAACAGCTTGTTGCCGTTGTCGACATAGGCCTTGTGGTGCTTGTCATGATGGAATTCGAGCGTTTCGCGCGACATGTAAGGCGCCAGCGCGTCGTGGGCATAGGGCAGGTCCGGCAATTTGAACGACATTTTGATCCTCCTCGATCCACAAACGATCAGGTTGGAATGGCCAGTTTCTGTTGAAACCGGAACGTCCCGGGCGGGTTCCTCACTTAGGTAATTAGGCGCTGGCGCGGGCGGGGGCAACGTCTTGCGAGCATGATTGTCGCAGGTTTCGCCGGGAAATGAGGTTGTTTAGGCGCTTTTTGCCAACCGTCAGAGCGGTTGCCGCAACTGCGCCGGCCCGGCCGGCGTTAATCAAGTTCACAGCCGGTGCCGATTTCTTAACTTTACCAGTTGCGGAGACTCACCGGAGAAGGGAAAATCCTCTCGGCAGCATAAGAAGTTACCCGGTCGGCTCGTGCCGGGCGATGAATCCGGCGGGTGCAAGAGGGGGTCGTGACGCTCATGTCGGTGGTGTTGTACGTCGTCGGCGCCATTGCCGTGATGCTCGGCGTCGCGATGGTCGGATACGGCATTCCGATCAATGAATTCAGCTTCGGCAATACCCTCATCGTCGCGGGAACCACGGCGGCCATCGGCGGTCTCATTGTCGGCGCGCTCGGCGTGGCGGTCGCCCAGTTGCAGCGGCTGGCGGATGCGCTTGGCGGGCGAGCCAGCGCGCAGCCGGAAATGTCGCTCGACACCTTCGAGCCGCCGCCCGAGCGGCGCCCCGCAAGTCCGCCGGGCCGAATTCCCTTTCCAGCCAAACCGCGCGCCGAGGCCGAAAGGCCGATAGAGCGCCCGGCTGCGCCCGCGCCCGTTTTGCGCAATCCGGAAATTTCCGTGGTCGAGGAGTACAAAGAAACGTTCCTGGCGGACGAGGAGCCGTTGCCGCCGCCGCCGCCACCCCCGCCGCGGATCAGTCGACCTGCGATGGCTGAGAAACACGCCGAACTCGAACATGAGGCGCCGTGGCGCGCTTCGCCGCCGCCACCATCGGTCGCCCAGCCGCCACCACAACCGTTCCCACAGTCTGCGCCGCAGCCGGCCCGTCCGCCGCGGACGAGTTATTTCGACAATATGTGGCCGGCGAATGAGCCCAAAACGGCGAAGGGCGCGGTTGCCAGCGAGCCGCGGGCGGAACCGTCCGATCTGTCGCCGCGGGAAAGCCCCGGGCCGGAACCGCAAAGGCCGCGCGCGGAGGCCGAGCCGCGTCCGGTCGCCATCCTCAAATCCGGCGTGATCGACGGCATGGGCTACACGCTCTATGTCGACGGTTCGATCGAAGCCGAGCTGCCGCAAGGCACGCTGCGCTTCTCGTCGATCAACGAGTTGCGCGACCATCTCGCCAAGAACGCGTAACGGATAGCGGTGCTCGCGTTGCCGCTCGCATGGCGCGGGCGGCATTTTACCGTTCGCCGGTCAGCCGCCGGCGCGGCCCGCTCGTCAACTTCAAAGCAATCGTCAAGGTCTAAGCAGAATTTCGGCAAGCTTCTTCTTGCCGCCGATGGGTTTCGATAGTAACGTCTCTAGAATAGAGTGTTCGCGTTCGCTATTCGTCGCGTTTAAGACCAGTCTTTTTCCGTTCCTATCTGCGGGTTGCCGTGTCCGGCGGCCGCGCCAGCGCGGGGCAGCTTCCATGAGCGACACCACGGCCAACGGAAACTTCATCGAACTCACGGCAGAAATCGTGTCCGCCTATGTCAGCAACAATACCGTGCCGGCCGGCGAGATCCCGAGCCTGATCAACCAAGTCCACGCGGCGCTGGCGCGCGTCTCTGGCAAGCCCGGCGATTCACCGGCCGAACCGCTGCGCCCGGCAATTTCGGTCAAAAAATCGATCACGCCCGAATACATTGTCTGTCTCGAGGACGGCAAAAAGTTCAAGTCGCTCAAGCGGCATCTGCGCACGCAATACAACATGACGCCCGAGCAATATCGGGAAAAATGGAGCCTGGGCACCGACTATCCGATGGTGGCGCCCAATTATGCCGCCGCGCGCTCGCAATTGGCCAAGCAAATGGGGCTCGGCCAGCAACGCCGCCGCCGCGCCAAGTAATTCCGGCCACAAATCGTTCCGGACCACAGGTGCCGCCGCCGACGTTTGCGGACGGCAGATTAGCCGCTTGCCTTCTTCGGAAAATATTCCCAATTTTGTGGATAAGACCCTTGACGTCCGAACCTTGCTGAATATAGTCCTAGTTATGAACGATCGCGCCGAAAAACCCCCAGTCCGCCCCGGACAAGCGCCGCAGCCGGCGATCGACGGCTTTCGCCGGCAGCATCTGCAATTGGTGCAACGCCAGATCGCCACCGAATTCGGCCGCGCCACCGTCACCGTCGATGAATCGGAAAGTCCGCTGGCTTGGCTGGCGCGCCGCCGCGGCCGCAACGGCCGCGCCTTGATCGAACCGCATCAACTGCATGCGGGCGAACGGCTGCGCATCGATTTCACCTGCGCCCATCTGATGCCGCGCACCACCGCCAATTGGATGAGCCCGATCGCGTCCGGCCGCCGCGGCGCCGGCGGCGAACGCGGCGCCACATCCACGGACGTTATGATCGCCGCGCGCCAGCGTGTGCATCGGGCGCTCGACGCGGTCGGACCGGAATTCGCCGGTCTTCTGCTGGATGTTTGCTGTTTTCTCAAGCGCCTCGAGGATATCGAACGCGAACGCGCCTGGCCGGCCCGATCCGCAAAAGTGGTGTTGCAGTTGGCGCTTGACAGGCTGGCGCGCCACTATGGCTTCGCCGCACAAACGCATGGGCGTCAGCGCGCACCGATCCGCACCTGGCTGGCGGATGATGCGGCGTTCAGCGCCGATGGCGTGTAACGCTTACGCCGCCGCCGCCAACGCCGTCTTGGCTTCGACTTGAATGCGCTCAACCATCGCGCGCAAGCCATTCGAGCGCTGCGGCGTCAGGTTTTCGCGCAAGCCGATGCGGTCGAATAGCGCCAGCGCGTCGGTGCCGAGAATCTCATAGGCGCTTTTGCCGGAATAGAGCGCCAGCAGGATGGCGATCAGACCGCGCACGATATGCGCGTCGCTGTCACCGTCGAAGGTCAGGACCGGGCCGCCGCCGCCGTCCGGTGTCACGTGGGTGACTAGCCAAACCTGACTGACGCAGCCGCGCACTTTGTTCGCTTCGCTGTGGGCGGCCTCCGGCAACGGCGCCAGCGTGCGGCCGAGCTCGATGACATAACGATAGCGGTCGTCCCACTGATCGAGCAGCGTAAAATTTTCGACAATCTCGTCGATCGTGGTCATGACGCCCGTCGCCGGGACTCATCATGAGCCCCTCCACCCGATATATAGGCTGCTCCGCGCCGATAGCCAAAAAAGTTCCGGCGGCTGAACCGCTACCCCGCGACAAATTGTCGAAAAATCCGGTGCTTAGGCGGAGGGCTTGGTGGCCGCCGCGCGCCGCGGCGGCAGCGGGACCGGGGCATGCCAGACCGGCTTTAGGTCGGTTTGCGTCAGCGTGCCGCGCGCCGTGACCGGGATAGCCCCGGTGCTGTCGACCGGCTTGTTGATCGGCGCGGCTTTTTCCGCCGGCGCGGACTTGTCGGCGAGCCGCGCGGTGATGAAGTCGTAAAGCGTGCGCGCGCCGGCCTCGGCCTTGTGGCCGATCGCGATGGCGACCTTGCCGCCGGCGGCGCAAGCTTCCGGCTGGCGGTCGCAGAAGCCGCTCATGTCATGGACCGCGGCGCTCGCCGCGGTCACCGCCTGGGTGGCGTCGATGCTCGCATCCGGGCTTTTGGCGCCGCTCGGCAGCAGCACGCAAACCAGACCCAGCCAAAACGTCATGCGCAACAGGAAGAACATGAACCGACCCACTATCCCCGACGGCCGTTCCGCCGCCTTTGAACTAAAACCTAGCAGACAGGCTTGAAGCCCGGGTTGGCATGGCCGTGCGCTTTTTGGGCAATATCGACGCGAATGCAACGCGAATTTGCGTCAAACTTGAAAGATTCAAATCTTGCTAAAATTTTAGCGAACGCTTCTTCACCGCGATGACTTGCGCATTCGGCCACCGCGATATGGTTACCGCAACGGTAAGCTGCGGGGTTTTTCGACGCGCCGGCCGCGCCCATGGCAACCGAAATTTCACCATGCGCGGCAAATGACGCCGCGCATCGTCTCGGAATGAGCCAAGGGTTGCGCTTGGTCGCTCCGCAACCGCCGCGCCTTAGCGTTCGCTTAAGCGGGGCTGGCTTAAGATTTCCGCACAAAAGGGACGCGTCTGCTCGATCAAGACGTGACAGGGATTCGTGCGTTTCCTCACGCCAGTGTGGAACTATGTAGACGCCTTGGTGCACCCGTCGGCGCAGCAAGACGCGCTGTCGGCGGCGCGCCACCGCGCCTTTATCGCGCCGCGCCTGCTCGGCGCCTTTGGCGCGCTGGCCAGCTTTCCGGTCTACATCGCCTTGCGCGGCGTGCCGAGCGTGCTCGAGGTCGGCCTGTTCGCCTGGCTGGTGGCGCCGATCCTGATCGCTTATTTCCTCTCGCGCACCGGCCGCTACGAAAGCGCGCACATGCTCTCGTCGCTCTCGCTCACCGGTCTGGTGACGGTTGTGGCCTGGTGCACCGGTGGCATCGACTCGTTTGCCGCAATTTGGCTCGTGGTTGTGCCGCTGGAGGCGGCGTTATCGGCTTCGCGCCGGGTGGTGGCGCTGGCCTCGGCCTTCGCGCTTGCCGCCGCCGGCTTGCTGATCACGCTAAGCGTGTTCCATTTGCTGCCGCCACCGGCCTCGCTTTCGTCCGGACATGGCGCGCTCGCCGCATTCGGCATCATTTCCGCCGCGCTCTACGCCACCGGCCTTGCGCTCGGCGTGGAGTCGTTGGCGCGCACCAGCTACTGGCTGCTCAACGCCGAGGAAGATCGCTACCGGTTGCTGGCGCGCAACATGACCGACGTGATTACCCGGCACGGGAAAAACGGCGCGGTCACCTTCATATCCCCGGCCGCCGAAGCCTTGTTCGGCGCCCGCACGCAAGAACTGACCGGCCACGGGTTGTTCGATCGCGTCCACGTCGCCGACCGCCCGGCCTATCTGACCGCGCTTGGCGATGCGGCCGCGTTCGGCGCCAGCCGTTCGGTCGAATTCCGTGTCCGCCGCAATCCCGGCGCCAAGCCTAATGGCGATCATTTCGCCTGGCTGGAAATGCGCTGTCATCCGCTCGATCGCAGCGCCGACGCTAAAAACCCGCGCGACCGCGAAGTGGTCGCCGTGCTGCGCGACGTCAGCGAGCGCAAGACGCAGGAAAGCGCGCTCGAAGTCGCCCGCTCGGAATCGGAACGCGCCAACGCCGCCAAAAGCCATTTCCTCGCCACCATGAGCCACGAGCTGCGCACGCCGCTGAATGCGATCATCGGATTTTCTGAAATGTTGAGCAACGAAGCGATGGTAACCGACAGCGCGCGCCGAACCGAATACGCCCAGCTGATCAACGATTCCGGCCACCATTTGCTGTCGGTGGTCAACGGTATTCTCGACATGTCGAAGATGGAAACCGGCAATTTCCAAATCGTGCCGGAGCCGTTTGCACCGGCGCCGGTCATCGCCAGCTGCTGCGGTCTGCTGGCCCTCAAGGCGCAAGAGGCGGATGTCGACCTCAGTAGCCGCATCGCCGCCGGTCTGCCGGAAATCTCGGCGGACCGCCGCGCGCTCAACCAGATCCTGATCAACCTCATCTCCAACGCCATCAAGTTCACGCCGCGCGGCGGCCGCGTCTCTGTCGGCGCGGTATGCGACGGCGCACGACTAAGGGTGACCGTCGAGGATACCGGCGTCGGCATCGGCGAAGACGATTTGCCGCGCGTCGGCGAGGCATTCTTCCAGGCGCGCGCCTCCTACGACCGGCGCCATGACGGCACCGGCCTTGGCCTGTCGATCGTCAAGGGCTTGGTACGCCTGCACGGCGGCGACATCGAAATCCGCAGCCGCTTGGGCGAGGGCACGCAAGTGACCGTGCGCTTGCCGATCGACGGCGGCGGCGAACGCCCGCCGGCCGAGCCGATCACACTCGTTCCCGCGCGGGCCGGCGAACCCGCAGTCTTTGTCGAAAAAGTCCTGGTGAAGAAAAGTGCGTAAGCGAAAGCAGTCTGCCAGATCCGATCGCGGCGAAAACAACTTGGCCGCGGCCATCAACGCTCACCCGCGCGAATTCGTCGGCGTCCTGATGGCGACGGTCGCGATATTTGCGATCTTCATCAATGCGCTTTTTCTGCAGCACGGCCCGCATCCGGCGCCGATCTTCGCGACGCGGCCGCTCTTGACCCGCGCCGACCCGGTCACGCTGCCGCGGCCGCACCCGGTCGAGGCGCCGCCGGCCGCCAATGCCGACTTGCAGGCGCGGGCGAAAATCATCGCCGATATCCAGCGCGCGCTGGCCGGCAAAGGCTTCTATGACGGCGCCGCCGACGGCATCTGGGGCGCCAAGACCGACGCCGCGGCGCGCGACTTTGCCCAGGCCGCCGGGTTGAAGATCAATCCGGAAGCCAATGAAAGCCTGTTGCGCGCGATTGCCGCTTCCAACGTTCGGGCCGCGCCGCCAGGCCGGCCGGCGGATCCGATCGCGCAATTGCTGGCGCCGTCCAAACGTTTGCTGGCGGTGCAGCGCGCGCTCACCGATTTCGGCTACGGCCAGATCAAGCCGACCGGCATTGCCGATGCCGACACACGGGCCGCGATCGAAAAATTCGAGCGCAATCGGCAACTGCCGGTGACCGGTGAGATCTCCGAACGCTTGCTGCGCGAACTGTCGGCGATGACCGGGCGTCCGCTCGAATAGACGCTTCGCCGGCGTTAATGCGCGCCGCGCGGCCGCGTGTTACTGAAGGCCATGCGGTTGAAATCCGGCATCTGGGTGGCGGCTTATTTGCGCCGCTGCAACGTCGAAGGCGCGTTCGCCGTGGTACGGCGGCGCGGGGCCGACGAGGCCGGCGCGGTCTTCATCATCGTCAATCGGCTCGACGGCAGCGCGACCTTGTATGGCCCGGCGCCGCAATCCGCCTTCGACGAGGCGCAGCCGGCGGAGCGCATTTTTGCGCCGGTGCTCGGCGGCGCCACGCCGGTACCGGAAGCCGACATCGAGGCACGGCTGACGCGGGAAATCCGCTTCGACCCCGATCTATGGATTGTCGAAGTCGAAGACCGCGCCGGCCGGCACTTCCTCGAGCAGGTCCTGGCCTGAGGCCTAGCGCCCGCGCCAGGCGAAGCGGGAAGACTGCTGATCGCCCGTGCGAACGGCACGACGCTGCGATGGGCTCGAAACCGAACGGGCGCTGCGGCGCTCGTCATCCCAATAATACGCCGCGTGCCGGGTCTGCGTCCGGGCGGGGGCGGTAGCCTGCCGCCAGATCGCCAGCATGCGCTCGGCCGCTGCCGGCTTCATCTCGTCATAAAGGTGGGCAAGCTCAAAGACCCGTGCGACCGACTGTCCAATGACCGGATTGAGGAACAGCAAGATGCGCTGCAGCACGGCTGCGGTCAGGCGTAGCGCCTTGGCTGCGACGACGATCGGCTCGCCGGCATCGTCGCGCGTAATTCGCTCCGCCAAGGCGTGATCGATGTCGAGCGCTTCTTCAAGCAGGCGGCTGAATTCATCGAGATTGCGTTTGAGCGCGGCATTTTCCAGACCGAGCACCAAGTCACGCGAAACCAGCGGCGGGCGATGCGCGCCCGCCTCGGCTGCGACGTGGAGATTGTTTAATATCAGCCGGCGCTCTTGCGGACTGGTGGCGAAAAATAATTCGGTGAGGTCATAGCACGACGGGACCGCCGGCTCGGCTGCTACGCGCTGCTTCGGCGGCTTTGGCGGTTACGGCGGTTTCGGAAAAATTCGGGGTGGGCGGCAGGCTGTCGACGCCGAGCTTGCGGCGGAGCGCGACCGGCGCGCCCGCGTAGCCGGCCAATCGCGCCGCCACCGCGGCGCGGGTCGGCGCATCGACGGCTTCGATCAGGCCGAGCGCGAGTTCGACGTATTGCGTCTCCTCGTCGGCGCTGTGGATCGGTTTTTGCACGTAAAGGTCGGTGAGGACGCGCAGCAAAGTCGGGCGGATATCGACACCATCCCGGCACGCAAGATCGACCAGACCGTCGAGGGGGGAGTACGCGGAGAACTGGACCATGACACAAGACTTGTTGGAACGCTGCCGAAGATTAGTCCGCGCACGTTAGCGGACCGTTAACCTTGCAGCCCTTTTAATTATGACGAGGTGCCGATCCGGCAGATCGGAATGCGTGGATCCGAAGAGCCTGCCCGCAGTACGAGGACAGGAACCGCTTCTCGGGCCCGCGCCAGTGGTGGTGATACGCCGGGACGGAAAGGGGACTGCAATGGGTGAAGTCATCAGATTTCCCGGCGAGGCGGGCGAAGCGCGCGGCGGCAAATATGTCGACGCCAATACCGAACCCGCGACCGTCATTATTTTGCCGGTGATCCGTATCGAGCGCGGGCCTGACGGTCTTGAGCCGGACAGCGGCAACAATGCCGGTCGCCGCCGCCGCCGGCGCATGTAGCGCCAGGGGCTCAGGCGCGGCATCCCGCATCAGGCGAACCGCGGGCGGCGCCGGCGATCTTTAAGCCGATTATTGCGACGCCGCCGGCGCGGGTTCCGGCGTGCATCTTGCGGCGGCGATGCTGCTTTGCGCCATCGGCATCAGCCCGGGCTCCGGCGCCAATGCGCGAATGGCGATGAGACCGGTAAGCGTCGGCGATTCCACAATCAGACGGTCGGCGGCGGTGACCTCTTCGTCGTCCGGAATCTGGCTGCGCTGCTCCGACGTCATCAGATTGAGTTCGATTACGCGGCGGCCGGCGGCGCGGTCGTTGATGGCGTAATAGGCCACGTCGTTGCGCGTGTAGAACGACACCGACGTGTAGGAGAGGCTGAGCGGGACGCTGAGCTTGAGCGGCCCCTGCGAAAGATCGTAGCGGCATACGGCGCTGGCGAAGGCGGGATCCATGAACGGCATGGCCGCGGCTTCCGGCGTCGGCGCCGATAGCGCGGTCACGGTGTCGACCGGCGCGCTCGGCGCCAATCGCGAATAGGCGTCCTGCGTGGCGGTGCGCGGTAAGACGATAATGGTCGCCAGATGCACGATGCCGCCGAGCAAGGCGCCGCCGAGAAGCAAGAGCAGCCATCGAATCATGGGCAGCTCCTGGTGGCGATGGCCGGCATGGGAACCTCGCGGCCGGCTTTGGTCGAAACACCTACCGCCGTATCGTAGAGCCGCAAGACCAGAACATAGCGCTCGATGCCGCCGGTCGGCAGCCAGTTGCCCGGATTGGCGCGCGGCGCCACGACGACCTCGAAACTGCCGTCGGCGTTGCGCACGATCTCCTGGCTGGTGAATCCGTAGCGGCTGACCGAATTGGCGACCAGATCGCCGCCCGGATTATACAGCGTCAATGTCCAGAAGCGCGCCGCCGGCGTGACACCCGATAAAACCACATCGCAGCGGCCATCGAGCGCCTTGCCGGTGTCGTCGGCGCGCGCTGAAAATGCAACGCCGTCGCCGAGCGCGGTCGGCAGCCGGCCGGCGCGGGCGATTTCCGCGCGCGCGTAAGGATCGGCGTCCGCCGTGCCGGTTTTCGGCCAGGCCGTCCAACTGCCGATGGTGAGCGGGCTGAAGGCGGCGCCGCGGGTCAGCGCCAGATACGTCAAGCCGAGGCCGACGACGGCGGCGACGAGGAGGGCAAACAGCGATCCGAAAAGCAGCCGCACGTTGATTCCGCTGGCAGTGAGAAAACGTCGATTCGCGTCAGGGAGATTAATCTCGCCGCTAGGATGCGGCCAATCAGTTGCGGCCGCCGGTGCCGAACGCCCGTCCTTCCAATGCCGCCGTGAGCGCGTCAGCCTTATCCGGGGTCTGGGCCTGCTTTTTCTTGTCGGTGGAGACGGTGGTCGGGGGCGGCAGCGGCCCCATGGCGCGGTTGGTATCGTCCATCAAATGCTCGACGCGGACCAGAATGTCGGCGCCGCGCTTGGTGAGCACGATGGGCCGCTGCGCGGCGGCCGGCTCGTCGGATTGCGATCGCACGGCCGTCAGCAGCGGCTGTTCAGGCACCTTTGGTATGGCAACGCCGGGGAGCTGTTTGATCTCGATGCCCTGGTGGGCGTAAGCCATAATCGTGTGCCAGGTCATTGCCGGCAGCGAGCCGCCGGTCATGCGGTTGGTCGGTTCGTAGTTGTCGTTGCCGAACCAGAGACCGCAGACGTAGTTTCCGGTGTAGCCCATGAACCAAGCGTCGCGGTAGGCATTGGTGGTGCCGGTTTTGCCGGCGGCGGCAATGCCGTCGAGGCGGGCGCGGCGGCCGGTGCCGTTTTCCACGACGCTGTTCATCATCTTGATCATGTCTTCCGCCACGTGTGCCGGCAGCACGCGGCGCGGCTGGGGCCCGTCGCGGTCGAAACGCCAGATCACGTTGCCGGCGCCGGTGCGTACTTCGAGGATCGCGTGCGGCGTCGCTTTCATGCCGAGATTGGGAAAGGCCGCATAGGCGGCGGTGTGGTCGAGCAAGTTTACGCCGTCGGCGCCGATCGGCAGCGAGGGCGTGTCGGGGAGCGGCGTGCGGATGCCCATGTCATGAGCAAGCTTGATGATCTTGGCGCGTCCGAGCTTGGCATTGCCATTTCCGATCATCACCGAGAGGCGCACGGCGACGGTGTTGATCGAATGGGTCAGAGCGGTAATCAGCGGCATGGAGCCGCGGTAGCCGCCGCTGTAATTGTGCGGACACCAGTTGCCGAGACAGATCGGCGCGTCGACCACGATCGAGGTCGGTTTCAGGCCGTGCTCGAGTGCTGCGGCGTAGACGTAAGGCTTGAACGAAGAGCCCGGCTGCCGCAGTGAGTCGGTGGCGCGGTTGAACTGGCTGGCGCCGTAGTCGCGGCCGCCGACCATCGCGCGTACCGCACCGTCGGTGTCCATCAGCACGGCCGCGGCCTGTCCGGCGTGGTATTCGCGGCCGTACTGCCGCAGTGAATTTTCCACCGCGCCGTCCGCCGCCTGCTGCAGGTTGGGGTCGAGCGTGGTGCGCACGACGAATACGCGTTCTGTCATCGTCTTGGGAAAGGTATCGACCAGTTTCTTCATCTCGTCGAAAGCCCAATCGAGATAGTAATTGGGTGCGTGGTCGTCGCGGCGATCGACGGGGGTGGCGGGTTTGCGGCGAGCGCCGAACACCTGGCCCTCGGTCATGAATCCGGCATCGACCAGATTGTCGAGCACGACGTTGGCGCGCGCGCGCGCCGCCGGCAGATTGACGTTGGGCGAATATTTGGTTGGCGCCTTGAACAGGCCGGCGAGCATGGCGGCTTCCGACAGGTCGACGTCGCGCGCCGACTTGTTGAAATAATACTGCGACGCTGCGTCAACGCCGAAGGCGCCGCCGCCCATATAGGCGCGGTCGAGATAGAGTTTGAGGATCTCGTTCTTGGTCAGCCGCGATTCCAGCCACATGGCGAGGAAGGCTTCCTTGATCTTGCGCTCGAGCGTGCGCTCGTTGTTCAAGAACAGGTTCTTGGCGAGCTGCTGGGTCAACGAAGAGCCGCCCTGCACGACGCCGCCGGCGCGCGCGTTGGTCAAGAGCGCGCGGAAGGTGCCGCCGATGTCGATGCCGAAATGGTCGTAGAAGCGCCGGTCTTCGGTCGCCAGCACCGCCTTGATCAGATGATCGGGAAACTGGGCGAGCGGCACCGAGTTGTTGTGGCGGATGCCGCGCGAGCCGATCTCGTTGCCGTAGCGGTCGAGGAAGGTCACCGCCAGTTCCGACTTCTTCAGCCAGTCGTCGTCGGAGGTTTCATGGAAGGCGGGGATCGCCAGCGCCAGGAGCAAAATCGCGCCGGCGGTTCCCATGGTGAGCGCTTCGGAGAAGAATTCGCTGAGCACGCGGCGGAAGCCCGACACGTGGAAGCGGTCCATGAAGGTGGAGAAGCGCTCATAGCCCTCGCGCAGGCCGGCGCCGCCGCGGAACACGCTGGAATCGACCCAGGCGTCGATGCCGAGCAGGCGCTTTTTCAGCCTGGGCTTCCAATCCTCGGGAAACAGATCGCGCAAAGGCTTGTTCGCTTGTGTTCAGGCTCGCTGGCGCACGGCTTAATCGCCGCCGGCGCCGGGTGCGGCGAACCGCTTCGGGATGATTTTAGCCGATCGGCGCAGCGGGGGCCAATGCCGCCTTTGGCCGCCTTTGCGCCTAATCGGGGGCAAGGTGAATGCAAATTGCGGATAAATTAGGCCGGGTTTTCTCCCTCCCCCGTTTACGGGGGAGGGTTGGGGAGGGGGCACGGCTATTGCTGCTTCCCCCTCCCTGTCCCTCCCCCGCAAGCGGGGCAGGGAACGATGTTGCGCCGCCTTGCCCATGACGCCGCCCCGGCCTGCGGCTACAAGGGCGCAAAGGATTCCTCGATGGCCGACCCGCAAGCCCCGTTCTGGCGCGCAAAGACGCTCTCGCAGATGACGCAGCGCGAATGGGAGAGCCTGTGCGACGGCTGCGGCCGCTGCTGCCTCAACAAGCTGATGGACGAGGACACCGGCGAAACCGTGTTCACCGACGTCGGCTGCCGGCTGCTCGACGGGGCGACCTGCCGCTGCACCGATTATTCGCATCGCCTGGCGCGGGTGAAGGACTGCGTGCGGCTGACCCCGCGCAATGTGAAGCGGCTAACCTGGCTACCGCCGACCTGTGGGTACAGGCTGGTGGCGGAGGGCAAGGACTTGGCCTGGTGGCACCCGCTGGTTTCGGGCTCGCCTGAGACGGTGCACGAAGCCGGCATCTCCGTGCGCGGGCGCGTGGCCGCGAGCGAAAAGGACGTGCCGGACGAGCGGCTGGAGGATTTTATTGTGGCCTGGCCGGGGAAGTGGCCGAAGGGGGCACGGCGGCAGCGACGACGATAAGAGAAGCAAGGAAAACATCTCGTCCGCCATGGCCCTTTAGGGCGAAGGCAGATTCCCAATGGCGCCCGGCGCAAGCGGGGACGCAGCTAGCGCGGCCGCTCGATCGGAAAATCGTAAGCCGGCTCGCCGCGCGCGCCGTACGAGTAATGCCACCACTCGCGCGGGTAATTGTAAAAGCCGTGCTTGCGCATGGCGGCGTTGAGCACCAGCCGCCAGCGCCGCGCCTCGGCGGCGATGGCCGCAGAGTGTGTCGCGCTTTTCTCGTCGAGGCAGTCGAAGCCGGTGCCCATGTCGATCGAGTTGTCGGGCGCGCGCTTCTCCGCCGGCGCGGTGCAGGGGCCGTAGCGCGCCGCGCGCTCGAAGGGCGCGGCCTTTGCCGGCGGCAGCTTGATCAGCGTCAGATCGACGGCATTGCCGGTCGAATGGCGCGAATGGGTGGCGATGTAGCCGAGCGAAAACAGTTCGAGCTTCGGCACGTGCGGATAAAAGCGCTTGGCGCCGCCGTTTTCCTCATGGTTTCCCTCGTGGTTTCCCTCATGCGCCCAGTTCCACATGCCGCGCACCGCGCGGGTGGGGCGGTAGCAGTCGTAGACTTTCAGGCCGAGACTTTGCTTGGCGAGATCGGCTTCGACGCGGGCAAGCGCTTGCGCCGCCTCGCGCTTGAGCACGCATTCGCCCGCCGCGTAGCCGGGCAGCGGCCGGCCGGTGAAGTTGTCGTAGGTCGCATAGCGGATTTCCTGCGCGATCGCAGGCGCCACCTCGCGCAGATAGACAAAGCCCGCCGGCAGCCCGCGCGCGAGGGCGGGCGCGGCCGCAAAGATGGCTGCCAAAACCGACAATGTCCGGCTCAATCGCATGGATGCGCGGACCATAGACCAACTTCCTTTCGAATTGAATCGAGAGATCCCTCTGGCGCGCTCACCTCTCCCATGGGGAGAGGTCGGATCGCCATAAGCGCGTTTACGCGCGTCTTCGACGCGCTATGGCGATCCGGGTGAGGGGTTGTGATCGATCGAGAGTCACTTGCCCCCTCACCCCGACCCTCTCCCCCAAGGGGAGAGGGAGCGCGCTGTGCGTGTCCCAGCTTGGTGCCGGCGCCGGACCGCTCATACCACCCCCGCATTCGCCCCCATTGCAAAGCCGCGACCCTTGCCGCATCTAGCGCGCAATGGACGCCCGAACGCCAAAACATAAGGCGCACGCCGCCAAGCCGGCCACAAAGCCCGCCGCGCGCGCGCTCACGCATCCGGAAGTGCGCACCATCGTGCTCGGCATCATGCTGGCGATGTTCCTCGGCGCGCTCGACCAGACCATCGTGGCGACTGCGCTGCCGACCATCGGCCGGCATTTCCGCGATCTCGGCGATCTGTCCTGGGTGGTGACCGCCTATCTGCTCACCGGCACCGCGGTGACGCCGCTTTACGGCAAACTCTCCGACATCCACGGGCGGCGCGTGATGATGCTCACCGCCATCGGCCTGTTCGTGCTCGGCTCTCTTGCGTGTGCTTTGGCGCCGAGCATGACGGCGCTGGTGTTTTCGCGCGCGCTGCAGGGGCTGGGCGGCGGCGGGCTGATGGCCTTGTCGCAGACCATCATCGCCGACATCGTCAGCCCACGCGAGCGCGGCCGCTATCAGGGCTATATCGGCTCGGTGTTCGCTTTGTCCTCGGTCGGCGGGCCGGTGCTCGGCGGGTTCCTCACCGAGCATCTCGACTGGTCGCTGATCTTCTGGATCAATTTGCCGCTCGGCCTTGCCGCGCTCGGCATGACCTCCAATGTCCTGCGCCGCGTGCCCTATCATCCGCGCAAGCACCGGCTCGACTTGATCGGCGCCGCGCTGATGATGGCGGCGGCGGTGGCGCTGTTGCTGGCGCTGTCCTGGGGCGGGCGGCGCTTCGAATGGATCTCGCCGCAGACCGGGATGCTGCTCGCCGCCTCGGCGCTGCTCTGGGGGCTATTTGCCTGGCGGCTGGTGGCGACACCGGAGCCGTTTTTGCCGCTCGCGGTGCTGGGCAATGCGGTGGTGCGTTGCGCCGCCCTTGCCGGCGCCTGCAACATGGGCGCGCTGGTCGGCATGACCATTTTCGTGCCGCTTTATTTCGAGGTGGTGCTGCATCTCTCCGTCAGCCAATCGGGCCTGGCTCTCATTCCGCTGATGGCGGCGACCGTTGTGTTTTCCACCATCACCGGCCGGCTGATGACGCATATGACGCACTACAAGCGCGTACCGCTGATCGGCCTGTCGATCGCCATTCTGTCGTTGGCGCCGCTGACGATCTGGCCGGCCGCCATGCCGACGCTGCTGGTGCTGGTCCTGCTGGCGGTGATCGGTTCCGGGCTCGGCACGGTGTTTCCGGTTTCCACCGTCGCCATGCAGAACGCGGTCACCGCGCACCAGATGGGCGTCGCCACCGGCGCGGCCAATTTCTTCCGCGCGCTGACCTCGGCTTTGGTGGTGGCGCTGTTGGGCGCGATCGTGCTCGGCGGCCTCGGCGGGGTGCCCGGCATGTCGATGGAGATGCTGGCGCGCACGGCTTCAGCGCACGAGCTGACCTTTGCCTTCCGCTTCGTATTCATGGCCTGCGCGCTGGTGCTCGCCTTCGGCATGACCTTCCTGATCGCCATGGAGGAGCGCCCGCTCAAAGGCCCGCCGAGCGCGGCGGCGGAAGCGCCCGCCGCGCCAGCCACGCCGATCCCGGCGGAGTAGGGCGCCGACTTCAGATCGGGCCCTGATGCATCATGCCGCGCATCATCATCATGGGGCCGCGCATCATGCCGCCGCCCATCATGCCGCCGTGGCGTTTTATCATCGCCGTCTGCAGCGCCGCCATGCCGCCGTTGACCAGATCGGTGACTTCCGCGGCGTGGCGCTGCAGCTCGCCGACCGTCTTTGCATCGTCCGACGTCTGCGTGACGACGATCCCTTTCGCCGTCGTCTCGTAACTGGTCTTGATCTTGTCCTTGTCGCGGAAGATCGCGTGCAGGTCGTCGCTCTCGATCGGCAGGCCGGGATCGTCGCCGGCCTTCACGCGCTGGCCCATCTCGGCGACATGTTTCTTGATCTGCCCGGCGAGCGCGGGATCGTCCGACTCGGTGACGGTGCGGATGCCGTTCGGCAAATTCGTCACCGTGCGCTTGATGCGGTCGTGGTTGACCAGCAGCGTGTGGATGCCCTGCAGCTGGCCCATGGTGGCCTGGTCAGGCGCCATGCCCATCATCATTCCCGGGCCCATCATGCCGGGGCCCACGCTGCCGGGACCCATGCTCATGTGGTGCATGCCGAACGGGCCGAAGCCCGGGCGGTTCTGCGCATGCGTCTTGATGGCGTAGACGCCGACGCCGAGCGCCACAATGAGCGCCGCGGTGCCGGCCAGTTTGGCTCGGAGTTTCATGGTAGCGGTCTTTCTCTTTCCCTGACGACGCCGCCCCGCGGCCGGTTCTGGCGATAGGCCGCCGACCGGATCGCGGGCGATGCTAGCCGAAGGCCGCCGCCATCCTATGATCTCGATCATACGGGCGGCGGTTGCCGGCGCGCATAGTCCCGATGCCGGCGTTTTGCGCCGGATCAAATGCCGCAAGCCGCACGGCGGTATAGTCACGTCTATTAGGGTCGGGCCTGTATCCGATTTTGTCGTGGGAAATGCCATGACACTGAAACGCACTATTGCGCTTGCTATCGCGCTCATCGTCGTCGCGGCCGCCGGTTTCGGCGTCTGGTCGGCTTTCCTTCGCCCGGTCCGGGTCACGGTCGCCGGCGTCGCCCGCGACGTCCCGGTGCAGGTCTTCGGGCTTGGCACCGTCGAAGCGCGCGTCGCCTCGAAGATCGGTTTCAAGGTTTCCGGCGTGCTGGTCGATCTGCGCGCCGATGTCGGCGAGCGCGTGGCCAAAGGCACGGTGCTCGCCCGCCTCGACGACCGCGAGCAGAGCGCGCAGGTGGCCAGGGCGAAAGCTGCCGTCGAGCAGACGCAAGCCAATCTGCAAAGAGCCAAAGCGAGCGTCGAAAAGGCGCAAGCAAATTACACCAACACCAAAAACATCAGCGAGCGCCGGCAGACGTTGCTGCAGGGCAACAACACCTCGGTTGAAGCGGCACAGACGGCACAGGCGGCGCAAGATGCCGCGCGCGGGGACCTCAATCTGGCGAACAGCGACGTTCTCGTCGCCGAGGCCAACATCAGCGACGCCAGGGCACAGCTGCAGCAGCAAACGGCCACGCTCGATTTTTACACTCTCGCCGCACCCTACGACGCCATGGTGACCGCGCGGCTCAAGGAACTCGGTTCCGCGCTCGGCGCCGGCGAACCGGTCTTCACACTGATCGATCCGAAATCGGTCTGGGTGCTCGCCTTCATCGACGAGAGCAAGGCCGGCGAGATCAAGGTCGGCGAAGCGGCCGAAATCGTGCTGCGCTCGCGTGCGGGTGCACGCCTGCAAGGCCGCGTCGCCCGCATCGAGCCGGAGAGCGACCGCGTCAACGAAGAGCGCAAGATGGAAGTCGCGTTCGACACGATACCGGTTGATGTCAATCTCGGCGAACAGGCCGAGGTCTACATCACGACAGTGCGGCTGCCGCAGGCCTTGTTGGTGCCGGAAGCCGCGATCAGCGGACTTGGCAAAGGGCAAGGAACGGTATGGATCGTGGAGGACGGCAAGCTGCAGCAGCGCGCGGTGACGCTCGGCCATCGCCTGCTGGATGGCCGTTATGAAATCACCGGCGGCGTCCCGGAAAAGGTTCTGGTAGTGACGCAAATACGCAGCGGCTTGCGGGTCGGACGGGCGGCCAAGATCGATACCAAGGTCGCCAGCGAGCCGCAGCGATGAATCTCGCTTACCGCGACATCAAGCATAATCTCTTGCGTTTCGTGCTGACCAATTTCGGGCTGAGCCTTTTGCTCGGTATCGTCATCGTGATCACCGGCGTCTACGGCGGCTTGATCGACGATGCGTTGCGGCAGGCAAGGGCGGCCAATGCCGATCTCTGGGTGGTGGAGGCCGGCACCAATGGTCCCTTCGCGGAAGGCTCGCGCATCTCCGGCGACACACGCGAACTGGTCAGCCGGGTTTACGGGGTCGAACGCGCCGGCTCGGTGACCTATCAATCGGTGCAGACCGAGCTCAACGGCAAGCCGCTGCGCATGTTTCTCGTCGGCTTCGAGCCGGGCCGGCCGGGTGGCCCGCGCACACTGACAGCCGGGCGGCAAATCCTGCGTGACCACTATGAGATGATCGTCGATCGCTCCGCCGGTCTCAAGCTTGGCCAGGAGGTGCCGCTCGGCACCCACGGCCACAAATTCACGATCGTCGGCCTGATGAGCAACGAGATCACCGCGTCAGGCGATCCGGTTGGCTACATCACCTTGCGCGATGCGCAAGCGCTGCAGTTCGAACTGGCGCCGCCGGCGGCGCGGCGCGAATCCGCGCGCGGTGCCGCGCAAGAAAGCAGCAACCAAATCAACGCCGTCATCGCCAAGGTCTCGCCCTACGTTCCCGTTGAGGAAGTCGCCGCCGCGCTCTCGCGCTGGAAACACCTCACCACGCTGACGCAGAACCAGCAGGAAACCTTGCTGAGCAAGTTCGTCATCGAGAAGGCACGCAACCAGCAGCGCCTCATCATGGTGCTGCTGATCATCGTCTCGGCGGTGATCATCGCCTTGATTGTCTACACGCTGACCATGGACAAGGTGCGCTCGATCGCCACGCTCAAATTCGTCGGCGCGCCGGATCGCACCATCGTCAGTCTTATCGTGCAGCAAGCGCTGTCGATGGGCATATTCGGCTACGGCGCAGGGCTCGCGCTGGTGCTGATCTTCCAGCCATACTTTCCGCGCCGGCTGGTGCTTGATCCCACCAGCATCGCCATCGTATTCGGCATCACGGTGGGTATCTGCCTCGCCGCCAGCACGCTCGGCATTCGGCTGGCGCTGAAGGTGGACCCGGCGGAAGCGCTGTCGGCGGCGGGGTGACGTCATGGCGGACAAATCCCCGGTCGTGCGCGTCGAGCATCTGTCCAAGCATTTCGGCTCAGGGACCGCGCGGGTCGATGCGCTGCGCGATATCGATCTGGAGGTCTTTCCCGGCCAGGTGGTCGGGCTGATGGGTCCGAGCGGCTCGGGCAAGACCACGCTGCTCAATTGCATCGCCTGCATTCTCGAGCCGAGCACCGGGCGGCTGACGCTCGATAGCGAGGTGGTCTATGACCAGCGCTGGCTGCGCGCCGATCTGCGCCGGCTGCGGCTCGACAAGGTCGGTTTCATTTTCCAATATCCCAATCTGCTGCCGTTTCTCGACGGCACCGACAACGTCGCCGTGGTGCTCGATCTTGCCGGATACCGGTCGGCCGCGGCGCGTACGCGGGCTGTCGATCTGCTCAACTATCTCGACGTCGGCCACCGCAAGCATGCCATGCCGGCGCAGCTTTCCGGCGGCGAAGCCCAGCGGGTGGCGATCGCCCGCGCGCTTGCCAATCATCCGCGCATCATCTTGGCCGACGAGCCGACCGCGCCGCTCGATTCGGGCCGCGCGCGTATCGTCATGGATTTGCTGCGCCGTATCGCGGTCGAGCAGGACGCCGCCATCATCGTCGTCACCCACGACGAAATGATTCTGGACCGTTTCGATCACATCTTCCGGCTGCGTGATGGCCGCCTCGAAAGTGAAGGTGCGGGCGGACCGCCACGCGCGGGAGCAGCGGCGACACCGATCCCGGCGGAGTAGCTTCGCCGCGATCCGAAAAAACCCCGGCCTCGCGGCCGGGGTTTTGTGTCGGTAAAGTCTCCAAATGTCTCAGTCGCGGCCCGGCGGGTCGCGCTGCAACTGGGTGCGGATATTGGCATCCGGATCCGTGCCGACATATTGGCCGTCGACATAGACCGAATCGGAGCCGGCCGAGCGCAGCGCGCGCGGCGCATAGGCGAAAGCGCCGCCGCCGGCATTGGCGGCCGAGGCCGCCTGCAGCGGCACGGTATTGCCGGTGCCATACGCCGAATTGTACGACTGTGCGAAGGCCGGCGTTGCCAGCAGTGCCGCGAGACCGACGCCGATCATGATTTTCTTCATTGCCGTGATTCCTTGTCTTGGTTGAACTTCTGACAGCGCCCGCCGCGGGCGCGGCAATCGCCGCCATTGCATCGGCAGATGGGAACGAAAGGCCGCCGCGACTTGTTTGAAATTGCGCTCATGCGCGCGTTCTTGCGCAATTCGCCGCCGCAGTGATGCCGCGATGTGACGCAGGGCACGCATGCAAAATCGAATGCCCTATAACCGTCGTGTAAAAAAATCACACAGCCGTGTCTTGCGCGTGTTCGGCGGCGCCCGATATCAGCGAGCGCGCAAAAACAAACGACGGCACCACGGGGATTGCCGGCCGGAATAAAATTCTGCGCGGACGGAAATCCAGGGTACGGCCCTTCCAAAAAAACACGATTCAAAGGAGACGGCATGGCTTATCTTGAGTTCTCGCAAGAGCCGCAGGTTCGCATTGCGCCGCCGGACATGGTCGAGCGCCGATTCGCGCAATGGCCGGGCTTGCGCGCGGATATCGTGACCGGCACCGAGCGCAAACCGTTCGACTACCGCTTCAAGGCCAAGCAACATTTGCTGATCGCCGCCGAGCAGGTCGAGCGCGACGACGGCGAAACCTCGCTCGAGGGGCTGCCGAAGTCGACGCTGCGCAGCGTCAGCGGCCGCTTGACTTTGGTGCCGGCCGGCCACGAGTTTTACGGCTGGCAGCATCCGCGCATGCTCACGCGGGTCAGCTTTTTCTACATCGACCCGCAAAACGCGCTGTTCGACGGCAACGTGCGCTTCAGCGACATCGACTTTCACCCGCGCCTGTTCTTCGTCGATCGCGAGCTTTGGCATCTGACCGTCAAGTTGCGCGAGGCGGCGGTGCGCGGCGGAACGCCGGATGCGCAATACGGCGAGGCGCTTGCCGTCTTGCTGGGCCATGAGCTGGTGCGGCTCAATGGCGAGCCGCTGGACGGCATCAAGCGCGGTGGCTTAAGCAGCTGGCAGCAGAAGCGGGTCAGCGACTTCATCGAGACGCATCTCGCCGAAGAGGTGCGGCTGGCGGCGCTGGCCGGGCTGGTGGAGCTTAGCCCCTATCACTTCGTGCGCGCCTTCAGACAAAGCTTCGGCGTGCCGCCGCACCGCTACCACGTGCGCCAGCGTATCGAGCGTGCCAAGGTGCTGCTGCGGGAACCGGACACTTCGATCACCGCGGTCGCCGCGGCGGTGGGCTTTGTCGAGACCAGTTCGTTTTCCACGGCCTTTCGCAAAGTGACCGGTTCATCGCCGCGTAAGTTTCGCCGCGGGCTCGCCTGACAATAACGGAAGGCCCGACTTTCGCCGGGCCTTCCGAATTTCATAAGGCGTCGATCCGCTTAGTCGCAAACGCGCTCGCGCTTGACGATCCAGGCATGCCGGTGGTGGCTCCAATGGCGGTGCGAGACCATATGGCAGTCGCGCGCACGGTTGTAGTCGTGCCGCCAATCGTGATCGCGATGATGGCGCGGCGTCACGCCGACATATAAGCCGTTCGGGCCGACATCCACCCCGACCCCTTGGGCCGACGCCATACCGGTCGCGCCGACCAATGCGGCGCCGGCAATAATAATAACCTGAGCAAATCGTTTCATGAGCGCAATCTCCATGTTCGTTGCGTCGGAGAAATAACGCGGTCGTGCGCAGCTGCGTTCCGCAATTTTCGGCGCTACAAATTCCAATAAAAATTGATGGAACAAAAAACCCCGGCGTTGACGCCGGGGCTTTCGATTTCACGCGAAGGGCCGCGCCGCTATTCGCAATATTTGCAGGGCGGGAAGTCGCGACTATAGACCGGCTGCGCCAGGAATTTGGCCTTGTCGTAGGTCCAGAACTGGCTGACGGCGGGATAGGTCTTGATCACCGTGTTCCACAGCTCTTCTTTGTCGTAGCCGAACATCTTCTTCTTCTCGACCTTCTTGATGTAGATCGGCCCGACGACGGTGTTGGTATCGTCGAGCGAAAGCAACCCGCGCACCGCGTCGATCTTGATGCTGCGCATCAGCTCGATGAACGGGAGCGCGCCGGGAAACTTGCCGCCGCTCTTTTTCAGCGTCTCGTCGATCCACTGCGCGGTGGTGTAGTTGGCCTCCGAATAATACGACGGCACCTTGCCGTATTTGGCGCGGTACTTCTTGACGAAGGCTTCGTTCTTGGGCGTGTCGAGCGCGGCGCTGTACATGAAGGCGGAGACGTCGCCGATCACTTCGTTGCCCATCGACGGCAGGATGAACTCGTCATAGCTGGTGCCGCCGGCGATGATCGGCTTCTTGTTGCCGGAGGCGCGCAATTGCTTGGGGAATTGCAGCGACATCGGGCCGACCATCAGCGTGAAAATGGCGTCGGCGTCGCTCTTGATGGTCGGGATATAGGGGCCGAAATCCTTGGTGCCGATCGGCGGCCAGATCTTCTGGATGACCTTGCCGCCGCAATCCTCGAAAGTCTGCTGGAAGCCGCCGAGTGTTTCGTGCCCGAAAGCGTAGTCGGCGGCGATGGTGACGACTTTCTTGTAGCCCTGGTCGCAGGCCCATTGCCCGAGCGGGTGGGATGGCTGCGACGGCACGAAGGTGGGGCGAACCATGTAGGGGAACAGCTTCTGCTTGCGCTGCCCGAGATCGTCGGCCGTCGCGATCGAACCGATGTAGAGCACCTTTGCATTGGTGGCGACCGGCGCGACGGCATAGCCCGTCGTCGCCAGCACGCCGCCGACCAGCATGGTCACCTTGTCCTGCAGGATGAGCTTGTTGGCCTTGGCGACCGCGGTGTCCGGCTTGCCCTGCGTGTCTTCAACGATGAATTTGACGTCCATGCCGCCGAGCTTGTGGCGGTGCTCGTCGAGATACATCTCGAAGCCGTTTTGCATGTCGGTGCCGAGCTGGGTGAAGATGCCGGTCTTCGGCGCCATAAATCCGATGGTCAATTCGTCGGCGTGCGCCGGCGCCGCAAGCAAAGCGGCAACGAGCGGCGGGCCGGCAAGACATAGGGCAGCCAATATTCGCGACAACTTTTTCATGGAGTCCTCCCAAGCGGCGCGCTTCTTATTGTCCGCATGCGGCCGCAATCGGTGGAATGTTATCGCGCCGTCGATGCGTGCGATAGCCAATGATGGCGGGGGACGCGGCCCACGCGACGGTCTGCCCAACAAAAAGCCCCGGCCTTAGCGCCGGGGCTTCGATCGCTCCTATGTGAGGCCGCCGCTACTCGCAGTTTTTGCAGGGCGGGAAGTCGCGGGAATAGACCGGCTGCGCCAAGAACGCTTTCTCGCCATAAGTCCAGAACTGGCTGACGGCCGGATAGGTTTTGATCACCGTGTTCCAAAGCTCGGCCTTGGGATAACCGAACATCTTCTTCTTCTCGACCTTCTTGATGTAAATGTTCTGGATTGGATTGCGCAGGTCGTCGAAGGAGACCGGTCCGCGCACCGCGTCGATCTTGAGCGCGACGAATTTCTTGACGAACTCGTCGGTGCCCGGCCATTTGCCGCCGGACTCCTTGATCACGTCCTCGATCAATTGCGCGGTGGTGTAGTTGCTCTCCGAGAAATAGGACGGCACCTTGCCGTATTTGCTGCGGTACTCCTTCACGAAGGCTTCGTTTTTCGGCGTCTCCAGCGCCGCGGAGTATTGCAGCGAGGACACATCGCCGATCACCTCGTCGCCCATGAAGGGCAGGGCAAACTCGTCATAGCTGGTGCCGCCGCCGACGATCGGCGTCTTATGGCCGGACTGACGGAATTGCTTGGGAAATTGCAGCGACATCGGGCCGACCATCAGCGTGAACACGGCGTCGGCGTCGGCCTTGATGGTCGGGATGTAGGGCCCGAAATCCTTGGTGCCGAGCGGCGGCCAGATCTTCTGGATGACCTTGCCACCGCAATCCTCGAACGCTTTCTGGAATCCGCCGACCTGCTCGTAGCCGAAGGCATAGTCGGCCGCGATGGTGACGATCTTCTTATAGCCCTGGTCGCAGGCCCATTGGCCCATCGGATGCGTTGGCTGCGAGGACGACCAGCCGGTACGCAGGAAATAAGGATACTTGCTGGCCTGGCGCTGCGTGAGATCGTCGGCCGCCGGGATCGAGGCGATATAGATGGTCTTCTCCTGGGTGGAAACCGGCGCCAGCGCGTAGCCGGTGGAGGCGAGCACGCCGCCGATGAACATTTGCACCTTGTCGCTCAGCACCAGTTTCTTGGCCTTGGCAACCGCGGCGTCGCCTTTGCCCTGGTTGTCCTCGACGATGAATTTCACATCCATGCCGCCGAGCTTGCCCTTGTGGTCGTCCAGATACATCTGGAAGCCGTTGACCATGTCCTTGCCCACTTGGGCAAAAATGCCGGTCATTGGCGCGATGAAGCCGATGCGCAGCTCATCGGCCTGCGCCGGCTTGGCGAGCGCCCCGCCGAGCGCAAAAGCGCCGGCCAGGATCAGCGGCGCGGCCGTTCGCGAAAAAGTCTTGATCATTATGCATCCTCCGGAAGTGGCCGGTCCGTCGCCTTGTCTGTCGCGAGCTTATGGACCGCCGGTTGTAGTTATCGTCCCACGTGATGATGCTAACATTTTCGCGCCCACCGGCGAAAGCGCACCCACTTCCCGGGGAAATCGGGGTGGGAACCTCTTGGCGGGCCGGCAATTGACGCCTTAGACTGGGAAGGGGAGATTTTGAATTGCGTTGCTCTATAGGCGTTACGACCGCGCGTCGGATTCTTTGCGTCTTCCCGAGCTACACACCATCGTTCGGCACGTTTTCGCACGCCTATCGGCTGATGCGGGGCGTCAAGGCTTTCATGCCGCCGCAGGGGCTTTTGGTGGTTGCCGCCTATATGCCGGCATCCTGGCAGGTTCGCTTCATCGACGAAAATATCGCACCGGCGACCGAGGCCGATCTCGCCTGGGCCGACGTCGTGTTGATGAGCGGGATGCACATTCAGGCGCCGCAGATCCGCGATATTCACCGGCGCGCCAAAGCGGCCGGCAAGGTGACGGTGCTGGGCGGACCGTCGGTGTCGGCCTCGCCGGAAATGTATCCGGAAATCGATTATCTGCACTGCGGCGAACTCGGAGACGCCACCGATCGGCTGGTCGCGCAGCTCGATGCGAGTCTTGAGCCGCCGCCCGAGCAAGTCCGCTTCGAGACCCAGGATCGGCTGCCGATGCCGGAGTTTCCAATCCCGGCCTACGACATGATCTCGCTTAGAAATTATCTGCTTTGCACGATCCAGTTTTCCAGCGGCTGTCCCTATCGCTGTGAGTTCTGTGACATCCCCGGGCTTTATGGGCGGCAGCCGCGCTTCAAGACCGAGCAGCAGATCACCGCCGAGCTCGACGCCATGTGCAGCCAGAAGGGCCATCCCAACTCGGTGTATTTCGTCGACGACAATTTCATCGGCAATCGCAAAGCGGCGCGCGATCTGCTGCCGCATTTGGTACGATGGCAAAAAGACCGCGGCTACCCGATGGTGATGTCCTGCGAGGCGACACTCAATATCGCCAAGCAGGAAGAAATCTTGAAGTTGATGCGCGAGGCGCAATTCACCGGCATGTTCGTCGGCATCGAGACGCCGGAAGCCGATGCGCTCAAAGCCATGCGCAAGGACCAGAACAATGCCGTGCCGATGATGCAATCGATCAAGACGCTCAACGATTACGGAATCGAGGTTACCTCCGGCATCATTCTCGGCCTCGATACCGACAGCGACGACACCGAAAGCCGGCTCAAGGAATTCATCGACATCTCGAAGATTCCGATGCTGACCATCAACCTGCTGCAGGCGCTGCCGAAGACGCCGCTGTGGGACCGCCTGCAGCGCGACGGGCGCTTGATCCAGGACGAGCGGCGCGAAAGCAATGTGGTGTTCCTGCGCCCTTACGACGAAGTGGTGGCGGCATGGCGGCGCTCGGTCGCCTATGCCTACGATCCGGAGCGGCTGTTTGCGCGTTTTGCGCACCAGGTCGAGACGACTTATGTGAACCGCTTCGTTCCACCGGCGCGCAAGGTCAATCTGACCATGCTGACAAACGCAGCGATCATGGCGTTCCGCAGCATGCTCTATATTGGGGTTTTAGCGGATTACCGCCGGCCGTTCTGGCGCGCGGTCCGTCAAATGCTGCGGCGCGGGCTGATCGGCGACGTCCTCGCCATGAGCTTCATCGCCCGCCATCTCATCGAATTTACCCGCGAGGCGTTGCGCGGCGAGCAGAACGCCTCGTTTTATTCGGCGGCGCGCAAGGAACGCGACAGCCGGCCGCCGACGCGGCCGATCCGCGTCCTGGCGCGGCGCTCCGGCTCAGTCTGAATCGCGGCCACCGCTGGCGAGGTTGTCGCGGATCGCCTTGGCGAGAGCGGCAATTCGGTAAGGCTTGCGCAAAATTGGCAAGTCGTGGCGGCCGGAGAGCGCCTTGGCATAGCCGCTGGTCAGCAACACTGGAATATGCGGGTGCTTCTCGCGAATAATGCGCGTGAGTGCCAGTCCATCGATTTCGCCGGGCAATACCACATCGGAGAACACAAGATCGATCGGTTTTCCGGCGCCAAGGACATCAAGCGCGGCGCGGCCGGTTTCCACGGCGTGCGTGCGATAGTTCAACTGCTGCAGCAACCCGATCGCCGCGGTTTTAACCTCGGCATTATCCTCCACCACCAGGATCATTTCGCCGTGGCCGTTCATTTGCTCAACCGATTTGTTCGTTTCGCTCGCGGCGGGAACGATGACCGTGTCGAAGCTATGCGGCAGATAAATGGTCACTTCGGTGCCGCGTTTGACTTCGCTTTCCACTTTGACGGTGCCGCCGGATTGATGCGCGAAGCCATAGACCTGCGACAGCCCGAGGCCCGTGCCCTTGCCCGGCGCCTTGGTCGAGAAGAAGGGCTCGAAGATTTTCGACAGGATGTCGGGGGCAATCCCCGAGCCGGTATCAGTGACCGTGAAGGCGGCGAATTCGCCGGCAAGTTTCTCCGGTGTTTCGTGCCCCCTGAGCGTCACATTGGCGCCCGTGAGTACAATGGCGCCGCCCTCCGGCATGGCGTCGCGCGCGTTCACCACCAGGTTGACCAGCGCCAGCTCAAACTCCGGAATGTCGATCGCTATGGCGCCGATGTCCTCGGGGACGGCGATGTGAAGTTCGATGTTGCCGGGTACCGAGCTTGCAAGCACGTCGCTGAAGGCGGCGATCGTACTGTGGGGCCGCACGGTCTGTGGATTTAGGGGCTGGCGGCGGGCGAAGGTGAGCAGTTGCCGTGTCAGCGACTCGCCCCGCGACGCGGCCGCCACGATGGCTTCCAGCGAACGGACATTCCTTTTGTCCCTCAGACGGCGCAGCAGCGATTGCGCCTGGCCGCTGACGATCATCAGGAGATTGTTGAAGTCGTGGGCGACGCCGCCGGTAAGTTGTCCGAGCGCTTCCATTTTCTGCGATTGGGCGAGTTGTGCCTGCGCGCGTTGCAGCGCTTCCTGCGCATTGCGCCGCTCGGTGATGTCGCGGGTGATCTTGGCGAAGCCGATCAACTGGCCGTTCTGGTCGCGGATGGCGTCGATCACCACGTTGGCGAAGAACTGCGAACCGTCTTTGCGCACGCGCCAGGCTTCTGCCTCGAACCGGCCGGTCGCGGTGGCGATCGAAATCGAGCGGCTGGGCAGGCCGGCGGCGCGATCCGCTTCGGTGTAGAACTGCGATAAATGGCAGCCGATAATTTCGTCGGAGGTGTAGCCTTTGATGCGCTCAGCGCCGGCGTTCCAGCTCGCCACGATGCCATTCGGGTCGAGCATGATCAGGGCGTAATCGGTAACGCCGGCGACCAGCGAGCGGAATTGCCGCTCGCTTTGGCTCAAGGCTTCGGCAGCGCGCTTTTCGGAAGTAACGTGGCGGCCGGCGACGTAAATCTCGCCTGCGTCGGCGGTCATGGTCCAATTAACCCAGCGCCAAGTGCCGTCGCGGTGGCGGAAGCGATTTTCCATGCGCACCGTCGGTATGCCCTGTGCCAAGCGCGCGCGGCCGGCGATCGCTCCCGGCGCATCGTCGGGATGGCGCAGTTCGCTGACATGCATGGCCTTGATTTCGTCTTCGCTCCAGCCGAGCAGACGGCTCCAGGCCGGATTGACGCTGGTGAAGTAGCCGTCGAAGTTGGAGACGCCGAGCAGATCTTCCGACACCTGCCAGATGCGGTCGCGCTCGCGCGTGCGTTGCAGCACTTCCGCTTCGAGCCGGTCAGTCAGCGTGCGCAACGTTCTCTCGTCGCGCACCCGTTCGGTGGTCTCGAATGTGGTGATAAGCAGGCCGCCGATTCCGTTCGGCGCCGTCGAATCGAGAACGGGACTGTAGCTGACCGTGAAGTGGGCTTCTTCCGAGACGCCGTGGCGTCTCATTGTCCAAGGCTGATCGACGGCGAAGAATTTATCGCGTTCGCCGCGCAAAACGGCCATGCTGATCGGGCCGAACTGATCCCAGATTTCCGCCCAGACTTCGCGCGAGGGGCGGCCGAGGGCGCTCGGGTGTTTGTCGCCGAGGATGCCGACATAGGCATCGTTGTAGATCATCACGAGGTCGGGACCCCAGCGCAGCGCCATCGGGTAGCCGCCGGCGAGCACCAACTCGACGGCCCAGGTCAGGCTCTCCGACCACGCCGTGCGCGGGCCAAGCGAGGTCGAGGCCCAGTCGAAGGCGTGCACGCGCTCGCGCATCTCGCTTGAATGAACGTTGCCCAGCCCGCTGACCCGACCCAAATCGTCGCTGTCGCGACGCATTCTTTTCCTCCTGCCAAACAACGGATAACGGCGGGAGGGAACAAAAAGTTCCATTGCCCTCAGAACATGTCGTAGCAGGCCGAGGGGCCGGCCTGCTAGTTCTTGATGAAGGTGCCGCTGCGCAGCTCGCTGACCGCCTGCTGCAATTCGCTTTGCGTGTTCATCACGATCGGGCCGTACCAGGCGACCGGCTCCTTGATCGGCTTGCCTGATACCAGCAGGAAGCGGACCCCCTGGTCGCCGGCCTGCACCGTCACTTCGTCACCCGCGTCGAACAGCACCAGCGAGCGGTCGCCGACCGGCTCGCGGAACAAGATTTCCTCGCCATCGATCTGCTTCTCAGTGAGCACGCCGAACGGCTTGGAGGAATAAGCGAACTTGCCGTCGCCCTCGAATACGTAGGCGAAGGCGTGGCGCCCGGTTTCGACTTTTAGCGTCTTGCGCTTGCCCGCCGGCACAAAGATGTCGAGGTAGCGCGGATCGGCGGCGACGCCTTCGACGGGGCCGCGTTTGCCCCAGAAATCGCCGCACACCACGCGCACGCGGGTGCCGTCGTCGTCGACGATCTCCGGAATTTCGGCGCCCTTGATGTCCTGGTAGCGCGGCGCCGTCATCTTGAGCGAGGAGGGCAGGTTCGCCCAAAGCTGGAAGCCGTGCATGCGGCCTTGCGCGTCACCCTGCGGCATTTCCTGGTGCATGATGCCGCGTCCGGCGGTCATCCATTGCACGTCGCCGGTGCCGAGGGTGCCGCGATTGCCGAGGCTGTCGCCGTGCTCGACGGTGCCGTTGAGCACGTAGGTGATGGTCTCGATGCCGCGATGCGGATGCCAGGGAAAGCCGGCGAGATAGTCGCTCGGCTGGTCGTTGCGGAAATCGTCGAGCAACAGAAAGGGGTCGGTCTCCGCGGTGTCGCCGAAGCCGAAGGCGCGGCGCAATTTGACGCCGGCGCCCTCGATGGTCGGCTTGGACTGGACGATGCGCTTGACGGGACGGATGGACATTGACGTTAAACCTTTGCGTTAGGCTGCCACGGCGGCGCTATGCGAAACAAAGCGGCTGGCGAAAGCGGCGAACTGCTCGATGAAGCTCTTGAGGAACTTGCGCACGTTGTCGTCGGCGACGGCGCCATGCGTGTCGATCAGCTCGGGCTTGAACTGAATATAGGCTTCGCCGCCCATCAGATGCAGACCCTGATTGGCCAGCACCGCGCGCAAATGTTGCTGGGCAACGGCGGTGGAGATGGCGCCGCCGGAGGTTCCGGTCACGGCGGCCGGCTTGCCGGGCCACGAACTCTTGCCGTAGGGGCGGCCGCCCCAGTCGATGGCGTTCTTGAGCACAGCCGGGATCGAACGGTTGTGCTCGGGCGTCACGAACAGCAGCGCGTCGGAGGCTTCGACGGCGGTCTTGAAGCGGGCGACTTTTTCCGGGAGCGGCTGCTCATTGTCCTGGTTGTACATCGGCAGGTCGTCGATCTGGATGAACGTGGCCTCGAAGGCGCCGGCACCGAGTTGGGTGAGGGCGGCCGCCAGTTTGCGGTTGATGGACTCGCGGCGGTTGGAACCGACCACGACGCCGAGCTTGAGTTTTGCCATGGGAACCTCTATCTGCACTCTATGTGGTTACGAATTGATACTGAGGCTAGATAGATGACTGCAAAAACCACGCAAGAAGGCACAGGTTTGATACCGGCGAACCTGCATGTGCCCGAAGACTGCCGGGCGGTCAGCGAGGTGCTGTCGCGGGTCGGCGACAAATGGACCGTGCTGGTGGTCTCAACACTGGGCGATGGGCCCAAGCGCTTCAACGAGTTGCGCCGCGCGCTCGGTTCGATCTCGCAGCGCATGCTGACGCTGACGCTGCGCGGGCTCGAGCGCGACGGGCTGGTGACGCGTACGGTTTTTCCGACCATCCCGCCGCGCGTCGACTACGCGTTGACCCGGCTTGGCCGCTCGCTGCTCGAGCCGGTGAGCACGCTGGGTTTTTGGGCGCGCAAGAACCGTGCTGCTATCGCGGCCTCGCGCCAGCGCTTCGACGCCGCCGCCAAGCCGCTGTGAGGTGAGGGGTGGGCAACGCTCGCAAGCTTTGCCGCAATCGGCTAGGCTAGGCCTATGTCAAAGCGTCTCGCGGCCATCGTTTGCCTCGCCCTCCTCGGCCTTGCGCTGTCCGGCTGTACCAAATGCGGCTGGATCTGGAACGACGGCCCCCGCGCCTGCCATTCCGATCCGCCGGCAACTCACTGACACAAAAGCGCAATCCGCCGGCGTCCCGGGGCCGCAAAATATTTTGAAAAAAGTCCTAGGAATATATTGACACCGTAACGCTGCTCCGCTATAGATTGCACATGCTCCACAGTTGCGCCCGAGCGATGCGGGCGCCGCCCCCGAGGGAACCGGGCTCGCGCTGGCGGCGTTACCACGGCATGACGCAAGCTTCACCCGCGCGACCGGAGGCAAGCATGGAATCCCGCGGCGGCCGTATCGTTGAAAACGCCACCGAAGCGCGCGCCGGCGTCACCGGCCACAATGTGCGCTACGTCCTCGTTATCGGCACCTTCGGCGTGATCGCCGCGTTCGTGATCGTCTTGCTCTACTATTTCATCTAGATCGCGACGCTGCCAAAGGACTCAGCTATAAGTTGTACGATGGTTGCGGCTCCCCGTAGGGGACGCCATGGCCCGTCGGAGGTGACGATTGCGATGCCACATGCGCCCGGCGACGATGGCGGCAAGAAATCCAATCCGCCCGGCGGCCATATGGTGCCATATGTCCTGGTCGCCAGCCTGATCGGCGCCATCCTGCTGCTGATCCTGCTCGTCGTCTCTCTGCAATACTGACGATCGTCGCGTTGGCGCGGTCGCGGCGGCGCGTGCCGCTATCGGCGCTTCTTGCGGTTTACTTTTTTCTTGGCACCGCGCGCTTTCTTTGCCGCAGCTTTGCCGGGCGGCAGCTTGACCACCACCTCGCCGGAGATCGGATCGGTCACCCCGAGCCCGCGGCCGAGATCCTCGAGATGCTCGCGCATGGTATCGAGCATGCCGATCATCTGCGGGCGCGCCTCGATAATCGACTTGAAGCTTGCCCATTCGCCGACGATGCAAAAAGTCTGCTCGCCGGTGCGCAGCAGCACGCCGCCGCGGAAGCCTTTCATGCCGGGATTAGCCCTGCGATGCGCGGCGATGAATCGTTTTTGATGACCCGGTTTGACACGGAAGCGCACGATATTGAATGCCGTCATTTTTCCTCCCCAGTCGCTGATCGCGAGAACGCTGCTCTGTTTTTCGCGGGCAGGCAAGACGGCTCGTTACGCATGGCGTTGCAGCCGGGGCACGAGGTAGCAGAATGTTCAACCGTCTTCGAAGTCTGTTGCGCGCGCCGGAGCGCAAAGCCTCAGCGACGGCGCGGCTGATCGCGCTTGAATTGGGCGGGCGCGCGCGCTGGACACCGCGCGACTACGCTGCGCTCACACGCGAGGGCTACACGAAGAACGCCATCGTGCATCGCGCGGTGCGGCTCACCGCCGAGAGCGTCGGCGGCTTGTCCTTCTTGCTTTATGAGGGCGCCGCTGAACATTCAACGCATCCATTGCTCGATTTGCTGGCGCGGCCGAACCCGCGCCAGGACGGATCGTCATTTCTGGAAAGCGTCACCGCGCATCTGTTGCTCGCCGGCAATGCCTATATCGAGGCAGTCGGCGTCGCCGGGGAAGTGGGGACGCAAGATACTGCGCGCGAGCTCTACGCGCTGCGTCCCGACCGCATGAAAGTGGTGCCGGGGCCGGACGGCTGGCCGCAGGCGTTTGACTACACCGTCTCCGGGCAGACGGTGCGCTTCGACCAGAGCGCGGCGCAGCCGCCGATCCTGCAGCTCACGTTGTTCAATCCGCTCGACGATTATTATGGCTTGAGCCCGCTGGAAGCCGCCGCCATCGCCGTCGATACCCACAACGCGGCGGCTAAATGGAACAAGGCGCTGCTCGACAATGCGGCGCGGCCCTCCGGCGCGCTGGTCTATGCCGGTGCCGACGGCTCGGTGCTGTCGGACGCGCAGTTCGAGCACATCAAGAAAGAACTCGGCGATCTCTATCAGGGCGCCGCCAATGCCGGCCGCCCGATGGTGCTGGAAGGCGGGCTCGACTGGAAGGCGATGTCGCTTTCGCCCAAGGACATGGACTTCATGGAGGCCAAGCACTCGGCTGCGCGCGAGATCGCACTCGCCTTCGGGGTGCCGCCCATGCTTTTGGCAATCCCCGGCGACAATACGTATTCCAACTACCAAGAGGCCAACCGCGTGTTCTGGCGCGCGACTGTCTTGCCGCTTGCGACGCGCATCGGTGCGGCGCTGACGCAATGGTTGGCGCCGAGTTTCGGCGAGGGCTTAACGCTTGCCGTCGATACCGACCGCGTCGAGGCGCTGTCGGGCGACCGCGCCGCGCTTGTGGGAGCGCGTCACCAAGGCGCCGTTCCTCACCGTCAACGAGAAGCGCGCCGCCACCGGCTACGGCGCCGTGCCGGGCGGGGATGTGTTCGGGTGAGGTGAGCCGCGCGTCGTTCTCGTCCCGTCATCCCCGCGAAAGTGGGGATCCAGTACTCCACCAATTCTTGCCGTGATTACTGGATCATCCGCTTTCGCGGATGATGACGCCTGAATGTCCGGTGCCGGCCAATGACCGACCTCATCGCTATCTTTTCCGAACGCGGCGATCTCGCGCATCTGGCGCTGTTTCTGTGGGCGGCTTCGGCGAGCGGGCTGGCCTGGTTTGCCCTGCGCGAACTGGCCGCCGCCAGCCGCCGCTTCGACGACTTCGTGCGCGAGCTCGCGCGCTTCAATGAGCATTTCGGAGGTCACTGATGGACACTTTGCATAGCGTGCTGCGCTCGATCCGCAGCGAAACCAAAGCGCGCCGCGACCATCTCGACGTGTTCCGCGAATTTCTTGACCACCTCGACCGCGCCAGTCGGCGCCGCGCGCCGGCGCGCACGACTAAAGCCGCGAAGGGCAGAGGGCGGCGCAGCGGCAAGCGGTAGCGTCGGTGGCCCCTTCTCCCTCTCCCCGCTGGCGGGGAGAGGGTGGCGAGCAGCGTGAGCTGCGAGCCGGGTGAGGGCGCCGTTCCGAAAACAAAAAAGTGCCCCGCACCCGACGTCCTCGCTTTTGCTCGGACGTCGACCTCTCTCCGCAAGCGGGGAGAGGTGAAGGAAGAGTTATGCTCGCATTGCATTCCGAACCCACCGTCGCCTCGGTCTTCGCGCCGCGCACCAAGATCGAGCCCGACGGCACGGTGGAAGGCTATGCCTCGCTGTTCGGCGAGATCGACCAGGCACGCGACATGGTACTGCGCGGGGCCTTTGCTGAAACGCTGGCGCGGCGCGGCGTCAATCGCGTGCCGATGCTGTTCCAGCACGATCCGGCCGAACCGATCGGCGTGTGGCTCGAATTGCGCGAGGACCACCACGGACTTTACGCGCGCGGCCGGCTGATCCCGGAAGTGGCGCGGGCGCGCGAACTGCTTTCGCTGTTGCGCGCGGGCGCCATCGACGGGCTGTCGATCGGCTTTCGCACCGTCAAGGGCCGCGTCGATCCGCGCACCCGCGTGCGCAGTCTGCACGCGGTCGACCTGTGGGAAATTTCCATCGTCACCTTTCCGCTGCTGGCGGGAGCGCGCGTGCGCGCGGTGAAGCAGGCGTCCTCCCCGCCGCAAGCTTCACCTGCGCGTGCGCGCGCCGAGCGGGACTGGGCGCAGGTAGCGAATGCGCCGGCGATTGCAGGCGCCGCCATGACGCAAACACGCCGGCATGCGGCGCTGCCGGCCTACCGGCGTTTCGACGGCACGCTGATGTGCGGACGTTTGCGCAGCTGGCGACAGGCGGGATGAGCGATGCTCAGCGCCGATCCCGACATCCGCCGCCTGATGGCGCTGCGCGCCGCCGAGTCCGGCCTTTTGCGGCTGAAATGGCTCGCCGCCGCCACGCGTTTCGAAATCGCGCTCAGCCGGCACGACCGCGCGCTGAAACACGCTTACTGGTTCAAATACGGATTTAATCCGGCGCAACCTCGCGTGCCAGCCGGCAATCCAAACGGCGGACAGTGGACGGATGACGGAAGTTCGTCCGGCCGTATTCGTCTGGCGGGCGACATTCCGACCGGTGATTCGCCGGAGATTCCGAAGGAGCCGCCACCGACTACACGTCTTAGAAATATTCTCGTCCGCAGCCTCGCGCGCAGGCTGGGGCCGTATATTTGGGTCGCCGCGGAAGCCGGCTCTTGGATTTACGATCATAAGGAGGAAATCAACTCTTATTTCGATCCACCCAAGAGCCTTGAAGAACTGCAGGATGCTGCCAACAGCCCGGAAAAGGGCTATGATATTCATCATATGTCGAGCGGAATTCTGCGGCGAAGGATGGTTCTGATGCGGATCAAATCGATGCGCGAGAAAATCTGGTGCGGGTGCCGAGGTGGAAGCACTGGCAGATCAATTCATTTTATCTTCGGCCGAATGATGACTACGGTGGCCTAACACCTCGGCAATACTTGCAAGGGAAAAGCTGGGAAGAACGAACGCGAGTGGGATTGGACGCTCTCCGGAAAGTTGGAGTGTTGCGGCCATGACGGGCACAAAACTACAAGCGATGTCGACCAATGAACTTGTCGATCGTTTTACCCGACTTGCGCTTCAGCAAGACGAAGCCGAGCTGGCTTTCGATGTAAAGGAAGGAAACCGATTATATTGGATGCTCAAAAAAGTCGAAGGCGAGTTAAAATCGCGGCCGGGTGATCAAAGGCACGCGCTTCTGCCGCTTTTGGACCACTCTAACCCTCAAGTCCAAATCAAAGCGGCGAAGGCGACCTTGGCGATCGCGCCGGCCGCCGCGCGTCATGTGCTCGAAGTGATCGCTGAGACATGCTACGGCCCGCAAAAGCTAGAAGCTGGCATGTCGTTGGTGAATTTGGACCGGGGAATATACAAGCCGACCTGAAAGTCACGCGACTGCGGACGCTAGCGAGAGAATGCAACCTGGCATAGAGTCCGGCTTATTGCGTTACCGCCAGGACTGACCATGGTGGGCAGCAATTTCGAGACAATGGGTGACGAAGCGTTACGAGAACGCTTCCGCTCCCTCATAGGCGCCTACGATCAAGCCTGCATGGCTTACGATCACGCCAAAGCAGCGAACATTCATCGCGAATTCTATTCGATCGAAGACGAGTTGCGGAAGCGCCGGGGTGGTGACTGGCGTCGTACAGGACTTGAGGCCTTGAGCCTCGAGGAGGTTATTGAGCGGTTCAAGCAGCGAGCGGTCGCTTACGAAGACGCTGATGGGTCCGATGAAACTGAACACCTCTGTCAGGAGCTCGAAGACGCCACGAGCGAGCTGCAGCGACGGCCGGGCGACCAGCGTCGGGCGCTTTTTGCTCTCTATACTCACCCCGATATTCCGGTGCGACAGGCTGCAGCTGGCGCTACGCGGACACTTGCCCCGCTTTTGTCACGGCATCGGCAGCTGAACATCGATGATGACAATTGGGCGCCACCAGCCGAAGGTGTCGATATCGAGCAGGCTGGACTTGAGTTCGATATTTCCGACCCGCGCACGCGAACCCGGCCGGCTAGCAGCGCTGAGCGTCGAACAACTTCTAAAGCAGTTCGTCGACCTCGCTCTACAGCAAGATCGATCCGAGTTGGGCGGTGAAATTGCGAAGTTAAATCGTCTATTGTTCAAGATGTGGGCGATCGAACGCGAACTAAAACAGAGGCCCGGCGACGAGCGTAGCGCCTTATTGTTACTCTACGGGCATCCAAACGCGCAGGTACGTTTGCAGGCGGCGACCGCGACCTTAGCGGTTGCGCCCGACGCGGCGCGAAAGGCACTGCAAGAACTGGCTAACTCGAAAAACTACCCCCAGTCAGGCGAAGCCTGGGGGCATCTGCGCAATTTGGACAGTGGCTTTTTCAAGCCGACCTAAGCAGCAAATTGGCAGCCGCTCGCGGAAACACTTTCTGAACATAGCAGACAACTATCAGCACAGCCTCGACCCGTCCTCCTGGCGTGCGAGCGGCGAAAGCCGCGCGCCCAAGGACGGCGGCCGTCACCCTTCGAGGCCCGCTTTGCTCGCACCTCAGGATGACGGTTTCAATTCACAAGGAGAACCTCAATGGATATCGACATCGAAAATAACCTGGAAACCAAGGCGGGCATTCCGCTCGACGCTGTGGTCACGCATGGCGAGCTGATGCGCGCCTTCGAGGCCTTCAAGGAGGCCAACGACGAGCGGCTCGATCGGCGCGACGGCGACGCCGTGCTGGAAGAAAAGCTCGCGCGCATCAACGCAACAATCGACGCGCAGGCGCGACGGCTCGACGAGATCACGCTGAAGTCGGCGCGGCCGGCGATCGGCGGCGACAGCAAGGCCATGCGCAGCGCCTCTGCGCTCGAGCACAAGGCCGCCTTCGAGGCCTATATCCGCTCCGGCGAGAGCGCCAATTTGCGCGCGCTGGAAATGAAGGCGCTGACCATCGGCGGCTCGACGGCGGCGGCTATCTGGTGCCGCCCGAAGTCGAGACGCAGATCGGCGAGCGGTTGACCGCGATTTCGCCGATCCGTGGCATCGCCGGCCAGCGCACCATCTCCGGCAGCGTCTACAAGAAGCCGTTCATGACCGCCGGCCCCGCGGTCGGCTGGGTGGGCGAGACCGACGTGCGCACGCAGACCGGCGCGCCGACCCTCGACGAATTGTCGTTCCCAGCCATGGAGCTCTACGCCATGCCGGCGGCGACGGCGACGTTGCTCGAAGATTCGGCGGTCAACATCGACCAGTGGATCGCGCAGGAAGTCGAGCAGGTGTTCGCGGCGCAAGAAGGCACCGCCTTCGTCACCGGCGACGGCAGCAATAAGCCGAAGGGCTTCCTCTCCTACACCACGGTCGACAACGACAGCTGGACCTGGGGCGACATCGGCTATGTGCCGTCAGGCGCGGCCGGCGCCTTTCCGGCGTCCAATCCGTCCGATGTGCTGGTGGATCTCATCTACGCGGTCAATGCCGGCTACCGGCAGAACGCCGTGTTCGTGATGAACCGGCAGACGCAGAGCGCCATCCGCAAGTTCAAGGACACGGCCGGCAACTATCTCTGGCAGCCGCCGGCGGTGGCGGGAGGCCGTGCGTCTCTGATGACCTTCACGGTGATCGAGTCCGAGGACATGCCGGACATCGCCGCCAACTCGCTGTCGATTGCCTTCGGCGACTTCAACCGCGGCTACCTGGTGGTCGACCGCGCCGGCGTCTCGGTCTTACGCGATCCCTATTCGTCCAAGCCCTACGTGCTGTTCTATACGACCAAGCGCGTGGGCGGCGGCGTGCAGGACTTCGACGCCATCAAGCTGATGAAGTTCGCGGCGTCGTGAACGAAGCTGAGCGAAAGGGCTACGGCGTGAGCGGCGAATTGAGCTGCCGCGCCGTCTCCACGATCCAACCGCGGTAAAGGCTGATCGGCGTCACGCCGGTCAGGCCGCCGCAGCCGGCGCCGGCGTTAGGGCCGGTCGACCAACTCACCACGCCGATTAGCGACGTGCCCTTAAACACCGGCGCGCCGCTGTCGCCGGTGCAGGCGCCTAAGCCTGCGCGTGTGCCGCCGGTGGCCGGATCGACCAGGCGAACTTGCAGGTTTCCCGGCTTGCCGGTGACGGCGAGCCTGGCTTCGCGCAACGTGCCGCCGCTTTTGCCGTCGCCGCGGATGGCAAGGCCGTAGCCGATAGACGGTGAGCGTTTCGCCGACCTGCGCCCTGTAATCGTCGCCGCCCAGCTTTGCGGGCACCACCGCGGCCGGCAGCGGCTGCGCCATCTTCAACAGCGCGACGTCGGCGGTGGCGCGGTGGGCGAGCAAAGTCTTGAGATTGAACTGCGGGTGGCGCGCGACGCGCGTCACGTCGAGCAGATGCGGCTCATGCGCGGCGTCGAACTCGACGATCTTGTAGGTCGTGTCGGCTTCGATGCAGTGGCCGGCGGTCAGCACCAGATCGCGCGCGATCGCGGCGCCGGTGCAGAAGGTGCCATGCGAGCCGACGATCATCACGGCGTGGCGCGGGCCGCGTTGCGCGCGGCGCATCGCCGGTGATGGCGCGCGGCGGGCGCAGCCGATAACAGCAGACAGGCGAGGGCGAGGGCGCGGCGCATGGGCGCCGATCAGCCTTGGCGCGAGCGCGCTGTCAACCTTTCTCCTCATCCTGAGGAGGCCGCGTCAGCGAGCCGTCTCGAAGGATGAAGCCCGGGCAGCTCATGGTTCGGAGACGCCGTGCTGCGCACGGCTCCTCACCATGAGGTGATGCTAACTCCGAGACTATTCATGCCCTCTCTTCTTCTCACCGCCCCCGCGGTCGAGCCGCTCACGCTCGCCGAGGCGAAAGCCTTTCTGCGCGTCGAGCACGACGACGACGACGGCGTGATCGGCGCGTTGATCGCCGGCGCCCGTATCCATGTCGAGGCGCAGACGCGCCGCGCGCTGATCACGCAAAGCTGGCGTCTCTCCATCGACACTTGGCCGGCGGACGGCCGCTTACCCGTTGTGCCGGCGCCGCTGCAATCGCTTGTCGCCGCGCGTGTCTATGATTTCGACAACACAGCGCAGGATGTCGACACGCAGGCTTTCGTGCTCGATTTGGCTGCTTCGGCGCTCGCCTTTGCACCCTGCCGAATTCACCTCTGAACGGATTTGGAAATTCAACGCGCGCGCCCAACGCACGGTCAAGCGCCGCGAAGATGTCGTCGAGCGTTGTAGCGCCTAAATGGAGTGCCGCGCTCAATCGGTGAAATTCTCGCTCGATTACCGCGGCCATGGCTTTTGGCACCTCAGGGTCACCGCCGTGCTCTTCGAGGAAGCCGGCAAAGATGTTGTCGACACCGTAAAACAGGTTCGACCCGCCGGGATGGGACATTATCGCGCGTAACGCATGGTGGTCGTCGGCAAGCAGCGCGTCATGGATCGGCCGTTGCCGGTCGCTGAAAATGTGGCGCCAGTCGCCCTGCAGTGACTCGTCAAAACTGTCGCTCGCGAGCCGGTAAGCGCGTTTGACCCGCGCCAGAAAATCATCGTCAGGGAGCCAACTGGTGCCGGGCGGCATCCTGCGACTCTCGCATAAGACGAATATCAGATCAACGCAAGGAAAACGTGTGATGCAAGGGACCTATGACCCTGCGCTGTCGCGCCTATTGGTGCACGAGGGCGGCTATACCAACGACAAAGCCGATCCCGGCGGCCCGACCAATTTCGGCATCACCATCGTCGACGCCAATCTGTACGCCGCCGAATTCGGCTGGATCGAAGGGCGCAAGGTCACCGCCGCTGACGTGCGCGCGATGCCGCTGTGGTTTGCCAAGGCGGTCTACCGACGCAAATACTGGGACGCGCAGCGCTGCGACGAACTGCCGGCCGGCGTCGACGACTGCATTTTCGATTACGGCGTCAATTCCGGCACCGGCCGCTCGAAGAAAGTGCTGCAGCGCTGCCTCGGCGTCACCGGCGACGGTGCGCTGGGCGATATCACCATGCGGGCGCTGGCCGCCGCCGATCCCAAGCAACTGATCAATGCCATCTGTGACGAGCGCCTGCGCTTCCTCAAAGGGCTGCGCACCTGGCCGGTCTTCGGCAAAGGCTGGGGCCGCCGCGTCGCCGAAGTGCGCGCGTGGTCGCTGCAGCTTGCCGCCGACCAGCCGGTGACGCTGCCGCAGGCCTCGCCAGAAGTACAGCAGGCCGGCAAGGGCGTGGTCCCGCTCGCCAAGGGCGCGCAGCAGGGCTCGGCCGGCGCCGTCATTGCCGCCGGCACCGCCGCCGCACAGCAGGCGCACGCGAACGGTCTCGACCCGGCCTGGATTGCCGCCATCGCCATCGGCGCCGTGATCGTCGCGGTGATCGGCTGGCGCGCCTTCCAATGGCGCCAGCAGCACTTGCAGGAGCAACCGGCTTAAAGAAAGGATCCGCCATGTCATTCAAGCTCATCGCCACGCTGATCGCGCTTGGCATCGCCGGTATCGTCGCATTCGACTTTGTGCGTTCCTATCTCAAGGCGACAAGCGTCGGCTGGCAGCGTCTATGGGATGCGGGGCGCGGCTCGGCAACCATCGTGTGGCAGCAGCTCGGCATCGTCGCCGCCTGTCTGGTCACGGCCTCGACCAGCCTTACCGATTGGGTCTGCGGCTTGCTCAACGCCCCCGGCGCCGACGAAGCGATCAAATCCACGATCAATTCCTATGTCGGCCCGACCAGCGTCGGCGTGGTGATGGTGCTTTATATTGGCGTGACGGTGTGGGCGCGGCTGCGCACGCTGGGCCGCGGGTAGCCGCCATGACGATTTTTACCGTCATCCTGGCCTGGCTCGGCAAATTGCTGGGCGGGCCGTTCGCGCAGGCCGCCGTCAAAGCTTACACGGCCAAGCTGGCGGCGGAGAACACCAGCGAAAAGATCGCCGCCGATCTCGCCGCGCGCGAGCTCGGCGTCGAGCAGCGCGAGGCGGAGCTGGCGACGCAATTGCTCGTGGCCGAGCAGGGGCGTTGGTACACGGCGCTGCCGCGGCCGTTATTCGCCTTCATCGTCATTATCTTTTTCGGCAAGGTGCTGATCTGGGACAAGTGCCTGGGGCGGGGCTCGACGACGCTGCCGGCGCCGGAAATCATGCAGTGGTGCGGCATCATCGTCACCGCCTATTTCGGCGGGCGCACGTTGGAAAAGGTGGCGCGGATATTGGCGAGGAAGTAGACAGTCGCTTGGCATAAGTGCCGCCGCCCGTCACACTCTGCGCAATTCTCGCGGAGAGTCGCCAATGGACGTTTTTGAAGCCGTCGCCTCGCGTTACTCTTGTCGCGCGTTTTTGCCCACGCCTATTCCGGAAAAAATCGTGCGCGACATTGTCGAGCGCGCGGCGCGCGCGCCCTCGGCCGGCAATATGCAGCCGTGGCGCATCTACGCCATCGCCGGCAAGCGCGTCGAAGAACTCAAAGCGCTGCTGGCGCCGCGTATGGCGAGCGAACTGCCGAAAGGCGAAGGCACCGACTACACCATCTATCCCGAGCGGCTGACCGAGCCCTACCGCACGCGGCGCTTCAAGGTCGGCGAGCTGCTTTACGAATCAATTCATATTCCGCGCGAAGATAGACCGGCGCGCTACAAGCAATATGCGCGCAATTACCAATTCTTCGGCGCGCCGGTGGCGCTGTTCTTCGCCCGCGAGAAAGCGCACGGGCCGGCGCAATGGGCCGACATCGGCGGCTATCTGCAGACGGTCTGTCTGCTGGCGCGCGGCCACGGCCTGCATACCTGCCCGCAACAGGCCTGGGTGTCGTTTCACCGCACCGTGCGCGCATTCCTCGATCTTCCCCCCGAGATGATGGTTTATTCGGGCATGGCTCTCGGCTTTGCCGACGATGCCGCCCCGATCAATGCCTGGCGCTCCCCGCGCGAGCCGCTCGACGCCTTTGCGTCGTTTGACGGTTTCGAAAGCTAAAGCGTTCACGCAGCGTTCACCGGCGCGCAACTAAAATCCCTCCCATGCCGGTCCCCCAACTCGTCTTTATTTCCTTCATCACCGGTCTCGTCGCCGCGCCGGCGCTTGCCGCCAATCCGCCGCACCACGCCTGCCTGAGCAAGGCCGAGCAGCGCGCCGCGGTGGCCAGCCATCAAGCGTTGCCGCTCGCCCAGGTGGTCAAGCAGCGCCGCCACGGCCATCGCAGCGAGCTGGTGCGGGTCCGGCTCTGCCGCCACGGCGAAGGCCTCGTCTACGTGCTGACTCTGCTTCGGCGCAGTGGCAAAGTGTCCCGGGTGACCGTTGACGCCGCCAATGGTGAGCTTATTAGCAGGCGCTGAGCGGCAAATAGCAGCGGAGAAGCCTGCCTTGCGCCTCCTCGTCATCGAGGACGACCCCGACCTCAATCGCCAGCTCGCCGCCGCGCTGACCGACGCCGGCTATGTCGTGGACCGCGCCTTTGACGGCGAGGAGGGCCATTTTCTCGGCGATTCGGAGCCCTACGACGCCGTCATCCTCGATATCGGGTTGCCCAAGATGGACGGCATCTCGGTGCTGGAGGCATGGCGGCGCGCCGGCCGCGCCATGCCGGTGCTGATGCTGACCGCCCGCGACCGCTGGAGCGATAAGGTGCAGGGCTTCGATGCCGGCGCCGACGACTATGTCGCCAAACCGTTCCATCTCGAGGAGGTGCTGGCGCGGCTGCGCGCGCTGCTGCGCCGTTCGGCCGGGCACGCCAAAAGCGATTTTGTATGCGGACCGGTGCGGCTCGACACTCGCAACGGCCGCGTCTCGGTCGACGGCAATCCGGTCAAGCTCACCAGCCACGAATACCGGCTGCTCGCTTATCTCATGCATCACGGCGGACGCGTGGTTTCGCGCACCGAACTGGTCGAGCATCTCTACGACCAGGACTTCGACCGCGATTCCAACACCATCGAAGTGTTCGTCGGGCGTATCCGCAAAAAGCTCGGCGTCGACATTATCCAGACCGTGCGCGGCCTCGGTTATCTCCTAGCAGCGCCCGGCGCATGACCGCGAAAAGCAACGTTGGGATTTTGGACGTGATCATGCGCCAGCATGATCCGCGTTGAGCCGATGCGCGCCAACTCGCTCGCGCTGCGTCTGTTCGTCTCGGCCACCGCCTGGGCGGTGGTTATTCTGCTGATCACCGGCGTCGTGCTGTCGTCGCTTTACCGGCACGCGGTCGAGCGCGCCTTCGATCGCCGGCTCGGCGTCTACCTGCGCACGCTGGTCGCCGACGTCGCCGCGCCCGAGGACGCGAGCGGAAAATTCCCGCAGTCGCTCGGCGAGCCATTGTTCGAATTGCCGCTGTCCGGTTGGTACTGGCAGGTGACCAGGACTGATTCCGACAAGCACGAGGTGCGCTCCTCGCGCTCGCTGTGGGATGGCGGACTGCCGCATTTGCAGGACCGCGGTGTTGCCGCCGGGCCGGACGGCTCGCGCGACGGCTATGTCAGCGGCCCCGAGGACCAGCGGCTGCGGCTGGTCGAGCGCAATATCGACCTCGGCGAAGAAGGTCATTATCTGGTGGCGGTCGCCGGCGATGCGGCCGAGATCGGCCAGGAAACGCGCGAATTCGACCAGGCGCTGATCATCACATTTGCGCTGCTGGCCGCCGTGCTGCTGCTCACCACCATGTTCCAGGTGCGCTTCGGACTTGCCCCGCTCAAGCGCATCACCGACAGCCTCGCCGCCATCCGCTCCGGCCGTTCGGAGCATCTGGCCGGGCAATTCCCGGACGAGATTGCGCCGCTCGCGCGCGAAACCAACGCGCTGATCGACGCCAACAAGGAAATCGTCGAACGCGCGCGCACCCATGTCGGCAATCTCGCGCACGCGCTGAAAACGCCGCTGTCGGTGATGGTCAACGAGGCGTCCGCGCGCGGGCAGGATCCGTTCGCAAAAAAGGTGTTGGAGCAGGCCGACATCATGCGCGACCAAGTGGCGCGTCATCTCGAACGGGCGCGGCTGGCCGCTCGCCTGACGGTGGTGGGCTCGATCACGGAGGTCGAGCCGGTGGTGACGGCGCTGGCGCGCACCATGGAAAAAATCCATCGCGATCGCGCCATCGCCATCGACGTGCATGTCGAATCGCAAGCGCGCTTTCGCGGCGAGCGGGCCGATCTGGAAGAGATGCTGGGCAATCTGGTGGATAATGCCTGCAAGTGGGCGTCCTCGCGGGTGAAGATCGAGGTGGTGCGCGAGCGACCCGATGCCGCCGATGTTGGCCCGATATTGCGCTTTGTGGTCGACGATGACGGGCGCGGCCTCTCGCCATCCGAGCGCGAGCAGGCGGCAACCCGTGGGAGAAGGCTCGACGAAACCAAGCCCGGCTCCGGCCTCGGCCTGTCGATCGTGGTCGAACTTGCCGGTCTCTACGGCGGCGAACTTAAGCTCGGCACCGCCCCGCTCGGGGGCTTGCGCGCCGAACTGGTGCTGCCGGCGGCATAAGCGTCAAGAGAGATAAAGGGCGATGCGGCTTTGTTGGCTTTTCCCGCCGGACTTTTGCCCTAATCCTCGCCTCTCGTTAAACTGACAATTCGCCGTTATGGCGCCGATTCTCCGGGGGGTCGACATGGTCGCTCGCAAGCTCATCCTCGTTGCCGCTGTCGGTCTGATGCTTTCCGCATGTGCCGGAAATCCCGACACTGGCGCCGGTCCGCGCGAGAACACCGGCACGTTGCTGGGCGCGCTGGGCGGCGCGGCGATCGGTTCGCAATTCGGTGGCGGTAGGGGCGGGCATGTCGCCGGCGCTCTGGTCGGTGCGGGTCTTGGCGCCCTGATCGGCAACCGGATCGGCGCGGCCATGGACGACGAGGACCGCGAACGCGCTTACGCGGCGCAGATGGAGGCCTTGAACGACGGGCCTTCCGGCGCGCCGGTGTCGTGGAGAAATCCGGATTCCGGCCGCTACGGCACCGTCGTCCCGGGGCCGGCGTATGTCGACCGGGGCCGCAACTGCCGTTCTTATACCCACACTATTTATATCGACGGCCGGCCGCAGACCGCGCGCGGCACCGCCTGCCGCAACCCCGACGGCTCCTGGACGCCGCTGACCTGACCCCGCGGGGTAATCTTCCTTAATGAATTCTTAACGCTCGCCGCGTTAACAGGCGCCGGTTCTGCACGCGGATAGAGCCGCTTATGGCGGGAACCGGCACGCTCGAAAGATTGCAGCAATACTTGTGCGCGCTGTCGCCGCGGGCGCGCGCCATGCTGCTTTCGGCGCTTGAGCGCGCGGCGCTGAGCGGCGAGGAGGTCACCGGCGGGGATCTCATCTTGCAGCAGCTGCGTCATATCGTGCGCGAGCAGCGTGAACAGGCCCCGCGCATCGGCAATTCCGCCCGGCTGTTCTTCAAGCCGCTTGAGCCATTTTTGGTCGACGACGAGCCCGAGCATCGGCATCCCGGCCGCGTCGCGCGCGCCTCGCTCGAAATGTTGTGGTCATGGGTGCGGCGGGACCTGTTGCCGGATGACGCCAAAATCCTCACCGATGCGGTCGGCGAAGCCTTGCTGGCCGGCAACGAGGCCAAAGCCGAGCGACTGGTCGGCGCTTTTCAGGATCGTGCCTGCGACGCGATAACGGCCATTTTAGAGGATGCCGCCGCGGACGAAACGATCAGTCAGCGCATGCTGGCGCAAATCGGCACCAAACGTGCCGGCGATGACGTTGAAACGTTGCGATGCGTGCTGAAAAACCGCGCGGCGCTCGGCAAATTTGCCGCCAAGCTTCCGATGCGGATCGCTGATCTCGCCGGCGATCAGCTTTACGAATGCAAACGGCTGATCGAAACCACCTCGGCGCGCGAAGACGCGCTGTTTCTCTATTCGTTGCTGATGGTAATGAGCCGGCTTTCGGCGCCGTGGCAAATCATCCGCTTCGGTATAAAGGCGGCAGGCACCGCCGTCGCGGCACGCGTCGCCGAGACGCGCTACGGCATCGCCGTGACCATCGCGATTGCGGAGCTGGAGCGGGAGGTCGGCGAGCTCGGCGGCGATCTTCGCGGTGGCATGGCGGTCGGTTCCTCGCTCAAGGTCGTTCACGACACCATGCGCGGGTTGCGTAGTGAGATTGCCTTGCCGGTCGATAGCACCTGGGGCAGAGCTTTGGCGGCGCAGCGAAAAAAAATCTCCGATCTGCTTACATCGAAGATCGAATCGGTGCCAGCGCGGTTGCGCACTCTGTTGCGCGCGCGTCCATCGACCGAAATCGCCGCGAATTCTATGCTCGATGCCGGCGAGGTCGCGCGAACCGAGGCGCTGGTCGAACTCGCCGCAAACTGCCGCCTATTTGCCGATGAGTTTGACATCGGCGAGAGGGTGCAATCGACCTTCTCCGAGCTGCAGCACTATCTCGACAGCGCCACGCCCGCGCTGCTCGACGGCCTGCGTCATGCCGGACCAGCCGACCGCGATTTCCGCCAGTCGCAGGTCGACGCCGCGGTGCGCTTCCGCGCTAGGGCCTTTGATGCCGAACCACCCTCTGGCAAAGCGGCGCAAGTGGTGGGACGCGGCGCCTTGCAGGCCTGAAAAGACGGGCTTTTTAACATTCGCCCCGGCGTCGATCTTGCTCATTGCCGCCACGATTGGGCGTGATGTATGCCCCAAGTTCTGTATGTCCTAAGTCGCCGTCTGTCGTGCGGCCAAGGCGAGGGTTTCTGGCGACATGGTCCTATGGTTGGTGTTCGCGCTGATGACGGCGGCGGCGATTTTCGCCGTGCTGTGGCCGTTGTCGCGGCGCGACGGCGCCCGCGGCGGCAGTGACATCGCTGTCTACCGTGACCAGCTTGCGGAAATCGGCCGCGACCGTGCCGCCGGCCTGATCGGCGAGGCTGAGGCCGAGGCCGCCAAAGTCGAAGTATCGCGGCGTTTGCTGGCGGCCGCGGACGCGGCGGTCGAGGAAAGCCCCGCCGGCGCGGGTTCACCGTTGTGGCGGCGGCGCGCGACCGCGCTCGTCGCGTTGGTGATGCTGCCGCTCGGGGCCGCCGCGCTTTATCTCGCGCTCGGCTCGCCGCAATTGCCGGGCGAGCCGCTCGCCGCCCATTTGCGCGAGGTGCATCAGAACCGCTCGATTGAAAGCCTGGTGGCGCAGGTGGAAGCGCGGCTCGAACAGAATCCGAACGAAGTGCGCGGCTACGAAGTGCTGGCGCCGGTTTATCTGCAGCTCGGCCGTTTCACCGACGCGGTCACCGCGCGGCGCAAGGTGCTGGCGCTTGCCGGCGAGACCGCCGCGCGCCAGGCCGATCTCGGCGAGGCGCTTGTCGCAGCCGCCAACGGCATCGTCACCAGCGATGCCAAGACCGCCTTCGAACGTGCGCAGCAGCTCGATCCGCACGACCTCAAGTCCAAATTCTTCATCGGTCTTGCCGCCGAGCAGGACGGCAAACGCGAGCAGGCGGCCGAAATCTGGCGCGGCATGCTGGCCAGCGCGCCGCCCGATGCGCCCTGGCGCGCGGCGGTGCAGCAAGCCCTGGTCCGCATTGGCGCCGCACCGCCGGCGGCAACGGCGCCCGCGGCGTCTGCGCCGGGGCCGAAGGCGGCGGATGTGGCGGCCGCGGCGGCCATGAGCGAGCAGGATCGCAGCACCATGATCCGCGGCATGGTGGCGCAGCTCGCCGATCGCCTGAAGCAGAACGGCGGCGACGTCGAGGGCTGGCAGCGCCTGTTGCGCGCCTATATGGTGCTGGGTGAACGCGACAAGGCGCATGCCGCCGCCGCCGATGCGCGCCGCGCCCTTGCCGGCGAGCCCGACAAGCTTCGCCGCATCGAAGACATGATCAAAAGCCTCGGGCTCGAAGGGTAATGACCCGCAAGCAGCGACGTTTGACTCTGATCGGCGGCAGCCTCGGCGTGCTGGCGATCGCCGTCGCCTTGATCCTCAACGCGCTGAGCGGCTCCATCGTGTTCTTCAACTCGCCGACCGATATCGCCGAAAAACATCCCGGTCCCGACACGCGCATCCGGCTCGGCGGTCTCGTCAAAGACGGCAGCGTGGTGCGCGGCGATAATCTCAACATTCGTTTCGCGGTGACCGACGGCAAGACCGATATTCCGGTGCGCTACCAGGGCATCGTGCCCGACCTGTTCCGTGAGGGGCAGGGGGTGGTGGCGGAAGGCAAGCTCGAGCCGGATGGCACATTTCTCGCCGATACCGTGCTCGCCAAGCACGATGAGCGCTATATGCCGAAAGAAGTCGTCGACGCCTTGAAGAAGTCGGGGCGCTGGCAGGAAAGCGGCGGAGAACTCGCCGGGGGCAAGACGAAATGATCCCGGAACTCGGCCACTACGCTTTGGTGCTGGCGCTGGCGCTCGGGCTGATCCAGTCGGTGGCGCCGGTGATCGGCGCGGCGCGGCGCGACGGCGCGCTGATGCGGCTCGCGTCCTCCACGGCGCTGATGCAGTTCGCGTTCGTCGCGCTGTCTTTCCTGGCGCTGACGGTCTGTTACGTCACCTCGGATTTTTCGGTGGCGACCGTCTACGAAAACTCCCATTCGCAGATGCCGCTGATCTACAAGATCACCAGCGTTTGGGGGAACCATGAGGGCTCCATGCTGCTCTGGGTCCTCATCCTGTCGTTGTTCGGCGCGCTGGTCGCGGCATTCGGCGTCAATCTGCCGGCGACCTTGAAAGCCTATGTGCTGGCGGTGCAGTCGTGGGTCGCATCCGCTTTTTATCTCTTCATCCTGCTCACCTCGAACCCGTTTCTGCGCCTGCCGCAGGCGCCGTTCGAAGGCCGCGATCTCAATCCGATCCTGCAGGATCCCGGCCTCGCCATTCATCCGCCGCTCCTTTATCTCGGCTACGTCGGGTTCTCCATCGCCTTCTCCTTCGCCATCGCGGCGCTGATCGAAGGCCGCATCGACGCCGCCTGGGCGCGTTGGGTGCGGCCGTGGACGTTGATGGCCTGGATGTTTCTGACGCTCGGCATCGCCATGGGCTCGTACTGGGCCTACTACACGCTGGGCTGGGGCGGCTTCTGGTTCTGGGACCCGGTGGAGAATGCCTCGCTGATGCCGTGGCTGGCTGGCACCGCGCTGTTGCATTCCGCCGTGGTGATGGAAAAGCGCAACGCGCTCAAGGTTTGGACCATCCTTTTGGCGATCCTCACATTTTCGCTATCGCTGATCGGCACCTTTTTGGTGCGCTCGGGCGTGCTCACCTCGGTGCATTCCTTCGCCAATGATCCGCGACGTGGCGTGTTTATTCTCGCCATTCTGCTGCTGTTTATCGGTGGCGGCTTGACGCTGTTTGCCTGGCGCGCCTCGACGCTCAAACAGGGCGGCCTGTTCGCGCCGATTTCGCGTGAAGGCGCGCTGGTGTTCAACAATCTCTTTCTCACCACGGCGTGTCTGACGGTGCTCACCGGCACGCTCTATCCCTTGGCGCTCGAGGCGCTGACCGGCACGAAGATTTCCGTCGGCGCGCCGTTCTTCAATTTGACCTTCGGCCCGCTATTTGTCGCGCTGATGTTCGCCATGCCGTTCGGTCCCTTGCTTGCGTGGAAGCGCGGCGATCTTCTGGGCGTGGCGCAGCGGCTGCTGGCGGCCTTCGCCGTCGGTCTGGTCGCAGTCGCCGCCGCCTTTGCCGTAGCGGGCGGACAATCGGTACTGGCGCCGTTCGGCGTCGGTCTTGCCTTTTACGTGATGGCGGGCGCCGTGCTCGATCTCATCGAGCGCACCGGCTTGTTCCATTCGCCGCTCGCGACGGTGCGCAAACGCGCCGCCGGCCTGCCGCGCTCGACCTGGGGCACGGCGGTCGCGCATTTCGGCATCGCGCTCTCGATGCTTGGCATCATCTGCGCCGGCACCTGGGGCACCGAACGCATCGTTGCGTTAAAGCCGTCGCAGACGGTTTCGCTTTCCGGCTACGATCTGAGTTTCGACGGTCTGATCAACAAGCCGGGCCCGAACTACAGCGCATTGGTAGCGAAGTTTACCGTGCGCGCGGGCGGCTCAACCGTTGGCGTAATGGAGCCGTCCAAGCGCAGCTTTGCTTCGCGCCAGACCACGACCAACGAGGCGGCGCTGATGATGCGCGGGCCGAACCAGCTTTATCTGTCGCTCGGTGACACCAACGATGACGGCTCGATCGCGATCCGGCTCTATTACAAGCCGATGGTGATGCTCATCTGGCTCGGCGCGGTGGTGATGATGCTGGGCGGCGCTCTGTCGCTGTCCGACCGGCGTTTGCGCGTCGGCGCGCCAAAACCGGCGGCAAAACCAGCGCTGCAGCCGGCGGAGTAGGGTCATGCGCCGGCTCGCACTGATCGGTCTGTTGTTCGCGCTGCTTGCGCCATCCGTGGCCTATGCGGTGCATCCCGACGAAATACTCAAAGACCCGGTACTGGAAGCGCGCGCGCGCCACCTGTCGGAAGAGTTGCGCTGCATGGTCTGCCAAAACCAGTCGATCGATGATTCCGACGCCCCGCTGGCGCACGATCTGCGCGTGCTGGTGCGCCAGCGGCTCGAGGCCGGCGACAGCGATAGCCAAGTGCTTAATTTTCTGGTGGCGCGCTACGGCGAGTTCGTGCTGCTCAAACCGCGCTTCGAACTGCACACGCTGCTGTTGTGGGGGTTGCCACCCGCGGCGCTGGCGCTCGGCATGACGGCGCTGTTCGTAATGGCACGCCGGCGCAAGGCGATGACGCTGCAAGTCGAAGCGCTGACTGTGGCAGAGCAGCGCAGGTTATCGACTTTGGTCGAACCTGCTGCCGACTAATTTCCAGTCAATTCGTTGATTTTCAAGTGAAATTCGTTATCCCCACCTTACAAAAGTTTAATCCCGCCGACAGGACGCTGTAAGGCTCATCCTCCCATCTTCGGGTTCGAAACAGCGCGCACCCGCGCTCCACGAATCGAGATGGAGATTTCCTGATGAACCCGAGCGTCGCTCCCGCTCCGCAAAGTCCCAAAAAGTCGCGCGTGCTTTCAGCACGCCGCGTCATCCTGCTCGCCACCACAATCGTCGGTCTCGGCGCCGCGGCCTTCGTCATCGCTCCCGACATCAATCTGTCGGCGAGCTATCCATCCGCGCTGGCGCAAAATTTGACCGAGCAGGCGCACAAGATGCCGGCCCCGGTCGGCTTTGCCGACATCGTCGCCAAGGTCAAACCGGCGGTGATCTCGGTCCGCGTCAAAGTCGATGGCGGATCGGCGACCACCGGCACCGGCGACATGGAAAATCTGCCGCCGGGCTTGCGCGAATTCTTCCGCCGCTTCGGCATGCCCGACATGCAGAACGGTCCGCAACGCATGCCGCGCGGGCACAACATTATCACCGGCCAGGGCTCCGGCTTCTTCATTTCGCCTGACGGTTATGCGGTCACCAACAATCACGTCGTCGAGAAGGCCGAAAGCGTCGAGGTGAAGACCGACGACGGCAAGAGCCACCACGCCAAGGTCATCGGCACCGACCCGCGCACCGATCTGGCGCTGATCAAGGTCGATGACGGTCCGTTCCCTTATGTGAAGCTCTCCGATAAGAGCCCGCGCATCGGCGACTGGGTCATCGCGGTCGGCAATCCGTTCGGTCTCGGCGGCACCGTCACCGCGGGCATCGTCTCGGCACGCGGCCGCGATATCGGCGCCAGCGCCTATGACGACTTCATCCAGATCGACGCGCCGGTGAACAAGGGCAATTCCGGCGGGCCAACCTTCGACACCGACGGCAACGTGATCGGCGTCAATACGGCGATCTTCTCGCCGTCCGGTGGCTCGGTCGGCATCGCCTTCGCGATTCCCTCCGACACCGTCAAGAGCGTCGTCAGCCAGCTCAAAGACCACGGCAGCGTGACCCGCGGTTGGATCGGCGTTCAGATCCAGCCGGTGACCAAGGACATCGCCGACAGCCTCGGCCTGAAGAATGCGGAAGGCGCGCTGGTCGCCGAGCCGCAGGCCGGCAGCCCGGCATTGAAGGCCGGCATTGAGGCCGGCGACGTGATCACCGCGGTCGACGGCAAGCCGGTGGAGGATGCCCGCGATCTCGCCAAGAAGATCGGCGCCTTGCCGCCGAAAACCTCGGTCAAGCTTTCGGTCTTGCACAAGGGCGCCGACAAGACGGTCACGCTCACGCTCGGTGAGATGCCCAAGCAGCAGGAAGCCAACAACGCCGGATCGCAGGACAAAAGCGGTGAGGAGAGCAGCACCAATCTCGCCAAGCTCGGCCTCACGCTCGCCCCGGCTGCTCGCGTTGCCGGCGCGGGAAGCGAAGGCGTGGTGGTCACCGGTGTCGACTCCTCAGGTGTCGCCGCCGACCACGGTTTTGCGACCGGCGATGTGATTCTGGAAGTTGCCGGCAAATCCGTTTCGACACCGGCCGACGTGCGCAAGGTCATCGCTGGCGCCCGTTCGAACGGCAAACGTACCGTGCTGATGCGGGTGAAGAAGGGCGACAACGCACGCTTCGTCGCCCTACCGGTCGGCAACGGCTGATGGTTTAGAGCTAGGGGCGTGCCGTCGGCATCCGTCGCCCCCGCCGCCGGTACACCTCAACGGGACGGGCCTCGTGCCCGTCCCGACAATTTCGGAACGCGGCAGGTGCTTAGAGCCGCTTCCGTGACCGAACTCCGGCCCCGGCATCCGTCGCCCCCGCTGGGGTGGGGTCGTTGAGGGGGTGGCGGGCCAAATCCGCCACCCCCTCGCGTACGACCGGCAAAAAGTGCCGAAGCGCCCGCGATTTGGCCGGCGGAAGCAAGCGCGACAACGCGGGCGATTGACGAACCTCTGAATTGACTGGATTTGGTGTCACCGATGCCCACTTATGCAGATATCCACGGGCAGCGTGCATCCGGCCGGGGGGCCGATGCGCAACCGGATCGGACCACGATGCGCCTTCTGGTGATTGAGGACGACCGCGACGCCGCCGACTATCTGGTCAAGGCGTTCCGCGAAGTCGGTCATGTCGCCGACGCCGCCACCGACGGCGAGGACGGCCTGGCGATGGCGCTCGACGGCCAATATGATGTGCTCATCGTCGACCGCATGCTGCCCAAGCGCGACGGGCTGTCTGTGATCGGCACGCTGCGCGACAAGAGCATCGACACACCCGCGCTCATCTTATCGGCGCTTGGCCAGGTCGACGACCGGGTCAAAGGCCTGCGCGCCGGCGGCGACGACTACCTGCCCAAGCCCTATTCGTTTACCGAGCTCTTGGCCCGTGTCGAGGTGCTGGCGCGCCGCCGCGGCGGGCGCAACGAGGAAACCGTGCTGCGCGTCGGCAATCTCGAACTCGACCGGCTTTCCCATCAGGTGCGCCGCGGCCAGGACGAGATTTCGCTGCAGCCGCGCGAGTTCCGCCTGCTGGAATATCTGATGAAACATGCCGGCCAGGTGGTCACCCGCACCATGTTGTTGGAAAATGTGTGGGATTACCATTTCGATCCGCAAACCAATGTCATTGACGTCCATATCTCGCGCTTGCGCTCGAAAATCGATAAAGGTTTCTCCCAGCCGCTTTTGCATACGGTCCGCGGCGCGGGATACATGATCCGTGACGGCGCTCGGTAAGCTTTTTCGCACCACCACGTTCAAGCTGACGCTGGTCTATATGACCGTGTTTGCGCTGTTCGCGGCGTTTCTGCTCGGCTATTTCGCCCTCAATACCCGCCGTCTCATCACCGAGCAGATCACCGAAACGGTCGATGCCGAGATCACCGGCCTGTCGGAACAGTACCGAATCGGCGGCATCCGGCGCCTGGTGATCGTGGTCGACGCGCGCGCGCGGCGCCCCGGTTCGAGTCTCTATCTCGTCACCACATTCGCCGGTGAGGCGCTGGCTGGAAACGTCACCGCGCTGGCGCCGGGCACGCTCGACAAGCCCGGCTGGGACGAAACCGTCTATCGCCGTCTCGATGAAGCCGAGCCCGCGGCGCGCGCGCCGCATCCGGAACATCACGCACTGGTGCGCGTGTTTCAGCTGCCCGGCGGCTTCCGTCTGCTGGTCGGCCGCGATCTCGAGGAGCGCGAGCGCATCTACCACATCGTTCTCGCCGCCGGCCGCTGGTCGGTCGCCATCGTCATCGTACTGGGGCTGGGCGGCGGGCTGTTTGTGACGCGGCGCGTGCTGCGCCGCGTCGACGCCATGACGGAAACCACCAAAAGCATCATGGAGGGCGATCTTGGCGAGCGGCTTCCGGTCGCCGGAACGGGCGACGAGCTCGACCGGCTGGCGGAAAACCTCAATGCCATGCTCGAGCGTATCGAGGCGTTGATGCGCGGCATGAAGGAGGTTTCCGACAACATAGCGCACGATCTCAAGACCCCGCTCACGCGGCTGCGCAACCGTGCCGAAGCCGCGCTGCGCACCGGCAAGAGCGAGACCGAATACCGCGAAGCGCTGGAAGCGACGATTGCGGAATCCGAGGATCTGATCGCCACGTTCAATGCGCTACTGATGATCGCGCGCGCGGAGTCCGGGCAGGTGGGCGACGACGTCAGCGAGTTCGATGCCGCCGAGATCGCTCACGACATTGGCGAGCTGTACGAGCCGCTGGCCGAGCAAAGGGGCATCGCGCTCAAGGTGGAAGCCGACATGCCGGCGCGCCTCAAGGGCAACCGCGAATTGGTCAGCCAGGCGCTCGCCAATCTGGTCGACAATGCCATCAAATATGCCGGCCCGCAGCAGGGCGCGGTGAACGGCGCCCCGTCCGAAATCGTGGTGCGCGCGCTCAATGACGGCGATCGCATCCTGCTCACCGTCGCCGACGAGGGCCCGGGCATTCCGCCCGCCGACCGTGGCCGCGCGGTCGAGCGTTTCGTGCGCCTCGAGCAGAGCCGCTCGCAGCCGGGTTCGGGGCTGGGCCTGAGTCTGGCCTCGGCGGTGGCGCGGCTGCATGGCGGCGAATTGACGCTGGAGGACAACAATCCGGGCCTCAAGAGCGTTATTGCCTTGCCGCGCGGAGGGCCTGTACAGATCGCAGGATGAGGCCACCCAAAAAGAAGGCCGCGCCTGCGAAGGCCGCGCGCAAGTCGGCCAAGCGTGTTGCCGCTACGGCGCCGGCGCCGGGCGGCGTGAGCCTCGCCACACGCATGGTAACAGCGCCGCGGCTGTTGGAGCCGAAAGCGGCGCGCGCGCGTCTTGCCGATTGGCTTTCTGGCCTGGACGCAGCCGAAGCCAAGCCGCTCAAGGCGCTGGTGTCGGCACAGCAAACGCTCAACACCGTGCTCGAAAGCCTGGCCGAGAGTTCGCCTTTTTTGTGGGAACTGGCAAGCAGCGATCCGCAACGCCTGCTGCGCCTGCTGAATAGCGACCCCGATCGCCATCTTGCCGCGCTGCTTGGCGATACCGGGAGCGCTGTCGCGGCGACGGCGGATGAAGCCGAGGCGATGGCGCTCCTGCGCCGCGTGAAGGCAGAGGCCGCCTTGCTGATCGCGCTCGCCGATATCGGCGGCGTGTGGCCGGTGATGCAGGCCGCACGCGCGCTCACCGATCTAGCCGACACTGCCGTTGATTCTGCGAGTCGCTTCATTTTGGCCGACGCGGCACGCGCCGGACGCCTCAAACCGAAGGACAAATCGCAGCCGCAGATCGGCAGCGGCTACATCGTGATCGCGATGGGCAAGATGGGCGCCTTCGAACTCAACTACTCCAGCGATATCGATCTCATGGTGTTCTACGATGCCGCGGCGCCGGCGCTGCCGCAAGACGCGGTCGCCTCGACCCTGTTCGTGCGCCTGACGCAAAAGCTGGTCAAGCTTTTGCAAGAGCGCACCGGTGACGGCTATGTGTTCCGCACCGATCTGCGGCTACGGCCCGATCCGGCTTCGACCGCGATCGCGATTTCGACCGCGGCGGCGTTGTCCTATTACGAGAGCACCGGCCAGAACTGGGAGCGCGCCGCGCTGATCAAGGCGCGCGCCTGCGCGGGCGATATCGTGGCCGGCGAAGCGTTGCTCAACGATCTGTCGCCGTTCGTGTGGCGCAAATATCTGGATTTTGCCGCCGTCGCCGACGTGCAGGCGATGAAGCGGCACATCAACGTCTATCGCGGTCACGGCGAGATCGCGGTCGAAGGCCACAATATCAAAATCGGTCGCGGCGGCATTCGTGAGATCGAGTTCTTCGCGCAGACGCAGCAATTGATCGCGGGCGGCCGCAATCCGCATTTGCGCGACCGCGACACGCTTACCACGCTTGATCGGCTGGCGAGCGACGGCTGGATCGACCAAACCGTGTGCGACGACATGAAGCAGGCCTACGTTTTCCTGCGCATGGTCGAGCACCGTCTGCAGATGGTCAATGACGAGCAGACGCAAGTTCTACCGGCAGAGCGCGCCGAACTGGAGCGCTTTGCGTGCTTCCTCGGCTTTGCCGGGCGCGACGCTTTCGCCAAAGTGTTGCTCGACCATCTGGATAAAGTTCAGCGCCACTATGTGCGCCTGTTCGAGAAGACGCCGGGCGCCGACCGGCCGGCGCTTTCCTTTCCGCCCGATGCCGACGACCGCAAGACACTTGAGCGGCTGGCCGAACTCGGCTTCCGCGCGCCATTGGAGGCCTCCGGCATCGTGCGCAACTGGCTCGCCGGCGGGCACCGCTCGCTGCGCGGCGAGGCGGCGCACAGCCATCTGCAAGAATTGCTGCCCATCCTGCTCGAGCATATTGGGCGCACCGACAATCCCAACGCCACGCTGGTGTTGTTCGACCATTTTCTCGCCAATCTCGTCGGCCCGGCGCGGCTGTTGTCGTTGCTGCGGCAAAATCCCGATCTGATTGCGCTTGTCGCATTTGTTCTCGGCATTGCGCCAAGGCTTGCCGATACGCTGGCGCGCAATCCGCAGGTGATGGATGCGCTGGTCGACCCGAGCTTCTTCGGCACCTTGCCGGACGACGCGGAACTGGCGAAGCGCCTCGCGGCTGTGCTGGCGCAGGTGCGCTACGACGAGGACCTGCTCGAGCGCATTCGCATGTTCGGTTTGGAGTACATGTTCCTTACCGGCGTTCGCGTCCTGTCCGGCACCGTGACGGCGCGGCAGGCCGGCGAAGCCTTCGCGAGGCTGGCGGATGCGGTGATCCGCGCCGTGCATCGCGCCGTGGCGGAGAATTTTACCGCAACGCACGGCCATATGCGCCGGGAAGAGACCGCGGTGGTGGCCATGGGCAAGCTGGGCGGGCGCGAAATGACCGCGACCTCCGATCTCGACCTGATCTTGATCTATGACTTCGACGAGAAAAATCCTGAATCGGACGGCAAGCGGCCGCTTTATGGCGGGCAATATTTCGCCCGTCTGACCCAGCGCCTGATCAATGCGCTGACCGCGCAGACCAATTACGGCGCGCTCTATCAGGTCGACATGCGCTTGCGCCCATCGGGCCGGGCGGGGCCGCTGGCCACGCAGCTCGAAGGTTTCGCCGGCTATCAGGAGACCGAGGCCTGGACCTGGGAGCACATGGCGCTCACCCGCGCGCGCGTCGTCTCGGCTTCGCCGGCTTTCAAGACGCGGGTCGAGGGTGTCATCCGCGACTTGCTGCGGCGCCGGCGCGATCCCACCCTGATCGCCGGCGACGTGGTGGAAATGCGCGGTGCGATTGCCAAGGAGAAGGGCGACCGGGACCGCTGGGACCTCAAATACGCCGCTGGCGGGCTGATCGATATCGAGTTTATCGCGCAATATCTTCAACTCGTGCACGCCCACCGGCTGCCGGAGATCCTCGATACCGCAACCGCCGGCGTTCTCGATAAGGCGCGGACCTTGCGCGTGCTGGCGGCGGAGGACGCCGAAGTCTTGCGTCCCGCCGTGCAGCTTTATCACGACCTCACGCAGATCCTGCGGCTATGCCTGCCGGGCCTTTTCGACGCCAAGACGGCTGGCGCCGGCCTGCTGCGCCTCTTGGCGCGCGCCGCCGACGTGCCGGACTTCGCCACACTCGATGCCACGTTGATCGAGACACAGGCGAAAGTGCGCGAGAGTTTCGTGCGGATTTTGGGCAAGGCGCCGTAACGGGATTACGCGGCTTCCTCTTTTGGCAGCAGGCACTGTGGATGCATCGGCATGCGCACCACGACAAGCGTGCCTTTGCCGAGTGTGGAGCGGATGCGCATGCGCCCGCCGTGCAACTCAACCAGCGACTTGGCGATGGCCAACCCCAGCCCCGAGCCTTGATGACTCTTGGTGAGCTGGCTTTCGACCTGCTCGAACGGCCGCCCCAGCCGCGCCAACGCTTCCTTGGCGATGCCGATGCCGGTATCGGCGATGGCCAGCACGATGCAGTCGTCGGCGGCGCGCCCGCGCACGGTGACGCGGCCGCCGGCGGGCGTGAACTTCACCGCGTTGGACAAGAGATTGAGCACGATCTGCTTGAGCGCGCGGCGATCGGCGCGCAAGCCGAGTTCCGGCGAGATCTTGGCGACCAGTTCGAGCTGCTTGTCCTGGGCGCGGGTCGAGACCACGCGCATGGCTTCCGCCAGCAAGGTATCGAGGTCGAGGTCCTCGAAGTCGAGGCGGATGCGGCCGGCTTCGATCTTGGCCATGTCGAGGATATCGTTGATGACGTCGAGCAGATATTCGCCGCTTGAGCGGATGTCGCTGCAATATTCGCGGTATTTATCGGCGCCGAGCGGGCCGAACATGCCCGACTCCATGATCTCGGAAAATCCGATAATGGCGTTGAGCGGCGTGCGCAGCTCGTGGCTCATATTGGCGAGGAATTTCGACTTGGCCTGATTGGCCTCTTCGGCGCGGGTTTTTTCGGCGGCATATTTTTCGGCGAGCTCGGCCAGGCGCTTGCGCGAGGCGCGCAAATCCGAAATCGTCGCGATCTGGCGTTTTTCGCTGTCGACCAATTTTTCCTCGTGCCGCTTGAGCGCCGTGATATCGGTGCCGACCGAAACATAGCCGCCGTCTTTGGTGCGCCGCTCGCTGATATGCAGCCAGCGGCCGTCGTCGAGCTCCGCCTCGAAGGTGCGCCCGCCGGGAACGCTGAGGCCGCCGCTGACGGTCTTGCTGCGCACCACCGGTTTGCGGCCGGCGGCGACCACCGTTTCGTAGGGCGCCCCGACGGAGATGACTTCGTCGGGCAGGTTATGCAGTTCCTGGAAATTCGAATTGCACAATACCAGGCGGTTATTGGCATCCCACAGCACGAAGGCTTCCGGGATGGTCTCGATGGCGTCGCGCAGACGCATGTCGGCGGCCATCGTTTTCTCGACCAGGTGCTTCTGTTCGGTAACGTCGACGGCGATACCGATCAGATGCAGGCCCGGCTCGCCAGCCTGATGTACCAACTCGCAACGGGCGCGCAGCCACACCCAATGGCCGTCGGCGTGGCGCATGCGGAAAGCGTGATCGATGGTGGTCGCATTGGTTTCGGCGAGCTCGGCGGCGAGATCGTAGAGCAGCAGGTCGTCCGGGTGGGTCAGCGCGCTCACGTCGTTGAACGGCAGCAGGTCGTCCTTGGCCTGCAGGCCGAGAATATCGAACATCGATTGCGACCAGTAGATGCGCCCGCGCCCCAAATCCCAATCCCATAATCCGCAACGGCCGCGGTTGAGCGCGGTATCGATGCGGCTGCGCACCATCTCGTAGATCACGTCGGCTTCGCGCGCGCGCGTCGCCTGCCAGTGGAAGGCAAAGCCGAGGATGAGCACGACGAAGCCGGTGGTGGCGGACAGCGTGATGGTCAGCGTGGTGAGCGAACGCCAGCCGGCGAGCGCCGCGTTGCGCGTCTGCACCACCGCGATCTCGCCGAGCGGCGCCGTGAGGTGGCGCACGGTGGCGAGCGCCTGGGTTTGGTCGGGCAGGGTGATTTCCATGACGCCGGCATCGGCGCCGAACGTGGTCAGCAGCTGCGTCGAACCGAGGATGTCGACCAAAGGCCGGCCGATGATGCCGCCGCTGGTGGGCGTCGCCGCCAGCACGACGCCATGCGCGTTGGTCACAAGAAAGCGCCGCCCGGCGGTCATCGCCCAGGTCGGCAGCGCGTGAGCGAGCGCTTCGTGCGGCAATAGGCGCAGGTTCGGCTGCTTCGGCGGCTGTCGCAGGCGCTCGGCGGCAAGGTCGGCCACGGCGTCCAGCGCTACCGCCATGTCGTTGAGACTTTGCCGCTGATGGTCCATCACCTGCACCGCCGCGCCCACGCAGATGGTGGCGAGGAAGGCGATGATCAGTACCGGTACCGCGCGCCGCAGCAGTGGCTCGGCGGTCAATAGCCGTCGATACGCCGGATTGGCGATCGATTGCGCGAGCCCCTTGATGGAATCTGAGCGTACGGACGCACTCGCCACTTCGGCGCGCGCCATTGAAGGCCTCCGTTCGGAATTTCCCCTGCCACCCTGATCGGAAGGATGTGCCGCATCTATCCGAATCACTGGTGATTGGAATCGATGGGCGCTGATTTGTCGAGAGTCCTTGAATCAAAAATTGAAAAATCGTTACGCGCGTTAACCTCTTCGGCCGCTAAGCGGCGGCAAAACCGATGGCGCGTGATTCCGAGAATACGCCATTATTGCTGATTTTATTGCGCGCCGAGCGCGCGCTCGGCGATGTCGGACAGGTCGCGCGAAAGGCCCGGCGTGCGCTTGATCCGCTCGAGCTGCTCTTGCGCCTTGGCGCGGCGACCCGCCTCCATGGTGCGCCAGCTGCGAAAGGCGGTGGCGAGCCGCGCCGCCAACTGCGGATTTTTCGGGTCGAGCTTGAGGACCTGGTCGGCGACGAAAGCGTAGCCGGCGCCGTCGGCGCGGTTGAACTGGGTCGGGTTTCCTTGCGCAAAGGCGCCGATCAGCGCGCGCACGCGGTTCGGGTTGGCAGCGGAATAGGCGGGGTGCTCGGTGAGGCCGCGCACCTTTTCCAGCGTGCCGGGCTGTGGGGTCACGGCCTGCAGCGAGAACCATTTGTCCACCACCAGCGCGTTGGCCGCGTAGCGCGCGTAGAAATCGGCGAAGGCGCGCTCGCGCTCGGCGCCGTCGTGCAACGACAGTGTCGCCAGCGCCGCCAAGCGGTCGGTCATGTTGTCGGCGGCATCATATTGCCGCGCGGCGCGCGCCAGTTGTTCGGCAGAGCCGCCGGCCGCCAGCAGATCGAGCGCGATATTGCGCAATGAGCGCCGCCCCGCATTGGCGGCATCGGGCGAATAGCCGCCGGCAACCGACATCCGCTCATAGACGGTGGACAGCAACGGCCCCAGCCGCTTGCCGATCTCGACGCGCAAATGCCGGCGCGCGTAAAAGATGGCGTCGGGATCGACGTCGCGGCCGATCTCGCGCGCAATATCGCTTTCGCCCGGCGGGGTGAGGGCGAGCGCCACAAAGGCCGGCTCCAGCGCCGCGTCTTCAAGAATGGCGGCGAGCGCGGCGACCAGCTTGTCGATGCTTTGCGGCGCCTTGCCGGCGCGCACCGCGGTGACATTATCAATCAACAGTCTGAGCGAGATCGTCTGCAAAGCCTGCCAGCGGTTGAACGGATCGGAATCGCGGGCAGCAAGAAATGCGAGATCGCCGTTATCGATATCGCTGACGAGCTTAACCGGCGCGGAGAAGCTGCGGTTGATCGAGAGCACCGGACGCTGCGCGACGCCGGTGAATTCCACCGTCCGCGACGGTCCGTCCAGCACCAGCACGCCGCGCTCGATTTTTTCGCCGCTCACCGGCTTAAGCGGCAAATCGCGGCCATCACTGCCGACCAGCCCGAGCGCGAGGGGGATCACCATCGGCTCTTTCACCGGCTGTCCGGGCGTCGGCGGCACGCTCTGTGTGCACTCGAGCGTGTAGGTCTGCCGCGCCGCGTCGAAACGGGTGGCGACTGTCACCTCTGGCGTGCCGGCCTGGCGATACCAAAGCATGAATTGTGCGAAATCGCGCCCGCTCGCTTCGGCTAAGCATTCGATGAATTGTTCGACGGTGGCGGCTTCACCGTCATGCAGTGCGAAATAGAGATCCATGCCGGCGCGGAATTTTTCCTTGCCGATCAGCGTCTGCACCATGCGCACCACCTCGGCGCCTTTGTCGTAGACGGTGCTCGTGTAGAAGTTATTGATTTCCTTGTATTTTTCAGGCCTGACCGGATGCGCCAGCGGACCTGAATCCTCGACGAACTGGCCGCCGCGCAACGCGCGCACGTCGGTGATGCGTTTGACCGGGCGCGAACGCGTGTCGGAGGAAAATTCCTGATCGCGGAAAACGGTCAGTCCTTCTTTAAGGCAAAGCTGGAACCAGTCGCGGCAGGTGATGCGGTTGCCGGTCCAGTTGTGGAAATATTCGTGGGCGATGACGCCTTCGATGCTGGCGAAGTCGGCATCGGTCGCGGTCTCCGCGTTTGCCAACACATATTTGTCGTTGAAGACGTTGAGGCCCTTGTTCTCCATCGCCCCCATGTTGAAGTTGGACACCGCCACGATCATGAAAATGTCGAGATCGTATTCGCGCCCGAAGGCCACTTCGTCCCAACGCATGGAGCGCTTGAGCGCGTCCATGGCATAGCCGCAGCGGTCCTGCTTGCCGGGTTCGACATAGATGCGCAGCGTGACGTCGCGGCCCGATTGTGTGCGGAAGCGGTCCTCGACATGAGCCAGATTGCCGCCAACCAAGGCGAACAAATAAGACGGCTTCTTGTGCGGATCGTGCCAGACCGCGAAGTGGCGGCCGTTGCTCAGTTCGCCCGTTTCGGTGAGATTGCCATTGGAGAGCAGCACCGGCGCTTCCGCTTTGTCGGCTTCGATGCGCGTGGTGTAGACCGCCATCACGTCGGGCCGATCCGGAAAATAAGTGATGCGGCGGAACCCTTCCGCCTCGCATTGCGTGCAATAGGTGCCGCTCGAGCGGTAGAGGCCGGAGAGCTGGGTATTGGCGGTCGGATCGACCAGCGTCTCAATCTCCAGGGTGAACGGCCCGTTCGGCGGCTGCGGGACGGTGAGCTGATCGGGCGTGACCCGATAGCTGTCGGGGCCGGGGTCGGCGCCGTCGATCTTGAGCGAGACGAAATTGAGACCGTCGCCGTCCAGCACCAGCGGCGCGGCGGGAACCTGGCTGTTGGGGCGCAGCGCAAGTTTGGCGCGCACCTTGGTCTGTGTCGGATGTAACACCACGTCGAGCGCGACGGTGTCCACCAGCCAGTCGGGCGGCCGGTAGTCTTTCAAGAGGATGGGATGAGCCGTGTCGGTACGCATGAAACTCCGATTTAGGATGTCCGGCCGAGGATTGGAAGGACGAAAGTGGCGATCGGGGGCGGCGATTTTGTATCAGGGCGTAATCCGTTAGATTAAATCATCGTGCTTCCCTAACATTTTTCTTGCGCATGACCTTTTCCGAAAACCGGTTCCCACTTTTCGGGATCATGCGCTAGCGCATCGGTTCGGCGTGGCCGATCACGCGCTTGATCGACGGTGAGCGCAGCTTCAAGGCGCGCTCGGCCGCGTCGACCTTCTCGTGCACCGCCTGCACGCTGAGCGAGGGGTCGACCTGGCAATGGAAGTTGACGATCTCGCCCTCGTCGGTCTCGCGCACGCGCACCTCGTGCACGCCGCGGATAGTGCGGCCCTCCGCGGCGATTTCGCTGAGCGCAAGCTCGACCGCCTTGACCCGCTCGGCCGGCGCCTCACGGCCGGAGGCCTCCTGCGGCTGCAGCGGCTCGATATGGGTCTCGACTTCCACGCCGGGTCCGAGTTCGGCGGCAATCGCGGCTTCCAGGGCGTCGGCTTGCTCATGCGCGGCGCGCAGCGTCAGCTTGCCGTCCACCTCCAAGTCGAGCGAAACGGCAAGCCGGCCTTTCAAATCGTGCACGGTCACATGATGCACCGCGAGGGCGCGGTTGCGCGCGATCACCATCACGCGGTCGAGCACGGTTTCGTTGTTAAGCGCGACCGGATCGGTGATGACGTTGGGCTCGGCACCCGGCATTTGCGCGCAGATCGCGGCGCCGACGCCGGCCTTGATCGCGCTCACACGGTCGAGCGGCAGCGTGCGGCTCACCGCGACGGTTAAATCGACAAAGGTCTTTTCGCCGACGGTGCGTGCGCGCACCTGTTCGACCGCGACCACGCCGGGGACTTTGGCGGCGGCGGCGGTGATCTTGTCGGCGGCGCCGGCCGGGGCCGCATCGGTGAGCGCATCGATGGTGCGCCGGCCGAGCCGCCAGCCGGCGATGCAGACGAGGACCGCAACCGCCAGAGCGGCGGCCGAATCCGCCCACCAGAAGCCGAGCCGCACGCCGCCTAGACCGACCAGTACAGCCAGCGAGGCCCACAAATCGGAGGAAAAATGCAGCGCGTCGGCCTCCAGAGCCTGACTCGAAGTTTGCTTGGCGGTGCGCGAGAGCGCGCGTGCGCGGAAGAAATCGACCGCGATCGACACCGCGATCACGCCGAAGGCCCAGGCGTTGGCGTTGACGGCGTGCTGCTCGTGCTCGAACAGGCGCTTGAGCGCCTCCCAGATCACCACGCCGGAGAGCAGGAACAGCAGCGCCGTCTCCGCCAGCGCTGAGACGCTTTCGAACTTGCCGTGGCCGTATTGGTGCTCGGCGTCGGCGGGCTTGCCGGAAATGCGCACGGCGGCATAGGTCATCACCGTGGCGCCGAGATCGATCAGCGAATGGCCAGCTTCCGACAGGATCGCCAGCGAGCCGGTGGCGAAGCCGACCAGCCCTTTGGCGATCGTCAGCATCGCCGAAGCTGCGATCGAGGTGAGGGCGACCTGTTCCTTCTCGTGCTGCATTCCGGGTAGGTCTAGCCCTTTTTACGAATCATTTCAGCTACGCGCTCCGCGATCATAATCGTCGGCAGGTTGGTATTGGCGCTGGGGACGCGCGGCATCACCGAGGCATCGACCACACGCAAACCGCCGACGCCGTAGACCCGGCACGCCGGATCGACCACGGCCATGGGATTATCGGCGCGCCCGATGGCACAGGTGCCGACGGGGTGGGCCATGGGGGCAGCGGCGCCAAGCAACTCCGCATCGGTCAAGGCAGATCGGCGGTTCCGGTTGGCAAACCACCGTCCCGGACGAATGGCATTGGCAATGAGGGCGCGACTTAGCGGCGGGGGTGCGTTCAGAACAGCCTTGGCGACCGTTGCGAGAACCATGCCCGCGACGCCGGGCCGGTTGAACTGGTGCAGCGACATCACCGGTGGCAACAAGAAAGCGTCGTTGTAGGTTCCGGCCACTGCCGGCTCGAGCAACAGGCTTTCGGCAAAGCGCGCGGCCTTGAGCATGCGCGGTGGATCGCGCGGATCATCGAACATGCGAAATTCGATCCGCGGGGGGATGTTCACGTCGGCGCTCGTCAGCGTCACCGCGCCGCGCGAGTGCGGCGCATACAACGCGGCGCCGAACATGGCGAGGTCCGGACCGTAGCGGCGCGGGCTTACCCGTCCGATCAGAAACAGCAGCAGGTCGGCAGCCGGCGCCCCCGGCTCGTGCGACGACAATCGGATGCCGGCGATGGCAAACCGCCGTAAATGCCCGGCAAGGCGCGAGCGCCGCGGCAATGTCAACGCGATGTGCAGGTAAGGGTGATTCTGCAGGTTGCGGCCGACGCCCTGGCGGTCAAGCTTCGGCGCGATGCCAAGTTCACGCAAATCGCCGGCAGGGCCGATGCCGGCGCGCAGCAGCATCGCCGGCGAGTGGATCGCCCCGGCGCATAAGATCGTTTCGTGCGCATTGATTTCCGTGGTCTCACCCGCCTGCTGGATAAAAGCACCGCCGACCTTCGATCCCTCAAAGCGCAATCCGGTGACGCGCGTTTCCGCCATTATTTTGAGATTGCCGCGCCGGCGCACGGCGGCGGTGAGGTAACTGCGTGCGCTCGATGCGCGCATTGTTGCGTCTTGGCTGAGCGGCATCGGGAAAAAGCCTTCACCCGGCTTTTCGTTGATATCGCCGACCAACGGCAGCCCGCGCGCCGCCGCCGCGCGCTCGACCGCCGAAACGAAAACAGGCCATTCCTCGTGCGGCAGCCGCCGGATCGGATAAGGGCCGCGCTCCGACTGACTTTGGTCGCGCTCGAAATCGTTTTCCAGCCTACGGTAATAGGGCAGCACATCGTTCCAGGCCCAGCCGTCGGCGCCGGCCGCAACCCATGCATCGAAATCCGACGGCAGGCCGCGCAGCGCCCACAAACCCATCACGCTCGAACCACCACCCATGACTCGCGCTTGCGGAAACGGGCGCGGCGGACTGTTCGCCGATCGAACGGCCTGCAGCCCAGTCCAGAAATAATCCGGGTTGAGCGAGGATGTGGGGAATGTATCGGCGATGTCGGCGGGAACTGCATCGGGCGGCGTATCGCGGCCCGCCTCGACCAGCAGCACGCGAGTGGCTGAATCTTCCGACAGCCGCGCCGCCATGACTGCGCCGGCGCTGCCGCCGCCAATGATGAGAAAGTCGAAATCCTGCATGAGCGTCAGCGGCAAAAGTGCGGGCGAGGGCGTTGAGCCAACCAGCTTGCGCGCACATTATCAAGGTTTGGCGGCCGGCCGCCGGTGATCTTGCCGTTTGCCGCGAACTGCGCCATGTGGAGATTATGAGCGGATCGGACGAAACTCTTCGCGCGCCGCTGTCGCGGCGTTTCTGCGTGGCGCCGATGATGGAATGGACCGACCGGCATTGCCGGTTCTTCCATCGTCTGCTCACGCGCCGGGGGCTGATCTATACCGAGATGCTCACCACCGGCGCGGTGCTGCGCGGCGACCGCGCGCGTCTCTTGGCGTTCGATGCGTTCGAGCATCCGGTGGCGCTGCAACTCGGCGGCTGCGATGCCGGCGCGCTTGGCGCCTCGGCGCGCATCGGGGAAGATTTCGGTTATGGCGAAATCAACCTCAATGTCGGCTGTCCCTCCGACCGGGTGCAGGAGGGCCGCTTCGGTGCCTGTTTGATGGCGGAGCCGGCGCTGGTCGCCGAGGGTGTCGCCGCCATGAAGGCGGCGGTGAAAATTCCGGTGACGGTGAAATGCCGCATCGGCATCGACGAGCAGGATCCGGAGCAGGCGCTGTTTACCTTTGCCGCGGCCGTGAAAGCCGCCGGCGCCGACGCGCTGATCGTCCACGCGCGCAAGGCCTGGCTGAAAGGCTTGTCGCCGCGCGAAAACCGCGAGGTGCCGCCGCTCGATTATGCGCTGGTGCGCCGGCTGAATGCCGCCCATCCGGATTTCGAGGTCGTGCTCAACGGCGGTATCCTCAGTCTTGAGCAGGCGCAAGCCGAGCTTGCCGCCGTCGATGGCGTCATGATGGGCCGCGCCGCCTATCAGGAGCCGTGGCGGCTGTTGCGCGTCGATCCGCTGCTCTATGGCCAGCCGGCGCCCTTTGCGTCGGCCAAGGACGCGGCCTTCGCGCTCATCCCCTATATCGAACGCGAGTTGGCACACGGCGTGCGCCTGCATGCGATCACCCGCCACGTGCTGGGCCTGTTCCGCGCCGTTCCTGGTGCGCGCGCCTTCCGCCGCCATCTGGCGACGCAAGCCGTCAAGCCCGATGCCGACGCCTCGGTCATGGCTGCTGCGCTGGCGCTGGTGGTGGACAGCCCCGCCGAATTGGCGCACATCGCCGCCTGACTTTTCTGCCGTTTATTCAGGACATCATGCTGCCGGGAGTCCCGCTCGCCGAGATCGTCTGGCTCGCGCTTTGGATCGCCGGCGCCGGCGTGCTGGTCGGCATCCTCGCCGGCCTGTTCGGCATCGGCGGCGGCGCCATCATCGTGCCGGTGCTCTACGAGGTGTTCCGCGCGCTCGGCGTACCGGAGGAGGTGCGCATGCAGCTGTGCATCGGCACTTCGCTCGCCATCATCGTGCCGACCACGGTGCGCTCTTATCTGGGACACAAGAAAAAAGGCGCGGTGATCCCGGAAGTGGTGCGCATCTGGGCGGCGCCGGCAATTGTCGGCGTTGCCGTCGGCTCCGTTGTTGCCGCTTTTGCGCCGGCGCCGGTGTTCAAGATCGCCTTCGTGATTTTCGCCGCCTTCATCGGCACCAAAATGCTGTTCATCGGGGACCGCTGGAACCTGGGCACCGATTTGCCCGGCCGCGGCGCGCTCACCGGCTATGGCTTGATCACGGGGCTGTTTTCCTCGCTGGTCGGCGTCAGCGGCGGCGCGATTTCCAATGCCGTGCTCACGTTCTACGGCCAGCCGATGCAGCGGGCGGTCGCCACCTCGGCGGGCGTCGGCGTACCCATCACCATCGCCGGAACCATCGGCTACATGCTGGCGGGCTGGCGGCATATGGCAGATCTGCCGCCATTGTCGATCGGCTTTGTTTCGTTGATCGGCTTCGTGCTGATGGCGCCGGTGTCGAGTTTCACGACAACCTACGGCGTGCGGCTCGCCCATTGGCTGCCGAAACGCAAACTCGAAATCGCTTTCGGAATTTTCGTCTACTTGGTCGGGCTTCGCCTGCTTTTTACCTTGCTTTGACGCTCACGGCGTTCCGCGCATGCTGAGCCGGTCGCCGCGCACCTCCCAGCTTTCCAGCCGGTTGAGGAAGGTCATGCCGAGCAGGTTGTTCTTTAGCTGCCCTTGCTGCACCACCAGCGCCGGCACGCCGCGCTCGATCAAGCCGCCGACGGCGAAGCGATCGAGCGTCACGGGCGCCGCTTGCGTGCGGCCGTTCGCGGTATCGACGTTGATCGAATAGGTGAGCACTTCGATCGGCAGGCCGGCGGCCTTGGCCGCCTGCTGGGTGAGCACGACGCTGCTGGCGCCGGTGTCGAGCACCATCGGCACGCGCGCGCCATTGATATGCGCGGTGACCGCGAAATCGCCGCCATGGCCGCGCACCACGTCGACCTTGCGCCCGTGGCCCGCCACGTGGCCCGGCATCAGTTCCGCGATCACGCGGTCGGCGACGTCGCGCAATTCGAAGCGGTAGCTGTAGCCGACCACCAGCAACAGCCCGACCACCGCCCAGAACAATGTCGCTTCCAGCGCCAGCGTCAGCCGCTCGCGGAACAAAGTCAGCACCAGGCCGCCAGCAAACACCACAATGGCAACCTTGAGCACCAGCGTGCCGATATTGTGGTGCAGCAGATTGGCGATGGCGTCGTGGTCGCTGCTGGCAATCAGTGCGGCAAGCGAAAGCGCCACGCCCAGCACGAACGACCAGGTCAGACGGCGGCTCATGGCGTTATCCTGTCGCGGCGGGCGCTGCGGCGCGCGCGGCGAGGCGGCTGGGCAGTTCCGCCATGACGCGGGCGCGCTCGGCGGCGCTCAACGCCGTCCAGCGCGCAATCTCCTCGATGGTGCGCCCGCAACCCAGGCACAGCCCGGAGCGGGCATCGAGCGTGCAAACTTTGGTGCAGGGGCTTTCGATCATGGCTGGCATCAAGGCAGGGGCGAATCCGGCTTTCGACCTTACGCACGGCGCTTGGGAAGGCAATCATGACAATTGTCGCAATGCTTAAATGCCGACGCGGAACAGCGACCGCCTGGTCAGCCGGCGTTTTTCTTCCGGGGTCAGGATCGGTTCGGTGGGCGGCGTCAGCGGCGGCGCCGCCTCGTCGCTCACCGGCTTCATCGGCGCCATCGCCGTCACCACCCGTTCCGGCGGGAAGGTCACCACCACCTCGGTACCGATGCGCAGCTTGGATTTCAGCGCGAACGAGCCGCCGTGCAGATCGATCAGGCTCTTGGCGATCGGCAGGCCGAGGCCGGCGCCTTGCTCGGCCGATTTGATCGAGTTGGAGCCTTGGCCGAAGGAGGCCAGCACGATGGGGATTTCCTCCTCCGGGATGCCGGGCCCCGTATCCTTGACGCTCATGTATTGGCCGCCCGAGGCCGTCCAGCCGACCTTCAGCCAAATCTCGCCGCCTTGCGGGGTGAACTTGATCGCGTTCGATAGCAGATTGAGGCAGATCTGGCGCACCGCGCGCTCGTCCGCCCACAGCCGCGGCAGATCGGCCTCGAACACTTCATGGATGGTGATGCCGCGGCTGGTGGCGCGCAGCTTCAACAGATGGTGGCAATCCTCGACGATGCCGACGAGCCCGATGGACTCTTCGTTGAGCTCGTAGCGCCCGGCTTCGATGCGCGACAGATCGAGAATCTCGTTGATCAGTCCGAGCAGGTGCACGCCGGAATTATGGATATCGCCGGAATATTCCTTGTAGGCCGGCACGGCGTGCTCACCGAACACTTCGGTCTTCATCACTTCGGAAAAGCCGAGGATGGCGTTTAGCGGCGTGCGCAGCTCGTGGCTCATCTGCGCGAGGAAACGCGACTTGGAAATGTTGGCGGCTTCCGCCCGCTGCCGCGCCTCGTCGGAGATCGCCTTGGCTTGCTCCAATTCAGCGATCAGCGAATCTTTTTCTGCGCGCGCTTCCAGCGTCGCCAGCGTGGTGGAGTAGAGCCGGTAGGCGAGCACGGCGAAATAGGCCTGCGCGCTCACCGCCATGATGGCGAGGACGTAGCTGCGCAGGTTTCCCTGCAGGACGAAGTCGAGCGCGGTTGCGGCGGTGACCGGAAAGGTCGCCGCGAACACCGCCATCGGCACGCTCGAAGCCAGCATGCTGGAGACCGCCACCACCAGCAGCATCACGAACAGCATGAACGTGCCGGAGCTCTCGTCGGTGCCGACCGGATTGATCAGGATGAACATCCAGGCGACGCCGTAGAACAGATCGAGGATGATGAAGCGCAGCCGCCAGGCGCGCGCCGAGATCTGGGTCACCGGCTGGTCGAGGAAGTACCGGCATTGGGTGATGATGACGATATGGATGACAAGGACCGCGATCGTCCAGATCCCGGCAGTGACGGCGTTGTTCCACAGGCTCGACAGGAAGCCGACGGTTGCGACCAGCAGCAGCATCACCAGCGAAGCCGACAGCCGGTTCTGCGCATACTGACGCAGTAGTTCGTAGTCGAAGGCGGGGCGGGTGCCGCTTGAGGAGGTCAGCCGATCGCGCGCGTCGCGCACATATTGCGCGGCAAGCCGCCGCTTCACCGGCGAGGTTTCCGGTGGCAACGCGGAGAGTTCGGGTTGTTCGCCTGGAATTGGCATAAATACGCGACGCTTGAACGCACAAAAACCAGGCGCCAACCTCGCCCAAATTCCTTAAGACCAAGCTTAAGAGGCGACTAAAATCGCTGGTTAACGATTGTTACCGGCCCCTTTGACAGGGGTTTTCTCCCATGATCGGCTTAGGCATGAGGAAAAACCGGACCGGGGGCGGGACATGAAGCTTTACGATAGCAAGACGGCGCCGAATCCGCGGCGGTTGCGCATATTCCTCGCTGAAAAGGGCATCACGCTGCCGACCGAGCAGGTCGACATCATGGCCATGCAGCACAAGACGCCGGAATACTCAGCCATCAACCCTTTACAGCGCATGCCGGCGCTGGTGCTCGACGACGGCACGGTGATCACCGAATCGATCGCGATCTGCCGCTATTTCGAGGCGCTGCAGCCGGAGCCGGCATTGTTCGGCTCGGGCGCCAAGGAGATCGCGCAGGTCGAAATGTGGAATAGGCGGTGCGAGATCAATTTTTTCGCCAATGTCGCGGCGGTGTTCCGCCATCTGCATCCGGCGATGAAGGAGCTGGAAGTGCCGCAAATCCCGGCTTGGGCCGAGGCCAACAGGCCGCGCGTCACCTGGTTTCTGGAGTGGCTCGATCGTGAGTTGGCGACACGCGAATTCATTGCCGGTAATCGCTTCTCGGTCGCCGATATCACCACGCTTTGCGCGGTCGATTTCATGAAGCCGGCGCGGGTAGCGATGCCGGAGGCGAGCGCCAATGTGAAACGCTGGCACGCCACGGTATCCGCGCGCCCCAGCGCCGCGGCCTGATCGGGCGTCATGCGGCTGACAATTATCGGTTCGGGCGACGCCTTCGGTTCCGGCGGCCGCGGCAACACCTGCTTCGTTCTGGAGACGGCGAAAGCCGTCCTTGCGGTCGATTTCGGCGCCTCCGCCTTGCCCGCGCTCAAAGCACGCGGTCTCGATCCCAACCGGCTCGATGCGATCGTTCTGTCGCATTTGCATGGCGACCATTTCGGCGGACTGCCGTTTCTCTTGTTGGACGCGCAGTTTCTCTCGCGGCGCGACAAGCCGTTGCTGATCGCCGGCCCGCCCGGCACGCGAGCGCGGCTCGAGGCGGCGCTGGAGATTTTCTTTCCCAAAGCTAGCGGCTCAAAGTGGCGCTTTACCTGGCACGTCGTCGAGATCGTGCCGGGCGTCGAAACCGATGTGCTTGGCCATTCAGTCTTGAGCGCGGAAGTCATTCACCAATCGGGCGCGCCCTCGACCGCGCTGCGCCTTACCGACGGTCAATCGTGCTTTGCCTATTCCGGCGACACCGAGTGGAGTGAGGCGCTGCTGCCTATCGCGCGCGAAGCCGATCTGTTCGTCTGCGAGTGCTACGCCTTTGCGGGCCGCATTAGCGGCCACATGAGCTGGGAACTGCTGAAACCGCGGATCGCCGATCTGCGCGCCCGGCAAGTCATGGTTACCCATATGAATCCGACCATGCTGACCCGCCTCGACGAAATCCGGGCCGCCGGCGTGCTGGTGGCCGACGACGGGCTGATCGTCGAAATCTGAGGCATAGCAGTAGGTTAGGGCGCCCCCCGGCGCGGCGTTGCGCCGCACAGGCCTGCTCCGGCGATTTGAACCGGATCGATCCGTCGATTCACTAACAGGCTAGGAGAAACCCAGGAGGGCACAGCCATGATCGGACGCTGCATCGCTTTCATTGCCTCGTTGGCGCTCATTTGCGGAATTGCGAGCGGAGCCGCACGGGCTGAGCCGCGGCTGGCTTTGGTGATCGGTAATTCGGATTATCGCGACGTCGTCGCGCTGCCCAATCCGGCGAAAGACGCCGCGGCGATGGACTCCTTCCTGCGCCAGGCGGGTTTCGACGTGACGCCGGCCAACAATCTGACCCAGAGTGAAATGCGCGGCGCCTTGCGCGATTTCGCCGACAAGGTGTCGGGCGCCGGGCCCGACGCGGTGGCGCTGGTGTACTATGCCGGCCACGGTGTGCAGATCGACGGACAGAATTATCTCGTGCCGGTCGACGCCAGGATCAAGCGCGAAGCCGATGTCCCCGTCGCGGCGCTGCGGCTGACCGACGTAATGAACATCCTCACCGCGGTTCATGCCAAGAGCCTGCTCGTCATTCTCGATGCCTGCAGCAACAATCCATTCGCGGCCATCGACAAGAGCATCGGCCGCGGGCTCGCCATTGTCGATGCGCCGAAGGGTTCGATCGTCTCCTATTCGACTGCGCCCGGAGCGACCGCCTTGGACGGCGATGGCAATCATAGCCCCTTTACCGCGGCGCTGATCGACATCGCGCACACGCCGGGGCTGCCGGTTGAGCAGACCTTCAAAAAGGTGCGGCTCGCCGTCAACAAAGTCACCGGCGGCGAACAGACGCCGTGGGAAAGCTCGTCATTGGTCAGCGACTTTGCCTTCTTCCGCGCCGACGGCACGCCCGTCCGGTCGAAGGAAGCGTCGAAACAAGAAGGCGAGGAAACCGGCGCGGCGCGGCAAGTGGGTCCGCGGCTAACGGCGGAGATGTGGCGGGAGAAGCTTGCCAAAGTGTCGGCACAGGAAGCCTACGACATGGTGATCCTGGCCGACGTCGTGGAAGGCTATGAGGCTTTCCTGTCGATCTATCCGAAGTTCGAGCATATCGCTCGCATCCGGATCCTGGTTGATCGCCGGCTTGAAATGATCGCGTGGTACGAAGCCGTCACCATCAATACCGTGGTCGCCTACGAGACCTTCCTCGTGCGCTATCCCGACAGCGATCTGGCGGCGAGCGCCAAGCACCTGCGCGAACAGGCCAAGAACCGCTCGCTCGGGACGGATGCCTTTGCCAGTGCCCATGCGAATGACACTGCCAACGCGGCGGCGGCGTCACCGAAAGTGATCACCAAGATCGTGGAAAAGCCGATCGTGGTCACCAAGCTGGTCGAGAAGCCGGTGGTGGTGGAAAAGATCGTCAAAGAGATCGTGCATGTGCCGGGACCGTGCGAGTGCCGCGATTGCGGCCGCCGCGCCAGCCGCAAAGGATCGATCACCGTCGACAACGACAAACCCATCCGCCGGCTGAATATTGAGCGCCAGCCGAGGATGCAGCAATTCCACGCCGGAGCCGGGTTCAACCGCAGGCGCTTCTAGTCCATCCACTTCCGCTTCATCGGGCCGGCCTTTGCGCCGGCCCGGTTTTTTGCGCGGGCCGCGTGCTCAGCGATCCAACAGCGCGATCAGGCTGGAACTGTCCCAGCGGTTGCCGCCCATTTTCTGCACCTGCGAATAGAACTGATCGACCAAAGCGGTGACCGGCAGATGCGCGCCGTTGCGCCGCGCTTCGCCGAGACAGATGCTCAAGTCCTTGCGGATCCAATCGACGGCAAAGCCGAAATCGAATTTGCCCGCCGCCATGGTCTTGTAGCGGTTCTCCATCTGCCAGGATTGCGCGGCGCCCTTGGAGATGGTGGCGATCAGCTTCTCCATATCGAGACCGGATTTTTTCGCGAAATGGATGCCCTCCGACAGGCCCTGCACCAGCCCGGCGATGCAGATCTGGTTGACCATCTTGGCGAGCTGGCCGGAGCCGGGCGAGCCGAGCAGATTGCAGGCGCGCGCGTAGGAATCGATGACCGGCTTGGCGCGCTGGAAAGGGGCGTCATCGCCGCCGCACATCACGGTGAGCACGCCGTTCTCGGCGCCGGCCTGTCCGCCCGACACCGGCGCGTCGATGCAGTCGAAGCCGGCCTTTTTCCCCGCCGCGTAAAGTTCGCGCGCGATTTCGGCCGAGGCGGTGGTGTGATCGACGAATATCTTGCCCTTGCCCATGCCGGCGAAAGCGCCGTTAGCGCCGAGTGTAACCTCGCGCAAATCGTTGTCGTTTCCGACGCAGCACATCACGAAGTCCTGGCCTTCGGCGGCGGCTTTCGGCGTGGCGGCCGACTTGCCGCCATATTGCTTGACCCATTTGTCTGCCTTGGCGGCGGTGCGGTTGTAGACCGTCACGTCGTGGCCGCCTTTGTTCTTGAGGTGCCCGGCCATGGGGTAGCCCATGACGCCCAAACCCAGAAACGCCACCTTTGCCATCGTCGTCCTCCTTAAGCGAAACCCGATTTATGTCTTGGCTGGCCTTTGGCCGATGCCTATCTCTGCAATAGGTCATTGTGAAACGGGCCGCGTCAACCTCGTCTTTGCGTCGCGGCCGCATTGACCGTGGCGGCCTCAAGTCTATGGTGTCGCCGCAAATAGGCAGCCGGAAGGAATGATCATGGCGGTGAGCAAGGAGCAGGTTCTCAGCGCGCTGGCCAAGGTGCCGACGCCCGGTGGCGCCGCGCTCACCGATGCCAAAGTGCTGTCCGACATTGTCGCCGCCGACAACAAGGTGTTCTTCTCCATCACCGTCGATGCCGCCGCGGTGAAAGCCTGGGAGCCGGTGCGCAAGCGCGCGGAAGAGGCCGTGCGCGCCATCCCCGGTGTGACCTCGGCGCTGGTCGCGCTGACCGCCGAGCGCGCAGGTGGTGCGGCAGCGCGCGCCCCGCAGCCGGCGGCTCCGGGCAAAGCCGCGCGTCCGGCTCATCCAGCTGACGCCGTGCAGCCGGGCGTTCCCGGCGTAGGTGCCGTTATTGCCGTTGCATCCGGCAAGGGCGGCGTCGGCAAATCCACCACCGCGGTCAATCTGGCGCTGGGCTTGCGCGATCTCGGTCTGAAGGTCGGCATGCTCGACGCCGATATCTACGGACCTTCGCTGCCCAAGCTGCTGGCGATTAAGGAAAAGCCGCAGACCATCGGCGGCACCCGCCTCAAGCCGATCGAGCGGTACGGGCTGACCGTGATGTCGATCGGCTTCCTCATCGACGAAGAGACGCCGATGATCTGGCGCGGGCCGATGGTGATGTCGGCGATCACGCAAATGCTGCGCGAGGTGGAGTGGGGCAAGCTCGACATCATGGTGGTCGACATGCCGCCCGGCACCGGCGACGCCCAGCTCACCATGGCGCAGCAGGTGCCGCTGAAAGGCGCGGTCATCGTCTCCACGCCGCAGGACCTGGCGCTGATCGACGCGCGGCGCGGCGTCGCCATGTTCAAGCGCGTCAACGTCCCGGTGCTCGGCGTCGTCGAGAACATGAGCTACTTCCTGTGCCCGAGTTGCGGCGAGCGCTCGGATATTTTCGGCCATGGCGGCGCGCGCAAGGAGGCCGAACGCTTGGGCGTGCCGTTCCTCGGCGAGGTGCCGCTGCATATGAGCATTCGCGAGAAATCGGATTCCGGCCTGCCGCTGGTGGCCACCGAGCCGGACGGCGAGCATGCGAAAATCTATCGCGAGATCGCCGGCCGCGTGCTGGCCCAGCTCAAGGGCGGCGCCGAGGCAACGCGCGCCGCGCCCAAGATCGTGATCGAGGCCTAGTCGATTACCGGCCAGGCGTCCGCACGATGCGCCGTCGGCGTCGATGACATCCCGGACTACGCGAAAATTTTGATGCGTGGCGTCTTGCGCTTTCGCAAGCGCAGCCGCAATGTCCGCGCATTCCGGAGCGGCTCGACCCGCTTCGCCAGAGGGGTAACAGCAACCTTTGTTGATTGATGGAGCACCCGATGAAACGACGTAAATTCTTGACTGCTCTTGGTGCGGGCGCCGCGGCGGCTGCCATTGCCAAGCCGGCCATCGCGCAGTCGATGCCCGAACTCAAATGGCGCCTGACCGCGAGTTGGCCGAAATCGCTCGACACGCTGTTTGGCGCTTGCACGACCATCGCCAAATATGTGTCGGAAGCCAGCGACGGCAAATTCCAGATCCAGACCTTCGCCGCCGGCGAGATCGTGCCCGCGCTGCAAGTGCTTGACGCCGTGTCCAACGGGACGGTCGAGCTTGGCCACACCGCGATGTACTATTACATCGGCAAGGATCCGACTTGGGCGCTGTTCTGCGCCTACCCGTTCGGCCTTAATGCGCGCCAGCAGAACGCCTGGTTTTATGAAGGCGATGGCCAGAAGCTGATCGACGAATTCAGCGGCAAGTACAACGTGCATGGCTTGCTCGCCGGTAACACCGGTACGCAGATGGGCGGCTGGTTCCGCAAGGAAATCAACAGCGTCGACGATCTCAAGGGTCTCAAATTCCGCATCGGCGGATGGGCCGGCAAAACCATGGCCAAGCTTGGCGCGGTGCCGCAATTGATCGCCGGCGGCGACATTTATCCATCGCTGGAAAAAGGTGTCATCGATGCGGCGGAGTGGGTCGGCCCCTATGACGACGAGAAGCTCGGCTTCTACAAAGTCGCTAAGTACTACTATTACCCGGGCTGGTGGGAGGGCGGCACCACCAACCATCTGCTGATCAACCAGTCAAAATGGAACGATCTGCCGAAAGCCTATAAGGCGATCCTCGAGACCGCGAGCGGCTATGCCAACGTTGAAGAGCAAGCTCGCTACGACGCGCGCAATCCGCAGGCGCTCAAACGGCTGCTCAAGGGCGGCGCCATTCTCAAGCCGTTCAGTCAGCCGATCATGGAGGCCTGCCTGAAAGCCTCGCACGAGGTCAACCAGGAAGAGTCGGCGAAAAATCCGAACTACAAGAAAGTGCTGGCCTCGATCGAATCGTTCCGCAACGACGAAAACCTCTGGTGGCAGGTTGCGGAATATACTTACGAAAATTTCATGATCCGCTCCCTGCACAAGAACTGAGCGCATAGCCGGGACTATGATTGCTGGGGCCGGCCCACCAAGCCGGCCCCGAGGCATTTTGGGCGCGGAATTGCCGCTCGCCCCGATTTACAACTTTGGTCGGACGGGTGCAGACTGGATTTAGCCGGTGGGCTCAGTCATGGTTCCCGCTACACCCCCGTGTATGGAATAATGGGGTCAGCCGAGGCGGGCGCAAAAGCGCCCGCTACTAAAAACCAGAGGGGAGGATATTCGGATGAAGCGTCGTCAATTCCTGAAGACAGCCGGGCTCGGCATCGCCGCGAGCGCGGTCGCAGCGCCGGCCATCGCGCAATCTAGCCCGGAGGTCAAATGGCGCATGACGGCCAGTTGGCCGAAGTCGCTCGACACGTTGTTCGGCGGTGCCGTCGATCTGGCGAACGCGGTCGCTGCGGCCACCGACAACAAGTTTCAGATCCAGGTCTTCGCCGGTGGCGAAATCGTGCCCGGGCTACAGGCGCTCGACGCCGCTTCGAACGGCACGGTCGAGATGGGTCACACCGCGTCATATTATTATTTCGGCAAGGACCCGACCTTCGCTTTCGGCACCTCCGTTGCGTTCGGCCCGAACCAGCGCCTGAACCAGGGCTGGTACTACCAGGGCGGCGGCAAAGATGTGCTCAACGAGTTCTACAAGAAATACAACGTGACCATGCTGGTCGGCGGCAATACCGGCTGCCAGATGGGCGGCTGGTTCCGTAAGGAGATTAATTCAGTCGACGATCTCAAGGGTCTGAAATTCCGCATCGGCGGATTCCCTGGGCAAGTTATCGCCAAACTTGGCGGCGTGCCGCAGTTGATTGCGGCCGGCGACATCTATCCGTCGCTGGAGAAGGGCACTATCGACGCCGCCGAATGGGTCGGTCCCTATGACGACGAGAAGCTCGGCTTCTACAAAGTCGCCAAGAACTACTACTATCCCGGTTGGTGGGAAGGCGGCTCGATGATCAACGTCTTCATCAACCTCGATAAGTTCAACGCGTTGCCGAAACACTATCAGGCGATTCTTGAAAATGCGGCGGCCTGGGCAAATGATCGCATGGTCGCCAAGTACGATCTGCTCAATCCGCCGGCGCTGCGCCGGCTGATCGCCGGTGGCACCAAGCTGCACGGGTTCTCACCCGCCATCATGGAGGCCTGTTACAAGGCTGCAATCGAACTGCACGACGATATCTCGAAGAAAAATGCGAGCTTCAAGAAAGTGTACGATTCGATGAAGGCCTACCGCGATAACGGCTATCAGTGGTTCCAGGTCGCCGAGATCGGTTATGATTCGTTCATGATCCGGCACAGCCGCGGCTGATTACCGCTTGCGCTAAACGGCAAAGCCCCGGAGCCGCGGCTCCGGGGCTTTTTTTGTCGCGCCCGCTACTTCGTTGGATCCTTGAAGTCGAGCACCGGCGGCAGCTCGATCTGCGGTATTTCGATCTTCACTTTGGTCGGGTCGACGCCGGTCCCCACGCCCTTGTAGTGCATCACCATTGCCGGGAAGAAGATCACCAGCAGCACCATAATGACCTGAATGAAAACGAACGGCACGGCGCCCCAGTAGATTTGCCCGGTGGTGACCGGCTCCATGGTTTTGCCGGTGACACGGTCGACAAAAGGATCGCGTGGCGCGACCGAGCGTAGATAGAACAACGCAAACCCGAAGGGCGGATGCATGAACGAGGTTTGCATGTTGACGCCGAGGATGACACCGAACCAGATCAGATCGATGCCGAGATGCTCGGCGGCCGGGCCGAGCAAGGGAATAATGATGAAAGCCAGTTCGAAGAAATCGAGAAAGAAGGCCAGCACGAACACGAACAAATTGACGAAGACCAGAAAGCCGACCTGGCCGCCGGGCAGCGACGTCAGCAAGTTCTCGACCCAGATGTGGCCGCTGACGCCATAGAAGGTAAGTGAAAACACGCGCGCGCCGATCAGGATGAACAGCACGAAAGCCGACAGCTTGGCCGTGGCTTCGACGGCTTGGCGTACCAGGTCCCAGGTCAGCCGCCGTTTGACGGCGCCGAGGAGCAAAGCGCCGGTGGCGCCCATGGCGCCGCCTTCTGTCGGGGTGGCGACGCCGATGAAGATGGTGCCGAGCACGAGAAAGATCAAAAATAGCGGCGGCACCATGACGAACGTAGTCTCCTGCGCGATGTGCGAGAGGAACCGCAAACCGGTCAGGCGAGTGATGACCCAATTCACCACAGCGACGCAAAACGCGAACAAGATGCCGAAGAACAGGCTCAGCACCACATAGTCCGCGCCATGCGAGGTCGAGCGGCGCATGACAAGCCAAGCGAAAACGATGCTCGCCAGCGTCAGTATGCCGAGCGAGGTCAGCCCGCGGCCGCCGTCGGCCTCGCGAAAGCCGATGGCTTCCTTCGGTAGCCCAGGCGTTGCTTGCGGGAAGAACATGGTGACGAGAAAAATGTAGCCGGCGTAGAGGCCGGACAGAACCAGGCCGGGAACGAAGGCGCCTTCGTACATGTCGCCGACCGAGCGTCCGAGCTGGTCGGCCATGACGATGAGCACGATCGACGGCGGAATGATCTGCGCCAGCGTTCCCGAGGCGGCGATAATGCCGGTGGCGACACGGCGGTCGTAGCCGTAACGCAGCATGATCGGCAGCGAGATCAATCCCATCGAAATAACCGAAGCCGCAACCACGCCGGTGGTGGCCGCGAGCAGGGCGCCGACGAAAACGACCGCATAGGCAAGCCCGCCGCGCACGGTGCCGAACAATTGCCCGATGGTATCGAGCAGATCCTCCGCCATGCCGGATCGCTCGAGCACCAAACCCATGAAGGTGAAGAACGGGATTGCCAGCAGCGTTTCGCTGCCCATCACGCCGTAGATACGGTCGGGCAGGGCCTGCAGGAAATCGGGGACGAACAGGCCAAGCTCGATGCCGATCAGGCCGAAGATCAGACCGACCGCGCCGAGCGAAAAGGCGGCCGGGTAGCCGAGCAGCAGGAAAAATACCAGCGCCACGAACATGATCGGCGCCATATTGTCGATGATAAATGCTTCCATTCAGGACCCCGGAACCGCTTTTCCGCGCTCAGCGCTTTTCCAACGCCTCGACGAGTTGCTCGACTTCGGCTTCGATCCCGTGCGCTTTCTTCAAATACGGATCGGGTATCAGCCCGCGCATGACCGCGACGCGTTTGACGAGCTCGGATAGACCCTGAAAGAACAGCATTGTGAATGCGATCATGATGAGCGCCTTGGACGGCCATTGCGGCAGCCCGCCGGCGTTCAAAGACTGTTCATTGACCCCATAGGAACTCAGGAAGAACGGAACGCCGGTGACGATCATGACGACGGTCAGCGGCAGCAGGAAAAAAGCGTGGCCGACGACATCGATGGAATCGCGCACCCGCTTCGGCAGCAAGTTGTTCACGATGTCGATGCGGATGTGCTCGTTATCGAGCAACGTCCAGGGCGAGCACAGCAGGAAGACGACGCTGAACAGAATCCATTGCAGCTCAAGCCAGGAGTTTGACGAGGTATCGAAGATTTTGCGCACGGTGGCATTGGTCGCCGATACCAAGACGGCGGCAATGATCAGCCAGGCCACGCGTTTGCCAATCCAGGTGTTGACCGCATCGATGATACGGGCAGTCGGCAAAAATGCCTTGAGCAACGCGTCAAGGGCGTTCACGTCATCTCTCCCCTCCGGGCAGCGGCCGCCCCCGGCCGCCGATATTGTTCTTGTCTTTGGCCCTTGCGGTCCGGCCGCAGGGCAACTTCACCACCATATTCCGAGGTTGCCACGAGGCGTCAATGGCGAAGTTCGTCGTAGACGGCCGCACAAGCCTTGACAGCGGCCGGCAAATGGTGCCGCCGCGCAAAGATGGGCCCGCGTCCGGCGGCAAATCCGACATTAAGAGAGTATAATCGCGTGGATCGCCGGTTAGCGCCCGGCCCTTGACCGCAAGACGATCTAGCCGCCGGTCACGCTCATGTGGCGCGCCAGCGCTGGCCGCTGATGGCGGCGGTCGATCACGAAATCATGGCCCTTGGGCTTGCGGGAGATCGCCTCGTCGATCGCGGCGTAGAGCGGGTCGTTGCTTTCCGATGCACGCAGCGGCTTGCGCAGGTCGGCGGCATCCTCCTGGCCGAGACACATGTAAAGCGTGCCGGTGCAGGTGATGCGCACGCGATTGCACGATTCGCAGAAATTATGGGTCAGGGGCGTGATGAAGCCGACCTTGCCGCCGGTCTCCTTGACGCGGACATAGCGCGCCGGACCGCCGGTGCGATAGTCGATGTCTTCCAGCGTGTAACGCTCGGAGAGCCGCGCGCGCACAATCGACAACGGCAGATATTGATCGAGCCGCTCTTCGCCGATGTCGCCGAGCGGCATCACCTCGATGACGGTGAGATCCATGCCGCGCCCGTGCGCCCATGCGACGAGGCCGGCGAGTTCGTCCTCATTGACGCCCTTGAGCGCCACGGCGTTGATCTTCACTTTCAGGCCGGCGGCAAGCGCTGCATCGATGCCCGCCAGCACATTGGCGAGATCGCCCCAGCGGGTGATGGCGCGGAACTTGTCGGCATCGAGCGTGTCGAGCGAGACATTGATGCGCTCGACACCGCAGGCCTTGAGTTCGGTGGCGTATTTCGTCAACTGCGAACCGTTGGTGGTGAGCGTGAGTTCTTTCAGCGCGCCGGTCGCCAGATGGCGCGACAGTGACGAAACGAGCGTCATTATGCCGCGTCGTACCAACGGCTCGCCGCCGGTCAGCCGCAGTTTGGTGACGCCTTTGGCGATGAAGCCGCTGCACAGCCGGTCGAGCTCCTCGAGGCTGAGCAGGTCGGCCTTGGGCAGGAACGCCATGTGCTCCGACATGCAATAAACGCAGCGGAAATCGCAGCGGTCGGTCACCGAAACGCGCAAGTATGTGATGGCACGGTGGAACGGATCGACCAGCGCGCGCGCAGCGATGCCGCTGCCTTCGCGTTCCAATGTCGAGGTGCCGTTCGTCGAGGCCATTGTCCGTCCCTGCGCGGCGGATTCTGCGATCCGCTCCCGTTGATATAGGAATTGTGGCCGATATTGGCCATAGCGTCCAGCCACGCGCGTTAAGGCGCACGCGTCACGGGCGCGATCGATCCGCTTACCGACGCTGATGAATTAGCGCTGCTGTGGCGGTGTGGCCGGCCAGGGCGACGTCGCTGCCGGCGGCGGCGGCGGTGGCGGCGCTGCGTTCCCTGTCGCCGGTTTGGGGGCAGGGCGTTTGGCGACCGGCTTGGCCGTACGCTTCTTCGCGGCGGGCTTGCGTTTCGCCGGCGGCGGTGGCGGCGCAGGCGTCAGATCGATCAGCACCGGGTTGGGCTCAAGCCGCGATGAGTTATCGCCCATGGAGACCAGTTCGATTTGCTCCGTTGCCGGCTGATAGCCACTCAGTGAGTACGTGACCGTGTAGGGTCCGCCGGCGGGTAGCGCGAGCGCGCACGGCGTGCGGCAAGTTTGACCATTGGATACTTTGGCTTCGGCGCCGGGCGGCTGCGATTCGAAGCGCACGGTTTCCAGCACGGGCCCCGGCTTCAGGAAATCGAGATTCAAAGACGTACAAGCCGCGAGAGCGAGTCCCCCGCTCACGATCGCGATTACCCGATGCATAGCCCTAAACCCGTCCCAACGAGCGACGATTCCGCCCCGCAGGCGAGGATAGGGGGGGCGCCGAAGGCACGCAACCGTTTGCACGCAATTAACCTTAACCGCCGTTAACCATCAGGGACGCAGGCCGGCGGCGACATCAGCTTGCCGTCAATATTGTCGCAACGGCCGCGGGCAGCTGCGCGAAGTGGCTGATAATCGTGTCGGGTGCGAACTCGGATACCGGCCGCTCGCTGTAGCCAAAATCGACCGCGATCACTGGAATGTCGGCGGCGCGTGCGGTGCGGATATCAGTGTCGGAGTCCCCGATCATGATGGATTGCTGCAGGCTTCCGCCGGCCGCCGCCACGGTGCGGCGCAACATTTCAGGATCGGGCTTGGGCATGCCGAACGTATCCGGCCCGCAGATCGCGGCGAAACGGTCGGCGAGCGCCAGCCGCTTGAGCAGCGTGACCGACAGCTTTTCGAACTTGTTGGTGCAAACGGCGAACCGGCAGCCGTCAGCGGCAAGCATGTCAAGCGCCTCGACGAGCCCCGGAAAGGGGAACGAACGGTCCGCAATGTGTTCGCTGTAATGCGCGAGGAAATCCGCCAAAAGCTGATCGAGCTTTGCCGGCGTAACCGTAATGCCTTCCGCCGCGATGCCGCGCGCGATCATCATTTTGGCGCCGCCGCCGATCAGTTTGCGCGCCGCTTCGTATGGCATCGGCGGCAGCCCTTCGCGCGCGAATACCACGTTGAGGGTGTCGACGAGGTCGGGCGCGGTGTCGATCAACGTGCCGTCGAGATCGAAAACGATGGTGGGGGCGGGCATGGTGGATCGCTAGCGCCCGCGCTAAAGCGAAGCAAGATGAAATGCAAATCTCGCAACAAAAAGCCCTTTTTGCGCTACCCAACGCCGGCGATCGAGGCTAGAAAAGCGTGCCATTTGACCGCGCGAAAGCCACGTTGCCTCCGGCAAACTTGTTACGATGAACGCTGAATCACAAAAACGCGCAGCCGCCGCTCGCGCCGTCGAATTCGTGCGTCCGGGCATGCGGCTTGGGTTGGGCACCGGTTCGACCGCACGCCATTTCGTCGAACTGGTCGGCGAGCGCGTGCGCGCCGGCCTCGACATCGTCGCGGTGCCGACCTCGCAGGTCACGCGCGCCGATGCCGAGCGTTGCGGCATTGCGCTGACCACGCTGGACGAAACGCCGGAGCTCGATTTGACCGTCGACGGAGCCGACGAAATTGCGCCCGATCTGAGCCTTATCAAGGGCGGCGGCGGTGCACTGCTGCGGGAAAAAATCGTCGCCGCCGCGTCGGCGCGAATGATCGTCATTGCCGATGAGTCAAAATGGGTCGCCACGCTCGGCCGCTTTGCACTGCCAATCGAGGTGGCCCCCTTTGGCTTTGCCGCGACCAGGCGCGCGGTCGAAAAAGCAATCGCCATCGTCGGGGGTTCTGGGCCGCTGACGCTGCGACAAGGCAAGGATGGCCATGCTTTCGTCACGGATGGCGGTCACTGGATCATCGATGCCGCGCTTGACCGCATTGACGATCCGCAAGCGATGGCGCATGCGCTTGCAGCCGTCCCCGGGGTCATGGAGCATGGCCTGTTTATCGGGATGGCCCAAATGGCCATTCTGGCCGGACCGGACGGCGTCAGGGTGGTCGAGCGGTCCTGAAATCTCAAGTTAAAGGGAGCGAAGAAGATGGGCGTCATTCAGGCAATTAAACGCGCCGCGCGACCGGCCACACTCGCGGTCGCGTTGATAGCGCTCAGCCAAAGCGCCCACGCACAGGGAAAACCGTCTGCGGCATCGATGGCAACGGCGCACGAGCTGATCAAAGTTACCGGCGCCACGGAACTATTCAATCCTTTGATCGCCGGGGTCGTGGAGCAGGCGAAAATTCTGTACCTGCAGCAAAATCCGGCGCTGGCCAAAGACCTCAATGAAATTGCCACCAAGATGCGCGCCGACCTGGCGCCGCGGTTTTCCCAGCTCACCGACGAAATCGCGACGCTTTATGCGACCCGCTTCACCGACGCCGAGCTCAAGCAGATCCTTGTCTTCTACCAATCGCCGGTCGGAAAGAAATTGCTTGCGCAGCAGCCGAGGGTCATCGATGACAGCATGAAATTCGCGCAGACTTGGGCGAACAAACTCTCCGATGAGGTGGTCGCAAAGATGCGCGACGAACTAAAGAAGCGGGGTCATGCCCTTTGACGCGCGTCAGCCGGACCGCTGCCGGGGCTGCGTAAAAATCAGGACGCAGGCCTGATGTCGGACAACGACGTCGATCTTTTTGTCATCGGGGCCGGCTCCGGCGGCGTGCGCGCCGCCCGCGTCGCGGCGGGTTACGGCGCGCGCGTGATGATCGCCGAGGAATTCCGCGTCGGCGGCACCTGCGTGATCCGCGGCTGCGTGCCGAAGAAGCTCTTGGTTTACGCCTCGCGCTTCTCCGACGAGTTCGAGGATGCCGCGGGCTTCGGCTGGACCGTTCCCGAGCCGACGTTCCACTGGCCCTCGCTCAGGGACAACGTGGCGCGCGAGTTGACGCGGCTGGAAGCCGCCTATACCGGCACGCTCGAGCGTTTCAATGTCGAGCTGGTCAAGAGCCGGGCGGTGCTGGAAGACGCGCACACGGTGCGCATCCTGTCGACCGGCGCGCGGGTCAAGGCCGAAACGGTCCTGATCGCGACCGGGGCCTGGCCGCACTTCGGGCCGAATATCTCGGGCCTTGAACACGCCATCTCGTCGAACGAAGCGTTTCATCTCGATGAACTGCCCGAGCGTATCGTCATCCAGGGCGGCGGCTATATCGCGGTGGAATTCGCCTGCATCTTTGCCGGCCTTGGCAGCGCGGTGACGCTCATCTATCGCGGCGAGAATATCCTGCGCGGTTTCGACGACGAGTTGCGCGAGCACTTGCGCAACGAGATGCGCAAACGCGGCATCATCGTCAATTGCGGCCATACCGTTGCGGCCATCGAGGAAGCGGGCGATGAATTCGTGACGCGGCTATCGGATGGCAGCACGGTTGCTGCCGACAAAGTCATGTTCGCGATCGGCCGGCGGCCGAACACGATGGGGCTCGGCCTGGAGTCGGTGCATCTCAAAATCCACGAGCATGGCGGCATCGATGTGGACGCATATTCGCGCAGCTCAGTTGCGAATATTTACGCGGTCGGCGACGTCACCAACCGGGTCAATCTTACGCCGGTCGCCATTCGCGAAGGGCATGCCTTCGCCGATACCGTCTATGGCGGCAAGCCGACCCCGGTCGATCATGCCAACGTGCCGACCGCGGTGTTCTCCGAGCCTGAGCTCGGCGTCATCGGCCTGACCGAGTGGCAGGCGCGTGAGCGGCTGAACAAAGTCGACATCTACAAGACCAGCTTCCGCCCGATGAAGGCGACATTGTCCGGGCGCGACACAAGGTCTTTCATGAAGCTGGTGGTGGACGGCAGCACCGGCCGGGTGGTCGGCTGCCATATCGCCGGCCCCGACGCCGGTGAATTGATCCAGGTGATCGGCATTGCCGTGAAGATGGGGGCAACCAAGGCCGATTTCGACGCCACCATGGCCGTGCACCCGACCGCCGCCGAGGAACTGGTCACCCTGCGCGAGAAGGCGATGAGCTACGGCCGCGCGGCGGCGGAATAGCGATCAGTAACCGCAGTTTCTCGAACATCTGGCTTGCCCCGGGGGCCCTCGTGTATAACGCCCGGCAAGTCATTGGAGTTACGCGTAATGCCCGAGCGTTGGACGCCCGATAGCTGGCGCAACAAGCCGATCCTGCAGGTGCCGGATTATCCGGAGCCGCAGGCGCTGGCCGACGTGGAAAAGCAGATTGCGACCTTTCCGCCACTGGTCTTTGCCGGCGAGGCACGCAACCTGAAGAAATCGCTGGCGCGCGTCGCAACGGGCCAGGCTTTCCTGCTGCAGGGCGGCGACTGCGCCGAGAGCTTTGCCGAGCACGGCGCCAATAATATCCGCGACTTCTTCCGGGTGTTCCTGCAGATGGCGATCGTGCTCACTTACGCCGGCGCCTTGCCGGTGGTCAAAGTAGGGCGCATCGCCGGGCAATTCGCCAAGCCGCGCTCGGCGCCGACCGAAAAGCGCGACGGCAAGGAACTGCCGAGCTATCGCGGCGACATCATCAACGACATCGCCTTCACCGAGGAGGCGCGCCGGCCCGATCCGCGCCGGCAGATCGAGGCCTATCGCCAGTCCGCCGCGACGCTCAATCTGTTGCGCGCCTTCGCCAAAGGCGGCTACGCCAGCGTCGAGAACGTGCATCAATGGATGCTGCAGTCGGTCTCTGGCTCGCCGCAGTCGAAGGCCTATTCGGACCTAGCCGACCGCGTTTCCGGCGCGCTCGATTTCATGCGTGCCTGCGGTCTTACCTTCGCCGTCGACTCCGCGCTCGGTACCACCGATTTCTACACCAGCCACGAGGCGTTGCTGCTCGGCTTCGAACAAGCGCTGACCCGCGTCGATTCGACGACCGGCGACTGGTACGCCACTTCCGGCCACATGATCTGGATCGGCGACCGTACCCGCCAGCACGATCATGCCCACATCGAATACGCGCGTGGCATCAAGAATCCGATCGGGCTCAAATGCGGACCGTCGCTGAAAGCCGACGATCTGCTGCGCTTGATCGACATTCTCAATCCCGACAACGAGCCCGGGCGCCTGACGCTCATCGGCCGCTTCGGCGCCGAGAAAGTCGGCGAGCACCTGCCGGCGCTGACGCGCGCCGTCAGGCGCGAGGGCAAAGTGGTGGTTTGGTCCTGCGACCCGATGCACGGCAACACCATAACCGCTGCGAGCGGTTACAAGACCCGGCCGTTCGACTTGATCCTAAAAGAAGTGCGCAGCTTCTTCGACGTGCATGCGGCGGAGGGAAGCTATGCCGGTGGCGTGCACCTGGAAATGACCGGGCAGAACGTCACTGAATGCACCGGCGGCGCGCGCGCCATTTCCGACGCCGACCTCAACGACCGCTATCACACGGTCTGCGATCCACGGCTCAACGCCGAGCAGGCGATCGACCTCGCCTTTCTGCTCGCCGAACTGCTCAAGAAGGAGCGCTCCGGACGCGTCAAACCGGTGCCCGCCGTGGCGGGGCTCTGATCGCGCCGGGCAGCTATGCCGCCGCCTGATTGCGGCAGGCGAGAGCAGGGGCTAGATCATTCGTTATGAGCGCTCGTCCTTCCGATAAACTCGCGATCGCCGTCGCCCAGCTCAATTCGACCGTCGGCGACGTCGCCGGCAATGCCGAAAAAGTACGCCGCGCGCGCGCGGATGCCGCCGCCCAGGGCGCCGACTTGGTTGTTTTTCCCGAACTGTTTATCGCCGGTTATCCGCCCGAGGACCTGGTGCTCAAGCCGGCCTTTCAGGCGGCGTGCCGCGCGGCGATCGAGGCGCTGGCGCGCGAGACTGCGGCACCCGGACCGGCGCTGCTGGTCGGCACGCCCTGGCTCGAAGCCGGCAAGCTCTACAACGCGGTGGCGCTGCTCGACGGCGGCGCCATCACGGCGCTGCGCTTCAAGGTCGATTTGCCGAACTACGGGGTGTTCGATGAGAAGCGTATCTTCGCCGCCGGCCCGATGCCCGGTCCGGTGAATTTCCGCGGCGTGCGGCTCGGGCTGCCGATCTGCGAGGACATCTGGGGCCAGGAGATCGTCGAGTGTCTCGCCGAAACCGGCGCCGAGCTGCTGGTGGTGCCGAACGGCTCGCCGTATTGGCGGCAGAAGGGCGACGTGCGCCTCAATATTGCCGTGGCGCGCGTCACCGAGCAGGAACTGCCGACGATCTACGTCAATCAAGTCGGTGGGCAGGACGAATTGGTGTTCGACGGCGTTTCGTTCGGCTTGCATGCCGACTGCTCGCTGGCGTTTCAGCTTGCGGCGTTTCAGGAAGCGATCGTCACTACGCAGTGGCAACGGCGGGGAGCGACTTGGCGCTGCGAAGGCGGTCCGGTGGTCGCGGCCGACGAAGCGGACCGCGCGGACTACGCGGCCTGTGTTTTAGGCTTACGCGATTACGTCAACAAGAACGGTTTTCCGGGCGTGGTGCTCGGGCTTTCCGGCGGTGTCGATTCCGCGCTCTGCGCGGCCATGGCGGTCGATGCGATCGGGCATGAGCGCGTGCGCTGCCTGATGCTCCCCTACAAATTCACTTCGCAGCAATCGCTCACCGATGCGGCGGCCTGCGCCAAGGCGCTCAAGCTCGGCTATCAGACCTTGCCGATCGCGGCCGCGGTCGCAGGCCTTGAAGAGGCGCTGGCGCCGGCCTTTACCGGATTGCCACGCGACGTCACCGAGGAAAACCTGCAGGCGCGCGCGCGTGGCACCATCCTGATGGCGATCTCCAACAAGTTCAACGTCATGGTGGTGACAACCGGCAACAAATCGGAAATGTCGGTCGGTTACGCCACGCTCTATGGCGACATGAATGGCGGCTTCAATCCGATCAAGGATCTCTACAAGACCGAAGTGTTCCGTCTGGCGCGGCTGCGCAACGGCTGGAAGCCGGCGGGCGCCTTGGGTCCCGACGGCCTGGTGATCCCGGACAACATCATCACGCGGCCGCCGACCGCAGAGCTGCGCGAGGATCAGAAGGACGAAGATTCGCTGCCGCCCTATGCCGTGCTCGATCCGATCCTGGAGCGGCTGGTCGAGCGCGAGGAGCCGGTCTCGGCAATCGTGGCGGCCGGTTTTGACCGCGACACCGTCATGCGGGTCGAGCGCATGCTCAACGTCGCGGAATACAAACGCCGGCAGGCGGCGCCGGGCGTGAAGGTGACGCTGAAAAATTTCGGCCGCGACCGGCGCTATCCGATCACCAACCGCTTCCGCGATCCCGGCTCTGCGTTGCCGCAGGCCGGCACCGCGCCGGTTAGCGGCGCGCCGGCGAAAAGCGAAGCTTTCGATTTTTGATCGGTGACGCCGGACGGACTACTGCTTCGGCAGGAAGCTCGGGCCGACGGTGCGCACTTTGCGTTTGGTCGGATCGAGATCGCCCGGCGCATCGACCATCGATTTTTCTGCCGGCTTGGCCGCAGGCTTTTCCTCAACCGTGCCTTTGAGATTAGGACCGCTGCGCGGCTGCGACAGCTGCTTGGCTTTCTTATCGGTGACCACGACATCGCCAGGCGCCAGCGTCTCGTCGGGACCGACGGCTCTTAGTGCCTCGGCCCAGCTTTCGCCCGGACGCCGGCAGCTGCAGGCCGGATTCAAAGCCTTGCGATATTGGAAGGCGCTCGGCAACTCGGTGTAGAGCCGGCCGTTGAGCGACACGGCCTGCGCCACGTCCTCGCCCGGATTATGATAGGTGTAGAGCGACACTTCCGCCGCCGGACACATATGCTGGCAGGTTTGTTCGTCGTCACGGAAACGATCCGGCGACGTTTCGTAAGAAATTGGGAAATAATAGCCGTCGCACGTGCGCACGCAGATGGTGCGATAGGTTCCGGCCATTGGCCCCGACGACCCCGGCAACGAATTGTTGCCGCCGAACAGGCGATCGAAAAAGCCGCCCTGCTGGCCGGCGAGCGCCGCCGAGCGATATTGCGGGCCGCAGCCATTGTCGCCCAGCGCGATCAGCAGCGACTGCCGACGGGCCGCGCGTTCGGTGGTGCCGCCCTGCAGCTGCTCAAGGGCATTCTGCATGCGCTCCAAATTATTGCGCTGCGCATCGATTTGCCGGTTGATCCCGCCGCATTGATGCGGCGCGCTACTGAAGATTGAAAAGAAGCTGGAACTTTCGCAGCCGGCCCGGCGCGCCTGCAACACCAGGCGGTCGATTTCGAATTGCTGCCGGTTGACGGCGTCCTCGGCGCGGCGAATCTGGTCGGCGCGCGCCGGGTCGTCATTGCCGCGATCGAGTGAAGCGAGTTGGGCTTCCAAACGCTGACAAGCCGGATTCTGCGATTGCGCGAGCGCGATTGCCGACGACGCGAGCATCGTGACGGCGGCAGCGGCAAGCCTGAACGGAAATCCCCTCATGGACCGTATTCTATCGCGAAATTCACCGGCTTGCGAGCCTCGATGCTAGTGCGGTCTGGCGGTTTCCGCACGCAGGTTCCAGAGCACGCCGGTAACGATAACGAGCGCGCCGAGCAAGACAAATATATCGAGCGGCTCGCCATAGAATGCCCAGCCGACCACCGCAATCAGCGGGATGCGCATAAAATCGAGCGGAACGACCAACGTGGCATCTCCGGCGCGGAAGGCGTTGCTTAGGCAATAATGCGAGGTCAGACCGGCGATGCCGACGCCAAATGCGGGTAAAATGTGGCGCGTTTCGAGATGGAGGAATCCGGTCACGTCGCTGCCGATTAACGATAGCGGAAATTGGATGACCGCCATCCAGAAAATAATGCCGAAAGTCGTCTCGGTCATCGTCAACTTCTTGGTCGCGATCATGGTGATGGCGTAGCCGAACGCCGCCAGAAGCACGAGAAAAGCCGCCGGATTAAAGCTGGCGATACCGGGACGCAGGATGATCAGCACGCCGGTCAAGCCGAGCACGACCACGCCGATGCGGCTCGGCGTCAACCGCTCGTGCAGCAGCCAGACGGCGAGCAGCACCGTCCAGGCCGGCATAGTGAACTCCAACGCGAACACCATGGCGAGCGGCAGCATGGTCAAGGACACGGCCCAGGAGAATTGCGAGGCGTAGTGCACCGTGTTGCGCAACAAATTGAGCCCCATGCGGCGGGGATGGGTGTGAATGCGCAATTGCGGGCGCAGCAATAGCAGCAACAACAGCACCAGCAGCGCGACGCCGCTGCGGATCGCCAAAATCTCGAAGATGCCCAGGCCCGCGCGCGACAATTCGCGGATCGACACCGCCATGGTCGAGAACGAGAGCAAGGCGCCGACCATCCAGAGGACGACGCGGGCTATCCTGTTGGTGATCACGGGTTTGTTCGCGGACTGGCTGCAACGGGAGGAGCGGGCGGCGTGTCTAGCAGGCCAAGGCGCCCGCGTCACTCGGCGTCCGGCTGGTTCTCCGGCCGGGCCTTGTCGAAAGCCGGCAGCTTTAGGCAGGCGGCCTCGACCGCGGCGATTTTGGGAAAATCATCGAGCACCACCTTGAAGCGCCGCGCATTGAACACCTGCGGCACCAGACAGAGGTCGGCGAGCGTGACCTGCGCGCCGCAGGCGTAGGGCGCCGGCGCGATCATCGCCTCGATCGCGGTAAAGCCCTCGATCACCCAGTGGCGGTACCAGGCGTCGATCTGCGGCTGCTCCTGCTTGAGGTCGCGTTTGAGGTATTGCAGCGCCACCAGATTATTGAGCGGGTGAATGTCGCAGGCGACCATCTGCGCAATGGCGCGGGCGTTGGCGCGGGCGATCGGCTCCCTCGGCAGCAACGGCGGCTTCGGCTGCAATTCGTCGAGATATTCGATGATCGCCAGCGACTGGGTCAGCACCTCGCCGCCGTCGAGTTCGAGCGCGGGCACGCGCATCTGCGGATTGACGCTGCGAAATTCCGCCGACCGCTGGCGTCCGCCGTCCTTGGTCAAATGGATGGACGTCATGTCATAGGGCAGATCTTTAAGATTGAGCGCGATGCGCACGCGATAGGCGGCGGACGAACGGAAATACGAGTAAAGCTTCACGACAAACACCTCGGCGGACAGATTGCGATCCCGGCAATCTAACGCATGACATCCGATAAAGCATGCTCCCGCTTTGGCAGCCGGCTTGCGGAAGACATCGCGGGCAAGAAAGTCTAGCGGTGCGGCCGGGCGATATCGGGCGCCAGTTCCTTCGAGCGTTTGCTCAGGCTGCGCAGCGCGCGGCAAAGGGCGTCGCGGTCGGCGGGATCGACCGCTTCCAAAAGGTTGCGGGCAAAATCGAGCGCCAGCGGCGCCAACTCGTCGTAGACCTCGCGGCCGGTGGGCGTCAGCGACAGGAAGGCCTCGCGCAAGTCGGCGCGATTGGCGCGCCGCACCAGCAGCTTGCGCCGCTCGAGCATGGCGACCGCGCGAGAAACCTTGGTCTTGTGCATGTGGCTGTGGGTGCCGACGGCTTTGGCCGTCATCAAACCGAATTGGCCGAGCGTGACCAGCACGCGCCATTCCGGCACGCCGATCCGATAGCGCTCGTAATAGATGCGCGAGAGCGCCTGCGAAACCAGGCTGGCGCAGACGTTGAGGCGGTAGGGCAAAAACTCTTCCAGCCGGAGCGGCGCCTGATGAGCCCTTTCGATGTGGCCAGGCGCTCTCTCTGCCGTCTCATTGCTCATGGCTATGTCCGCCAATTTCCCCAGCGCGAACCGCCGGTTATATCCGGCTTGCTATAACGCCCGCGGGACATTGGCTGAAACCGGCTTCGGGTGCAACCAGTCTGGAAATATTCTAAGCTGGATTCTAGCGTTGGCGATTTTTCCGCGATGCCCAGGATCGCAAAGCGTGCAAACGGGCACACAATGAAACGCTTTCGTCGGGTGCAAAACGCACCAAAAACAGCACCTGCATGAAAGGAAATTTGAGGATCAGAGCTTGCATGCCGCTTCCTCAATTCGCCGCACAAGGGCTCGTAAACCGCGTGGAATCCTAGCTCAAAGCCATATTGGTTACAAAAGGAACCAAATGGTTCGCGCGCCGCGACGACCGCTTTTCCGTGGCGTCGCGATGTCCTGGAACCATGTCCGGTTTCGGAAACAATTTTGCGACGGGGACTTGCCGGTCGGGCGAACCACGATCCATCCGGGCGACGACCACGAGCTCTGACTAGTGCAGGTGCTTCAGCTTGTCGGGGTTACGCACCACATAGATCGCCGCGATCTTGCCGTCCTCGATGTCGAGCGCGGTGGTCTGCAGCTCGCCATCGGCCTCCAGCGTAATGAAACCGGGCAAGCCGTTGACGAAAGCGGCGCGAACAAGTTTCGAGGCGTTATGTTTGAAAAGAACCGCCAGTTTTTCCTGCACTTTCATCACGGCATCGAAGCCGACGATGGGCTTCATCGCCGCCGGACGTTTTCCGCCGCCGTCCGAATGGATGCTGACATCGGCCGCCAGCATCGCGGAAAGCGCTTTCATGTCGCCTGAGCGCGAGGCCGTGAAGAAAGCGTTGGCGAGCTCAAGGCCGTGCTGCTTGTCGACATGAAAGCGCGGCCGCGCCTCGCGCACGTGGCTGCGCGCGCGGGCGGCGAGCTGGCGGCAGGTCGCCGGATCGCGCTGGATCGTCGCCGCGACCTCCTCGAATTCCAGGGCGAAGACGTCGTGCAGCAGGAAGGCCGCCCGCTCGAGCGGCGACAGACGTTCCAGCGCCAGCATCAGCGGCAAGGTGACGTCCTCCTCTTCCTCCTCTTCGACGACCGGATCGGGAAGCCAGGGGCCGATATAGGTCTCACGCTGGCGCCGCGCCGATTTGAGCTGATCGAGGCAGAGGCGGGTGACGGCGCGGCGCAAGAAAGCCTCGGGTTCAAGCACAGCGTCGCGCTTCGCGCCCATCCAGCGGATGAAGGCCTCCTGCACGACGTCCTCGGCGTCGGCCACCGAGCCGAGCATGCGGTAGGCGACCCGCGTGAGCGTTGGACGCAGCGGGTCGAAACTGACGCTAGCGTCCTGGTGCGCGTCCTCGTGCCCGGCGGCAGTCATCAGGCGGCCGCCGCCTCGGTCGCCACCTTAGCGTTCGCCTTGATCGCCGCCGGATCGGCAAACAGGCCGAAGCCGACCGCGATGCGGTTCCAGCCGTTGATGACGTTGATTATCAGCGTGAGCTTGACCTGCTCCTCCTTCGAGAAATGATTCCACAAGCCCTCGCGGGCGCTCCCGAGCTCATGTCCGTCGGCGATCCGCGTCAAGGCGTCGGTCCAGGCGAGCGCGGCGCGCTCGCGCTCGCTATAGCAGGGGGCCTCGCGCCAGGCCGGCAGCAGGTCGATGCGCTGATCGGTTTCGCCGTTTTCCCGCGCATACACGGCGTGCATATTGATGCAGTTGGCGCAGCCGTTGATCTGCGAGGCGCGGATTTCCACCAGGTGGACGAGCGTCGGATCGAGGCTCGACGCAATGGCGGTCGAAGCGCGCAGCCAGGCCTTCATCGGTTCCGGGGCCGCGGCTATGGGATCAAGTTTGGCGGTCATGATTGGGTTCCTTTCTGTTGGTTCCGACATCATGACGAGCGAGGGGAGGATGATGTGACATGCGGGGCGGATTTTTTTATGGCCGTTGGGAACTTCGGCAGGCGGAACTCCGGTTCGGTGCGCGCTGGGCTATGTGCTACCGTCGCGACACACCGTGACAACACGGGAGGATCACACATGAGGCTTGAAGGCGGGTGCTATTGCGGCGCAGTGCGCTATGTCGCGGAGGGCGAGCCGGTTCTGAAAGCGCAATGCCACTGCCGCGTCTGTCAGCATTACTCGGGCGGGGCGCCAAATCTTTTTATGCTGATGCCGGACGAGGGCTTTAGTTATACCAAAGGCGCGCCGAAGACTTACACGCGGCCCGACAAGGCCAGCGCCGTGACGCGGGAATTCTGCGCTACCTGCGGCGCGCACATGATCTCGCGGCGGCCTGGCTTGCCGCCGGTGGTTCTTAAAGTTGGATCGCTGGACGATCCTTCCGTCTTCGGCGGCGCGACGATGGCGATCTTCACGGCGGAAGGTCAGCCCTTCCATCTTGTTGCCGAAGGCGTTCCGGAGTTTGCAGGCCTGCCGCCGCGCCGCTGAGCGACGCGTTAAACCGCCGCGAAGGACAAAACCGATGAAGAAGGCGAAGACCGTCGCGAGGCATGCAAAAGCCGAGGCTTCTCCTTCTCAATTGATCGACGCGCGCATCAAGGCGCTGGGCGACTGGCGCGGCGAGACGCTGGCGCGGGCCCGCGCGATCATCAAAGCGGCCGACCCCGGCGTGGTCGAAGAAGTGAAATGGCGCAAGCCGTCGAACCCGCTCGGCGTTGCGGTGTGGGAGCACGCCGGCATCATCTGCACCGGCGAGACCTACAAGGACAAAGTGAAGCTGACTTTCGCCCGAGGCGCCGCGCTCGAGGACCCCTCAGGCCTGTTCAACTCAAGCCTCGACGGCAACCTGCGGCGCGCCATCGACTTTCACGAGGGCGGCACGATCGATGCAAAGGCGCTGAAGACGCTCATCCGCGCCGCGGTGGCGCTGAACAAGGCCAAAGCTAAAAGCTGATCCGAGGCCTAACGCGTGCAGAAGATGGCGACGAAGTTGTCGCACTTTGACCCGTGGCAGGCGCTGCCGCCACCGGCCGGAATGGCGCCGGTGATGTCGTCACGGTCGACCTTGCGATAGGCGGTGGCCAGGGCGAAGGCTTGCGTTTTGCAATAGGCGGTGGCCGCGGCGGCGCCGCAGGTCGCGCCCGAAACCAGGCAATCATCGACGCCGTAGCCGGCATCGGCCGAGATAATGAACATGCGCCGCTCGGCCGGGGCGGCGGTGGCGAGGCCCAGGCAAAGGATGGCGGCAAGACTAATCAACAAGGTCCGCATGGCATCGCCCGTTATTTTTGGCAGCCCCTGAGAATGCGGGCAAAACCGTTAAGACCCGTTTAACCACGAGATTTTCCTGCGTTGTGTGACGCTTTTCACATTGGGCCCCAGGTCTTGACGGGTTGCCGCCAACTCGACATTGTGCCGGGCGATGACCGGCCTTAACCATATCTGCGGCATTTGCCGCGAGATTATTCGCTAGCGCCCGACGCTGGCTGCGGCCGTCTTTTCTCCATCGAGATAAAGCAACGCCCGGGGCCAGCAGGCGCCGAGGATGCTTCGCGCCCGCGTCGTCGAGCAAAGCCGCCCGGCAGGCGGCTTAGTCCGCGACGCTGGTGCAGAGGGAAACATGGAGCTTAAGCTCTACGACACGCTGACGCGGGAGAAGCGGCCGTTTACGCCGATCGATCCCGCGCGCGTGCGCATGTATGTGTGCGGGCCGACAGTCTACGACTTCGCCCATATCGGCAACGCGCGCCCGGTGATCGTGTTCGACGTGCTGTTCCGGCTGCTGCGCCATATCTATGGCGCCGACCACGTCACCTACGTGCGCAACGTCACCGACGTCGACGACAAGATCAATGCGCGCGCCGCCGAGCGCGGTGTTTCCATCCGCGAGCTGACGGAAGCGACCTACAAGAACTTCAAGGAAGACGTCGCGGCGCTCGGCTGCCTGCCGCCGACCGTTGAGCCGCGGGCGACCGAGCATATCGAGGCGATGAAGGAGATCGTCGAGCGTCTGGTGAAGGCCGGCTGCGCCTACGTCGCCGAGGAGCACGTGCTCTTTAACGTCGCGGCGATGAAGGATTACGGCAAACTCTCCAACCGCTCGCTCGACGAGATGCTCGCCGGCGCCCGCGTCGAGGTGGCGCCCTATAAGAAAGATCCGATGGACTTCGTGCTGTGGAAGCCGTCAAAAGTTGGCGAGCCGGCGTGGCCTTCGCCGGCCGGCATCAAGACGCCGGGGCGGCCGGGCTGGCACATCGAATGCTCGGCCATGGCCTGGAAGCATCTGGGCGAGACCTTCGACATCCACGGCGGCGGCATCGATCTCGTATTCCCGCACCACGAGAACGAGATCGCGCAGTCGCGCTGCGCCTTCCACACGCCGGTGATGGCGAATTACTGGATGCACAACGGCTTCCTGCAGGTGGAAGGCGAGAAGATGGCGAAGAGCGCGGGCAATTTCGTCACTATTCGCGAGTTGCTGCAGGACTGGCCGGGGGAGGCCGTGCGCTTCACCATGTTGCAGACGCACTACCGCCAGCCGATCAACTGGACGGTCGCGGCCTTGCGCGAAGCACAGAAGACGCTCGATTATTGGTACGAACTCACCGGCGACGTTGCGCCGGGCTACCTGTGCGCCGATGCGCTCGACGCGCTGGCGGACGATCTCAACACGCCGAAGGCGTTTGCCGCGCTGCACGAGTTGCGCGCGCAAGCCGCGACGGCGAAGCCGGCGGCCGCTTGCCTGAAAGCCAGCGCGCAATTGATCGGCTTGCTGCAGGCAACCGCCGCGCAATGGGCCTCGTTCCGACCGGCCTCCTTTGCCGCCGACGAGAGCAAAGTGCAGGGCCTGATCGAAGCGCGCGCCGCCGCGCGCAAGGCCAAGGACTTCAAGGAATCCGACCGCATCCGCGACGAGCTCGCCGCCATGGGCGTCGTGCTCAAGGACAGCAAGGACGGCACGACGTGGGAGATCGCGCGATGACACGCATATTTCCTGGCGCGTGCTGGCCTTCTCCCTCCCCCGCTTGCGGGGGAGGGTTGGGGGAGGGGGCATTCCCCCTCCCGATCGCCTTCGCTTGCGCTCCGTCGATCGACCTCCCCCGCAAGCGGGGGAGGTGAAGAAGAGAGCGGAGATCGCGCGATGAAGGCGCGGCGCGATTTTTTCTTTCCCTCTCCCCTTGTGGGAGAGGGTGCCGAGCGAACGCGAAGCGTGAGCGCGGCGGGTGAGGGGGCCTTGATGGTCGTAGCAGGCTCGCACCGCCCCCTCACCCGACTTCCTCGCTGTCGCTCGGAAGTCGACCTCTCCCCGCGCGCGGGGAGAGGTAAGGAAAGAATCGCGCGATGAGTGCCGTGGCGCATCCGAGGCAAGCGTTGCGACCGCTGCTGCCGGCCGACGTGCCGCTGCTGCGCGAAATCTTCCGCGACAGCATCGAGGCGCTGACCGATGAGGATTACACCGAGGCGCAGCAGGAAGCCTGGGCTTCCGTTGCCGACGACGAAGCCGAATTCGGCAAGAAACTGGCTGGGCAATTGACGCTGGTGGCGACGCTTGAAGGCTCGCCCGTCGGCTTTGCCTCGCTCGCAGGCGCGGACAAGATCGACATGCTTTACGTGCATCCGGCGGTGACGGGGCAGGGCATCGGCGCCATGCTCGCCGACGCGCTGGAGAAACTCGCAGGCTCGCGCGGCGCCGCCGCGCTCAGCGTCGACGCCAGCGACAGTGCGCGCGGCTTCTTCGAGAAGCGCGGCTACCTCGCCCAGCAGCGCAACACCGTATCGATCGGCGAGGAATGGCTCGCCAACACCACGCTGCAAAAACAGCTCGCCAAAGGGGGCGCCCCATGAAAAAGCCAGACACCCCGTTCCCGCGCCATTGGAAGTATTACATCGCGCTGAAATACGCGGTTATCGCCGCGGCGATGCTGCTCGCGCTTTACGTCTTCAGCCGGCTGGCGTGACGCCATGAAACGCCACCACATCGTCATCGCCGTTATCGCCGTGGTCGTCGCCATCGCTTTGATGTCGAATTATTACCTGTGGTGAGGAGCGCCATGCCGCGCCAACGCCTTTATCTGTTCGACACCACGCTGCGCGACGGCGCGCGCCTCTTCTCCCTCCCCCGCTTGCGGGGGAGGGTTGGGGGAGGGGGTGCTCATTCGAAAGTGCGTTCCAGAAATGCCCCCTCCCGACGCGCTTCGCGCGTCGACCTCCCCCGCAGGCGGGGGAGGTGTAGGAAGGAGAGCGGCGCGATGAAGGCAAAGGAGCGACTCTATCTATTCGACACGACATTACGAGATGGCGCCCAAACGAACGGCGTCGATTTCACGCTGGCCGACAAACTGGCGATCGCCGGAATGCTCGACGAACTGGGCATCGATTATGTCGAGGGCGGCTATCCGGGCGCCAACCCGACCGACACCGAGCTGTTCGCCGCCGATCGCGGCCTCAAGACCTCCTTCACCGCCTTCGGCATGACGCGGCGTCCCGGCCGCTCGACCTCCAATGATCCGGGGCTCGCCTCCCTGCTCGAAGCCAAGGCCGACGCGATTTGTTTTGTCGCCAAGGCCTGGGACTACCACGTCAAGGTTGCGCTGGAGACCACCAACGAGGAGAACATCGCTTCGATCCGCGACAGCGTTAAAGCGGCCAAGGCGAAGGGCCGGGAAGTGCTGCTCGACTGCGAGCATTTCTTCGACGGCTACAAGGCCAATGCGAAATTCGCGCTGGCCTGTGCCAAGGCGGCTTACGACGAAGGCGCGCGCTGGGTGGTGTTGTGCGACACCAACGGCGGCACGCTGCCGCACGAAATCGAGCGCATTGTCGGCGAGGTGGTCAAGGTCATCCCCGGCGATCACGTCGGCATCCACGCGCATAACGACACCGAGCAGGCAGTGGCCAATTCGTTCGCCGCGGTGCGCGCCGGCGCGCGGCAAATCCAGGGCACGCTCAATGGGCTGGGCGAGCGCTGCGGCAACGCCAATCTCGTCTCCATCATCCCGACGCTCAAGCTCAAGCCGGAATTCGCCGAGGCCTTCGACATCGGCGTCTCCGACGCCGCGCTGAAGAAGCTGGCGCAGGTCTCGCACGCGCTCGACGAGCGGCTCAACCGCGCCTCCGACCGCCACGCGCCTTACGTCGGCGACAGCGCCTTCGCCACCAAGGCCGGCATCCACGCCTCGGCGATCATGAAGGACCCGGCGACGTATGAGCACGTCGCGCCGGAGACCATCGGCAACCGGCGTAAAGTTCTGGTCTCGGAGCAGGCCGGCCGCTCCAACGTGCTGGCTGAGCTTGAACGCATCGGGTTGAAAGTGAACAAGGACGATCCGCGCATCGGCCGCCTGCTGGAGATCGTCAAGGAACGCGAGACCATCGGTTACGCTTATGAAGCGGCGGATGCCTCGTTCGAACTGCTGGCGCGGCGCACGCTCGGCACCGTGCCGAATTATTTCGACGTCACGCAATTCGACGTCAACGTCGAACAGCGCAACAATGCCAAGGGCGAGCGCGTCTCCGTCGCCCTGGCGGTGGTGAAGGTCAAGGTCGGAAACGACAACCTGATCTCGGCGGCGGAAGGCAACGGCCCGGTCAACGCGCTCGACCAGGCGCTGCGCAAGGACCTCGGCAAATACCAGAAATACATCGAGGGGCTGTCGCTCACCGACTACCGCGTGCGTATCCTCAATTCCGGCACCGAGGCAGTGACCCGCGTGCTCATCGAGAGCGAGGACGAGGCCGGCGAGCGCTGGACCACGATCGGCGTCTCGCCCAATATCATCGATGCTTCGTTTCAGGCGCTGATGGATTCCATCGTCTACAAGCTGGTGAAGTCCGGCGCGCCGGCCTAACGCTGTCGTCCCGGCCGAGCGTAGCGAGGGCCGGGACCCATACTCCGCAGCCTATCGATAAGTCGCGGCGTATGGGTCCCCGCCTTCGTGGGGACGACAACAGAGAGTATGGGACGCGCGGAGAAAACCATGATCGACCACGTCTCCGTCCCGGTTCGCGATCTGGCGGCATCAACGCGCTTCTACGAAGCGGTGCTCGCGACCATCGGCTTTGCCAAACTGGACTCGCGCCCCGCGACCGTTGGGTTCGGCAAGAGCTATCCGGAATTCTGGATCAATCTGCGCCGCGATACGCAGCCCGCCGCGCCGGGCAGCGGCGCCCATGTCTGCTTCCGCGCCCGCTCGACCGACATGATCGACGCTTTTCACGCGGCCGCACTGGCGGCAGGCGGCGCCGATGACGGCGCGCCGGCTTTGCGCCCACAGCACGGCGAGGGATATTACGCGGCTTTTATTCGCGATCCCGACGGCAACCGCATCGAAGCGGTGACGTTCCTGGCGGCAAAATAGTAAGTCCGCCATTCGCGGACGCGTGGCGATCCGCCCGCGTCGGAATGCTTCGGTGTCACGTGCACCATCGCCACAGTGGACATGAGTTCGCGCATGGACATTGACGGACCCCTATGATTAGCTTTCGACAATAAAAAAATTATCTCGTGGAGGAACACATGAAGCCAATTTCATCGGCAGCCGTTGCCGTTTTGTTTGCGATTTCGGCCGGATCGGCTCAAGCCCAGACCATCAGCATCGGCACCAGCCAAGTCGGCTCGTCGAACTACGCACTCGGCAACGCGCTCGGCAAGGTGATGACGGAAGAGCTCAAGCTGCGCGTTCGCGTGGTGCCGTTCGGTGGCGGACAGCAGATTCTGCCGCTCATCAGCAACAAAGAGCTAGAGATGGCGGTGCCGGCATCGACCGACGCCTATTTCGCCTATACCGGCTCCGGCCCCTTCAAGACGCCTAACAAGAACCTGCGCGTCATCGGCACCGTGTTTCCCTATTATCTGAGCTGGTTCGTCCACAAGAATTCGCCGTACAAGTCCCTTGCCGAGCTGAAGGGCAAAAAGATCGCAAGCGGCTTCACCGCCAATTCAGCGCAGGAATCGAGCTATCTCGCCGGCCTTGCCGCATTCGACGTCAAGCCGTCGGATTTCGAGGGCGTGCCGGTGCCGCATGTGGTGCGCGGCGCCGACGACTTCATGCAGGGCAAGGTTGAAGCCTCCACCTTCGCCATCGGCGCCGGCAAGATGGCGGAAGTCGATGTCAAGACCGGCGGCATCCGTTGGCTGAGCATGCCGAACGATGAGGCTGCGCAAAAACGGGTCAAAGCCGTCATGCCGGCGGCCTTCATCGATACGCTCGAACCGGCCAAGTCGCTGGTCGGTATCGTCGGACCCACCAATGTGATGTTCCATGACTACCTGGTCATGGGCGGCGCGCAGATATCGGACGACGACGCCTACAAAATCGCCAAGATGCTCTATGAACAGCAGCCCAAGCTGGTCGCGATCTCAAAAATCTACGCGCGGTACAAGAAAGAAAATCTGGCGCGCGACCACGGTATTCCGTTTCATCCCGGCGCCATCAAATTCTACAAGGAAGTCGGCATCTGGAAAGACCGTTAGGTTCGGTGGTCTGCGCGCGCAGGTCTGATCTTTCATGACGCACCCCGCCGGCGATCCGATCGAGCAGCCGGCATCTTGGATCGCCACGGCGGCGAAAATCGTCGCCGCCGCGCTGACGCTCGCGGCGCTGGCCTGGGCGGCGGATCTCTACCGCACCTTCGGGCTGCTGCTGATCAACGAGCAGTTCAACGCCTTCGTGTTGGCGCTGGCGCTGGCGCTCGTCTTTCTCACCTATCGGGCGCGCAAGCGCGGCTCGGCGCGCGTGCCCTGGTACGACATCGCCGCCGCGGTGATCGGCATGGGCGCGGCCTTCTATGTCGCCTACGACTATCGCGCGCTGTCCGACGCCATCGCGTTCCGCCCGCTGCACGGCGTTATCATCGGCAGCATACTTCTGGTCCTGGTGTTCGAGGGCCTACGCCGCTCCAGCGGCAACGTGCTCGCCGGCATTCTCATCGTCTTCATCGCCTACGGATTTCTCGGCTGGTTGCTGCCGGGCGACCTGCAGGGCCGCCACGTCAGCTTCGACGGCTTGCTGGTCTATCTCGCGCTCGACGTCAACGGCGTGTTCGGCTCGGTCTTCGGCGTGGCTGCAACGGTCGTGGTCTCGTTCCTGTTTTTCGGCGCGCTGCTCGCACGCTCGGGCGGCGCTAATTTCTTTACCGATCTCGCCATCGCCGCCTTCGGCGGCTTCCGCGGCGGCGCCGCCAAGATCGCCATCATCGCTTCGTCGTTATTCGGCACCATTTCCGGCAACGCCGTCTCCAACGTGGTGTCGACGGGGATCGTCACCATCCCGATGATGAAGAAGTCCGGCTACCAGCCGCACGTTGCCGGCGCCATCGAGGCGGTGGCCTCGACCGGCGGCCAACTCATGCCGCCGATCATGGGCGCGGCCGCCTTCATCATGGCCGAACTGTTGGCGCGGCCCTATAGCGACATCGTCGTCGCCGCGACTATTCCGGCCATCCTTTATTATGCGGCGCTGTTCATCCAGGCGGACCTGGAGGCTGCCAAAAGCAATATCGCTGCGGTGCCACGTTCGGAAATGCGTCCGGTGCGTCAGGTGCTGCGCGAAGGCTGGTATTTTCCCATCCCCTTCGCGATCATCGTCTTCGGCCTTTTCTGGCTCAATCTCAGCCCCGACACGGCGGCGCTGTACGCGTCCGGGGCGCTCGTCATTTGCGGCATGTTCGGCAGCTACGGCGGCAACCGCATGCGGCCGCTGGACGTGATCGAGGCGCTGGTCGAGACCGGCCGCGGCGCGCTCGATATCCTGATGATCGCGGCCGCCGCCGGCTTCATCATCGGCGTGCTCAACGTCTCCGGCCTCAATTTTGCGCTCACCATGGTGCTGATCCATCTCGGCGCCGGCAACACCGCGCTGCTGCTGGTGCTGGCGGCGGCGATCGCGATCATTCTCGGCATGGGCATGCCGACGGTCGGCGTCTACGTGCTGCTCGCTTCGCTGGTCGCGCCGGCGCTCATCGAGGTCGGCATTCCCGATCTCGCCGCGCATCTTTTCGTGCTCTATTTCGGCATGATGTCGATGACCACGCCGCCGGTGGCGATCGCCGCCTTCGCCGCGGCGAGCATCGCCCAGGCCGATCCCATGCGCACCGGTTTGGCCGGCGTTCGTTTCGGCTGGTCCGCCTATATCGTGCCGTTCCTGTTCGTCTCCTCGCCGACACTGTTGATGCAGGGACCGCCACTGGAGGTGGCGCTCGCGGCCGGCACCGCGATCATGGGCGTCTATCTCGTGTCGGTCGCCGTGGCCGGCTTCATGACCAGGCCGATCAATCTGCTCTTGCGCGTCGGCTTTGCGCTGGCGGGTGTGGCTTTGATGGTGCCGGCGGGCGCTTTTAGGGGAGCGATTTGGACCGACGTGGCCGGCTTTGCCATGGGATGTGTCTTGATCGCATCTCAGCTCGATGTCGTGCGCAACTTGCATCCCTTGCTGGGCAAGAAGGCCTGACCGCGCTCATTGCGGGGCTCGTCGGTTCGGATCGAGACAAGTCTAAAGCCGGCCGGCGTCCGCCGCGGTCATCCGCTTGGCCGATTCCGGCACCGCCGCCGCGGCCGTTTGCAGCATCGGCAGGATATCGTCGACATTTGAAGCCACCAGCAGGTCGAAGCCCAGATCGGCGCGGATGAATTCCAGCGCCCGCATGTGATCGAGCAAGGCACAAAGCGGATCCCAGAAGCTTTTTATGTTGGCGGCCAGCACCGGCTTTTTGTGGCGTCCGAGCTGCACCCAAGTCAGTTGCTCGACCAATTCCTCCAGCGTGCCGACGCCGCCCGGCATCGCCACGAAGGCGTCGGCCAGATCGAACATCGTGCGTTTGCGCTCGTGCATGTCGCGGGTGACGATCAACCCTTGCGTCTGGCGCAGCGCGTGCTCGCGCGCCATCAGAAACTCGGGAATGATGCCGGTCACTTCGCCGCCATTATGCAGCACGGCGTCGGCGAGTTCGCCCATCATGCCGACGGCGCCGCCGCCATAGACGAGGCCGATGCCGCTCTCGGCGAGGATTTTGCCGAAATCGCGCGCGGCCCGCACAAAGGCGGGGTCGGTTCCCGGACCGGAGCCGCAATAGACGCAGATTTTTCGGATTTTGCTCGTGTTTTCGTTTTTTTCCATGGCGCAGCATGTGCGACGCCCAACCGGCGCCGTCAAGACGAAGCATGAAATCCCCTGTAGACACGGTCGTTTATGGCGGCCCGCCAGGGTGATTGTCGCGCCGATTCCCCCTATATGGAGGGCCCCGACGGCAAGCTTGGAGGCCGTCCAATCAAGGCCCTGATGAGCGACCATCACCACCATCGCCGAGGCGCAGAAAACGACACGCCCGTCTCCGCCAGCCGCGGCGCGCTGTTTGCGACCATGCTTCACCTTTGGCCCTATATCTGGCCGACGGACCGGCGAGACTTGAAATTGCGCGTCGGCGGCGCGGTGCTGCTGCTGCTCGCCGCCAAGCTCGCTACCATTGCGACGCCCTTCACCTTCAAATGGGCGACCGACGCGCTGGTCGGCACCGGAACCGCGCCGGTGGCGGCATCCGACTGGCTTGTCTGGGTGCTGGCCGCGCCCATTGCGCTGACCATCGCCTATGGCGGCATGCGTGTTTTGATGGCGGCGCTGACGCAACTGCGCGACGGCGTCTTCGCCAAGGTGGCGATGCACGCCGTGCGTCGGCTCGCCTACCGCACCTTCGTGCACATGCACGAACTGTCGCTGCGTTTCCATCTCGAGCGCAAGACCGGCGGGCTGACCCGCGTGCTGGAGCGCGGGCGCAACGCCATCGAGACCATCGTGCGCATGGTCATCCTGCAGCTTGTGCCGACCGTCATCGAGCTGGCTTTAATCCTCGGCGTGCTGATGTGGCACTTCGACTGGCGCTATGTGGCCGCGATCGTGGTCACCGTGGCGCTCTATCTGACCTACACCTATCACGCCACAGAATGGCGCATCGGCATCCGCCGCAAGATGAACGACAGCGACACCGACGCCAACGTCAAGGCGATCGACTCGCTGCTCAATTACGAGACGGTGAAATATTTCAGCGCCGAAGAGCGTGAGGCCCAGCGTTACGACAAGTCGATGGCGCGCTACGAGGACGCCAGCGTCAAGGCCTATACCTCGCTCGCCGTGCTCAATGCCGGGCAGGCGGTGTTCTTCACCTTCGGGCTCGCCGCCGCCATGGTGATGTGCGCCTATGAGATCCGCGCCGGCACCAAGACGGTCGGCGATTTCGTGCTGGTCAACGCCATGATGATCCAGCTCTACCAGCCGCTCAATTTCATGGGCATGGTCTACCGCGAGATCAAGCAGGCGGTGACCGACATCGAGCTCATGTTCTCCATTCTGGCGCGCGAACCGGAGATCAAGGACGTCGTCGGCGCCCGGCCGCTGCAGGTGACCAACGGCACCATCCGTTTCGAGAACGTGCGCTTCGCCTACGATCCGGAGCGGCGCATCTTGAAGGGCATCAGCTTCGAGGTGCCGGCCGGCAAGACGGTGGCGGTGGTCGGCCCGTCCGGCGCCGGCAAGTCGACCATCTCGCGGCTCTTGTTCCGCTTCTACGATCTCTCCGGTGGACGCATCACGATCGACGGCCAGGACATCGCCACGGTCACGCAAAAATCGCTGCGCCAGGCGATCGGCATGGTGCCGCAGGACACCGTGCTGTTCAACGACACCATCCGCTACAACATCCGTTACGGCCGCTGGGAGGCGAGCAACACGGAAGTCGAGGAAGCAGCGCGGCTGGCGCAGATCGACGGCTTCATCCGGCTCTCGCCCAAGGGTTACGAGACCGAGGTCGGCGAGCGCGGCTTGAAACTGTCGGGCGGCGAGAAGCAGCGCGTCGCCATCGCCCGCACCATCCTGAAATCGCCGCCGATCCTGGTGCTGGATGAAGCCACCTCGGCGCTCGACAGCCACACCGAAAAGGAAATCCAGGATGCGCTGGAGCGGGTGTCGACCGGCCGCACCACGCTGGTGATCGCGCACCGGCTCTCGACCATCGTCGGCGCCGACGAGATCATCGTGCTCGATCAAGGCGAGATCGTCGAGCGCGGCAGCCATTCCGCGCTGCTCGGCAAAGACGGGCTCTATGCCAGCATGTGGAACCGCCAGCGCGAGGCCGAGGAGGCGCGCGAGAAGCTGGCGCTTGCCGGCGAGGAGCCGGTCGCGCCCAACCGCAATCCGCCGCCGGTGCAGGACGAACTCGGCGCGCCGCCGGCCGTCACCGTCGACGTGCCGGCCGACGCGGCGGAATAAAGGCTCTTGTTTTGGCGATAGCCCATGGCACTCTTTCCCCTCTCCCCTTGGGGGAGAGGGTGGCGAGGCCGAAGGCCGAGCCGGGAGAGGGGTATGAAGCGCGTACTTGCCAAAAAATTGCGTGGCCGGATGACTGACGCAGAAAGGCGGCTCTGGTACCTGCTTCGTGCGCACCGCTTTCAGGGGCTTAAATTCAAGCGGCAAGCTCCCATCGGCCCCTACGTCGTCGATTTCATTTGTTTTGACCGTGGATTGATCGTCGAAGTTGATGGTGGACAGCATTCGGAAAATGCGAACGATCACCAGCGTGACAAATGGTTGCGCAACGAGGGCTATCGAGTGTTGCGGTTCTGGAACGATGATGTATTGAAACGAACCAACGCCGTATTGGGTGAAATATCCGATGCGCTAGAGCAAGCCTCTACCCCTCTCCCGGCGCGCTTTGCGCGCCACCCTCTCCCCCAAGGGGAGAGGGGAAACACGACTCGCGGTTAGCAGACGATGTCGATTTACGATTCCATCCGCGGGCAATTGGTGCCGATCACGCCCGAAGGCTATCCGTTTATCGGCGTCTTCGTGCTGGTGACGCTGGTGCTATTTTGGCTGTGGACGCCGCTCGGCTGGCTCGGCGTGGTGCTGACGTTGTGGTGCGTCTATTTTTTCCGCGATCCGCCGCGGGTGACGCCGGTGCGCGAGGGGCTGGTGGTGACGCCCGCCGACGGGCGCGTCAGCCAGGTCACCACGGCGCCGCCGCCGCCCGAGCTCGGCCTCGGCGAAACCCCGCTGCCGCGCATTTCGATTTTCATGAGCGTGTTCGACTGCCACATCAACCGCAGCCCGGTCGCCGGCCGCGTCGAGAAGATCGTCTATCAGCCGGGCAAATTCCTCAACGCCGACCTCGACAAGGCAAGCGCCGACAACGAGCGCAATTCGCTGGTGATCGCCACCGGCGCGGGCCGCATTGCGGTGGTGCAGATCGCCGGCCTCGTCGCCCGCCGCATCGTCTGCTTCGTGCGCGAGGGCCAGCCGGTCGGCGCCGGCGAGCGTTTCGGCATGATCCGCTTCGGCTCGCGCCTCGATGTCTATCTGCCCGAGGGCACCACGGCGCTGGTGGCGGTCGGGCAAACCTCGCTGGCCGGGGAAACCGTGCTTGCCGACCTGCGCAGAGGCGACGAGGAACGGATGTATCGCAGCGGATAAGTCGTTAACGCAGCGGCGGAACTGCTTTGGCGCACCGTGGCGCGCCCGCCGCTGAGGCGCTATATTGCCGGCATGGTCTTTCAGCCGTTCGATCCCGCGCCGCCGCCGCGCCGCCGCCGCTTCAAGGCGATCCCGGTGCGCACGCTGCTGCCCAATCTGATCACGCTTTTGGCGCTGTGCGCCGGCTTGACCGCGATCCGCATGGTGATCGAAGGCCGCATGGATCTGGCGCTGGCCGCGATCGTGCTCGCCGCACTGCTCGACGGCATCGACGGCCGCATCGCGCGCATGCTCAAGGGTACCTCGCGCTTCGGCGCCGAGCTCGACAGTCTCGCCGACTTCGTCAACTTCGGCGTTGCGCCGGCGCTGATCCTCTATTTCTGGGGCCTGCACGAACTCAAATCGGCGGGCTGGATCGCCGCGCTGGTGTTCGCGATCTGCGCGGCTTTGCGGCTCGCGCGCTTCAACGTGATGATCGACGACCCCAACAAGCCGGCCTGGGCGGCAAATTTCTTTACCGGCATTCCGGCGCCGGCGGGCGCCATCACCGTGCTGCTGCCGATTTATCTCGACCTGCTCGGCGCCTCCGGCGGGCTCGTCGGCGTTTGGCTGACGTTCTTGTACACGCTGGCGATCGCGCTGTTGATGGTGTCGCGGCTGCCGGTGTTCTCCGGCAAGCGCGTGGGCAAGCGCGTGCCGCCGGAAATGGTGCTGCCGGTATTCGTGGTGGTGGTGTTGTTCTTCGCGCTGCTCATCAGCTATCCGTGGCAGGTGCTCACCATCGGCACGCTCGGCTATCTCGTTTGCCTGCCGCTTGGCTGGCTGTCCTATCGCGAACACCAGCGCAAGGATGCCGCCGCCGCCGCCGCTGCCGCGGCGCCTATGGCGCATGTCGACGACGCCTCGATCACGCCGGACCACGTGCCGGCAAGCGGTCCCGATCGTCCGGCGCGGCTGAATTGACCGCGCGCAGTCGACCAATCCATGCCGCGCGTCACGAGCGTCCTTGCCGCGGGTAGCCCGCACGACCGGCAAGTCATCGACACCGTCATCCTCGATTACACCCAGCGCAACGCGCGGAACGCGACGGTGACCGGGGTCAAAGGCGGCACTTACGAACTCGCGCTGTCCGCGCCGGTCCACCTGCGCACCGACGATCTGCTGCAGCTCGACGACGGCGAGCTGGTGGAAGTGGTGGCGGCGGCGGAGCCGCTGATCGAAGCACGGGCAGGAGACGTGGCGGCGCTGGCGCGGCTCGCCTGGCATCTCGGTGACCGCCACGTGCCGGTGCAAGTGCTGGCCAACCGCGTCCGCACGCGACGCGACGCCGGCATCGAAGCTTTGCTCAAATCGCTCGGCGCCAAGGTCGCCTTGATCGAGGCGCCGTTCGAGCCGGAAGGCGGCGCCTATGCCCTGCGCCAGCACGATCACGCGCACGATCACCACCATCATCACGGCGGCGGTCACCATCACGATTGACTGGCTGGAGCCACGGGTGGAAATCCGCTAAGGCTTCGAGACGACGCAGCCACCGATCACTTGGGATAAGCCGTTTGCATGCTGGATGCCGTTCAAAACTACCGGCCGCCGGCGCCTTTTCCGCGGCAAATGCTGTCCGGCTTCGACGGCAACCTGCTCAATATGTTGTCGGCGGGTTTCTACCGGCGCAACGCCGTGCGGCTGCCTGACCGCGGCGCCGACGTTCTGGTGGTCAACGATCCCAACGAAATCCGCAATATCATGTCGGTCAGCGTCGACGCCTTTCCCAAAAGCGACATGATGGTCGCCGCGCTGGCGCCGCTGATCGGCGACGGCATCTTCATCAGCAACGGCGAAATCTGGCGGCGGCAGCGCCGCATGCTGGAGCCGGCGCTCGAACAGATGCGCGTGCGCCGGCTCTATCCGCTGATGTCGGCGACCGTGCGCGATTTCGTCGATCGGTTGCGCGCGCTTTCCCCCGGCGCCGAGATAAACCTCGATGCCGAGATGATCTTTGTCGCGCTCGATATCATTTTCCGCACCATCTTCTCCCGTGCGATCGGGCAGGAGGACGCGCAGGAGATTTCCGACGCCTTTCTGCAGTACCAGACCAAGGCGCCGCAGGACATTCTAACGTTGCTGTTCGGCGGTAGCGCCGTGGCGCAGAGCGCCGCGCCCGGTGAATTGGCCGCGATCGGCGGGCGTATCCGCGCCGTGGTCGCGCGCATGGTCGACGAGCGTCTGGCCTCGCCGGAGCGGCAGCAGCGCGCCGAGGATATCCTGCAGGCGGCGATCGACGCGCGGGATCCCACGGACGGAAGCGCCTTTTCGCGCGAGGAATTGATCAACCAGGTGACCGTGTTCTTTCTCGCCGGCCACGAGACCACGGCGAGTGTCCTGACTTGGGCGGCCTTCATGCTCTCGCAATTGCCGCCGCTTGCCGAAGCGATCCGCGCGCAGACGCTGGCGGTCGCCGGGACGCGCGCCATCAGCCAAGACGAGCTGAACAAGATTCCGGCCGCACGCAATGTGTTTCGCGAAACGTTGCGGCTCTATCCGCCTTTGGCCTTTGTCAGCCGCGTCGCCACCAAGCCGGCGACGATCTGCGGCAATGCGATCGGCGCCGGCAGTTTCGTGATCGTGTCGCCGTGGCTCATCCACCGCCACCACGACTACTGGAAGGATCCGGACATCTTCGACGCCGAACGTTTCGCGGAAAACCGCGAGCGAGAAATCGTCCCGGGAACGTTTATTCCGTTCGGCCTCGGCGCCAGGGTCTGCACCGGCCGCATCATCGCCATGATCGAGGGCCCGCTGGTGATCGCGGAATTGATGCGTGCCGTGCGCCTGACCACGCTCAATCCGCAAGAAGTCGCGCCGACGTTCCGGCTGACGCTGCGGCCCAGCGTTCCGATCCGCTGCCGCGTCGAGCCGTTGCCTGACTGACGGCGATCTAGTGGGTGCCCAACGGGTAGCCCGGCATGAGATCGTAAGGATGCTTCCAGCCCGGCAGCGCTTTCATGCGCTCGAGCCAGGCCGCAATCGCCGGATGTTCCTTGGCCATGTCGAAGCCGAACTCCTCGGCCGGATAATAGAGATAGCCGGTCATCGAGATGTCGGCGATCGTCGGCCTATTACTCACCAGGAATTGCCGCCCCGTCAGGCGCTTCTCGACGATGGCGAGGCTGCCGTCGATGCGCCCCTTCAGAAACGCCATCACCGCCGGATCGGCCGGCTGCTTGGCGAAATTCTTCAAGAATCGAAACGGCCCCAGGAAGCCGTTGACCTTCTGATTGTCGAAAATGATCCAGCGCAGCGCTTCCAGCCGCTCGTCTTCGCCCTGCGGTTTGAACTTGCCGCTGTGGTCGGCGAGGTAAGTAAGGATCACGCCGGATTGCGAGAGCTTCTTGTTGCCGTGCACGAGTACCGGCGCTTCGCCCATTTCGTTGATGTCGTTGCGAAACTCCGGCGTGCGCTGCGGCGCCGTGCCGAAGAAATCGAACCAGATTGGCTCCCAGTCGGCGCCGATCAAATTGAGCATCAGCGCGGCGCGATAGGCATTGCCGGACTGGGCGAAGCAATAGAGCTGGTATTCGGGCATGGCATTCCTGAGTGATCAAGGGGAACTGGCGCGCCGGCGCGTGTGCTTTGTTGGCGAGGCGTCACTTCATGGTCGGGATGACGAACTCGGCGCCTTCCTTGAGGCCCGTCGGCCAGCGTGAGGTGACCGTCTTGGTCTTGGTATAGAAACGGATCGAGTCCGGTCCGTGCTGGTTCAAGTCGCCGAAGCCGGAGCGCTTCCAGCCGCCGAAAGTGTAATAGGCAAGCGGCACCGGGATGGCGAAGTTCACGCCCACCATGCCGACCTGCACGCGGTTGACGAAATCGCGCGCGGTGTCGCCGTCGCGGGTGAAGATGGCGACGCCGTTGCCGTATTCATGCTCGGAGGGGAGCCGCACCGCCTCCTCATAGTCCTTGGCGCGCACCACCGAGAGCACAGGCCCGAAAATCTCTTCCTTATAGATTTTCATGTCCGGCTTGACCTCGTCGAACAGGCAGCCGCCGATGAAGTTGCCGTTCTCGTAGCCTTGCAGCTTGAAGCCGCGGCCGTCGACGACGAGCTTGGCGCCTTCCTTGATGCCGGTGTCGATGTAGCCGCGTACCTTGCCGAGCAGTTCCTTGGTCACCATCGGTCCATAGTCGGCCTGCGGATCGCTCGACGGCCCGATCTTGAGGCTTTCAACGCGCGGGATCAGTTTTTCGACCAGCGTGTCGGCGGTCTTCTTGCCGACCGGCACGGCGACCGACACCGCCATGCAGCGCTCGCCCGCCGAGCCATAGCCGGCGCCGATCAGCGCATCGACCGCCATATCCATGTCGGCGTCGGGCATCACGATCATGTGGTTCTTGGCGCCGCCGAAACACTGCACGCGCTTTCCGTGCGCGCAGCCGGTGCTGTAGATGTATTCCGCGATGGCCGACGAGCCGACAAAGCCGATCGCTTTTACGCGCGCGTCGGCGAGCAGTGTGTCGACCGCTTCCTTGTCGCCATTGACCACATTGAGCACGCCCTCCGGCAAGCCGGCCTCGACCAGCAATTCGGCAAGCCGCATCGGCACGGAAGGATCGCGCTCCGACGGTTTGAGAATGAAGGCGTTGCCGCAGGCAATCGCCGGCGCGAATTTCCACATCGGGATCATGGCCGGAAAATTAAACGGCGTAATGCCGGCGACCACGCCGAGCGGCTGGCGCACGGAGTAGAGATCGATGCCGGGACCTGCGCCCTCGGTATAATCGCCCTTCAGCAGATGCGGGATGCCGCAGGAAAATTCCACCACTTCAAGTCCGCGCTGCACGTCGCCGCGCGCGTCGGGAATGGTCTTGCCGTGCTCGGAGGACAACAGCTTGGCAAGGTTTTCGAAGTCCTTGTGCAGGAGATCGATGAACTTGAACATCACGCGGGCGCGCCGCTGTGGGTTGGTGGCGGCCCAGGCCGGCTGCGCGGCCTCGGCATTGGCGATTGCTCCCTCGACTTCGGAGCGCTTGGCCAGCGCCACCTTGGCCTGGATCTCTCCGGTATTGGGATCGAAGACGTCGCCAAAGCGGCCGGAGGTCCCCTTGACGGTTTTACCGCCGATGAAATGGCCGATTTCGCGCATGGATCGCTTGCCTCCGGTTCGCGGGCTGCTCTGGGAACCTTTTGCGCCCGTTTCCGCAATTTTTGCAGTTTTTTGCCGGGTGGTCACGGGGTAACTGCGGATGCGTTGTCCCGTCGCCCGCCGAACAGGCGAATCCCGCCGATTCGCCCGATTTAACGTTACGGCGCATGAAATCCACTGCCGCTGCTTGATCCCGATCAATTGAGCGCAGTAAATGACCGGTATTCTGCCGGTTATTGCGATGATATAAGGCCCGCCTTCCGGCGCCGGCGGCGCAAGCGGCAACCTCGAATGAGAGACGGTGTGACTCAAAGCACGGCTTCCGCCGAGGCGCAGGCTTCCGATGACATTCAACCGCCGCCGCCTAGTTTCGCGGCGCTAGCGCTCGGCAGCGTCGGCGTCGTCTATGGCGATATCGGCACCAGCCCGCTCTACGCCTTCCGCGAGGCGACGATCGCGGCGGCTGACAACCATGCCGTCACCCGCGATATCGTGTTCGGGGTGCTGTCGCTGATCCTCTGGGCGTTGATAGTTACGGTCACGCTCAAATACGTCCTCATCCTGCTGCGCGCCGACAATAACGGGGAGGGCGGCACGCTCTCGCTCACCGCGCTCGCCACCCGCGCGCTTGGCCGCCGCACGGCTTACGTCTTCGTCATTGGCGTCATCGGCGCCTCCATGTTCCTCGGCGACAGCGTGATCACACCGGCGATTTCGGTGCTCTCGGCGGTGGAAGGCTTGAAGCTGGCAAGCCCCGCCTTCAGCGATTACGTGGCGCCGCTCGCGGTCTTCATCTTGATCGGGCTGTTTGCCGCGCAGAGCCGCGGCACCGCCAAAGTCGCCGCGCTGTTCGGTCCGGTCATGGTGGTCTGGTTCGTCGCCATTGCGATCGCCGGGTTGCTGCATATCCGCGACGATCCGCACGTGCTGCTGGCGATCAATCCCTATTACGGTGTTCAGTTCCTGCTGACCCACGGGCAGATCGGTTTGGTGACCCTGGGCGCGGTGTTTCTGGTGGTGACCGGCGGCGAGGCGCTTTATGCCGACCTCGGTCATTTCGGGCGCAAGCCCATCCAGGTTGCCTGGCTGGGCCTGGTGCTGCCGGCGCTGCTGATCAATTATTTCGGCCAGGGCGCCAAGGTGCTGGCCGATCCGCTGGCGATCGAAAATCCGTTTTATCGGCTGGTCCCGGATACGTTCCTGCTGCCGATGATCGTGCTGGCGACGGCGGCAACGGTGATCGCGAGCCAGGCGGTGATCACCGGCGCCTATTCGCTGGTGCATCAGGCGATCCAACTCGGCCTGCTGCCGCGGCTCGCCATCCTGCACACATCGGCCTCGCATGTCGGCCAGATCTATATTCCGCGCGTGACCATGGCGCTTTTGGTCGGCGTGCTGCTGCTGGTCGGGCTGTTCCGCACCTCGAGCGCGCTCGCCTCCGCCTACGGCATCGCTGTCGCCACCACCATGGTGGTGGACGGGCTGCTCGCCTTTATCGTGATATGGAAGCTGTGGAAGTGGCAGTTTTGGCAGGCGCTGTTGCTGATCTTGCCCTTCGTGTTCGTCGACGTGACCTTCTTCTCGGCCAATTTCCTGAAATTGTTCGAGGGCGCCTGGGCGCCTCTGCTGTTCGGCGCCAGCATGGTGCTGCTGATCTTGACCTGGCGGCGCGGCATGGGCCTCTTGCTCAACAAGACGCGTCGCACCGAGGTGCCGATCGATACGCTGTTCCGCAGTCTGGAAAAGAAACCGCCGCATATCGTGCCCGGCACGGCGGTATTCCTCACCAGCGATCCGGATTTTGCCCCGACCTCGTTATTGCACAATCTCAAGCACAACAAGGTTTTGCACGAGCACAACGTCATCCTCACGGTGATCACCGCCGACACGCCGCGGGTGTCGGAGGAAGAGCGCGTGCAGATCACGCCGCTGTCGACGCATTTTTCGCGGGTGGCGCTAAAGTTCGGCTACATGGAGCAGCCCAACGTGCCGAAGGCTTTGGCCGTGGCGCGCAAGCTCGGCTGGCAATTCGACATCATGTCGACGTCGTTTTTCCTGTCGCGGCGCTCGCTGCGGCCGTCGCCGCAGTCGGGCATGCCGGGCTGGCAGGACCGCCTGTTCATCGGCTTGGCGCGGTCGGCGAGCGACGCTACCGACTTCTTCCAGATCCCGACCGGGCGCGTGGTGGAGGTCGGCACTCAGGTCACAGTCTGATGCTGGCGGCGAGCCGAATTGACACATAACCCATTGAACAATTGACATAAAATCTGTTTCAAGTCTTGCGCCGGCCGCATAACTCGCCGGCCTGCACTGCGCAAATAGCGATGCTGGGTATGGGAACTCGGCGTTATATCCGCGGCTCTATTTTGCGCTGCAACAATGCTGGGGAATTGCCATGTCGCAATCGATTGCGGCCACCATGGGCCACGAGCCGAGCGTCTCGCAGCCGGGGGCCGGCTTCTGGGGACTGACGCTTGGCAGTATCGGCGTCGTCTACGGCGACATCGGCACCAGCCCGCTCTATGCGGTGCGCGAGTTGGTGCTGGCGGCGGTCGGCCCTCATGCGCCGGCGAGCGAGCCGGTCGTGCTCGGCATTCTGTCGCTGATCATCTGGGCGCTGCTGCTGGTGGTCACCGCCAAATACATTTTAATTCTGCTGCGCGCCGACAATAATGGCGAAGGCGGCACGCTGGCGCTGATGGCGCTTGCCTCGCGCGCGCTCGGCAAAGCCTCCGGGACCGTCATTCTGCTCGGCATCATCAGCGGCGCGCTGTTTTATGGCGACGCCATCATCACGCCGGCGCTCTCCGTGCTGTCGGCCGTTGAAGGCCTCAAAGTCGCGACGCCCGCCTTCGACGATTACGTCGTACCGATCACGGCTGTCATTTTGGTGGCGCTGTTCATGGTGCAATCGCGCGGCACTGCCAAGGTGGCGGCGTTCTTCGGCCCGATCACGCTGGTCTGGTTTGCGGCAATCACCGCCGCCGGACTTTGGCACATCGGGCAAAACCCGGTCGTGCTGTTTGCGTTCAATCCATGGCACGGCGCCAGCTTCCTGATCCACCACGGCATCATCGGTTTGTTCACGCTCGGGGCGGTGTTCCTGGTGGTCACCGGCTCGGAAGCGCTCTATGCCGACCTTGGCCATTTCGGCCGCGGCCCGATCAGGTTTGCCTGGCTCACCGTGGTGCTGCCGGCGCTCGTCATCAACTATCTCGGACAGGGCGCGTTGGTGCTCGCCAATCCGAAATCGATCGAGAATCCGTTTTTCCTGCTTTATCCGCATTGGGCCTTGCTGCCCATGGTGCTGCTGGCGACCGCCGCGACCGTCATCGCCAGCCAAGCGGTGATCACCGGCGCCTATTCGATGACGCGCCAGGCGATCCAGCTCGGGCTGCTGCCGCGTCTGGAAATCCGCCACACCTCGGAGGCGCTGTTCGGACAGATCTACATGCCGCGCGTCAATACGCTGCTGCTGATCGGCGTCTTGCTGCTGGTGGCGCTGTTCCGCTCCTCGAGCGCGCTCGCCTCGGCCTATGGCATCGCCGTCACCGGCACCATGGTGGTCACCGCCATGATGGCCTTTGTGGTGATCTGGCGCGTATGGCGCTGGCCGCTTGCCATGGCCGCGGTGCTGATCGCGCCGTTCCTGTTCATCGATCTCACCTTCCTCTCCGCCAACCTGCTGAAGATCGTGGAAGGCGGCTGGGTGCCATTGGCGCTTGGCGGCGCGGTGATGATCGTGATGTACACGTGGCGGCGCGGCAGCCGGCTGTTGACCGCCAAGACCCGCAAGCTCGAAATGCCGCTGGCATCGTTGGTCGCCAAGCTCGAACGCAAGCCGCCGGCGCGCGTGCCGGGCACCGCGGTGTTCTTGACCAGCGATCCGGAATTTGCGCCGACCGCGCTGCTGCACAGTCTCAAGCATTACAAAGTGCTGCACGAGCACAACGTCATCGTCACCATCGAGACCGCCGATACGCCGCGGGTCGATCCGGCCGAGCGGGTGCGCCTGGAGCCGATCGGCGAAACCTTCTCCCGTGTGGCGCTGCGCTTCGGTTTCATGGAGACACCGAACGTACCGCGGGCACTGGCGATTGCCCGCAAGTTGGGCTGGCAGTTCGACATCATGTCGACGTCGTTCTTCTTGTCACGCCGCACGCTGCGGCCGGCCGCCCAATCTGGCATGCCGCGCTGGCAGGACCGCCTGTTTATCGCGCTGACGCGCGTCGCCAATGACGCCACCGATTATTTCCAAATCCCGACCGGGCGGGTGGTGGAGGTCGGCACTCAAGTGACCGTCTAGCCGGGCGCCGCATCATTTCGCTGGGGCTCGTTACAAGGCAGATGTGGCGGAGCCGAATTCGCGCTAATAATGCGCGATGTTCGAGAGAGTCTACCGGCAGCGGTTGAATGCCGATCTGGCGCGTTGGGAAGGCGACGGCGTCGTCAGCCCGAGCGTCGCCGCGGCCATCCGCGGCGCCCTGCCGCCGCTGTCTCCGGCCGTCAATATTGCAACCGTGGTCGCTATACTCGGCGCTCTGCTGATCGCGGCCGCGTTTCTCGCCTTCGTCGCTTCAAATTGGGGGGCGATTGCGCGCCCGATGCGCTTCGCCATTTTGGTCGCCGGTATTGTCTGCGCCTATGGCATTGGCGCGGCCTTCGCACGCGGCAATCGAAACATCCTCGCCGACGTTTCGGCCTGCGTTGGATCGATCGTGTTCGGCGCTGCCATCGCGCTTGTCGGCCAAATGTATCATCTGGCCGGCGATTTCGCGGCAGGAATGATGTTGTGGTCGCTCGGCGCCTTAGTCGCGGCGGTCGCAACCGGCTCTCGTGGGGCGCTCGCTGTTGCGCTCACGGCCGGCTGCATCTGGAGCGGCATGCGCGTGATGGAGACGCACCAAGTCCCGCACCTGGCGTTCGTCGCGCTTTGGCTGATAGCGGCGGGTTTGGCCGTGATCTGGAACTCGGTCGTCGCCCGCCATCTGGTGGCGGTCGCCGCGGTGGTGTGGTGGATCGTTACACAGATCGGCCTCGAGGACGTCACCCCAAGCGGCGCTATCGGTACGTTGGCTGCCGGCTCGACGTTGTTGCTCGGTGCCGGTCTCGCACTGGCTGGCCTGCACACTGCGTTACCGCGCCCGTTTGGCCTCACGCTTTCGACCTATGGCGCTTTCAGTCTTGCTTTCGCCGGCGGCGTGGGCGTTTTTCTCGTCAGCGACTGGCATCGGTCTGCGGTCGGCGCTGAACTCTGGGCCACAATATGCGGAGGCATCGGCGTGGCGCTGGCGCTGACCGCCGCTGCGATGGCGAAGCGTGCGGGACCGGCATTTGCCGCTCTCGCCGGCGGCTTTGTTCTCTGTGTCGCTGCGGGAACGTGGTGGCCGACAAGCGGCGGCGAGCCGTGGCTCGTTTACGCGATGCTGCTCGCCGCGATGCTGTGCCTCGTCGTCTCCGGCATGCTCGATGCCGTAGGGCCGCGCGTCGTGGCAGGATGGCTGGGGCTCGCCGCGGTCATCATTGGCATCACCTGGGCGGTGCAGGGATCGCTGCTTCGCCGGGCGGTCTTTCTCTGCATTGCCGGACTGGCGACGGTTGGTCTTGCCGCCGCGCTCCGCCTGGTGCGGCCCAAGGAGCAACCGGAATGATGCGCCTTGCAGGAATTGTGCGCCGAATTCCGCGTTGGGTCCTGTTCGCGGTGGCGGCCTTGGTACAGATCTCGCTGGTCGCGCTGATGATTGTCGGACGTGTCGCAATTCTGCGGGAAGGTGCTGAAGTGACTTTGCAAACACGGCCGGTCGATCCGCGCGATTTTCTGCGCGGCGACTATGTGGTGCTGAGCTATCAGATCTCGGCACTGCCGGCGGGTGGCTTGCTCGGTCAGCCGTCAGCGGGGCAGGGCACGCCTGTTTATGTCAAACTGGCGCCGAACGCTGAAGGTTTCTACGACGCGGTATCGGTGCATGCCGCGCCGATCGCGATCACACCCCCCGAGAGGCAAATTCGCGGCACCGTGACGAAGGGCGCTACCTGCGGCGACGACCGGCGCACGTTCTGCCCGACGCTGAACATCAAATATGGCATTGAGAGCTATTTCGTCCCGCAGGGAGAGGGCTTGGCGATCGAGCGGGCGCGCAACCAGCGCAAAACCGCGGTCGTCGCCGCGGTGACGGCGAACGGCCGCGCGGCGATCAAGCGGCTTTTGATCGACGGCAAGCTGGTTTACGACGAGCCGCTGTTCTGACTTGCGGATTAGGGCCGGGCGCTGGGCGATCGGCCAAAAGGCTGGTGCAAGCTCATGTAAATCCGGTTAAAAACGCACGCTGGGAATGGAGTTGCGTCATGGCCGAAATGCCGCGTGCCGATGAAGTGCAAAATCTGACGCCTGAGGACGTGGCGCGCGGGTTGACCGAAGGCCGTATGCTGCTGGTGGATGTGCGCGAATTGAATGAGACGGATGCAGAAAGCTATCCGGACGCGGTGATCGTGCCGCTGTCGGCTTTCGATGCGGCCGCCATTCCCGACCCGCAAGGCAAGCAGGTGGTGTTTGCCTGCCGCTCCGGCCGCCGCTCGGTGACCGCCTCGCTCGCCGCGCAAGACCAAGGCTATCCTTACAAATCCCATCTCGCCGGTGGCATCATCGCCTGGAAGGCGGCTGGCCTTCCGACCAAGAGTTGAGAACACCCGGGGCCTTCCATGCGCCGTACCGTTGCCATCGCCGCCTTGGTTGCGGCCGTCGGCATTTTGTCTGTTCCAGGCGCCGGCGCGCAACAGCGCGTGGTCAATGTCTATAACTGGTCGGATTATATCGACCCGGAAGTCCTGACCCAATTCACCGAGGAGACCGGCATCAAGGTGCAGTACGACACCTTCGATGCCAACGAGACGCTGGAGACCAAGCTGCTCGCCGGCAAGTCCGGCTACGATATTGTCGTGCCGACCGCTTATTTTCTGCAGCGCCAGATCAGGGCCGGCGTGTTCCAGAAGCTGGACAAGAGCAAACTCAAAAACATCGGCAATGTGTGGCCGGACATCGCCAAGCGGCTGGCGAATTACGATCCCGGCAACGAATACGAAGTCAATTACATGTGGGGCACCACCGGCATCGGTTACAACGTCAAGGCCGTGCACGACCGGCTGGGCGCCAACGCCAAGATCGACAGCTGGGACGTGGTGTTCAAGCCTGAGATGCTCGCCAAGTTCGCGGACTGCGGTGTGCACATGCTGGATTCAGCCGATGATATTGTACCTGCGGCGCTGCACTATCTTGGCCTCGATCCGAACTCGACCGCGCCGAAGGATCTCGACGCCGCGGCCGAACTGATGATGAAGGTGCGGCCCTCGGTGCGCAAATTTCATTCCTCGGAATATCTCAACGCGCTGGCGAGCGGCGAAATCTGCCTGGTGGTGGGCTGGTCGGGCGACATCAAGCAGGCGCAAAAGCGCGCGGCGGAGGCCAAAAACGGCGTCGAAATCGGCTATGCGATCCCCAAGGAGGGCGCGCAGATGTGGTTCGATAATCTCGCCATCCCCAAGGATGCCGAGCACGTCGCCGAGGCCTACGCCTTCATCGATTTTCTGCTGCGGCCGGAGATTGCGGCGAAGAACAGCAATTTGGTTTCCTACGCCAATGGCAATCTGGCGAGCCAGAAATTCATCGACAAGAAAGTCCTCGACGATCCCGGCATCTATCCGGATGCGGCGATGATGCAGAAGCTCTACACCGTGAATGCGCGCGACCAAAAGACGCAGCGCCTGATCAACCGGCTGTGGACGCGGATCAAGACCGGCCGCTAAACCGAACGCGTGAATAGGCCGGCCAAGCTAGTGCCTCTTCTTGCGTTTGGCGGCCGCACTCTTTTTTGTCCGCTTCTTTGATTTTCCGGTCTTAGCGGCGGTTTTGCGTTTCTTCACCTTCGATTTCTTCGGCGAGGACTTTTTCGCCTTTTTCTTCGGGCCGCTCGCTTGTTTGCGCGTCTTGGTCTGAGTCTTTTGCTTGGCGGGTGCGTGCGTGACGCCGCCACCCCCGTCCGCGAACGGATCGGGGTCCCGCGCGGCCGCCACGCTCCAAGGTGTGGCGGCCCCCGGCGGAAAGAACAGCAGCCGCCTGTTGTTCTTGTAGGCTCCGGCCTTGAAGTTCGAGCCGATCCAAGCGCCGGTTTGATCGAGTTCGAGCGGGTTCGACTGTTGGCCGGCGGCAGCCTGCTTGTTGATCACGTCGCGCGCATAGAAGTGCCGGAAAATCCGGTCGATTTCAGTCATATAAATATCGGCGACGCGGGTATTGCCGCGTACTAGGAGCATGTTTTCGTCGTTGGCTGTAAGTGAATTCGCGGAGAAGTTCGCCGAGCCCGAGCAGACCAGCGGATCATCGGACAAGGGATCGACCAGCAGCACCTTGGCGTGCACGAAGAAGACATGGCCGCTGTTGGTGGGGCGTGCCAATTCCTCGTCGACAAACCACTCGTCGAGTTTCGAATTGGCAATTGGCGTGACCTTCGCACCGCCGGCCGACGATTGGAATTTGACGAAGGATTTACCGAGGATCGCGCCGTTGGAGAAGGCAAGTTTTCCGCGCTGGCGCTGTTCCGCCGCGAGCACGGTGGGGCTCGGCACATCCTCGAGCACGACCAGACGGAGCGCGTCGCTCTGGCGATCGAAGGCCTTCAGGATGGTATCGGCGACGTTGAACGGGATCGTCATCATCACCAGCGAAGCCGCGTCGGCGATGCGCTGTCCGTACCAGTCGAGCATGTTGGCGGTTTTGCGCGGCGAATAGAACGCAACCGTCGACGACGCGCCGATCACGTTCGGCGGATTGGGGGTGAGATCGGCCGCCGCGGTCAACGCCGCGCTGTGCACGGGATCGGCGGATAGCTCGGTCCAATAGTCGAAATATGTTTTGGCGATGCCCGCGTCGGTGATGCGGTGGCCGACGTTGGCCTGGCCGAGGAACCCGGTGTCGGTGAAATTGGTCGAGCCGGTCCAGACCTGGGCCGGCGTGCCATGTGCCAGCTTGACGATGAACTTGTTGTGCGGAATCGCCGTGCGCGTGCGCGGAAACACGATTTCGCTCGGCAAACCGCTAGCGGCGATGGCGCGCCGGTTTTCGTCATTGGGTTTCTTGGTGTCGTGAAAAACAATCTTCACATCGACGCCGCGCTGGTGCGCGCGGTTGAGGGCCATCAAGATCGGCGGGTAGGTGAATTCATAGGCGCAGACGCGCAGCCCTTCGCCGGGCCCAGTGCCGTTGATGTACTTCAGGCAAGCTTCGGCAAGTCCGCGCGAAAGCCATGCCACTTCGGGATCGAGTAATTTGCCGTCATCGCTGACGTTGTTGGTCATCGCGTCGGTCAGCGGCTTGTTGTTGAATTGCGTTTCGAAGGCATGGCTGGCGATGATGCCGCGGTTGAAATAAACGCTGTGGTGCGGGTCGTCTTCCGGCTCGGTGCCGATCGAGAATTGCAGCGTATGCCGCTCTTCGAAATTGCCGGGCGCCCCGTAAAGCGCGACGACGGTAAAGTCGTAATTCTTTTGCGGTTCGGCGCGATAATCGGACCACAAGAAAGTCTGGAACGGCTGGTCGCGCGAGGGATAGTCGGCGCCGCTCACCGGAGTGGGCACGGTCGACTTAAAATATTTGATGCCTCTGAGCCATTCCTGCGGCTGGCCCGCGAGCCCTCGCTTGATGGCGAAGCCCTGCAGGCCCTGGCGGGTGGCTTCGTCCATGTCGAGCGCCATCAGCACGACATGCGTGCCGGCTATCGCTCTGACGCGAAAATGGCTGTCGCCCGCGCTCGCCCTCATAGTTGCCCTCCCATGGCAGCACGCCTATTGGTTGCAATTATGGACCAACGCTGGAGAAAGTCGAGGCGGAGCTTAGCAGGGATTTTTGTCGTATTGATTACACGTCTTCCGGCCGCCATCGCCGGTGCAGCCAAAGCCACTGCTCGGGGTGCTCGCGGATCCAGCCTTCGACCACGGTTGTGATGATCTGCATGGTGCCGGCGATGTCGATTGCGCCTTGCGCGTCGCGCGCGGGCGCGACTTCGTCGGTCAATTCGCCGCGGAATCGGTTGCCCGGCAGGCGGATGAAGCGCGCGCCATGGATTGGGCAATCGAAGTGGCGCGCCAGCCGCGCCAGCAGCGGATTGGTCATGGTGCGGCGGCCGAAGAAGGTCACCTCGACGCCGCGCACGTAATACTGGTCGACCAACATGCCGACATGGGCGCCGCGTTCAAGCGCTTGCGCGAGCTTGACCGGCGCGTCGAGCCCGGTCGAGATCAGCGCACCCATATTGGCCGTCCTGGTCTCGCGCAGCCAGCGGTCGATCGCCGCGATATTGGGCCTGCGGTACAACACGGCGCTGTCGAGCTTGTAGGTTGCCGCGCAAATTGCCGGCAGCTCCCAATTGGCCAGATGCGCGGCGAAGATCAGCGCCGGCTTGCCGTCATACAGGAGCTGCTTGAAACGCTCGATGTCTTGCGCCCCGATCTCGATGCGTCCGCGCCGGTCCGGATGTTCGGGATCCCAATCCCACAGCCGATCGAGATGGGCGAATTCGGCGCCCATGCGGCCGAGATTGTCCCAGACGCCGCGCAGGATCGCCTCGATTTCGGCGGCCGGCTTTTGCGGAAAGGCGGCGGTGAGATTATCGCGCCCGATGCGGTTTTCCGGCAGCAGCGGCCCGATGCCGCGCATCAGCCAGCCGGCAAGGTCCGCCAACCGGTCGGGATTGCCGCGCCGCAAGACTTTTAGCAGGCCGACCGCGAGCGCGCCGATCGCCGCGTTTGCAACGCGCCTGCCGCCCCGCTGCAGGCGCCGCACCGTCCGCCTCATCGTATTGCGCATCGCAAGCCGGGCTGTCTCGAATTAAAAGTTCACAATTACCTTGCCGAACACTTGGCGCGCCTCGATCCGCGCCAGGCCTTGTTCGACGTCGGCGAGCGCCACCTCGGTGTCGATGATCGGCGTCATGCCGGCGGCGATCTTGGAGAGGCTGTCGCGGATGTTGCGTATGGTGCAACCGAAGCTGCCGAAGATTTTGTATTGCTGCTGAAACAGCTGCATCAGGTTGATGGTGGCGGTCGGGCCGGCGGTCGAGCCGCAGGTGACCAGCCGTCCGCCGCGCTTGAGGCAGAGCAGGGAAGCGTTAAAGCCCTCGCCGCCGACATGTTCGAACACCACGTCCACGCCCTTTTTGCCGGTGAGCTTGCGGGTGACGCCTTCGAAGCGCTCGGTCTTGTAGTTGATCACATGATCGGCGCCGAGCGCTTTGGCCTTTTCGGCCTTGGCGTCGTCGCCGACGGTGGTGATGACGGTGCAGCCCAGCGCCTTCGCCATTTTGATGGCAACCGAGCCGATGCCGGAACCGCCGGCATGCACCAGGACGGTTTCGCCCGGCTTGAGCTTGGCGTTATCGAACAGCATGTGCTCGACGGTACCAAAGGCGATCGGCGCGCAAGCCGCATCGCGGAACGAAATGCCGGCCGGCACCGGAACGACCAGCCGCGCCGGCAGATTGATCAGATCGCGGGCAAAGCCGTCGATGTGGAAGCCCATGATGCCGCCGACGTTTTCGCACAAATTGTCACGGCCCTCGCGGCAGGCGGCGCAATGCCCGCAGGTCATGGCGCCGTACATCACCACCGGATCGCCGGCCTTGAATCCGGAGACGCCGGCGCCCACCGAAGCGATCGCGCCGGAGGCTTCCGCGCCGACCACCAGCGGCAGCTTGCGCTTGACGAAAGCCATGCCGCGATAGCCCCATAGATCGAGATGGTTGAGCGCCACCGCTTTAATTTGGATCTGCACCTCGCCGTCACCCGGCGGCGGCGGCGCCGGCACCTCGGCAAGTTCGATCTTGCGGTCTGCGATCAGCCTGAGGGCGCGCATGGCGAGGGAAGCGAGGGCGGCTTTACGCCGCCGGCTCCAGGCCCATTACCAGCGAGACGTTCTGCCCGCCGAAGCCAAAGGAATTGGACAGCGCGTGGGTGACGCGCGCGTCGCGCGCTTTGTTCGGCACCACGTCGAGCGGAATGGCCGGATCCGGCACCAGGTAATTGATGGTGGGCGGGATGCGCTGCTCGCGCAAGGTCAGGATCGAAAACACCGCTTCGACCGCGCCGGCGGCCGACAATGTATGGCCGATCATCGATTTGTTGGACGAGATTGGCACGCGCTTCATGCGTTCGCCGATCACAGCGGAAACGCCGAGATATTCCATCTTGTCATTTTCCGGCGTGCCGGTGCCGTGCGCATTGACGTAGTCGATATCGTCGGGCGCGAGACCGGCATCCTTGATGGCGTTGACGATGCAGCCGATGATCGGCTTGCCATCGGGGCTGGAGCGCGTGCGATGGAAAGCGTCGGCCATTTCGCCGCAGCCTTCCAAGACGCCGAGGATCTTGGCGCCACGCGCCTTGGCCGCCTCATAGCTTTCCAGCACCAAAGCGCCGGCGCCTTCCGCCATGATGAAGCCATCGCGATTTTTGGAGAATGGCTTGGCAGCAGCCTGCGGCACGTCGTTGCTGGCGGACAGCGCCGACAGCAGCGAAAAGCGGATCACCGCTTCCGGATTGACCGATCCATCGGTGCCGACGCAGAGCGCGGCATCGGTTTCGCCGCGCCGGATCGCCTCGAGGCCGAGCTGGATGGCGGTAGCGCCTGACGCACAGGCGGTCGACAGCGAGATCGGCGAACCCCGGGTGCCGAATTTCGACGCCAGGTGGTCGGCGACCGAGCCAAGCAGGAAGCGCTCATGATAGGCCGGAAATGCCGGGCTCGCGCGCAGCAGGTCGCTATAGGTCACTTTGTCGTTGGCGCCGGATTTCGCCGCGACTTCGATACGCTGCGGCCATTCCAATTCGATCGGCGGCACCGCGAGGAACAGCGGCCCGGGAAACTCACCTTTGCCGCCGATGCCGGATTGGGCGATCGCCTCTTCGGAGGCGAGTTCGGCAAACTGCTCGGCATAGCCCGCGGTGGAATCCCGCGACGGGAGAAAATCGATGGTTCCGGCGATGCGGGTGCGCATGCCGTCGGTGGGAAAGCGGGTGATGGCGCGAATGCCGGATTCACCGCCGGTGAGCTTGGCCCAATTCTCGGCTTTGCCGGCGCCGAGCGAGGTGACGACGCCAAGACCGGTAACGACCACGACCGGCCGGCCCAATTTGTCTTTGCTCGATGACATGTCTCGTTTCTCCCTCAGCCGACCCTCTCAATCAACGCCAGGCCTTCGCCCCGCCAATGTCCGACACCGGTCACCAGGACCTGGCTCAAATCTCCGCTCATCGGCCGTTCAAGTCCAGTCGAGTTGCAGGGCGGAAACAGACTGCCGTGGCCGAGCGCAATCGCGGCAAGCGCAACATTCATGACGAATTGTGGTTCCGCCCCATGACCGAGATAAGAACCGGTAGCACGGACGGCAAGATCGGGATGTGCCTCCAGAAAGGCCCGCTCCTGCGATGTGGCGGGTTCGGCGCCGCTGGCACCCGAGAGCACGGCCGCGTGTCCGCCTTTGATTCCGTCTTTGATCTTGTCCCATAATCGCGCCAGCATCTTGGCGACATCGCCCGGCGCGCGTTTGCTGCGGTCGGAAAAAACCGCCGAGAGGCGCGCCAGCGGTTTTGCGCCGCGCGCCTCGGCGTAATCGCGCGCTTCGATCACCAGGAAGGCGCCGATCGAGCCGAGCGCGATGCCGGCGTGCGCGCCGCGTTGCCATATCGGTGCAAAGCCACCTTTCAGTGCGAAGCCGGCAAACTCGAAAAGCAGCAGCTCGTCGGGCCGCTCCGCATTGTACGAGCCGCCGACCAGCGCAATGTCACTCTGCCCGGCGGCGATGCGCGCTTGCGCGATGCGCAAGGCGTCGACGCCGGATGACTCTTCGCCCATGAAGGTGCGCGAGGATCCCGTCACGCCGTGCACAATCGAGATATTGCCGGCGAGCAGATTGGAAAGCTGCGCCAGAAACAAAGTCGGCCGCAGATCGCTCAGCAGGCGCTCGTTAAGAAAGGCCGCAGGGTTCTGCGCATTGGGCATGCCGCTGAGAATCGCGCTGTCGACATTGAGGTCGCGCTCGCCGCCGCCAGCAGCGACGATCATATCCATGTGCGAGAGAATGTCGGTCTTGCCCTTGACGCCGGCGGAGTCGAGGGCCAGGCCGGCGGCATAAGTGCCGATCCGCTGCCACGCCTCCATCTGGCGCTGGTCGCCCTTTTTCGGAATCTGCGTGTCAAAATTGATCGGCGCCAGCGGATGCACCACAAAAGGGGCAAACGTCGTGGTGTCGGCGGCCGGCCGCCCTTCCATCAACTTGTGCCAATGCGCCTCGGGCCCCTCGCCAAGGCAGGACACGATGCCGATGCCGGTGATCCAAGCCTCACGCGCGGCGTCAGCCATCGGCGAGCGCCTCGATCCCCGGTAAGCCGACCCGCGCGGCCGTTTCGCGCATTTGTTTGGCCACCTCGGCGTTTGGAAACGCCAGGACGCGCAACGTTAGCGTCGCGTCGCAGATCGGTTTGCCGTCGCAGGTAATGTTCGCTTCGGTGACCGCGTAACCGGAGCCGTCATGCGCCAGCCGCGCGCCGACCGACAGGCGCTGGCCGGGCGTCACGAAGGTGCGCAGCTTTGCCTCCTTGACCGCGGCCAAAAACGGCATGCGCTCGAAACGGTTGTGCGCAACCAACAGCCACCCCGAGGTCTGCGCCATGGCTTCGATCAGCAGGACCCCTGGCATCAACGGATAACCGGGGAAATGGCCTTCGAAGATCGTGCTTTTCGTCGGAACCGTCGCGTCACACGTAATTGTGCGGTCGGCGAGGTTAAGGTCGACAACCCGGTCGATCAGTTGAAAATATTCGAGACGCATCGGAATACTGTGCTGTGGGGCCGCATCCAATTGGAATTTCAAACCCTAACATTTTGTCTGAGGAGTCTCGCATTCTAAATCCGCGTGACCGCGGATTGCGCTTTAGGTTCCCTTGGCGGCGACAAGCTCGTCGATGCGGGCGGCGAGATTTTCGAGCACGAAATACTGGTCGGTGGTCGCCTTGCCTTCATTGACTTCCTGAGTCCACTGCTCGAGCGGCAGCTTGATGCCGAATGCCTTGTCGATGGCAAAAGCGATGTCGAGGAAATCCAGGCTGTCGATGCCGAGATCGTTAATGGCGTGACTTTCCGGCTTGATGGAATCGCGCGGAATATCGCAGGTTTCTGCGATGATAGTGGCGATGGTGTCGAACGTCGAAGACATCGGTAACTCTCTGATTAATTTGGAGTTCTGACGATTCAGACGGCCGACCGGCCGCAGCCGCGCGGCAGCCCCCTGGCCGGGCTTTCTCCGGCATGCGGTCGGTTGCCCGTATAGCGAAGCGGGACCTTAAGTTCAATGGCTACGGGCAGTTAGGCGGCGGAACGCCGGATCGCCGCTATGGCCATTGCGGCCGGCGCGGCCGCGCTAATAGCGGTTGGTGGGCGCAATTTCGACCGGGGAGCAACCGCGCCGTCCCGAGAGCACGCAGTCCTGGTTGCGGCGCATCTTGGCCATGGTATCGGCCAGCCAAAGGCCGGCGCCGATCAGGGCGATTACGAACACGAAGGCCGCGACATTGACCAGCATGCGGTGGCGATAATCGTCGACCTCGGTGCCGCGCTCGTACTTCGCAAGGTCGTCGACCGGCGGCGGATCGGCCGGTTTGCGGATGGCCGAAGGGTTGCGGCGAAATCTGACGACCCGCCCATCATCATCGGGCGCGGATGGTTCATCGCTGATCATAATCGATCAGTCTATCACGGCGGACACGGCCGTTCGACGGCGTCTTTGTGGCGCCCCGCCTAGGCTGGCATGCGCGGGCGCCATAGACGGTCCGGGCCCACCGCCTCTAAAGTAGGGGCTATGATTCGACGTTCCCGTGCGTTGCGGATTATTTCGCTGTGCGCGGCCTATGTGGTCGCGCTGCAGGCCTTGCTGCTGCCGATGTCGGTCGCGCTTGGTGGCGCGCTCGATTTGACGCCCTGCACCGTATCCGCCTCGGTCGGAAGTGCGCACGCGCCAGGACACCAGACCGGGTGCCCCTGCGCCGCCAGCTGCGGCATGCAGTGCTGCGTGCACGCCTTCGGCGGTCCGCCGCAGCAGCGGATCGTGCTGGATTTCGCCCGTGCCGTCGCACCGATCGTGTTTCCTACGCTGGTGCCGGCGGTGCGAAGTTTCGTGCGCGGCCCACAGGTTGCGCGCGCGCCACCAGCCGCCGCCTGACGCGGCGTAGTCAGTTCCATCAACAATCCCTTCGCAGGCCGCGCTCAATCACGCGCGCGTTTGCACCGTCAGGAGCAGAAACCATGATTCGCATCTCTGGCATTATTGCCGTCGTTTTCGCCGTCTGGATGGCGGGCCCAGCGCAGGCCGCCGACGTTACCGTTGGAAGTCTGAAAATATCCGCGCCATGGGCGCGCGGCACCCCGAAAGGCGCCAGCGTCGGTGGCGGCTACATGAAGATCACCAATACCGGAACTGCGCCCGACCGCCTGATCGGCGGATCTTCGGATATCTCGTCGCGATTCGAGGTCCATGAAATGAAAATGGACAACGGGGTGATGAAAATGCGCATGCTGGCGCACGGCTTGGAAATCAAGCCCGGGCAAACCGTCGAGCTGAGCCCGAGCGGCTATCATGTGATGTTCGTCGGCTTGAAAAAGCCGCTGGTAAAAGGCGAGCACTTCAAAAGCACGCTTGAGTTCGAGAAGGCCGGCAAGGTCGACGTCGACTTCACGGTCGAGGGCATCGGCGCCATGGGCATGGGCGGCACGCATCCGATGCCAGCCGCGGGCGGCGATCACGCCATGCCGGGGATGAAGCACTAAGTGGCGATGGCGCCGGAGGCGGTCACCAGCCGATCGCCTTCGGCAGCCATGTCGCCAAAGCGGGAAACGCAAAGACCAGGACCAAGGCCATGATCTGCATGAGGACGAACGGGACGATGCCGCGATAAATATCGCTGGTGGTCACCTCCGGCGGCGCCACCCCGCGCAGGAAAAACAGCGACCAGCCGAAGGGCGGGGTGAGGAACGAGGTTTGCAGGTTCACGCAGATCATGGTCGAGAGCCAGACCAGGTCGGTATTGGCGTTGATGAAGATCGGCAGGAACAGCGGCACCGCGATGTAGGAAATCTCGATCCACTCGATGAAAAAGCCGAGCACGAAGATCAGCGCCATCAGGAACCAGATGCTGGCGTCGATGCCGCCCGGCAGCAGCGTGAAGGCATCCTGCACCAGCTTCTCGCCGCGCAATCCGCGAAACGCCAATGAGAACACCTGCGCGCAGATCAAGATGAACATCACCATCGCGCTGATGCGGGTGGTGGATTGCACGGTGTCGCGCAACACCTGGTAGGACAGGCGCCGGCCGATAGCCGCAACCAAAATGGAGCCGAGCGCGCCCATCGCCGCGGCTTCCGATGGCGCGGCGATGCCGGCGATGATCGAGCCGAGCACCGCAATCACCAATCCAATCGGCGGGGCGACGACGCGCACGATCTTGCCGGCGAGCTGGGCGCCCGAGATGGCGGCGCGCTCTTCGGCCGGAATCGCCGGCACCAGTTCCGGCCGGATGACGCCGAGCGCCAGGATATAAATGATGTAGATCGCCGCCAGCAGCAGACCCGGAATCATGGCGGCGGCGAACATGGTGCCGACCGACTGGTTGGTGATGTCGGCGAGCAGAATGAGGATCAGGCTGGGCGGGATGATCTGCCCGAGCGTGCCGGAAGCGCAGATCACCCCGCAGGCGAGCCCGCGGTCGTAACCGCGCCGCAGCATGCCGGGCAAAGTGAGCAGGCCGAGCGTCACCACGGTGGCGCCGACGATGCCGGTGGTGGCGCCCATCAGCACGCCGACCAGGATGATGCCGACGCCCAGCCCGCCGCGCAGTTGGCCGGCGGCAAGCCCGATGACATCCATCAGCTCTTCGGCGAGCTTGGATTTCTCCAGCATCACGCCCATGAACACGAAGAGCGGGATGGCGAGCAAAGTATAATTCGTCACCACGCCGAAAATGCGCGCCGGCAGCAGGTTGAACAGGTCGAGCCCGAAGCCGAGATAGCCGAACACGAAGCCGGTGGTGGCGAGCGTCAAGCCGACGGGAATGCCGGCGAGCAGCAGCACGAAAAACGCCACCAGCATCAAGGTGGCGAGAACTTCAAGGCTCATCGGCCGCCCCGAAGCGAATGGCCGATTGGATGGCCTGCGCCAGCGATTGCAGCAACAGCAGCGCAAAGCCGAGCGGGATCATCGCCTTCATGACGTAGAGTGCCGGCAGCCCGCCGGGATTGGGCGAGCTTTCGCCCATCGCCCAAGATTGCGCGACATAGGCGAGCGACAGCCAGATGACGATCGCCGAGAAGAGCACCGCCAGCACGGCCGAAGCCACGTTGACGGCGTGCTTGCCGCGGTCGGAGAAGTTGGTGAACAGCACGTCGACGCGCACGTGCTCGCCGTGTCTAAGCGCATAAGACATACCGACCAGCGTGAGCGGCACCAGCAGGTGCCATTCGAGTTCCTGCGCCCAGATCTCGCCAATTCCGAAACCGTAGCGCAGGAACACATTGGTGCCCATCACCAGGGCGACCGCCAGCGCCAGCCATGAAATGGCGCGACCGACGAGATCGATGAACCAATCGATCCCGCCGGCAAGCTTCCCGGCAGATGTCACGTCAGGCGCCTAGCACGCGGTCGTAATAGGGCTTCTCGCTGTACTTGGCCCACTGCTTGTAGGTCGACAGATATTTGCCGTAGGAATCGGCCACCTTTTTGGTGACCGGATCCTTGGCGATTGCTTCGTTGAGGATCTTCTCATTCGCCGCGCGCAAAGCATCGACCACCGAGTCGGGCAGCGGCAGCACATGCACGCCCTGGTTCTTGACCAGGTCATCGAGCGCGTCGGCATTGACTTTTTGCAGCCAGGCTTCGCCGCGCGTGTTGCAGGCCATGCAGGCATTCTCCACGATCGACTTGAGATCGGGCGGCAGCTTGGCCCAAGCGGCTTTGTTGACGATGACCTCGCTTCCGGTCGCCATCTCGTGCCAGCCGGGCGTGTAATAATATTTGGCGACCTTCTGTAAGCCGAGCTGGCGGTCGAGATAGGGCCCGACGAATTCGGCGGCGTCGATGACGCCGCGCTCGAGCGACGGGAAGATGTCCCCGGGCGCCAGCAGGAGCGCATCGACGCCGAGTTCGCGCAGGACGCGGCCGGCAAGGCCCGGGATGCGCATCTTGAGGCCCTTGAGATCGGCGACCGAATTGATCGGCTTCCTGAACCAGCCGGCCATCTGCACGCCGGTATTGCCGGCGAGGAACGGCACCAGATTGAACTTGTCGTAGGTCTCGCGCCACAGCTCCAGGCCGCCGCCGTCATAGATCCAGCCGTTATAGCCGACGAAGTTCAAGCCAAAGGGCGCGGCGGTGAAGTATTGCGCGGCGAACACTTTGCCGGTCCAGAAATAGGAATTGGCGTAATTCATCTCCACCGTGCCGGACGACACCGCGTCGAAGCCGGCATTGGCGGGGATCAATTCGCCGGCGCCGTAGAACTGGATTTTGATGCGGCCGCTCGACATCTCCTCGATGCGTTTGCACAGGTCTTTGGCGCTGCCGGGGCCGGTTGAATAGAAAAAGGCATTGGGTCCGTAGAAGCTGGTCATCCGCCATTTGAAGGTGTCGTCCGCCTTGACGATGGCGGGCGCTGCAATCGTGCCGGCGGCGCCGGCTAAAGCTAACCTGGTGAAGTCGCGGCGTCGCATGGAGCTCTCCCGTTTGTGCTGGCAATAAACAGGGCCAAGGGAGCAAGCGACGTGCCATGGCCGTCGCAACGATGTGGTTTTGTCTGCTACGCCGCCCCAATTGCCAGAGCCGCCTAAAATAGAGGCGGCTGCCTAGATCATGGCCAATGCGCAAATGGGAGGCAATGGCTGTTTTTGACTAGACCTTCGGCTCGGCGAAACCCAGCGCCGCGTCCGGCGGCGGCATCATGCGGAAAACATTGAGCGTCATCGCCACCATGGCGTAATAGCCGAGGATGCCGGTGAGCTCGACCAAGCCGGCATCGCCGATGAAGCCGTGCAGGCGCTTGTAGCTGCGGTCGCTCACGCGCTTGTTTTTGTAAAGCTCCTGCACAAAAGCATAGATCGCGCGCTCGTCCTTGGGCGCCGATTTCGGCGTGCGGCCGGCGCGCAAGTCGGCGATGGTCTTCGGCTTGACGCCGGCGCGCTCGGCAATCGGCGCATGCGCGAACCATTCATATTGCGCGCGCCAGGCGCGCGCCGTGCACAAAATTGCGAATTCGGAAAGCCGCGGCTCGAGGCCGGACTTGTAGCGGCAATGCGCGCCCAGCGCCTGCGCCAGCACGCCGAATTCCGGCGCATGCATCCAGGCCGCGAAAGGTCCGCGGATGGTCAGCGACTGTCCGCGTGGGCTCGCGCGCAATGAGCCGAGCAGTGCGCGTTGGGCCTCGGACAATTGGTTCTCTTCAAGGACGGGAAGGCGTGGCGCCGGACGCTTGACGGGCATGGGATTTTCCTTGTGGGGCAGGACGGCGAAGCGGCTAAGATGTGACCCTGGACGGAGCCCCATTATAAAGGGGCCAGCGCCGATAGGGAGGACCGCATGGACGACATCACAAAATTCACCCCCAATCTCGCGCGCTACGAGGCGCTGATGGACGTGGTGCGCAACCGCCTGACCACGCGGGCGTTCCGCCCCGACATCGCGGTGCCGCGCGAGCATATGGAAATGGTGCTGGAAGCCGCCCGCCATGGACCGTCCGGAGCCAATGCGCAGCCTTGGCATTACATCGTGGTCACCGACCCCGCCGTAAAGCAGCAGATCGCCGATTACTTCGTCGCCGAGGCGAGCACCCGCGCCAAGATGAAAATGAAATTCCCCACGCCCAACTACCGCGGGCTCGCCACCGCGCCGGGCTTTGTGGTGGTGGCGGCGGATTTCCGCTTCGTGCGCGCCTTCCCGGTGCTGCTCGACGGCTCCGATCTCGACAAGCGCTATCAGGCCAATGCCGAGCGCATTTTGCTGCAAAGCGTCGCCGCCTCCACCATGTCGGCGCATCTCGCCGCCGCCGCGCTGGGCTATCAGGTGTGGTGGGTGACCGCGATCGGCCAGGACGACGCGCAGAAGGAACTGCGTCCGCTCCTGGGCGTCCCGGACGAACTGGCCATCATCGACATCATGCTGTTCGGCGTGCCGGCGAAGGCGCCCTACAAGCGCTGGAAAAAGACGCTGCCGCAGATCATGAGCTGGGACAAATTCGACATGAAGAACTTCATGACGATCGACGACATCGACGCCTGGGTGCGTGAGACGCGCCACAAGGTCATGTATCGCGACGAGGCGAAGGTGGATTAAACCTTTCGCGCTATCTTGCGCTCATTCCGCCGCGGTCGAATAGACGCGCGGCTCGACTTCGGCGGTCACCCTGACGACGCCGCGGTTGAGCATGCCCAAACGTTTAGCGGCGGCCATCGATAGATCGATCACGCGGCCTTTGGTAAACGGCCCGCGGTCGGTGACGGTGACGACGACGCTGCGATGGGTTTTGCGGTCGGTGACGCGCACGCGGGTGCCGAATGGCAGCGTCTTGTGCGCGGCGGTGAATTTTGCCGGATCGTAGTGTCCACCGGAGGCGACTCGGCCGCTATAGCCCTTGCTGTAATAGGCCGCGACGCCGGAAAACTGCTTTTGCCCTGCCCAAGCCGCGCTGCTTGCGATCATGCATGCAACCGCCAATGCCGCCGCCGCCAATATTCTCAAAGCCGTCGTCCTTTCGTTTCGCGGCGCCAAAGCGACGGCCCGAATCCGGCTGGAAGCTAATCGGTCATTCGTGGCCGCAATGGGGAAGTAAAAAGGCATGATCAACCCATCCGCGCCGATAACGGCCGGGGCGGCGGATTGTTCCCGCAGAAGCCGATGTCAGATCTTGTGGGTCGAACGGCGCGTCGGCGTTTTGGCGCGATGAGCCGCCGCGCGCGCTTTTGCCGGCGCGTCGCCCTGTTTGCCCTTGCGCCGCGTTATCTGCGCCTCTGTCATTTCGGCCCGCTTGCGGCAATCGTCGTGCAGCTCCTCCAACTCTTTGTCGGAGAGGTCCTCGATCGAGGCGAACTTGTTTTCCGCGCCTTTCATCGCCAGCACCAGTTCGGACAGCTTGAGCTGCACCGCCATCATGTCGCGGTTTTGCGTGTTCTGAATCAAGAACACCATCAGAAACGTGACAATGGTGGTGCCGGTATTGATCACCAGTTGCCAGGTATCGCTGTAGCCGAACACCGGTCCCGAGACGATCCACACAATGACGATCGCCGCAGCGAGCAAGAAAGCCAGCGGATGGCCGCTCCATGTCGCGGTCTTTTGCGCGAAATGGGCAAACCAGCCGCTCAGACCGTTCGGTTGCTCTGAGTGCGCGTGATTGTTGCTGGACTTTTGACGGTTGGTCTTGCGGGCCATGCCTAATCCCCTGCGGACGGGGCGTCTCCAATCCGCGCCCGTCAACGCGCCGGAACTCGGCAAGTTCCATGACCGAACGTCAGGCTTACTTGAAGTTCGGTAGTGCCTGTTTGACCCGGCCGATATTGGCCCAAGGGTCGCTGCGCTGCCGGTTCAAGCGCTGCATGGTATTGGTGAGGGTGTATTGGTTGGCCCCCTTGAGCGAGCCGAGTTCGCTCCAGTCGATCGGCATCGATACTGGCGCGCCGGGGCGCGCGCGGGTGGAGTAGGGCGCGACCGCCGTGGCCTCGCGGCTGTTGCGCAGATAATCGACAAAGATGCGGTTGTTGCGTTTGGCTTTGACGGCGCTGGCGACGTACCGGTCCGGTTCATCCTGCTCCATGCTTTCCGCGACCGCGCGGCAGAACGTCTTGACCTTCTCCCAGGGCGCCGGCGCAATCGGCAGCACCACATGCAGGCCCTTGCCGCCGGAGGTCTTGAGAAACGTCTTGAGTTTGATGCCGGCCAGCCGCTCGCGTACATCGCGCGCCGCCCGCACCACGTCCTTCCAGCTGGTGCCGGGCCCGGGATCGAGATCGAACACCAGCCGGTCGCCGCGCTCGCGGTCGTCGATCGTGCTGCCGCGGGTATGGATTTCCAATACGCCGCCTTGCACCAGCGCGATCAGCCCGTCGAGATCGTCTATGGAGATGATCTTGTCGCCTTTCTCCGGGATGAGGTGGAGGAATTCGGCGGCGATGCCGGCGCTGGCATGCTTCTGGAAAAAGCATTGGCCTTCGGCGCCGTCCGGGCAGCGCAACAGCGAAATCGGCCGCCCGGTCACGTGGGGCTTCATCCACTTCCAAACCTTCGAGTAGTAGTCGGCGAGGTCGCGCTTGCTGACGCCGGCGTCCTGCCAATAGACGCGGTCGGGATGGGTGAGCCTGACCTTGCCGGCCATGACGTCGGTCTTGGTGCCGGACTTGCGCGGCTTTACCGGCGCACTGCGCTTCGCGGTGGTTTTCGCGGCGGCGGCTGCCGCTTTCACCTCGCGCACCACCTCCTTGGCCGCCTTATCCTCGCGCAGGCCCTGGTAGGAGGCTTGCCGCACCCGGTCGCCTTGCGTCCAGCCGTGGAAGTCGACCTCGACCACGACTTTCGGCTCGACCCAGACCGGCGCGCGGCGGCCGCGCTCTTCCTCCGGCACCGGCTCGATCGGCGCCGTCTTGCGTGCCTGCGCCTTGAGTAAGCGAAAAAGCGCGCGCGCTGAGTCATGCGTGAAGCCGGTGCCGGTGCGTCCGGCATAGCGCAGTCTGCCGTGATCGTAGACGCCGAGCACCAGCGCGCCGATGGCGTGGGTGTCGGCGCTCGACGGTGCAAAGCCCGCCACCACGAATTCCTGCCGGTCCGAGCACTTGGCCTTGAGCCAATCGTGGCCGCGGCCGGAACGATAGGGAGCATCGGCAAGCTTGGAGATAATGCCTTCGAGGCCGAGTTTGCAGGCGTGCCGCAGCAGTACCGGCCCCGGCTCGGTGAGCGATTCGCTCAAGCGCAAGGGGCCATGATTTTTGCGCCCGACCAGTTTAGCCAGCGCCGCCTTGCGCTCGCTCAGCGGCCGTCGCCGCAGGTCGGCGCCATCAAGATGCATCAGGTCGAACGCGTAGAGCACCATGCGGTCGTGGCGGGCTTCCTTCAGGTCTTGCTGCAACAGGGAAAAGCGTGGAATTCCGTCTTTATCCTCCGACACAAGTTCGCCGTCGATCAGCGCGGTTTCGGCCCGCAGTTTGGCAATCGATGCCGCGACCGTCGGAAATTTGCCGGTCCAGTCGAGGCCCTTGCGCGTGAGCAGCTTGACCTTGCCGTGATCGAGCCGCGCCTGGAGACGGTAGCCGTCAAATTTGATCTCATGGATCCAGTTGCCGCTCTGCGGCGCCTTGTCGACCAGCGTGGCGAGCGCGGGCGCCACAAATGCGGGGAGGGCGGCGTGGGCCTTTGGTGCGACCGGAGCAGGCTTAGGTTTGGTTTTGCGCTTGCCGGCGCCCGTGCGCTTTGAGCTTTTCTTGGAAGATTTCTGGGAACTGTTCTTGCCGCGTTTGGCGCGCGCCGATTTGCGCACGTGCTCGGCGATTTCATCGAGCGTCCGGCCCGTCTTCACCGACAGCGGCTTCTCTTCGAGAATGTCCTTGTCGCGCTTGGTGCGCGCGGCCTCGTCCTGCTGTTTGATCAGCAACCAGTTATCGCGTTTTTCGCCCGGCCGCCGGTGCATGCGGACCAGATGCCAGCCGCCGGTGAGCTTTTCGCCGTGCAAATGAAAGGCGAGATGGCCCTTGCGAAGGCCGAATTCCGGATCGCCGTCCGGCTGCCAATGGCCGCGGTCCCACACCATCACGGTGCCGCCGCCATACTCCCCTTTGGGGATCGTGCCTTCGAACTTGTTGTACTCGATCGGGTGGTCTTCCACTTGCACGGCAAGGCGCTTGTCGTCCGGCACCAGGCTGGGGCCGCGTGTCACCGCCCAGCTTTTCATGACGCCGTCGAGCTCCAGCCGCAAGTCGTAATGCAGCCGCGTCGCGTCGTGCTTCTGGATGACGTAGGCATGGCCGCGCTTGCGCGCGCGTTTGCCCTTCGGCTCGGCGGTGACGCCGAAGCGGCGTTTCTTGCGGTAGCTCGCAAGCCCCGTCGCCATTCGACTAGCTCGCCTTCCTCACCTTCTTGCGCGCGCCGTTGCGTTTGCGCCCATTGCTCTTGCGTACCGGCGCCGCGCGCCGCCCGCGGTCAGAGCGCGCGCTGCGCCGTAGCGCGTCCATCAGATTGATCACGTTGCTCGGCCGTTCTTCGGCGAGCACCGGCGGCGCCTTGCCGGCGCGCTTGGCCTTGATCAGGTCCATCAACGCGTTCTCGTAGCGGTCCTCGAATTTGGACGGGTCGAAGTGTCCTTTCTTGCTTTCGAGGATCTGCACCGCCAGCTTGAGCATGTCGGCCGGCACCTTGATGCTCTCGACTTCGTCGAAATAATCTTTTTCGCTGCGCACTTCGTTTTTGTAGCGCAGCGCCGTCGCCATCATCCCTTTGCCGCGTGCCGACAGCAGCAGCAGGTGTTCGCGCCGGTAAATCACCACGCGCGCCAGTCCGACGAGGTCGTCTTTGCGCATGGCCTCGCGGATCACGGCGAAGGCCTCCTGCGAATTCTCGTCCTGCGGCACCAGATAATAGGACTCATCAAGATAGATGCGGTCGACTTCCGACATTGGCACGAATTGCTCGATGTCGATGGTGTGGGTGCTTTCGAGCGCTACGTTGTCGAGCTCTTCGTCCTCCACCAGAACGTATTGGCCTTTGTCGAACTGGTAGCCTTTGACGCGATCTTCCTGCGCCACCGGCTCGCCGGTCTCGGCGTCCACCACCTCGTTGCGGATGCGGTTGCCGGTTTCGCGGTTGATGATGTTGAAGCGGATGCGCTGGCTGGTGCTGGTGGCGGGATAAAGCGCCACGTTGCATGAAACCAACGAAAGCTTGAGGTAGCCCTTCCAGTTCGGACGGGGAGCCATGGACGCCTACTCCTTCACACGATGCACAACGTGAAACGCCGGGCGAATTTATCCGGTTCCGTCAGGTTACCATGGCGGTCCGCGACAAGCATTTGAAATCTATTTTGTTTTCTTAAATTGCTTAAAAGGGCCGTGGGGCAAAGCCGGAACAATTCGATTACCCAAGCGTTTTCTAGGCAATTGCGATTTCTTCCCACAACCGAAAGAGGGTCACCATGTTGGGTTGGGCTCTGACGTTTCTCATCGTCGCCTTGATTGCCGCTGTGCTTGGTTTTGGCGGCATTGCAGGCGTCGCGGTCGAGGCGGCCAAGATCGTGTTCTTCGTCGCGATCATTCTGTTCGCCATCTCGGCGATTGCCGGCATGGTGCGAGGCCGCTCGCCGACTGTGCCGTAGCGTTCGCGTAGCGGAACGCGTCAAAAGCCCCGCGTGGTTCTACCGCGCGGGGCTTGTTATTTAGCGATTTCCGGTTTGCTAAATTGGTCCCGCGAGCCGTTGGCGCCGCGAGGCACGAAAGGCGTTGCGCCGGCGTTTATTCGCCGCCGCGCGCCAGTACCGCGCGGGTCTGTTCGTCGGGGCCGAAATCGTCCGCGCCGGCGATGTTCATCAACTCGGCCAGCCGTGTGCGCGCGCGGTTGACGCGCGACTTGATGGTGCCGACGGCGCAACCGCAAATCGCGGCGGCTTCCTCGTAGGAAAAGCCGGAGGCGCCGACCAGGATGAGCGCTTCGCGTTGATCCGAGGGCAACTGCGCCAGCGCCTGGCCAAATTCCTTGAATTCGACCTGGCTGTACTGGTCCGGCTGTGTCTTGAGCGTTTCGGCATAATGGCCGTCGCTGTCCTCGACCTCGCGCCGCCGCTTGCGATATTCCGAGCGGAAGTGATTGCGCAGGATGGTGAACAGCCAAGCCGACATATTGGTGCCGGGCTGAAACGATTCAATATTGGCTAAGGCGCGTAGCAGCGTTTCCTGCACCAAGTCGTCCGCGCGGTCCACGTTCCCGCAGAGCGAGATCGCGAAGGCGCGCAGACTCGGCACTGCGCCAAGAACAGCTTTGCGGACCGATTCGTCCATGCCTGCTATTTCCCGTCCTTGCCGCCATCAGAATTGAGACGATTAATCAGGTCGTTGAAACGGTCCGGCACACCTTGGTTCACGACGTCGTCGTACATCGCACGCAACTGCTGTCCGAGACGCCCCTGCACCTCGCGGCTGAGCTTGGCCGGTTTGGCGCCGGATTTTTTAGCGCGGGTGTTATTTGCCGCCGTTTCCATCTGGTTCTGATGCCCCATGGGCTTGCCGTCATTCATGGTCGATTCCGTTCCCCGATCCCCCATGTCCCCGGTCTCAATGCCGGGTGCAGGGCCCCTTTATCTGGTAATAGGCAGAAACCCTGGACCGAACGGATGGTTCCATCCCGGATGGAACTTTTTGATGGCCGCTACGTTGGCGGGGACAAGGTGAAGCCGCCGCTCGGGGTCAGGCACAGGTTCGGGAGGGATTCTTGTCAATATCTCAATCGGTTGCGCAGCATTTGCCGTATCTTCGCCGCTACGCGCGGGCGCTCTCGGGCAGCCAGGCCTCGGGCGATGCCTATGTCGCGGCGACGCTGGAGGCCCTGCTTGAGGACCCCAAGGTCTTGCAGACCGGTGCCTCGACCCGGATCGCGCTCTACGGGCTGTTCACGAAAATTTGGAATTCTGTCGCGCTCAACGGCAAGCCCGGCGCCGGGGAAGGCGACCGGCCGGTCGAGCGGCATCTCGCCCAGATCGCACCGATGCCGCGCCAGGCCTTTCTCCTGGTGGCGCTGGAGGGGCTGTCGGAAGACGACGCCGCTAAGGTGCTGGACATCGACGTTCCCAAGCTGCGCGAGCTGGTCGAAGATTCCGGCCGCGAGCTGGCGGCCGAAATCGCCACCGACGTCCTGATCATCGAGGACGAGACTTTCATCGCCCTCGATCTCGAGAGCCTGGTGGAAAGTCTCGGCCACAAAGTGCTCGGCGTCGCGCGTACGCACAAAGAGGCGGTGGCGCTCGCCCGCGCCAAGCGGCCGGGCATTATCCTTGCCGACATTCAACTGGCGGACAATAGTTCGGGGCTCGATGCGGTCAATGAACTGCTGCGCTCGTTCGAGGTGCCGGTGATCTTCATCACTGCTTATCCGGAACGCTTCCTGACCGGCGAGCGCCCCGAGCCCGCCTTCCTGATCGCCAAGCCGTTCCAGCCGGCGACGGTGTCGGCGGTGTTGAGCCAAGCCTTGTTCTTTGAGCGCAACGCCAAGCGGCGCGAACGCCGGGCGAGCTGACATGCGACCGCGTTCAGCGTGCCGGCTCGCGTTTGCGGGCCAGGGAATAGCCGAGCATCACCGCTTCGACGAGCATGACCAGCTGCATCTCGCGCGTATTCTCGCTCGGAACGGGCGCGCTTATGGGGGAGGGCCTGGCGCGCATCGCCCACAGAATGACCGTCGTTACCAGCGCCGCTGCGGCGTAGGCGCCACCGACAATCAACTGCGCGCGCAATTCGCCGACTTGAGCGTTCAACGCCAAAGTACCGGCCGCCGTGAAGTGATAGATCGCAACCAGTGCGAAAATCACTATCGCCGCGGCCGCCAAGGCGCGTTTGATCAGCCAGCCGAGCAGATGGTCGGCAGCAACCGAGGCGATCTGGTCGAGCCGCATGGGGCTAGCGACGGTTCGCGAGGCCAGCGAGAAATCCAACCCCGGCGGCCACCGCCAGCATCATCAGCGGCCGGTTCTCGACCTCATCGGTCAGTTTCTTGAAGGCGTCGGTACCCAGGCGCGACACCTCGTCGGCGACCGAGTGGCTCGCATCGCTGGCGGTTTCCCGCACGCGGTCCTTGATCCGCGCCAACGCCTCACTGACGAAATCGCCGACATCGCTCGCCGCTCCCGATGCTTCGCGCTTACCGACGCTGGATAGCCGGTTCAGCCGTTTTTCCAAATCACTCATCAAATCCTCGATGGCCGCTATTTCATCGGCGACAGCGGTTTTGGCACGCGTGCTCATTTTGCCCTCTTTGCGAATGTTGTTCTCAACACAACGCGAACCCGTAGTGAAGAGTTCCATCTCAAAGTTTTGTGACTTTCAACTCAGCGGGCAACGCCCAATGGTCCGTTTTGTTGACAGACCGCGCGATGGCTGCGTTCATTGCATAGAAAGATGAGACATCGTACCGCCATGGCACGCGAACTATCGGAGGCGGAAGAACTGGCCAGGCTGCAGCGGCAATACGGGCAGCTTGAAGCGCAGCTCGAGGCAAAAGGCGCGGAGCTCAGTCTCTTGCGCGCGCGCTTCGTGCGCTATGAAACGGCGCTGCGCGGGTCGCACGTGACCGTTTACACGCAGGACCGCAATCTGCGTTACACGTCGATCAGCGATACGATGCTGGGTCGCGGCGTTGATGAGATTCTCGGCCATAACGACGAGGAGATTTTGCCGGCGGACAGCGCGGCCGCCATTGTCGCCCTCAAGCGCGAGGCACTCGCGAGTGGCGAATCGCGCCGTGCGGAAGTCGCCATCGCCGATGGGCCCGACCGGCGCTGGCACGATTTGCATATCGAGCCGCTACGCAACGAAGCCGGCGCCATCGTCGGCTTGACTTGCGCCTCGGTCGACGTCACCGAACGCAAGGAGGGCGAAGCGCATTTGCGCTTGCTGATGCGCGAGTTGACGCATCGCTCGAAAAACCTGCTGGCGGTGATCCAGGCGATGGCGCGGCAGACCGCGCGCTATTCCGGCTCGATCGACGGATTTCTCGGCCAGTTCGGCGCGCGGCTGCAGGGGCTGGCGGCTTCGCATGACCTTTTGATCCGCGAAAGCTGGCATGGCGCCTCGTTGCGTGAGTTGATCCAATCCCAACTCTCTACCTATTTCGACCGCGACCAAGAGCAGGTCTCGGCCGAAGGTCCGGCGATCGCGCTCAAGCCGGAGGCGGCGCAAAATCTCGGGCTTGCGCTGCATGAGCTCGCCATCAATGCCGAGCAATTCGGCGCGCTTTCGGTGCCGGGCGGACGCGTATCGGTGACTTGGGGCCCGGATCGGCCGGGTGAAGCGGTCGCCCTCGATTGGCGTGAGCAATTCGGGCCGAAGGTGAAGGCGCGGCGCAAGCGCGGGTTCGGCAGTCTGGTGATTGAACGCAATCTTCCCCGTGCGATCGACGCCGAAGTGAAAATGAGTTTCGATCCCGACGGCTTGCGCTGTCATATCGTGATTCCTGCAAGCCAGATTCTCGCCGCGCGCTGAGCGGCAAGAAAATTTTCACTCTGCCGGAGTTTGCAGCCGCCGATGTCGCGGCGCGGGGAACTTTTTTACGGCGCCTTACGTTGAGGCCGAACAGCATCAAGAGAGGGAGTTCGGCATGTCTAAAACGTTAACCGCATTGGCGAGCTTCGCCGTTGCCGCGGCGATGGCTTTGCCCGCTACGGCCATGGCCCAGCACGCGCAGCGCACCAAGGTCGGAACCTTGAGCTGCGATATTTCCGGCGGCATCGGCCTCATCATTGCGTCGAAAAAAGAAGTGAGCTGCATGTTCACGCCGTCCACGCAGGGGCCGAGCGAGGTCTACGTCGGCTCGATCTCGAAATTCGGGCTCGATGTCGGCGCGACGTCCGGCGGCGAGATGATCTGGTCGGTCTATGCGCCGACGACACGGCGTTTCGGCGCCCTGGCGGGCCACTACTCCGGCGCCAGCGCCGAGGCGACGGTCGGCGCCGGTCTCGGCGCTAATGTCCTGGTCGGCGGCTCGGCCCGCACCGTTGCGCTGCAGCCGGTGTCGGTGCAGGGGCAGACCGGCCTCAATGTGGCGGTCGGCGTCACCGGACTTGAACTGCACCCGGCGCGCTAGCTAGCCGCGGTTCTCGCACAGCGTCGCGATTTCGCCAGCGAAACAAATCCGCGGCCGCCCTTTCCAGGCGGTCGCGGCATTTCGTTGTGCGCCGATCTACTTGGGCTGATCCGGCTCAACCGGCTCATTGCTATAGGGGCGCACGCTGTCGGCGACCGAATCGGCGATATGCTCTTTGGAAATCATGCCGATGACGTTGACGCCGCGCGGCGTGCGGCCGCTGCCTTTGGTGACAATGGCCATGCTGGCGCCGCGCCGCCACATGCGGTCGACCACGTCGAAGACGACGTCGCTGGCGCGCGCGACGGTGAAATTCTTCTGCGCGATGTCGCCGAGCAACACCCCGGAATAGGCGCCTTCCAGCCCCAGCCGCAGTTCGGTGTTGACGCGCAGCACGCCGATGATGCGGTCGTCGCGTGTCACCACGATATGCTTAAAGCCGCCGGCCGAGGTCTCGCGCAGGAAGGCGGCGAAATCGGTATCCGCCGGCAGCACCAGGACGTCGCGGTCCATCACCTCTTCGGCGTGGCGCACCAGAAACATGTTGGCGTGCAGCGCTTTGGGGATGACATGACCGCGTGTCACCAGTTTGACCGTGTAGATGTTCTCGCGCGAGAGCAGCCGGCGGATGCCGATGCTCAGCGCCACCGCGACGATGATCGGCATGATGATGTCGTAGTCGCGGGTCATTTCGAAGATCATGGTGACCGCGGTCATCGCGGCGCCGGTGCCGCCGCCGACCATGGCGGCCATGCCGATGATGGCGCAGGTGACCGGATCGACCCCGTGCACCGGGCCGATCATGGTGATGAAACCGCCGAAAGCGGCGCCGAGCGTTGCGCCCATGAACAGCGAGGGTGAGAAGATGCCGCCGGAGGCGCCGGAGCCAAGGCTGACATTGGTCGCGAACAGCTTGGCGGCAAACAACCCGAGCAACAGTGCGAAGCTGGTGAGATTGTTTTCGAGGATCGCCTGAATGGTCGCGTAGCCGACGCCTTCGACGAAATAGTGTCCCTGGTAATAGAACAACCCGTACATCAAGCCGCCGACCATCAACATGCCGATGACATGGCGCAGGTAGGGGTTCTTGATTTTCGGGAAGAGGTCTTCGGCAAACACCAGACCGCGGATAAATGCGGTCGCGGCGACGCCGATCAGCGCGCCGAGCAGGGCAAACAGCAGCAAAGCCTGCAGCGGCGGTTGTTCGGTGTGGAGGTAAAGCGCCGACGGCACCACGAAGGCCGGCTGCAGCCCCAGGAAAATGCGGCCGACGAAGGTGGCGGCGCCGGTCGCCAGCGCCACCGGCAGGAAGGTGCGCGCGCTCAACTCGGGCAACATGAGTTCGATGGCGAACATCACGCCGCCGATCGGCGTGTTGAACGTGGCCGCGATGCCGGCGCCGGCGCCGGCGGCGACCAGCGTGATGCGCTGCCACGGCACCATGTGGATGGCTTGTCCGAGCGAGGAGCCGAGCGTTGCGCCGATCTGGATGATCGGCCCTTCGCGCCCGACCGCCGCGCCGGTGCCAATGGAAAAGGCCGAGGCCAGCGATTTGATCGCCGCGACCACGGGGCGGATTTTGCCCTCTTTATAGTAGATCGCGTCCAGCACTTCGGGCACGCCGTGGCCGCGCGCTTCCGGCGCGAAATTGTCGACGAGGAACACCACGACCAGTCCGCCGATCGCCGGCACCAGGATGATGAAGGGCCCCCATGGGCTCGCCGGCGTGAACTGATTGGCATCGTAAAAGATCGAAAATGAGCCGAGGAAGGCGACGTTATGGATGAGGCCGATCAAGGCGCGGAAGGCGACCGCGCCAAATCCGGTGATGACGCCGACCACAAGCGCGAGCAATGACAGTCCGAGAAGGCCGACGCCGCGCGTTCTGAAATCAAAGGGTCGCATGCAAACCGTGCATCAATGCCAATGGCCGGGAGCGGCGGCGCAACCTCAGCGCGCAGAAAAACGTCCGCCTGTCGGCAAAGGTTGAAACCGCGAGATGACCTCGCGATCAGGTCGTTGATGCGGTGGGACTACTCCACATCGATCGTCGGGGCAAGCCGTGAAGCGTGCCTAGCCGAACGTGAAGGCGTCGTGATAGGCGCCTTGCACCTGGCCGCCGGGTACCGGGCCGCCGCCCGGCACGTGCACCATGTTGCCGATCACCGCGCAGGTCGACCCATGCAGCCCATGGCGCGGGATGGCCATGAGTGTGCCGGCCTCCCAAGCGTCGGTCTTGGGGTCGTAAATTTCGTTGGTGCCGAACACCCTGCCGGTGGCCTCGCCGCCGAACACCACGATCTTGCCGCCGATATAGACGCAGGAAGGGCCGCTGCGCGCGGTGGGCAGCGGCGCGCGGAAGCTCCAGCTATCGGCCTTAGGATCATAGACGGCGTTCAGCGACGTGTTGAAGTCATAAGAGTCCATGCGGCCGGCTATGGCGTGGATTTTTCCGTCGACCACCGCGACACCCATATGGTCGCGTTGGCCGACGAAAGGCTGCGTGCCGGTCGAGCCGCGCATATTGGCGCGGTCCGCGTATTTATTAGTCGCCGGATCGTAAACTTCATGCCATTCGACCGAGCGCACATCGCGGCCGCCCAGCAGGTGGATCTTACCATCCAGCGCGATCGCTGAAATCGCGCCGCGCGGCCGCGACAGCGGCGCGATCGAGTCCCACTGGTCGGTCGCCGTATCGTAGACGAAGCATTTCGAATGCGGGCAGCGGTTCTGCTCGACAAAGCCGCCGAACGTGTAGATTTTCGTCCCGATTGAGGTGCCGGCGACGTGGTTGCAGCGAAGCGGGAATTCCGCCTTCAGCGTCCAGCTCTTGGCCGCCGGATCGTAAACTTGCGTGAAGTTGCCGTCGACGCGGTGCTTGGCATAGCCGGCGATAGAATAGATCTTGCCCCCGCATTCGATCACGGCGTGCTCGCCGGTGGGGATCGGCATGCGCGGCTGTTCGACCCATTTGCCGGGATTGGCGGCCTGGGGCGCGACCGATGTCATATAGCGCTGCTTCTCGACCGTCTTCGGGATGTCGGTGATGGTCTTATCGTTCAGACCGAGAAAGAGGGGGAGTTCTTGTTCTGCCATGGCAACCTCAATTGACGTAATTCGAAACAGCGTCGCGCAATAATTTCCTGGTGAGCTCGACGCCCTCGCGCGCGACGTCGTAGGGCGAGCGCGCCCACAATTCCGGATTGGGCGCCTCATAAGAGAGATAGCCGGTATAGCCTTTTTCCGCCAACAGCCCGAGCATCTCGCGCCATTTGACGATACCCTTGCCCGGCGCCAGCCGATCGGTCGGCCGCCGCACGCCGACCGACGGATTCGGTGGCACATCGCTGTACTGAAAGCAGTAGATCTTGTCCGCCGGCACATTTTCGAAGCCGCGCCCGCCGGCGCCGCTGCGGGTGAAATGATAGGCGTCGATCAGATAGCCGCAATTCGGCTTGTCGGCGCCTTCGATCAACTCGGTCAGCACGGCAAGGCTGTTGAGCACGTCGTGCTGCGAATTGAATTCGATCGCCAGCTTCAATTTGTATTCGGCGGCGATATCGCCGGCGTCCTTGAGATATTTGATCGCCTGCGGAATGGGCCCGCTGATCTGGCCCGGGGCGCTCATCAGCATGGCGCAGCCGAGCGCGGCCGCGTTCTCGCAAAATTCACGGAACACCTTGAACAGCCGCTTGCTCTCCTCGCCGGCGGCGAACAGCCAGCCATATTCGACGCCGAGCACGCCGACCGGAATGCCGCTGTTCTTGATGAGATCGAGGACTTGATCGTTGCTCATGCCGGCATCGAAGCAGCGCTTGAAATCGGTGCGGCGCAATTCAACCGCGTCGAAGCCGCCTCGTTTGGCGGCATCGAGCGCGACGTTCAGCGGCGTGGTGTCGATCGTCCACATATGCAAAGCCAGCCGGCCGAATTTTTCAGTCATTGTCCCTCGTATTGCAGGATGTAAAGCCCCGCATTGGTGTCAGTCAGGTACATCACGCCGCTGGTATCGACAAACACGTCGCAGGACTGGATGACGCGCGCCGGGTTCGGCCGCTGGTCGACGATTTTTTCCGGCGGCGGCGGCACGAAATAGCCGATCTGCTTCGGCTGAAACGGATCGCGCAGGTCGTAAATCCGCAGGCCCGCGTTGTGGTAGGTGGCAAAAACGATGTTTTCGCTTTGCAGCGAGCCGGGGCGGTTCTCATGCAAGTTATGCGGGCCGAATTTGGCGCCCTTTTTGCAGAAATCTTCCTCCGCGGGCGTCGGCAGCGTTGCGATCGAGACCGGATTTGCCGGCTCGCGAACATCGATCAGCCAGGTATAGGCGAGCCCATTGGCGCAGTTCGCTGAGGTCGCCTCGTCGGCGAGCACCAGCAGCTTGCGATTGGGCAGCGGCAATGGCGTGTGGGCGCCGCCGCCAAAGGGCGGCGCGTAATTCCGATGGCTGATCAGCTTCGGATTTGGCGGATCGCTCAAATCGTGAATGGTAAAACCTCCGTCGCGCCAGGCGGCGAAGCCTAGATTGCCGGCGCTGATCAGATGATGCAGCGCGGTGCGTTTGCCGAAGGAAGCAGGCGGCGTCTCACCGGCGGCGCGATTCATTCCCGGCAGCCACCAGCGGCCGGCAAGCACCGGGTTTTCCGGATCGGAGACATCGACCACGGCCAAAGCGTGATCGATGAAGCCGTCGAAATGCACCGAAACATAGGCGTACTGTCCGCCCACCCACCAGATGCGATGCGCGCCGAAGCCGGGGATATGCAGGGATGAGATTTCGCGCGGGGCCGCCGGTTTGGAAATGTCGAAGATGCGTAGGCCCGCGCCGAACGGCTGCTCGGTTTGCAGCGAGTCGGCGAGCGACTTGGCGTAATAGTCCTGCTGGCTGGCATATTGCTGCATCGCCCAGATATTCGGGCCGTTGACGGCGAGCAGAATGTCCCCGTGGATCTGCAGATGATGCGAGCGGGTGTTTTTCGGCGCGGCGACGAAGGCGACCGTCTTCGGGCGCAGCGGATCGCGCACGTCGATGACGGAAAAGCCGTCGCTGAACATGTGCCCAATGAAGGCATGACCTTTGGCGACGATGACCTGCACGCCGTCGGGGCGGCCGCCTTGGTCGCAACGCGACAGGAAGCGGATATTCGGGGAGTACGTCGCCGCCGCAAGCTCGGTCAATGCCATTCAATCCATCGTCATCAAACCGCGAGGCCCGACCCGGCGCTTTGCCGAACCGGGCCTCGTATCGGTTTGTTTAGCCGTCAGCCGGTCGGCGGAGCGATTTCATCGAGCCCCTTCTGCTTGGCCTCGGGGCCAAGCTGGGTCACTGACGCGGCAGCGATCAATAGAAGGATGGCGAGGCAGACGAACACCGTCGTCAGGCCCCAACCATTCTGCACCCACAAAATCGTCGGCATGATGAACGCGGTCGCCAGGCGGCCGACGCCCGATGCCCAACCGAAGCCGGATGCCCGCGCGTTGGTCGGGAACACTTCGGAGGCAAAGATCTGCATCGAATTGCCGGCAACCTGGACAAAGAACACCATGATGAAGCCGGCGACCATGAGCTGGATCGGGGTCCCCGCGCTGCCGAATATCACCGCCATGATACCGGCGCCGATGAAGGCGCAGACCGACGTGATCTTGCGGCCCCATTTATCGAGCGCGTACATCATGAAGATACTCGCGCACGGCACCGCGAAGTTCATCGCCAGCACGTATTGCAGCGACTTGGTAACGGTGAAGCCCTTGGCGTTCATCATGTTCGGTAGCCAGGCGCCGAGACCGATCGCCACGCCGAAGAACGCCGTGAAGCAAATCATGCCGGCGATGACGCGCTTCGGGAACATGCGGAAGACGACGCCGAACGGATCGCTCTTGGTGTCGCTGGCGGCGTCGGTCGAGAGCGTGTTGAGCGGCGGCGTGGTAATCCCGAGTCTGCCCAGCACGTTCAACGCGTCTTGGCCCCGGCCGTGGGTGGCCAGATAGCGCGGCAACTCCGGCAACGTGAAGCGGAACACCCAGACGATCAGCGCGCCGATACCCACGACCAGCCAGACGCCGCGCCACGCATGGTCAGGCGAAGCGAGCGTGCTGCCGAAAAGAAGGACCAATGCGGTCCCGATCGGCCACACGCAGGCGCCGCCGATGAAGTGCACGATGGCGAGGATGCGTCCGCGGATGCGCTTGGGCGAATATTCGCCGGCATAGGCGAAAGCGAGCGGCTGTTCGGCGCCGAGGCCGAGCCCGGCGATGAAACGGCAAATGACCAGCAATGTGACGCTCGGCGCCAACGCGCCCAAGATCGTAAACACACCGAAAAGGAGCAAGTTGAATTGATAGATGAATCGGCGGCCGAAGCGGTCGCTGAATTGGCCTTGGCCGGCGGTGCCGATGAACATTCCGAAGATGGTGGCGCTGCCGACCGCCGCGACTTCGGCGCCGGTCGCGAATTTGGATTGCAGGATGAACGGAACGAGCGAGCCGAAGACCGTAAAGTCGATGACGTCGAAGAAATATCCTGCCGCGATAAGCGCGATTACTCTTTGATGCAGCGGCGATATCTTTGCATCGTCGAGCGCATTGCCGACAAAGGCCTCTATGGTTTGAGCCACGGCGTTTCTCCCTATCCCCGAGTTGAACAGGCGCCGTTTTTGTTTTTTTTGGGCGGCACCCGGCGGGTAAGGATGATCCACAAAGCGAATGTTGCCTAGCCCCATGTCGACGGGGCAGGCGCGAGGAACAGAGACGGTTTCGATTGGCGAAAATTGCGCGATGGCTGGGGGACTAGGATTCGAACCTAGATTGACGGAGTCAGAGTCCGCAGTTCTACCGTTGAACTATCCCCCAGCAAGGCCGGGCGGCGGCCGCAATAGCCGCGGCCGCTTAAGCCGGAAGGCCCCTGACATGGGGCAATTCGGCTGCTTTGACAAGTCCACGGCGCATTGCGGCAGGGGCTCGGTCAGGCCGTAGGTCGCGGCCGCGTCGCCACCGTGACAATGGCGATCAGGCTGAAGACGACCACCAGCAGGAAAACCAAGCGCGGGCTGCCGTGGTCCATGACCGCGCCGAAGATCAGCGGCGAAACGATGCCGCCGATATTAAAGCCCGTGGTGACGAAGCCGAACACCTTGCCGAAGGAGCCGGGCGGGGTGACTTCGCGCACGATCATGTCGCGTGAGGGCATCATCAGCCCGAAGAAGAAGCCCGTGACCGTCATCGCCGCGATCAGCAGCAGCGTTCCGAGATCGACATTGGCGATGAGCGCCGCGATCAGCGCGATGGCCACCAGACTGAGCGTCGCCACCATGCCGTGGCGTGTGGTGCGGCCCGCCACCAGGCCGCCGATCAATACGCCGCCGGCCGACAGCAGCAGAAAGCACGTCAGGGCGATGTTGGCCGTGCTCACCGGCGTTCCATAAAGGACCCCGAGCGCGACGACAGAGTAGTTGTAGATGGCGCCGCTCATCATCGCCAACAGCATAAAGAACAACAGATTGAGCAGAATCGGCGCCGAGGTCAGCAGCCGCCAGTTTCCATTATCGGCCCCGGCGCGCGCCGCCGCAGCCGGATGCGGTTCGACGGCATTTTCGCGAACGGTGAGGATGAATGCAGCAACAACAACACCAAGAACACCAGAAGCAACAAAAGCGCCGCGCCAGCCCCACAGGCTTTGCATCATCAGGAGGCTTGCCGGGGCCACCGCCGAGCCGAGCATGCCGGCGAAAGTGTGCACCGAATAGGCGCCGCCGGTCTGCTTCGCCGGCACGTGATGCGAGAGCAGCGCGTAATCGGCCGGGTGATAGACCGCGTTGCCGACCCCGGCGAGCGCGAACATCGCAACCAGCATCCAGAACGAATTGACAAGCCCGGCGACGGCGAAGGCGGCGGCGCCGATCAACAGCGCGGCAACCAGCAAAATGCGCGCCCCCAGCCGGTCGACCAGGAAGCCGGCCGGCGTCTGCAGCACGGCCGAGACCGTATTGAAAGCGGCAAAGGCAAAGCCGATTTCGGTGTAGCTCACGCCATAATCCGCGCGCACGAACGGCAGCAGCGGCGCCAGCAGCAGGATGTAGTAATGCGAGACGAAATGCGCCGCGCTCACCGCGCCGACGATGCGGTTCGTGGACGCGGGCTTGAGCCCCAAAGTTTCGGTCGCCTGACTCATGGGAAAGTTCCGGCAGGGGGCGGACTATGGCCCGCCAGCCTGCGCCAATCCAGTGCATTTCCAGTGGGTTGGCCATGCGCAACCGGGCGCGGGCCGCCGGCGGGAATTGACGGCTCTGCGCCCATAAAATCAGCGTAAATACAAGCATCTGTGAAACAGGGACGGGCCGCGCGGTGCTAGTGTCCCGTTCAACAACGCTTCCGGCGGCTACGGTCGAGGGCGCCGACCGATCGCCGTGCGCGATAAGGCGCCATCGGGAAACGTCATGATTTCCATAACCGTCAATGGAACGGCGCATCAGCTCGATGTTGAGCCGGAGACGCCGCTGCTCTGGGTCATCCGCGACGAGATCGGGTTGACCGGCACGAAATTCGGCTGCGGCATCGCGCAATGCGGCGCCTGCACCGTGCACGTGAACGGCGAGGCGGTGCGCTCGTGCGGCCTCATCGTCGGCGACGTCGCCGGCAAGTCGATCACCACCATCGAAGGGCTGTCGGCCGACAGCAAGCATCCGGTGCAGCAGGCTTGGCTGGCGGAAGACGTGCCGCAATGCGGCTATTGCCAGTCCGGGCAGATCATGGCGGCGGTGGCGTTCCTGAAAGAGCACCCGAGCCCGAGCGATGCCGACATCGATAGCAATCTCACCAATATCTGCCGCTGCGGCACCTACGTCCGCATTCGCCGCGCGATCCATCGCGCCGCGGCGCTGATGAAGACGTAAGGGGGAGGCAACCATGAACGCGATTACATCCATCAGCCGCCGCCAGTTCGTCGTCAGTTCGGCGAGCCTTGCCGGCGGTTTGGCCATTAGCGTGGCGCTGCCCGGTATGGCGGACGCCGCGAGCATCGCAGCGCAGCCCTTTGGCGTCGAAGGCGCGACACCGGGCGAGATCAACGCTTTCCTCGTGATCGACCCGGACGGCGGCATTTTGATCCGCTCGCCGCACAATGAAATGGGGCAGGGCGCCATCACCGCGCTGCCGATGATCGTCGCCGAGGAGCTGGAATGCGACTGGTCGAAGGTGAAAGTCGAATATGCTTCGCCCGCGCGCAATTTGCGCGACCATAACGTCTACGGCCCGATGGCGACCGTCGGCAGCCGCGGCGTGCGCAGCTCCTGGCAGATGCTGCTGCAGGCCGGCGCCAGCGCGCGCGTGCGCCTCATCGCCGCCGCGGCCAAACGCTGGAACGTGGCGGAAGCCGAATGCGAAGCGGCCAACAGCAAGGTCGTGCACAAAGCCTCCGGCCGCAGCCTCGATTACGGCGCGCTCGCCGCCGAGGCGGCGGCGATCAAACTTGACAAAGAACCGGCGATCCGCACGCCGGAGCAGTTCAAGCTGATCGGCAAGGCGCTTGCCCGCCTCGATACGCCGGTCAAGATCAATGGCTCAGCCAAGTTCGCCATCGATACGCAAATCCCCGGCATGGTCTATGCGGCGATTGCCGCCTGTCCGGTGTTCGGCGGTAAACTCAAAAGCGTGGACGAGTTCCCGGTCAAAGGCCGGCGCGGCGTGCAACAGGTGGTCAAGCTCGACAACGCCGTCGCCGTCATTGCCGACCGCTTCTGGCGCGCCAGCGAAGCGCTGGCGCTGCTCAAGCCGGAATGGGATGTCGGCGCGGCGGGCGCAACCGATAGCGCCCAATTCGCCAAGCTCTACCGCGACACGCTCGACGGTCCAATGGTGAACGCGCGCAACGACGGCAATGTCGATGACGCTTTCGCCAAAGGCGGCAAGGTGGTCGAAGCCGTCTATGAGGCCCCCCATCTGGCACATGCCACCATGGAGCCGCTCAACGCCACGGTGCGCTTGGAGGCCGACAAGCTCGAGGTCTGGCTGGGCACCCAGTCGCCGATGGGCTCGATCCGCCAGGCTGCGGCTGCTTCCGGCCTGAAGCCGGAGCAAATCGTCATCCACAATTGCTTCCTCGGCGGTGGTTTCGGCCGCCGCTCGGCCAATGACGAAATGCGCCAGGCGATTTTGGTCGCCAAGCAGGTCGGCAAGCCGGTGAAGCTGGTGTGGACGCGCGAAGAGGACATGCGTCACGACCGCTACCGGCCGCAGGCCGCCGTGCGCCTGAAAGCAGCGCTCGGCGCCGACGGGCTGCCGACGGCCTTCGACGCCCGCATTGCCGTCGGTTCGATCATGCGTTCGGTCGGCATCAGCAAAGTGGAGAACGGGGTCGAAGCGCAGGCGGTGGAGGGCTTTGCCACCACCAGCTACCAAATCCCGAATATCCGCGTCGGCTGCATGCTGAAGAACACGCATGTGCCGGTGATGTTCTGGCGCTCGGTCGGCTCCTCGCAGAATGCCTTCTTCATGGAAAGCTATGTCGACGAACTCGCGCACGCCGCGGGCCAGGACGGTTACAAGTTCCGCCGCACGCTGCTCTCGCACCGGGCGGACTTCATCGGCGTGCTCGACAAGCTCGCCGAGAAGAGCGACTGGGGTAAACCGCTTGGCGCCGGCCGCGGTCGCGGCATCGCCATCCACGAATGTTACGGCACCATCATCGGCCAGGTCGCCGAAGTGACAGTCAGCCAGAAAGGCGAGGTCAAAGTCGACCGCGTCGTTGCCGCGGTCGATTGCGGCCACGTGGTCAACCCGGGAATCGTCGAAGCGCAAATCCAGAGCGGCGTGATCTACGGGCTCTCCGCGGCGCTCTACGGCGAGATCACGATCAAGGACGGCCAGGTCGTGCAGGGCAATTTCGACGAATACGAAGTCGTGCGCCTGGCCGACGCGCCCAAGATCGAAGTTTATCTGGCGCTGTCCGGCGGCAAGAAATGGGGCGGCATCGGCGAGCCCGGCACGGCGGCGACCGCGCCGGCGGTCGCCAACGCGGTGTTCGCGGCGACCGGCGTGCGCGCGCGCACTCTGCCGCTCAAGAACGTGAAACTGCCGGGCCCGGCCTGAGCCGCGTTCGATCGAGTTCGAAAGCGGGGCGATCGGCAACGATGGCCCCGTTTTTATTTTGCGGTGGCTTTGGCGCTTTCAATCGCCTGCCATATGCGCGACGGCGTCATCGGCATTTCCAGATGCCGAATGCCCAGATCCGACAGCGCGTCGATCACCGCATTGGCGACAGCGGGCAATCCACCGGAAGTGCCGGCTTCGCCGCAACCTTTGGCGCCGATCGGATTGCCCTTGGTCGGCACCGGATGGTGACCGACCTCGATCATCGGCGCGTCGTGCGCGCGCGGCATGGCGTAGTCCATGAACGAGCCGGTAACCAACTGGCCGTCATTGTCGTAGACCGCCTGTTCCAGCAGCACCTGACCGAGGCCCTGCATCACGCCGCCCTGGATCTGGCCTTCCACCAGCAGCGGGTTGACCACGGTGCCGAGATCGTTGACCGCGGAATAGCGCACCACCTGGGCATGGCCGGTCTGCGGGTCGACCTCCACTTCGGCGATATGGCAGCCGTTGGGAAAGGCGAAGGGGACGGGATTGTCGCCGACGTGATCGACATCGAGCGAATTCGGCACGCCCTCCGGGAGCTTCAGCCCGGACCGCAGCTTGGCGGCCAGATCGAGCAGACCGATCGAGCGGTCGGTGCCGGCGATGACGAAGCGGCCGGATTTGAATTCGATATCGCCGGCGGAAGCTTCCAGCACATAGGAGGCAATCTGCTTACCGCGCTCGATCACGATCTTCGATGACTCGCTGAGCGCCGTGCCGGCAAACATCACCGAGCGTGAGCCGCCCGAGCCGTTGCCGTAGGCCATGCGGTCGCTGTCGCCCTCGACCAGGCGGATGCGCTCGAAGGGGATGCCGAGCATGTCGGTGAGCATCTGCGCGTAGGTCGTGGCATGGCCCATGCCGAAGTCCATCGTGCCGCTGATGACGGTCACCATGCCGTCGGCGTCGAAATGGATGGCGCCCAGCTCCTTGCCGCCGCCGGCGGTCACTTCGCAATAACAGCCGACGCCGAAACCGCGCAGCCTGCCGTTTTTCTTGCTGTCGCGTTTGCGCTTCTTGAAGCCGGCGTAGTCGGCCATCTCCAAAGCCTGCTTGAGCACGCCGAGGAAATCGCCGCAGTCATAGGTGACGCCGGATGCGGCGGCGAACGGTAGATCGCTTTTGCGGATCATGTTGCGCTTGCGCAATTCGATGCGGTCGATGCCGAGTTCGCCCGCCGCGACATCGAGCGCGCGCTCGACGTAATAGTTGCCCTCGGGCCGGCCGGCGCCGCGATAGGCGGACACATGCACGGTGTTGGTGAAGACGCATTTGGTCGCCACTTCGATCATCGGCGTGCGGTAAAGCGACGCGATGTTCTTGACCTGGTTGCCGGTCGACAGCAAGGCGCCGAATTGCGACAGATAGCCGCCCATGTTGCCGTAGCCGCTGAGCCTGAGCGCCAGGATGTGCGCGTTCTCGTCGAACGCGATCTCGATCGTCATGTCCTGGGCGCGGCCGTGCTGATCCGACAGGAAACTGCCGGAGCGCTCGTCCGTCCATTTCACCGGGCGGCCAAGCGCGCGGGCGCCGTGCAGGATGCAGATGTATTCCGGGTAGACCGCGGACTTCATGCCGAAGGAGCCGCCGATCTGCCCGGTGATGACGCGCACCTTGTCGGCCGGCGCGCCGAGAATTTCCATCAGCGTGGTCTTCATCGCGTGCACGCCCTGGCTGGTGGAATGCAGCGTCCACTTGCCGGTCTGGGCGTCGAATTCGCCGATCGCGGCGCGCGGCTCCATGGCGTTGACCACCATGCGCTGATTGGAGGTTTCCAGCCGCGTCACGTGTTTCGCCTTGGCGAATGCCGCCGCCACTTTCTCGGCGTCGCCATAGTGGAAATCGAGCGCGAGGTTGTTGGGCACGGCGTCGAACAGCTGCGGCGCGCCGGGCTTGATCGCGTCGGCCGGCTTGAGCACGACCGGCAGCGGCTCGATGTCGAGGGCGACCGTCTCGGCGGCATCCTTGGCTTGCGCCACCGTTTCGGCAATGACGCAGGCGACGGGATCGCCGACGAAACGCACTTTGTCGGCGGTCAGCGCCGGGCGCGGCGTGTAGTGGATCGGCGAGCCATCGCGGTTCTTCAGCGGCAGGTTACATTTGAGCCCGCCGTAGCCGGCAAGATCGGCCGCGGTATAGACCGCGAGCACGCCGGGCATGGCTTTGGCGGCTGCGGTGTCGATTGAACGAATGATGCCGTGCGGCTCGCTGCTGCGGACCAGCACGGCGTAGGCCTGGCCGGGCCGGCTGACGTCGTCGGCGTAACAGCCTTCGCCGCGCACCAGTTTGGGGTCCTCGCTGCGGCGGACCGGCTGGCCGATGCCGAATTTGGTCAGCGAAAGGGCGATTTCAGCGGTTCTGTCATCCATGCCGGGAAAATGGGGTTTGGGGAGTGAAGCCTTGAGATAAAGCAGGAAAGCCGCTTTCACAAGAATAGGTTCCGGGCACGAGGGTTGCACGGAACAGGGGTGCTGTTAGACTTTTCGCGATCTTAGGGAACATCGCTGCAAACCGAGGCGCGCTCACGAGGCGCGCCGGGGGCGGCAGGAAGGCTTTGAAAATGAGCGGCGAGGCCGGGGATACCCCAGGCCTCGACCCCGCCTTGAATTGGGCGCCGCCAGCGCGGACCCGGTGGGGTCGGCGGTCGCCTGGACGACTCGACGGTAGCTTGGGCAGCGATCGCGGCGGCCCGACCTATGCGGCGCTCGATCTCGGCACCAATAATTGCCGCTTGCTGGTGGCGCGGCCGGCCGGCAACGGCTTCCGCGTCGTCGATGCCTTCTCCCGTATCATCCGCCTCGGCGAGGGCGTTTCCAGCTCCCGCCGCTTCGAGCGACGCCGCCATCGCCCGCGCCATCGAGGCGCTGGCGATCTGCCGCAACAAGATGAAGAACAAGGGCGTCACGCGCGCCCGCCTGATCGCCACTGAAGCCTGCCGCGCGGCGGAGAACGGCGGCGACTTCCGCGCCCGTGTCGCCGACGAGGTCGGCCTCGAGCTCGAAGTCATCGATCGCGAAACCGAGGCGCTGCTCGCCGCCACCGGCTGCACGCCGCTGATGGATCCGCAGGCCGAGGGCGTGGTGCTGTTCGATATCGGCGGCGGCTCCTCCGAGCTGGTGCGCCTTGACCGCTCGCAGAAGAGCCACGGCGGCCCGCCGCTGCCGCAAATCCGCGGCTGGATCTCATTGCCGCACGGTGTGGTGACGCTGGCCGAGCGCCACGGCGGCTATAGCGTCAATCGCGACACCTACGAGGCCATGGTGGATGAAGTTGCCGCGCTGATCGCGCCGTTCAAGCGCGACCATAGCGGCTTGCGCGGCATCCATATGCTCGGCACCTCGGGAACGGTGACGACCATCGCCGGCGTCCACCTCAATCTCAAGCGCTACGACCGCAACCGCGTCGACGGTTGCTGGATGCATGCGCAGCAGATCGACGGCGTCATCGAGCGGCTGCTCGCCATGAGTTATGAGGACCGTGTGGCGAGCCCGTGCATCGGCGCCGAGCGCGCCGACCTGGTGCTGGCCGGCTGCGCCATTCTCGACGCCATCCGCCGCGCTTTTCCCTGTCCGCGCCTGCGCGTCGCCGACCGCGGCTTACGCGAGGGCATGCTGGTGCAGATGATGCGCGACGACGGCGCCTGGGGCGGCGCCGGCGAGGCGGTTTTGCCGTGACCGCGCGCGGCAAGCGCGGATCGCCGCGCGCCTTGAAGGTGCGGGTCAAGAGCGGCAAAAGCCGTTCGCTGTCGTCCAAATTATGGCTGCAGCGCCAGCTCAACGATCCTTACGTCGCGCGCGCCAAGCGCGAGGGTTACCGGTCGCGCTCCGCTTTCAAGCTTTCCGAAATCGACGACAAGGCGCATGTGCTCAAGAAAGGCGCGCGCGTAATCGATCTCGGCGCCGCACCCGGCGGCTGGAGCCAGGTGGCGGCCAGGCAAGTGGGCGCCAAGGGCCGCGTGGTGGCCATCGACGTGCTGGCGATGGAGCCGATCGCCGGCGTCGATTTTGTCCAACTCGATTTTCTCGACCCGGCGGCGGCGCAGACGTTGAAAGCGATGCTCGGCGGTCCCGCCGATCTCGTACTCTCCGACATGGCGGCGAATGCCACCGGCCATGCCAGGACCGATCATCTGAAAATCATGGCGCTGGTCGAGGCCGCCGCCGACTTTGCCCGCGAGGTGCTCAAACCCGGCGGCGCCTTTCTCGCCAAGGTGCTGCAGGGCGGCACCGAAGCGACGCTCTTGGCGGGCCTCAAACGCGACTACGCAAACGTAAAACACTTAAAGCCCGCGGCGAGCCGTGCCGATTCGGCGGAGCTTTATCTGCTGGCGACCGGCTTTCGCGGCTGACGAATTACTCGAAGATATCGCTCAACGAGCCGCGGCGCTGCAGCGCGTAACCGTGCCGGCCGCGCACGACATCGTAGGCGCCGGCGCGGTAGTACAGCGTACGCGGCGCTGCGATGTAGACCCGGTGCTTTGAGCGGTGCGCCACGCGCCGGTGCGTCCGATGCGCGCGCTCGTTGTGTTTGCTCCCCCGCGCGGCGGCTTCGTGGTCTTTGTCCTTGGCGGCCGGCTGTTCATGCGGCGGGCTTGCCGTCGCCGCCTTGCCGCGAACCGGAGGAACGCGCACGGGAGGTTCCACAATTTTGGCCGGCGCGGCCTTCTGCACGTCGGCTTTCGCAATGGCCTCGGACTTTTTCGGCTCGGCAACCTTGGTGTCCGATTTCTGTGCGGCAACCGGAGGCTCAACCTTGGGCGCGGGAAGCCTGTCGGCCACCTTGGGTGCGACGGCTTTCGTTTCGACCTTCGGGGCGGCGACCTTGGCGTCCGCTTTGGGAGCGATGGGGGGCTTGGCCGCAGGCTTGGCCGCGGCAACCGTCGTGTCAGCCTTCGGTGCAGCGACCTTGGGTTCCACCTTGGGTTCCACCTTGGGCGCGACGACTTTCGTTTCCGCCTTGGGCGCGGGAAGGGGCTTGGCTTCAGGCTTCGGTACCGGCTTGAGCGCGGGTTTGGGCGCCGGCGCGACCGTTGCTTCGCTGTGAGCCGGCACCGGGGCTTCGCGCGCCGCGATATTTTTTTTCTGCTGTGCCGTGATGCTCTCGCGCAAGGCAATGGCATCGGCATTGCCGGGCGCCAGCTTGAGCATGGCCTCGGCGTCGCTGGTGGCGCCGTCGATGTCGCCGTCCGCGAGACGCAAAGCTGCGCGCGCCTTCAGCAGGCCGACGCTCCAGCTCAGCTTGAGCGCCCGGTCGAAGTCGGCCAAAGCGTGTTTGCGATCGCCCTTGGCCGCGTAGGTTTCGGCGCGCAACTTGTAGCTGGCCGGCTGATTTTGATCGGCGGCTATGGCGCGATCGTAGGCGGCGATGGCTTTGTCGAAATCGCTTTTCTTGCGCCAGATGTCGGCCTGCCCGGTATAGGCGTCAATTCGTTTCGGATCGATCATGACGGCGTCGCGGTAATCGCGCAGCGCTTGATCGAGGCCGCCCGCCACTTCGTGCGCCTTTGCCAATTGCATGAAATTGTCGGCACTCGGCGCCAGCCGCACGGCGTGATCGAAATCGGCGATGGCGCGCGTGACGTCGTGCTGGCGCATGTAAACCCGGCCCCGGCCGGCATAGAGCTTGGCATCGTTGGCGCCGAGATCGATGGCTTTTTGAAAATCCTCCAGCGCCCCCTTCAGGTTGCCGAGGTCGCGCCGCACGCCGGCGCGGCTCACATAGGCCGCCGCCGATTGCGGATCGAGCTTGATGGCGGCGTCGTAATCGGCTGCGGCCTTGGCGTAACTGCCGCGCGCATACCAGGCGTTGCCGCGGTTGCGGTAGGCCGGCGCAAAATCCGGCGCCAGGTTCACGGCAAGATTGAGATCGGCGATCGCATTGGCGATGTTGTTGCGATCGAGATAGGCGGCGCCGCGTTGTGCATAAACGACGCCGGCGTCTTTGCCATGCAGGCGGCCGCCCTCGAGTATGCGCGTGCAGGCAGCGATTCGCTCGGCCGCAAGCTTCTCGGTTTGCAGGCTGCAAACCCGCGCGGCCGGGGATTGCGCGCGCGCATCGCTCAAAGCAATCGTCGCCGCGGCGAGCGCGGACAGAGACACTGTTGCTGCGAGCCAAGCAAAACGGATGTTAGGCATCCAGCCGCACCCCGCACGGTAAATATGATGAAATGATGATGCGAAAATACCTTGCGCACCAACAGCTTGTCTAAGGCTAAGGGCGCTTTAGGTTAATCGCGGTGGCCGCTTAAGGCCTTCAACCCACTCGCTGATCCGAGGTTTCGCTCGGCGGCGGAAGCCGGTTGGCCATTTCCGCGCCGGCATGCGGCGAAAGCCGCAGGAAAATGAACACCGACAGCAGCGAGATGGCGGCGACCGCCAGAAAAGCCGGCGGGAAATCGTTCGCTTGCAAGGCGCCGTCGCCCTTGAAATGGACCGTGAGTTCCACCGCCAGCGCGCCCAGCGCCACCCCCGTGGAGATCGCCAATTGCTGGGCGACGCTGACCAGCGCGGTCGCGCGGCTGACCCGGCGCGGCTCGACGTCGGCATAGGCGATGGAATTGATGCTGGTGAATTGCAGCGAGCGGAAGAAACCGCCGACCAGCAGCAGCGTCACCATGATCGCCACCGGCGTCGTCTGCGTGAAGCCGGCGCAGGCGGCGAGGAATGCGGAACTGATCACGGCGTTAACGACAAGGATGGTGCGAAAGCCGAAGCGGCGCAGGATGGTCGTCGTCGCCCACTTCATGCCGATGGCGCCGAGCGCGGTGGCGAAGGTGATCATGCCGGATTGAAACGGCGTCATGCCGAAGCCGACCTGCAGCATCAGCGGCAGTAGGAACGGCAGCGCGCCCAAGCCGAGGCGGAAGATGAAGCCGCCGACCACGCTGGCGAAAAAAGTCGGCACGCGAAACAGCGTCAGATCGAGCGCCGGGTTGTCCATGTGCCGGGCGTGAACGAGATAGGCCGCGATGAAGCACACGCCGCCGCCGATCAGCGCAACGACCACGATCCAGGGCAGGTAATTCAGCCCCAGCACGGAGAAGCCGAAGGCGACGCCGGCGATGCCGAGGCCGGCCAACGCCATGCCGACCAGATCGAAGCGCTCATGCTCTTCGGCGCGCACGTCGGCGATGTAGCGGGTGGCGAGTACGATGCCGGCGAGCCCGATCGGCACGTTGATGAGAAAAATCCAATGCCAGGTCGCGTAGGTGGTGATGAAGCCGCCGACCGGCGGGCCGAGCACCGGCCCGATCAATGCCGGCGTCGTCACCCAGGCCATGGCGCCAACCAGTTCGCGTTTGGGGATGGTGCGCACCACCACCATGCGGCCGACCGGCGTCATCATGGCGCCGCCCATGCCCTGCACGATGCGGGCAATGACGAAATCGGTGAGCGAGCTCGACAGCGCGCAGCCGATGGAGCCGAGCACGAACACGGCGATGGCGGCGCGAAACACCGTGCGCGCGCCGAAGCGGTCGGCGGTCCAGCCGCTCGCCGGAATGAAGATGGCAAGCGAAAGCAGGTAGGAGGTGATGGCGAGCTTGAGCGCCAGCGGATTGGTGCCGATGTCGGCGGCGATCGCCGGCAGCGAGGTAGCGATCACGGTCGAGTCCATGTGTTCCATGAACAGAGCGACCGCGATGATCAGCGGCACGATGCGGTCAGCGCGCATGGCAAAAGGAATCTCGGTGAGCCATCGGTGGCAACATCTTCAACCGCAAAGCCGCGGCGGAAGGAAGGCCCTGTGAAGCCTGTAGGCCTTCATAACAGCCATCCGCGATTGCCCTAGGAATCACCCAGCCATCGTGCTATCGACCCACGCCAACCCAAAAGCGGGCCGTGCAGTCGGGCGAGGGGTCCCTCGCAACAGGCGTACTTTAAGCCTGCGGCACCGGTTCCGATCTCCTTTTCGGGTGAAACGGAGTTGGCGATGCCGGCGAAAAACAACGGAAACCTGCGCGAGGCGCTTACTTTCGACGACGTGCTGATCAAGCCCGGCCTGTCGGACGTGCTGCCGTCCGACGTCGATATCCGCTCGCGCATCACCAAATCGATAGCGCTCAATATCCCCATCATGGCTTCGGCCATGGACACGGTGACCGAAGCGCAAATGGCCATCGCCATGGCGCAGGCCGGCGGCATCGGCGTCGTCCACCGCAACCTCGACGCCGATGCGCAGGCCGCGCAGGTGCGTCAGGTGAAGAAATTTGAATCCGGCATGGTGGTGAACCCGCTGACCATCGAGCCCGGCGCCAGTCTGCAACAGGCGCTCGACCTGATGAAGGAGAACCGCATTTCCGGCGTCCCGGTGGTGGAGGGCGCCGGCAACGGCAAAGCCGGCAAACTGGTCGGCATCCTGACCAACCGCGACGTGCGCTTCGCGCACGACCCGCGCCAGCGCGTCGCCGAGCTGATGACCAAGGACAAGCTCGTCACCGTCCGCGAAGGCGTGAGCCAGGACGAGGCCAAGAAGCTGCTGCACCAGCACCGCATCGAAAAACTCTTGGTGGTCGATAGCCAGTATCGCTGCGTCGGCCTCATCACGGTGAAAGACATCGAAAAGGCGGTCGCCAATCCCAATGCCTGCAAGGACGAGCAGGGCCGCTTGCGCGTTGCCGCCGCAACGACCGTCGGCGACAAGGGTTTCGCCCGCACCGAGGCTTTGATCGCCGCCGGCGTCGATCTGGTCGTGGTCGATACCGCGCACGGCCATTCCCGCTACGTGCTCGATGCGGTCAATCGGATCAAGAGAATGTCGAACGCGGTGCAGGTGGTGGCCGGTAACGTCGCCACGACCGAAGGCGCCATGGCGCTGATCGATAGCGGCGCCGACGCCATCAAAGTCGGCATCGGCCCCGGCTCGATCTGCACCACGCGCGTGGTGGCCGGCGTCGGCGTGCCGCAATTGACAGCCATCATGGACTCGGTCGAGGCGGCAAAGAAATCCGGCACGCCGGTGATCGCCGACGGCGGCATCAAATATTCCGGCGACCTCGCCAAGGCGCTTGCCGCCGGCGCCGATTGCGCCATGGTCGGCTCGCTGCTCGCCGGCACCGACGAGACGCCGGGCGAGGTGTTTCTCTATCAGGGCCGCTCCTACAAGAGTTATCGCGGCATGGGCTCGGTGGCCGCCATGGCGCGCGGTTCCGCCGACCGCTATTTCCAACAGGACATCAAGGACGCGCTCAAGCTGGTGCCGGAAGGCGTCGAGGGCCAGGTCGGCTACAAGGGGCCGGTCGCCAACGTGCTGCATCAACTGGCGGGCGGCCTGCGCGCCGCCATGGGCTATGTCGGCGCCGCGACGCTCGCCGATTTTCACAGCAAAGCGGAGTTCGTGCGCATCTCGGGCGCGGGCTTGCGCGAAAGCCACGTGCACGACGTGACGATTACCCGCGAGAGCCCGAATTATCCGAGCCGCGTGTAGACGACTATTTGAGACGGCGGCGATTTTGACCAGGCCGGCGGCGGCGCCGCCAGCGCGACATCGATGCCGCGATCGCGGTGGCTGCGCTTACGCGCGTCACTTCTTGTCGATGAAGGCTTTCACCTTTTTCACGGTTTGGTCCGGCTGTTCCTCCATGATCCAGTGGCCGGAAGCGGTGATGATGCCGCCTTCGACGTTGATGGCGACCTCGTGCATGATCGCGGCCTGCTGATCGCCGAAGGATTTCTCGGCGCCGAGCGCTAGAATAGGCATGGTCAGCTTCTTTTGCTCGAAAACCTTGTCGTCCTTGGCATCCTGCGCGAATGCGGCGAACTGGTTGAATGCGGCATGCATGTTGCCGGGCCTGGCATAAAGTCTGGCGTAATGGTTGCGCGTCGCCTCGTCGATCGCCTTCGGATTGGCCGAGAGCTCGTTATAGAAACGGTCGAGATAAATCCGTTCGCGGCCTTTCACCAGCCGGTCGACGTCCGGACCGCGGAAATTGAAATGCCAAAGCAGCGGGCTCTTGAGGATTTCTTCCCAAGGGCCGATGCCCGGCAGCGGTGCATCGATAATAGCCCATTTTGTGATGCGGTCGGGGTATTGCGCCGCGAGCGCATAGCCGACCATGTTGCCGATATCGTGGGTGACGAGATCGGCCTTCTGGACATTGAGCTTGTCCATCACCGCGGCGATTCCTCTGGCTTGCGATTTCTTGTCGTAGCCGCTGTCGTCAGGATGCGATGAGAACCCCATGCCGCGCAGGTCGGGCACGATGATGGTATGGTCCTTGTAAAGCGCTATTGCGAGCGGCGCCCACATGTCGCCGGTGTCGGCGAAGCCGTGCAGCATGACGATAGCCGGACCCTTGCCGCCGATGCGGACATAGATGGTCCCACCCTCGGCTTTGATCTGCTCGGTGCGGAAGCTTGCGGGAAAATTTTCGATACGCGCGTGTGCAGGCAACGCGCAAGCAAGCGCAGAAATAGTAAGCATCAAGCAGGCCGGCACTCGCATTGGTCATCCCCATTTCGATATGAACTTCACCCTAGCATGGCGCTTTGCTCCGAAATATGGGTAGAACCGCTGGCTAGCGCAGTCGAACGGCGCCGCCGGCAGCCATGTTTTCCAATCCGGCGGCGCGCTTGCTATGCTTGCCCGCACCTGCAGCCTGGTGGGCAATGACCGACGTTTGTTTTTTTGCGCATTTCGAGGCGGACATGCGCCCGGTCGTCGAACCGAGGAACGCGGCGCTTGCCGACATGATCGCCGCGCATCAGCGCAGGATCAATGCGCCGGCGCGGCCGATGGGCACCGGCCATCTCGTTTTTCAAAGGTTCATCAAGACCGATCACCGCCTGAATCGGCGCGGTTTCCGGCTGCCCGCGGCGATCAACTTCCTGCTCTGCGCGGCGCTGTTCAAGCTGACGAGCCGCTGGCTGCGGCAAAGCGCGACGTCACCGATTTCATGGTAAGGATGCCGCGATGACCATTCAAATGATCCTGCTGCCGCTGTTCGTCGAGGTCGCACTGACTTTCGCTTTGTTGCTGTGGCTCGGTCTGCTGCGCCGTAACGATTTGAACAGCGGCGCCGTGCATCCTTCGCAAATCGCGCTGCGCGAGCCGAACTGGTCGGTGCGGACGCTGCAAGTAGCTTACTGCTTTAGCAACCAGTTCGAGTTGCCCGTCCTGTTCTACGTGCTGACGATCCTGGAGATCGTCACGCGCCATGCCGATCTTTTATTCGTCGTGCTCGCCTGGATTTTCGTGCTGTCGCGGCTGGCGCACGCCTATGAGCACACCACACGCAACGTGGTGCTCCGCCGCGGCATGATCTATGGCGTCGGCATGCTGGCGTTGCTCGCGATGTGGCTCATTTTCATCGTGCGCATTGTGCTCGGGCTGCCATGACGCCGTCCGCGCGGCTGGCCGCGGCCATCGAGGTTTTTGCCGCGATCGAAAGCGAGCGCCGTCCCGCCGGCGACGCGTTGAAAAGCTGGGGCCTGGCGCACCGCTTTGCCGGCTCGGGTGACCGCGCGGCAATCGCCGGCCTCGTCTATGACGCCTTGCGCCGCCGCGCCTCGAGCGCCTGGATCATGGGCGCCGACACGCCGCGCGCGATTTTGCTCGGCATGCTCAAGCGCGAACGCGGGCTCGATGCCGGGGCGGTCGCCAAGCTTGCCGACGGCTCGCGCTATGGTCCGCCGGCACTAAGCGAGGACGAACGCGCGCGCCTCGACGCCGCGGACATGACGGCCGCGCCGTCCTGGGTCGCGGGCGATTATCCGGAGTGGCTCGAACCGCATTTCGCGCGCGCTTTCGGCGATGCGCGCGCCGAGGAGGGCGCGGCGCTGGCCTCGCGCGCGCCGCTTGATTTGCGCGTGAACACGCTCAAGGCCGAGCGCGACAAGGCTGCCGGCACGCTGTCCGACCTGCAGCCGGAGCCTTCGCGCTGGTCGCCCTGGGGCCTGCGCATCCGACTTGCCGCCGACGCCAAGAGCCCGGCGATCCATGCCGAGCCGGCTTTCCTCAAGGGCATGATCGAGGTGCAGGACGAGGGCTCGCAGCTGGCGGCGCTCTTTGCCGGCGCCAAGCCCGGCGAGCAGGTGCTCGATCTCTGCGCCGGCGCCGGCGGCAAGACTTTGGCCCTGGCGGCGATGATGGAGAACAAGGGGCAAATCTACGCCACCGACAATGACAAACGGCGCCTCGCCCCGATCCACGAGCGTCTCGCGCGCTCGGGTGCGCGCAACGTGCAAGTGCGCACACCGAAATCGATCGGCGGCGAGCTCGACGATCTCGCCGGCCGCTGCGATCTGGTGCTGATCGATGCGCCGTGCACCGGCACCGGCGCCTGGCGGCGCAACCCCGACGCCAAATGGCGCATGCGGCCGGGCGCGCTGGTCGAGCGGCAAAAAGAGCAAAGTGAAATCCTTGATCGCGCCGTGCCGATGCTGAATGCCGGCGGCCGGATCGCTTATGTCACCTGTTCGGTGCTCGACGAGGAAAACGGCGCGCAAGTGCGCGGTTTTCTCGCGCGTCATGCGGAATTTTCAGTGCGGCCGCCGGCGGAGGTTGCCAAAGCGCTGGGCGAAGCCGCCTTCATGTTCGGCACGGCCGCGCGGCTGTCGCCGGAAGGCTTGCTGATGACGCCGCGCACGACCGAGACCGACGGATTTTTCGTCAGCGTCTTGCAACGCGGCTAGTCTTTGCCGGGCCGCCAATGCGACACGGTGTCCAGATCCGTCTCGACCTGCCAGCGGCCGCTGCGGCCGGGCGCGTCGACGGCGTCCCTGAGCAGCGCCAGAAATTCGCGCCGCGGCGTTTCGCGGAAGCCCATGCTCTGCCAGAGCGGGCCGATCAGTTTGCCGTCGTTGTAGTGAAAGCCCCAGCGGGCGAGGTGCCAGTTGAGCACAGTTGCGCCGACGCGCGAGGCGTTCGACTCCTGAGTGAATTGCGATTCGAACGTGAAGCTCGCGCCGATCGCCAGCCCATAGCCGCCGGCGACCAGTTCACCGGCCTTGTTCCAGACCTCGATCGAATGCGCGTAGCCGGCATCGAAGGCCTCGGCATAGACGCGCATGATGCGCGGCGTGATCCAGGTGAGATGCCAGCGGCCCGCCCGGCGGCCGGCGCAAGCCACGATCACCGCTTCGAAGTCGCGGTCGAAGGTCACCGTGTAGCGGTCCTGACGCATCAGCCGCGCCAGGTTGTTGGAGATGTGCAGGTTGTTGAACAACAGCAGCGAGCGCTGCGGCGGCGACCACCATTTCAGCGGCGCCATGTGCGCCAGCGGATAGAGCCCGCGCCGGTAGGCGGCGAGCAAGGTCGGCAGCGACAGTTCGTGCACGATACCGGCAAGCCCGTAGGGCCGCTCGAGCGCGCGCTCGGGATCGGGCAGCGCGTAGTCCGGCGCCAGCAATTCGCGTAAGCACAGCCGCGCCAAATTCGGCACGCCGCCGATACGCGCCGGCGCCAGCCCCCAGGCAAGCGCGAGCGCCCAGCGCTCCAGCATATCGGCCGGGCTTTCGTGGAACAGCGCGGCGCGGCGCCCGGCGTGGCTCGACGCGCTCGCGGGCAGGCTCAGACGCTGGGTTTCGAAGGCCATGGCGGCTCCGGCATTCCGGCTGTGCACAAGCCGGGTTCACCCGCATTTTCTAAGCACGCTTGCGGCTAACATTGGGTTACTTGGATCAGCGAATTCCGCGAAAAGCCGCCCCGAACGGCTTTGCGCGGCCCGATTCCGGCCATGTTCGGGGCACAAAGCCGCCTATGCACGACAAAGTCCTCATCGTCGATTTCGGCTCGCAGGTCACCCAGCTCATCGCGCGGCGGGTGCGCGAGGAGAAGGTCTATTGCGAGATCGTGCCTTTTCAGAAGGCCGAGGCCGCTTTCCGCGAGATGAAGCCGAAGGCGGTGATCCTGTCCGGCGGGCCTGCCTCGGTGCTCGACAAGGATGCGCCGCTGGCGCCCAAGGCGATCTACGAGGCCGGCGTGCCGGTGCTCGGCATCTGCTACGGCGAGCAGGCCATGGCGGCGCAGCTCGGCGGCAAAGTCGAGGGCGGCCACCATCGCGAATTCGGCCGCGCCGAAGTGGAAGTCACCGCCGATTTGCCGATCTTCGAAGGCGTGTGGGTGAAGGGCGAGAAATACCCGGTGTGGATGAGCCACGGCGACCGCGTGACCGAATTGCCGCACGGCTTCAAGGTGCTCGGCCGCGCGCCCAATTCGCCGATCGCCATCATCGGCGACGACGCGCGCAAGTTCTACGCCACGCAATTCCATCTCGAGGTGATGCACACGCCGCATGGCGCGGCGCTGTTGCGCAATTTCGTGCGCAAGGTCGCAAAGCTATCTGGCGACTGGACCATGCGCGCCTTCAAGGAGGAGGCGATCGAGAAAATCCGCGCGCAAGTGGGCAAGGGACGGGTGATCTGCGGCCTGTCCGGCGGTGTCGACAGCGCGGTCGCCGCGGTGCTGATCCATGAGGCGATCGGCGATCAGCTCACTTGCGTGCTGGTCGATCACGGCCTCATGCGGCTTGCCGAGGCGCAGAAGGTCGTGGCGCTGTTCCGTGACTCTTACAACATTCCGCTGGTGCATGTGGACGACAGCGACGTGTTCCTCAAGGCGCTGCAAGGCGTCGAGGACCCGGAACAGAAACGCAAGATCATCGGCAAATTATTCATCGACGTGTTCGAGGCGGAAGCGAAGAAGATCGGCGGCGCCGAATTTTTGGCGCAAGGCACGCTCTACCCGGATGTGATCGAGAGCGTGTCGTTCACCGGCGGGCCGTCGGTCACCATCAAATCGCACCACAATGTCGGCGGTCTGCCCGAACGCATGCACATGAAGCTGGTCGAGCCGTTGCGCGAATTGTTCAAGGACGAGGTGAGGGCGCTCGGCCGCGAGCTCGGCCTGCCGGAAGCTTTCGTCGGCCGCCATCCGTTTCCCGGACCGGGGCTCGCCATCCGCTGCCCGGGCGCGGTGACGCGCGAGAAGCTCGACATCTTGCGGCTGGCGGATGAAATCTACATCGAGGAAATCCGCCGCACCGGGCAGTACGACAATATCTGGCAGGCCTTCGCCGTGCTGCTGCCGGTCAAGACCGTCGGCGTCATGGGCGACGGGCGCACTTATGATTTCGTCGTCGGCCTGCGCGCGGTGACCTCGACCGACGGCATGACCGCGGATTTCTATCCGTTCGACATGAAGTTTTTAGGGATGGTGGCGACGCGCATCATCAACGAGGTCAAGGGCGTCAACCGCGTGGTCTATGACGTGACGAGCAAGCCGCCGGGGACGATTGAGTGGGAGTGAGCGCTGCCCCGCGCGACAACACGGTTTTGCTTGCCAACATTGCCGCGGCGGTTGCCGCGCTCTGCGCCGGCGGCAGCGTCGTCGCAACCCGCATCGCGGTTGGGGAAACCGACCCATTCAGCCTGGCTTTCTATCGCTACATCATTGGCACGCTGTGCTTCGCGCCGTTTCTGGCGGTGTTGTTGCCGCGCGTGCGCATTCCGGCCGCTCGATTGGCTCAAGATCGCCGTGCTTGGCGTCATATTCTTCGGCTTCTTCCCTTGGGCCTTCAGCGCCGCGCTGCAATACACGACGGCTGCGCGCGGCGCGATCGGCCTTGCCACCATTCCGGTGCAGACGCTCATCGTCGCGGCCATGTTCGGCCGCGAGCGCATAAGCGGTCGGAAATTCATCAGTGTCGCGCTTGCCTTCGCCGGCATTGCCGTTGTTTTCGGTCCTGAAGCCTACGCCGGCAAGGTGAACAGCTATCTGATCGGCGACGGCCTCATGCTGCTCGGCGCGTTCAGCGCCGCGATCTATTCGACATTCAGCCGTCCTGTGTTCAGCGCCTATGGGCCGATGTTTGTGACGGCGACTGGCATGGTCTGCGGCCTCCTGGCGCTGGCGCCGGTTGCGGTGGCGAAAGGCGCGCTCGGCGGCTGGCCGCATTTCAGCGCCGAGGGCTGGGCCGCGGTCGTTTTTCTCGGCACCGTCGGCGCGGTCGTCCAGTTTGGGCTGTTCAACTGGGCGCTGCGCTGGCTGCCGCCGAGCCGTGTCGTCATCTACCTGACGCTTAACCCGATCTCCGCGATGCTTCTCGGCAACCTCATGCTGGGCGAGACCGTGACGGTGCTTCTCATCGTCGGGCTTTTCTTTGTTATCTCCGGCATCCTTGTCGCCAATGTCGGTTTTTCCAAACGATAAAATCGACATGATGAAAACACAGGACGTAACAATCGAACTCGGCGACGGCGCTACCGTTTCCGGACTGTGGTGCGCTCCAGCCTCCGCGCGCGCCTGTCTCGTGCTCGCGCACGGCGCCGGCGCCAATATGAGACACAAATCGATGGCAGCGTTGGCGACCGGCCTAGCCGCGCGCGGCATCGCCACCCTGCGCTATCAATTCCTCTACATGGAACGCGGCTCCAAGCGGCCCGATGCTCCGCCGCTCGCCCATAAGGTGGTGCGCGCCGCCGTCGCGAAAGCTTCGGAGCGTGCCGGCAATCTGCCGCTGTTTGCCGGCGGCCGCTCCTTCGGCGGCCGCATGACCTCACAGGCGCAGGCCGCCGCGCCGTTACAAAACGTCCGCGGTCTCGTTTTCTTCGCGTTTCCGTTACATCCGGCCGGCAAACCGTCGGACCAACGGGCGACGCATTTGTCGGACATCGACCTGCCGATGCTGTTCCTGCAAGGGACCAACGACGCGCTGGCGACACTCGATCTGCTGCGGCCGGTCGTCGCCAAGCTCGGCGCCCGCGCCACCCTGACCCTTATCGACGGCGCCGATCACTCTTTCCACGTCCCCGCCAAAAGCGGCCGCAGAGATACAGACGTACTGGCCGAAGTGCTCGATGCCGCGGCGGCCTGGATGCTACGCTGAGCACCAACATCGTGCGGAAGGGAAATCGTATGCCCATCACCATCTACGGCATCAAGAACTGCGACACCATGAAGAAGGCGCGGGCCTGGCTCGACAAGCACAAGGTCGACTACGCCTTCCACGACTACAAGACGGCGGGCGTCGACAAGGCGAAACTCGAAGGCTGGGCGAAGAAAGCCGGCTGGGAGACGCTGCTCAACAAGGCCGGCACCACGTTCAGGAAATTACCCGACAAGGACAAAGAGAGCGTCACCGAGAAGAAGGCCATTGCGCTGATGCTGGCGCAGCCGTCGATGATCAAGCGCCCCGTGCTCGAACTCGGCGGCGGCAAGATTTTGGTGGGGTTTAGGCCGGAAGACTATGCGGCGGCGGTCAAGTGAGACGCGTGCGGCACACCCCGTTCGTTCCCGCGTAAGCGGGAACCCAGAGCAATACGTTCGGAAATTGCGGCCCTGGGTCCCCGCTTTCGCGGGGACGAGCGGTGATTTGGACGCGTTCGTGGGCATGAGACCTAGGGGCGCGCCCCTTGATTGGCCCGGCTTTCCCTGCCACATGCGCCCCATGAATAAGCCGCTTGCGCGCCGCCGATTCTGTCCCGCAAACGCCGCTCGCGGCGCAAGTCGAGCGCCGGCGCACCTTCGCCATCATTTCGCACCCGGACGCCGGCAAGACCACGCTCACCGAGAAGCTCTTGCTGTTCGGCGGCGCCATCAATCTCGCCGGCCAGGTCAAGGCCAAGCGCGACCGCCGTTCGACGCGCTCCGACTGGATGGCGATCGAGCGCGAGCGCGGCATTTCGGTGGTCACCTCGGTAATGACCTTCGACTACGATAACCGCGTGTTCAATCTGCTCGACACGCCCGGCCATGAGGACTTCTCCGAGGACACCTATCGCACGTTGACGGCCGTCGACTCGGCGGTGATGGTGATCGACGCCGCCAAGGGCATCGAAGCGCGCACGCGCAAGCTGTTCGAGGTCTGCCGTCTGCGCGACATTCCGATCGTCACCTTCATCAACAAGATGGACCGTGAGAGCCGCGATCCCTTCGAATTGCTCGACGAGATCGAGAAGACACTGGCGCTCGATACCGCGCCGATGACCTGGCCGATCGGCCGCGGCCGCGACTTCGCCGGCACCTATGACCTTTCGACCGGCGACATGCGGCTGATCGGCGAGGACGGCAAGACCGTCGACCGCCAGCCGCTCGATCTTGCCGCGCTCAAGGGCAAGAACGCGATGCTCGATACGGCGGCCATCGCTGAAGAGCTGTCGCTGGTCAAGGAAGCCTGCCGCAAATTCGACTTCGCCTCGTTCCGCGAAGGCCATCTGACGCCGGTGTTCTTCGGTTCGGCCTTGAAGAATTTCGGCGTCAAGGATCTGCTCGACGCGCTCGCCGCCTTTGCGCCGGCGCCGCGCGCGCAGACGGCGAGCGCGCGCAGAATCGACGCGCACGAGAACGCCATGACCGCCTTCGTCTTCAAGATCCAGGCTAATATGGATCCCAATCACCGCGACCGCATCGCCTTCGCCCGCCTGTGCTCGGGCAAGCTCGTCCGCGGCATGAAGGCCAAGCTCACCCGCACCGGCAAGCCGATTACGCTGTCGGCGCCGCAGTTCTTCTTCGCGCAGGACCGCTCGGTGGCGGATGAAGCTTTTGCCGGCGACGTGGTCGGCATCCCCAATCACGGCACGCTGCGCATCGGCGACACGCTGACCGACGGCGAGGACATCGCCTTCCTCGGCGTGCCGAATTTCGCGCCGGAAATCCTGCGCCGCGTCAAGCTCGGCGATCCGATGAAGGCCAAGAAGCTGAAAGAAGCGCTGCAGCAGATGGCGGAAGAGGGCGTCGTTCAGGTGTTCCGCCCGCTAGACGGCGCGCCGGCCATGGTCGGCGTCGTCGGGCCGCTGCAGCTCGACGTGCTCAAGGTGCGGCTATCGGAGGAATATGGCCTCGACATCACCTACGAAACGCCGGAGTTCTCGCTGGCGCGCTGGATCGCCAGCGACGACGGCAAGAAGCTCGACGATTTCGTGCAAGCGAATTATTCGAGCGTCGCCGAGGATCTCGACGGTGACCGCGTGTTCATGGCGCGCAACCAGTTCATTCTCGACTACACCGGCGAGCGCGCGCCGGGCATCGTGTTCACCGACATCAAGGACGTGAAGAGGGCTTAGGCTGCGTGCCCCGGATGCAGTGCGGCACGTAGCGTAGCGGAGTGATGCACTGCTGATCCGGGGCCTTAGCGCACTTGGAGATCGTGAAGGTCCCGCGTCTGCATCGCACCGTTCGCATTCGCTCACGCTGCGATGCGCCCGGGACACGGAAGCCCTCAATTCGCCTTCACGTTTGCCGCCTTGATCACCGGCGCCCAGCGGGCGATCTCGCCGTCGATGAGGGCGCGGAATTCTTCCGGCGAAGAGCCGACCGGCTCCATCAGCACGGTCGCCAGCTTCTCGCGCGCCGCCGGCGTCTTGATGATGGCGACGACGTCGCGGTTGATCTTGTCGATGATCGGCTTCGGCGTGCCGCCCGGCGCGATCAGCCCGTTCCAGGCGTCGGCTTCGACATCGATGCCGCTTTCCTTCAGCGTCGGCACATCGGGCAGATAAGGCGAGCGTTTCGCCGTCGAGACCGCGAGCACCTTTACCTTGCCGGCCTTGGCTTGCGGCACGACGGAGGCCGCCGGCATGCAAGCCATCTGCGCGTCGCCGCGGATGACCGCGAGGATCGCTTCCGGCGAGCTCTTGTAAGGCACGTGCACCAATTTGGTGCCGGATTTGATCGCGACCGCTTCCATGGCGAGTTGCGACAGCGAGCCGGTGCCGATGGAGGCGAAATTATATTTGCCCGGGTTTTTCTTCATCAGCGCCACCAACTCGCCCACCGTGCCGACCTTCAGCGCCGGGCTGACCGCGAGCGCGCTCGGCTGGGTCACGAGTTGGGTGACGGCCGTGATGTCCGTTTTCGGGTCATAGGGCAGCTTGGCAAACAGCAACGTGTTGATGGCGAGTGGCCCGCCGATTGAGATGCCGATGGTCGTGCCGTCGGGCTTGGCCTTGGCGACCGCGTCGGTGCCGAGATTGCCGCTGGCGCCGGGCTTGTTCTCGACCACGAAGGCGCTGGCCGGGTATTTCTGCTGCAGCGCCTCGGCGATCAGGCGGGCGATGAGATCGGGGGTCGAGCCGGCGCCAAACGGCACGATGATGCGGACGGTTTTGGCCGGCCAGGTTTGCGCCGATGCCGGCAGGGCCGCGGCGGCGAGTAGTAAGAATGCGAACGCAAGGCGTCTAAACATGAGTGTCGTACTCCGGATATGCGTTCCCGTGGCCGAATTGCCCGTGTCCACGGCGTCTTGCCTCGGAAGCGGCTATCCTATACTGCGGCGCCGGTAAACCTGCGCAATATAAGGCGTGAATAGCATGGGTCTCGCGGTCCTCGTCCTCGGGCTGGTCGTCCTGCTCGGCGCCCATATTTTCGTGACGTTCCGCGATGCCCGCGCCGGCCTGATCGCGCGGCTCGGGCAGAACGGCTATCGGGGACTTTTTTCGATTGTGGCCCTGATCGGTCTCGTGCTGATCGTCTGGGGTTATGCCGACTATCGCGCGCATGGGTGGATCGACGTGTGGTCGCCGCCGGCTTTCATGCGCCACATCACCGTCGGCCTGATGTTGTTTGCGGTGATCTTCCTCGTCGCCGCCTTCATCCCCAGCCACATCAAGCTGAAGCTCAAGCACCCGATGCTGGCCGGCGTGAAGACCTGGGCCTTGGCGCATTTGTTGTCGAACGGCGATCTCGGCTCGATTGTGTTGTTCGGTTCGTTCCTCGCCTGGGGCGTCTATGCGCGCATCGCCGCCAAGCGCCGCGGCGATTTCGGCGCCACCACGGCGCCGTCCGGCTGGACCAACGACGCGTTGGTGATTTTGCTCGGCATCGTCATCTATCTGGCGCTGGGTTACTGGTTCCACCCTTACGCCATCGGCGTGCCGGTCTTCGGGAGATAAATTTTTGTCGGCGCAGGACGAGATCAGGCGGCTGACCGCGCCGGACATCTTGGCGCGCAAGAACGGCGAGCCCATCGTCGCCTTGACGTCGTATCACGCCCACACCGCGCGCATCGTCGATCAGCATTGCGACGTCATTCTGGTCGGCGACTCGCTGGGCATGGTGATGCACGGGCTGGAAACCACCGTGCCGGTCACGCTCGAAATGATGATCCTGCAAGGCCACGCGGTGATGCGCGGCTCCAAACGCGCGCTGGTGGTGGTCGATATGCCGTTCGGCTCCTACGAGGCGTCCAAGGAACAAGCCTTCATGAACGCCGCGCGCGTGCTCAAAGAAACCGGCTGCGGCGCCATCAAGGTCGAAGGCGGCCGGCGCCTGGCCGAGACCATCCGCTTCCTCGCCGAGCGCGGCGTGCCGGTGATGGGACATGTCGGCCTGACCCCGCAATCGATCAACACCATCGGCTCGTTCCGCGCGCAAGGGCGCGATGAGGCCGACTGGGCGCGCATCGAGGACGACACCATCGCGGTCGCCGAGGCCGGCGCCTTTTCTGTGGTGATCGAGGCGGTGGCCGAGCCGCTGGCGCGCAAGCTCACGGCGTCGGTCAAGATTCCCACCATCGGCATTGGCGCCAGCGCCGCCTGCGACGGGCAGATCCTGGTGCTGGAGGACATGCTCGGCTTGAGCCCGCGCGTGCCGAAATTCGTCAAGCGCTACGGCGATCTCGGCCCCGGCATCGGCAAGGCGGTGGCCGACTACGCGGCCGAAGTGCGCAGCCGCGCGTTCCCCGGGCCCGAGCACGTCTATCCGATGAAGAAAAAGGGCTAAATCCCTGAAACTTAACGATTGTCAGCCGAGCTTTGCCTTGCGTCCGCCACATCGTTAGGTTACGCCGCCGCACGGCTCGAAAAGCTTAAAGATCCGGGGAAACGCGAGGGGACCAAGGGCAATCCGTGGCCGATATTTTTCACGAAGTTGACGAAGAAGTCCGCCGCGAACGGCTGAAGAAGCTGTGGGATCGCTACAGCATCTACATCATCGCGCTCGCCGTGCTGTTCGTCGCCGGTATTGCCGCCTGGCGCGGCTACGAATACTGGGAAGGCAAGAAGGCCGCCGCCGCCGGCACCGCTTTTGAATCGGCGATGACTTTGGGCGAATCGGGCAAGCACGCCGAGGCGGAAGCGGCCTTCGCCAAGATCGCGGCCGAGGCGCCGTCCGGCTACCGCGCCTTGGCGAGGTTGCAGGCCGCCGCCGAGCTGGCGCAGAGCAAACGCGCCGAGGCCGTGAAGGCTTACGATGCGATTGCCGCGGACGCCTCGGTCGGGCCCACGCTGCAGGACCTTGCCGCCGTGCGCGCCGCAATGCTCTTGGTGGATACCGCGCCACTCAAGGAAATGCAGCAGCGCTTGGATCCGCTCGCGCAAGCCGGCCGCACCTTCCGCCACAGCGCGCGCGAATTACTGGCGCTTTCGGCCTGGCGCCATCATGATTTCGCCGCCGCGCGCCGCTATATCGACATGATCGCGACCGATGCCGAGTCGCCGCCGGGCGTGCGCGCCCGCGCCGACGTGCTCTCGGCGCTGATCGCCGCGGACAGCAAGGGTTGAGGATCATGCGCCGTCGGGTTCGCATTGTGCTGATGGCGGGGCTCGTTGCCCTCGCGCCGGTGCTTGCCGGCTGCGAAAATTTCGATTTAGACAAGCTCGACGTCTTCGACCTCAACAAAAAAAAGAAGTTGCCGGGCGAGCGCCATCCGGTGTTCCCGGGAGGTGTGCCGGGCGTTACCCAAGGTATTCCGCCCGAATACCTGAAAGAAAATCAGCAGCCGCCGGCGACCGCGGACGTATTGCCGCCCGCCCAGGGCAATCCGCAAGCTGCGGTCCCGCCGAACGCCGGCGAGAAGCCGAGCAGGACCGCTGCCGTCGAACCGCTGCAAACCTCGCCGCAGCCGCAAGCCGAGCCAAAGCCGAAGCCCAAACACAAGCCCAAAGCCAAGGCAAAGCCGAAAGCCAAACCACAACCGGCAGCCACGGCAGCAACTGCGCCGGCGAACCAACCGCAACAGCCGGCGCCGCCCCCATGGCCGGGGACAGCCGCGGCGCAGCCGCAGCCGGCGCAATCCTCGCCGTGGAATACCGGGCAAACCACAACGGCGCCGTGGCCGTCGGCGCCGCCGCCCGGCACCTTCTCGCGCTGACGCCAAGGCCGGGCTAAGAAGGCCTCACCCGCATTATCGCGGCGCGGATCGCCACATGAGTTTCACCGTCGCCATCGTCGGCCGGCCCAATGTCGGCAAATCGACGCTGTTCAACCGGCTGGTCGGCCGGCGCCTGGCGCTGGTCGACGACAAACCGGGGGTGACGCGCGACCGGCGCGAGGGAGAAGGGCGCCTCGGCGATCTTGAGTTCACCGTCGTCGACACGGCCGGGCTCGAACAGGCAGCGCCCGACAGCCTCAGCGGCCGCATGCGGACACAGACCGAGACCGCCATCGCTCAGGCCGACGCGGTCTTCTTCATGATCGATGCGCGCATTGGCCCGACGCCGGTCGACCGCGCTTTCGCCGATATTGTGCGCAAGGCGGGCAAGCCGACCGTGCTGGTCGCCAACAAAATGGAAGGCACGGCCGGCGAAGCGGGCCGCCTTGAATCTTACGCGCTCGGCCTCGGCGAACCGATCCCGCTATCAGCCGAGCACAATGAGGGTCTCGCCGATCTCTACGACGCTTTGCGCGCGGCGCTGCCGGAAGCGACCGCGCAACAAACCGAAGCCGCCGCATCCGGAAAACCGCATCCCATTCGCGTCGCCATCATCGGGCGTCCGAACGCCGGCAAGTCGACCTTGATCAACCGGCTGCTCGGCGAGGAGCGCCTGCTGACCGCGCCGGAAGCGGGCACCACGCGCGACGCCATCGCCGTCGACCTCGATTGGCGCGGACAGAAATTCCGCCTTTACGATACCGCGGGCTTGCGCCGCCGCTCGCGCGTTCAGGAGAAGCTGGAAAAGCTTTCGGTCGCCGACGCGCTCAATGCCGTGCGCTTCGCCGAGGTCGTGGTCGTGTTGCTCGACGCTGGGCAGGCCTTCGAGGAGCAGGACCAGCGCATCGCCGATCTCGCCGAGCAGGAAGGCCGCGCCATCGTCATCGCGGTCAACAAATGGGACCTGCAGGAACAAAAGGCCGGCGCCATCGGCAAATTGCGCCAACTGGCTGACGAAAAACTCAAGCAGTTGCCCGGTGTGCCGCTGGTGGCGGTGTCGGGCCTGACCGGCGAAGGGCTCGACCGCCTGATGCCGGCGATCGTCGAAGCCTATGACGTCTGGAACAAGCGCGTGCCAACCGCCGCGCTCAATCGCTGGTTCGATGCGGCGCTCTCCGCGCATCCGCCGCCGGCGGTATCGGGCCGCCGGCTCAGGCTCAATTACATCACACAGGCCAAAGCACGGCCGCCGAGCTTTGTTTTGTTCTGCACGCGAGCTGACGCGCTGCCGGACGCTTACAAGCGCTATCTGGTGAACGCGTTGCGCGAGAGTTTCGACCTGCTGGGCACGCCGATCCGCCTGACGCTGCGCGAGAAGGACAATCCGTTCAAAGGCCGCGCCAAACGCAGACACTGACGCGGCCAAAGCCAGGGGCCGCCAATCGCGACGGCCCCGTCAGCCTTGCTTGTTTACGGATGCGCGCAGATGACGTTCATGCCCTTGGCGGCGCCGCATTTGGCGGAACTCGCCTGAACCTGCGGCTGCACCGCGCTATCGGCGACGCACACCGCCGCGGCAATTACCTCGCCGGCCTGGCATGTGATCGAGCAGCCGCTCGTGCCGCAGTCCGCCGCGCCGAGGCTGACGAGACGCAAGCCCACTGCCGGCCCGACCGGACCTTGTGCGCCGCGCGGGCCGGCGTCGCCTTTATCGCCCTTGGCGCCCATCGGCCCTTTGGGCCCGACCGGCCCCACAGGCCCTTGCGGACCGGCGGGCCCCGCCATGCCGATCGCGCCGCGCTCGCCGGTGTCGCCTTTTGGCCCCTGCGGACCCTGTGCTCCGGCGGGCCCTGCCGGTCCTGCTGGCCCCGCTACGCCGGTTGGACCGGGTGCCCCAGTTTCCCCTTTCGCCCCTTGCGGGCCGGTCGCGCCGGGAGGACCGGCCGGTCCGGCGCCGCCTTGCGGGCCCTCGAAGCATCCGGCCAAAAGAAAAGCGGCGGCGATGAGCGCCGCTGAGGTCAATACGCGCATGGTCTTTGATCCTCCCTTTGTGCTGCCCCGACGTCCCAGCGGGGCTTAGGTGAACGCAAAACCGAACAGCGCGGTTGCGCGCCCTTATTGTCGATTGCTCATGTGACCGGCATTTATCGCTGCTTCACGCAGTCTGCTTGGCCCGAGCGTAACGCGGATGCCGCGGCAGTGAAACCCGAATAAGGACGGCCAACCGCATTTTTGCCGATACGCGAAAAAGAGCTGCGGTTTACGCCAGCCTTCATCTCTTGGCGGCGTGTTTCGCCGGTGCGTGCGGCGCACGCGCCGCCATCGTCAGCGCGCCGGCAATCGAAGCCGCCGCCGCCACTGCAAAGCCGATTTGAAAGCCGGCGGTCAGCGATCCAAGTCCCGCCGCCATGGCGACGCCGGCAAGCTGGGCGACACGGCTTGCCGCGTTGTTGATGCCGGAGGCGAGGCCCTCGTCGGCGTTGGCTACGCTCGACATCACCGATGCGGTGAGCGGCGCCACCAGCACGGCGAACGAAATCCCGAGCAGCGCCATCGGCGCGATCACGCCGGCGGTGAGCGAGGCCTGGTGCGCGAGCGCCAGCCACACATAGCCGAGCGCGGCGCCGAGCGGTCCGGCAATAAGCAGCCTGCGCGCCCCCATCTTGTCGGCAAGGCCGCCGAAGACCCGCGACAACAGACCGACGCCGAGCGTGAACGGCAGGAACACCAAGCCGGCATCGGTCGGGGACAGGCCGCGGCGGTCGACCAGGTCGAAGGGTAGCAGGAAAAACAGGATGGCAAGTCCGGCGTAGATCAGCAGCGTCGCGACATTGAGCCCGAGGAAGACGCGGTTGCCGGCAAGCCGCGGCGGCGTCATCGGATGCGTGCTCACCCGCTCCCAGGCGGCGTAGAGCGCAAGGCCGGCGATGCCCGCCAGGGCGACCACAACGATGGTGAGACCCGACATCGATGCCGCCGCCTGCGCCTCGCTGCGCCCGATCTGGCTGAGCGCCCAGGCGAGCGCCGCCAGCGCTAATGCGATAATGCCGGCGCCGACGACGTCGAAACGGCGCGGCTCGAGCCGGTCGGCGGGCGCGTAAGTCCAAAGCATTGCGACCGCTGCGAGCGCGATCGGCGGATTGATCCAGAATACCGCCTGCCAGCCGAAGGATTCGGTCAGCCAGCCGCCGAGTACCGGCCCGCCGGCCGTGGTCAGCGCCGAGGCCGCCGCCCACACGCCGATGGCGCGGTTGCGCTGCTCTTGCGGATACGTCGCGCCGATCAGAGCGAGGCTTGCCGGCGTCACCAGCGCCGCGGCCACTCCTTGCGTCACCCGTGCCGCAATCAGCCAGCCGGCGGACGGCACCAGGGCGCAGGCGGCGGAGGCCGCGCCGAACATGAGGCAGCCGAGCGCCAGCACGCGCGCCTTCCCGTACGTGTCGGCCAGCGCGCCGCCGATCAAGGTGAGCGAAGCCAGCGCGAGGATGTAGCCGTTGAGCACCCACTGCACGGCGGCAAGATCGGCGCCGACGGCGGCGCGCAGCTTGGGCAAAGCGACCGTCAGCGCCGAGCCGTCGATGAAGGCCATCGAGGAGGCGAGGATGCAGGCGGTAAGCACCATGCGGCGGACATGAGGCGCGATATCGCGTCCCAACGCCTGCGGACACGGCTGGGCTTCGATGATGCCGCGATCGCACGGCTCAACGAAAGGCTGCGCCATCGTCCTGGGTCCTTATGACGGCGGGTGGAACTCCAGGAATTTACCCGAACGGAAATTATAAAGCTTGCCGTTCTCGCCGCATGAAGGCGTGCACAGCGGCACGATGGCTTCGGCGACCTGCTCGGGCGCCGGCAGCGTCAGCGGATCAATGCCGGGGAAGGCCGATAGATACATGCGCGTGCGCGTAGGGCCCGGCGCGAACAGGTTGGCGCGCACATTGGTGGTGGCGCATTCCGCCGCGTAGGTGCGGACCATCTCCTCCAGCGCCGCCTTGGAGGCTGCATAAGGGCCCCAATAGGGACGCGCATAATGCGCAACACCCGAAGTGAGGAATACCGCGCGGCCGGCGCTCGAGCGTTGCAGCAACACATTCATGCAGCGGATGAGCTGCCAGTTGGCGGTGACGTTGACCGCCATCATGTTGTCCCAGTCCGCCGGCTGGTAGTGATCGAGCGGCGACAGCGCGCCGAGCACGCCGGCATTGCCGATCAGTACGTCGAGGCGCTGGTAGCGCTCGTTGAGCGCCAGCGCCAGCCGCGCAATGCCGTCGCTATCTTTCATGTCGAGCGGCACCAGCGTGGCGGAGCCGCCGGCGGCCTTGATCGTATCGTCGAGTTCTTCCAAACCGCCGACCGTACGCGCCACGGCGACGATATGCGCGCCGGCCTGCGCCAGCTTAAGCGCCACCGCCGCGCCAATGCCGCGCGAGGCGCCGGTCACGAGCGCGATTCTGTCGGCGAGGAGTTGGGGAGGGTTCATTTATTCGTCATGCCCGGCTTTACGCCGGGCATCCACGCTTTTCTTTGCAACCGGTGTTTTAAAGGCGTGGATGGCATTAGCAACTCGAGCCTGCTCGAGTTGCGCATTCGGCGGGCAATCAGATCGCCTCAGCCAGCAGCGATAACTGCCGCGGCGAAGCTTCCTGTGCGCCGAGGTCGGTCAACGGCGTCGGATAGTCGCCGGTGAAGCAATGATCGGTGAATTGCGGGCGGCCGGAATCGCGGCCGGCCAAGCCCATGGCGCGGTAGATGCCGTCGACCGAGAGGAAGGCAAGCGTGTCGGCGCCGATGAAGGCGCGCATGCCTTCCAGATCGTGCGTGGCGGCGAGCAGCTTGTCGCGCTCGGGCGTGTCGATGCCGTAATAGTCGGGATGCTTGATCGGCGGCGAGGCGATGCGGAAATGCACTTCGGTGGCGCCGGCGTCGCGCATCATTTGAACAATTTTTCGCGATGTGGTGCCGCGCACGATCGAGTCGTCGATCAGCACGATGCGCTTGCCGGCGACCACGGCGCGGTTGGCCGAGTGCTTCATGCGCACGCCTTGGTCGCGAATGGCCTGCGTCGGCTGGATGAAGGTGCGGCCGACATAGTGGTTGCGGATGATGCCGAGTTCGTAGGGCAGGCCCGACGCCTGGGCAAAGCCGATCGCCGCCGGCACGCCGGAATCCGGCACCGGCACCACGACGTCGGCCTCGGCCTTGGCTTCGCGCGCCAGTTCGGCGCCCATGGTCTTGCGCACGTCATAGACGTTGCGGCCGCCGACGATTGAATCGGGCCGCGCGAAATAAACGTATTCGAAGATGCAAGGGCGCGCCGCCATCGGCGGGAACGGCTTGTGCGACTGCGCCCCGTCCTCGTCGAACACCACGACCTCGCCGTTCTCTACGTCGCGCACATATTTGGCGCCGATGATGTCGAGCGCGCAGGTCTCCGAGGCCAAAATCGGGCAGCCGTCGAGCGTGCCGATCACCAGCGGGCGGATGCCCAGCGGGTCGCGGGCGCCGACCAGTTTCTTGTTGGTGAGGCCGACGAAGGCATAGGCGCCCTCGAGCTGGCGCAGGCCCTCGACGAAGCGGTCGACGAAACGGTTGCGCCGCGCCCGCGCCACCAGATGCAAGATGACCTCGGTATCCGAGGTCGATTGCATCATGGCGCCTTCGTGCACCAGATGTTTGCGCAGCGCGATGCCGTTGGTGAGGTTGCCGTTATGGCCGATAGCGAAGCCGCCGCCTTCGAGTTCGGCGAACAGCGGCTGCACGTTGCGCAAAATGGTTTCGCCGGTGGTCGAATAGCGCACGTGGCCGATCGCCGAGGTGCCCGGCAGACGATCGATCACTTCGCGGCGAGAAAAGGTGTCGCCGACGAGGCCGAGGCGGCGCTCGGAATGGAAACGCTTGCCGTCGAACGCGACGATGCCGGCGGCCTCCTGGCCGCGGTGCTGCAGCGCGTGCAGGCCGAGCGCGGTGATTGCGGCGGCGTCGGGATGGCCGAAAATGCCGAACACGCCGCATTCCTCGCGCAGCCGGTCGGCGTAAGGGTCGAAGTCTGCAGCCGCCGGCGGCTCGGGCTCTTGCGGTCGATTTTGCATCGCTACCTTGTTCCGCCCAATCGGGCCTGCATCAGCGGCATGGACCGCTCCGAACGGTCGGGCGGAGCGGTGTCGGGCGGCGCTTCCTGATCTTCCGGCTTCTGCCGCCTGAATTTCGTTATGGTCTTATCGAGGTCTTCCGGCAACAATGAGATCAGCCATTGTCCGGTACTTTGCAGTACGACTTTCGACTTGGCGCCGCGCACCCATTCCGGCTGGCTGCGATCGGGAACCAGCCAGGCGAAAAACAGGAAGGCGACAACCACCACCAGCAGGCCGCGGCCGAGCCCAAAGAGGAAGCCGAGCGTGCGGTCGAGCGCGCCGACCCGGCTGTCGAGGATGATGTCGGAGATGCGCACGGTGATGATGGCAACGATGAGCAGCGTCACCAGGAACACGACGGCGGCCGAGATCGCGTTGGTCGCCGTGTCGCCGAGGCTGACATAGGACTTCACGATCGGCGCCAGCTTTGAATAGAAGGTGAGCGCTGCGATCGCGGCGATTCCCCAGGCGCCGATCGAGAGGATCTCGCGCATGAAGCCGCGGATCATGGCGAGCAGGCCTGAGATCAGCATGACCGCCAGCAGGATAATGTCGAGCAGCGTAATCGGCATCGAAGCTCATGCGCCCCGTAGATATGCACGGCCTGTGCCAGGCCAAGTGCGCGGTCGGCGTGGCGAATCCGGGGCAAGCTCAACGGCTCCGGAGCAGGGCGGCGGTGTCGACCCTAAGTGCTTAATGTTGAGCCCATTTCTGCTCGCGCCTGCCGGCCGTGCAAGGGCCGCGAGCGCGGGTTTCGGTCGCCTCAGTGTATAGCGGGCGCCTGTCGGGTCGTCACCCGTCTTGTGCACGGCTTTGCGCCGGCACGCCGCGGCTGCCACGCGCGGCAATGTCGGCCACCAGCGCCGTGAGGTTGGCGACCTCGGTAATCTTGAGGGCGTCCTCGCCGGCGTCCGCGCGCGCCGCGTCGGGAATAACGGCGCGGGTAAAGCCAAGTTTTGCGGCTTCTTTGAGCCGGGCAGGGCTCTGCGCGACCGGACGGATGGCGCCCGACAGCGACACTTCGCCAAAATAGACGGCATCGGCCGGCAAGGGCGCGTTTACCAAGGACGAAACAAGCGCCGCGGCCGCGGCAAGATCAGCCGCCGGCTCATTGATGCGCAGGCCGCCGGCGACATTGAGATAGACGTCGTGCCCGGCGAGCCGCACGCCGCAATGCGCCTCCAGCACGGCGAGCACCATCGACAGCCGGCTCGGGTCCCATCCGACAACCGCCCGTCGTGGTGTGCCGAGCGACGTCGGCGCCACCAGCGCCTGGATTTCCACCAGCAGCGGCCGCGACCCCTCGATGCCGGCGAACACCGCGGTGCCCGGCGAGCCGAGATCACGCTCGGACAGGAACAGTTCGGATGGATTGGCGACCTCGCGAAGGCCGGCGCCGGTCATTTCGAACACGCCGATCTCGTCGGTCGGGCCGAAGCGGTTTTTCACCGCGCGCAAGATGCGGAACTGGTGCGAGCCTTCGCCCTCGAAGGAGAGCACGGCGTCGACCATGTGCTCGACCACGCGGGGGCCGGCGATCTGGCCGTCTTTGGTGACGTGGCCGACCAAAATGATGGCGGCACCCGACCGCTTGGCAAAACGGATCAGCGCCTGCGCCGAGCCGCGCACCTGCGTCACCGTGCCGGGCGCCGATTCGACCTGCTCGGTCCACATGGTCTGGATCGAGTCGATGACGATCAGCCGCGGCACCTTGCCTTCCGACAGCGTGGCGATGATATCGGCAACCGCAGTCTCGGCCGCGAGCTCGACCGCGGCGTCGCCGAGGCCGAGACGCTCGGCGCGCAGGCGCACCTGCGCCACCGCCTCTTCGCCGGAGATATAGACGGCGCGGTGGCCGGCGCGCGCCAGCGATGCCGCCGCCTGAATCAGCAGCGTCGATTTGCCGATGCCGGGATCGCCGCCGACCAGCAGCACCGAACCGCGCACAAAGCCGCCGCCGGTGACGCGGTCGAACTCGGCGATGCCGGAGGGCAGGCGCGGGGCGTCGTGGGCTTCGCCGGCGAGCGGCTCAAGCGCAAACAGACGGCCTTTGCCGGGCTTGCGGCCAGGGCCTGCGCGTTCGGCGCCTTCCTCGGTGAGCGTGTTCCACTCGCCGCAGGCCTCGCACTTGCCCTGCCAGCGGGAAAAAGCGGCGCCGCAGTTCTGGCAGATGAAGTTGAGCGTGCGTCGCGACATTCTAAGGGAATCGCCAGCAAATGGTGCTTTGCAGGCTAAAGCAGCCATGAGAACATTACAAGAACATTGTTTACGAAGCCATTAATATCCGGGGGGAAAGCCGCAAAAGGCGAGGGGGACCGGCTCAGGCCTCGCGATAGACCCGGTGGTAGCGCTGGCCGAGGCTGGTGAGCACCTCGTAGCCGATGGTGCCGGCGATCTTGGCGACCTCGTCGACGGTGATGTCGCCGCCGATGAGGGTCACCAGGTCACCACGCTTGACGTCGCTGTCGGGCAGGTCGGTGACGTCGACTGCCAACAGATCCATGGAGACGCGCCCGGCCAGCGCACAGCGTTGGCCGGCGATGATCGCTTCGCCGCCCGGCGCGCCATCGGCGGCGCTCACCGCGCGTGGAAAGCCGTCGGCATAGCCCACGGCAACCACCGCCAGGCGGATGACATGACGCGCGGTCCAGGCGGCGCCGTAGCCGACGGTCTCGCCGCGCGCGACCGTGCGCAGCTGCACGATCTTGCCCTGCAACGTCACCACCGGGCGCATCGGATTGCGCTGGCCGGGGGTCGGATTGACCCCGTAGAGCGCGACACCCGGCCGCACCATGTCGCAATGCGCGGCGTTGCCGAGGAAAATGCCGGACGAGTTGGCGATCGAGGAGGGGATGCCGCGATAATAGACGCGCAGTTCGCGGAACGTTGAAATCTGCCGCTGATTGAGCGGATGGTCGAAGACTTCGGCGCAGGCCAGATGGGTCATCAGCAGGTTGATGCTGTGGCTTTCGGTGCGCAGGCGCGGGGCAAGCGCGGAGGCCTCGCCGAGCGCGATGCCGAGCCGGTTCATGCCGGTGTCGACGTGCAGCGCGGCGCCGCCGCGCCAGCCGCTTGAGGCGCAGAAGCCGTCCCATTCGGCGAATTCAAGCAGGCTGCCGATCACCGGCTGGGCGCGGATTTCGGCATAGCCGGCGGCGCTGTCGGGCAGCAAGCCGTTGAGCACATAGATCGCCGGTTCACCCGCCACCGCGCGGACCCGCCGCGCTTCGCCGAGATCGGCGACGAAGAAAGTCTTGCAGCCGGCTCTGGCGAGCGCGCCGGCGACCTGTTCGATGCCGCAGCCATAGGCGTTGGCCTTGATCACCGCCGCGCATTCGGTCGGCATGACCTTGCGGCTGAGCGAGCGCCAATTCTCCACGATCGCGGCGAGATCGACGGTGAGGACGCCGCCGGCTTCCGCCGCCGGCAGGCCGGCGGTGACGACGCCATCCCGCGGCGCGGCGTCCGGGGAGGCCGGGTCGTCCTGGGCTATGGTTTGAGCAATGGCCATGATGCGTGGTCATAGCCGCCCGCGGACGGGCCGTCCATGCGGGGCAGGCGGGCTTATCGACCCGGTTTGCGCTTTTGTGTTCGGGCTCAGACGCGCTCGGGCAGGTGGTCGGTGCGCGCCAGCGAGGAGAAGCGGGTCAGCGCGCCCTCGAATTGCAATTCGACGGTGCCGGTCGGACCGTGGCGCTGCTTGCCGATGATGACTTCGGCCTTGCCGTGCACCTTGTCGCTTTCCGCCAGCCATTCGGCGAATTTCTCGCGATTGCTTTCCAGCGGCTTGCGCATCAGGTGGTAATATTCCTCGCGGTAGACGAACAGCACCACGTCGGCGTCCTGCTCGATCGAGCCCGATTCACGCAAATCAGACAGCTGCGGGCGCTTGTCGTCGCGGCTTTCCACCTGCCGCGACAATTGCGACAGCGCCAGGATGGGAACGTTGAGCTCCTTCGCCAACGCCTTGAGCTTGGTGGTGATCTCGGTGATTTCCTGCACGCGGTTTTCCGACGAGCGCTTGGTCGAGCCCGAGAGCAATTGCAGATAGTCGATGATCAGCAAGTCGAGGCCGCGCTGGCGTTTGAGCCGCCGCGCCCGCGCCGCCAATTGCGCCACCGACAGGCCGCCGGTTTCGTCGACGAAAAATTTCAAATTTTGCAACTCGATCGAGCAATCCTTGAGCCGTTCGAAATCGCTCTCGCTGATGCCGCCGCGTCTGATCTGGTTGGAGGGGATGCCGGTCTGCTCGGCGATGATGCGGGTGGCGAGCTGCTCGGCCGACATTTCCAGCGAGAAGAAGCCGACAATGCCGCCGTTGGCGGTGGTCGTGTGTCCGTCGGCGCGCACCTCGCCGCGCCAGGCTTTGGCGACGTTGTAACCGATATTGGTGGCCAGTGCGCTTTTGCCCATGCCGGGGCGGCCGGCCAGGATGATCAGGTCGGACGGCTGCAAGCCGCCCATCATGCGGTCGAGATCGTCCAGCCCGGTGGCCATGCCCGACAGCTTGCCGTCGCGCTGGAAGGCATGCGCCGCCATGTCGATGGCGGTGGTCAGCGAATTCGAAAAAAGCTGGAAGCCGCCGTCATAGCGGCCGGTCTCGGCCAGCTCATAGAGCTTTCGTTCGGCCTCTTCGATCTGATCGCGCGGCGCGAAATCGACCGGCGCGTCGAAAGCGACGTTGACCATGTCCTCGCCGACCGTAATGAGCGCGCGGCGGATCGCCAGGTCGTAGATCGTACGGCCGTAATCCTCGGCATTGATGATGGTGGTGGCCTCGGCGGCGAGCCGCGCGAGGTATTGGCTGACATTGAGCCCGCCGATGTCGATATTGCCGTCGAGAAAGGTCTTCAGCGTCACCGGCGTGGCGATCTTGCCGGCGCGGATCAGGTCGCGCGAGAGCTGATAGATCTTTTGGTGGATCGGCTCGAACAAATGTTCCGGGTTGAGGAAATCGGAGACGCGGTAGAAGGCTTCGTTGTTGACCAGGATGGCGCCCAACAGCGCCTGTTCCGCTTCAATATTGTGCGGTGCGGAACGATAGGGCGAGGCAGGTTCTTCGACCTGCTTGCGGACTGCCGAATCAGCTTGTGCCATGGATGTCTTTGCTTAGCCGTGAATTGTGGCATAGCACGAGCTTTCACAGCGAAGCGGCCGACGCGCCGGGTTGTCCCGTAATTCACATGCGCCAAACAACAGTGGAAATATAAATTTTCTCTTTGACGGAAGCGCCGTGCACGCGGTGGTGATCGCCTACTCGCCCGCCAGCCGCAACGGCGGACGGCTCTTGCCCTCGGCGGCGATGAAGCGCTGCTCCTCGCGAGCGATATAGTCGCGCGTCATCGGCACCACGTCCTGACGCTTGGCGAGCTGAATCTGGAACACCATCATGTTCTGCTCGCGGAACGACATTTCCGACGCCGCCAGATAGAATTCCCACATGCGCTCGAAGCGCTGGTCGTAGATGCGTTCGACTTCCTCGCGATGGGCGAGGAAGCGTTCCCGCCAGGCTTTGAGCGTCTCGGCGTAATGCAGGCGCAAGATCTCGATGTCGGTGATCAGCAGGCCCGCCTTCTCGATATGCGGCAGCACTTCCGATAAAGACGGAATATAGCCGCCGGGGAAAATGTATTTGGCGATCCACGGATTGGTGGCGCTCGGCCCTTCCGAGCGGCCGATCGAGTGCAGCAGCATCACGCCGTCGTCCTTCAAGAGCCGCGCGCTTTTGCGGAAGAAGGTGTCGTAGTGGTTGACGCCGACGTGCTCGAACATGCCGACCGAGACGATGCGGTCGAAGGTCTCGTCGACGTCGCGGTAGTCCTGCAGACGGAACTTGGCGCGCTGGCTCACGCGCTTCTCGGCGGCGCGCTCGTTGGCGACGGCGTGCTGCTCCTGCGATAGCGTTATGCCGGTGACGTTAGCGTCGGCGACCTCGGCGAGGTAGAGGCCGAGCCCGCCCCAGCCGCAGCCGATGTCGAGCACGCGGTTGTCGCGCTTGATAAGAAGCTTGGCGGCGAGATGCCGTCGCTTGGCAAGCTGAGCGTCGTCGAGCGATTGATCGGGGCTCTGGAAATAGCCGCAGCTATATTGCCGGTCGGCGTCGAGGAACAGCGCATATAGCCGCCCGTCGAGATCGTAGTGGTGCGCCACATTGTGGCGCGCGCGCCGGCGCGGGTTGAACTGGCTGATCCGCCGCTTCAGGTAACGCAGCAAATATTGCGGCCGCGCCCAGTGCGGAACCTCGGACTTCTGGCCGAGACAAATGGCGAGCACGTCGGCGATCGAACCTTGTTCGACCAAGAAGGTGCCGTTCATATAGGCTTCGCCGAACTTGAGCTCGGGATCGAGCAGGATGCCCCATTCGGCGGCGCGGGAGGCAAAACGAACCGATACCGGCTGGCCGGTCCCATCGCCGAAGGTCAAGACCGTCCCGCGCGAGGTGGTTACGCGAAATGTCCCCCGCCGGATAAAGGTCTTGAGCAGAAATCGAAGCAACCGGTCCATCGGCCGCCTCCGTCGTCAAATAGTCTACGGGCTGTGCCCCGTGGGCTTCGTTCTCCCCGAACGCAGCAGCCGAACTGTCGCCCCTATCTACTAACGTAGGTATTTAATCAAAGTTCCACCGGCCCGGCAATGGCGCAATTTGGCAGCCCGCTATGCAGTTTTTGCCGGGGTCACAATCTGGCGATAATGCGCTATCAACCTGTGACTCGACCGGGGCCGTCGCCGGGGGCGGCAGGTTATTGAGGGGCTAGGGACAATGCTGGGCTTTGGACGTGGCATAGGGCCGGTGATCGCGGTTTTGGCGCTCTGCGCCGGCGCCCCGGTCGCCGCGCAGGAAAATCTCGACCAGGGCAAAAGCGCGGCTCAGCTTTTCGCCTCGGATTGCGCCGTGTGCCACAAGACCACCAACGGGCTCGCCAAGGGCGCCGGCATTTTGGGGTTGAAGGCGTTTTTACGCGAGCACTACACGGCCAGCGTTGAATCGGCCGCCGCGCTTGCCGCCTATGTGAACGCGACCGACAAAGGCTCGCCCGCGGCCAAGCGCAAGGATGCCGGCAAGCGCAAGCCGACGGGCGAGGCGAAAGCCAAGGCCGACGACAAGAAACCGGACAACAAGGCCGAGAAAAAACCGCCGTCCGGCAAATCGACCGCGGCAACCTCCGGCGATGCCAAGGCCGACGCGGCCAAAGAATCCAGCAAGGGATCCAAACCGAGAGCGAAAAAATCCGCCAAGCCGGCCGAAGCCAAAGCGGGCGATGTCAAACCCGGCGCCAAGCCTGAAGCGACGCCCGCCGACAGTAAAGCGAGCGAAGGCAAGGCCAGCGATATAAAGGCAAGCGACGGCAAGGCGGACGGCACGCCCGACAGCGCATCCGACAGTAAGAAGAAGTCCGACTAGCCGGCGCGCGGCGACCTCATTCCTCGTCCTGAGCTTTTTTCTTCCGCGGCGCTTTCGCCGGCTTGGCGTCCGCGGCCTCGGCTGCGACTTCGCCCTCCGGCTCCTCGCGCTCGCGCAAGGCGGCGGCCGCTTCCGGCTCGAAGAAAGCCTCCGCCGTTTCCAGGGCGGCTGCGGCTTCCTCTTCCGCTTCGCTGCGCGGGACGGTGACGTCCTCGCCGCGCGCAATGCGCTCGCTTTCCTGCGCGCTGCGCGCGACGATCACGGTGATGGTGCTTTCGACCTCCGGGTGCAGCGCCAGCGGCACTTTGTGCTGGCCGATGGTCTTGATCGGCGCATTGAGCGCGACCTGAGAGCGGTTGATCTCGGCGCCCTCGGCCTTGAGCATTTCGGCGATGTCGCGGGTCGACACCGAGCCGAACAACTGGCCGCTCTCGCTCGCCTGACGTAAGACCACGACGGTCTTGCCGTTGAGCGCGTCGGCGACCTTGTCGGCTTGGCCTTTGAGTTCGAGATTGCGCGCCTGCAAATCGGCTTTCATCGATTCAAAGCGCGATTTGTTTTCCGCGGTCGCCCGCAGCGCCTTGCCGCGGGGAAGCAGGAAATTGCGGGCGAAGCCGTCCTTCACGCGCACGACGTCGCCCATTTGGCCGAGCTTGCCGATGCGCTCGAGCAGGATCACTTCCATTGTCGTTACTCCTCAATGTGAACTTGGTTTGCGTTGGGGGATGGCTAAAACTCGTTGTCAGGTTGGCGAGGGCGGTCCGCGTTTGCGGGTAAAGCGCGCGCGCAGGTCCATGGCCGCCTCGATCAGGCCGAGCAGGCAGAGCGCCAGCACCGGCCAGCCGAACACCAGGACCGCGGCATAGACGCCGCCGAGCAGGAAACCGCGGGCGTCCAAGCCGCGTGAGATCGTGTGCAGCACGGCAAAGCCGAGTACGCCGTAGGCCATCAACAGACTGGCGGCGAGCACGCCGGCAACGATGCCGGCGATCCCGCCGACGAAGGTCACCGCCACCGCGACGGCGAGCGCGGCGAGGGCGCTGCGCGGAAAGGTCATGTCCGCCAACTGCGGCCAAGGCCGTTTCAGCCGGCCGGAAAATTTCACGATGCGGCCGGCAAGCCACAGATTGAGCAGATTGGTGACCGTCGCCAGCACCGCGCCCGCCGGCGGAATGGCCAGCACCAGGAAGTCGACCAGCCGGGCGCTGTTGGTGAGGCCGGCCGGCGCGTCGGGTTCCGCGTGCAGGAGCCGGGAGAGGGCGGCGCGCAAGCCGGCGCGGAAGCTTTCAGCGTCGGTGCCGAAATTCGGAATGGCGACGATCACGATCAGGCTCGCCAGGACCGCCGCCCAGATTACCAGGCGCCCGGGCGGATACCATTCGAGCTGAGCGCCGCCGCCGTTCGTCGCCGGCCGCGCCAGCATGGTGAGATAGCCGAGCCACCAGGCCGGAAGTCCGACGCCGGCGAGAAAGGTGAAGAAGAATAGCGGGCCGAAAATGAAGCCGAGCGCCACGCCGGCGGCGAGCGCCCCGGTCATCGCCGACCAATGGCTCCAGCCCAGCCCCGCGATCATCAGTGGCAGCGGCGCCAGATAAAACAGCGCAACCGACAGCAGCGAGCCCGAGGTCACCGAGGCGAACAGCAAAGCCGCCGCGGCGCCGGCACCGATACCGATCAAGGCGATTTGCATCATCACGAGCTGTCCCGCTCCGTTCGAGCGGTTAGAGACGGAACGCAGTCCGCCCCAACCATCGGCCCCCGGGGCAATCCCCGAAAGCCTCGTTGAAGTTATCGTATCACATAAGGCAGCAGGCCGAGGAAGCGCGCGCGCTTGATTGCCTGCGCCAGTTCGCGCTGCTTCTTGGCCGAGACCGCGGTGATGCGGCTCGGCACAATCTTGCCGCGCTCCGACACGTAGCGCTGCAAAAGCTTGACGTCCTTGTAGTCGATCTTCGGCGCATTGGCGCCGGAAAACGGACAGGTCTTGCGCCGGCGAAAGAACGGACGGCGGGCGCCGCCGCCCTGGGAGGATCCAAAGGCCATGATCTATTCCTCCACCGCTGCAGCCGCCGCAGGCTCCGCATCGCTTTCAGCGTCGTCGCGGCGCGGGCGGCGTTCGCCGCGCCCACGATCGCCGCGATCGCCGCGGTCGCCGCGATCGTCGCGATCGCGGTCGGACTTGCGCATCATCGCGGAGGGGCCTTCTTCGTGCGCCTCGACGCGGATGGTGAGATAGCGCAGCACGTCTTCGTTCAGCCGCTCCTGCCGCTCGATTTCGTTGAGGGCTGCCGGCGGCGCATCGACGTTGATGAGCGTCATGTGCGCCTTGCGGTTTTTGCGGATGCGGTAATTGAGCGACTTCAGTCCCCAATATTCGTTCTTGGTGACCTTGCCGCCCTGTTGCTCGATGACGCCGGTCAATTGCGTGGTCAATTCCTCGACTTGCTGCCCGGAGAGGTCCTGGCGCGCGAGGTAGACGTGTTCGTATAGCGGCATGAAATGCCTTTCCCTTTGTTCGTTCCTTGTCCTCGATCCCGGCGCCTAGCCCCTCGAGCCCTTCGGGAAAGGCTCGAATGCTCTGAAGGCGGGAACACGGGACGCCGGACCCACTGGCCCTGCCGCTTTTCCTAAAAAGCGGCCGTCCGTTCAGCTCCCAACCAGGATCGATGGAGCGGGCGGGTTATAGGCGGATCGGCCTGAAAAAGGCAAGGCCAAGCGGCTTGTGACCGGGGTCCGGCCAACTTGACAGGGCCGGTCATGCGGTGTCTCTCGGCCCGATTTCGACCAAACGGCGAAGGTTATTGGGGGCATGGCGGTCGCTTTCGTATTTCCCGGCCAGGGCAGCCAGGCGGTGGGCATGGGCAAGGCGCTGGCCGCGAATTTCGTGGCCGCGCAGCGGATATTCGACGAAGTCGACGCGGCGCTCGGCGCCAAGCTCAGCGACATCATTTTCGACGGCCCGATCGAGACGCTCACGCTTACCGAGAATGCGCAGCCGGGGCTGATGGCGGTCTCGCTCGCGGTGATGCGCGTGCTGGAGCACGAGGCCGGGCTCGAGCTTGCGCGCGATGCGCAATTCGTCGCCGGCCATTCGCTTGGCGAGTATTCGGCGCTCGCCGCCGCCGGCGCGCTCACCGTTGCCGACACCGCCCGCTTGCTGCGGGTGCGCGGGCTGGCGATGCAAAAGGCGGTGCCGGTCGGCGTGGGCGCCATGGCGGCGCTGATCGGGCTGGAATTCGACGCGGCGGCGGCGGTGGCGGCGGAAGCCGCACAAGGCCAGATCTGTGAGGCCGCCAACGACAACGGCGCCGGTCAGGTGGTGGTGTCGGGCGACAAGGCCGCGGTCGAACGCGCGGTGGAAATCGCCAAGGGCAAAGGCGCCAAGCGCGCGATGCTGCTGCCGGTGTCCGCCCCCTTCCATTGCGCGCTGATGGCGCCGGCGGCCGACGTGATGGCGCAGGCGCTGGGCGAAGTCGCGATCAAGCAGCCGGTGGTGCCGGTGGTTGCCAATGTGCTGGCCAAGCCGATCACGGCGCCGGCCGAGATCGTGCAGGCGCTGGTGAAGCAGGTGACCGGTACCGTGCGCTGGCGCGAGTTGGTTGCCTTCATGGCCGGCGCCGGCGTTACCGCGTTCTACGAAGCGGGCGCCGGCAAGGTGCTCTCAGGCCTCATCAAGCGCATTGCCGACGGCGCAACCGCTAGCGCGATCGGCAGTCCGGAGGATATCCTCGCCTTCAAGGGGAGGACAAACGCTTGATGTTCGATCTGACCGGCAAGACCGCCTTGGTGACCGGCGCAACCGGCGCCATCGGCGGCGCTATCGCTCGCGCGCTGCACGCACAAGGCGCGACGGTCGCGATATCGGGTACGCGCGGTGGCGTGCTCGCCCAACTCGCCGGCGAGCTCAAGGACCGTGTGCACGTATTGCCTTGCGATCTCGCCGACAAGGACGCCGTCGAGGCGCTGGTGCCGAGCGCGGAAGAGAAAATGACCAAGCTCGACATCCTGGTCGCCAATGCCGGGGTTAACCGGGACAATTTGTTCGTCAGTCTGACCGACGAGGCCTGGGAAAAAGTCATCGCCGTCAACCTGACCGCCACATTCCGGCTCGCTCGCGCCGCGGTGACGCGCATGATGCGCCGGCGCTGGGGCCGTGTGATCGGCATTTCTTCGATCGTCGGCTTCACCGGCAATCCGGGACAGGCCAACTACACGGCCTCGAAGGCGGGCATGGTCGCGATGATGAAATCGGTGGCCGCCGAATACGCCAAACGCAACGTCACTGCCAATTGCATCGCGCCGGGCATCATCGCCTCCGCCATGATCGACAGGCTCAACGACAAGCAGCGCGAAGCCATCATGGCCAGGGTTCCGGCCGGCCGTCTCGGCACGCCGCAAGATGTCGGCGCGGCGGCGGTCTATCTGGCCTCGGATGAGGCGCAATACGTCACCGGTCAAACAATTCACGTCAACGGCGGGATGGCCATGTTCTAATGCACGGTCATGCGATGGCGATCTGCGCCTTAATTGGGCCGGCACGGTCGCGCGAGGGCCAATTATGAGGTCTGCAACTGATTGCGTTTCATGCGCTTGCAGCGGCTGAAATGCGTGGCTTTTCGGGGCTTGCCCGACTACGCTTGCCCGCGCTAGTCAACGCAATTGAAGTATGGTAACCGAATTTCGGCCCGGCTGGGGCGGCCGATAGCGGAAGTCGAAAGCCGACCACCGCCATCGCTAGTCGTCTCGCCAACGTCAACCACGACGAGGCCATTCCGCGATGGTTGCGAGGCGGTATCGCGTTGCAGCCCAATCTAGAAGACGAGGGTGGAGCGATGAGTGACATTGGCGAGCGGGTGAAAAAGATCGTCGTGGAGCACCTGGGCGTTGAGCCCGACAAGGTGACCGAGCAAGCGAGTTTCATTGACGATCTTGGCGCCGACAGTCTCGACACTGTCGAGCTCGTGATGGCCTTTGAGGAAGAATTTCACTGTGAAATTCCCGACGATGCCGCCGAAACCATTCTGACCGTCGGCGACGCGGTCAAGTTCCTCGAAAAGAACGCTAAAGGCTGAGCGCAGGCGTCATACGCGCGGCTCGGTTGCTTCATTAGTCTTTTGAATTGTGGGCTATGCCCGGCGGGACGGAGCGTAGGACCGCATAGTCATGGGTCGGAGCCGGTTATGAGACGTGTCGTCGTCACCGGTATGGGAATGGTCACGCCGCTCGGATGCGGCGTCGAGACGACGTGGGCGCGTATCCTCAAGGGCGAAAGCGGCGTCCGCCAAATCGAAACCTTCGACGTATCCGACATATCCTGCAAGATCGCCGGCGTGGTGCCACGCGGAGACGGCGCCGGCGGCACCTTCAATCCCGACCAATGGATGGAGCCGAAAGAGCAGCGCAAGGTCGACAACTTCATTGTCTATGCCATGTGCGCGGCGCGTCAGGCGCTGGACGACGCCGGCTGGCGGCCGCAAAGCCAAGACGAGCAGACATCGACCGGTGTGTTAATCGGTTCCGGCATCGGCGGTGTCGAAGGCATCGCCTCGACCGCCGTGACGCTGCATGAAAAAGGCGCGCGCCGCGTGTCGCCGTTCTTCATTCCCGGCCGCATCATCAATCTGGCCTCGGGTTTTGTCTCGATCGAGTTCGGCTTGAAGGGGCCAAATCATTCGGTGGTCACCGCCTGCTCGACCGGCGCGCACGCCATCGGCGATGCGGCGCGCATGATCGCGCTGGGCGACGCCGAGGTGATGGTGGCCGGTGGAGCGGAGTTGCCGGTCAATCGCATTTCACTTGCCGGGTTCGCCGCGTTGCGTGCGCTGTCGACCGGATTCAACGACCAGCCCGCGCGCGCCTCGCGTCCTTACGACAAGGACCGCGACGGCTTCGTGATGGGTGAGGGCGCCGGCTGCGTGGTGCTGGAGGCGCTCGACCACGCCGAGGCGCGCGGCGCCAATATCCGCGGCGAACTGATCGGCTACGGACTATCGGGCGACGCCTATCACATTACCGCTCCCTCGCCGGACGGTGACGGAGCGTTCCGCTGCATGACCATGGCGACCAAGCGCGCCGGCATTTCGCCGGGCGACATCGATTACGTCAACGCGCACGGCACCTCGACACCGCTCGGCGACGAGATCGAGCTCGGCGCCGTGCAGCGGCTGGCCGGCAATGCCGCGGGCCGCATCGCCATGTCGTCGACCAAGTCCTGCATCGGCCATCTGCTCGGCGCCGCCGGCGCGGTCGAGGCGATTTTTTCGATCCTGGCGATCCGCGACGGGGTTGCCCCGCCCACCATTAACCTCGATAACCCCTCGGTGGAGACCCCGATCGACCTGGTGCCGCACGTGGCGCGCAAGCGCGATATCGACACCGTGCTGTCGAATTCGTTTGGCTTTGGCGGCACCAATGCCTCGTTGGTCTTCCGCCGCTATGCGCACTAACCTTCACGCCGCAAAAGCCGTGACGGCGCCCCTAGTTTTCGCCATAATTTTTTCTAACCTGCCAGAGCGCCTGCTGTTTTCCGCGTCCGGCGGGATCGATTCGGCGGGGCCAGTGCGCCCCCGAAAGGCGAAGCTTAAGCGAACACGGTCAACACGGGTCATTGGAGCGCGCTGACGTGACGATGCCGAAAGCGGGAGCCATGGCGTGAATTCCGGTCCACCGGGACGGCCGCCGCTGCCGCCGCAAAGCGATACGCGCATGATGCCGCGCTCCCCGCGCGCGGCACTGCAGCCGCAACGCGTGCCGGCGCCGAGACGCCGCTCGCGGCGGGTGCGCCATCCGCTGGTGATCATCGGCAACGCGATTTTTACGGTCCTCATCGTCGTCGCGGTCACGGTCGGGGGCGCGCTTTATTTCGGCAAGCAGCGCTTCGACGCGCCGGGGCCGTTGGCGCAGGAAAAGGTCGTCAATATCCCGCATGGTCTCGGCATCAAGGATATTTCCGATCTGCTCACGCGCGAAGGCGTGATCGATCAGCCGTGGGTTTTCGTCGGCGGCGTCTTGGTGCTCAAGGCGCGCGGCAGCCTCAAGCACGGCGAGTACCGCTTCGCCAAACAAGCCAGTCTCTCCGACGTGGTCGACACCATCATCGAAGGCAAGGTGGTGCAGCATGCGGTGACCGTCGCGGAAGGATTGACCTCCGAGCAGATCGTCGCCCGCCTGCTGCAGAATCAAGGGCTCACCGGTCCGATCAAGGAAATCCCGCACGAGGGCACGCTGCTGCCGGAAACCTACAGATTCACCATCGGCATGACCCGCGAACAGATGCTGCAGCGCATGGAACAGGCGCAGCGCCGCATCCTGCAGGAGATCTGGGAGCACCGCGCGCCCGATCTTCCGCTCAAGTCGCCGGCCGAGCTGGTGACGCTGGCCTCGATCGTGGAGAAGGAAACCGGCAAGGCCGAAGAGCGCTCGCGCGTGGCGGCCGTATTCATCAATCGCCTGAAGAACAAGATGAAGCTGCAATCCGATCCGACGATCATTTACGGCTTGGCCGGCGGCAAGGGCACGCTCGGCCGCCCGATCATGAGAAGCGAAATCGAGCAGCCGACGCCTTATAATACTTACGTCATTCAGGGTTTGCCGCCGGGACCGATCGCCAATCCGGGGCGAGCTTCGCTTGAAGCGGTGGCCAATCCGGCGCGCACCAAGGAGCTGTTTTTCGTTGCCGACGGCACCGGCGGCCATGTGTTTTCGGAAACCTACGAGCAGCACGAAAAGAATGTCGCGCGCCTGCGCGTGATGGAACGTGCCAAGGCGCCGGAAGCCGATCCGCCGGCAACCAATGCAGCCAAAAGCAACGGCGGCAGGCAATAGATCTGCGCGCCGTCGGCGCCACAGTCCCTTGTGACGGCACCGGCGCGCCGCTAAGGTCCCGGCGCTTTCACGAAATCGAGCCAGCAACGAGAATCGATCCGATGGCCTTGTCGAGCATGACCGGATTTGCTCGCGGCCACGGCGTCGCCGGCGCCTACGCCTGGAGTTGGGAGCTTAAATCGGTCAACGCCAAAGGCCTCGACCTGCGGCTGCGCCTGCCGCCGGGCTGGGACGCCATCGAGGTGCCGGTACGCAAACTCGGTACGGAAAAGCTTTCCCGCGGCACCGTCTACGCCAACCTCAGCGTCGAGCGCAAAGGCGTGTCACCGAGCGTCAAGATCAATGAGCAGGTTTTGGCCGCCGTGCTGGCGACGCTGAAGGGGATTGCCGGAAAGGTCGACGCCGCGCCGCCCAGTCTCGACGGCATCTTGTCGCTCAAGGGCGTGATCGAGGTGACGGAAGAAGACGAGCGCGAAGAAGATCGCCGCGCCGCCGAGAGCGCGATTATTGCCGGTTTCGAACGTGCGCTCGCCGACCTCGTCGCCATGCGCGACGAGGAGGGCGCAACGCTCGGCCGCCTGCTGTCGGCGCGGCTGGCGGAAATCGGCGCCCTTGCGGCACGGGCGGAAGCCGCTCCGGGCCGCAAACCGGAGGCGATCAAAGCCCGGCTTGCCGAGCAGGTGGCGGTACTGCTGTCGGCTTCGGAACGTTTCGATTCCGACCGCCTGCACCAGGAGGCGATCCTCATCGCCAGCAAGGCCGATATTCGCGAAGAGCTCGACCGCCTTGCCTCGCATCGCGCGCAGGCGGAAAAGCTGATCGCCGGCGGCGGCCCGGTCGGGCGCCGGCTCGATTTTCTGGCGCAAGAGCTCAACCGCGAATCGAATACGCTCACCGCCAAGGCCAATGACGTGGGGCTCGCCAATATCGGCCTTGAGCTCAAGAGCGTGGTCGAGCAGTTCCGCGAGCAGGTGCAGAACCTAGAATGAGCGAAATCAGCGACATCACCCGGCGGGGCATCATGCTGGTCCTGTCCTCGCCCTCGGGCGCCGGCAAGACCACGCTGACGCGCAATCTGCTGGAGCAGGAAGAAAACGTCGCGCTGTCGATCTCCGTGACCACGCGCGCGCGGCGGCCGAGTGAAATCGAAGGCGTGCACTATTTTTTCGTGTCGAAACGCCGTTTCGAGACCATGCGCGATACCGGCGACTTGCTCGAATGGGCCGAGGTGCACGGAAATTTCTACGGCACGCCGCGTGAGCCGGTGGAAAAAGCGCTGGCCGCGGGCCGCGACGTTTTGTTCGACATCGATTGGCAAGGCACGCGCCAGTTGCTCGAAAAGATGCGCGACGACGTCGTCACCGTTTTCGTGCTGCCGCCCTCCGCGGGCGAACTCAAGGCGCGGCTGGAGCGTCGCGCCGAGGACAGCCAGACGATCATTGCGCAACGTCTGCACAATGCGTTCGAAGAGATTTCGCACTGGCGCGAATACGACTACATCCTGGTCAACCGCGATCTCGACAAGAGTTTCGCGCGCCTGCGCGCGATCCTCACCGCCGAGCGGCTCAAGCGCGTGAAAATGCTCGACCTGGAGAATTTTGTTGAGGAGCTGCTGGCGGATTTGAAGAAAATCATGGCCTAGCCGGCTTATCGCCGCGCCCCGCGTAAGCGCGTGCCAGCGCCACGAAACCTTCCACCGCAATTTCCTCCGCCCGCGCGGTCGGCGCGATGCCGGTGGCTTCGAGCAGCGCCAAGGCATCAACGCCCAGCGATTTGAGGCTCTGCCGCAGCATCTTGCGGCGCTGCCCGAAAGCCGCCTCGGTGACGCGTTGCAGCGCCTTGGCATCGCAGGCAAGCGGCGCGGCGCGCGGAATGAGCCGCACCAGCGCCGAGGTCACTTTCGGCGGCGGCACGAAGGCGGATTGTTTCACGTGGAACATAATCCTAGCCTGGGTCCGCCAGCCGGCCAGCACCGACAGGCGGCCATAGGCTTTGCTGCCGGGCGCGGCGACGATGCGCTCGGCGACCTCACGCTGAAACATCAGCACCAGCATGTCGTACCAGGGCGGCCAGGGCTCAGCGGTGAGCCAGTCGATCAGCAAGGCGGTGGCGATATTATAGGGCAGGTTGGCGATCACGCGCGCGCGCGCGTCGCCGAGCGCTTGGCGCGCATCGAAATGCAGCGCGTCGCCGGCTACAATCGTCAGCCGGCCCGGATAGCGCGCCGCGATCTCCTGCAAGGCGGCAAGCGCGCGCTCGTCGCGTTCGACGGCGATGACGCGTCCGGCGCCGCACGCCAGCAGCGCGCGGGTTAAGCCGCCCGGTCCGGGGCCGATCTCGACCACGGTGGCACCCACGAGCGGCCCGCCGGCCCGCGCGATGCGCGCGGTGAGGTTGAGATCGAGCAGAAAATTCTGCCCGAGCGATTTGCGCGCGCTCAGCCCGTGCCGGCGGATGACCTCGCGCAGCGGCGGCAGGTCGTCGATTTGCGTCATTTTGCCGGGACGAGCGCCGGTGTTGCCGCGGCGAGGCGGTCGGCCAGTCGGATCGCGGCAATCAGGCTCGAGGGATCGCCGATGCCTTTGCCGGCGATGTCGAAGGCGGTGCCGTGATCGGGTGACGTGCGCACGAAGGGCAGACCGAGCGTCACGTTCACCGCGTGATCGAAGGCCAGCGTCTTGATCGGGATCAGCGCCTGGTCGTGATACATGCACAGCGCGACGTCGTAGGCCGCGCGCGCGCGCGCATGGAACATGGTGTCGGCCGGGAGCGGGCCAACGGCATCGATGCCTTCGGCGCGCAGCGTGGCGACAGCCGGAGCGACGATGGTGCGGTCTTCGCCGCCTAGCGTGCCGTCTTCGCCGGCATGCGGATTGAGCCCGGCGACCGCGATGCGCGGCCGCGCGATACCAAACCGCGCGGAAAGATCATGCGCGGCGACGCGGCCGCAGGTCACGATCAAGTCGCTGGTCAAAGCCGAGACGGCCTCGCGCAGCGGCAGATGGATGGTCACTGGCACCACGGCGAGCTCGGGCGACCACAGCATCATCACCGGATGCGCCGGCCTGCCGGTCGTCTCCTGCGCCAGGCGCGCGAGAAATTCGGTATGGCCGGGTTCTGCAAATCCGGACCGGTAGAGCACGTTCTTGGCCACCGGATTGGTGACGATGGCCCGGGCGCGGCCGCCGCAGACGTCGGCGACCGCGCGCCGGATTGCCGCAATGGCTGCGGGTGCGCTGTTCGCATCGGGCTTGCCCGGCGTCGCGGTGATCGGCAAGCCGAGCGCAAGCAGCGGGAGGGCGTCGGCGAACACGGCGCCTGCTTGCTCCGGCGTCGCCGCGGCCAGTGGGATGTCGAGGCCGAGCGTCTGTGCCCGCCGGCTTACGTAATCCAAGTCGCCGATGAGATAGAACGTCGGCATTGCCAACTCGGCCCGGCGCCGCCAGATGGCGAGGGTCAGATCAAGGCCGACGCCCGCCGGTTCGCCGATCGTCAACGCCAGAGGAAGGCTGCCGCCCGCGCTCATTTGTATTCGATCATCGCCGATTTGCGAATTTCATCCAAGTAACGTTTGGATTCGGCTTCGAACCGTTTGTTGTATATCTGGTCCCGCAGTTCGCGCTTGACCGGCGAGTCCGTCTTGGTCTCTTTCTTATCGCACAGGGCAAACATCTGCAGCCCCTGCGCGGTGACGTCCGGTGTGGTCAACGTCCCGATCTGCATCTTGCCCATCAATTCGCGCAACGGTGCTGACAGATCGGCCGAGCTTCGCGTGATCGACTCGCGTACCGCGACGTCGGGCAATGCGCGGGCAAGCGCAATACCTTCCTTGCAGGAGTTGAAGCGGCGGCGCAGGTCTTCCGCTTCGCGACGTTTGAGCTCCAAGGCGGCTCCGGTTGTTCCGCGCGGCACGACGACGACGACTGGATAAACCGTATAGATATACCCGACGGCTTCGCCTGCGCTTTCGTTTTCGTTACGGGCGCGTAGCGCGTGGTTGACGTCGGAGTCGCCGACTTCCAGCGAAGGACCGAATTTGCCGCGCACCAATTGACCCCAGGTCAGTTCGGCGCGGATACGCGCCTTGATGGTGCCGGGAGAGATGCCGCGCTGTTGGAGGAGTTGGCTGAATTGTTCCACGCTGATGTGCTGGCGTTCGGCCATGCCGTTAAACGCGCGGGCGATCTCCTGGTCGGAGACTTCCAGCCCGTACACGCGCGCCTGCGCGATCTTGAGCCGGTCGTCGATCAACTCTCGAATGACCTCTTCGCGCGACGGATTTTTATGCGTCGACGTGGCGATGAGTTTGGCGCGCTGGTCGATGTCGTATTTGGTGATCGGTGAGCCGTTGGCGACGACGACCACCTGCGCGTTGGCGGCCCCGGGCACGGCCAAGGCCGACGCCAAGATGATGCCTGCAAGCCACCGTTGGAATGGACGAAGTGTCACTCTCATAGCCAATTCGCGATTTTCAATGTCCGTTGTCGATGCGGTCGGCCAGCTCTGATCGAAGTCAGTGCTGGCTGTTCGAGGGTGCGACCCCCACCATGGTTCCACCGAGCGTGCGCAGGCCGACCTGCAACATGACGGTGTGGTTGAGAACTGGAACGCCGCTGCCGTAGGCGTAACTTGTAATGTAATTGAGTCCTAAATAGAGGCAATCGTCGACATAACCGAGGCCGATTGCGGTCGTGGACACCTTTTCGGCTTTGAGGTCGTATTGGGCCGCGCCGGACAGCACCCAATTGGCCGTCAGTTTGACCTTTCCGGACGCGAGGACGCCTTCGCGCCGGTCCAGGAAGCCGATTTCGGGCTGCGCCGCGTAGTCGCCGTAGAGCACGCTCACGAGCCAGCGATCGAAATTGGCGCTGGCCTCGAGTTCGGTGCGCTGGACATCGAAGGTCTGCTGGTCGAGGCGAAAGCGCGAACTGAACGTGAAGATGCTGTTGGGCTGGTAGTAGGCCCCCGCGACATAGTCAGACCGCCGGGTATCGAGGCCGCTGTCGAGACCGGTATTGGTGACGCTGCTTTGGTCGAACGAATTTTGGCCGAACAGGCTGTAGGACTGACCAAACACCGCCTTGATGAAACCGCCTTGGTTGAATTGAGCGGTGTATTTGACCCCGTAATTGGCCCGGCCGCCGCCCTCGACGCGATCCCAGCCGGAGAACTTATCGACCTTGAACAGATTGCTGTCGTCAAAGATCAAACTCTGCGCGTCCTCGTTCGGCCACTTTCCGATTTGCGTCTCGTTCGGGCGGGCGATCAGTTGCGCAATCGGTTCGACCGTCTGCGTGCCCCAGGATTCAACGCTGATAAACGGATAGCGATACTCCAATCCGACGGTCGGCATGGCGCGAACCAGGTCGTTGTCGCCGGTATTGAGAAAATTGCCTACGCCCGGATCGTTATAGACGTTAAAGGTGGCGGCGTCGGCGCGGACCGAAACGAAAGGCGTGAACATTTGCCCGTATGAATCGGTGATGGTGCGCCGCCACGTGGTCTGCGCCGAGAACCGGTCATATTGGCCGGGGAAGCCACGCAGCACGCAATTGGTCCGCGCCAGAGCCGGGTCCGCGTTTTGCAGGCAGAACGTATTGGTGTTGCCGACGGCGGTCGTGGTGATCGCGTCAAAATTGGCCTGTTGGCGCGACAAGCTGACAAAATTGAGATTGTAGGAGAGTTCGCCGCCCATGATCGGATGGTCGAACGTATAGGTATAGTCAATCACCGGATGGATGATCGGAATTTGGCTCTGCACGTCCGCCGTCGAGAAGCCGAAATAATAAATGGAGCGGGCGTCGAAATAGCTGCGGTTTCCTTTGCCGATGAGATAAAGCTGCGAAACGCCTTCGCTGCCGACGTTGGAGAACGGATCGGTGCTCGTATAGGCCGAAAGATGCGGCTTGTAGTCTTGCAAGTACGTCTTGTCGCTTAACGCGATCGCATCCCAGCCCCAGACCCATTTGCTGTTGATCGCGAACTCGCCGGAGCTTTCGACGCTGCCACGGTAGTCGCGATAGCCGGGCGCGCCGGGGCCGTTGAAATAGTCTTTGTCCCACTGTTTGATTCCGGACGCGCGGATCGAATAGGCGCCGTTCATCAGGCGTTGGCGGAATTCGCCCTGCAACAACGGCCCCTGTCGCGTGGTGATCATCGGCGCGAACGTGACGTCGTAATTGGGCGCCAAGGCCCAATAGTACGGAATTTCGACGGCGGTCCCGTAAAGCGTGGAGGACGATAGCGACGGCATCAAAAGCCCGGTCTTGCGCTTCACGGTCGGATCGGGCGCGGAGAAATAAGGCATCCACGCGATCGGCAGGCCGAAAAATTCGAGGCGCGCGTCCTCGAAGTACATCATCTTCTCTTTCTGATCGTGGATGATGCGCACCGCGCTGACCTGCCACTCCGGCGGCTTGCGCGGATCGTCCTTGCACGGTTCGCAGGCGGTGTAGACGCCGTTGTGGAAAACCGTGAAGTTGCCGGCCGTGCGCTCGGCGCGGACGGCCGCCATGCGCGTGCGTTCCGGCGTTTCAAGGCGCAGCGAATTGACGAAACCGTCGCGGTAATTGTCCGCCAGGTCGATGATTTCGCCGTGCGTGACCTTGCCGTCGGCTTCGGTCAGCCAGACATTGCCTTCCGCGTGCAGGCGCTTGGTGGTCTCATCGTAGATGACGCGGTCGGCTTCGATCTGCGAGCCGCCATAATAAATCTGCACATTGCCGACGGCGGAGACGCGGTGATTGGTGTAGTCGTAGTCGATCTCCTTCGCGCGCACGAGCATCTGCTTCTGCCCGGATTTGTCTTTCGCGATGGCGACCTTGGGTTTTTTCGGCGGCGGCAGCGGCGCATAGATGAATTGCTGGCCGAAGGCCGGCGCGAGCGGAAGCCCAGCGCCGCCAGCCAGCAAGGCGAGGCCGGTCAGCAGCCCGATGATGCCGCGGCGAAGAAGCCGGGGCGCTGGTGGACGAGCGCAAGCCACCCCCGGCATCACCCGTCCTCCTGGTGCAACAATACGATGAACCCCGTCAGCCCGCCGGCAAGCACGGGCAGCCACGCCGCTGCCACAGGGTGCATCAGCTCAGCCTTGCTCAAATCCTCAGTCACTTTCGATAAAACGTAAAGCAAAAAGCCGGCCGCAACACCACTTAAAACCATCTTTTGGACGCCGCCGAGGCGAAAGAACCGTAAACTCACGGCCGCAGCCAGAAAAACCATGGCCGCCAGCAAAAACGGCCGCGCCAAAAGCTTCTCAAATTGAAAGCGATAACCCGCCGCCACTAGCCCGGCGTGTTCCGCGATGCGGATATAGAGCGGCAGCTCCCAGAACGGCACGCTTTCGGGGGTGGCAAAGCTCTCCCGAACCTGCTCCGGCGTCAGGCGGGTTTTGAGCCGATAGACAGGCTGGTCTACCGGCAAGGTGTTGAGGCCGTAGATGCGCGCGCCGGTGAGCCGCCAGACGCCCGGCTCCAGAACGGCGGCGCGCGCCTCGATACGCTGGGCGAAATGGCCGCCATTGTCGAACGTGAACACGGACACGCCGTTCAGCGTCGTGCCCTGGTCGCGGCTGGATTTGGCGTTGATGATGGCTTGGCCGTCGTCGCTGCGCTGGCTGAGCCAAAAATTGGCGCCGCTTATCAAGTCCGACGATTTCTGCCCGAACAACTCGGCTTCATAGCGCTTCGAGCGTTCCTGCATGGAGGCGGATACAGGGTTGTAGACGGCCGTCGCGAATACGCCGAATACAAGCGCGACGATGACGGCCGGCGAGATGAATTGCCAAGCGGACATCCCGGCCGAGCGCGCGACCACGAGTTCGAGCCGCCGCGACAGATTGAGGTAGCACGACATCGCGCCGATCAGCACGCAGAATGGCATCAGCCGCTCGCTGATCTGCGGCACGCGGAAAAATGAAATCTTCGCCACCAGGAGCGCAGACACATTCGGGATGTCGCTCGCCCGCCGCATCATCTCGACATAATCGATCAATGCGATCAGCACGAAGACGCCGAAGAAGGTCAGCAGCACCGCGCTCAGGAAGCGCATGCCGAAATAGCGCAGCAGTGTTCCTCCGAGGAGCGGCATGATCAGCTCATGTTGGGGGTCAAGCGGGCGAGCCGCTCGGTGAGCGCGTTGATCCAATTGGTGACGAAAGCCGGCGGCTCCAGTATGACGCCGCGGCGGATCACGTAGAATCCAAAGGCAAAGGCGGCGGCGATCGCCAGATATTGCAACGACAACATCCACGGCATGGTGGCGCCGAACACGGTCGAGATGAATCCTGATAAGCCGCAGCAGAGCAACGGCGCCGATGGCGCCGAGTATCGACAGCGTGCGGCTTTGACGGTTGGTGCGCGGCGCACCGAGATAAGCGAAGGCAAGCACGGCAAAGGCGAGCGGATACAGCGGCGCCGTCAGGCGGTCGTACATTTCGGCACGGAATTCGCCCGGCTGCTCGCGATAGAACGGGTCTTTCGGGTCGGGAAACAGCAGCTGCCAGAGATAGCGTTCGCGGATCGAATATTTCACCGCCTGCGCGCCGCCGGCGAACTGCGACAGGTCGAAGGCGTAGCGATCGAACACCACCATGGCCGGGTCGCGTTCGGTGGCGAGGCGGCGCTGAATGAGCCCGTTTTGCAGGATAAGAAAGGTGCCTTTGTCGTTGTCATGCAACTCGCCGCTCTCCGCCATCATCGTGATGCGTTCGGCCGGATTGCGCCAGTCGTCGAGGAAAATGCCGATCAATTGGCCGTTGCTGCGCCGCTCGCGGATATGGATGGTGACGCCGTTTTGAATGGTCGTGAAACGGCCCGGCTGCACGATCGTCTGCACCACATTGGCGCGTACCTCGGTGAGCCAGTCGCGCAGCATGCGAAGGCCCTTGGGCGCGAAATAGGCGCTGATGGCCAACACGATCAGCGAAACCACGATGGCCACCGAAAGGAAGGCGCGGAACAGGTACCACGGCGACATGCCGGACGCGTTCATCACGACGATTTCTGAATTGGTGGATAGCTTGTTGAGCACATGGGCGACGGCGATCAACAGCGCGATCGGTGCGATCACAAGGATCAAAAGCGGGACGATGAGCCCGGTGATGCCGACGAACACCAGCACGGTCTGGCCCTGATTGGTCATCAGGTCGAAGTCGTGCAGCGCCTGGGTAACCCAGATCACCGCGGTCAGGCTGACGAGCACGACCGCAAACGCTCCAAACGTCGTACGGAAAATATATCGGCTGATCGACCCCATTCGCGGCGTCGTCCCCCCAATTGCAGCACACGCGCCCTGGCCGTCCGGATATCCGCGCCGGTCGCCCAGGTTCACCAGCGTAAGCTCAGCCCCATCCGGTCACCTTTGATCGTTCCACAAAGTGGCCGGGCAAAGGCAAAGCCGTTGAACATGCACAATAATACCCTAAGCGCAGGCCGCGTTGCGGCGCCGCATTCGTAAGGCCGGAACCGTGCCGCCGGGCGATCCGGCCTGGCCGGGACAGCAGGCGTCTGAGCCGCAAAAAGCCCTGTGAAAAGCTGGAAATGGTGCGGTTTTGGCTTTGCACAGGGGGTATCGCGGCGGCATATGGGCTGGTAAAGGCATCCGCCCCCGGTTTCCGCATAAGGATTGTTCCAGCAATGTCCGACGCCCTGACGCTCGGCTTTGGCCCCTTCGCCACTCCGGCCGAGGGCGTTCTCATCGTGTTCTGCGACCAGGGGCTTAATTTCGGCCCGGCCACCCGCAAGGCGCTGGGCGCAGCTGCCGCGCTGGTGGCGCGTGCGGCCAAGGCCGAGCGCTTTACCGGCAAGAGCGGGGCTACGCTCGAGCTGGCCGTGCCGGAGGGGCTCACGGTCGACCGCCTGGTGGTGATCGGCCTGGGCAAGATCGCCGCGCTTGAGGCGAAGGATTTCCTCAAGCTCGGCGGAATCGCGATGGGCAAGTTGCCGGCGAGCGCCGCGGCGGCGACCCTATTTGCGGAATTGCCGCGCGGTCCGATGACGCCGGACCAGGCCGCCGATCTGGCGCAAGGCATGCGGCTGCGCGCCTACGTTTTCGACCGCTACAAGACCAAGCGGACCGACGAGGATGAGCGGCCGGTGAGCCGCAACGTCATCATTGCCGCCGGCGACGTCGCCAAAGCGCGCCGCGCCGCGCTGGCGCGCGATGCGGTTGCCGACGGCGTGCTGATCGCGCGCGAACTCGTCAACGAGCCGGCCAATGTCCTTTATCCGGAAGAGTTCGCCCGTCGGGCCGGCGCGCTGAAGAAGCTCGGCGTGGCGCTCGACGTGCTCGATGAACGCGACATGAAAAAGCTCGGCATGAACGCGCTGCTCGGCGTCGGGCTAGGTTCCGCACATGACAGCCGCGTGGTGGTCATGCGCTGGGATGGCGGCAAGAAGAGCGAGGCACCGGTCGCCTTCATCGGCAAGGGCGTCTGCTTCGATACCGGCGGCATCTCGATCAAGCCGGCCGCCGGCATGGAGGACATGAAGGGCGACATGGCGGGCGCCGCCTGCGTCACCGGCCTGATGCATGCGCTGGCCGCGCGCAAAGCCAAGGTCAACGCGGTCGGCGTCATCGGCCTGGTCGAGAACATGCCCGACGGCAAGGCGCAGCGGCCGGGCGATATCGTCAAATCAATGTCGGGACAGACGATCGAAATCATCAACACCGACGCCGAAGGCCGTCTCGTGCTCGCCGACGTGATCTGGTACGCGGCCAAACGCTTCAAGCCGAAATTCATGGTGGATCTGGCGACACTTACCGGCGCCATTATGGTCGCGCTCGGTCACGAGCACGCCGGGCTGTTTGCAAACGACGACAGGCTCGCCGAACGCCTGACCAAAGCCGGCCTTGCCACCGGCGAACTGGTCTGGCGCATGCCGCTGTCGAAGGATTACGACAAGCTGATCGATTCCAAATTCGCCGACGTCAAGAACACCGGCGGCCGCATGGGCGGCGCCATCACGGCGGCACAATTCATCCAGCGTTTCGTCGCCGACAAGACGCCGTGGGCGCATCTCGATATCGCCGGCACCGGTTTTGACTCGCGGCAGAGCGACATCAACAAAAGCTGGGGCTCGGGTTGGGGCGTGCGGCTGTTGGATCGGCTGGTGCAAGATCACTATGAGCGCTGATGGCAGGGCTCGACCATGACCGAGATCCTCTTTTACCACCTGCAAGGCAAGAAGCTCGAAGGCGTGCTGACGCCGCTCTTGGAAAAATCGCTTGAGCGCGGCTGGCGGGTGATCGTGCAAGGGGCCTCGGAGGAGCGCATCGAGGCGCTCGACGCGCATCTGTGGACTTATCGCGACGACGGCTTTCTGCCGCACGGCACCTGGCGCGAGCCTGAAGCGCAAGCGCAGCCGGTGCTGCTGACGGTCAATGACGGCAACCCGAACGGCTCCAACGTGCGCTTTCTGATCGAAGGCGCCGCCGTGCCGGCCGACGCCGAGGCCTATGAGCGCATCGTGCTGCTGTTCGACGGCGAGGACGAGGAGGCGGTTGCCGCCGCGCGCGCGCGCTGGAGCGACGCCACCGCCAAGGGCCTGCAGGCGACCTATTGGCAGCCTGACGAGCAGGGCCACTGGACCAAGAAGGCTTAGGCGAGTCGTGGGGGCCTCGCCGGCAACCGGATTAACTGCCTGATCGCGCTTGGCTTGCCGCCGCCATCGTGATGACGCAAAATCCGCCTTAAGGAACAAGCGGCTAACCAGCCGGGGGAGTTCGTTTTGCCGCGTTGTCGCGCCGTTTCCGCCATTTTGCTCGTCTGTGGCACCGTCCTCGCCGCCGACCTGGCTGGCTGTTCGGGCGCTGCCGACGTTTTCGAGGACAAAAACGAAGGCGGCTGGTTCTCCAAGCCGTTCAGTTCGCTTCACAAGCCCGACTGGGCGCTCCCCAACAGCCGCAACCAGACCGTCTCACTCGGCCCCAGCGGACCGGTGGCTTTAGAGCAACTGGTCGGCGCCGATGGACGCTGCGCCGAGCCGGTCGCTGAAGTCGCACCGCCAGCGCCCGCGCCGGCACCCGCAGCAGCCCCGGAACCGGCGCCTGCCGCGCCGCCTGCGCCGCCCGCCGACCGCCCGGTCGGCTCGATCGCGGGGGATCTGGCCGGGCCGCCAATGCCGGCGGCGGCGCCACCGCCGCCAGCGCCGGCAAGGCCGGTCGCGGTCGCCTCAGCCAACCCGGAACCCTTGCCAGGTCTGCAAGGCGGCGGTCCTACGCTCACCGGCGGCGTCGCGCTCGGCATGACTGAATGCGATGCCGTGCGACGAGTTGGGCAGCCGAACGACGTCAACATCGGCGCCGGCGCCAAAGGCGAGCGCAAGGTCGTGCTCACCTACCTCAGCGGCACGCGGCCAGGCATCTACACGTTCAGCGCCGGCCGCCTGCAGCAAATCGCCCGTGCCCCCGGACAGCCGGCGCCGGAAAAGCCGGCCCGCAAGCGCGCCAAGAAAAAGCCGGCGCAAAACAAGACCGCCGCTCAGCCCAAGGGCGAACAGGTCTACGTGCAATAGCGGCGCTATCGTTTTTTACTTTGCTGGCGCTTCAGGCGGTTTCCAGCGCGCTGCTGGCCGCCAGCCATTCTTCTTCCGCCGCCGCGAGGCTTGCGACAACGCGCGCGCGCGTCTTGGCCAGTTCCGCGGCGCGCGCCGGTTCGCGCGCGAATAGATCGCCGTCGGCGAGCGTCACGTCCAATTTGCGCAGCTGGCGCGTCAGTTGCGCGATTTCGTTTTCGGCTTTTGTAACGCGCTGGCGCAGCGGCGCGGTCTGCGCGCGCTTCTCGGCGGCGGCACGGCGGACGTCGCCGCGGTCCGCGGCCGCGGCGGGCTTCGCCGCAACAGAACGTCCTTCGCCGCGATCGGCGAGAACGGTGCGCCGGTAGTCGTCGAGATCGCCCTCGAACGGGCTGACCTTGCCCGACTGCACCAGCCACAGCCGGTCGGCGCAGGCTTCCAAGAGATAGCGGTCGTGCGAAACCAGCATGACCGCGCCGGGATAATCGTTGATCGCCTCGATCAGCGCCGCGCGGCTGTCGATATCGAGATGGTTGGTCGGCTCGTCGAGCACGATCAAATGCGGCGCCGCGAAGGTCGCTAAGCCGAACAGCAGGCGCGCCTTCTCGCCGCCGGACAGGTTCTCCACCCTGGTATTGCCGGCGAGCCCGGAAAAACCGATTGCTCCCACGCGGGCGCGCACCTTGGCCTCGGGCGCATCGGGCATCAGCCGGCGCACGTGATCGTAGGGGCTGGCGTCGCCCTCGAGCTCGTCGAGCTGGTGCTGCGCGAAATAGCCGATCTTCAAATTTGCGGCGCGGGTGACCGTGCCGTGCATCGGCGCGAGGCGATTGGCGATCAGCTTGACCAGCGTCGACTTGCCGTTGCCGTTGGCGCCGAGCAGCGCGATGCGGTCGTCATTGTCGACGCGCAGCGCGAGATCGGACAGCACCGGATGACCGGGCTCGTAGCCGACATCGACGCCGTCGATGGCGATGATCGGCGGCGACAACAGCTTGTCCGGCGCCGGAATATGGATCGGGCGCACCTCCTCGGTCACCAGCGCGTTGATCGGCTGCATCTTGGCCAGCATCTTGACGCGCGATTGCGCCTGCCGCGCCTTGGTCGCCTTGGCGCGGAAGCGGTCGACGAAGGCCTGCAAATGCTTGCGCTGCGCTTCTTGCTTTTTGATCAGCTTCTGGTCGAGCACCATGCGTTCGCTGCGCAGCCGCTCGAAATCGGAATAGCCGCCGCGGTAGAGCGTGAGTTTCTTGGCTTCCAGCGACAAGATTTGGTCGACGGCGGTGTCGAGGAGATCGCGGTCGTGGCTGATGATCATCAAGGTGTTGGGATAGCGCGCCAGATGATCCTGCAGCCACAGCGTGCCTTCGAGATCGAGATAGTTGGTCGGCTCGTCGAGCAGCAGCAAATCGGGCTCGGCGAACAAGGTGGCGGCAAGCGCGACGCGCATGCGCCAGCCGCCGGAGAATTCCGAGCAGGGGCGGGCCTGCTCGGCATTGGAAAACCCGAGGCCCGAGAGGATCGACGCCGCCCGCGCCGGCGCGGCATGCGCGCCGATATCGGCGAGCCGCGTGTGAATTTCGGCGATTACGTGCGGATCATGAGCGGTTTCGGCTTGCGCCAGCAAAGCGCTGCGCTCGGCGTGCGCCTTGAGCACGACCTCGAGCAGGCTTTCGGGGCCGTTCGGCGCTTCCTGCGCCAGGCGCCCGATGCGCCAGCGCGGCGGCAGTTCCACGCTGCCGTGCTCGGGCGACAGGTCGCCGGCGATGACGTTGAACAAAGTGGTCTTGCCGGAGCCGTTGCGGCCGACCAGGCCGACGCGGGCGCCGGGCACGATGCGGGTGGACGCGCCTTCAAGCAGCGCGCGGCCGGCAATGCGGATGGTAAGATCGTTGACGATGAGCATTAAGCGCCTTTTGGCCGAGCGGGCGGCGCTAAGCAACTCCCTTTGTCATTCCGGGGCCGGCCGAAGGCCGGAGCCCGGAATCCAGAAGCTGGCAGCGTGTCGGTGTCTGGATTCCGGGTCCACGCGTTTCACGCGTGTCCCGGAATGACAGTTTCAGCGCAAGCCCACGCCGCTTTCACGCTGGTAGATGATCAGATCGAAGCTCGGCGTCGCCGCATTGCCGATCACCGCTGAGAGCAAAGCGTGCGCCTGGCCGCGATGATGCGTCTGGTGGTTGAAGAAATGATCGAGCGCCGGCGCCAGCTGTTGCTCGATGGTCGCCGGATTGACGAAGGTGCGATAGCGGATGCTGCCGGCAAAGTCGGCGTCGCTTAAAGATTCGACATAGCGGGAAATCCGCAGATCCTCGGCGCGCCGTGCCGCGCGCAAGGCCGCGAAATCGTCGTAGAGAATGGCGTCGAGGCTTTTCGGCAATTCGCCTTCACCGGTAAAGCGGTGCATCCAAATGCGGTCGCCGATTAGCAGATGGTTCAGCGTGCCGTGAACCGACTTGAAGAAGGCGCCGCGGTCGGCGCGATAATCGGCATCGCTCAGGCGAGACGCCGCGGCATAGAGCCGCTCGTTGCACCAGGCGTTGTAGCCGGCAAACATCGGGTAACGGGACATCGACAGCGCTCCCTGGAACAGACCGCGAATCCGGCTGGCCATTTGATGAGACTGCAACGCTTGCCGCCCATCGGACCCCCCGCTATAAGCCGCGGCGGCCGATGCGATCAAATCAATCTCGCGCATCGCTCCGATCAAACACCGTGAAGGATCAAGTGACATGGCGGTCGAGCGTACCTTTTCGATCCTCAAACCCGACGCCACCGCGCGTAATTTGACCGGCCCCATCAACGCCATGATCGAGGCCGCAGGCCTGCGCGTCGTCGCGCAGAAGCGCGTGCGCATAACCCGCGAGCAGGCCGAGCGGTTCTACGCCGTGCACAGAGCGCGGCCGTTTTTCGGCGATCTGGTCGAATTCATGATCTCCGGCCCGGTGGTGGTGCAGGTGCTGGAAGGCGAGGGGGCCATCGCCAAATACCGCGACATCATGGGCGCCACCGATCCGGCCAAGGCCGCGCCCGGCACCATCCGCATGGTGCACGCGAAGTCGATCGAGGCAAATTCGGTGCACGGTTCCGACGCGCCGGAGACCGCGGCGCGCGAAATCGCCCAGTTCTTTTCGGAAAACGAGATCGTGGGCTGACGCGCCGCGCGGCGCCCATCGGCCGGGGAAGGCGCCAGCGTGCAGTCGATCGCGAATATCTGGGATCCGGCCGCCTGGTCGGCGGTGCTCGGCCGCGGCTGGGCCGATCTCGGTCACCCTGAGTTCTGGGTGGCGGTCGCCAAGATCATCTGGATCAACATTCTGCTGTCCGGCGACAACGCCGTGGTCATCGCCATGGCCTGCCGCGCGCTGCCGGCGAAACAGCGCCTGTGGGGCATGATCCTCGGCGCCGGCGTCGCGGTGGCGTTGCGCATCGTCTTCACCGGCATCGTCGCTTCGCTGATGCTGCTGCCTTACCTGAAGATCGCCGGCGGGCTGGCGCTGCTCTACATCGCCGCCAAGCTTTTGGTGCCGGACGATCCCGACCGCGACGAGACCGAAGCCGTTCATCACCTTTGGCGCGCCATCCGCATCGTCGCCATCGCCGACATCATCATGAGCCTCGACAACGTCATCGCCATCGCCGCCGCGGCGGGCGGCAATTCGGCGCTCCTGGTGCTGGGGCTTGCCATCAGCATTCCGCTGATCGTCGCCGGCGCCGCTTTGATCATGGCGCTGCTCGACCGTTTCCCGATCCTGATCTGGGCGGGCGCCGCCTTGCTCGGCTGGATCGCCGGCGAGGTCATCGCCACCGATCCGGTGGCGGAGGGGTTTCTCGCCGATCATTACGGCGCAGCGGCCGCGCAGCAGGCTGTCTACGTCGCGGCGGCGGCCGGCGTGGTGCTGGTGCTCATCGCCGGCGCCATTTGGCGGCGGTTGCAGGCGTCCCCCGCCAGCGAAGTCTAGAAATACCCGCTATACTGGCCCCATGAATCAAAGCGTCCGGCTGCCCAACGCCAAACGCATCGGCTTTTCCGCCTGTCCGCACGATTGTCCGTCGACCTGTGCGCTGGAAGTCGAATTGCTCGACGCGCACACCATCGGGCGGGTGCACGGCGCCAGGGACAACGACTACACCGCCGGGGTGATCTGCGCCAAAGTCGCGCGCTACGCCGAGCGCGAACACCACGCCGAGCGCCTGCTGCACCCGTTGCAGCGGGTGGGCGAGAAGGGCGCCGGCGAATTCCGGCAAATCTCCTGGGACGACGCGCTCGATCTCGTGGCGGAAAAATTTCTGCAGGCCGAGCAGCGCCACGGCGCGGAAAGCGTCTGGCCCTACTTCTACGCCGGCACCATGGGCCTCGTCATGCGTGATGGTATCAACCGCCTGCGTCACGCCAAGAAATATTCCGGTTACCATTCGACGATCTGCGTCAATCCGGGCTGGACCGGGTTTGCCGCCGGAGTCGGCACGGTCGCCGGCGTCGATCCGCGCGAAATGGCGAAGTCCGATCTGGTGGTGATCTGGGGCACCAACGCGGTCAACACGCAAGTCAACGTGATGACGCATGCGATCCGCGCGCGCAAAGAGCGCGGCGCCAAGATCGCCGCGGTCGATATCTATATGAACGGCACAATGGAGCAGGCCGACCTGACCGTGCTGGTGAAGCCGGGCACCGACGGTGCGCTCGCCTGCGCGGTGATGCATTGCCTGTTCCGCGATGGCAAAGCGGACTGGGACTACTTGGACAAATACACCGACGCGCCGCGCGAGCTGGAAGCGCATTTGCGCACGCGCGATCCCGCTTGGGCGTCGGAGATCACCGGCACGCCGGTCGCGACGATCGAGGAATTTGCCAGATTGATCGGCGATACCAAGCGAAGCTATTTTCGCCTTGGCTACGGTTTCTCGCGTTCGCGCAATGGCGCCGCCAATATGCATGCGGCGAGCTGCATCCCGGCCGTCACCGGGGCCTGGCAATACGAAGGCGGCGGCGCCTTCCATAACAGCGCCTATATGTACGGCTTCGACAAGACCGTCATCGAAGGCCTCGATGTCCGCGACCGTTCCGTGCGCGTTCTCGATCAATCGAAGATCGGAGCGATTCTCACCGGTGACCGCGACGCCTTGTTCGGCGGCCCGCCGGTCACGGCGCTTCTCATCCAGAACACCAACCCGGTTTCGGTGGCGCCCGATCAGAACAAGGTGAAGCAAGGCTTCGCGCGCGAGGACCTTTTCACCTGCGTGCACGAGCAGTTCATGACCGAGACGGCGCAGATGGCCGATGTCGTGCTGCCGGCGACGACCTTCCTCGAGCATGACGATGTCTATCGCGGCGGCGGCCACCAATACATCATCCTCGGGCCCAAACTCGTCGAGCCGCCGGGCGAATGCCGCAACAATCACGAGGTGATCGTGGCGCTGGCCAAGCGCGTCGGCGCCGAGCATCGCGGCTTCGCCATGAGCCCGCGCGAACTGATCGACCAGTTGCTCAAGGCGTCCAATCACGGCACGCTGGCGGAGCTCGAGGCCAACCGCTGGCTCGATTGCCAGCCGCCGTTCCGGGCTTCGCATTACCTCGACGGTTTTCCCTGGCCCGACGGCAAGTTCCGCTTCAAGCCAAATTGGCCGAAGGTGCCGTTCTCCAGCCCCTATACTAGTGGTCCCGTCGCCGACATGCCGGTGCTGCCGGATCACTGGGCGGTTATCGAGGCTGCCGACGGCGCCCATCCGTTCCGCCTCGCCACTTCGCCGTCGCGCGGTTTTCTCAACTCGACCTTCAACGAGACGCCGACCTCGCTGGCGCTGGAAAAGCGGCCGACGGTGATGATCCACCCCGACGATGCAACGCCGCTCGGCATCGGCGACGGCGATTATGTTGTGCTCGGCAATACGCGCGGCGAGGTGCGCCTGCACGCGGCGCTGTTCGACGGCGTGCGGCGCGGGGTGCTGATCGCGGAATCGATCTGGCCGAATTCGGCCTACGCCGACGGCTGCGGCATCAATTCACTGACCGGCGCCGACTCGATCGCGCCCTATGGCGGCGCTGCGTTCCACGACAACAAAGTGTGGATTGGCTCTGACGGCGCGTCGCTCTGAGGTGGCCCGCGTAGCGTGGCCCTCGAAGGGTGACAGGGGCCGGGCCGTTCATCCTTCGAGGGCTTCGCGGCCCCCTCGAGGATGACGGATGATGCCAGCTCTACAGTTCCTTGCCGATCTTGGCGTCGACCGAGTAGGGGCCGCCGCCGCGGATGCGCGATGGCGAACAATACGATGCCCCAGCAGCAGCACATATTCGACTCCGCCTTTGCTGCGGAGATAGCCGTTCGACATCGTGAACCACGAGGAACGCAATGCCAATCTCAACCGCCAGGCCGCGGCAAAGAAGCGCGTGAACAGGCCGAGACGAGGCAGATCGCGCCAACGGTTTCGAGAAAAATCGCCGCGCCGCCAAAAGGCTGCCGGGTACGAAGCCCAGCTTTCGCCATGTACCCGCTATCACCGGTCAAGCCGGCGCCGATCACCTTTGCCCAGCCATGCATGAACAAGATGTAGCCCATGCAGCGACGCGCACCATCGGTAGGCGATTTCCCGCCACGTCGCGTAAAACCCGGCAAGTCCGGGAAAGATCAGTTTCGGTTCGTTGCCTGCCCGTCCGTTCATGGCGTTGCCCCCGTGCATGTTCGGCCACTTTCGATTGGTGGCGGCCGCAACTATAAACACCGCCGGCGGCGGCTTCATTCAATTTGATGTGTGGGGACAATCAGCCGACGGAACCAGCGTCGCGGCGTCGGGAACCGGCTCGCCGTCGATCAGGCAGCGGCCGTTTTCCACGCGAATTCGGCCTTCGGCCAACAGTTTGAGGGCCAACGGATAAATCCGGTGCTCGACCGCGAGCACGCGGCGGCTGAGCGTTTCCTCGCTGTCGTCGTTGTGCACCGCAACCGCGCCCTGCGCGATGATCGGGCCTGAATCCATTTCCGGCACCACAAAATGCACGCTGGCGCCGTGAATTGTGGCGCCGGCTTCAAGCGCGCGTTGGTGCGTGTCGAGCCCTTTGAAGGCGGGGAGCAGAGCAGGGTGGATGTTGAGCAGGCGGTTCTGCCAATGCGCGACAAAGTCGGCGCTGAGCAGCCGCATGAAGCCGGCGAGGCAGACGATGTCGATGCGTGCTTTTTCCAGCACCGCTTGCAGCGCGCGCTCGAAGCCGGCGCGGTCCTTGCCGAATTGCGCATGATCGACGACCTGCGTCGCGATGCCTTCGGCCTCGGCGATCAGCAGCCCGCCGGCGTCGGGGCGGTTCGACACCACCACCGCGATTTCGGCCGGATAGCTTTTATCTTTCGCCGCCTCGATCAGCGCCGCCATGTTGGAGCCGCGGCCGGAAATCAAAACGGCGACGCGTTTGCGGGTCATGGCTCACCAGGCAAGATCGAGCCTGCCGTCATAGAGGACGCGCGCCGCGCCCTGCGTGCGCACCACGCTGCCGATACGGACAACCTTTTCGCCGGCGCGCGTGAAGGCCGCTTCCACCGCATCGGCGTCTTTTGCCGCGGCGACGGCGATCATGCCGATGCCGCAGTTGAAGGTGCGCAGCATTTCCTCCTGTGCGATGTCGCCTTCGCCGGCCAGCCATTTGAAAACCGGCGCGACCGCCACGCGTTCAAGATCGATGCGCGCGCTCAATGCCTCCGGCAGCACGCGCGGAATATTATCGGTGAAGCCGCCGCCGGTAATGTGCGCCAGCGCCTTGACCGCCTTGGTTTCGCGCAAGGCCGCCAGGCAGGATTTCACATAGATCCGGGTCGGGGTCAGGATCGCTTCGCCCAGCGGCTGATCGGCGGCAAATGGCGACGGCGCGGTCCAGGACAGCGCCGTCTTGGCGGCGACCTTGCGCACCAGCGAATAGCCGTTGGAGTGCACGCCCGACGAGGCCAGCCCGATGATGGCATCGCCGTCGGCGATGTCGGCGCGCGGCAACAGCGCGTCGCGCTCGGCGGCGCCGACGGCAAAGCCGGCGAGATCGTAGTCGTCGCCCTGATAGAGCCCGGGCATTTCCGCGGTTTCGCCGCCGATCAGCGCGCAGCCGGCCTCGCGGCAACCCACGCTAATGCCGGCGACCACCGCGGCGCCGATCTCCGGCTTGAGCTTGCCGCAGGCGTAGTAGTCGAGAAAAAACAGGGGTTCGGCGCCTTGCACCACCAGGTCGTTGACGCTCATGGCGACGAGATCGATGCCGATGGTGTCGTGGCGGCCGGTCTCGATGGCGATTTTGAGCTTGGTGCCGACGCCGTCGGTGGCGGCGACCAGGACCGGGTCGGCAAAGCCCGCCTGCTTGAGGTCGAAGAGGCCCCCGAAGCCGCCGATTTCCGCGCCTGCCCCCGAACGCGCGGTTGCGCGGACGAGCGGCTTGATCAGATCGACCATCCGGTTGCCGGCATCGATATCAACACCGGCTTGCGCGTAGGTGAAGCCGCGCCGCTTTTCTGCCATGATGGTCCTCGATCGCGCATGAGCCCGAAAAGCAGGGACCGGTTTTCGGCAAAGCTCACGCGTTCAGCAATACTAATCGCCGGGGTCCTACGTTGGAATCGCAAGTCGCGCAATGGTCAGCACGCCCCTATACTCCGGTGAGGAACGCGTTTCGGCGGCGAGAGCCGGGGCGCGGCCGCGAGCCGGGATTGCCTTGAATATTCCGAACCTCATTACGCTGGGGCGGATCGTGCTGGTGCCGGTCGTCGTCTGGGCGATCGCCGCCGGCGCGATGTGGCTTGCGTTCCTGCTGTTCGTGGCCGCGGGGGTGAGCGACGCCGTCGACGGCTACCTGGCCAAGCGCTTCAACATGACCACCGAGCTCGGCGCCTATCTCGATCCGTTGGCGGATAAGGCGCTGATCGTCTCGATCTACCTGACGCTCGGCATCAACGGCGATATTCCACGCTGGCTGGTGATCATGGTGGTATCGCGCGACATCATGATCGTCAGCGGCGTTATCTTGTCCTGGCTGCTCGGCAATCCGCTCAAGATGAAGCCGCTGCTGGTCTCCAAGCTCAACACTGTGGCGCAGATCTTGTTCGCTTGCGTGGTGCTCGGCTCGCTCGGATTTGGCATCGAGGCGTATCAGGTTGAGCTCATTCTCATGGGATTTGTCGCGGTCCTGACGCTGCTGTCGGTTGCCGCCTATCTGGCCGAATGGGTCCGCCACATGAGCGCGCCCGTGAAGCGGCAATGAGCCCGCCCGCCCGCGAACGTGCCCGCAGCGAACCCGCCAAACCCGGCGGCGAAGGCGGTATGACATTCGAGCGCCAGGTCGCATTCTGGGTGGCGGCGCTGGTCGCCTTCGTGCTGGTGCTGTGGCTGCTGAGCGAAATTCTGCTGCCGTTCGTCGCCGGCCTCGCCATCGCCTATCTGCTGACGCCGCTAACCGACCGCCTCGAACGCGCCGGCGTCAACCGGCTGGCCGCGGCGATCATGATCATCACGCTCGTCGTACTGGGCTTTGTCTACATGATCCTGCTGGTAGCGCCGATCATCAGCGGGCAATTGGCGTCTTTCATCGACAACATTCCCGGCTACGTTACACGGCTGCAAAGTCTGCTCACCGATCCGAGCCGCCCCTGGCTGCAGAAAATTCTGGGCGCCGGCTTTGGTGCCGACAAACCGATCGGCGATCTGGTCACCCAAGGTGTCGGCTGGCTGACGGCCTTCCTGCGCTCGCTCTGGTCGGGCGGGCGGGCGGTGGTCTCGCTGTTCTCGCTGGTGGTGGTGACGCCGGTGGTCGCCTTCTATCTGATCTACGATTGGCATCGGATGGTGCGCAGCGTTGATGGCTGGGTTCCGCTGCAGCATCGCGACACCGTGCGGCGGCTGGCGCGCGAGATCGACGCGGCGATTGCCGGCTACGTGCGCGGGCAGACCGCCGTCTGCCTGGTGCTCGGCTCGTTCTACGCCGTGGCGCTGACGTTGAGCGGGCTCAATTTCGGCCTGTTGATCGGGCTGATCTCGGGCGTGATCACCTTTATCCCCTACGTCGGCTCGATGACCGGCCTTATTTTGGCGGCTGGTGTCGCCGTGGCGCAGTTTTGGCCGCATTGGACGTCGATCGTGACGGTGCTCGCGATCTTTTTATTCGGGCAGTTCATCGAGGGGAACGTGCTGGCGCCCAAGTTGGTGGGTGAAAACGTCGGCTTGCACCCGGTCTGGATCATCTTTGCCTTGCTGGCGTTTGGATTTCTCTTCGGCTTCGTCGGTCTCTTGGTGGCGGTGCCGCTTGCCGCCACCATCAATATTCTCGCCCGCTTCGCATTCGATCGTTATCGTGAAAGCGCGCTGTACACCGGCGAGACACCGGAATGAACGTCGCTTCGGTTAGCCCGCGTCAGCTTGTGCTGGCGCTTGATCACGCGGAAAGTTTCGCGCGCGAGGACTTCCTCAGCGGCCCGTCGAACGCAGCGGCGCTGACGCTGATCGATCGCTGGCCGGATTGGCCGGGCCAAGTCATGGTGCTGACCGGGCCGCAAGGATCGGGCAAGAGCCATCTCGCTTCGATATGGGCGGCGGCGGCGGGCGCCCGCGTGCTGGCGGCCAAATTGCTGACGGATGTCGACCTGCCGACGGCGCTTGCGACCGGCGCGCTGGTGGTCGAGGACCTTGAGCCTGCCGAACTTGACGAGCGCGCGCTGTTTCATCTGCTCAATCTGGCGCGCGAAGACGACGCCTATGTGCTGCTGACCGCACGCGCAGCGCCCGCCACCTTTGCAGTGAGCATCCGCGATCTCGCCTCGCGCCTGCGCGCGCTGCCGAGCGTAGCGCTTGCCGCGCCCGACGACGACCTGCTGCGCATCTTGATCGTCAAGCTGGCGTCCGACCGCCAGTTCGCGGTCGATGAGGCGCTGGTGAACTACCTTGCCAACCGCATCGAGCGCTCCTTCGCCGGCGCACAGGCGGCGGTCAAGCTGCTCGACCAGGAGGCCATGCGCCAACATCGCCCGGTGACGCGGGCGCTGGCCGCCGAACTGTTTCGCGAACCTTAAGCTCAATCTGGCAAAAGGCTTGACGCTTCGCGGTTCGTGGCGCGAACTGTCATCCAGCCGCCATTTTCGCCAACTAGAAGAAAATCTTTCAGGCCTTTATTACGATGGCAGATCGCGCGCAAGCTATTGTTGTAGTTGAGGAAATTGATCCGGCGAGTGACCGGGGGCCCGAGCCCGAAATCGCGTTGAGGGCGCGCCCGGAGCGTTTCATCAACCGTGAGCTGTCCTGGCTGCACTTCAACCGCCGCGTCCTGGAAGAGGCCGCCAACGAGCATCACCCGCTGCTTGAGCGCGTGCGCTTCCTGTCGATCTCGGCCAACAACCTCGACGAATTCTTCATGGTGCGCGTGGCCGGCCTTAAAGGTCAGGTGCGCGAGGGCATCCAAACGCAAAGCCCGGACGGGCTGACCCCTTCCGAGCAGCTTTCGCGCGTCAGAGAAGCGGTCGCCACGCTTGCCCGCGACCAGCAACAGCGCTGGTTGGAGTTGCGGCCCGAACTTGCCGCGGTGGACGTCGCGCTGGTCGACGGCGCCGACCTGAAGAAGTCCGAGCGCGTCTGGCTGGAAGAGCATTTCCTCTCGCACGTGTTTCCGTTGCTGACGCCGCTGGCGATTGATCCGGCGCACCCGTTTCCCTTCATTCCCAATCTCGGCTTTTCGATCGCGCTGCAGCTCGCGCGCGCGCGTGACGGCAAGGCGATGAACGCGTTGATCCGCATGCCGCAGAAGATCGAGCGTTTCATTCGGCTGCCGAGCGGGGCCGATCAGGGCATCCGGCTGATCACGCTCGAGGAAGCAACCGTGTTGTTCATCGGACGGCTGTTCCCCGGCTACACCATCAAAGGCCAGGGCCCGTTCCGCGCCATCCGCGATTCGGAAGTGGAAATCGAAGAAGAGGCGGAGGACCTGGTCCGGCTGTTCGAGACCGCGCTCAAGCAACGCCGGCGCGGGTCAGTGATCCGACTGGAGCTCGACGCCAAGATGCCGGCTGAGCTGCGCGATTTCGTGCAGCGCGCGCTGGCGGTCGCCGACGACGAGGTGTTCCTGGTCGACGGCGTATTGGCGCTCAACGATCTTGCCCAGCTCACCAGGCTCGACCGGCCTGACCTCGAATTCGTGCCCTACAATCCGCGCTATCCCGAACGCATCCGCGACCACGGCGGCGACGCCTTCGCCGCTATCCGCCAGAAGGACCTGATCGTCCACCACCCTTACGAATCCTTCGACGTGGTGGTGCAGTTCCTGCAGCAGGCCGCGCGCGACCCCAATGTGGTGGCGATCAAGCAGACGCTCTATCGCACCTCAGCCGAATCCCCGATCGTCAAAACGCTGGTCGAGGCGGCCGAGGCGGGAAAGTCGGTCACCGCGCTGGTCGAGCTCAAGGCGCGCTTCGACGAGGAAGCCAACATCCGCTGGGCGCGCGATCTCGAGCGCGCCGGCGCGCAGGTTGTCTACGGCTTCATCGAGCTGAAAACCCACGCCAAGCTGTCTTACGTCGTGCGCCGCGAGGGCGGGGCGCTGGCGACCTACGTGCATGTCGGCACCGGCAATTATCATCCGGTGACCGCGCGCATTTATACCGACCTGTCGTTCTTTTCCGCCGATACCGTGATCGGCCGCGACGTCGCGCGCATCTTCAACCACATCACCGGTTACGCCGAGCCGGCGGAACTGGAGAAAATGGCGATATCGCCGATTTCGCTGCGCAAACGCATCCTCGACCACATCGCCCAGGAGATCGCCAACGCAAAAGCTGGCAAGCCGGCGGCGATCTGGATGAAGATGAATTCGCTGGTCGATCCCGGCATCATCGATGCGCTCTACGCGGCCTCAAATGCCGGCGTGCGAGTCGACCTGGTCGTGCGCGGGATCTGCTGCCTGCGCCCGGGCCTCCCGGGCCTTTCCGAGAATATTCAGGTCAAATCCATTGTCGGCCGCTTCCTCGAACACAGCCGTATCTACTGCTTCGGCAACGGTTACAATCTGCCGCACGCCAAGGCGGCGATCTACATTGCCTCCGCCGACATGATGCCGCGCAACCTCGACCGCCGGGTCGAGGTGCTGTGCCCGATTCTCAATCCGACCGTCCATGAGCAGGTGCTCGGCCAGATCATGGTCGCAAACTTCAAGGATAACGAGCAAAGTTGGACGCTCTTGCCGGATGGCAGTTCCACGCGCATAAAGGCCGCGCCGGGCGAGGAACCATTCAACGCCCACAAGTATTTCATGACAAATCCGAGTCTGTCGGGCCGTGGGAAATCGCTTAAAGAGTCATCGCCGCGCAGCCTTGTACGCCGCCTCGCCGAAGGCGCGTAAGCGCTCCCACGCCATCACCCCCTCTGTGAAAGGCCGGCTCGACCACGGGCCGGCGATTGCCGTCATCGATATCGGCTCGAACTCGGTGCGGCTTGTCATCTACGAAGGGCTGACGCGCGCGCCGACGCCGATCTTCAATGAAAAGGTGCTCGCGGGCCTTGGCCGCCAGGTGCAGTCGACCGGCCTGTTGGCGGCCGACGCGATCGATACCGCCTTTGCCGCGCTCAAGCGCTTTCGCGCGCTGTGCGACACCTTGCACGTCAAACGAATTTGGGCGATCGCGACCGCCGCCTGCCGCGACGCCCGCAACGGCCGCGCCTTCATCGCCGAGGCGGAACGGATTTGCCGCACGCCCATTACGATTCTTTCGGGAAAACGCGAAGCCTATCTCACCGCGCTCGGCATCATCTCGGGCATTCACAAGCCGGACGGCATCGTCGGCGATCTCGGCGGCGGTTCGCTCGAACTGATCGACGTGCACGGCACGCGCGTGCGCGGCGGGGTGACGCTGCCGCTCGGCGGTCTCGCCTTGCAGGACATCACCGGCAAGTCGCTGAAGAAAGCCGAGAAAGTCGTCGAGAACGCCTTTGACGATCTCGATCTGCTGGAGGAGGGCGAGGGCCGCACCTTCTACGCCGTCGGCGGCACCTGGCGCGCGCTGGCGCGGCTGCACATGTGGCAGACCGGTTATCCGTTCCACGTCATGCACAATTACCGCATCTCGGCGCGCGAGGCGCTTGAGTTCTCGCGGCTGGTGCACCGGGTCGACACCGAGACGCTGTCCAAGATCGAAGTCGTCAACGCCGCCCGCCGGCCGCTCTTGGCCTATGCCGCGCTGGTGATGGAAAACCTGGTGCGCAGCATCAGACCCAAGCAGGTGATCATCTCGGTACTCGGCGTGCGCGAAGGCTTGCTCTATTCGCTGCTGCGGCCGAACGAACGCGCGCGCGATCCGCTGATCTCGGCCGCCGCCGATCTCAATGTGTTGCGCTCGCGCTCGCCGCATCACGGCGAGGAACTGATCGAGTGGACCGACCGCTTCATGGGCTCGTCGGGCATCGAGGAAACCGCCGAGGAACGGCGCCTGCGCCACGCCGGCTGCCTGCTCGGCGATATCGGCTGGCGCGCGCATCCGGATTATCGCGGCGAACAGTCGATGAACATCATCGCGCACGGCGCCTTCACGGCCATCGACCATCCGGGGCGCGCGTTCCTCGCGCTGTCGGTTTATTTCCGCCACGCCGGGCTGAACGAAGAAGAGCTTTCTCCGAGGCTGCGCGAACTGGCGACCACGCGCATGTTGGACCGCGCGCGCGTGCTCGGCGCCACCATGCGCGTTGCTTACATTCTCACCGCCGGGCAGGGCGGCGTGCTGCCGAGGACGCCGCTGCAGGTCAAGCGCGGCAAGCTGATCCTGCGGCTGCCGGGAAAATACGCCAAGCTCAGAAGCGACCGGCTGTTCAGCCGCTTGCGGCAACTAGCGCGGCTGATCGGAAGAGAGCCGGTGATCGAGACATAGACGATTTTGTCGGCGGCGCGCGGCTGGTTGGCCCGGTGCGGGACTGGCGCGCCTGCATTGGTCGTCCGGCCACCCGGTACACCGTTGAATCTTCTACTATTGTGGGCTCCCATGACTAATTGTAGGGTGCCCGCGGAAGGGACATTCCATGCATCTCCACGCGCGCGCCATGGTGACCGGAGGGGCCGGCTTTCTCGGATCGCATCTTTGCGAGCAGTTGCTCGCCCGCGGTGCGGAAGTTCTTTGCGTCGATAATTTTTTCACCGGTGACCGGCAGAACATCGAGCACCTGTTTGCGGACAAACGCTTCGAGTTGATCCGCCACGACGTGACTTTCCCGCTCTATGTCGAGGTGGACGAAATCTATAACCTCGCTTGTCCGGCATCGCCCGTGCATTATCAATACGATCCGGTGCAGACCACAAAGACCAGCGTGCACGGCGCCATCAATGTGCTCGGTCTGGCCAAGCGTGTACGGGCCAAAATACTTCAGGCTTCGACCTCGGAAGTCTATGGCGATCCGGAAACCCATCCGCAAACCGAAGACTACTGGGGCCATGTCAATCCGATCGGACCGCGCTCGTGTTACGATGAAGGAAAGCGTTGCGCCGAAACGCTGTTTTTCGATTACTGGCGTCAGCACAAGCTGCGTATCAAGGTGGCGCGCATCTTCAATACTTTCGGGCCGCGGATGCATCCGAACGATGGACGCGTCGTGTCGAACTTCATCGTTCAGGCGTTGCTCGGCCGCGACATCACGATTTACGGCGACGGATCGCAGACGCGGTCGTTCTGTTATGTCGATGACTTGGTCGACGGGCTGCTACGTCTCATGGCGAGCAAGGATTCCATCACCGGACCGGTCAATCTCGGCAATCCGGCCGAATTTTCGATGCTCGATCTGGCGACGCTGATCATCGATCTGACCGGTTCTGCTTCGCGCATCGTCCACAGGCCGTTGCCCGAGAACGACCCGCGCCGGCGACGTCCTGACATATCGGCGGCCCAGGAACTCCTGTCCTGGACCCCGAAGACCGGGCTCAAAGAGGGTCTCATTCGTACAATCGATTATTTTGCGAAGCTCATCAGCAATGACGCCACGCGTGCCGCCTTAGGGCAGGAGTTGTCGCGTCAGACCCTTCGTTAATGCAAGTTGTCGTCACACCGGACAAGCCGGACGCTGTCGCCAGCGCCATGGCTACGGGCCAGTTCGGCCCGTCGGCCTTGAAGCGGCGCGCGGGGGAAGTTCGCGATCACTACGATCGCGTTAGCCGCACGCGGCGGCATTATATCGAGAAAAATGCCTACTATTTTGGGCAGGTCTGTCGGCTTCTGCGCACGATCATTCCGGCCGGAAAAAGGGTGCTGCAGGTCGGCTGCTTGACGCCCGACTATCTCAATGCTGTTGAGCCGAGCCTGGGCTTGGGGATTGATGTCAGCCCGAAACTGGTTGCCGCGGCAGCCGAACGGTTTCCTCACTTGCAATTCCGCGTGCACGAGGATTACGACGTCGGCGGCCAAGAGTGTTTTGACTATGTCCTGGTCATGGATGTCAACGACCAGGTCGACCCGATCGCGGCCCTAAGAGCATTGCGGCCGGCGATAAACGAGCGAACACGGATTATTGTTCATCACTACAATCACCTTTGGGAGCCAATCATTCGCCTGGCGGAGCGCAGCGGAATGAAATTTCCGCTGCCGCAGCAGAACTGGCTATCGCCGGGCGACCTGAAAAACATATTCACGCTTTGTGACTGGGAGCGGCTGCAAATACGTCGGGCTATTCTCCTGCCAAAATTTGTACCGCTGTTGTCGACGCTGGCAAACGCGTTCTTGTCCCGCCTGCCTGTCGTCCAGCATCTTGACATGATTAATCTGACCATCGCGCGGCCGATTGGGCCGCGGGAGCCGGTCCGCGACTATAGCGTCTCCGTCGTCGTTCCTTGTCGTAATGAGGTCGGCAATATCGCGGCGGCGATCGAGCGCATTCCAAACTTGGGCGGCCACACCGAGATTATTTTCTGCGACGACAAATCAAGCGACGGCACCGCCGATAAGGTCCGCCATCTGCAGAAGCTCAACCCGCAACGTGACATAAAGCTTTATGACGGGCCCGGAATCTGTAAGGCGCTCAATGTGTGGACCGGATTCGATCGCGCGGAGGGTGATATCTTGATGATCCTCGATGCCGATCTCACCACGATGCCGGAGGAGCTTCCCTATTTCTATGACGCGATCGCCGGCGGCAAGGCGGAGTTCGTCAATGGCACCCGCTTTATCTTTCCGATGGAAGGCGCCGCCATGAAGCCGCTCAATATCATCGGCAACCGCTTCTTCAGCGCTGTATTTTCCATCCTGCTCGGGCAAACCATCAGCGATACCCTCTGCGGCACCAAGGTTCTCATGCGCCGTGACTGGCCGGCCATCCGCGCGCTTTTGGGTACTTGGGGGACCGACGATCGCTGGGGTGACTATGCTCTGTTGTTTGGGGCCGCCAAGCTGAATTTGCGGATTCTCGATGTGCCGGTGCATTATCAGGAACGCTTCAGCGGGGAAACAAAGATGACCGGACGGGTCCGCAACGGCCTCATTATGCTTCGCATGTGCTGGGCTGCATTTCTCAGGCTAAAACTCAGTTAGGCGAAGTGAAATGGAAATTGTCGTCACCGGTTCAAGCGGCTTGATCGGCTCGGAAGCCGTCGAGTATTTCGCGCGCCAGGGGCACCAAATCCACGGTATCGACAACAATATGCGCGCCGATTTTTTCGGACCGCAGGGCGACACGTTGTGGCGGCTCAGGCAGCTCGTCGAGAAGGTGCGGGATTTCAGGCATCATGCCATCGACATTCGCAACCGTGCCGCCATATCCGAACTGTTCGCACGATTGCGGATCGACGCGATCATCCATTGTGCCGCGCAACCATCGCACGACCTCGCCAAATCGCGCCCCTTTGACGATTTTGAAGTCAACGCCACGGGAACTTTGAACCTGCTGGAGGCCGCACGCCAACATTGCCCCGAGGCGCCATTCGTCTTCATGAGTACCAACAAGGTCTACGGCGACGCGCCCAACGAACTCGCACTGGTGGAACTGCCGAAGCGCTGGGACTATGCTGGCCCGGCTTTGCATCAGGGCATCGACGAGACCATGCGCATTGACCGCAGCAAGCATAGCCTCTTCGGCGCCTCGAAGGTTGCGGCCGATATTATGGTGCAGGAATACGGCCGCTATTTCGATATGCCGACGGTGTGTTTCCGTGGCGGCTGTCTCACCGGGCCAAACCACAGCGGTGTCGAACTGCATGGCTTTCTGAGCTTCCTGGTGAAGACTGCGATGCGCGGTCGGACGTTCACGGTCTTCGGCTACAAGGGCAAGCAGGTTCGCGATCAAATTCATAGCTTCGACGTCGTACGCGCCTTCGAAGCATTTATCGAGGCGCCGCGCGTAGCGGAAGTCTATAATCTCGGTGGCGGCCGCGAGAGCAACGCGTCGATACTTGAATGCTTCGATATGATCGAGGCCGCGTCCGGCCGGAAAGTCTCGTGGCGCTATGACGAAAAAAATCGCGAGGGCGACCATATTTGCTACATTTCCGACATGGCCAAATTTCGCGCGCACTATCCGCGCTGGTCGATTACGCGACGGGTCGCCGATATCGTCGAGGAAATAGTCCGCGTCGAGCCGGCCGTGGCGATGCCGTGAAACTTGCCCGCTAGGCGCCGCGTTTGCGGTAGACCGTAATCTGCGGATTTATGTGTTCCCAGACCAATGGAAAAGCTGATGGCGACAAGCGGGGTCGGAAGCGCTGGACAATCGCCCAATTCTCGCCGACCGAGGTCTCGTCGCTGCTGCTTTCTACCTTAACCATCCATTTGCATCCCGCCGAGTTGAGTTTGTGCCGGTCAAATCGAAATGGCGGCACGCTGTAGGGCGCCAGGTCTGGAGCTGAGACGCAGATCGACGCATCCGGCGGTATGTGCGCATCGATCCATGCGGCGGCGGCAAGGCGGGTGGAATGGATGTCGCTGTTTTCATCGAAATACGCCAATTTCAACGGACTGGCTTGGACGATGGCTCCTGCCGCGGTCAGCAGCAAAATAGTCGCACGGTAGCGCAGAGGCGGAAGTGTCAAGAAGGTAATCATCAAGGGTAGAACAAAGGGAATGTAGCGAAAGCTCGAGTGCCAGGTATCAAATTTCGCGGTAATCACCGCCATGACGATTATGGTAATTAGTATTCCAAGACCTAAAAGCCGAACGCCTGCCGACGCCGGGCGCACATAGTGCCGGATGAACACAGAAGCGAAAATTAGCGACAAGACGACGCCAAAGCCGGACAAAACAGAATTGCGCAAAAACGCCAGCAGCGTCTGAGCGCTGAATCCAGGCTCGAACCATCCCGCTTGCCCGATCCGCTCAGCCGCGACCGCCTGCCAGTCTAGAATGTAATACGGGTTGGTTATGATGCATGCGGCGAGTGCGATGGCCGGTATGCGAAGGAGGGCGCCGACGCGAATATCGCCCCGCCAAAACAGGAACAACAGCGCACCCCAGGCCAGGATTGCGAAAAATGCCAAAGTCGGGACTGATCCCACCGCCAGACCGATAGCGATGGCCAAGACCGTTTCGTCTACGCCGGTAAGCCGCCTGCGAGTGAAGGTGCGCGCGATGATCAGCAGCGCCAGGTTGGTAAACATCAGCGCATACCAGTGTGGCTTGATCACTTGCGAGAACATGATGGTGGCGGGAGAGAAAAGAAATACGATGAGCCCGGCTTCGGCCACTAATGGCGGTGCGAACTCGGCGAGTGTCAAATAGAACAGGACGCCCGCTGCTGCCGTGGCGAGCAGAACGAAAAAGCGGCCGGCGATCCAAACGGAATCAATCGCCTGCGGGTTCGCAAGCATCTGCTCGAATGAGCCGATGAAAAGCACGCCCAGCTTCGACAGCGCCGCATAATAGGCGCCGAGCGGATAGAGGAAGGCGCCACCGTATTGATACAAGTGGGGGTCGAATTGAAGTTGCGCAGGCCGTATCCGCGCCAACGCTATGATAACGGCGATCTCATCGGCTTCGATCGAATAGAGTTTGTATCGGAGCATTGACCGATCGAGTGTTTCCGGCCGGTTCTCGCCCAAGCCGATCACTGCTTGGCGCTCGAGTGCGGAACCTTGCACAATGTCGCTGGTGATGCGGTAGTCTTGAATGAACGGCAAATTGTTGATGCGCGTTCCGTAATTGAGAGTCAGCGCCTGCAAGACGACAAATGCAGCAATAGTTGTGAGCGCAATCCAATACGCAGCCGTCCAGGACCTTGCAGGTGTCGATGGTGTCATGCCGCTCGCTTATGGCAGAAATTCGAGCGAACAGCGATAAGGCCTCGCAGCCGGACTAGGATCTTTCTATCGAAGATGCCGGGCGTCGCGGTTACGAGACGAGGGGAGTGAGGGAGCGCTCCGCGATCAGCCGCCGTGCGGATTGACGATGGTGTAGCCGCGGATCGGCAGCACGTGTTCGCGGGTGAGGCCGTTGCCGGAATTGCCGTCATGCACCAGCCACTCGTTGCCGCCCGCATGGCGCATCAGCACCATGACGTGATGATTGCGCACGGCGACCATCCCGGCCGCCGGCGCGGTGCGCGGAAATTTGCCCCAGTTCGAGGCCAAATTGAGCTCGGGAATGACCTTGCCGAAGACATAGCGTGAGGCTTCGCAGCCGCAGAACTGGTGCGGGCAGCCGTCCGGCCTGCGGCCGACGACGGCGCCGTAATCGACGCTGGCATAGCTCGCGAGGCCTCGGGTCCGGCGTGAGCTGAGGTGATCGTCTTTCGGTAAGGGCAGGCGGCCGGCATTGACTAGATCTGAGCAGGTCGCATCGCCGCAATCGGCCCGATTGTAGGCGACTTGAACGTGAGTGCTGTTATGTTTTGCCGCCGCAACGGTGCTCGTCTTGTGCCCGCTATGGCTCGCCACATTGCTCGACGCGCAATTGGCGAGGCTTAAGCAGATGACGCCGAGCCCGATAAACCGCGCAATACGGCCGAACCGGCCGCAGCCCCCTGATAGCCCCATCCCAATCTCCGGTACAATAAAACAAATTCCGGAACACGCAGGCGTCATGCAGGTCCCCACATGACGTTGCGAAATTGTACGTTAGCAATTGTGTCAAAATCGAGATGGCCGTTGCCGCAATCTCAACGATGGGTTGTGGGGGCCGGCTTCTTTAAAAGCTTCAGCTCTTTTCCACCGCCACCACGCGGCCCTTTTCGACCGCCAGCGCAAGCTTGCCGTGCTTGAGCGCCAGCGCCTTGTCGCCGAACAGTTCGCGCCGCCAGCCCTTCAACGCGGGGACGTCGGCCTCGTCATCGGCGGCGATGCGATCCAATTCGTCGACCGTGGCGATGACCTTGGCCGCGACGCTGTGGCGCTCGGCGGTCATGCGCAAGAGAACCTTGAGCAGTTCGACGGTGGCGGCGCCGTTCGGCGCCGGGCGGAAGCGCTCGAGCCGCGGCAGCGTTTTAGGATCGCGCGCCAGCCCGCGCTTGACCGCTTCGACGATGTCGCCGCCCCAACGCGAGCGTTCGAAGCCCTTGGGCAATGAACGCAAGCCGCCGAGCCGCTCGACCGTGGTCGGCGCCTGAATGGCGATGTCGCCGAGCGCGTCGTCTTTCAGCACGCGCGAGCGCGGCACGTCGCGGCTCTGCGCCTCGCGCTCGCGCCAGGCGGCGACCTCCATCAGCACGGCGAGATCCTTCGGCTTGCGCACGCGGCTTTTGAGCCGCTCCCAGGCGCGCTCCGGATCGGCGCGGTAGGTTTCCGGCGAAGTGAGCACGCCCATTTCGGCCTCGACCCAGTTGGTGCGCCCGCGTTTCTCCAGATCGGCGGCGAGCTTCAGATAGACCGCACGGAGATGCGTGACGTCCGACAGCGCGTAGGTGACCTGCGCATCGGATAGCGGCCGCCGGGTCCAGTCGGTGAAACGGTGCGACTTGTCGAGCATGTCGCCGGTGATGCGCTGCACCAGCTGGTCGTAAGAGATCGAGTCGCCATAGCCGAGCACCATGGCGGCCACCTGCGTGTCGAAGATCGGATGCGGGATCGTCTTCGCCATGTTCCAGACGATTTCGATGTCCTGGCGGGCAGCATGGAAGACCTTCACCACCTTCTCGTCCGCCATCAGCGCAAAGAACGGCGCAAGATCGATGCCTGTGGCCAGGGCATCGATCACCACCGCCTCGTCGGGGCTCGCCATCTGGGCGACGCAGAGTAGCGGGTAGTAGGTGGTCTCGCGCAGGAACTCGGTATCGACGGTGACGAAAGGGTGCCGCGCCATGCGGTGACAGACGTCGGCCAGTTCCGCGGTGGTGGTGATGAGGTCCATTGCGCCGCGTTACCTAACCCGATCCGGGCCGGTGCTGGCAACCCGCTTCACGTCCCGCGCACGCGCGGCATGTGGATGAATTCCCAAGGGGAGGGCATCGGTCCGACCGGCACCTCGATCAGCGTCGGTTCGCGGCGGGCAAAACCGGCCTTCAGCGCCGCCCGCAACTGGCCGGGGTTCTGCGCCCGCCGCCCGACGGCGCCGAAGCTTTCCGCGTATTTGACGAAGTCGGGGTTGGCGAGGTCGCAGGCGATCAGCCGGTTGCCGAACTGCTCTTCCTGGATGCGCCGCACATTGCCGAAGGCGCCGTCGACGAAGACCACGGCCACCAGCGGAATGCGATGACGCATGGCGGTGGCGAGTTCGTTGCCGGTGTAGAGGAAGCCGCCGTCGCCGTTGATCGAGAGCACCGGCACGTCGGCCCGTGCGTGTTGCGCGCCGAGCGCGGTGGCGTAGCCCCAGCCGAGATTGTCCTGGTAACCGGGTGAAAGAAACGTGCGCGGCTTGTAGACCGGCAGCGCGAGGCGGGCGGCAAAGCCGACCTGCGTGACTTCGTCGACATAGATGCCGTCGTCCGGCAGCTCGGCGCGGATCGCCTCGAGAATGGCAAGTTGAGGTCCGAGTTTTTCAAGCCGCCGCCGCATTTTCGCCTGCCGCTCCTGCATCTCCTCGCGGCGGGAGCTACGGCGCGCGTTGACTTTGGCGAGCGCGTCGATCAGCGCCCGCAAGATCGGCGCGGCATCGCCGATCAGCGCCACTTTCGGTTTGTGCAGACGCGCGGGTTCCTCGGCGTCGGCGTCGACGCGGATGATCTGCAGGTCGCGATCGAGCCCCCATTGCGTCATCGGATTGAGTAGCCGCGTGCCGACCGCAAGCACCGCGTCGGCCTCGGCCCAAAGGTCGTAGCCGATCGGCAGATTGACGCTGAAGGGATCGCGGTCGTCGAGCACGCCGCGCCCGCGCCGGTAGGACAAAACGGGCGCCTGCAACATGCTGGAAAGCAGCGTGACTTCGAGCGAGGCATCCTGCGCGCCGCCGCCGGCGACGATGAGCACACGCTTGGCCTTGCCCAGCAGCTTTGCCGCCGCGCGCACGGCGCTCGTATCGATGTGCGGCGCGCGCGGCGGCCTGGGCGGCGCAATGGCGGCGGCGGGCCCGCGTTGGCCCCAGACATTGATCGCACATTCGAGCGCGGCCGGGCCCGGCCGGCCTTGCCGCATGGAACGGAGCGCCTTGGCGGTCTTGTCGGCGGCGTCCGTTGGCCCCTTGATGTGGGCATAGTGATCGACCAGACGGGCGATGATGCCGGCCTGATCGCGGATCTCGTGCAGATGGCCGTGGCCGAGCCCGATGGCCTGCGCCGGAATTTGACCGATCAGCGCCAGGACGGCTGCGTTCATGCCATAGGCGGTGAGCAGCGCGGCGCCTGAATTGAGCAGGCCCGGGCCTGGCACGACGGAGTAGGCCTGCGGCTTGCCGGTCGCCAGCGCCGCGCCCAGCGCCATATAGGCCGCGCCTTGTTCGTGGCGGGTGTGGACGACGCGCAACGCGTCACCGGCGTGCTGGAAGGCATCGAACAAATGGTCGTTGTGCACGCCGGGCAGGGCGTAGACGGTGTCGAGCCCGTGTGCGATCAGCGTGGCGACGGTCGCCTCCGCTGTCGTCATCGTTCTGGGTTCGACTGCCGGGCCGTGCGGCTTTTTCTTTTTGGCCGACTTCACGGTCACCTTTCCGGTAGCGAATTGATAACGAACATGGCGTTGAGCATGTCGTCCATCGGCGCATTGCCGAAGGTCTTGGCCAAGATGGGCTTGATCCTGCCGGTTCGATAAAGCTGCGCCAGCGTTTTGTCCACCAGCAGGCGGAAAGCGCTGTCGTCGCGCGGCAGCGCCAAGGCATAGGTCTCGTAGCTGAAATACTGTTTACTCAGTTCGAAGCCGGGCCGGCCACCGCCTTCGCGCAGCATGGCGGCGAGAATGCCGCGATCAGCCATATAAGCATCGAGCTTGGCATCCTGCACCAGTTCCATGCCGTGACGGTGGTCGTGGACCGGCAGGACGGTCGCCTTAACCCCAAGTTTTTCCAAAGAGTCGCGCAGCACGTGCTCGGTCGTCGTCCCGATCAGCACGCCGACACGCTTGCCGCCGAGATCCTCGAAGCGTTGCACCGGAGCGCTGCGGCGGGATAGTACGCCGGCGCCGTCAAGGAACGTGGGCAGCGAGAAGTCCACGATCTCACGCCGCGCGATGGTGACGGTGCTCGGGTCACACAGGATGTCGACCTTGCCGTCGCGCACCGATTCGAAACGTTCGCCGGCGTGCACCAGAACATATTCGATATGGACGCCGGGCCCGATTGCGGCGGCGACCGTGTTGCATAGGTCGACGATATAGCCGGCCGGCTGCCCTTGCGCGTCCTGGTAGGAGTAGGGCCTGGCGTCGGCGCGGTAGCCGATGCGGAACGTGCCAGTTTGTTTGACGCGGTCGAGGGTGCCGGCGGCTGCGGCCTGCGACGCGATGAGAAGGGCGGCGGCGATGGTGAGGAGTTGTCGCATGGTTTCGGCTCTTCCCGCTGAGCTTCGTTTGGCGCCGGCCCGATCCGGTCACACCCGGCCTGCGCAGGATCTTGCCGCCACTATAGCGCAAAGCAGGCCCCCAACGGCCAGTGGTTGCCTTGACAAAGCCGACCCCTCATGCGCTTTCCTGCCCGCCGAAGCACGGCCCGCGAAGGCGGGTCGCGCGCCTCACGTACAACGCAGAATTGCGCGCCGGATCAGCCAGAAATGACTTTGCATCGCTATCGTTCTCACACCTGCGGCGCGTTGCGCGAAGATGACATCGGCAAGGTCGTGCGGCTGTCGGGCTGGTGCCACCGCGTCCGCGACCACGGCGGCGTGCTGTTCATCGATTTGCGCGACCATTACGGCCTCACGCAAATCGTGGCCGATCCCGACAGCCCGGCCTTCAAGGTTGCGGAAACGCTGCGCGCGGAATGGGTGGTGCGCATCGACGGCAAAGTGCGCCGGCGCCCGGAAGGCACCGAGAACCCCGAGCTGCCGACCGGCCAGGTCGAAGTCTACATTGACGAGATCGAAGTGCTGGGGCCCGCCGCCGAATTGCCGATGCCGGTGTTCGGCGAGCAGGAGTATCCGGAAGAGATCAGGCTCAAATACCGCTTCCTCGACTTGCGGCGCGAGCACCTGCACAACAACATCATGTTGCGCGGCCAGGTGATCGAACTCGATCCGCACGCGCATGAAAAAGGCCGGCTTTTTCGAATTCCAGACACCGATTCTGACGGCGTCGTCGCCGGAGGGCGCGCGCGATTATCTGGTGCCTTCGCGCCTGCATCCGGGAAAATTTTACGCGTTGCCGCAGGCGCCGCAGCAGTTCAAGCAACTGATCATGGTGGCGGGCTTCGACCGCTATTTCCAGATCGCGCCATGCTTTCGCGACGAGGACGCGCGCGCCGACCGCTCGCCCGGCGAGTTCTATCAGCTCGATCTGGAGATGAGTTTCGTCACGCAGCAGGACGTGTTCGACGCGGTCGAGCCGGTGATCCGCGGCGTGTTCGAGGAGTTCGCCAACGGCAAAGCTGTGACGTCGAAGTTTCCGCTCATTCCTTACGCCGAGGCGATGGCCAAATACGGCACCGACAAGCCGGATTTGCGCAATCCGCTGGTCATGCAAGATGTGAGCGAGGCCTTCCGCAGTTCGGGCTTCAAGATCTTCGCGAAAATTCTGGAAACGCCGGGGAATGCGGTCTGGGCGATCCCGGCGCCGAAAGGCGGCAACCGCGCTTTCTGCGACCGCATGAATTCATGGGCGCAAGGCGAGGGCCAGCCCGGCCTCGGCTACATCTTCTGGCGCGATGGCGAAGAGGGCGGCGCCGGTCCCTTGGCGAAGAACGTCGGGCCGGAGCGCACCAAACAAATCGCCGAGCAGATGAAGCTCGGCATTGGCGATGCCTGCTTCTTCGTCGCCGGCAAGCCGAAGGACTTCGTCAAATTTGCAGGTCCCGCGCGCACCAAAGTCGCCGAGGAGCTCGGTCTGATCGCCAAGGATCGTTTCGAGTTCTGCTGGATCGTCGATTTCCCAATGTATGAATGGAACGAGGAGGAGAAGAAGATCGACTTCTCGCACAATCCGTTCTCGATGCCGAATATGCCGGTCGAAGAGTTCCTTGCGCTCGATGCGAACGACAACGAAAAACTGCTTTCGATCAAAGCTATCCAATACGATATCGTCTGCAACGGCACCGAACTATCATCCGGCGCCATCCGTAATCATCGCCCCGAAGTGATGAAGAAGGCCTTCGCCATCGCCGGTTATGCGGAAGACGTGCTGGAACAGAAATTCGGCGGCATGCTGCACGCGCTTTCGCTCGGCGCGCCGCCGCATGGCGGCATCGCGCCTGGCATCGACCGCATCGTCATGCTGCTGGCCGGCGAGGAGAATTTGCGCGAAGTCGTGCTGTTCCCGATGAACCAGCGCGCCGAGGACCTGATGATGGGCGCGCCGTCGGAAGCGACGGCCAAGCAGCTCAAGGAGTTGCACATCCGGCTGGATTTGCCGAAAAATAGTTAGCGTGGGACGCATTTGACGTCATGCCCGGCCTTGGGCCGGGCATCCACGTCTTTCCACAGTTTCAGAAATGTAAAGCGTGGATGGCCGGGACAAGCCCGGCCATGACGAATTGTCAGTTCTCCGGCAGCGGAATGAACTCGATCTCATCGCCCGGCACCTTGGCGAAATGGCCGGCTTTCCATTCGGCCTTGGCCTGCTCGATGCGTTCTTTCCGCGATGAAACGAAATTCCACCAGACGTGGCGCGGGCCGTCCATGGCGGCGCCGCCGACCAAGACAAAATGCGCGGCCGTCACCGCGGTGACACTCAGCCTGTCACCCGGCTTGAACACCAACAGCCGCCCCGGCTCGAACTTGTCGCCGGAAATATCGACCGTGCCGTCGATCACGTAAAGCGCGCGTTCTTCGTGTTCGGCGTCGATCGGTAACGTCGAGCCGGCCTTGAGATAGACGTCCGCGAAAATCGTCTCATGCACCGTCGGCACCGGCGAGCTTTTGCCATAGAGCGAGCCGACCACAACGCGCACCGATTTGCCGTTCTCCTCGATCACCGGAAATTCCGCCGTGTCGTGATGAGCAAAGCCCGCTTCCATCTCTTCCTTTGCCGCCGGCAGCGCCACCCACATCTGCAGGCCATGGATTGGCCCGCCTGCCGCGCGTTTTTCGACGCCGGTGCGTTCGGAATGCACGATACCGCGCCCGGCCGTCATCCAGTTCACTTCGCCCGGCTTGATCGCCACCGCGGTGCCGAGGGAGTCGCGATGCATGATCTCGCCGTCGAACAGATAGCTGACGGTGGCGAGCCCGATATGCGGATGCGGGCGCACGTCGAGGCCGGCGCCGGCGCGGAATTCGGCCGGACCGAAATGGTCGAAGAACACGAAAGGCCCAACCATGCGCGAGCGCGCCGAAGGCAGCGCACGGCGCACCGAGAAGCCGTCGCCGAGATCGACGGTGCGCGGCACCACGACGTGGGCGATAGCATCGCACGCATAGGCGTCGCCCGCCTGCGGGTCCTTACCGGGGAAGAAACTCATGGGCGGCTCCTTGCTCTCGTTGCGGCGTGTCTGCGGCGCTCAAGCCAGCGTGACGAATTTCTGCGCCTTCACACTCTCGCGCAGGCCGTTGAAGGCCTCGTTGACCTTGCCCCAGTTCGGCAGCTTCTTCATGGCGTCGAGCCAGCGCTTCACGTTCGGGTAGGGCGAAAAATCGACGCCGATGATCTCGCCCAGCGTCACGATGCCGGCGCCGAAATAATCGGCGATGGTGATCTGGTCGCCGCAGAGATAGGTCTTCTTCGGCCCGATCCAATAGTCGTTGAGGACCTTGAGCCAGCGCTTGGCGTTCTCCTTGCCGAATTCGAGGGTGGCCGCCTGCGCCTCGTCGCTGCGCCGCTTCAAGTGCGGGAAAAGCTGCGGGTAGCACAAGTTGTAGCCCCATTCGCGGTAGAAGTTGGTGTTGATCCAATCCATCATCTCGTTGACCTTGGCGCGCGCCTTGAGCTCCTTGGGATAGGCCGGCGAGCCGATCTTGTCGGCGAGATATTTGAGGATGGCCGAGCTTTCGGTGAGCTTGAGGTCGCCGTCCTCCAACACCGGCACCAGGCAATTCGGATTGAAGTCGGAATAAGGCGGCTGCATATGCGCGCCGTTGAACAGGTCGACGATTTCCTCATCCATGGCGATGTTGTTCTCGGCGGCGAACAGGCGCACCGGGCGTGAGGTCATGGAAACCGGATGCATATGGAGCTTCATGGGTTTATCTCCTCCGCTAAGGCGCGCGTTTGTGGCTGCTTGGCGGGTTGATGAGCTGTTTGCGCGGTCGATCGCTTGTTGCGTAGTGGATCGCTGGTGACCAGTTTAGCGCGCACTCTGTGCGCCCCCAATAGCAGCATAGTGCCGCGCGCTGCCCACCTTCGTGACTGAGGCGCAAATGAAAAAGGGCGGCCTTTCGGCCGCCCAAGTCTAAACGCCACGCGGGAGGAACCTCGTAACGGGCCGGCGATTCGGAGCCGACCCGCGTGACTAAAATTCAGGCATGAGTCCCTCACGGGCAGGGGTGATTCGTCAACGACCGTTTTGCAGTTTTATGACGATGGCCGCGTTGTGTGACTCGGGCGCAACTATGCTCTTGGAGAATCCGCGGCCGAGAGCGATTCGATTCGGCATTAGCCGCGTAAAATCGTGCGTTTTGCAGCCGCCGCTAGTCGGCGGCAAATTCTTTCTCGATCGCCGCGATGAGGCGCGGATCGGTCGGCTCCACGGCGGAAGTGAATCCACCTACCAGGTAGCCGTCGCGGCCAATCAGATATTTATGGAAATTCCAGCGCGGGGCGTCCTGCGGGCGCTCCTGCGCGGCCCAGCGGTAGAACGGGTGGGCATCCTTGCCCTTCACGACGGCTTTTTCGGTGAGTGGGAAGGTGACGTGAAATTCGCCGTGGGCGGTCTTGGCGATCTCGGCCGCGCCGCCGGGCTCCTGGCCGCCGAAGTCGTTGGACGGCACGCCGAGCACCAGCAGGCCCTTGTCGCGGTAGCGCGCCCATAGCTGCTGCAGGCCGGCATATTGCGGCGTGTAGCCGCAAAGCGAGGCGGTGTTGACCACCAGAATGGGGCGGCCGGCATAGGCGGCAAGCCGGATTCCGCCGCCGTCCAATCCGGTGAAGCTGAAGGCGTAAGCGGTGATGCGGCTCATGATAGCGGCACGGCCGGCGCGCGGCGCGAGGCCGAGCAGCATTCCGGCACTCGCTACCAACAGGGATCTTCGGTCGATCATGACGGCCACTATAGCGCTCCCGCACGTGCAGCGCAGCATATAAGGCGGCGATTTGGCGCAGGCGGCTGCGGCCTGCGGTCTGGAAAGCCGCGCGCGGCGGCGCCTATCATCGGCCGTTTCACGACGAGCAGGGGGCGAACCCATGGCAATCGTCGAACGCAGCACCAATCGTCTGGTGGTGGAAGCGGGCGGCAGGCTCAGCGCCTTCAGCCTGGAACTCGACAAGCAGGCCGGGACGGCGCGCATTGAGCGCAACACATTGATGTGGACCCGGCGCCCGCGCGAAATACCGCTCTCCGACATCAAGGATTGCGACGTCGCCAGCTTCAAGGACGCCGTCTCGGGGGTGGAACTGCGCAAGCTATTGCTGCGCACGCGGTCCGATGAAGCGATCGAAGTGCCGGTGGAGGAAGCGGCCATCGAAGAAACCGCCGCGACTTTGCGCGATTTCCTCGGCCTGGCGGCTTGAGCAGGCAAACCACGCGCCACGTGGTCAGAAGACAAGTGCCGGCTCAGACGGCGACGCCCCAGGATGATGTTCGTTGGGGTGAGGGCGCGTGCGCTTGAGCCGGCTCCTTGTCGCGTGCGAGGCGCAAACGCTATGCGCTCGCTATTGCCGCAAAGCGTACGGTGGTCTCGAACGAATAACCGCAAGCTTCGCACGTCCACAGATGGCGCACGCGGCGTGCGTCGACGAATTCGGACCATTCCGGCACGAACAGCCGCTCGCCGCATTGCGCGCATTCGACCAGCGGACGCGATCGAATGAAGCGTGCGGTATCGGGGGCGCGAAGTTCCATCGGCGTCTCCTCAGTTTTGCGCCTCGCCCCCAGCCCCGTTTGTTGTTGCTTGCATGCTAGCGCGATGCGCCGCTGAGTGAAGCAGCAAGGCTGACGTAACCTGTGATTTGGTGATGATATTTCTGCGACAGATCCGGCAACATTGAGTCAATTTTGCGCGCCGCGCCTGCGCGGCCTCACAGCGCGACGCCGAATTTGGCCAGCAGCCAAACGGTAATGAGATAGAGCACAATGGTGAGCACGCAGCCGGCGGCTAGCGCCGGCCAGAAGTCGACATCGTTGCGTAGCAAGGCCGGAACCGCCAAGAACATCGGCAGCGTCGGCAGCACGTACCAGAAAGTCGACTGCGACAGCGCCGCGATGCGTTCGCCATCGCCGGTTTCGCGCCACAGCCAAACGAAGGCGAGGATCGAAACCAGCGGCAGCGACAGGATGAGCCCGCCGAGCGTGGGCGAGCGCCGCGCGATCTCCGAAACGGCCGCGATGATGACGCCGGACAGGCCGGCTTTGAGGGCGAGATAGAGCATGGCTTGGCGCTCCGCGAGGCGAAGCGGCAAGCTTAGCCCGTCACCGTCCTGTCATGAAGCGGTACGCCGCGCGTTAAGCGGCGTCGGTCGGCTCCAGCACCACCACCACGTCGGTCGTTTCCGGCTCGTGCGGCGCCAAGCTGTTGCGCTTGTCGTCCTGCCAGGCGGCGAGCTTGATGACCTGCGCGGTCTTCTGGCCGGAATTCTCCAATTTGGCCGGTTCCACGATATTGAGGCCGTTGGCGTCGAGAAAGAAGGTGTGATCGCCAAAAAGGGAATTGAGTTGCGTCGCCACCGGATGGTTGTCCGGGATAGCCTGGGCATCGAACTGGGTCAGCGTCTTCTCGATCAGTGCGGATGACAGCTTCATAGAGGGTCCTTTTCTGCTGTTAAGTCGGCTGATGCGGAAGCCGGAACGCCTTAGACGCCGTGGCGCGCCCGCAGGCCCTGCGCGGCGGGCCATTTCGAAGCGGGTGATTCCGACTTCGCCCAGACTTAAGGCGGCAAGACCCTCGGTCAACCCGCGGGCAGGCAAAAAACTGCGACAGTTCCGCGCGCCGCGCACTCGCATGGGTGGCGCGGCTGAATTATAATGATTGACCGATCCGGAGAGCGCCGATGAGCCAGACCCTCATCAAACCGCGCACCAAGTCCAAGCCGAAGACGCAGCGGCCGAAGCTGTGGAAGGTCATCCTGCTCAACGACGATTTCACCCCGCGCGAGTTCGTCGTGCAGGTGCTCAAGGCCGTGTTCCGCATGAACGAGAGTGAGGCCTATCGCGTGATGATGACCGCGCACCAGCGCGGCGCCTGCGTGATCGCGGTCTATACCCAGGACGTCGCCGACACCAAGGCGAAGGAGGCGACCGAGATGGGCAAGAGCCAAGGTTACCCGCTCTACTTCACCACCGAGCCGGAACAATAGTGAAGCGGCATCGTTAATTTAACCGAATGCTCCGACTTTAAGACTAACGCGCGATTGCCGGCGCCAACCATTTATGCGCGCGCGGCAAAATGTTATTTTGAGAGACAACGGAGATTGACCATGCAGGAACGGCGACAGGAAGTTCGGGATCGCACCTTTTTCGGTGGCGAGATTGCCTTTAATCATCGGGCATCCAGCATGGCATGCTTGGTGCGCAATCTGTCTTCGCAAGGCGCCATGCTGGCGCTGGCCAACACCGCCACCATTCCCGACAAGTTTGACCTGAACATCGAGCGCAAGGCGCGTTCGTTCCGCGCCCGCACGGTGTGGCGGCACATGGACGAAGCCGGCGTCGAATTCGTCGAAGAGAAGCCCGGCGCCGAACCGCTGCCGATCGAAACGGTCCGCCGCCTGCGCCGCGAAAAGGCGGAGAAAGAAGAGCTGCGCCGCCGCGTCGAAGAGCTGACGACCGGCTACTAGGCCTCCATCGGCCGCCTCTTCTGGCGGCCGCCGCCGCCGGCTAGGGCCCCCCTTGGGGCGGCGCTCGGCCGCGACAGCGCGCCGGTGGGCCACGCCATCAACTAAATGTGACGGCGGACCCTCTCCACATTTTGGCCGCAGACGCGACGATGGTCGCAGCCGCAACCGTCGTCCGGAGAGGAATCGATGAGCCTGGAAGCCCGCCTCGGCCAGCTCGCGCCTTACGTGCTGAGCATCACCCGCATCATGGTCGCGCTGTTGTTCCTCGAGCACGGTTCGGCCAAGCTGCTCGGCTTTCCCGCCAACGGCCCGATTAGGGAGCTGTTCACGCAGAGCTGGTTTTCCGGCGCCATCGAACTCGTCGGCGGCGCGCTGCTGGCGGCCGGGCTGTTCTCGCGCAGTGCGGCTTTCATCATGTCGGGTGAGATGGCGTTCGCCTATTTCATGAGCCACGCACCGCATAGCTTCTTTCCACTGATCAATCGCGGCGATGCGGCGGTGCTCTATTGCTTCATCTTTTTCTATTTCGTTTTCTCCGGCCCGGGACCGTGGAGCCTGGATGCTTTGCTTAGTGCACGCAGCAAAGGCACGGTGTTGAAGCCGGCGGAATAACACCGAAGCGGTGCGGTAGAAACGCTCACCCTGCTATAGTGGGCGGCCGGCACCAGGAGAGACGCCGCTATGATCGGCAAATGCGCGCATATGAGCGCGGTGAAGACGGTAACGCCGTCGGCGCGCGGCTGCGAAGAATGTCTAAAGACCGGCAGTCCCTGGGTGCATCTGCGCCTGTGCCGCACCTGCGGCCACGTCGGCTGCTGCGATGATTCACCCAACCGCCACGCCACCAAGCATTTTCACGCCACCGGCCACCCGATCATCGAGGGCTATGACCCGCCGGAAGGCTGGGGCTGGTGCTATGTCGACGAGGAATTCGTCGAACTCGATCACAAGACCAGGCAGCTGGGGCCGATTCCGAAATTTGTTTGAGACTGCGCGTAACGTCTCGTCATGGCCGGGCATAGCCCGTCGAAGACGGGCGTAAACGCCCTTATGTTCCGGCCATCTCGCTTGGGTGGCCCCATGCCCTCCTGAGCGGGATGCGCGGGTCAAGCCCGGCATGATGCCGTCGACTTGGTCTCAGCCCTTGCGCTTGGCGCCCTTCGGCGCGGCCTTCTTCGCCACGGCCCTGATCTTGGCCATGTTCGCTTCCTCCGCCTCGGCTTTGCGGTCGGCTTCTTCCTTGGCGAGGCGCAGTTCGCGCAGGCGCGCGGTCTTGGCGCGCACCGCGACCTGGTCGGCCTGATAATCGGCCATGGCCTTGACCCCCTCGCGCGCCTGGATCTCCTTGCGCTTGAAGCTGGCCTCGGCCTTGTCCTTGGCTTCTTTCTGGTTCTTCGACAGAAAAACCTCCCCCATCGGGCACAACGAAACTCAGCCGACGAACAACCCGCCGCCGGCTCAGGCGGCCTTGTCGCTGCGCGCCGCCAAGGCCGCGTAGGCTTCGGCGGCCTCGATGCGTTTGGCGTGCGTCAATTCCCAGTGCTGCTTTTCCAGCCACTGAATCTCGGGCTCGGCGGCGAGATAGAACTTGAGCGCCTCGCGCTCGGCGGCGAGCGCCTGCCGCCAGGCTTCGCGGGCCATGTCGAGTTCGATCTTGAACGAATTCATCAGCCTGTCGCGTTCTCGCAAATCTCTGGCCGAGCTAAAGCACGCGAAACAAGGTTGGTTCCCTGCCTATCATGCGAATCAGGCCCCAGAGTAGCGCCTTTCGGCTGTCCACAAGACTCTGGGCGGCGATTGCAAAATTGAAAAAGGCGGCCTTACAGCCGCCTTTTTAAGTCGTGAATGGCCGGTCCTTACGCGTGAAGACGCGCTTTGCGCTTTCGCCCGGCTATGACGTGTCAGTGGCTTACGAACACCCCGTCGTTGACCCGCACGTGTCGCACTTCATGCAGGTGCCGTTGCGCACCAGCGTGAAATTCCCGCACTCGCCACAGGCTTCGCCCTCGTAGCCTTTGGCGCGCGCCTCGGCGCGCTTCTCCGAGGCCGCCTGCTTGGCGTGGACGCGGGCGTCGGCCTCGTCGCGCAACTCAAGCTGTTGCGCCGGCGAGAGCTTGGCCTCCGGCTCGGCTTTGAGCGCGGTGGCGCCGCTTGCGTGCAAAGCGGTGACCTTGCCGCCACTTGGCGTGCCGCGCGCGGGCTCGAGCGCGGCGGGCGATGATTGCGCGCGCACCACGCTCAGCCGGTCGGTGCGCGAGCGGGTCAGGCCCTTGGAGACGTAATTGGTGGCCGGTCCCGGCTTGCCTTCCGCTTCGCCCTTGCCGAGCGCGTCGAAGCCGCCTTCGCTCGGATCGACATGGGCGAGATCGAAGCGCTCGAGATAGGACACCGCCAGTTCGCGGAACACGTAGTCGAGGATGGAGGTGGCATATTTGATCGAGTCGTTGCCCTGCACCGGGCCCTGCGGCTCGAAGCGGGTGAAGGTGAAGGCGTCGACATATTCGTCGAGCGGCACGCCGTATTGCAGGCCGAGCGAAATGGCGATGGCGAAGTTGTTCAACAGCGAACGCAGCGCCGCGCCCTCTTTGTGCATGTCGACAAAGATCTCGCCGAGCCGGCCGTCGTCATATTCGCCGGTGCGCAGATAGACCTTGTGGCCGCCGACCACGGCCTTCTGCGTGTAGCCCTTGCGGCGGTCGGGCAGCTTCTCGCGCTCGCGCAGCACGGTGACGCGCTCGACGATCTTCTCGACGACTTTCTCGGCCAGACCGGTGGCGCGCGCGGCGGCGGGACGTTCGAGGAAGGCATCGAGCGCATCGTCCTCGTCGTCCTCGTCGGCGATGAGCTGCGAATTGAGCGGCTGCGACAGCTTTGAGCCGTCGCGGTAGAGCGCGTTGGCTTTCAGCGCCAGCTTCCAGGACAACAGATAAGCCGCTTTGCAGTCCTCGACCGTCGCCTCGTTCGGCATGTTGATGGTCTTGGAGATGGCGCCGGAGATGAAGGGCTGCGCCGCCGCCATCATCTTGATGTGGCTTTCGACCGAGAGATAGCGTTTGCCGGTGCGCCCGCAGGGATTGGCGCAGTCGAACACCGGATAGTGCTCGGCTTTGAGATGCGGCGCGCCTTCCACCGTCATGGCGCCGCAGACATGGATGTTGCAGGCGTCGATTTCGCGCTTGGTGAAGTCGAGGCCGGCCAGGAGGTCGAAGGTCGGCTGCGCGAGATCGTCGGCTGAAATGCCGAGCGTGTCGCGGCAGAACTCCTCGCCCAGCGTCCATTTGTTGAAGACGAATTTGATGTCGAAGGCGGTGGGCAACGCTTTTTCGACTTTGGCGATGGCGTCCTCGGTGAAGCCTTTCGCTTTCAACGTGGTGTGGTTGATGCCCGGCGCCTGCGCCAGCGAGCCGTGGCCGACGGCGTAGACTTCGATCTCGGCGATCTGGCTTTCGCTGTAGCCGAGCGTGCGCAGCGCCTCCGGCACCGCGCGGTTGATGATCTTGAAGTAGCCGCCGCCGGCGAGCTTCTTGAACTTCACCAGCGCGAAGTCGGGCTCGATGCCGGTGGTGTCGCAGTCCATCACCAGGCCGATGGTGCCGGTGGGGGCGATGACGGTGGCCTGCGCGTTGCGGTAGCCGTGCTGCTCGCCGAGCTTAAGCGCGCGGTCCCATGCCGACTTGGCGTGTTCGATGAGCGCCTGATCGGGACAGGCGGCATGGTCGAGCGGCACCGGCGGCGTCGCCAGTCTCTCGAAGCCGCTGCGCTCGCCGTGCGCGGCGCGGCGGTGATTGCGCATGACGCGCAGCATCGCCTCGCGGTTTTTCCTGTAGCCGGGGAAGGGCCCGAGCTTTTCCGCCATTTCGGCGGAGGTGGCGTAAGAAACGCCGGTCATGATCGCGGTCAGCGCGCCGCAGATGGCGCGGCCGGCAGCCGAATCATAGGGGATGCCGGAGGTCATCAGCAGGCCGCCGATATTGGCGTAACCCAAGCCCAGCGTGCGGAACTCGTAGGAGAGCTGCGCGATCTGCTTCGAGGGGAATTGCGCCATCAGCACCGAGATTTCCAGCACGACCGTCCACAGGCGCACCGCGTGCTCGTAGGATTCGACGTCGAACTTGCCGGTCTTCTCGTCGCGGAAGGTCAGCAGGTTCATCGACGCCAGATTGCAGGCGGTGTCGTCGAGGAACATGTATTCCGAGCACGGGTTCGAGGCGCGGATTTCGCCCGAGGCCGGGCAGGTGTGCCAGTCGTTCACCGTGGTGTGGTACTGCAGGCCCGGATCGGCCGAGGCCCAGGCGGCGTGGCCGATCTTCTCCCACAGCTCGCGCGCTTTCAGCGTTTTCGCAATCTTGCCGTTCTTGCGGAAGGTCAAATCCCAGCTGGCGTCGGCTTCCACCGCCTTGAGGAAGCCGTCGGTCACGCGCACGGAGTTGTTGGAATTCTGCCCGGAGACGGTGAGGTAGGCGTCCGAATCCCAGTCGGTGTCGTAGGTCGGGAAGTGGATGTCCTTGTAGCCCTGCTTGGCGAACTGAATGACGCGCTTGATATAATTGTCGGGCACGAAGGAGCGGCGCGCGAGCTTGATCTCGCGTTTTAAGGCGGGATTTTTCTCCGGCGAGAAGCAATCGTCGCCCGAGCCTTCGCAATTGACGCAGGCCTTCATGATGGCGCGCAGGTGCTTCTGGTTGATCTTGGAGCCGGTGACCAGCGCCGCCACCTTCTGCTCTTCCAGCACCTTCCAGTCGATGTAGGTCTCGATATCCGGGTGATCGACGTCGACGATCACCATCTTGGCGGCGCGGCGCGTGGTGCCGCCCGACTTGATGGCGCCAGCGGCGCGGTCGCCGATCTTGAGGAAGCTCATCAGGCCGGACGACTTGCCGCCGCCGGACAGCTTCTCGCCTTCGCCGCGCAGCGCCGAGAAATTGGTGCCGGTGCCGGAGCCGTATTTGAACAGGCGCGCCTCGCGCACCCACAGGTCCATGATCCCGCCTTCGTTGACCAGATCGTCGTTGATGCCCTGGATGAAGCAGGCGTGCGGCTGCGGGTGCTCGTAGGAGGATTTCGAGCGCGTCAACTTGCCGGTCTGGAAGTCGACGTAGTAGTGGCCCTGGCTCGGCCCGTCGATGCCGTAGGCCCAGTGCAGGCCGGTGTTGAACCACTGCGGCGAATTGGGCGCGCACATCTGCGCCGCCAGCATGTAACGCAGCTCGTCGAAGAAGGCCTGCGCGTCCTCTTCCGCATCGAAATAGCCGCCTTTCCAGCCCCAATAGGTCCAGGTGCCGGCGAGGCGATCGAAGACCTGTTTGGAGGTCTGTTCGCCGATATAGCGTTCCTTCTCCGGCAACGCCGCGAGCGCGTCCTCGTCGGCGACCGAGCGCCACAGGAACGAGGGAACGGAATTTTCTTCCACCTTCTTCAGCCGGGCGGGGACGCCGGCCTTGCGGAAATATTTCTGCGCCAGGACGTCGGAGGCGACCTGCGACCAGAATTCCGGCACCTCGACATTGTCGAGCTTGAACACCACCGAGCCGTCCGGGTTGCGGATCTCGGATGTGACATGACGGAAGGTCATGTTTTCGTAGGCCGACTGTCCGTCTTTGGTGTAGCGCCGTTCGATCCGCATTTTTTTCTATAGCCCCTAATGTCCGGGCGGCTGGCACTTCGCCCGATTATCCCTGACGGACCTGTCCATGTCCGCCTGTTTTGCTCTGAACTCGGTTCGACAACCCTTTAGCTAGGCCCGGCGCTCTAAGGCGGCACCGGTTACTCCCGGGCTTTTGAAGGCCGGGCACAGCAACGCACGATCCCCAAACGCCATGTCTGGCGCGGGCGAGAACACGACCAAGGCGTGTTTGAAGGTCCGGAGGGAACCCTGTACTCAACCGCACCGAACGGACACTAAAGCTAGGTGGACTCGTTGCCGTCGTCAACAACAGATAGACGCCAAACGTGAATCAAACACTAAATCTTGTGTCAGGACGGTGAACTGCGGGGACAAACGGCCCCTAAAACGCGGTCAGTATTGAGCCTTCGCGGTGGCGCGAAAAGCATTTTTCTGGGTTGGCGGAGGTAGGTTTTTATGCCTCCGCCCATGACAGAAAAATGACGGAAAATAGGGGCTTGCGGCCAATCCTTGCGAAATTCGGTCAACTGGCGGCCGCGTGGATAAAGACGGGACAACGCGCGGCTTGCGCCTCCGAGAGTCGCTGATTCTCAAAATTGGCTCAGTGAGTTAGCGCCTACGCGATCGTCTTGGCGGAGGGTGGCGGCAAAACCCACCGCTGTGAATTGGCCAAATAGGGTTTGGCGGCGCCGGCAACGAAAAAGGCGGACCCGCGAGGGGCCCGCCTTTTATCCCGGCACTGTCATTCGCGAATATCAGCGGTTTCCGCACATTTATTGTCGACTCGGCGAAACCGCTGATGAATTCCTAGGCAGCATAGCCATACCGCGTAGGCAAAGGCAACACGATGCCGCCCAGCCGCTAGCCGCCCGCGTCGGGGTTTGCTTTACCGGATTTGGCCTCGGCCGCGGGCTCTCCCGCCATGATGACTTCCGTGCGCTGCGTCGGCAGCGCTTCCGGATGTTCCTTCTGCAGGAAGTCGATCAGCTTCTCGCGCACCTCGCAGCGCAGATTGAACGCGCGGCCGGCGGAAGCCGCGCTCATTACGCAGCGTAACTCGACGGTGCGCTCCCTGGCGTCGGTGACCTGCAGATTGATCACGTTGCCGTCCCAGTGCGGCGACTGCTTGACGATCTCAGTCAGTTTCTGACGGATGGTCTCGACCGGGGCGCGGTAATCGACGTAGATCATTGCGCTGCCGAGCAAAGACGCGGTTTCGCGCGTCCAGTTCTGGAACGGCTTCTCGATGAAGTACGTCAGAGGCACGATCATGCGCCGCCAATCCCACAGCCGCACCACGACGTAGGTCGAGGTGATCTCTTCGATCGTGCCCCATTCGTTTTCGACGATCACCGCGTCCTGGATGCGGATCGGCTGCGTCATGGCGAGCTGCACACCGGCAAACAGATTGCTCAACACCGGACGCGCCGCGAGGCCGGCGACCAGGCCGGCAACGCCGGCGGAGGCGAACAGGCTGTAGCCATATTGCCGCACCGCCGGAAACGTCATCAGCGCGGCACCGACGGTGATGATCACCACCAGCACGTCGGCGGTGCGCAGCAGCACGCGCACTTGCGTGAAGTGCTTGCGCGCCAGCAGATTGTCCTCGGCGTCGATGCTGAAGCGCCGCAGATAAAGATCGGCGGCGATATTAAGCGTGGCGATTGCCGCCCAGCCGATCAGGCCGATGATGGCGATGCTCAGCACCCGCGCCAGCAGCGCGGCCGTCTCATAAGGGATCGGCGCCACCGGAATGGCGATGATGATCGCCAGGATCAGCAGCGCCGTGCGGCTGATGCCGAGCGTCTGCGTGAACATCGACAGGACGGTCGGGTAGCGCGCGGCCAAGAGCCGCCGCACGATCCGGCTTAAGCCCCCGTGCAGCGCGTAGGCGATGCCGGCGGCGAGAGCCAGGATGATCACCGCGACAACGGGGTCGGGCAGCCAGGCGAGGGGTTCTCTGATGCTGTGCAGCGCCGATCTGATCGAATCCATCAGGCCTTTTTAACATCTCCGCGCTGGACTTGCGTGCTGGACAGCGAGGCGGCGAGGTGGCAGAACGCCGCGTCTCCAAGACGAGTAAATGCGCGGCGGCGATGAAAAGTTTCCTGCTCAAGCTGTTTACCTGGTGGAACGGCCAGACCTTCGGCACCCAGTTCTGGACCTGGAAGTACGGCGAAGCCGTCGGCGAGGACGAATTCGGCAACCGCTACTACCGCACCCGCGGCGGCAAGATCGACCCCACGCTGGGCGTCGAGCGGCGCTGGGTGATCTACCGCGGCTATGCCGAAGCCTCATCGGTGCCGCCGTCCTGGCATGGCTGGATGCATCACACGGTCGATACCCCGCCGACCGAGGAAAACTACAAGCCGCACGCCTGGCAGAAGCCGCACCGCCCCAATCTGACCGGCACGCCCGGCGCCTACCGCCCGCCCGGTTCCACGCTCGCCACCGGCCGCCGCCCCAAGGCGACGGGCGATTACAAGGCCTGGGTCCCGGGCGATAAGTAGCTCGCCCTTTCAACGCCGTATTCGCCGTGTTAACCGGGCGCCGGCGCGGGGCGAAGCGAATCCGCGCGCAGCGCAAGGCGCAAAACAGCCCAATTCGATGGCGCGACCGTTACGCAACTTAAGTCGGCTGATCGGCGCGCTTGGCGTGGCCGCACTGCTGGCGGCGCCCGCCGCAGCACAATTCTTCGGCCAGCCGCCGCGACCCCCGGCTGACGTGCCGAGCGCGCCGCCGCCAGGTGCGCCGCCGCCGTATTATTCCGACCAGCCGCCACCGCAGCAGCGCCCGTATCAGCAGCCGGCCTATCCGCAGCCGACCTATCAACAACCCAACTCGGGACAGCAGCGGGTCTATCAGGGGGCGCGTCCGCCGGCTGAGATCCACTCCGACGTGCCGCCGGCGCGGCCGCTGCCGGCGCCGATGAGCCTGCCGCCGTCGGGCCGCCCGGGCGGCGGCAACATCCAGTCGCAGCCTTTGGCGCCGCTCCCCGGCACCGCCGCGCCACGCGGGCAGGCGAATGTGCCACGTCAGCAGCAGCCGGGGCTCGCGCCGCCGCCCGGCGCGGCGGCGCCGCAACAGCCGGCAACCGCCGACACGGCGCCGCAGCCTGGCGACGAGGTCGTGGTGGCGCCGCCGCCGCAACGCATCACCAATCCCACAGCGGTCTTTGCCGGGCTCGACAAGATCAGCGGCCGCATCACCAAGTTCGACGTCGCCATCGACGAGACGGTGCAGTTCGGCGCGCTGCAGGTGACGCCGCGCGCTTGCTATTCGCGGCCGCCGACCGAGACGCCGAACACCGACGCCTTCGTCGAGGTCGACGAGGTGACGCTGCAAGGCGAGATCAAACGCATCTTCACCGGCTGGATGTTCGCGGCCAGCCCCGGCCTGCACGCGGTCGAACATCCGATCTACGACGTGTGGCTGACCGACTGCAAAGGCGGCAAGGGCCCGGCGGTGGCGGAAGTGCCGGACGAGTCGCAGGCCGCCGCCAAGCCGCCGGCGCATGCGCCGACACCGCCGCGGCGGCCGCAACGGCGTCAAATTCGTTGACGTGCGCTGATCGGATTTTTCTCAGCCGCCGTCGCGGATGATTTTCAGCGCGGCGGCGCCGCCGATCGGCTGGTCGAGCGCCAGCGCGCCGAAATCGCCTTCGCCGGTGATCGCCTCTTCCAAAAGCTTGTGGTAGCGCCGCTTCGGCACCTCGAAGGCGCCGAAGGTCTTGAGATGATCGGTGACAAATTGCGTGTCGAGCAGCCGGTAGCCGCCGACCTTGAGGCGGGCGATGAGATGCACCAGCGCGATCTTGGAGGCGTCGCGCGCACGGTGGAACATGCTCTCGCCGAAGAAGGCGGCGCCGAGCGAAACCCCGTAGAGTCCGCCCACCAGATGATCGCCGTCATAGACCTCGACGGAATGGCAATGGCCGGCCTGGTGCAGCGCCCGGTAGATGCGGCGAATGCGCGCATTGATCCAGGTGCGGGCGCGGTCGCGCTTGGGCTCGGCGCAGGCGTCGATGACGGCGTCGAAATCGCGGTCGATCACGACCGTGAACGGCGTCATGCGGACGCTGCGCGCCAGCCGCGCCGGGACATGGAAACCGTCGAGCGGAATGACGCCGCGCTGTTCCGGCTCGATCCAATACAGCGCCGGGTCGTCGGCGCTTTCGGCCATGGGGAAAATGCCGCAGGCGTAGGCCTTGAGCAGCACGTCCGGAGTGATCTCGATATAGGTGTCGCGATTGGCCATGCAGTGCGTGTGTAATGCTAGCGTACTCTAGCCGCCGGCGCTGCGGCTGGGGAGAGGCACATTTAACCCAGCGATTACCATACCCTGCGCAAATTGGCGAAAGATTGAACTCAATATGCCCGGGCGCGTTGGTGGTGAACCTACAAAGCAAACGTCCGTGAGGTTCACGGACCGGGAGCGACGCACAAATGGCACGCCGTGCCACCATCCTCTTGGTCGAAGATGAGGCGCTGATCAGCGATTTCGTCGCCGACGCTTTGTGCGAATCGGGTTTTGCTGTTCACGCCGAGGCCGACGCGGAAGCGGCGCTGCGCTATCTCGAATCGGGCGCCGAGGTGGACGTCTTGTTCACCGACATCAATCTGGCCGGCAGCATGGACGGCTCAGTGCTGGCGAAAAAGGCGCGGATGCAGCGCCCCGATTTGCCGATCGTCTATTGTTCCGGGCGCTATACGCCGGCGGACCTGGCGCTGCCGGTGTCGCGCTCGGTGTTCCTGCGCAAGCCCTACGACCCGGCCGATCTCGCCGTGCTGCTGACGCGGCTGACAGCGGATGCAGCGCACTAAATCGCGCTTAGTTCTCCACGCCGCCTTTGGCAAGGAACTGCTCCAGCCAGTGGATGTGGTAGTTGCCGTCGATGATGTCGTTTTCGCGCACCAGCGCGCGGAATAGCGGCAACGTCGTTTCGATACCGTCCACCACGACTTCGTCGATCGCGCGTTTGAGCCGCATCAGGCATTCGGTGCGCGTCTTGCCGTGCACGATCAGCTTGCCGACCAGCGAGTCGTAATAAGGCGGGATGGTGTAGCCCTCATAGACCGCGCTATCGATACGCACGCCCAGGCCGCCGGGCGGATGGTAGTGCAGGATTTTGCCGGGCGAGGGGCGGAACGACACCGGGCTCTCGGCATTGATGCGGCATTCGATGGCATGGCCGCGGAAAGTGATGTCGCTCTGTGCGAGCGCGAGATCGTTGCCGGCGGCGGCGCGAATCTGCTCGAAAATCAGGTCGATGTCGGTGATCATCTCGGTCACCGGATGCTCGACCTGGATGCGCGTGTTCATTTCGATGAAGTAGAACTTGCCGTCTTGGTAGAGGAACTCGACGGTGCCGACGCCGAGATAGGAAATCTCGCGCATGGCCTTAGCGACCGTCTCGCCGATCGTATCGCGCACGCTGTTGTTCAGCGCGGGCGAGGGGCCTTCCTCCCAGACCTTCTGGTGCCGGCGCTGCAGCGAGCAATCGCGCTCGCCGAGATGCACGGCCTTGCCTTTGCCATCGCCGAGCACCTGGATTTCGATGTGGCGCGGCTTGTCCAGATATTTCTCGATATAGACGGTATCATCACCGAAGGCGGCTTTGGCTTCACGGCGCGCGGTCGCCAGCGCCGCCGGAAGTTCTTCCGCGGTGTGCGCGACCTTCATGCCGCGCCCGCCGCCGCCGGCCGCGGCCTTGATCAGCACCGGATAGCCGAGATCGCCGGCCAGGCGGCCGGCTTCCGTATCGGAGGAGACGCCGCCCTCAGAGCCCGGCACCACCGGGATGCCGAGCCGCTTGGCGGTGCGCTTGGCTTCGATCTTGTCGCCCATCAGGCGGATGTGCTCGGCCTTGGGCCCGATGAACAGAACATTGTGATCGGCGAGGATTTCGGCAAAGCGGGCGTTCTCCGACAAAAAGCCATAGCCGGGATGCACCGCGTCGGCGCCGGTGATCTCGCAGGCGGCGAGAATATTTGGAATGTTGAGATAGCTGTCTTTGGCCGCCGGCGGGCCGATACAGACGCTTTCGTCGGCAAAGCGCACGTGCATGGCGTCGGCGTCGGCGGTGGAATGCACGGCGACCGTCGGAATGCCGAGTTCCTTGCAGGCGCGCAAGACGCGCAGCGCGATCTCGCCGCGGTTGGCGATCAGGATTTTATCGAACATTGCTGACTCGTGTCCCGGACGCGGTGCAGCGCGTGAGCGGTGCACCGCTGATCCGGGACCGTGCGAAACCATGGCGGTCCCGGGTCAGCAGCGCACCACTTCGTGCTGCGCTGCGCCCGGGACACGTGAAGCGGTCGGACGGCGACACGCGCATCACTCAATAATCACCAGCGGCTCGCCGAATTCCACCGGCTGGCCGTCCTCGAACAGAATCTGGATCACGGTGCCGGCGCGCGGGGCCGGAATCTGGTTCATCGTTTTCATCGCCTCGATGATGAGCAGTGTCTCGCCGATCTTCACGCGGCTGCCGATGTCGACGAACGGCTTGGCGCCGGGCTCGGCCGCCGCGTAAGCGGTGCCGACCATGGGCGAGATCACCACGCCCGGATGTTTAAGCGGATCGAGCGGCTTGGCGGAGGATTCGCCGACCGGCTGTGGCGTGGGCGCGCTTGCTACGCGCGGCGCCATGGCAACCGGCGCCGCGTTGCGCGCGACACGCACGCGCGCGCCGTCCTGCTCGATCTCGATTTCGGTCAGGCCGGTTTCGTCCAGCAGCCTGGTGAGCTCATGGATCAGCTCGTGATCGACGCTCGGGCCCTTCGGCGCTTTTGCCATGCCGCGCGCGCCCCGCTCACTTCGCCTTGACGGATTTGGCGCCGATGAGGCCCGCCAGTCCGGTGATCGCCAGCGCGTAGCCGTCGATGCCGAAGCCGGCGATCACAGCTTTCGCAGCCTTGGAGACGTAGGAATTCTGCCGGAAGCTCTCGCGCGCATGGATGTTGGTGATGTGCAGTTCGACCACGGGCATTTTCAGCATCAGCAGCGCGTCGAGAATGGCGATCGAGGTGGTGGTGTAGCCGGCCGGATTGAGGATGAGCGCGGCCGCCTTTTTCAGGTGCGCTTCCTGGATCCAGTCGACCAACTCGCCTTCGCTGTTCGACTGGCGGAAGACGATCTCGATGCCGAAGCGGGTCGCCGTCGCGCGGCAAAGCTTTTCGACGTCGGCAAGCGTCGATGTGCCGTACTTCTCCGGCTCGCGCGTGCCGAGCAGGTTCAAATTTGGTCCGTTGAGGATGTAGATGGTTTTGGCCATGGCTTCCCGGCGGGCTCGCGCGCTGCAATAGACGCAGCGTCAAACTGTGGCGCTTTTATAGGTGGCCCGGGCGGCAAGGGGAAGCCCGGCCGGTTGACAGCCTTAGAGCGCGCCGCCGCCGACGGCGAAGGTTTCGCTCGCCGCCCAGTCGATAACCTCTTTGATCGCCGTCAACCGTTGCCGGCCCGCCGCCTTCGCCTGCATGAATATGTCGATCTGGCGGTCGGCGCTGGTGCCGCCGGCGGCGATCTCTGAGAGGTGCGCGATTTCACGCTCGCACGCCAAGGCGGCGACGTCCTCGGCGATGAAGGCGCCGACCTGGCCGAGCCATTGCCGGATGTCGATCGGGGCGCGGCTGAACGGGTCGACAAAGGTGGCGGCGATGCCGTAGCGCTGGGCGTGCCACTTGTTTTCGCGCGTGATGGCGCGCCCGACCCGGTCGAAGCCGGAATTGAGCCCGCGGTTGCGGTCGAGCGCGCGCACCAGGCAGCGGAACAGCGCGGCGATCGCCAGCGCATCTTCCAGCCGCGTGCAACTGTCGGCGACGCGCAGTTCGATGGTCGGGTTGGGCAGCGATGGCCTGATGCTCCACCAGATGTAGGTCGCGTCGGGAATGATCTTGGCCGCCGTCAGCGCGGCGACGAATTCGTTGTAGTCGTCATTGGTGCGGAACAGCTCCGGCAGCCCGGTGCGCGGCAGTTCGTCATAGGCCGCCAGGCGATAGCCGCGCAGGCCGGTGAGATGCCCCTGCCAGAACGGCGAGGAGGTCGACAGCGCCAGCAACAACGGCAGATACGGCGTCAGCCGCATGATGAGATTGATGCGGGTATCGACGTCCGGCACTTCAACGTGCACATGCATGCCGCACAGCATGTTGCGGTAACCGATCATCTGCAGGTCGTCCATGATGGCGCCGTAACGCGGCTTCGGCGTCATCGTCTGCTCGGGCCAGAAACCAAGCGGAAACGTGCCCATCGCCGCCAGCCCGAGTTTGTGGGCGCGCGCCGTCTCGCCGAGCGCCCGGCGGAACTGCGTGAGATGCGCGCGCGCTTCCGCCATGGTTTTGCAAGGCGGCGTCGCCACCTCGATTTGCGACTGCAGCATCTCGGTCTTGACGTTGTCGCCGAGTTGCTTTTTCAGCTGCGCCAGAAATTTCTTGTCGATGCGGCGCAGCGCCCGGCGCGTCTTGGCGTCGAAGACGAAATACTCTTCTTCCATGCCGAGCGAGTACATGGCCGTCATAACCGCCGCCGGCGCGTGCCGGTTCCCCTTGGCCGCGACATCATCGTCGGATGCCGCTCCCCGTGTTTAAAGATCGCCGGCCGATTTAGCCATGGGCCGTTTTGGCACGCGCGCAGTGCTTCCTGAGCACAAAAGCAAACGGCCGCCGTAATCGGCGGCCGTCGGCACGAGTCTTGTGGGCTGATTATGAGCAGGTCGGCTTGCCGCAACGCGCGGTATTGATCTTTTCGCGCAAGCCCTCGAGCCCGATGGCGCCGACCACGACGTTTTCACCGACCACATAGCTCGGCGTGCCGTTCAGCCCCAGCGCCTCGGCGAGCTTGAAATCTTCCTGCAGCGTTGCCTTCACCTCGGGGCCGTTCATGTCCTTTTCCAGCTTGGTCATGTCCAAGCCGACGTCCTTGGCGACGGCGAGCGCGTGGGCTTTGTCGGCATGGCCGCGGCCGCCCAGCAGCTTCTGGTGGAATTCAAGGTATTTCTTGCCGCTCGGATCCTGCATGCGCACGGCAACCGCGACCTGGGCGGCTTCCACCGAGCCCGGCCCGAGCACGGGGAATTCCTTGAGCACGACCTTAAGGTTGGAGTCGTCCTTCATCAGCGTGAGCATGTCGGTCATCGCGCGCTTGCAGTAGCCGCAATTGTAATCGAAGAACTCGACGAAGGTGACGTTGCCCTTCGGATTGCCGAGCGTGACCTGGCGCGGCGAGGAAAACAGCGCCTTGGCGTGCTCCTTGACCGCGACCTTGTGCTTTTCCTCTTGGGCGGCGGTCTGGCGCTTTTCCAGTTCGTTCATCGCCTCCTGGATCACTTCGGGATGCGCGATCAGATATTCGCGCACGATGGTTTCGATGGCGCCGCGCTGGGTGGGCGAGAAATTCTGCGCGCGCGACATTTGCGGGACGGCGACGGCCAGCAACGCGGCAAAGACGGCTGCGATCAGGCGCGGGCTCGATAACATTGTTTTGGTCCTTGTTGTGATCAGTGCTTTGCGGGGGTCATTTTCACGCTGACGATATCGTCGGCTCGCACCCAGGCCGGCGAACCGACGGGCAATCGGGTTTTCGCGCGTTCGGCGAGCTGGCGCGCGGTCGCGTAGTCGCCGCGGGTGAAGGCCGCCTGCGCGGAAGCGAGATCGGCTTGCGCCAGGTCGCCCTTGCGGCCATAGGCCATGGCGAGCTGGCTATAGGCGCCCGGCGCTTCCGGCTCGCGCTGGATGGCGCCGCGCAGCATGGCGATGGCCTCGTCGGCGACTTTGCGGTCACCGGTGGCGACCAGCGCCTGGCCGAGCATGATTTCGATCAGCGCTGCGCGATGCGACAGCTGCACGGCGTGACGCAGCGGCGCTACCGCCTCGGCGGGATGGCCGCCTTCGAGCAGCGCCTGTCCCTTCAACTCGTAGAAATAGGGATTGTTCGGCTCGGATTGGATCAAGCCGTCGATCTGCACGATCGCCTGACGCAAGTCGGAATGAAGGTAAGTCGAGATGGCGCGGGCATAGCGCGCCGGCAGGCTGCGATCGCTCGCCGGATAGCGGCGCGCGATCGTGTCCGGCCGCTCCAGGAAACCCGACAACTTCGCGCGCATCATGTCGTGACGCAATTGCAATTCCGGCGGGTCCTTTTTGTCCCAATAGGGGCTGGCTCTGGCCAGCCGTTCGAGCGCGGCCACGCGGTCGGCCGGCATCGGATGAGTTTGCAGGTAAGGATCCATATATTTCGAATTAAACAACATTTGGTTGCTGAGCCGCGTGAATAGCTCGACCATCCCTTTCCCGGATTGGTGGGTTTCGGTGAGGAACTTCACCCCGGCGTGGTCGGCCTGGTCTTCCTGGGTGCGCACATAGGCGAGCAGCGTGCGCTGGATCGACAGTTGCGGCGCCATGATCGCACCGCCGCCGATCGAGGCATTGCCGCCTGAACGGGCGCCGGCTACCACCGCGCCGATACCGAGCAGCATGGCGATGATCGACTGGGTCTGCGCTTGCGCCAGCTTCTCGCGCAGGCGAAGCAAGTGGCCGTCGGCGAGGTGGCCGGTTTCATGGGCGAACACGCCGATGACTTCGTTCGGCGTCTTGGCGTCGAACAGCGCGCCGGCATTGATGAAAATGTGGCGCCCGTCCATGACGAAGGCGTTGAAGGCGCGGTTGTTGATAATGACGACCTTGACGTTTTGCTTGGCAAGGCCGGCCGCTTGCAGGATGGGCCTGGCGTAGTCGCGCAAGAGCTGCTCGATCTCGGTGTCGCGGATGAGCGGCAGGCCGCGCGTGACCTGTTCCTGCGCCCGGACCGGCGTCGCCAGCGGTCCGCCAGCGCCGGCCGCGACGGCAAAGGCGGTAAGCAGCGCCAGCGCGCGGACTGCTGGCGCGCTGCGCTGCGCCCTGATAGGTGTCCGTTTATCGATCATGCCGATTATGCCAGCTCGACGTGAACTTATGTGACGGCCGTTCCGGCGGTCAACGCGGCCTGCGATCACGTCTCAGTCATGAAAAACGCCGCGCTGAAGAAGCCGCCGGAATACGGCAACAGCGGGGCGGGTTAAGCCGGGAAGCGGTCGAAACCGATGCTTGAAGTGGCAAAACGCCTGTTAATGCCCTCCAAACGCAGCGAGGTGCCGCCGTTCATCGTCATGGACGTGATGGCGGCGGCGGCGCGAATCGAGGCGCAAGGCGGGCGTGTCGTGCATATGGAGGTGGGCCAGCCGGCAGCGCCGGCGCCGCGCACGGCCATCGCCGCCGCGCAAGCCGCGCTTGCCGGCGGACGCATCGGCTATACCGAGACGCTGGGCATTGCGTCGTTGCGGGCGCGCATCGCCCGTCACTATGCCGATGCTTACGGCCTGGCGCTTGATCCGGCGCGCGTGGTGGTCACCACCGGCTCGTCCGGCGGGTTTATTCTCGCGTTCCTTGCGCTGTTCGAGCCGGGCGATCGGGTGGCGCTGGCCAATCCCGGCTACCCGCCTTACCGGCACATTCTGAGCGCGCTCGGCTGCGAGCCGGTGCTGATCGAGACATCCGCGCAGACGCGCTGGGCGCTGTCGCCGGAGGCGCTGATCGCCGCCCACAAGCAAAAGCCGCTCGCCGGCGTAGTTGTCGGCAGCCCGGCCAATCCGACCGGCACCATGATAGCGGCGGACGCGCTCAAGCGGCTGATCGCGGTTGCCGAAGCCGAAGGCATCAAAGTGATTTCCGACGAAATCTATCACGGCCTCGATTACGCCTTTGCCGCCGAGACCGCGGCGAAGCTTTCGGAGCGCGCGCTGGTGATCAATTCCTTTTCGAAATATTTCTGCATGACGGGGTGGCGCGTCGGCTGGATGGTGCTGCCGGACACGCTGGTGCGCGCCGCCGAACGTCTGCAGGGCAACCTCGCGATCTCGGTGCCGCTTCTGTCGCAGGTCGCCGCGCAAGCGGCCTTCGACGGCCGCGACGAGATGGAGGCGGTCAAGCACGGTTACGAGGAGAACCGCCGCATCCTGGTCGAAGGCCTGCCGAAAGCGGGCTTGGATAAATTTTTGCCCGTCGACGGCGCGTTTTATCTCTACGCTGACATTTCGCGCTTCTCCAACGACTCGCTGGATTTCGCCAAGCGCATGCTCGAACAAGCGGGCGTCGCCGCCACGCCGGGAATCGATTTCGACCCGATCAACGGGCACAATTTTTTGCGCTTTTGTTACGCCGGCTCGGCGGCTGAGATGCATGAGGCGGTCGAGCGCATCGGGAATTGGCTGAAGCGATAGTTTGGGCATAATTGCGCTGCGGGTCTCTCGACTCCCAAGCGTATTGCAATGCCGGCAAATCGCTGCGATATCGGAAAACATGCAGCAAAAACAGAAACCCTCACCCAAGCTCGTCATTCGCAATGCCGCGCCCGCCGATATCGAAGGCATTCGCGCGGTCATGACAAAAGCCTATGCGTCGTTGGGGGCCCACGGCGTCTATTCCGAAGCCCAGTTGTTGGGCCAGATGCATCAATTTCCGCAAGGCCAATTCGTCGCCACCTATGAAGATCGCATCATCGGGTATTGCGCCACCTTTCTGATTTCCGAGGCGCTGGCGCTCAAGCCCCACGATTGGACGACGATTACCGGCCGCGGCTACGCCTCACGGCATGACCCCGCCGGCGACTGGGTCTACGGCATGGATGTATGCGTTGACCCGGAGTTTCGTGGGTTGCGCATTGGCCAGCGGCTGTACAACGAACGAAAGAAACTGTGCCAGCATTTACGGCTGAAGGGCGTGGTGTTTGCCGGCCGCATGCCGAACCTGGCACGGCGCTGGAATGCGGTCGGCTCGGCCGCGAACTATCTCAAGCTCGTGCTCGAGGGCAAACAGCGCGATCCGGTCATCGGATTTCAAATCCGTAACGGCTTTGAGCCGATCGGCGTGTTGCCGGACTACCTGCCGCTCGATCACGAATCGCGCGGCTATGCCACGCACATGATCTGGCGCAATCCGCAAGTCCCGGTCGAAGCCGTTTCGGCGCCGGCGCGTTTGGCACGGCCGCCGCGGACGGTGCGCGTGGCCGCGATCCAGTATCAATTGCGGGTCGTCACGTCGTTCGAAGAATTTGTGCAACAGGTCGAGTATTTCGTCGACGTGGTGGCCGACTACAAGGCCGATTTTGCGGTGTTCCCGGAGCTGTTCACGCTGCAACTGTTGTCGATCGAAAATCGGCACGTGCCGGCGTCCGAAGCCATCGCCGCCCTGACAAACTACACCGCGCGTTTCAAGGAAATGATGAGCCGCCTGGCGGTGAGCTATAACGTCAACATTATCGGCGGTTCACATCCGACGCGCGAGGCCGACGGCGAGGTTTACAATATTTCCTACATATTTCTCCGTGACGGCAGCATTCACGAACAGCACAAAATTCACCCGACGCCGAACGAACGCTATTGGTGGAACATCAAGGGCGGCAATCGGGCCAACGTCATCGACACCGACTGCGGGCCGATCGGCGTGCTGATTTGTTACGACTGCGAGTTTCCGGAAGTCGTTCGCCATGTGATCGATCAGGGCGCCGCGATTCTGTTTGTGCCGTTCTGCACCGATGAGCGGCAAAGCTACATGCGGGTGCGCTATTGCGCGCAGGCGCGCGCCGTCGAAAATCAATGTTTCGTCGTCATGGCGGGCAATACCGGAAACCTGCCGAAGGTCGAGAACATGGATATTCAATATTCGCAAAGCTGCGTATTGACGCCTTGCGATTTTCCATTCGCGCGCGACGGTATCGCTTCCGACACCACGCCCAATGTCGAGATGGTGGCGATCGCCGATCTGCAGCTCGACAGCCTGCGTGCGGCGCGGCAAGGGGGCACCGTGCAGAACCTCAAGGATCGCCGGTTTGATATTTACTCCGTCACCTGGCGGATCGACTGACCGCCGGCTCTGACTGACGGCCCGCCCGAATTTGCAATTGGCTGAAGCGCCCGTGCGGCGTGCCAAACGCCGTCAATTGTCACGGCGCTTTACTATTCGGAGTTTGGCCTAAAATTTTTGGACAAGTTTTTACTTCTGCAAAGCAAGCGCTAACCTTCGTCTCGCTTAGCTGATGACACTCGCGCTTCCTCCAACATAGTCTTCCCGCCGTCTGGGAACATCGGAGGATCACATGCATTCACTCTTGGTGGCCGAGCTGGTGAGTATGGCTTTCTGCTTTTTAGTGATCAGCATGCAACTCCGCAGAGTTGACGCGAGCGCCGCTTGCCGATCCTAATTTGCGGCGGCCCGCTCAAAACTCGACGTCCAGCTCCACCACCTCGTCCGGCTCGGCGAGCGCCGCCTCTTTCCATTCCTGCATCGCCGGCATCGCCATCACCGCTTTGCAATAGGCGGCGCAGTCGGAATCGAGCTTGACGTCGTAGGTGAGGAAGCGCGTGACCACCGGCGCGAACATGGCGTCGGCCATGCCGGGCTTTTCGCCGAACAGAAACGGCCCCTTGCTGGCGGAAAGGCACTCGCGCCAGATCGACAGGATACGGTCGATGTCGGCCTGCGCGCCGGCCCAGACCTTGAAGCCCGGGTGATGCGCCTTCAGGTTCATCGGCAGCGCTGAGCGCATATTGGAAAAGCCGGAATGCATCTCGCCGCAGATCGAGCGGCAGAACGCGCGCGCCTTGCGCTCCTTCGGCAGCAGCCCGGCCTCGGGCAGCGTTTCGTTGAGATATTGCGCGATCGCCAGCGTGTCCCAGACCTTGATGCCGTCATGGGTGAGGCAGGGCACCAGGAAGGAGGGCGACAGCAGCAGCAGTTCGGCGCGGGTGGAGGGGTCGTCGCTGGCCGCCGCTTGTTCTTCGAAATCAAGCCCGGCCAGTTTGCACAGCAACCAGCCGCGCAGCGACCAGGAGCCATAATTCTTGCTGGCGATCGTTAAGGTAGCCTTGGCCATGGGGCGACGATGTCCCTCTTCAGCACGGCCCGGCTTCGCCAGCTTAGACGAAAGTACCGGGCAATCAATAGTTTCCCGTGGTGCAAAAAGTGGGGCGTTATGGCTTTTCCCCAAGCGCCACCGCCTGAAAGCCACATCGCCTAGAATTTTATCTCGCACTGCAACATAAAATGCACTAGGTTTGTTCCGTGGTCCGCCGGGGCCACCAGGGATGCAATGCTCTATCAGGCCTATCAGGCTCAATCCGACATCATGGGACCGGTGCGCAAGTTCGCCGGCATGGCCATGCAGTCGATCGGCGAGCGGCTCAACGGCTCGGCCCGCCCTTCAGTGCTGAGCAACCTGACCGCCGCCTATGAGCTGATCGCGCGCGCAGGGCTCACCCACACGCGGCCGCCTTACGGCATCGACAGCATCACCGTGGGAAACCGCGACGTCGCCGTCACCGAGGAAGCCGCGCTGGTGACACCATTCGGCACGCTGCTGCATTTCAAGAAGGACATCGACCAGGAGCAGCCGCGCGTGCTGTTGATCGCGCCGCTGTCCGGACATTTCGCCACGCTGTTGCGCGCCACCGTGCGCACCATGCTGGCCGAACATGACGTCTACATCACCGACTGGCACAACGCGCGCGACGTTGCGACCGAGGAAGGCCGCTTCGGCTTTGACGACTATACCGGGCACTTGATCCGCTTCCTGGAGAAGATCGGACCCGGCGCGCATATGGTGGCGGTGTGCCAGCCTTGCGTCAGCGCCTTGGTCGCTGCCAGCGTGATGGCGCAAAGCGACAACCCGGCGCAGCCGCGTTCGATGACGCTGATGGCCGGCCCGATCGACACCCGCGTCTCACCGACCAAGGTCAACGAACTCGCGAAGGGCAAGCCGATCGAATGGTTCGAGAAGAACCTGATCGCCGAGGTGCCCTATCGCTACGAAGGCGGCGGTCGCAAAGTTTATCCCGGCTTCGTGCAGCTCGCCGCTTTCATGAGCATGAACATGGAGCGGCACTTGAAGGCGCACCGCGAGCTCTACGAGCACATCGCCAAGGGCGACGAGGCGAAGGCGGCGCAGACCAAGGCCTTCTACGACGAATATTTCGCCGTGCTCGATCTCGCCGCGGAGTTCTATCTGGAAACCGTGAAACTGGTGTTTCAGGAGCACGCGCTGCCGCTCGGGCAGCTGACCTATGACAATCAAAAGGTCGAGCCGGCGGCGATCAAGCGCACCATGCTGTTCACGGTGGAAGGCGAGAAGGACGACATCTGCGCGGTCGGGCAGACGCTCGCCGCGCATGATTTATGCTCGTCGTTGCGGCCCTACCGCAAGCGCCACCACATGCAGGCCGGCGTGGGCCATTACGGCGTGTTCTCCGGCCGCATCTGGCAGAACCAGATCTATCCGATGGTGAAGAACGTCATTTTGCAGAGCGACTGAGCCCGCGTTCACTCGAACATCCCGCGCGGCTTCTTTTCCGTGCCGGCAGACAACTGGTCCCAAAGGTGGGCGCTCTCGGTGAAAATATCCATCGCCGGTTTATAAAGCCTCGGATCGTCGAGGCTCCCCGCGTGCAAGCCGATAATGTCAGGGAGGCGCTCCAGCTTGACCGTTACCGGGCTGCCGCAGGTAGCGCAAAATCCGCGCTGGACGGCCTGGCCGGCATCGCCCACGGTCCTGAAATAGCGCGGCTCGCCGACGAGACTTAGCGCCGGAGCCGGCACGGCCATCACGGCGGCGTAAGCGGTGCCGACCGAGCGCTGGCAGTCGCGGCAGTGGCAGTTGACCATAACGACCGGATCGGCGTCGGTTTGATAGCGGATGGCGCGGCAGGCGCAGCCGCCGCTGATTTTGCTCATGGGCATCTCCCCGCACAGCGGAACGAGAAGCTTAACCGCAAATTAGCGGGCGTGCCACGCGCGAGATGACGGCTAGGCCGCCGGGCGCAAGTCAGGTAAAACCGTAGCCGTCGATAGCGGAGAAGCGACCATGATCACTGCCATCGTGCGCTACAGACTTCCGGCCAGCATCGGGCGCAACGAGTGCCTGGCGCATTTCCATAAGATCGCGCCGGGCTTTGCCGACGTGAAGGGGCTGATCCGCAAGCAGTTCATGTGGGGCGAGAACGGCGTCGCCGGCGGCGTCTACCAGTGGGACAGCGTGGCCGACGCCAAGGCGTTCTATCAGGGCCCCTGGCTCGACGGCATTCTGGCGCGCTACGGCGTCTATCCGGAGATCGAATATTTCACGACCTTCGCGATTGCCGACAATGCCAGCGGCGAGGTCATCTACACCGAGCCGCCGGTGCGCGCGGTGGCCAAGCCGGCCGCCGCCTAAGATCGCATAACCGGGCGTCTTGATACGCGGCGGGACCGGCGCCCGCCGCGCCGTCTTTTATTTCGGCAGTTTGCGCCTATATCAGCGGCAAATCCTCGTAACCCCGAAAAACGCATGCTCGATTTTGCTTCGTCTTCCCAACGCGAGGACGGGAGCGCGCCGGCGCCTCCGCCCGACCACGAACTGCTCGACGCCTATTCCAGCGCCGTGACCGCCGCCGCCGACGCGGTCGGCCCGGCGGTGGTGCGCGTCGAGGTCAAAGGTCCCAATGGCCGTCCCGGCGGCGTCGGCTCCGGCGTGGTGATCGCGCCCGACGGCCTGGTGCTGACCAACTGCCACGTGGTCGAAGGCGCCAAGGAGATACGCCTGCAGGACGCCGAAGGCCGCCTCATGGAGGCGCGCAAGCTCGGCCAGGATCCCGACACCGATCTGGCGCTGCTGCGCGCGGGGGCGGCACGCGATCTGGCGCACGCCGCGCTCGGCGATTCCAAGGCGCTCAAGCGCGGCCAGCTCGTCGTCGCCATCGGCAATCCGCTTGGCTTTGAATTGACGGTCACCGCCGGCGTCATCTCGGCGCTGGGGCGCTCGCTGCGGTCCAAGAACGGCCGCCTGATCGAGGACGTCATCCAGACCGACGCCGCGCTCAATCCGGGCAATTCCGGCGGCCCGTTGGTGTCTTCGCGCGGCCAAGTGATCGGCATCAATACCGCCGTCATCATGGGCGCGCAGGGCATCTGCTTTGCGGTCGCCGCCAACACCGCGCAATTCGTCTTGAGTGAATTAATCAAGCACGGCCGCGTGCGCCGCGGGTTTATCGGCGTCTCCGGCCAGACCGCGGGCGTGCCGCGCCGGCACGCGCGCAACGCCGATATCGACAATGCCTCGGGCGCCATGATCACGGCGCTGGAGCCGAAGGGACCGGCGGCGCAAGCCGGGCTGATGAGCCTCGACACCATCGTGCGCGCCGACGGCGAGCCGGTGACCGGCGTCGACGATCTGATCCGGCTGCTCAACGCCGAACGCATCGGCAAGAAGATCGCGATTGACGTTTTGCGGCGGGGAACGCTGCGCAGCTTCACGGTGACGCCGCTGGAGCGGCCCACGCCACGGAGCGCTTGAGCTCTATGCGGTTGCGGCGACCTTCGGGCGGTTGCCGGCATCGGCGGCGAAACCGGCGATGAAGGGCGCAACGCGCTCGGGTTCCATGGGCCTGGCGAAGATATAGCCCTGCACGAAGTCGCAGCCTTTCAGCCGAACAGCTGAGCTGCTCCTGGCTTCTCGACGCCTTCGGCAACCACCCGCATTCCGAGGCTGTGGCCCATATTGATGACCGCATCCACGATCGCCACGCTTGCCGGCCGCTTGCACGAACGATTTGTCGATCTTGAGCTTGTCGATCGGGAATTGCTGCAAGTGGCTGAGCGAGGCGTAGCCGGTGCCGAAATCGTCGAGCGCGATCTCGACGCCGGCGGCGTGCAGTTTGCGCAGCGTCGCAGCGACAATGTCGGCGCCCCACGCCATATAAACGTTCTCGGTCACTTCCAGGGCGAGGCGCTGCGGCGGCACATAGCCGCGGTCGAGTTTGCCGAGGACAATCTCGGCCAGATCGCCGCGGCGGAATTGCGCGGTCGAAAGGTTGACCGCGACATTGCCGAAGTCGACGCCGGCGTCGAGCCATTGCCGCATTTGGCCGATCGCCATGTGCAGCACCATGTCGCCGAGCGCGAGCGCCAGTTCGGGATCGTCGAACGCCGGCATGAAATGGCCGGGCGTCAGCAGACCGAATTCCGGATCGTTCCAGCGAATGAGCGCTTCCAGCCCGGAAACCTTACCGCTGCGCAAGCCGACGATCGGCTGGTAGAACAAAACAAACTCTCGGTTCTCGATGCCGGCCCAAACCCGGCGCAACAGCGTGTTCTTGGCGTCCAGCGCTTCGCGCATGCCGGGATCGAAGGTGACGACCTTGACGTTCTGCTGCGCCTTGGCCTCGAGGAGGGCGATTTTGGCGTTCTTGATGATCGCCTCGCTGTCGTCGCCGTGATCGGGAAAGGCGGCGATGCCGCAACTGAGCCCGAGCGGCAACGCCGCCCCGTGGCCGCGAAACAGCATCTTGGTCTGCTCGATAAACGCGGCGGCGTAGCCTTGCGCCTTGTCGGCCTCGGGCCCGCGCAGCATCAAGGCGAACTCATTGCCGCCGATGCGCGCGACAGTGCCGACGGTGCTGAACTCCTGCCACAACGTGCTGGCAATGGTCTGCAGAAGGCCGTCGCCGATTTTGTGACCGAGCGCGTCGTTGACCTCGCGGAAATGGTCGACGTCGAATTTGATGAGCGCGACACGCGAGCCTTCGTCCTGCGCGGACCTCACGACGGTATCGAGCTTGTCGATGAAGGAAGCGCGGTTGGGCAGGCCGGTGAGTGTATCGCGAAAGGCGAGATCGCGGATTCGCTCTTCAGCCAGCTTGCGATCGGTGATGTCTTGCACCGCGCCGAAGATGCGCCTGACTTGCCCGTCGACGATCTCCGGCTCCGCCATGGCGCGAACCCAAAAGGTTTCGCCGTTTGGACGGGTGCCGCGCAGTTCGACGTCGTAGGGGACGCCATGGCTGAACAGGGCGTTCAGGCGTTGGCGCGACGTCTCGTGCATGTCGGGATCGTAGCGCTCGACGATCAAGTCGTTCGACGGCGGGCTTTCAGGCGGAATGCCATAGATGCGGTAGATCTCGTCGTCCCACAGCAGTTGTCCGGACGCGCAGTTGAATTCATAGCCGCCGATCTTGGCCATATGCGCGGCCTGCGCCAGCCGCGTTTTTCCGGCGGCGAGATCGCGGGCGGCGCGCCGGCCGCGCAGTTCGCTGACGATGACGTCGGCGAGCGCCGCAAGGTGCGCGAGGTCCGCGGCGCTGAATTGACGCGGCGCCACGTCGACGATGCAGAGCGAGCCGATATTGATCCCCGGCGCCAGATTGAGCGGTGCGCCGGCATAAAAGCGCACGTGCGGCGGTCCGACGACGAAGGCATTGTCTTTGAAGCGCGGGTCGGCGGCGGCATCGGCCACCGCCAACGGCTCGTCACGCAGAATGGTGATGTTGCAGAACGCGTCCTGGCGCCGGGTCTCGGTCAGGTCGATGCCGGCGGTGGCGAGAAAGCATTGCTTGTCACGATCGATGAGCGTGACAAGCGCCACGGGGACGCTGAACAGATCGCGCGCGAGCGCGCAAATCCGATCGACTTGCTCGATGGGTCCGGCGTCAAGCAAATCGAGATCGTGGAGCTCCCGCAGCCGCTCATCCTCGTTGGGCGGCAACGGAAATTCGGGCTCGGCAGGGTCGGCGACCATGCCCCCTTGCTAGCGGTGCGCGATTAATTATCACAAAACGAATATGACAACCGGTGTGACCAGCGGCAGCGATGGTAAATGGGTGGTCACTGGTCCCGCATAAAACCGACCTACCGTATTTAGGTGCCGGTCAGAGTTCAGCGCACTGTGACGGCGATTGTAATCGCCTGTCCATTGTACGGGTCGGTCGGGTCTTTCGTCAGCCTGAGGTATGAAAAGCTGTCTAGGCCGACGTGGGCTACCGATACTTGATGGACGGTTGCCGGCGGGTCATTCCGGCGCCGCCGCAGAAAAAAATTGACCCGTCAAGGAAATGCCCATTTGGCAAGGTTTTTTTGCGTTTCGTAGGCCTGTGCGGCAGCGATCACGCCTTGCTCTTGAGCGCATTGTAGAGATCGAGAGCTTCTTTCGGCTTGGCATTCTTGTGCACGACGGCACTGACCGCGGTAAGCATCGCCTGCGGCGCTTCCGACTGGAAGATGTTGCGTCCCATGTCGACGCCGGCGGCGCCCTGTTGCACGGCGTTATAGGCCATGGTGAGGGCATCGAGCTCCGGCAGTTTCTTGCCGCCGGCCATCACGATCGGCACCGGGCAGGAGGCGGTCACCGTCTCGAAGCCGTCCTCGACGTAATAGGTCTTGACGTATTGCGCGCCGAGCTCGGCGATGATGCGGCAGGCGAGGCGAAAATACTGCGCATCGCGCACCATGGTCTTGCCGACCGCGGTGACGCCCATCACCGGCATGCCGGCGCGCAAGCCGGCGTCGATCAGCCGCGTCATGTTGTGCACCGAGCGCGTCTCGTGCTCGCCACCGATGAACACCTGGATGCCGACGCCGGCGGCGTTGAGCCGCACCGCGTCGTCCATATCAAGCGCGATCTGCTCGTCGGAGAGTTCGTCGCGCAGGATCGAGGGCCCGCCGCTGGCGCGCAGCACCATCGGCTTTCCGCAATCGGCCGGGATGACCGAGCGCAGGATGCCGCGCGTGCAGAACAGCGCGTCACAGTGCGCAAGGAGCGGCACGATCGACAGATCGATGCGTTCCAGCCCCGAGGTCGGCCCCTGGAAGTAACCGTGGTCGACCGCAAGCATCACCGTGCGGCCGGATGTCGGATTGAACACCCGCGCCAGCCGGTTCTTCATGCCCCAGTCGAGCTGGTGCGAGCCTTTGAGGAAAAATCCGGGCGCAGCCTGCGGCGTGTCGGCTTGATAGCGCTTGCCCGCTTGATCGGCTTCCGGCATGCGAAGGGTCCTTGCGCGCGCTTTGCTTACTGCGGCTTCGGCGCGACCTGCAGCGGTTTGCCGGTCGCCGTTTTCTTGCCCGGCGCGTTGGCCATGCATTTGGCGAGGAAGGTCTTGCGCGCGGCGCCGGTGAGGTGCTGATCGTCGGCGCCGAAGGTGCAGGTTTCCAGCTTCTGCTTGCGCGTGAGTTTCGACGGCGGCTCCTTGCCGGTTGCTTTCGGCTTGGCGTCGGTTTGCGCCATGCAGTTCGAAATGAATGTCTTGCGCTTGGCGCCGGTGAGCTTCTGCGCGTCGGCTCCGACCTTGCACGTATCGGCTTTGTCCTTGGCGGTGAGCGCGGCGGCCGGCGCCGCCAGCAGCAGGACCGGAAACAGAGCCAGGATCGGCAAAAGTCGCAGCATCATCGTCGCTCCTTTACGGGCCGGGCGACTGAATCACAGGCTGCGGCCTAGCGCAACGCCGCCGCGATGTTGCCGCCGTCGACGGTGGTGACGTCGGCGGTGGTCTTCAGCGCCAGCGCCTGCGCCAAAAACGCCTGCGCCACGTCGTCGGCCGTCACCTCGCGCCGTAAAAGATTGCCGCTCATGTAGTCGTGCTCGCTCACCTTGCGCGCTTTGGCGCGCTCCTTGATGAAAGCATCGGTGAGCAAGCCGGAACGAATACGGTCGGCGTTGACGGCGTTGGCGCGGATGCCGTCGGCGCCGTAATCGAGCGCGTATTGCCGCACCAGAAACAGCGTCGCCGCCTTGGGCAATCCGTAGGGGCCGAAATTGGCGCCGGGGTTCACCGCCTGCTTGGAGACGTTGAACAACAGGCAACCGCCGGTTCCCTGCGCCAGCATGATCTTGACCGCCGCCTGCGCGACTTTCTGGTGGGCGAAGAAGTTTAACTCGAAGCTCTTGCGCAAGGTCGCTTCGTCGACCTCGCCGATTTTGCCCTGCCAGGCGGCGCCGGCATTCGACACCAGAATATCGACGCCGCCGAACCGGCCGACGACGGCATCGAATGCCGTGCGCGCGGATTTTGCGTCGGTGACGTCGCAGGTCACGGCAATGGCCGAACCGCCGATTGTCTTGGCCTGACGCGCCGCAGTCTTGGCGTCGATGTCGAGCAGGGCGACTTCGGCGCCGGCCGCGGCAAAGGCGCGGGCCGTGGCGGCACCGATGGCACCGGCGCCGCCGGTGATCGCCGCCACCTGGCCCTGCAACGGCAAATCTTTACGCGGTGCAAGCTTGGCTAGTTCCAGCGGCCAATACTCGCAGTCGAACATGTCGGCTTCGGAGATCGGCGTAAAACGCCCGATCGCCTCGGCGCCGGTAATGCCGTCGACCGTCGCTTCGGCGATATCGGCGGCAATGGCCGCATCTTTCGCGCTGGCGCCCAGGCCGAACAGGCCGAGGCCGGGTACCAAAACGACGCGGGGCAGGGGATCGTGCATGACGGCGCGGCGCGCGCGTTTCTTGTTGCGGACGAAATAGGCCTGGTAGTTGGCGGAAAATTTCTGCACGGCTTTTTGCGCCGCCGTCTTGAAGGCGTCGAGCTTGGCCGCCGCCGGCGCCGGCACGATCAGCGGCCGCGGCTTCACGCGGATCACATGGTCGGGCGTGATCACGCCTGTGCCGGCGTAGCGCGCAAGATCCTTGCCGTTGACATAAGCGAGGATGGCATCGCTCGTGCGGAAGTCGAGGATCGGCCGCTTGTGCGCGCCTTCGCCGCCGGCATCTTTCAGCGTGCAGAGCCCGCGCAGGATCGGCGCCACCGCGCCCGCCGGCGCCAGCCTGTTCGGCAGGACTGCGCGCGCAAATACCGGCTTGCGATTTTTCGTCAGCTGCGCCTCGGCGAGCGTGACGAATTCGATCATGCGTTCGTAAGCCTCGCGCGCGGTCTCGCCGAAGGTGAAGATGCCGTGCCTGTCGAGGATCAGGCCCTCGACATTGCGGTTTTTTGTCGAACACGGCGGCGGCTTTTTTGGCGAGGCCGAAGCCCGGCATGCGATAGGGCACGAAGCCGAGCCGGCCGCCGAAGACTTCCGCGCACAAGGCCTCGCTGTCGGCCTGGTCGATCAGGCTCAGAGACCGCGGTGGCGTGGGTGTGATCGATGAACTTCGCCGGCATGAAGGCATGCAACAGCATTTCGACCGAAGGCGAGGGCGCTTGCGGGTCGATCAGATAAGCGCGCTGGATGCGCGCCATCTCCTTGTCGCTGAGTGTCTTGCGCGCGCGCAAGGCCTGCAGCGGCGCAAGCTGCACCGCGGAAAATCCGGCGGGCTCGATCGCGCTCATGTCGGCGCCTGTGCCCTTGACGCACAGAACCGCGATTTCGTCGCCGGACAGATCGCGCGCGGTGGTTTTCAGCGAGGTGTTGCCGCCGCCATGCAGCACGAGTTTCGGATCGTGGCCGAGCAGCCGCGTGGAATAGACCCGCAGCGCGAAGTTGGCATCGATGCCGGCTCTGCCATAGCGATCGACCGCGGCCTTGGCCTCGCGTTCGACCCAGGCGGATTTCATTTTGCGCAGGCGCGCAGGCTTGCGCCCGAAAACCCTTCGCGGTGTTTCCGGACCATGCGCTAGTCCTTGTCGCCCATCAGGCGCTTGCCCCACCAGCCGCGTTTAGGCGTCGCCGTCGCATCGGCCGCGGTGCTGGAGATCACCGGTGTCGGCGGTGGCAGCGTCGGTGAGGGCGGCGCATCCTCGACGGCAAACGGCGCCGGCTCACGCACGGTCGAGCGCCGCCGCGGCGGCTCGGATGAAGGTTCCGGTTCGGCCGGGGCGGCTTTTGCCGGAGCCGCCTCGGGTTCGCGGTCGAAGCGCGGCGCCAAGGCGTCGGCATCCTCCCCGCTCACCGGCGGAAAATCCCGACCCGCGCGCATCGGCCGGTCGGCTGCGCCCGTCTCACGCGGCGCCGGCGGACGATCGAGATCTTCGACCGCGTGCCGCAGTTCCGGCTCGGCGTCGCCGCCAATGGTTGAGAATGGCGCATCGCCGCCGTTACCGCCGTCACTGCCGCGGTCGCGTCGGTTGCGGCGGCCGCCTCGGCGGCCACGGCGCCTACGGCGGCGACCATCGCGATCGGCTTCCGCGCCACTTGGCGCGGCCGCGTGATGCGGTTGCGGCATGCCGCCGACCTCGTCCTCCTCGGGCGCACCGCCGTCGTGATCTTCATGCGCGACGGCGTGTTCGGCCACGGTTTCGGGCGTGAAATTTACCGCGCCCTCATGCGGCTCACGCGGTTCGCCGCCGCGTCCGCGGCCGCGTCCACGCCGGCGCCGCCGCCGGCCGCCGTCGCGCCGCGGTTCGCCGTCGGTTTCGATGGGCGCCGCCGGCGAACCCTCGGCCACCGCGGAAGCTTCATCGCTTTCGGCAGCGACCTCGGGCTCGTCTTCGAAAATCTCTTCGTCTTCCTCGATCGGCGGGCTCAAGGCCGGGCTTGCCGCCGCCGCCAGGGCCTTTGCGGCTTCCACGCTGTGCACCTGTTCGCCGCGATCGATAACGTAAGACTGCTGCCCGGTCACCGTCGCGTCGGCCGAAATCGTGATGGAGATGCGGAAGCGTTCCTCCAGCGCGCGCAAATGCGCACGCTTGTGATTGAGCACATAGAGCGCGACTTCCGAGCGCGTGCGCACGATCAAATTATGCGTGGCGCCCTTGATGAGCATTTCCTCGAGCGCGCGCAGCAACTGCAGCGACACCGAGGACACCGAGCGCACATGGCCGGAGCCGCCGCAGACCGGGCATTTTTCGGTCGAGGATTCCAGCACCGAGGAGCGAATCCGCTGACGCGACATTTCCAGCAGGCCGAAATGCGAGATGCGGCCGACCTGGATGCGGGCGCGGTCGTACTTGAGCGCTTCCTTGAGTCGACGCTCCACGCTGCGGTTGTTGCGCGTCTCGTCCATGTCGATGAAGTCGATGACGATGAGCCCGGCAAGGTCGCGCAGGCGCAGCTGGCGGGCGATTTCCTCCGCCGCCTCGCCGTTGGTCTTGAGCGCGGTGTCCTCGATGTGATGTTCGCGCGTGGCTCTGCCCGAGTTGACGTCGATCGCCACCAGCGCCTCGGCCTGGTTGATCACGATATAGCCGCCGGATTTGAGCTGCACCACCGGCGAGAACATGGCGTCGAGCTGACTCTCGATGCCGTAGCGGGTGAAGATCGGCTGGCTGTCTTTGTAGAGTTTCACATGCTTGACGTGACTCGGCATCAGCATGCGCATGAAGTCTCTGCATTCCTTGTAACCGTCCTCGCCGGCGACGACGATCTCCTCGATGTCCTTCGAGTAGAGATCGCGGATCGAGCGCTTGGCGAGCGAGCCTTCCTCATAGACCAGCTTGGGCGCCGTCGATTTCAGCGTCAGATCGCGCACGGTTTCCCACAGCCGCATTAGATATTCGAAATCGCGTTTGACTTCGGTCTTGGTGCGGCTGGCGCCGGCGGTGCGCAGGATCACGCCCATGCCGGGCGGCGTCTCCAGCTCCTGCGCGATGTCCTTGAGGCGCGCCCGATCTTCGGAGGAGGTGATCTTGCGCGAAATGCCGCCGCCGCGCGCGGTATTGGGCATCAGCACCGAATAGCGGCCGGCGAGCGAGAGATAGGTCGTCAGCGCCGCGCCTTTGGTGCCGCGCTCCTCCTTGACCACCTGCACCAGCATGACCTGACGGCGCTTGATCACCTCTTGAATCTTGTACTGGCGGCGGAAGCGCGGCATGCGCTCCTGCGCTTCCTCGAGCGCGTCGGCGCCGCCGACCGATTCGACCGCTTCCTCTTCGCCGGGCTCTTCGCCATTGCCGTTGGCCGCATCGGTCTGGCCCTCGCGGTCCTCCGGTTGCGCGGCCTCGGCGGAGACCGGCAGGTGATCGCCGGTTTCGCCATGGTCGTCGCCGGCTTCCGGCATGTCGGCGCTTCCAGAAGCTTCAAAGCTTGGCGCTGTCTCGCCGCCCAGCTGCGGCGCGTCGGCCTCCGGCTGCGGCGCCACTTCCATGGCGGTTTCACCGGCAGGGGCTCCGACTTCTTCGCGGACGAGCTGTTCGGCTTCGTGTTCGGCGGCCGGGGTCGTGGCGGCCATCACCGCTGCGGTATCGGCGATCTGCTCAGGCGTCTGTTCGCCGATCGCGACCTCGCCGGCCGGGCTCCCGGCGGCGTCGCGGGCGAATTCATCGGCGGGTTGATCTTGATTGGGAAGCGGCTCGCTGCGCCGGACGTCGCGCCCGCGGTGGCGGTCGGCGCCGCGGTGGCGGTGACGGCCGCCGCGTCCACGCCGGTTGGCGCGGTGGTCGGCATCGGCGTCGGCGGCGCGCTGATCGCGCTCCTCCTGCTCGAGCAGCGCCTGCCGGTCGGCGACCGGGATTTGGTAGTAGTCGGGATGGATTTCCGAAAACGCCAGGAAGCCGTGGCGATTGCCGCCGTAATCGACGAAGGCCGCCTGCAGCGACGGCTCTACGCGGGTGACTTTGGCGAGGTAGATGTTACCGCGAAGCTGTTTGCGGTTGGCGCTCTCGAAGTCGAATTCCTCGACGCGGTTGCCACGCAGAACAACGACCCGGGTCTCTTCCGGGTGCGTCGCGTCGATCAGCATTTTGTCGGCCATAATAAAATCTCACTGAGGCGGCGCTCGGCGCGTGCTCGCGCGAAGTTGACGGCGCGAAGCGATGCAGCCGGGGGCCAGCCTGATGGGTGTGGAAGGAATGGGGCGCGTCATCACGCGTGAGCGCGGCGCGGTCCATAAGATTAGGCGCCGCCGCGATGATTTCGCGACAGCGGTGGACCTCGATTTGCCGGTGCTGCATCACTTGCAGCATGAATTTGCGACCCGTGCACTGCGGCCGCGCTAACGTAAGCGCCGCCGAGGTTTCTCGTCACTGACGGTCGGATGCGAGCGGAAGACCGCGCGCTAATCCGGGTGACCTTCACTAAGGGTTTCGGCTCGTTTCGCCGTCCGTTCGCCCGCTTCCTCGAGGGGGCAATCCTGGACCGGCGGGCCGGGGCCCGAACGCGGCACAACCGGAACTTTAACCGTCAGCAGCCCCCTACATACGGTCCTAAACCCGTGCTGGCAAGGGAACTTATGCAGATCGGCCACACCACCGCCCGGAAAGCGCGCTTTGCTTAACTTCCGTTAACCGGCGCACCCCCTAATGGAGTAAATTGGCACAAAATGAGGTTTGGATTCGTGACGCCACGCAGAATCATGATCGCTTTGGGCGTGCTTGCCGGCGCGGCCGTCATGGCCGCCGCGCCCAGTGCAGCAAAATCGGTGAAGACGGCGGCCGCAGAATCGACACCGGCGTCGATGCCGGTCGCCACCGATATCCGCTTAGGCGGTGACGAGCGCAGCCTGCGTTTTGTCATGGATCTGACGCAGAAAATCGACGTCGCCGTGTTCACGCTGGCCGATCCGTACCGCGTGGTGGTCGATCTGCCCGAGGTGGTGTTCAAGCTGCCGGGCAGGACCGGAGAACATGGCCGCGGTCTGGTGAAGGCGTTCCGCTACGGTCTGATCATGCGCGGCGGCTCCCGCATCGTCATCGATACCAACGGGCCGGTGAAGGTCGACAAGGCTTTCGTGCTCGACTCCATCGACGGCCAGCCGGCACGCATGGTGCTCGATCTCGCCGCCACCGACCGAACGACTTTCCTGCACAATATTTCGCTGGCCAATCGCGAGCAGCACGCCGCCGCGAGGCGCAGCGAAATTCCCCCCAAGGCGGTGCCGGACGGCGATGCGCGCCCGCTGATCGTGCTCGACCCCGGCCACGGCGGCATTGACGACGGCGCCCGAGCCCCGAGTGGCGAGCGCGAGAAGGATGTCGTGCTGGCATTCGGGTTGGTGCTGAAAGACAAGATCGAGCAAAGCGGCAAATACCGCGTGGCGATGACGCGCGGCGACGACACCTTCATTCCGCTCGGCGAGCGCGTGCGCTTTGCCCGCGCCCACGGCGCCTCGCTGTTCATCTCGGTCCACGCCGATTTCATTCCGCGCCGCGAGGGCCAGGCGGAGGGCGCGACGATCTATACTTTGTCGGAACGCGCCTCCGACAAGGAAGCGGCAAAGCTGGCAGACGCGGAAAACAAATCCGACGTGATCGCCGGCGTTGATCTCAGCGCCGAGCCAAACGGCGTCGCCAATATCCTCATCGATCTCGCGCAGCGCGAAACCAAGGCCTATTCCGTGCAATTTGCCCGGACGGTGGTGGGCGATCTCAAGCCGACGACCCGGCTGCACCTCAATCCGGTGAAATCGGCGGGTTTTGTGGTGCTCAAAGCGCCCGACATTCCCTCGGTGCTGTTGGAGCTGGGCTACATTTCCACCAAGGCCGATTTGGTCAATTTGACGTCGCCGGCGTGGCGGCTGCGCACCGCAGATTCAGTCATGCGGGCGATCGATACCTTCTTTGCGCCGCGGCTGGCGGGCGCCGGGCGGGAGTCACGCTAAGATGGCCAATTGGCCTCAGTTTCAACATAAAACCGGGCGACCAGGAGCCTATGCCTTGGCCGCGAGAACACGCAGCAATAGCGGCTTGGCCAAGAGAAATCGGTTAGTGAGAAACCGGTCAGTTTCCCGGAGCACGATGTCGGCAGGCGGCGCCGGGGGCCGCCGCCGGGGTCAAAGCGGGACCTTGCGCTTATGAAGTTCATCTTGCGCTTTTTTGGCTTCCTATTCGCGGCGGGCACCATCCTGTTCGTGGTGGGGGTCGCCGGGGCTGCCGGCATGCTCTGGCACTACTCCAAGGACCTGCCGGACTATTCGCAATTACAGGATTACGAGCCGCCGGTGATGACGCGGGTGCATGCCGCCGACGGCTCGCTGGTGGCCGAATACGCGCGCGAGCGGCGGCTTTACATTCCAATCCAGGCGGTGCCGAAGCTGGTGATCAATGCCTTCCTCGCCGCCGAGGATAAGAACTTCTATGAACATGGCGGGCTCGATTTCACCGGCATCGCGCGCGCGGCGTTCAACTATCTGCAGAACTACGGCTCCAACCGGCATCCGCAGGGCGCTTCAACCATCACGCAACAAGTCGCCAAGAACTTCTTGTTGTCGAACGAGGTTTCCTTCACGCGCAAGATCAAGGAGGCGCTGCTGGCGCTGAAGATCGAGCGCACTTATTCGAAGGACAAGATCCTCGAGCTTTACTTGAACGAGATCTATCTCGGCCTCGGCGCCTACGGCATCGCCGCCGCCTCGCTGGTCTACTTCGACAAATCGGTCAACGAACTCTCCATCGCCAACGCCGCCTATCTCGCGGCGCTGCCGAAGGCGCCGAACAATTATCATCCGTTCCGCCAGCGCGAGCGCGCGATCGAGCGGCGCAACTGGGTGCTCGAGCAAATGGCGGCGGACGGCTTCATCAAGACGGCCGATGCCGACACGGCCAAACGTGCGCCGCTCGGCGTGACGCAGAAGCCGAGCGGTGCGCACATCTTCTCGGCCGAGTATTTCGCCGAGGAAGTCCGCCGCGAGCTCTACGAGCGCTACGGCGAAAAGAAGCTTTACGAAGGCGGCCTGTCGGTGCGCACGACGCTCGACACCAACATGCAAGTCGCCGCCCGCAAGGTGCTGACCGCCGGCCTGGTGCGCTTCGACGAGGCGAAAGGCTGGCGCGGCCCGCTCAGCAAGATCGACATTTCCAGCGACTGGGGCGTCAAGCTCGCCGAGGTCAAGGCGCTGAGCGACATCCCCTGGCGCCTGGCGGTGGTGCTGCAATCGGACGATTCCTCGGCCCGCATCGGCTTGCAGCCGGCGCGTGAGCCCGGCGGCGCCATCAGCAAGGCGCGCGAGGTCGGCATCGTGCCGCTCGACGGCGTGAAATGGGCCAAGATCAAAGGCCGCGCACCAAGCAAGGTCAGTCAGGTGCTCAATCCCGGCGAGGTTATCTACGTGTCGGCGGAATCGGCGTCGGGGCAGTACCGCCTGCAGCAGGTGCCGGAAGTTTCCGGCGCGCTGGTGGCCGAGGATCCGTGGACCGGGCGGGTGCTCGCCATGGTCGGCGGCTTTTCCTACGACCAGAGCCAGTTCAATCGGGCGACGCAGGCGCTGCGCCAACCGGGCTCGTCGTTCAAGCCCTTCGTCTATGCCGCCGCGCTCGATAACGGCTACACGCCGTCGAGCATCGTGCTCGATGCCCCGCTGGAGATCGATCAGGGTCCGGGCCTCGGCGTCTGGAAGCCGGAGAACTACGAAAACAATTTCTTCGGCCCCTCGACGCTGCGCTTCGGCATCGAGCACTCGCGCAACGTGATGACCGTGCGCCTGGCGCAGGACATCGGCATGCCGCTGATCGCCGAATACGCCAAGCGCTTCGGCGTCTATGACCAATTGCCGCCCTATCTGTCGTTTGCCTTGGGCGCCGGCGAGACGACTTTGATGCGCATGGTGACCGCCTACGCCATGTTCGATAACGGCGGCCGGCGCGTGAAGCCGACGCTGATCGACCGCATCCAGGACCGTTACGGCCACACCGTCTACAAGCACGACGAGCGCGAATGCATCGGCTGCGACGCCAAGAAATGGGCGGACCAGCCGGAGCCCTCGCTGATCGACCGGCGCGAGCAGGTGCTCGACCCGATGACCGCCTATCAGATCACCTCGATGATGGAGGGCGTCGTGCTGCGCGGCACCGCCGCCGGCGCCGGTTTCCAGAAGGACCTCGGCAAGCCGGTCGCCGGCAAGACCGGCACCACCAATGACGAGAAGGACGCCTGGTTTATCGGCTTTACGCCCGACATCGTGGTCGGCGTCTATATGGGCTACGACAAACCGCGCCACCTCGGCCGCGGCATGACCGGCGGGCGGCTGGCGGCGCCGATCGTCAAAGATTTCATGAAGATCGCGCTGGCCGACAAGCCGGCGGTGCCGTTCCGCGTGCCGCCGGGCATCAAGCTCATTCGCGTCGATCTCAAGACCGGCCTGCGCGCCGGTCCCGGCACCGAAAAGGCGATCCTGGAGGCCTTCAAGCCGGGCACGGCGCCGCCGGGAGGCGGGCCGGTGGTGGGCATGGGCAATCCGCCCGACGGCAGCCAGCCGTTCTTCGGCGGGGTAAGCCCCGATGCCGGCCGCGCCGTGCGCTCGGGCACCGGCGGACTTTATTGATCAGTTCGCGCGATAATGCCCCCGGCCGGTTGGCCGGGGGTTTTCGCGAATCGGTTCGTGCCGTTACGCCGCTTTGGCGTTGACGTTGCTCTCGGCGAGGGTGGTCAACTTGCTGTCCGCCGCCTTCTCCTCTTCGAGGTTCTGCCGCAAGAGCGCAGCGCAGTCGGAACGCCCAAGCTGGGTTGCCCAGGCGACCAGCGTGCCATAGCGGGTCATTTCGTAGTGCTCGACCGCTTGCGCGGCGGCGATCAAGGCGGCGTCGAGGACCTGCTTGTCTTCGACTTCGCCGGCGACCTCATTGGCCTCTTCGATGATGCCGTCGATCGCCGGGCAGTTGACGCCTTTGGCGTCTTTGCCGTGGAGCTTGAACACCTGTTCGAGGCGTTTGACGTGGTTTTTGGTCTCGCCGAGGTGGGTCTGTAACCCTTGCTTGAGGCGGGCGTCGGTCGATTTTTCGATCATGTCGGGCAACGCCTCCACGATTTGCTTCTCGGCGTAGTAAATGTCGCGCAGCGTGTGCACGAAAAGGTCGTCGAGCGTTTTGATGTCTTTGCTGAAGAAACCCATAGTGTCCTCGTTCTGGTGGTGATTGTTGCAAGAGCGTTCGCTCCCGAGGACAATTCGCCCTGGCGTGACTTGTTCCTGGTCGGATGCTTGTTCCAATGCACATTCATCGCGCGGCTTGTCTTTTTTAATCGCCGCCGCCGCCGGGTTCCCGGATCGCCAACGGCAGCCGCCGACGGGCGGGCAAGCCGTAGCCGGCTCGACATTGCCGGCCACACCGATTACATGCTGCAGCATCTCTCTTCTGTGAATCGATCGGACCCATGCGCGCGGAAACACAAAGCCTCATCGACGACATCAAGCAGTCGCTCAAGCTGCTGAGGAGGCATCTTTGACGTCGATACCGCGCAGCGCCGTCTCGCCGAGCTGAACAAAGAGGCCGAAAACCCCAGTCTGTGGAATGACCAGGCGCGCGCGCAACGCGTGATGCGCGAGCGCGACGCGCTCGACGATCAGCTTAAAGCGATTCTGCGCATCGAACAGGAGCTGGACGACCAGCTCACCATGATCGAGCTAGGCGAATCCGAAAATGACGACAAGGCCGTTGCCGAGGCGGAGGCCGCGCTCAAGCGCGTCAAGGCCGAAGTGGCGCGGCGCGAATTGGAGGCGCTGCTGTCGGGCGAGGCCGACGCCAACGACGCCTTCCTGGAGGTGCATGCCGGCGCCGGCGGCACCGAAAGCCAGGATTGGGCCGGCATGCTGATGCGCATGTATGTGCGCTGGGCGGAGGCGCACGGCTACAAGGTCGAGTGGGTCGAGGAGACCGAAGGCGAGGGCGCCGGGCTGAAGTCGGCGACGGTGACGATCAAGGGCCACAACGCCTACGGCTGGCTCAAGAGCGAGAACGGCGTGCACCGGCTGGTGCGCATCTCGCCGTTCGACGCCAACGCGCGGCGGCACACTTCGTTTGCCAGCGTCGTCGTCTATCCGGTGGTCGACGACCGCATCAAGATCGACATCAACGAAAACGACGTGCGCGTCGACGTCATGCGCGCCGGCGGCGCCGGCGGCCAGCACGTCAACAAGACCGAGTCGGCGGTGCGCCTGACCCATATCCCCACCAACATCGTGGTGAAGGTGCAGCAGGACCGCTCGCAGCACCGCAACCGCGCCATCGCCTGGGACATGCTGCGGGCGCGTATGTTCGAGGCCGAGATGCGCAAGCGCGAGGAGAAAGCCGCCGCCGATCAGGCCGCCAAGACCGATATCGGCTGGGGCCACCAGATCCGCTCTTACGTGCTGCAGCCCTATCAGATGGTGAAGGACCTGCGCACCGGCGTGCAGACCTCCGATACCGGCGGCGTGCTCGACGGCGATCTCGATCAGTTCATGCAGGCCGCGCTGGCGCAGAAAGCCTTCGGCGGCGGGCCGGGGCAGGTCGAGGACGTGGAGTAGGGGCTACAGGCTGCCGAGCTGGATGCCGGCGCGCAGGAATTTCTGCGGATCGACCGCTTCGCCGTTGATGCGGGTCTCATAATGCAAATGCGGCCCGGTCGAGCGCCCGGTTGAGCCGATGCGGCCGAGGGTGTCGCCGAGATGGACTTCCTGTCCGACCTTCACGTCGATTTCGGAGAGGTGGCCGTAGCGCGTGGAAAAGCCGTTGCCGTGGTCGATCTCCACCATCTTGCCGTAGCCGCCGTCGCGTCCGGCAATCTGCACGACACCGTTGGCGGTTGCATGCACCCGTTCGCCGAGGTCGCCGCGCAGGTCGACACCGGTATGCATGGCGGGGCGGCCGAGGAACGGATCGATGCGCACGCCGAACGGCGAACTGACGTCAAGCTCCCCGGTCACCGGCTTGCGCAGCGGCACCGCGCCAAGGGCATGGGCATAAACGTCGACGCGGGCGCGCGCGATGTTGACGCGATACAGCATGCGATCGAAGGCGCTCGACCCCGACACCGGAGCGATGATCGGCAAAAACGGCCCGCCTTTGCCGCCCGTCGACATCTTGGCCGGATCGACGCCGATCTCGGCGAACACGTGACGCATGCGGCTCGCTTTGCCGTCGACGCGTTTTTCCAGGCCGGCCAGCGTCGCGATCTGCCGGCGATCGATCTTGTCGAGTGAGGCCGACACGCGTGTAAGCATTCCGTTCAGCGCGCCGCCGCTGTCGTTGCTCGTCTGGCGGTCAGGCGTGGCCGGGTCCGCCTCGGATTCGTCGGTCGACGAGGGCTTGCTGGGCGCCGCCTTCGAGGTTTTTTTCGACGCGGCGCCGCGCCCGGGCGGAATCGCGCCGGTTGCCGTCACATCTTCGGAGAGCACCGTAGAGCGTCGCTCGAGGATCGATTGGCGCTGTAACAGCCCGCTCAGCTTTTGCTCGAATTGCTCCTGGTCGAGCAATTGCCGGCTGGTGATGCGATCGATCTGCCCGCGCAACTCGGCGATGCGGTCTTCATAGGCAAATTGCATCTGCGCCTGGCGGCTGACCAGGCGCGTGAGCACGTCCTCGCGAAACGCGAAATAGGTGCCGGTGGCGATCGACCAGATCGCCATCACCACCAAGGTGCCGACCACGATCCAGAACGCCACCGGCCCGATGCGCACTTGGCGTCCGCCGTGGGTCAGCGTGTAGCCGCTTTGGCGGGGCCGATGCAGATGGCGCGAAACGGCGGCGGCCGATTTCGGACGCGCGCCGGCGGCGTTCGGGAAATAGGAGAGGGACGTATGCAACATCAACGCTCTTCACCCGGCCGAGCCGGTGGACCGGCACCCCGTGTGATATGACCCCGGTATGGTTAAAAAACCGGAAATTATCGTTACGCAACAATCCGATTCGCATGAAAAGGCGGGGAATTACAGGCTGCGCGCGGCCACCAACACCTCCTCGGCATGACCGGGCACGCGCACCTTCGGCCAGACGCGGACGATACGCCCTTTGCCGTCGATCAGGAGCGTCTTGCGAATGACTCCCAGGTACTTGCGGCCATACATCGATTTCTCCCCCCAGGCGCCGTAGGCTTGCAGCATCTCTTTCAACTCATCGGAGGCGAGGGCGATCTTCAGCCGGTGCTTGGATTTGAATTTGTCCTGCGCCTGCACCGAATCGGCCGAGACCCCGAGAATAGCCGTGCCGGCGCGCTCGAAGGCCGCGCGCAGGCTTGAGAAGGCGATGGCCTCCTTGGTGCAGCCGGGCGTGTCGGCCTTCGGATAGAAATAGAGGACCAGGTTGCGGCCCTTGAAATCCTGCAGCGCAACCTTGGTTCCATCCTCGCGCGGCAGACTGAACGCAGGAGCCTTTGCCCCCGCGACAAGGTCACTCGTCATATGCCTTCCTTTCGTCGCTTTCGCCCCGTCAAAGTTGCAATTGCCACATGGGTTTAGGGGCATCCGGCGCCAGGGGTCTTAGAGTCGCCGGGCAGTGCGGGACGACATTTGGCCAACGGTAAGATACGTACGATAAGTTGGCGAGGGGCGCCCACAAGGGCATGACACGTATCGAACACCCAGCGAAGCATCCGCATCAGCCGGCGGCGGAAAAAAGCCGCGCGCCGCATCCCGCGCATCATCCCCACCATAGCGGCCAACCTCACCGCCGCGCGCCGCCGCGCGCGGCGCGTCGCACGTGGGGCAGCCTGCGCCGCGGCGTCGGACGAATTTGGCAGCGGCGCTTCGTCCGCGGGACAGTGTGGACCGCGGCCGGCGTCTTTGCCGTCGCCGTGCTGGGTTGTCTCGGCCTATGGTGGCGGCTTTCCAGCGGCCCCATCGAAATCGACATGGCGACGCCGTGGCTGAGGGCGGCAATCGCGGAGAATTTCGGCGCCAACCATACCGTCATCGTCGGCGGCACGCAGATCGAGCGCGACGAGACCGGGCAAACCTCGCTGCGTCTGCGCGACATCGTCGTGCGCGACGCCGATGGCACCGTGGTGGCCAGCGCGCCGAAAGCGGAAATCGGCCTTTCCGGCATCAGCCTGCTGTCCGGCAAGTTGCGGGCGGTGAGCCTCAATCTGGTCGGCGCCGAGACGGCGGTGCGCATCGAAAAAGACGGTGCGATTACGGTATTTGCCGGCGCCGACAAACGGCCGATCGCGACCGCGCTGCCCGCGCTCACGCCGGCGGCACGCGGCGAGCCGGTGGAGGCCATCGTGCCGCAGGGCCCGCTGCGCACCGGCGTCAAGGACGTGGCCGGGGTGCTGGCCTGGATCGACGGCCTCGGCGCCACCGGTCTCGACGGCCACGATCTGCGCGAGCTCGGCTTGAAGAACGGCAATTTGACCGTCGACGATCAGCGCAATCAGAAGCATTGGAGCTTCAGCGGGATCAACGCCAGCCTGACGCGGCCGGCAAGCGGCGGCCTGACGTTTCGGCTGGCGTCGGAGAATCCGCAACGGCCCTGGATCTTGAGCGCCGCGATGCGGCCGCTCGGCGACGGCGAACGTGCGGTCGGCATCGAAGCGCGGCATGTCTCGTCGCGCGACATCCTCTTGGCCATGCGCGTGAGTGAGAACGATCTCGATGTCGACTTGCCGCTGTCGGGGAGCGTCCGCGCCGATATCGCGCGCGACGGTTCGTTGCGCCAGATGCAGGGCCAGTTGGTCGCCGACAGCGGCACCATCGTCAACCACGACAACGAGGATGCCAACGTCAAGATCGACCGGGCGGAGATCCGCTTCAGCTGGGATCCGCAACACCGGGCGCTGCTGGTGCCGTTTCAAATCCATTCCGGCGGCAATCAGTTCACCATGCGCGCCATCCTGCAATCGGCCGACAACCAGAACGGGGTGTGGCAGCTCGCCATGCAGCGCGGCGACGCGGTGATCGATCCGATCATTTTGGCGTCGCCGGGGTCATCGGACCCGGAAGGGTTTGCCATCAACCGCGCGGCGGTGCGCGCGCGCATCGATACCGTGCACAAACGCATCGACCTCGAGCAGGGCGATTTCAGCCGCGTCGATACCCGGCCGTCTTACAATGTCGGCGTCGCCGTCACCGGCAGCCTCGATTACTCCGGCGCCGTCCCGCATTTGGCATTCGGCGTTGCCGCCACGCGCATGCCGATGGCGGTGTTCAAGCGGCTATGGCCGATATTCGTCACCACCGATGTGCGCACGTGGGTCGAGGAGCACATTTCCGCCGGGACCATCGAACGTGTGGTGATTGCCGGCAACGCGCCGACGCCGAACTTCAAGAAAAACGGTCCGCCGCTGCCCGACGACGGGCTATCCATCGATATCGAAACGAGCGGCACGACGCTGCGCCCGATCGATAATTTGCCGCCGATCCGCGACGCCGACCTCACGGTACGGGTCGTCGGCCGCAACGCCAGCGTCAGCCTCGGCCGCGGCACCGTGGACGTGGAGGCGGGGCGCAGGCTCAGCGTCACCAGCGGGATTTTCGTCGTGCCGGACACGCATATCAAACCGTCCCCGGCGCGCACCAGTTTTCGCATCGACGGCAGTATCCCGGCGGCGGCCGCCTTGCTGGCGGGCGAAGCGTTTCGCGACGACACCGTGATCGCGCTCGATCCGGCCTCGAGCCGCGGCACGGTCGCGGCCCAGGTGGCGATCAATCTGACGGTGGGGCAGGCGCCTGCGGCGCCGCCGCCGACTTATTCCATCACCGCGGATTTGACCAATTTTGCTGCCGATAAACTGCTGCTTGGGCGCAAGGTGGAGGCGTCGTCTTTGCGGGTGACCGCGTCCCGGGACGGCTACCAGGTCAAAGGCGACGTCAAAATCAACAGTACGCCGGCGACAATCTCGTTGACCAAGGCCAAGGGCGCCGCCTCCGCCGAACTGCAATTGCAGGCGGTGATGGACGAAGCGGCCCGGCGCCGCCTTGGTGTCGATTTCGGCAATAGCGTCCTCGGCGCGGTCCCGGTGAAAGTCGTAGCCGAGGTCGGCAACCAATCCGATGACGTGCGCATGAACGTCGATGCCGATCTGACCCCGGTGGAGATCGATAACCTGCTTCCCGGATGGATCAAGCCGGCCGGCAAGCCGGCGCGCGCCACCGGCACGCTGATCAGGGATGCCAAGGGCTTGCGCTTCGACGATCTCACCGTTTCCGGCTCGGGCGCGAACGTGAAAGGTTCGGTCGAGCTCGACGATTCCAGCCAGATCGTTTCGGCAAATTTCCCGGTGTTCAGCCTGTCGGAAGGCGACAAGGCCACCCTTAAGGCCGATCGCCTCAATGGCGGCGTGCTGCACGTGACCATGCGCGGCGATGTTTACGACGGGCGCAATTTCGTGAAGTCGTCGCTGGGCGGTGGCGAAGACAAGCAGCACAAGCAGAGCGATCTCGATCTCGATCTCAAGATCGGCACGGTGGCCGGCCACAACGGCGAGACGCTGCGCGGTCTCGATCTCAGACTGTCGCGCCGCGGCGGCCGCATCCGCCACTTCTCAATGCGGGCGAAGATCGGGCGCGATACGCCGCTCAACGGCGACCTGCGCCTGCGCGCCAGCGACAATCACCAGGTCTTGTATCTGGAAACCAACGACGCCGGCGCCTTCTTCCGTTTCACCGACATGTATCCGCGCATGCATGGCGGCAAGATGTGGGTGGCGATGGACCCGCCGAGCCAGGAGCAGTCGCCGCAAGTCGGCACGCTCAGCATCCATGATTTCGAGGTGCGCGGCGAGCCGGCGCTGGAACGCGTCGTCGCCGGGGCGCCGGGTGAAAAACCGGGCAGCGTGCAGTTCACCGAGATGCGCGCCGATTTCACGCGGCATGGCGGCAGGCTCTCGGTGCGCGACGGCATTGTGCGCGGCCCGCTGGTCGGCGTCACGGTCGAAGGGCAGATCGACTACGTCAAGGACAGTGTACATCTGCGCGGCACGTTCGTGCCGTTCTACGGGCTCAACAATATGTTCGGGCAAATCCCGATCGTCGGCCTTTTCCTCGGCGGCGGCAGCCGGGAAGGCCTGGTCGGGATCACCTATGAGGCGGTGGGGCCGCCTTCTTCGCCGCGCATTTTGGTCAACCCGGTGACGGCGATCGCGCCGGGTCTGCTGCGCAAGTTCATCCCGTCGCCAGGCACCTTCGACCCCAACTTCCTGCCGCAATCCTCGCAGTGACGACGGTTACACCGGCTTCAGCAGGATATGCCGCTTGCGGCCGAGCGAGAGCTTGATCACGCCTTCGGGGGTGAGATGTTTGGCGCTCAGCGTCATTTTCTCGTCGCTCACCGTCTCGTCATTGACTTTCAGCCCGCCGGCCTTGATCTGGCGGCGCGCCTCGCCGTTTGAAGCGACAAGGCCGGTCTTTTCAGCGAAGGCCGTGAGCACGCCGAGGCCGCGATCGAGTTCGCCGCGCGCGATCTCGGCCGTCGGAAGACTTTCGGCGATGGCGCCTTCTTCGAAGGTCTTGCGCGCGGTGCCGGCTGCTTCCTCGGCGGCGCTGCGCCCATGCACCAACGCGGTCGCTTCGGTGGCGAGCACCTTCTTGGCTTCGTTGAGTTCCTGACCTTTCAGCGCCGCCAGCCGCGCGATGTCATCGAGCGGCAGCACGGTGAACAGCTTGAGGAAACGCGAAACATCGCCGTCCTCGGTGTTGCGCCAGTATTGCCAGTAGTCGTAGGGGCTCACCAGATCGGCGTTGAGCCAGACCGCACCGGCCGCGGTCTTGCCCATCTTGGCGCCGGACGACGTTGTGATCAGCGGCGAGGTGAGCGCGAACAGTTGCGCGTTCATCATGCGGCGGCCGAGATCGATGCCGTTGATGATGTTGCCCCATTGGTCGGAGCCGCCCATCTGCAGGATGCAGCCATAGCGCTTGTTGAGCTCGACGAAGTCGTAGGCCTGCAGCACCATGTAGTTGAATTCGAGAAACGACAGCTCCTGCTGGCGGTCGAGCCGCAGCTTCACCGAGTCGAAGGCGAGCATGCGGTTGACCGAGAAGTGACGGCCGACGTCGCGCAGGAAATCGATGTAGTTGAGTTCGTTGAGCCAGTCGGCGTTGTTGGCCATGACGGCGGAGCCGCCGGTCTCCTCGAATTTGAGGAACTTGGCAAAGATCGCGCGGATGCCCTTGAGATTCTCGTCGATCATCGCGTCGGTGAGAATGCGCCGGCTTTCGTCCTTGCCGGAAGGGTCGCCGACGCGCGTTGTGCCGCCGCCCATCAGCGCGATCGGCCGGTGTCCGGTCTGCTGCATCCAATAGAGCATCATGATCGGCAGCAGCGAGCCGACATGCAGCGAGGCCGCCGTGCAGTCGAAGCCGATATAGGCGGTGATGGCGCCGGCCTTGGCGCGCGCGTCCAGCGCATCCGGCTCCGAGACCTGGTGAATGAAGCCGCGCTCGGCCAGAACATTAAGGAAATCGGACTTGTAGGCGCTCATGGTTCATCCATTTCGGCATGGCCGGGCTTGTCGCGGCCATCCACGTCTTCCCAAAGAGGCAAGGCGTGGGATACCCGGCACAAGGCCGGGCATGACGGTCTTTAAGTTATTCGGCGTCGGTGTAACAGGTTCGGCGTAAAGGAAAAGGGGCCGGGTTTTGGCTGTAGCCCTTGGCGCTGATAAGCGCCACACCGCTCGACGGCGTCGACCGGCGTGACGCAGCCGATGCGCGGAGTTGTGCTCGCGCGCCGATAATTGACCGGCGGGCATCAGTAGGGCACTTTCCGCGGTCTCAGCAAAGGGCAGTGATTGCGTGCCGATGCAGGCCTTTTTGGCCGGCCGGTAAAAGCGGGGCGAGGAAATGGACGACGTTGCGACCGATGTCATTGCGATCATCGCCGCGAGGGCGCGCACGAGCCCGCCGAAGATCGGGCTGGGCGACCGTCTCGAAGATCTTGGGCTGGAATCGCTCGATGCCGTGGAGATGATTTTCGATCTCGAAGAGAAATTCGATATCCAGATTCCCTATAACGCCAATAGTTCCCACATTGAATTCGACACCGTCGGCGAAATCGTCGATGCGATCAAGAAGCTGGTCGGCAAGAAATCGTGAGTGATGTGAACCGCGTCGTTGTCACCGGATTGGGCGCGGTCACTCCCGTCGGCAATGACGTCGACACCTATTGGGGGGCTTTGAAGCAGGGCATCTGCGGCATCGGGCCGATCACGCTGGTGCCGACGCCGGAAGAACTGACGCAGAAAGTCGCCGCCGAGGTGAAGGGTTTCGACCCGCTCAAGCATTTCGATGAGCGGCAGATTTCCACCCTTGATCGCGTCTCGCAGTTCGCGGTGGTGGCCGCACGCGAGGCGATCGCGCAGGCCGCGATCACCTTCGCGCGGGAGCGCTCCGTGCGCACCGCCTGCATCGTCGGCACCGGCGTCGGCGGCCAGACCACGCATGACGACAGCTTCCGGCGCATTTATCGCGACAACAAGGCGCGGGTGTTTCCGCTGACCATCCCCAAGCTGATGGTGAACGCGCCGGCGAGCCAGATTGCCATGCACTGCGGCCTGCGCGGCCCGGCCTTTGCGGTGGCGAGCGCCTGCGCATCGGCGACGCATGCCATCGGCCTGGCGTTTCAAATGGTGCGTTCGGGCGCCGCCGAATGCGCCGTCACCGGCGGCGCCGAGGCCTGCATCACCTTCGGCACCTTGCGCGGCTGGGAGGCGATGCGGGTGATGGCGCCCGATACCTGCCGGCCGTTCTCCAAGGACCGCAAGGGCATGATCCTCGGCGAGGGCGCGGCCATGATGGTGCTGGAAACGCTGGAAGGCGCGCAGGCGCGCGGCGCCGCGATCCTCGGCGAGATTGCCGGCTTCGGCATGAGCGCGGACGCTGCCGACCTCACCGCGCCCGACATGGACGGCATGGTGCGTGCTTTGCGCGGCGCGCTCGACGACGCGGCGCTTTCGCCGGCGGACATCCAATACGTCAATGCCCACGGCACCGGCACCACGGCCAATGATGCAACCGAGACCAAGGCCTTGCGCGAAACCTTCGGCGCGCATTCCGGCGCGCTCGCCATCTCGTCGACCAAGTCGATGGTCGGCCATCCGCTCGGCGCGGCCGGCGCGCTCGAACTGGTGGCGACGCTGCTGGCGTTGCGCGAGCAGATCGCGCCGCCGACCATCAACTATCTCGGGGCCGATCCGGTTTGCGATCTCGATTGCGTGCCGAACAGGGCGCGGCCGATGGCGATGCAGGCCGCGCTGTCGAATTCCTTCGCCTTCGGCGGGTTGAATGCCGTGCTGGCGGTGAAAAAATTCTCGTGACCGCCGCTTACGCCGCGCTCGGCTTGCGCTCGGTCTTTAGCCGCTTGTCGAGATAGGCGCCGACCGAGGTGAGCAGCGGCTCGACCTTGCCGTCGAAGAAGTGGTTGGCGCCCTGCACCACCTTCTGTTCGATGACGATGCCCTTTTGCGTCTTCAGTTTCTCGACCAGCGTGTTGACGTCCTTCGCCGGCACCACCGCGTCTTTGTCGCCGTGGATGATCAGCCCGGAGGACGGGCAGGGGGCGAGGAAGGAAAAGTCGTAGAGATTGGCCGGCGGGCAGATCGAAATAAAGCCCTCGATCTCCGGGCGGCGCATCAGCAACTGCATGCCGATCCAGGCGCCGAAGGAGAAGCCGGCGATCCAGCAGCTCTTCGCCTCGGCGTTGATGGTCTGCGCCCAGTCGAGCGCCGAGGCGGCATCAGACAGCTCACCGGTGCCGTGGTCGAAGGTGCCCTGGCTGCGGCCGACGCCACGGAAATTGAAACGCAGCGCCGAGAAGCCGCGGTGCACGAAGGCGTAATAGAGCTGGTAGATGATCGGATGGTTCATCGTCCCGCCGAATTGCGGGTGCGGATGCAGCACGATGGCGATCGGCGCATTCTTCTGCCGCGCCGGATGGTAGCGGCCCTCGATGCGTCCGGCCGGGCCGGTGAAGATGACTTCAGGCATTTGCTATCGACCTCGGACCAGAATTACCGCCGCCACGGTTAACCGCGGGCTTGCCGCGGTGTCAGGTTTGGCGGACCTTTGCGAACTCCAGCCCTAGTTTAGAATTATTCTAATTATACTGATTTTCGCTGCACGGCACCGCGGCACGCGCTATAAGCGGCCTGACGGACGCGCGGTTTCTAACACGATCCGCAGGGCAAAATGCAAGCATTTTGCGGGCCCTAGGACCGAATTGGTAATTAGGTACAGGCGAAACTGATGAGCGAACGGGCCTATTTCGACTGGAATGCCACGGCTCCGTTACGGGCGGAGGCGCGCGCCGCGCTGGTCGAGGCGTTGGCGCTGACCGGTAACGCCTCTTCCGTGCATGGCGAAGGCCGCGCCGCGCGCCGCCTTGTCGAGCAGGCGCGGGAGCAGGTGGCTCACCTCGTCGGCGCCGAAGCTAAGAACGTCATCTTCACCAGCGGGGCGACCGAAGCCAACATGCTGGCGCTGACGCCGGCGCTGAGCATCGGCGGGCGCAAGGCGCTGCGCCAGCGGCTGTTCGTGTCGGCGGTCGAACACCCTTCCGTTCTGCGCGGCGGGCGTTTTGCGCCGGAGAATGTCGAAGAACTGCCGGTCGATGCTGACGGCGCGCCCGATCTCGCGGAACTTGCCCGGCGCATCGCGACGGTGGAGCGTCCGCTGGTTTCGGTCATGCTGGCCAACAACGAAACCGGCGTGATCCAGCCGATCGCTGAGATCGCCGCTATCGTGCACGCAGCTTCCGGCGCGTTGCACGTCGATGCGGTGCAGGCACCGGGCCGCATCGATGTCCGCCTTGGTGATCTTGGCGCCGATCTCTTGAGCCTCTCCGCGCATAAGCTCGGCGGGCCGCAAGGCGTCGGCGCGCTTATCGTTCGCGGCGACATTCATATGGAACCCTTAATCAAAGGCGGCGGCCAGGAGCGCGGTCAGCGTGCCGGAACCGAAAATGTAGCCGCCATTGCCGGCTTTGGCGCGGCGGCGGCGGTTGCCGCAAAGCAGGCGGACGCGAGTCGCATGACGGCTTTGCGCGACCGGCTGGAGGCGGGCATCCGGCGAGTGACGCCGGAAGCAGTGATCTTCGGCGATAGCATGGCCCGGCTGCCCAATACGACACTTTTCGCGGTTCCCGGCGTGAAGGCGGAGACCGCCATAATCGCCTTCGATCTCAACGGGATAGCGGTCTCCTCCGGTTCCGCCTGTTCGTCCGGCAAAGTGCAGGCCTCAAGCGTGCTCAAGGCCATGGGCGTTGAGCCGGCATTGGCGCGCGGCGCGGTGCGGGCAAGCCTCGGCTGGAGCACCACCGAAGCGGAGGTGGAACGCTTCTTGGCAACTTGGAATGGGCTGGCGGAATCATTAGTTAAAGGGAGACGCGGCATCGCCGCCTGAACGCGGCGATTGCGCGAAACCACCAGAGCAACGCAACAGGGACAAGCTTAAGCGACACAGCGCTAAGCCACCATAACCGACAAATCCAACCCGCGGTCCTTGCAACCGTGAGCGGAGGGAAGAATGCCGGCCGTACAAGAGACCGTCGAGCAGGTCCGACGCATCGACGTTGATCAATATAAATACGGGTTCGTCACCGATATCGAATCCGAGAAGGCCCCGAAGGGCCTGTCGGAAGACACGATCCGTTTCATCTCGGCCAAGAAGGACGAGCCGGAGTGGATGCTGGCGTGGCGGCTGGAAGCCTACAAGCGCTGGCTGACTATGCGCGAGCCGACCTGGGCGCGCGTCGACTATCCCAAGATCGACTACCAGAACGCCTATTACTATTCGGCGCCGAAAAAAAAGACGCTGGCCTCGCTCGACGAAGTCGATCCGGAAATTCTCAAGACCTATGAGAAACTCGGCATTCCGCTGCGCGAACAGGAGATGCTCGCCGGCGTGGTGCGCACCAACGAGGACGGCAGCCCGCGCGCGCGCGTCGCGGTCGACGCGGTGTTCGATTCCGTTTCGGTCGCCACCACCTTCAAGGACGAGCTCAAGCGCGCCGGCGTGATCTTCATGCCGATGTCGGAAGCGGTGCGCGAGCATCCCGAACTGGTGAAGAAATATCTGGGCTCCGTGGTGCCGGTGACCGACAATTTCTTTGCGACGCTGAATTCGGCGGTGTTCTCCGACGGCTCCTTCGTCTATGTGCCGGAAGGCGTGCGTTGCCCGATGGAGCTGTCGACTTATTTCCGCATCAATGAGCAGAACACCGGCCAGTTCGAGCGCACGCTGATCATCGCCGACAAAGGCGCTTACGTGTCCTATCTCGAAGGCTGCACGGCGCCGATGCGCGACGAGAACCAGTTGCATGCCGCGGTGGTCGAACTGGTCGCGCTCGACGACGCTGAGATTAAATATTCGACGGTGCAGAACTGGTATCCGGGCGATGCCGAGGGCAAGGGCGGCATCTTCAACTTCGTCACCAAGCGCGGCGATTGCCGCGGCAAGAATTCGAAGATTTCCTGGACGCAGGTCGAAACCGGCTCGGCCATCACCTGGAAATATCCGAGCTGTATTTTGCGCGGCGACAATTCACGCGGCGAGTTCTATTCGATCGCCATCTCCAACGGCCGCCAGCAGGTCGATTCAGGCACCAAGATGCTGCATCTCGGCAAGAACACGACGAGCCGCATCATCTCCAAGGGCATCGCGGCCGGCAAATCCAACAACACCTATCGCGGCCGCGTCTTCGCCCACCACAAGGCCAAGAACGCGCGCAACTTCACCAATTGCGATTCGCTGTTGATCGGCCACGAATGCGGCGCGCATACGGTGCCCTATATCGAGGCGAAGAATTCTTCCGCCGTGTTTGAGCACGAGGCCACCACCTCGAAGATTTCCGACGACATGCTGTTTTACTGCCGGCAGCGCGGCATGTCGGCGGAGGAGGCGACCGCCCTGGTGGTCAACGGCTTCGTCAAGGATGTGCTGCAGCAACTGCCGATGGAATTCGCCGTCGAGGCGCAGAAGCTGATTTCGATCAGTCTGGAGGGGAGCGTTGGATGAGCGGCAAACCTTGGACGTCTGGAACCGCCGGCGCAGAGTGGCGATGGGCGGTTGCATTCTCTTTTGGCTTGCCGGTGTTGCGGCGACCGTTTTGCGATGGGGCGCGCCGTCTTCGACGTTTGTGATGATATCTTTCGTCCCCTTCGCCTGCGCCATGTTGGCGTTGGCATATGCCAGCGTGAAGCAGTACCGCGCGTACGTCGCCTTCAAGATGGCGCTGGGGTATTCGAAGGGAAAGGCCAGAGAGAAATTCGGAGAGGAGTTTCCTTCGCCGACGGCAGATGGCGGCGGAGCAGTACTGTAAAGGACCGATAATGTCGTTGCTTGAAATCAAAAATCTGCACGTCGAGATCGAGGACAAGAAAATCCTCAATGGCTTGAACCTTTCCGTCGAGAAGGGTCAGGTGGCGGCGATCATGGGGCCGAACGGCTCCGGCAAGTCGACGCTCGCTTACGTGATGGCCGGCAAGGAAGACTATAAAGTCACCGAGGGCGACGTGCTGCTCGACGGCGAAAGCATCCTCGACCTGTCGCCTGACGAGCGCGCGGCCAAGGGGCTTTTTCTCGCCTTCCAGTATCCGGTCGAAGTGCCGGGCGTCGCCACCATGACCTTCCTGCGTACCGCGCTCAACGCGCAGCGCAAGACACGCGGGCAGAGCGAATTTTCAACGCCCGACTTCATCAAGCTGGTGCGCGAGACTTCGACCCAACTCGGTATCGACTCCGAAATGCTGCGGCGAGGGGTCAATGTCGGCTTCTCCGGCGGCGAGAAGAAGCGCAACGAGATTCTGCAGATGGCGATTTTGCAGCCGCGGCTCGCCGTGCTCGACGAGACCGATTCCGGCCTCGATATCGACGCGCTGAAGATCGTATCCGACGGCGTCAACCGGCTGCGCTCGCCGGAGCGTTCGATGATCGTCATCACCCATTATCAGCGGCTGTTAAACTACATCGTGCCGGACGTGGTGCATGTGATGGCCAAGGGCCGCGTGGTGAAATCGGGCGGCAAGGAACTGGCGCTCGAGCTGGAAGCGAAGGGCTATGCGCAATTCGCGGACGAGGCGGCGTGAGCATCATGAACGCCGAAGTCCGCACCATGAAGACCACGGCCGAGCAGGCGCTGGCGCAAACCTTCGCCTCGGCGCGCGGCACGCTGCCGGGAAAAGGGGCGGTTGTCCGCTTGCGTGACGACGCGTTCCAGCGCTTCGATAGACAAGGCCTGCCGCACCGTCGCGTCGAGGAATGGAAATATACCGATCTGCGCGCGCTCATGCGCGACGCCTATCCGCTGGCCCCACCGCCTGACGCGGCGGCGAAACTGCGCGCCAAGGACGCCGGCAGGCTTTTGACCGGAGTCGATTGCCGCCGTCTGGTCTTTGTCGACGGCGCTTTCGCGGCCGAGCTGTCCGACCTCGCGCCGGAAGAGGGCCTGACCATCGGCTCGATGGCCGAGGCGCTCGCCAAAGGCGATCCGCTGGTGGTTGCGCAGGTCGGCAAGACGGTCGAAACCGAAGATGCGGCGGTCGCGCTCAATACTGCGTTGATGGGCGATGGTGTCGTGATCAAGGTTGCCGCAGGCGCGGCGCTCAAGCGCCCGATCAATCTCATCTTCGCCAGCGGCGGCGACAAGCCGATCTCGGCCTTCATCCGTTCGCTGGTGGTGGTCGAGGAAGGCGCCAAAGCCACCGTGATCGAAAGCCACGACGGCGGCGCGTCGCAGGTCAACGCCGCGCTTGAACTTAAGATTGGCGATAAGGCCGAAGTCGATCATGTGAAGACCACGCAGACCCACGGTTTGCTGGTTTCCTCGCTGATGGCCGCGATCGGCGCCAATGCGACTTTCAACAGTTTTTCCTTGAACGCCGACGCGCAGTTGGTGCGCAACCAGATGTTCGTGCGCTTTGCCGGCGAGGGCAGCAAGGGCGCCATCCGCGGCGTCAACCTGTTGCGCGGCAAAGAGCACGTCGATACCACGCTGCTGATCGATCACGCCAAGGGTCATTGCCAAAGCCGCGAGCAGTTCCACGCGGTGCTCGACGGCGAAAGCCGCGCCGTGTTCCAGGGCAAGATCGTGGTGCGGCCGCACGCGCAGAAGACCGACGCCAAGATGATGACCCGCGCGCTGCTGCTGTCGGAGGATGCCGAAGCCGACAACAAGCCGGAACTGGAAATTTTCGCCGATGACGTGGTCTGCGGCCACGGCGCCACCACGGCGGCGCCCAATGAAGCGCTCAAATTCTATCTGATGTCGCGCGGTATTCCGGCGAACGAAGCCGAAGCGCTGCTGATTCAGGCCTTCGTCGACGAGACGATCGGGGAGATCGCGCACGCCGGCATTCGCGAGGCGCTGATGTTTGCAAGCCTCAAATGGCTGGGGACGAGGGCGTGACCATGCACCCGGCGGTCAGCAACGGCACCTACGACGTCGCCAAGATCCGCGCGGATTTTCCCGCGCTGGCGATGAAAGTCTATGGCAAGCCGCTCGTCTATCTCGACAATGCCGCCTCGGCGCAGAAACCGAGGCAGGTGCTCGACCGCATCCAGACGGCCTATACCGAACAATACGCCAACGTGCACCGCGGCCTGCATTATCTCGCCAACGAAGCGACCGAGGCCTACGAGGGCGCGCGCGAGACCGTGCAGCGCTTCCTCAATGCCGAGCGCAAGGAAGAGATCATCTTTACCCGCAACGCCACCGAGGCGATCAACCTAGTCGCCTATACGTTCGGGCGCGAGCGTATCAAGCCGGGTGACGAAATCGTGCTCTCGATCATGGAGCACCATTCCAACATCGTTCCCTGGCATTTCCTGCGCGAGCGGCAGGGCGCGGTGATCAAATGGGCGCCGGTCGACGACGAGGGCAATTTCCTCCTCGACGAGTTCGAGAAGCTGCTCTCGCCGCGCACCAAGATGGTGGCGATCACGCAGATGTCGAATGCGCTCGGCACGCCCGTGCCGGTCAAAGAGGTGGTCAAGCTCGCGCATGCGCGCGGCATTCCGGTGTTGGTCGACGGCGCGCAGGGCGCCGTGCATCTCGACGTCGACGTGCGCGATCTCGACTGCGATTTCTACGCCTTCACGGGGCACAAGCTCTACGGCCCGACCGGCATCGGCGTGCTCTACGGCAAATATGCCCATCTTGCCGCCATGCCGCCGTTCAACGGCGGCGGCGAGATGATCCATGAGGTGTTCGAGGACCGCATCACTTATGGCGAGCCGCCGCACAAATTCGAGGCCGGCACGCCGTCGATCGTGCAGGCGATCGGGCTGGGCGCGGCCATCGACTACGTCAATTCGGTCGGCAAGCCGCGCATCCGCGCGCATGAGAGCGGGCTCGTCAAATACGCCCATGAGCGGCTGGGCGCGATCAATTCGCTGCGCATCATCGGCCAGGCCAAGGACAAAGGCCCGATCGTCTCCTTCGAGATGAAAGGCGCCCACCCGCACGACGTTGCGACCATCATCGACCGCGCCGGGGTTGCCGTGCGCGCCGGCACCCATTGCGTGATGCCGCTGCTGGCGCGCTACGGCGTGACGGCGACGTGCCGGGCATCATTTGCCATGTACAACACCAAAGACGAGGTGGACACGCTCGCCGCCTCGCTGATCAAAGCGCAGGAATTTTTCGCATGAGTGAAGACACGCCAGACCCAGTATCCGCGGATTTGACGGGCACCGCGCCGGCGGTTGAAAAGCCGCAAGAAAAGCCAAACGAGAACGCCGCCATCAACGGCTCCTCGGCGCTGCCGGCCGACGAGCTCAGCCGGCTGACCGACGAGATCATCGCCGGACTGAAGACGGTGTACGATCCGGAGATCCCGGCCGACATTTATGAGCTCGGCTTGATCTATAAAATCGATATTGGCGATGACCGCACGGTCAAAGTCGACATGTCGCTCACCTCGCCCAATTGCCCGGCGGCGCAGGAATTGCCGATCATGGTGGAGAACGCCGTCTCCAGCGTGCCTGGCGTCAAGGAAACCAAGGTCGAGGTCGTGTGGGACCCGCCTTGGGACCCGAGCCGCATGTCCGACGAGGCGCGGCTTGTGCTCAATATGTGGTAATCTGCGAACGGAACCTTAAATAGGATTCGATGACAATGCCGACGGTACGACCCCGACCCCAGGTGATGCGGCTGACCGACGCCGCCGCGCTGCGCATCAAAGATGTGATGGCCCGGGCGGACAAGCCGGTTGCCGGCGTGCGCGTCGGCGTCAAGAACGGCGGCTGCGCCGGCATGGAATACACCATGGAATATGCCGAGGCGGTCAAGCCGACCGACGAGGTGGTCGAGGATAAGGGCGTCAAGATCATGGTCGATCCCAAGGCGGTGCTGTTCCTGCTCGGCACCGAGATGGACTACAAGACGGAAAAGCTGTCCGCCCAGTTCATCTTCAACAATCCGAACCAGACCTCGGCCTGCGGCTGCGGCGAGAGCGTGCAGTTGACGCCGGCGAAAGACGCAGCCGAGTAGGGCGCCTCAGGGGGCGCGGCGGCGTGGACCCCGACTCCATCCAGGAATTATTTGCCGGCTTCGGGCCCGTTGCGGTGCGCCGCATGTTTGGCGGCGCCGGCCTTTATGCTGACGGCGTGATGTTCGGGCTCATGTCGGACGGACAGATTTTTCTCAAAGCCGATGCGGGTTCGCTGCCGGCTTTCGAGCGCGAAGGCTGTTCGCCGTTTTCCTATGCCACCAAGACCGGCAAGCGCGCGGTAATGTCATTTTGGCGGCTGCCCGACCGGCTTTATGACGACGCGGACGAACTGGCGCAATGGGCGCGCACGGCGCTGGCAGCCGCGCACAGAAGCGCGGCGGCCAAACCGAAAAATCCCGCGAAAAAGAAAGCGAAGCTCAGGCGACCGCTGTGCCGTCGGCGCTGACTTCCGGGTCGATCTCGCACATGACCCGGTTGCGGCCGTGCCGCTTGGCGGCATAGAGGCAGCCGTCGGTGCGCTCGATCAGCGTCTGCACGCCGTCGCCTTTGTGCAGGCAGGCGACGCCGATTGAGATGGTCACGCGGCCGAGATTTTCGCCGGTCGATCGCTTCACCACTTCCTTGGTCATGACCGCGCGATGGATATGGTCGGCGACGGTGATTGCGGAGCGCAGCATCGTGTTCGGCAGGATGACGGCGAATTCCTCGCCGCCGTAGCGCGCGGCGATGTCCTGGCCTTTGACGTTCTGCTGCACCGACGTCGCCACCAGGCGCAGCACCTGGTCACCGATGAGATGGCCATAGCTGTCGTTGAAATTCTTGAAATGATCAATGTCGATCAGCATCAGCGACAGCGGTTCGGTCTTGGCGCGTGCCTCGACGATGGCCAATTCGAGCTTGCTGTCGAAATATTTGCGGTTGGCGAGCTGGGTCAAGGGATCGGTCAGGCTCTCGTTGCGCACGACTTCGAGATTGACCTGCAGCTCGTTGATTTCCTGTTTCGAGGCGCTGAGCCGCTCTTCCAGCCGGCAGTTCGAGGATTCCATGTCTTTCGCGGTCTGCACCAGGCTTTCGACGATTGCGCGCAGGCCTTCGCGGTCCTTCGACTGCGCGAGCATCTCGGTCATGTCGGCGAGGCTTTCGGTGTAGCTGTTGGCGAAGCCCGCGGCGGCGCCGATCATCGCCATCACCTGCTCGATCTCGCCTTTGACCTGACTGCCGAGTTTGTCGATGCGCGCGCTGATGCGCGTCGACGACAGGTAATTTTCGTAAATGTGCTCGATGTCGGCTTCGGCGAGGCTGCCGGTTCGCTCGATCGTCGCGTTGATTTTCTGATTGAGCGCGGGGTGGTGGCCGGTGCTGTAGGCGTACCAAATCTCGTAATTGCGCGGGGTGGCGGCGTGCCGCAGCGCCTTGATTTGCCCGAGGGCGACTTCAGCGAACGCCATGGAGCGTTCGAGATCGTCCTCCGGCTCGGCCATAGCCAACCCCCCTGTGCGGGCTTTGTGCCCTAAACGTCATAAGACGCGGCCCCCCGGCCACGCCGATTTCGTGTCGAACGGTATCCGAGGGAGGTGAATCGCGGGTAAATATGCAGCGCTAGGTTGTACAACTATTCGTTGCGAAAATAACCACCTTCTTCGGAAAGTCGGTGTTCAGGCCTTCGCCGTCACCGGGCGCAGCAGAAATGCAGGAAGATGGCCGGCATCGGCGCTATCGGCATGTTCGTGCGCGTCTTGCTTGCGTGGCGGCGCCGGCGGGGCTGAAGGGCGGCTTTGCGGCTGCTGCCGTTGGTGTTGGTGGCGCTGCGGGCCCCGTTCGGCAGGCCGCGAAGGACGATGACCGCCGCGTTCGCCGCGTTTGTGGTCGTGGCGCTCCGCCGGAGCGGCCGGTTGCCCGGCCCAAGGGATGGTCTGCCCGATCAAGCGTTCGATCGCCGTCACCGCCTTGCCGTCGATCGGCGCCACGATGGTGATGGCGGTGCCGCTCAAGCCGGCGCGGCCGGTGCGGCCGATGCGGTGAACGTAGTCGTCGGGGTGATGCGGTACGTCGAAATTGAAGATGTGACTGACCGCCGGGATATCGAGACCGCGCGCGGCAACGTCGGAGGCGACCAGCAACGAAACCTCGCCGTTGCGGAACGATTCAAGCGCCGCTGTGCGCGCCGCCTGATCCATGTCGCCGTGCAGCGCCGCGGCATTGAACTTGTGCCGCAGCAGCGAGCGGTGCAGTTGGGCCACCTCGCGCTTGCGGTTGCAGAACACGATGGCGTTCTTGAAGCCGTCGGCGGAGCGGATCAGCCGGCGCAAAGTTTCGCGCTTCTCGGCCGGATCGCGGCCGGTGGCGACCAGGAGCTGGGTGATGCCGGCGGCGGTGGTGGCGGGCTTGGAAACTTCCACCCGCACCGGGTTGTGCAGGAAGGTGTCGGCGATGCGCTGGATTTCCGGCGGCATGGTCGCGGTGAAGAACAGCGTCTGCCGCGTGAACGGCACAAGCTTGCCGATGCGCTCGATGTCGGGGATGAAGCCCATGTCGAGCATGCGATCAGCTTCGTCGATGATCAGCAACTCGCAGCCGGAGAGCAGCAGTTTGCCGCGCTCGGAATGATCGAGCAGGCGGCCGGGCGTGGCGATCAGCACATCCACGCCGCGCAACAGCTTGGCGTTCTGATCCTCGAAGGAGACGCCGCCGATGATCAGCGCGACGTTGAGCTTGTGGTTCTTGCCGTATTTCTCGAAATGGTCGGCGACCTGCGCGGCGAGTTCGCGCGTCGGCTCGAGAATGAGCGTGCGCGGCATGCGCGCCCGCGCGCGGCCTTTTTCCAGCATCGTGAGCATGGGCAGAACGAAGGCGGCGGTCTTGCCGGTGCCGGTCTGCGCGATGCCGAGCACGTCGCGGCGGGCGAGAACGTGGGGAATGGCTTGGTCTTGGATGGGGGTCGGGGTTTTGTAGCCGGCGGCCGTGATGGCGCCGAGAACTTTTTCGGATAAGCCCAAATGGGAGAAGGACATATAACCTCAGAGTCGGGACTGCCCGGGGTCCGCGCCGGATGATGAAACCAGTTGCAATGCGCGGGGGACGGTCGAATCTTTCATCGAACCGGTTGCCCGGAACATAGGGCCGGCAGGCGCAAAGTCAATGCTTCGGCAGTGCAATAAGCCGCATTAATCCTTAATCTTTTCGTCTTGTTGCTGTCATTTCATGGACGCGCGGAGGGCGCCAGCCGGGAATCCGGATATAGATTTTGTGCGTCTGGATTCCGGGTTTGCTCGCCTTGCTCGCGCCCCGGAATAACGGCGGGAAATAGGACGGCCATGGCAATGCAATCTCTACCGCTTGTTCTGGTGCCCGGTTTGACCTGCACCGCGCGGCTCTACACGCCGCAGGTCGAAGCTTTGTGGGTCCACGGCCCGGTCATGATCGCCGATCACCGGCGCGATGCCGAGATCACCGCCGTCGCCAAACGCATCCTGGATGCGGCGCCGCCGCGGTTTGCGCTCGGCGGTCTCTCTTATGGCGGCTTCATCGCCTTCGAGATGATGCGGCAAGCGGCAGAGCGCATCGTCAAGCTGGCGCTGCTCGATACTTCGGCGCGTCCCGATACGCCGGAGCAGACGGCCGGGCGGCAGAAGCAAATCGCCGCGGTCCAAGCGGGCGGCTACGGCGATATCACCGACTTTGCCATTAAGCGCTATTTGCATCGCGACCGCCAGAACGACGAGACGATGACAACGATCGTGCGGCAGATGGTGGCCGAGACCGGGCCGGAGGCATTCGTGCGCGGGCTGCGGGCGATCATCGGGCGGCCGAACTCGCGGCCCTTGCTGGCGTCGATCCGCTGTCCGACATTGGTGCTGGTCGGCGACGGCGACATTGCGACGCCGCCGGATCTGGCGAAGGAGATTGCCGCCGGCATTGCCGGGTCGCGGCTGGTGATCGTCCCGCATTGCGGGCACTTGTCGACCATCGAACGACCGGAGGCGGTGAATGCGGCGCTGGCCGAGTGGCTCGGCGTTTGAACGGAATGCTGAACCTGGGGACTAGTTGCACGTTGATGGGAGCGCATGAGCATGACCACGACCGAAAACCGTGACACCGCCGGTGTCATTGCGCCGCCGCCGCTGATCGCGCTTGCGGTCGTCGTGTTTGGGCTTCTGCTCGACCGGCTCTTGCCCGCCTTTGTGCTGACGCTGCTGCTGCCGCTGACGGCGCGTATCGTTCTGGGCATCGTGATGATCGCAGGCGGTTTAACACTGGCCGTGCTCGCCCGCTCCACCTTCGTGTCGGCTGGGACCAATGTGGAGCCGTGGAAGCCTTCGCTTCTGCTGGTGACCGACGGCATCTTCGCCCGGCTGCGCAATCCGATGTATGTGGGTGGTACGCTGTTTCTCGCCGGGCTTTCCATCTCGCTGGCGTCCGACTGGATGCTGGTGCTGACCATCGCCGCTGCCTTGGTCCTGCATTTCGGCGTCGTCAGACGCGAGGAGCGTTATCTCGAAGCCAAATTCGGCGAGACTTACCGGCACTATAGGGCGACGGTGCCGCGTTACGGCTGGCCGTTCTGAGCAGATCTCAGAAGTTCGGCGGCGAATATTGTGCCGGCCTTTCCGGGCTTCGTCCCTTTGCTTGCGCGAAAGCGAACCCGTATAGGGGACCGGGAACTTAGCGTTCGGGAGCCGTTTCGATGCGCACGCAGGTTGGGATTATCGGCGCAGGGCCTGCCGGCCTGATGCTGGCGCGGCTGCTGCATTTGCGGGGCATCGACTCCGTCATCATCGAGAACCGCAGCCGCGACTATATCGAGAACCGCATCCGCGCCGGACTGATCGAGCATTGGGCGACCGATTTGCTCACCGAGGTCGGCGTCGGCGAGCGCATGAAGCGCGAAGGGGCGCTGCACGACGGCATCAATATCGGGATCAACGGCGAACTGCACCGCATCGAATTCCGCGCGCTGGTCGGCAAGCGTGTCACCATCTACGGCCAGCAAGAAGTGGTGAAAGACCTGGTGGTGCAGCGGCTCGCCGACGGCGGACCATTGCTGTTCGAGGTCGACGGCGTCAGCGTCCATGACCTGACATCGCAGCGGCCGAAAATTCGCTTTACCCATGAGGGCAGGGCGCAGGAAATCGACTGCGACTTCGTCGCCGGCTGCGACGGCTTCTACGGCGTTTGCCGGCCCAGCATTCCCGACGGCGTGCTCAGCGTGTTCGAGCGCGACTATCCGTTCGGCTGGCTCGGCATTCTCTCGCAATCGCCACCGCCGGATCATGACCACATCTATTCGTATACCGACCGCGGCTTTGCGCTCTACGCCATGCGCTCGGATACGCTGGCGCGGCTTTATCTGCAATGCGACCACGACGAAGAGATCGAGAATTGGCCCGACGCGCGCATCTGGGATGAGCTGCGCAAGCGGCTGGGCGGCGCGCGCGAATTGCAAGACGGCAAGATGCTGCAAAAAGGCATCACGGCGATGCGCAGCTTCGTGGTCGAGCCGATGCAGCATGGGCGGCTCTATCTCGCCGGCGACAGCGCCCATATCGTGCCGCCGACCGGCGCCAAGGGCATGAACCTCGCCTTTGCCGACGTGGTCTATCTCTCGCGCGCGCTCGACGCGTTCTACAAGAGCAAGCGCAACGATCTGTTGGAAAACTACTCGGCCACCTGCCTGCGCCGCGTGTGGAAGGCGCAGCGCTTCTCCTGGTGGATGACGCAGATCATGCACCGCTTCCCCAACGAATCCGCCTTCGACCGCAGACGGCAATTGTCCGATCTCGATTATCTCACCTCGTCGGAATCGGCGGCGCGGTCGCTCGCCGAGCAATATGTCGGGTTGCCGCTGGACTAGTCCCTGAGCACGTCGCGCAGCGGGCGGTGCAAGAGCACGATGAACAGCCCGGAGGCGGCGGATATGAGGGCGAGCATCAAAAAGAAGTTTTCCTTGCTCATGCTCGACCAAAAAGTACCCAGATAACCGGCAAGGATGCCGCCGACGAAATAGGTGGCAAGCCATACGCCCATCATCATCGACAGCAGGCCGGCCGGCGCGATCTTGGTCACCAGCGACAGGCTGGTCGGCGAGGCGTAAAGCTCGCCGACGGTAATGACGACAAAGAAGGCGAACAGCCAGAGCCAGCTTGCCTGCCCGGCGCCGAGCAGCACCGCGGCGGCATACATAACCAGCCACGACGCGGCGTTGAGAAACGAGCCGATCCACAATTTCGCCAGCGTCGAGGGTTCGCGCGGTCCTTGCAGACGCCAGAACGAAGACGATGAAGGGCGTGAAGGCAAAGATCATCAGCGGGTTGAAGGCCTGAAACCAGGTGACCGGGATCTCCGCAGCCGAACACGTGGCGGTCGGTGAAGTCGCTCGCCCACAACACCAGGGTGTTGCCCTGCTGGTCGTAGGCGGCCCAGAACAGGCTCACCGGGATGAACAGCATCAGCAGCGCGCCGATCCCGCGCCAGTCCTTCGCGTCATGGGTGGCCGCGCGCCGCGCTGGGGCAGCGTTTCGCGCGGCAGCGCCGGCGCGGCGATGAGGTAAATGATCAGTCCGAGGGTCATGCCGATGCCGGCGGCGGCGAAACCGTAGTCCCAGCCATACGTTTCGCCGAGCGTGCCGCAGACCAATGGGGCGAGGAAGGCGCCGAGATTGATGCCGACATAGAAGATGGAGAAGGCGCGGTCGCGGCGCGGATCGCCGGGCGGGTAGAGCGTGCCGACCTGCGTGGAGATGTTCGGCTTGAAACAGCCGCTGCCGAAGATGAGAAAGAGCAGCGCGAACAAAAACAGATGCTCGAAGGCCATCATGAAATGGCCGACCGCCATCAGCGCGGCGCCGATGATCACGGTGCGGCGGCGGCCGAGCACGCGGTCGGCGAGCAATCCGCCGAAGATCGGCGTCAGATAAACGAGCCCGGTGTAGAAGCCGTAGATCTGCGAGGAGAGCGGCTGCAATTCGAGCGGACCGAACACCGCTTCCAGCGCCGCCTTGAACGCGGCAAGCCCGAGCACGCTGCCTGCCTGCGGCGGCAGCAGCAGGTATTTGACCATGTAGAGCACGAGCAGAGCGCGCATTCCGTAGAAGGAAAAGCGCTCCCACATCTCGGTGGCGAACAGGAAGGTGAGCCCGCGCGGGTGGCCGAACAGATCGGGGCGCGCACGCGGCTCGGCGGCAATTTGAGGAGAAGGCAAATTCACAATGCGCCGTCATTGCCGGGCTCGATCCGGCAATCCATGATGAAGTTCGGCAAAAATAGTCTCACGCAAGGCCCTCACTTATTGCTGCTCATCATCCGCGCTTCGACGCGGCAAGCCAACGCTCCGCCGCCCGTATTCTTTGGCCGGCGCCGGGTACGCCGGTATTCCCTTACCGCCCCGGCAAATGCCGAGGGGCGGAGCGCCGCGAGGCGCGTCCGTAGTCCTTTCGTACCGCGCTTCCGCAAAGAAGCGCGGGCGCCTCTCGGCGCTCCACGGCGGCGATTTTAAGTCCCCGGCGCCGTAGCTTCCGGGTGCCGACCCGGGCCGCTTTCGGCAGACCCGATCCGGGCGGCTTCCGCCGCCTTTCGTCGGCACCGCGTCCAGCCCTTTCGGGCAGACCCTCCTAGTGGGGCCGGACGGCTGGCCGGGGCCTCCCGGGCGCACGGCTTACGAGGCCTGGCCCGCGGGCGCCGCACCTTGCTCCATCTCCGTAGCGTCCCGCGAAGACGCCCTCAGCCGAGCAAGGCGATAGGAATATAAGCCAGACGCCGGCGACGTCAAGGATTATTTTCCGCATTGCCGGCCGGCTTGCGCTGGCTCATGGCCGACGGTCATCGCCGGGCTTGACCCGACGTAGCTCTTTCGGGAAGCGTAATGAAAGTTTTTACGACTGGCGATGTATTCAGCCGCGCCTGCTTGCGAACTCATGCGGGAAATGATCGGCGGAGCTCGAATTGGATTTCGCTGTGACATTTATGCCATAGCCGGACGGCGTATGCGCCGTAAGATGGGCGCCAATCGGCGGCATGTAATGGGCAATGGGTGCGGAGTATCGGTGATGATGAAGCGAATAGCGCTCGGCACATTATCGGTTTTCGCGCTGGCAGGCGCGGCAAGCGCCGCCGACATGCCACTCAAGGCACCGCTCGTTGCGCCGCCGCCCGCCTTTTCATGGACCGGCTGCTACATCGGCGGCAACGTCGGCGGCATCAGGAACGATAGCAGGCTGACGAACTCGCCGTCGGGCGATTACCTGACCGTCTTTACGGCCGCGCAATTGGCTGCAGACGACCTATACGTATGACGGCACCGGAACGGCCGTTACAGCCGGCGCGAACTGGGGCTGCAATCGTCAGTACGGCAGCATCGTTCTCGGTCTTGATTCCGATTTCAACTTGACCGGGATCAACGAAACCATCAATGCCAGCCATCCGCTGAACTCGTTCCGGACTGGGTCTGGCCGCCTATACCGAGCCAATCGACCCAAAAGCTTACGTATTTTTCGACCACGCGCGTCAGACTTGGCTGGGCGCACGACCATTGTATGGTCTATGCGGCCGGCGGGCTCGCCAGCGGAGATAGTTAAATCGACCTACCTGGCGACTTTCCCGACGGCGACCTATTCAGGTTCCGAAAGCAAGACGCGTTATGGCTGGACGATTGGCGCTGGCGCCGAATACGCGCTGACCCAGAACTGGTTCTTGCGTGGTGAGTACCTCTATATCGATCTCGGAAAATTCGACTACACCGATATCCATGCGCCTGCGGTGCCTGTCGGTTTCACCTGGAATACCGAAGTCCAAACCAAGGCGCATGTCGCGCGGCTTGGCGCTGACCTACCGCTTCACCCGCTCAGGCTCGTTGCTTGAGTGGGCGATGGGCGGGTTCAAGTACTGAGGCGCCGCCGTCTACACGTCCAGCAGCTCTTCCTTGGCGAACTCCGCGTTCTCCTGAATGAACGCAAAGCGCGCTTCCGGCTTGTTGCCCATCAGCCGCTCGACCGCCTTGTCGGTCGGCTTGCGCTCTTTCTCCACCAGCACCACGCGCAGCAGCGTGCGCCGGCTTGGGTCCATGGTGGTTTCCTTCAGTTGCGCCGCCATCATCTCGCCGAGGCCCTTGAAGCGCGACACCTCCACGTTGGCGTTGGCGTGGAATTCCTTTTTGCGCAGCGCGTCTCTGTCCTTGTCGTCGCGCGCATAGACGCTTCTGCCGCCGTGCGAGAGGCGGTAGAGCGGCGGCACCGCGAGATAGAGCCTGCCGCCGTCGATCAGCTTCGGCATCTGCCGGTAGAAGAAAGTGATGAGCAGCGAAGCGATGTGGGCGCCGTCGACGTCGGCGTCGGTCATGATGATGATCTTCTCGTAGCGCAGATCCTTGTCGTGATAGTGCGCGCCGGTGCCGCAGCCGAGCGCCTGCACCAGATCGGACAACTGCGCGTTCTGCGCCAGCTTGTCCTTGCCGGCGCTAGCGACGTTCAAAATCTTGCCGCGCAATGGCAGCACGGCCTGCGTGCGGCGGTCGCGCGCCTGTTTGGCGGAGCCGCCGGCTGAATCGCCTTCGACGATGAAAATCTCCGAGCCTTCCGAGGCCGAGTTGGTGCAGTCGGCGAGCTTGCCGGGCAAACGGAGCTTCCTCACCGCGGTCTTGCGCGCGATGTCTTTTTCCTGGCGGCGGCGCAGGCGCTCCTCGGCGCGCTCGACCACGAAATCGAGGAGCTTGTTGGCCTGCATCGGATTGCCCGATAGCCAATGGTCGAACGGGTCCTTGATCGCGTTTTCGACAATCTTCTGCGCGCCCGCGGTGGCGAGGCGGTCCTTGGTCTGGCCCTGAAATTCCGGCTCGCGGATGAACACCGAGAGCATGCAGCCGGCGCCCACCATCACGTCTTCGGATGTGACGGGCGCGGCGCGCTTTTCCTGGCCGATGCGCGCGGCGTGATCCTTCAGGCCGCGCAGCAGCGCGGTGCGCAGGCCCGATTCATGGGTGCCGCCGTCCGGGGTGGGGATGGTGTTGCAGTAGGAATTGAGGAAGCCGTCGGTATCGGCGGTCCAGGCCACCGCCCATTGCACCGCGCCATGCCCGCCGACCTTGCCGACGGTGCCGGTGAAAATATCAGGATGCACCAACGTCGCTTCGGTGAGCGTCTCGGATAGATAATCTTTCAGGCCCTGCTCGAAATGGAACGTGGCCTTTTCCGGCACGTCTGCGACGCCCTTCAAAAGCGCCTTATCGCAGTGCCAGCGGATTTCGACGCCGCCGAACAGATAGGCCTTCGAGCGCGTCATCTTGAACACGCGTTCGGCCTTGAAGGCGGCTTTCGCGCCCGAAGATTTGCGGGTCGGGGCGGAAGCGGATCTTGGTGCCGCGCCGGTTGGGCGCGCGGCCGGCTTTGACCAGCTTGCCCTTGGGTTTGCCGCGCTCGAACGCCATCGTATAGAGCGTCTGCTCGCGCGCGACCTCAACCTCCATGCGCTCGGACAGCGCATTGGCGACCGAGACGCCGACGCCGTGCAGGCCGCCCGAGGTCTCGTAGACCTTGGAATCGAATTTGCCGCCGGCGTGCAGCGTGCACATGATGACTTCCAGCGCCGACTTGTTCTTGAATTTGGGATGCGGGTCGACCGGGATGCCGCGGCCGTTGTCGGTGACGGAGACGAAGCCGTCGGCCTCCATCTCCACCTCGATCCAGTCGGCGTGGCCGGCCAGCGCCTCGTCCATGGAATTGTCGATCACTTCCGCGAACAGGTGGTGCAGCGCCTTTTCGTCGGTGCCGCCGATATACATGCCGGGGCGGCGGCGCACCGGCTCCAGCCCCTCCAGCACCTCGATATGCTTGGCGCTATAGCCGCTGTCGCCGCCACGGCCGCCCGGCTTCTGCCGGGGCGAGGCGGCTTTGCGGCCGGCAGCTTTGCGGGCGGTTGGTTTGGGCACCGGCAGGTCGAACAGGTCCGATTGGTTGGACGTTTTGGTCGCGGTCTTGGCCATGGACGCTTTCAGATAAGACTGTGCTGATTCGTTCGCCACCCACTATGCCACGGCGGCGGCGGCGCCGTGATCGGCCTTAATTCAAGACGTGTGAACGGCAGGTTACGAGCAACCAAACCCGACCTCGCTCGTTAACCCCCATCATGCATGGCGGCGACCCCGGGCAGCGGCAAATCACGATCGATGGCGGCCAACAACGGCGCCTGACGCCGTCCCTTGACGGATCGGCGCCGATACCGGCCCCCTCGGCAGCCTGGCGCCGCGCCGCCCAGGCCGCCACCGTCGGCATATTCATCATCCTGTTCTTTGTCGCCCTCAGCCTGGCGCGCCCGATTTTGCTGCCAGTGGTGACGGCCTTCGTGGTCACCATGACGGTCGGCCCATTTTCGGCGCGCGCCGATCGTCTGCGCATCCCGGCGCCGGTCACGGCCATCGTTCTGTGGCTGCTGGTGGCCGCCGTTTTTTACGGGCTGATCATGCTGGTGTCGGCGCCGGTGGTGGGATGGGTCGACAAGGCGCCGGAAATCGGCCGCAGCATCCAGAGCAAACTCTATTTGCTCGACGGGCCGCTGGCGAGCCTGCACGATCTGCGCAACGCGTTGTCGCCGATGCAGAACGACAAGGGAATCAATGTCGATTTTGTCGCCATCGCGCAGGGCATGCTGTCGATCGTTACGCCGGCGATCGGGCAAATCCTGATCTTCTTCGTCACTTTGTTCTTCATGCTGCTCGGCCGTAATCACTTCCGCGCGGCGATGGTGGGCCTGTTTGCCGAGCGCGAGGGGCGGCTGCGCACCTTGAAAATCCTCAACGGCATCGAACGCAATCTCACCAGCTATCTCAGCGTGGTCACGGTGATCAATCTGGGGGTCGGCATCGGCGCCGGCGCCATTGCCTTCGCGGTCGGCTTGCCGGACCCGGTGGCCTGGGGCGTGCTCGGTTTTGTCCTCAATTTCATCCCCTATATCGGCGCCGCCATCATGGAGCTCGGCATGTTCCTCGTCGGGCTGGTGGCATTTCCCGCGCTGCTGAGCGCGTTCATCGCGCCGGCGCTTTATCTCGGTATGGCGCTGTTCGAAGGCCAGTTTCTGACGCCGAGCGTTGTCGGCCGCCGCTTCACGCTCAATCCGCTGACGGTGTTTCTGTCGCTGGTGTTCTGGGCCTGGCTTTGGGGGCCGATCGGCGCATTTTTGGCGGTGCCGCTGTTGATCATGGGGCTGGTCGTCGCCGCTCACCTTTTTCCGAAAGATGAGCTGGATCTCCCCGACTAGGCGGGCATGGCTGGCGTAGATCGCGCCGCCGGGTTAGACGGGTTCGGTTCTTTCCATTCGCCCCGGCGGCGCCATTTTCACGATGGAAACCCACGCGTACTTCGACGAGATGGTCGCCTTCGTGCGCGCCCATGCCGAATGGGCGGCGCCGGTGGTGTTTCTGCTCGCCTTCGGGGAATCGCTCGCCTTCATTTCGCTGCTCATTCCGGCCTGGGGCGCGCTGGTGGCGATCGGCGCGCTGATCAACGCCGGCGGCATCAATTTCTGGCCGGTATGGATCGCCGGCAGCCTCGGCGCCGCGTTCGGCGACTGGCTGTCTTATTGGGTCGGGTTGAAGCTTGAATATTCGGTGCAGCACGTCTGGCCGCTATCACGTCATCCCGATCTGATCCCGCGCGCGGAAGCCTTTGTGAAGAAATGGGGCATCCCCGGCATTTTCATCGGCCGCTTCTTCGGACCCTTGCGCGCCTCGGTGCCGTTGGTGGCGGGGATTTTCGAAATGCCGTTTTGGCGCTTTCAGTTCGCCAATTTCTCCTCGGCCTTTGTCTGGGCGGCGGTGCTGCTCACGCTCGGCGACGTGATCTCGCGCGGGCTGAAGTGGTTGTGGTGAATGCTGTCATTCCGGGGCCGGCCGAAGGCCGGAGCCCGGAATCCAGAAGTGGACCCTATCTGGATTCCGGGTTCGCTCGCTTCGCGAGCGCCCCGGAATGACGGAGTCCTACTCGCCGAGCTGGATCAAGCGGATTTCGCCTTTGACGAGATCGGGCACCGCCACCAGCAGGCCTTGCTTGTTGGGCACGACACAGAAGTCGGCCGGCCCCTTGAAGCCCTCCGCCAATTTATGCACGCCCATTTTCTTGTTCCACTGGAACAGCGAGCCGGTCACCCAGTCGGTCGCCAGGATGTCGCCGTCCTTGGTTTGATAGAGGCCGTCCAACATTCCGATATTGTCGGAGAGCGCGACCGGGTCCTTGCCGGGCGCCATCGAATAGACCGCTTGCGGCTTGTCCTTGGACTCGAAGCCGGCCATCAGCAGCGCGCCGTTCTTGCCGGGATAGAGGCCGTTGGGGAACACGCCTTTGCCCTTGAACACCGCGGTGATCTTGGGCGGTGTTTTCGATTTCAAGAAATCGGCCGGCTCGACTTTCACCAATTGGTCGGAGCGATTGTCGCTGACATAGAGCGCGCCGCCCATGACCGTCGGATCGTTGGCGAAGACGATGCCGGGCAAGGCAAGCTTCTTGCCTTCCTTGCTCTTGAGGTCGAATACCCAGACCGAGTCGATATCGGTGACCCACAATCGATTGCCGGCGATCCAGATGCCCTTCGGCTTGTTCATGACGTTGCCCGCGGGCTTGATGTAGCCGTCCGCGAGAATTTTGCCGTCGAGCGAGACCTTGGTGATCTTGCCCTGGCCGTCTTTGTCGGCGGGCTTGAGCGCCGGGCCGAAGTCGCTGGTGTAGAACACTTTGCCCCTCGGGTCGTAGGCGACGGACTCGACATGGCCGAAGCCGGTGACGGTCTTGTCGGAGATGACCTTCAGTTCCTTAGCCGACAGCGCGGGCGCAAACGCCAGTTGAAGCGCCAGGAGACCTGGTGCGAACGCGATTGCCGCGGAAATCTTTCCGATCATGGCATTCCTCCCAATGCAATGTGAGATACCGCCGGGGTTTCACCCCGGCGGAGTACGAAATTATTGAAACGTTCTTCGGTCTTATTTAACGCCCGCGACGCCCGCTTGCGATATCGTGTCGTCTTGCGAACCGGTGCCGCCGCTGGCGCCGACCGCGCCAATCACTTTTCCGCCGACAAGGATCGGATTGCCACCGCGCGACATAATCGCGTCATCGAGCGTCGGCAGATAGGCGAAGAAGGCGCCCTTGCCGAGCAATCTTTCGAACACCACAGTCGGGCGCCGATAGCGGGCCGCCGTGCGCGCCTTGTGCTGCGATATCTGGATCGATGCGAACTGACAGTTGTCCAGCCGCTCGAAATAGACGAGATCGCCGTGCGTATCGACGACCGCGATGCACATCGTATTCCAATTGCGCTTCTTGGCTTCCGCAACGGCCGCCGCGGCCGCCTTTTGGGCGGTTTCCAGGTTGATGTCGGCGCCATAGGGCGGCGGATTGGAGGCTTCCGGAATCTTTTCGTTTGGATTGTTCGGATCGGCCGGCACCTGCGCAAAGGCACCGGTTGACATCAAGAGCCCGACGCACAGGGCGCTGGCAATGACAGCAAATCGACGCATGTATTCCTCCCCGGTTGTGCCGGTCGTTCCCGGCATTTGGCCTGGCCGTTTTTGGCGCAGGGTTGGTGACGGCAGGCAGCTTAGCGAACTGACGGGGGCCCGCCTATCCGGGTTGCTCCTTGCCGCCGTCTGTTGCCACCATGCGGAATAATCGTCCCGACACGGGGTTACGCGCGATCCGCCGGTGTTCTTGACCCCGCGCGCCGCGCGGCTTATATCGCGCGGCATGAATACGACGCTTGCAGCAGAATTGCTCCGCCGCCGCCGTGCCACCTTGGCACGGGCGCGCCTGTAATCGTTCCCGTGCCGCCGGTCTGGGCCCGCGGCACTTCTCCTTAACATCCCCGCGCTGTTGGCCTTGCTCCGGACGTTCGTTTAAAACTCTGGATGAGGTTCGATCATGGCTAGCAAGGCGAAGGTCGGTGTTCTCGGCGCTTCCGGCTATACCGGCGCGGAGCTGGTGCGCATGGTGTTGCGCCATCCGCGCTGCGAGATCACATTGCTCACCGCCGAGCGCAGCGCCGGCAAGGCGATGCGCGATGTCTTCCCGCAGTTCTCGCCCTATGAATTGCCGACGCTCACCGCCATCGACGGGATCGACTGGGCCGCAGCGGGGCTCGACGTCGCCTTCTGCGCGCTGCCGCACGCCACCACGCAGAAGGTGATCAAGGCGCTGTTGGCGAAGGCGCCGGCCACCAAAGTGGTGGACCTGTCGGCCGACTTCCGGCTGGCGGACACCGCCGCTTACGCCAAGTGGTACGGCCACGAGCATCATGCGCCCGAGCTGCAGCAGGAAGCGGTCTACGGCCTTTGCGAAATTCACCGGCGCGAGATCAAAAAGGCGCGGCTTATCGCCAATCCCGGCTGCTACACATCTTGCGCCGAGCTGCCGCTGATCCCGCTGATCAAGGCCAAGGCGATCGAGCTCGACGAGATCGTGATCGATGCCAAATCCGGCATGACCGGTGCGGGCAGGGCGGCGAGAGAGTCGATGCTGTTCTCGGAAGTTTCCGAAGGCTTTTCCGCCTATGGCGTCGGCCACCACCGTCACATGGCCGAGCTCGATCAGGAATTTTCAGCCGCCGCCGGGCGCGACGTGATCGTTAGCTTCACCCCGCATCTGGTGCCGATGAACCGGGGCATCCTCTCGACCATCTACGTGCGCGGCAAGCGCGGCCGCACGGCGGAAGAGCTTCATGCGATACTTTTAAAGTTCTACGCGAAGGAGCCGTTTGTTCATGTTTTACCGTTTGGTGAGACGCCGCAGACGCGCCACGTGCGCGGCTCCAACATGACCTTCATCGGCGTCGCCAAAGACCGCAAAGAGGGCCGCGCCATCGTCGTTTCGGCGCTCGACAATCTGGTCAAAGGCGCCTCCGGCCAGGCGATCCAGAACATGAACTTGGTCATGGGCTGGCCGGAAACCATGGGACTGGAGCAGGTCGCGCTATTCCCGTGAGGTGTCATTCCGGGGACGGCCCGATAGGGCCGGACCCGGAATCCAGATACATTCTCCGAGTCCGCTTCTGGATTCCGGGTTCGCTCGCCATAGCGCGTCGAAGACGCGCGTAAACACGCTTATGGCTCGCGCCCCGGAATGACGGGGATAATATGTTCGACGTCACTAACCAGCCGCCGCCGCTCGAGCCTTATAATCTGTTCACCAGCGACGTCTGCTTGCGCGAGGCGGTCAAGCGCGAGCACGGAGCTTGGGCGGACGAGGGCCTGACCACGCTCGGTTCAACGCTCGGCAAACCGGAAACGATCAAGCTCGGCTTCGACGCCAATAAATACCCGCCGACTTTGCGCACCTCCGACCGCTTCGGCCACCGCCTCGACGAGGTGGAATTCCACCCGGCCTGGCACGAGCTCCTGGCGATCGCGCTGCGCGCGGGGCTGCATTCGAGTCCTTGGGCTACGCCGAAGCCCGGCGCGCATGTCGCGCGCGCCGCCGGCACCTACATGCTCAATCAGGTCGAGAGCGGGGTCTATTGCCCGATCGCCATGACCTACGGCGCGGTGCCGACCTTGCGCCATGCACCCGACATCGCCGCGCAATGGCTGCCGAAGGTTTTTTTACGGGACTACGATAAGCGCTTTATTCCGGTGGCTGGGAAAACTTCGGCCCTGATCGGCATGGGCATGACCGAGAACCAGGGCGGCTCCGATCTGCGCAGCAACACGACGCGCGCTGAGCCGGCCGGCGCCGGCACGTTCCGGCTTACCGGGCACAAATGGTTCATGTCGGCGCCGATGTGCGATGCGTTCCTTGTCCTCGCGCAAAGTCCGAAAGGCTTGAGCTGCTTTTTTCTGCCGCGCTGGACGCCGGACGGAAAGCGCAACGCCATCCGCATCGTTCGTCTCAAGGATAAGCTCGGCAACCGTTCCAATGCCTCGAGCGAGGTCGAATTCGATAACGCCTTCGCCCAGCTGGTCGGCGAGGAGGGCCGCGGCATCCCCACCATTATCGAGATGGGCAATCACACGCGGCTCGATTGCTGCATCGGTTCATCGGGTTTGATGCGCGCCGCGGTGGCGCAGGCGGTGCATCACGCCCGCCACCGCGTCGCCTTTCAGAAGAAACTGATCGACCAGCCGCTGATGGAGAACGTGCTGGCCGATCTCGCGCTCGAGTCGGAAGCGGCCAGCGTGCTTACGTTTCGCCTTGCGCGCGCCTATGACGAAAGCGACGAGGCCTCACTCGCCATCCGCCGCGTGGTGACGCCGGCGGCGAAATTCTGGATCTGCAAGCGCGCGCCAAGCCTGGCGCTGGAGGCGATGGAGGTGCTGGGCGGCAACGGTTATGTCGAGGAAAGCGTGCTGCCGCGCATCTACCGCGAAATGCCGGTGAACTCGATCTGGGAGGGTTCCGGCAACATCATGTGCCTCGACGTGTTGCGCGCCATCGCGCGCGTGCCGCAGGCGGGTGAAGTGCTGCGCGCGGAGCTTGCGACCGGCGACAAGCGTGTTGACGCCTTTGCCGCGCGAGCTCATCAAGCGGCTCGCCGCGCCCGAGCGCAACGACGAAGCGCGGGCGCGCGCCTTGACGCGCGACCTGGTGCTGGCCTTGCAAGGCGCGCTTCTGCTCAAGCACGCGCCGCCGGCCGTGGCTGACGCCTTCTGCGCGTCACGGCTCGACGGCGAGGGCGGCGGCACGGTGTTCGGCCTGTTGCCGCGCGGGCTCGACTTGCGCGCGATCGTCGAGCGCGCCGCGCCGCAATGATCCTTCGTCATTCCGGGACGGCGCTTAAGCGCCGGACCCGGAATCCAGAATTGATCCCGGCGCGGTTGTTTCTGGATTGCGGGCTCGCTCGCGAAGTTTGTCATCGGGCCGCGCTATGCGCGGACCCGGTGGCTCGCGCCCCGGAATGACTGAAATTACAGCTTGCCGAACACCGCCAGCACCAGCGCCGCCTGCGCCAGGAAGCCGACGGTAAACGCCAGCGTGCGGAACACCGGCAAGCCGAGCGCATAGACAATGACGTGGGCAACGCGCGCCCAGAAATACACCGCACAGGCGATCACGGTGCTTTGCGTCGAGTGATCTTCCGCGTTGAGGATCAGCACCAGCGGCGCAAAGATCATCAGGTTTTCCACCGCGTTGGTGTGGGCGAAATAAAGCCGCTGCGCCCAGGCCGCCTGCGGCTTGTCGTTGCGCGAGGGGTTGGCCATGGCGCCCATAAGCCCGCGCACCCTGCAGCGGTCGAGAATATAGGGAATCCACAAGATGCCGGTCAGGATGACCGTGAGCGTCAGCCACATCAGTTCTTTGGTCATTGTCAGCTTTCCCCGGTGAGCTTTCAGTACACAGCTTAGACGAATACGGCGTCAACGTCGCGGCTTTGCCGGCCTGGCCCGTTTTTAGGCCAGCCGGCCACTGATTGTGGTCTGTTGTCAGCGATAGCGATGTCGTATTTGCTGTAAAAAACCCGGATAACCGGCGGAAATATAGTGCGAGGAGGAGCGGCCATGACCAAGGCCATGAATAAGCGCGCCAAGCCGGAAGATTTTGCCGCCGAGCCGACGACAATCGGCAAGGCCGACGTCAAACGGCCGCAGAACGGGACCGAGTATCTGCAATCGCTCGACGACGGACGCGAGGTCTTCATCTACGGCGAGCGCGTCAAGAACGTCACCGAGCATCCGGCGTTCCGCAACACCGCTCGCATGGTGGCGCGGCTTTACGATGCGCTGCACGACGAGAAGCACAAAGATAAAATTCTGGTTCCGACCGACACCGGCAACGGCGGCATGACGCACGCTTTCTTCAAGGCGCCGAAGACCCCGGCGGAAATGCTGGCCGGCCGCACGGCCATCGCCGAATGGGCCAAGCTCACTTATGGCTGGCTCGGCCGCGCGCCCGACTACAAAGCGGCCTTCCTGGCGACGCTCGGCGCCAACGCCGAGTTCTACGAACCGTATCAGGACAACGCCAAGCGCTGGTATAAATACAGCCAGGAGCGCGTGCCCTTCGTCAATCACGCCATCATCCATCCGCCGGTCGACCGTGACCGCCCGCCAAACGAGGTCGGCGACGTCTGCGCCCATGTGGAGAAGGAAACCGAAAAGGGCATCATCGTCTCCGGCGCCAAGGTGGTGGCGACCGGCTCGGTGCTGACCAACTACACTTTCGTCGCCCACCACGGGCTGATCCCGGTGCAGGACAAAAAATTTGCCGTGGTGTTCATGGTGCCGACCAACACGCCGGGGGTGAAATTCATCTGCCGCACGTCGTACGAAATGCAGGCGACGGTGATGGGCTCGCCGTTCGACTATCCGCTGTCCTCCCGCATCGACGAGAACGACGCGGTCTTCATCATGGACAAGGTGCTGGTGCCTTGGGAGAACGTGTTCGTCTACAACGACGTTGAGAAGGCCAATAATTTCTTCCCGCGCACCGGCTTTCTGCCGCGCTTCGTGGTGCACGGCTGCACGCGGCTCGCGGTCAAGCTCGATTTCATCGCCGGGTTGTTGCTGAAGGCGACGGAGGCCGCCGGCACCAAGGATTTTCGCGGCGTGCAGGCCAATGTCGGCGAGGTGATCGCCTGGCGCAATCTGTTCTGGGCGCTGTCTGACGCCATGGTGCGCGATCCCAAACCCTGGATCGGCGATTATCTGTTGCCCAACATGGATCCCGGCAACGCCTACGCCATCATCGCCACCATCGCCTACACCAAGATCAAATACATCATCGAGCAGACGGTGGCCTCTGGCCTCATCTACCTCAACTCGCATGCGCGCGATTTCAAGAACCCGGAGATCAGGCCCTATCTCGACCGCTATCTGCGCGGCTCCAACGGCTATAAGTCCGAGGAGCGCGTGAAACTGATGAAGCTGTTGTGGGACACGCTCGGCACCGAATTCGGCGGCCGTCATGAATTGTACGAGATCAACTATGGCGGCTCGACCGAGGAAATCCGGCGCTATTGCCTGTTCGGCGCGCAAGCCTCCGGCAATGCCGACCGCTTCAAGGGCTTCGCCGAACAGTGCATGGCCGAATACGATCTCGACGGCTGGCGCGTACCCGACCTGACCGATCCCGGCGAGTTGAGCTATCACGCCAGCAAAGGCGGGCGCTGAACAAGCGCGAGCGGAGCGATGCAATGACGGCGCAGGCGCAAACGGCGGTGGACAGCAAGCTGTTCCGTCAGGTCATGGGGCGCTTCGCCACCGGCGTCACCGTGATCACGGCGGAAGCCGACGGCGGCGTGCGCGGGATGACCGCCAACGCTTTCATGTCGGCTTCGCTGACGCCGCCGCTCTGCGTGATTTCGGTGGCCAAGCGCGCGCGCCTGCATGCGGCCCTCATCAATGTCGCGCATTTTGGCGTCAGCATGCTGGCGCAAGGGCAGGAAGAGATCAGTCAGCATTTCGCCGGCAGGGGCGCGTCGGAGCCGGAGGTCGTCTTCGAACACATGAACGGCGTGCCGGTGCTGGGCGGCGTCTGTGCGGCCATCGCGGCGGTCATCAAGGCCCGCCACGATTGCGGCGACCATAGCCTGTTCATCGGCCACATCGTCGCCATGCGCGACGACGGGCACCCGCCGCTGGTCTATCACGGCGGCAAATACGCCACGCTGCATTACCGCAAGCTGGCGGCGGCCGATCAGACGCTCGATTTCTGGGAGCTGATGCCGGAGTGAACTGCGCTGACGGTGAGGCCGGCGCACGAGACGGCCGGATCGTTGGCGCGGCTATTTCGTGGCGTTCTGGCGCGGCAGCGGATTGCGCCAGCGCAGCAGGGCGCGGTCGGCTGTCATCAGCGTGGCTTGATGCGCGATTGCGGTGGCGACGATAAAGCGGTCGGCCGGATCGCCGTGAAGCTGTTTGATCTCGGCGGCGAGAATTGCGATTTCACTCGTTATTGGCAGTTCTTGCGCGCCAGCGCCACGGATTATGTCCCGATGTTGCGTCGGCGTTCTAGCGGCACCCAGTCGTCCCTTGGCGACCAGCATGGCCATTTCCCAGAAGGTTATCGGGCTGACCGCGACGTTGCCTTCTTCACGGGCCCGCTCATAAAGGGCGAGGCTTTGTCGGCCAAGGGCGGGATCGTTGGTCGTGAGCCAGATGACGACGTGGGTATCGAGGAGGATCACTTCATGGCGTCCCATTCGACGTCGATCGGAGAAATAATGTCGCCCTTGATCACGAGATCGCCTTTTAGAATTCCTAGCAGGCTGCGCTTGGATTTTGGTTTATGCGGGACGAGTTCGACCAACGGTTTGCCGTTTTTCGTGACCACCACGCCTTGGCCGCTCTCGGCAACTTCATCCATCACCGCCAGGCACTTGGCCTTGAATTCGGAGGCCTTCATGATTTTCGTCATCGTGGCTGCCTTTGTGACCATGGTCATGACCATGGTCATATTTAACCCGGCGGTGTGCGCACCGCAAGTCGGCGGGTAACCCTTTGCGTTAAAGCTGTTATTCCCAGCTCTTTACTTTGACATAAGAGCCCGGCGCATCTTCGATGGCGTTGAACCGGCCGCCGCCGATCTCGCGCGCCGGCACGGTGTCGGCATCCTGGCTTTTGAGCCAATCGAGCCAGTTCGGCCACCAGGAGCCGGGATGTTCGGTCGCCGTCTTCATCCAGGCATCGAGGTCGGCGCCGTTTGGTCTGTCGCCGGTCCAGTATTGATATTTTCCCTTGGCGGGCGGATTGACCACGCCGGCGATATGGCCGGACCCGGCCAGCACGTATGTGACGGGGCCGCCGAAATATTGCGAGCCGTAGAGCACCGACTTTGCCGGGGCGATGTGGTCCTCGCGCGTGGCGAGATTGTAGACCGGCACCTTCACCTTGCGCAGATCGAGCTTGACGCCGGCGATCTCCATGTCGCCTTTGGTCAACCGGTTGTTGAGGTAGCAGTTGCGCAAATAATACGAATGGTTGGCCGCCGGCATGCGGGTGGCGTCGGAATTCCAAAACAAAATATCGAACGGGAACGGCTTCTTGCCGCGCAGATAATTGTTGACCACGTAAGGCCAGATCAGATCGTTGGAGCGCAACAGGTTGAAGGCGGTGGCCATGCGCGAGGCCTCCAGGTAGCCTTGCTCCTTCATATGCGCTTCCAATTGCTCGATGCGTTCCTTGTCGACGAAAACCATCAGATCGCCGGCATAGGTGAAATCGACCTGCGCCGCGAAGAACGTCGCCGACACGGCGCGGCTTTTTTTCTTGGCGGCGAGATAAGCAAGCGTGATCGCCAACAGCGTGCCGCCGACGCAATAGCCGATGGCGTGCACCTTCTTTTGCCTGGTCGCCTTCTCAACGGCGTCGAACGCCGCGATCACGCCGTCGCGCATATATTGCTCGAAGCTCTTTCCCGCGAGCGTGGCGTCCGGATTGATCCACGAAATGACGAAGACGGTGAGCCCGTTATCGACGCACCATTTGATGAAGGATTTCTCCGGCGAGAGGTCGAGGATGTAAAACTTGTTGATCCACGGCGGCACGATGAGCAACGGAACTTCGAGCACCTCCGGCGTCGTCGCTTGGTACTGGATCAGCTGCATCAGCTCGTTCTGAAAGATCACCTTGCCGGGCGTCAGCGCCAGATTGCGCCCGATCGCGAACTTTGACGGATCGGACTGGCGGATGCGCAGGTTGCCGTGGCCGGCTTCGATGTCTTCGGTGAGCATATGCATGCCGCGCACGAGGTTCTCGCCCTGCGAGGCCATGGTCTCGCGCAGCAATTCCGGATTGGTGAGCACGAAATTCGACGGCGATATCGCGTTGGCGATCTGCTTGACGTAGAACGCAGCCTTCGCCCGCGTGTGCTCGTCGACACCGGTGGCATCCTTGACCAGCCGCTCGCCCCATTGCGCGGTGAGCAGATAAGCTTGCTTGAGAAAATCGAAGAACTGGTTTTGCGACCATTCCGGATCGGAAAAGCGGGTGTCTTTGGGGTCGGCAGCAACGGCAGGTTCGGCAGCTTCGCCAGCCATGCGCTTGGCCGCGCTCCCCCACAATTCGAGATAGGCCTGGCCGAGCCGTGTCTGCAGCTCGAGCGCGCGCGCGGGGTCTGAGAGCCAATATTCCGCTACTTTGGCGACCGTCCTGACCATGTCGGTCAGGTCTTCGGCGAGGCCGTCTCTGATCTTGCCTTCCTCGCGCGGCTTTATATAGGCGGCGAGCGCCTTACCGCCTTCTTGGATCAGGCGCGCAAGATTGCCGGCGAAAGCCTCCACCTCGACCGGGCCGATCTTGGTCAATTCCTTGGCCGGCTCGTTGGCAGCTTCGATAATGGCCTTGTTCATGCCTGTCGGTCCCCGACCACAAATGGACCGGTCAATGCCCTGCTGCAAGGCGCGATTAGGCGCATGCTTTCCCAGCCTTTTTGCTCGCCGCGCTCTGGCGCCGTTACCGCTTGCTTAACCTTGCTGCGGCCATATTAGACGGATAGCGCGGTCGTGTTACAATTCCTTGAGTTTGCTGCAATTTCCGGACCAAAGGCAGCCGCGGCGGAAACTATGCGGGCGTTTGATCGAGCGATCTTGGCGGCCTTAGGCCTGCTGCTGGCCGGCTGCTCGTCCGGCCCGGTCATCGATATGGTGCCCGCCGCGGTGGGCGGGCTGCCTGCCGGCGCGCCGGAACGGCCGACAACACGGGCGCAATTCCCGGCGGTGCACGACATGCCGCCGCCGCGTGCCGACACGGCGCTGACCGCCGACGACCAGGTCAAAATGGAGCACGGTCTCAAGGCGGCCAGGGATCAGGTGGAACAAGAAGGCAAGGCCGTCGCCGACGGCAAGGCCGAACTGCCGGCAAAGAAGCGCCCGGCGACCGCGCAAAAGCCGAAACCCAAAAAGCCGGCGGCCAAGAACGGCGAGACTGGCGGCGACACCACTGGCGCTACGACCAAGCCATGATAAAAGCCAGCCGGGGTAACGCCTGCCGGCTGGAGAGGACGCGGCAGGGGAGTTAAAGGTTTGAGCTGATGGACGATTTCTACCGCATCCGCCGTTTGCCGCCCTACGTGTTCGAGGAGGTGAACCGCGCCAAGGCGCGCGCCCGCAATGGCGGAGCCGACATCATCGACCTCGGCATGGGCAACCCGGATTTGCCGGCGCCGGCCCATGTCATCGACAAGGTCAAGGAGACGCTGGGCAAGCCGCGCACCGATCGCTATTCCGCCTCGCGCGGAATTCCCAAGCTTCGGCTCGCCCAGTCGAAATATTACGAGCGCCGCTTCGGCGTGAAGCTCAATCCCGAAACCCAGGTCATCACGACGCTCGGCTCCAAAGAGGGTTTCGCCAACGTGGCGCAGGCGATTACCGCGCCGGGCGACGTCGTGCTGGTGCCCAACCCGAGCTACCCGATCCACGCTTTCGGTTTTCTGATGGCGGGCGGCGCCGTGCGCTCGGTGCCTTCGGAGCCGACGCCGAATTTCTTCCACACGCTGGAGCGCGCGATCATCCACTCGATCCCGAAGCCGACCGCGGTGGTGGTCTGCTATCCGGCCAATCCGACCGCTTACGTCGCCACGCTCGACTTCTATAAGGACCTCATCGCCTTCGCCAAGAAGCACGAGATCTTGGTGCTGTCGGATCTTGCCTACGCGGAAGTCTATTTCGACAACGATCCGCCGCCCTCGCTGTTGCAGGTGCCGGGCGCCATGGACATCGCCGTCGAATTCACCTCGATGTCGAAGACTTATTCGATGCCCGGCTGGCGCATCGGTTTTGCCGTCGGCAACGAGCGGGTGATCGCGGCGCTCGGCCGGGTGAAATCCTATCTCGATTACGGCGCCTTCACGCCGATCCAGGTCGCGGCCATCGCCGCGCTCAACGGCCCCGACGACTGCATCAAGGAGATGCGCGAGACCTACAAGCGCCGCCGCGATGTGCTGGTGGAAAGCTTCGGCCGCGCCGGCTTTCACGTGCCGAGCCCACGCGCCTCGATGTTTGCCTGGGCGCCGATCCCGGAGCCGTTCAAATCGATCGGCAGCGTGGAATTCTCGACGCTCCTGGTGGAGAAGGCCGATCTTGCGGTTTCGCCCGGCATCGGCTTCGGCGAATACGGCGAGGGCTACGTCCGCATCGCGCTGGTGGAGAACGAGCAGCGCATTCGCCAGGCGGCGCGCAACGTCCGCCGTTTCCTTGAAACCGGGCCGGAAAAACTGCACAACGTCGTCCCGCTCGCCACGCGCCGCTAATTTTCAAATGATCGAGCCTCTCAAAGTGGGCGTCGCCGGATTGGGCACGGTCGGCGCCGCCTTGATCGCCCAGATCGCGCGCCAGCAAGAGGCGCTCATCGCGCGTTGCGGGCGCGGCATCAAAATCGTCGCGGTCAGCGCGCGTTCGCGCGGCAAAAATCGCGGCGTCGATCTGAAAAATATGAAGTGGTTTGCCGATCCGGCGGCGCTCGCCCGCGCCCCCGATATCGACGTCTTCGTCGAATTGATCGGCGGCGCCGGCGACCCGGCGCAGGACGCGGTCGCCGCGGCGCTCAAAGCCGGCAAATCGGTGGTCACCGCCAACAAGGCGCTGCTCGCCAAACACGGCGGCAAGCTCGCGGCCCTTGCCGAGCAGCATCATGTCGCGCTCAATTTCGAAGCCGCGGTCGGTGGCGCCATCCCGATCGTGAAGACGCTGCGCGAGGGGCTCGCCGGTAATTCCTTCGAGCGCATCTACGGCATCCTTAACGGCACCTGCAATTACATCCTCACGCGGATGGAGCAGGACGAATTGCCGTTCGCCGATTGCCTCGCCGAGGCGCAGCGGCTCGGCTACGCCGAGGCCGATCCGAGTTTCGACATCGAGGGCCACGACACCGCGCAGAAGCTCGCCATCCTCGCCTCGCTCGCCTTCGGCACCAAGGTCGATCAGAGCGCCATCTATGTGGAAGGCATTTCCTCGCTGGCGCCGGCCGATCTCGCTGCCGCCGACGGGCTTGGCTACCGCGTGAAGCTGCTCGGGGTCGCGGTGAAGACGCCGAAGGGCATCGAGCAGCGCGTGCATCCGACCATGGTGCGCAAAGATTCGGCCATCGCCCAGGTCATGGGCGTCACCAACGCGGTGACCGTCGATGCCGAGGGCATCAACCCGCTGACGCTGGTGGGGCCGGGCGCCGGCGGCGCCGCCACCGCCTCGGCGGTGCTTTCCGACATCGGCGACATCGCCCGCGGGGTGCGCACCGCGCCCTTCGGCCGGCCGTCGGCGCGGCTGAAAAGCGTGCGCAAGGCGCCGATGCAGCGCCACGAAGGCGGCTATTACATCAGGCTCTTGGCGCGCGATAAGCCGGGAACCGCGGCTACAATCGCCAAACGGCTGGCGCAGCAGAAGATTTCGCTGGAATTGATCGTGCAAAGGCACGACAAACGTGATGCCAATGGGGTGAAGGACGGTTCCGTCCCCGTTATCCTCATTACTTATGCGACCACAGAGGACGCGGTGCGCAAGGCCCTTGCGGCGGTGGGCCGCGATAGGGTGATCTCGGGATCGCCGCAAGTGATCCGGATTGAGAAGAACTGAGTTCTGACCGCATCAGAACCGCGAGGGGAGCGCGAACAATGGCGTCGATCACCGTCCAGCCCGAACTACTGCTGGAGCGCATTCTCACCCTCGAAATCGTGCGGGTGACCGAGCGCGCGGCGGTTTCCGCCGCCCGTCTGCGCGGCCACGGCAGGGACAAAGCCTCCGACCAGGCCGCCGTCGACGCCATGCGCCGCGAGCTCAACAAATTGCCGATCGACGGCACCGTGGTGATCGGGGAGGGCGAAATCGACGAGGCGCCGATGCTGTTCATCGGCGAAAAAGTCGGCACCAAGAATGGCCCTAAAGTCGACATCGCGGTCGACCCGCTCGAGGGCACGGTGCTCTGTGCCAAGAACATGCCGGGGGCGATTGCCACGATCGCCATGGCGGATGCCGGCACGCTGCTGCACGCGCCCGATTGCTACATGCAAAAAGTCGCCATCGGCCCCGGCTATCCGAAGGGCACCATCGACCTCGACGCGCCGGCCGACGAGAACATCATGCAACTGGCGAAAGCCAAAGGCGTGAAGCCCTCGGAGATCACCGCCATGCTGCTCGACCGGCCGCGCCATGCCGACGCCATCGCGGCGATCCGCAAGACCGGCGCCGCCGTCTCGCTGATCAGCGACGGCGACGTCGCCGGCGTGATCCATTGCGCGGAACCGAGCAAGACCGGCATCGATATCTATCTCGGCGTCGGCGGCGCGCCGGAGGGCGTGCTGGCGGCGGCCGCGCTGCGTTGCATCGGCGGGCAGATGCAGACACGGCTGGTCATCGATACCGAGGCCTTGCGCGAGCGCACGCGAGGCATGGGCATCAAGGACCCGAAGAAGAAATACGAGATCGAGGACATGGTGCGCGGCGACTGTCTGTTTTCCGCCACCGGCGTCACCTCGGGCGCCATGCTCACCGGGGTGAAGTTCGGCAAGCACGTGATCGAGACCGAGACGGTGGTGATGCGCTCGGTCACCGGCACCGTGCGCCGCGTGGTCGGCGAGCATCGCGAATTCGCCAAGTTTCATCTGGACTGATCGCTGCGGGACGCCGCCCACGGCCGGCTGTCCTGCCATGCGGGGCGAAATCTTTTGCGGTTTGCCTTGTCATCGCCAGCGGCACGTTTCTAGTCTGCCTGCGCCATTGTGCGCCGGAGGCTTGTCGCATGCGATCCGTGCATCTCGTCGGCAGCGTGCCGCTGGGTAATTCACGCGAGGTGTTCGAGACCGTCGGCGCCGCCCTCGGCCCGCGGCTCAAACGCATCCCCGACGGCGAGACGGGCGAGCGCTCCGACTGGATCACCTGGCTCGAGCCGGTCTTCGCCGACAATCCGGCGTTGGAGAAATCGGACGAGCTGTTCCGCATTCATGCCACCGGCACGGCACGCATCCGCTACCGGCTGAAACCTGGAAAGACGGTGAAGGACGTCACCTTCGGCAATTTGTTTTATGCCGACATCGCCAAGCAGTCTTACGCGGAATTCGCCGCGCTCAAAAAGCAGGGCCGGCTCCCCAAGGACTGCCGCTTTCAGATCGACCTGGTGCCGGCGCATTCGGTGATCTGGCTGTTCCTGCAGGACGACCTGCATCAGCCGCTCGATCCGGTCTACAACGCGGCGCTCAAAGCTGAGATCGACAAGATCGCGGCGGCGCTGCCGCACGATCAGATCGCCATTCAGTTCGATGTGGCTTCCGCGGTGTTCGCGCGGCTGCAGCGCAACGAGCCCAACGCCTACGGCAAAGACCGCGGCGAAATGCTGGCGCGGTTCTCGGCGATCCTCACCGATCTCGCCGGGCACGTGCCAGCGGACATCGAGTTGATGTTTCACTTCTGCTACGGCGATTCCAACCACAAGCACGTGGTCGAGCCGACCGACATGGCCGACATGGTCGATATGGCGAACCGCCTCTCGGCCGACATCAAACGTACCATCGAGCTCATTCACATGCCGGTGCCGCGCGATCGCTCCGACGACGCCTATTTTGCGCCGCTCGCCCGCCTCAGGCTCAAGCCGGAAACCGAATTGAGCCTTGGCCTCGTGCATTACACCGATGGCGTCGCCGGCACGCGCAAACGGCTGAGCGCCGCCGAACGGCATGTGGACAAATTCTCCATCGCGACGGAGTGCGGCTTTGGCCGGCGCGCTCCCAAGACCATTGCGGAATTGTTGCGGATTCACGCGGAAATCGCGGGGTGATGCGCTGGCGCCGCGCGTCCCTATATTCCACAATCACGCGAAATCCGATTCCTTAAGGCGTCACATCCATGGCCGTACCGGCAATGGCAATCAGCGATAGCGAGCGCTTTTTCCTCGGCGTCGAGAAGTCGGCGAGCGGGCGCGCCTGGCGCGACCGGCTCGATGCGCGCGGGCAGGCGCGTGCGGCGATGATCGCGCAGCGCCACGGCGTGCCGGAATTGCTCGCCCGCGTGCTCGCCGGCCGCGGCGTCGAACCGGACGACGTCGAAGCTTTTCTCGATCCGACCGTGCGGCGGCTGCTGCCCGATCCGAACGTGCTCACCGGCATGGAGGCGGCCGCCGCGCGCATCGTCGAAGCCGTTACGCGCGGCGAAAGCGTCGCCATCTTCGGCGACTACGATGTGGACGGCGCTACCGCTTCCGCGCTGCTGGCCGGCTATCTGCGTCAGTGCGGGCTCGATCCAATCGTTCATATCCCGGACCGGATTTTCGAAGGCTACGGGCCGAATGTGGACGCCATCCGCGATTTTGCCGCGCGCGGCGTGAAATTGCTGATCACGGTCGATTGCGGCACCACCAGCCTCGATGCGCTGGGCGAAGCAAAGAAACTTGGCCTCGACGCGGTGGTGATCGATCACCACCAGGCCGACGAAGAACTGCCGCCGGCTGTCGCCATCGTCAACCCCAACCGTGCCGACGATCTCTCCGGGCTCGGCCATCTTGCCGCCGTCGGCCTGGTCTTTGTCACTTTGGTCGCGGTCACGCGCCTGTTACGCGCGCGTGGTTTCTGGACCACCGAGCGCGGCGAACCCGATCTGCTTTCGGTTTTGCACCTGGTCGCGCTCGGCACCGTCGCCGACGTGGTGCCGTTGACCGGCTTGAACCGCGCCTTTGTCGCCAAGGGGCTCATCGCCTTGCGCCGCCGCGATCACATTGGGCAGACGGCGTTGATGGATGCGGCGCGCTTGTCGGGTCCGCCCGAGCCCTGGCATCTCGGGTTCCTGTTGGGGCCGCGCATCAATGCCGGCGGCCGCATCGGCCGTGCCGATCTCGGCGTGCGGCTGCTGCTGGAAGCGGACCCGAGCGCCGCCGCGGCGATCGCCGCTGAACTCGACCGCCTCAATAGCGAACGCCGGCAGATTGAAATCGCGACCGTGGCGCAAGCGGAAGCCGAGGCCATGGCTGCGCTCGGCCTCGAAGACAAAGGCGCGGTCATCGTCACCGCGGCGCAAGGCTGGCATCCCGGCGTGGTCGGATTGGTGGCGGCGCGGCTGAAGGAGCGCTACGGCCGTCCGGCCTTTGCCATCGCGCTCGATGCAAACGGCATCGGCACCGGGTCGGGGCGCTCGATCCCCGGGGTCGATCTCGGCCGCGCCGTGCGCCAGGCCGTGCATGACGGCTTGGCGCTCAAAGGCGGCGGTCACGCCATGGCGGCGGGCATCACGCTCAAGCAGGATGCGATCGGCGCCTTCCGCGCCTTTTTGGAGGAGACGCTCGGGCCCGCGGTCGAGGCCGCGCGGCGCGAAAGAGCGCTGCTGATCGACGGCGCGCTCGCAGCCGGCGGCGTCGATCTGGCGCTGGCGAATACGTTGGCGCGCGCCGGTCCCTATGGCGCCGGCAACCCCGAGCCAATACTGGCGCTGCCCGCGCATACGGTCGCTTACGCCGATCCGGTGGGGGAGAACCACATCCGCGCCCGGTTCAAATCCGGCGATGGAAAATTCGTCTCGGCAATCGCCTTCCGCGCCGCCGGAACGCCGCTCGGCCGCGCGCTGTTGGAAAGCCGCGGGCAACCCCTACATGCAGCGGGCTCGCTCGCCGTCGACCGCTGGCAGGGCGAGGAGCGCGTGCAGATGCGGCTTGTGGACGTAGCAGACCCCCGGAATGCCCAATAGTGACGTTGCAGTCGCGATTATCGGCGGCGGCGCCGCCGGCATCGCCGCCGGCCGGCGGCTGCGCGAGGCGCAAATCGATTGTCTACTGATCGAGGCGCGCCCGCGGCTGGGCGGCCGCGCTTTTACCGTGGTCGATCAATCGGGCTATGCGCTCGATCTCGGTTGCGGCTGGCTGCATTCGGCCGACCGCAATCCCTGGGCGCAGGTCGCCGCGCGCGCGGGCTTTACCGTCGACAAGACGCCGCCGCCCTGGAGCCGGCCCGGGCTTCCTATCGGTTTTCCGCTGAGCGAACAGCAAAGCTATCGCGAAGCCTTTCATGCCTTTTACCAGCGCTTGGGCCGCATCAGTCAACGCGATCCTGACGTTGCGGCCGCTGCCGCGCTCGAGCCGGATTGCCGCTGGAACAACCTGATCAACGCGATTGCGAGTTACATTAGTGGCGCCGAACTCGACCTCATTTCGGCGCGCGATTATGAAAACTACCAAGACACCGAGGTGAACTGGCGCGTTGCCGAGGGCTACGGCGCGGCGATCGCCGCCTATGGCGCGGATGTGCCGGCCGTTCTCAATTGCCCCGTGCATTGCATCGATCACAGCGAAAAGCGGCTGCGCGTCGAGACCGCCAACGGCGTCGTTCGCGCCGACAAAGTTGTCGTCACGCTGCCGAGCGCGCTGATCGCCGCTAACGAGCGCCTGTTCTCGCCGGCGCTGCCGGAGAAAACGCAAGCGGCAGGCGGTCTGCCGCTGGGATTGGCCGACAAGTTATTCCTGTCATTCGACGGCGCCGAAGAATTCGAACCCGACACCCATTTGCTCGGCCGGCACGATCGCACGGCGACGGCCACCTATCATTTTCGTCCTTTCGGGCGGCCGATGATCGAGGCCTATTTCGGCGGCAGCTTCGCGCGCGAGCTGGAGGCGGGTGGGGCGCGCGCATTTTTCGATTTTGCCGTGTCGGAGCTGGTTGCCTTGTTCGGGGCCGATTTCGCCAAGCGGCTGAGTTTACATCACATGCATTGCTGGGGCAGCGATCCTTTTGCGCGCGGCTCTTATTCTTACGCTTTGCCGGGCAGGGCGGATTGCCGGGCGCTGCTGGCGGCGCCGGTCGACGAACGGCTGTTTTTTGCCGGAGAAGCCTGCTCAGCGCACGATTTTTCCACCGCGCATGGCGGCTATCTGACCGGCGTTGCGGCGGCCGAACAAATCATCGCCGTGCACCGGCGCCAGTCATAAATCTTCTGGTTTCAGTCCGGTATGTTTGGCAATGCGCGCGAGCATGCGAGGCCCGATCTCTTCGCCATCGTGGAAGGCGAAGACGTAATCGGGATAGTTTGGCCGGTGCAGGGTACGATGTGAGCCGGTTTTCCGCTTGATCGTCTAGCCAATCCGCTGCAGTGCGCCGAGGACGCGTTGGGCCCTCGCCGCCGGCCAGCGGCTCATGCCGTCTCGAATATCTTAGCGATTTCGTGCGGCAACGGTTCGCCGTTGTCGAGGCGGTCGGCGATCACGCGCAGGGCTAACGATTTCACTTTGGCGCGGGCCTCGGCATCGGTGCCGCCATAAGCCATAACGCCCGGGAGCGCTTTGACTTCTGCGAGCCAGCGGCCATCTTCCTCGCGTTCGCTTTCAAGTCCCAACATTGCCATGCCTCGACCAAGTAGCGCCACATCTATCGGGCGCTCGCGCTTCCTGCAATGGCTCCCTCAGCGTTTGCGCGCCTTGCGGCAGAAAACGTCGTAGACGGCGCCGATGATGACGCGCGCCTCCTCGCTGGCCAGGCTGTAATAAACGGTCTTGCCGTTGCGCCGCGTGGACACCAGCCCGTCCGCGCGCAGCCGCGCCAGTTGCTGCGATACCGTCGGCTGGCGCAGGCCGAGCTGCTGCTCCAGTTCGCTCACCGAAGTTTCGCCTTCGGCGAGAATGCACAGGATCACCAGGCGGCTTTCGTGCGCCAGCGCCTTGAGGAAATCGCTCGCACGTTTGGCGTTCTCGACCATGCGATCAAGATCGGGCATGCGGCCGCGGCTTTCCAGACGGTTTAATTCCATTTCTGCACCAAGGGTCGCGTTCGGCCGGCGCCGGACGACAAATAATTAGTTGAATCGGCGCCATTGATCGTCAAGCAATTGCGCGCGTTCGCCCTGCGGTCTGGCGGCATCGAGTTTCCCGAATAGCACGCTGAGTTGCATCCAGAACCTTTCCGGGCCGGGATAGCCGCGAATGCGCCCGATTTCGCGGCCTTTGTCGACAAGCACGAACAACGGCGTGAATTGCTCGACCTGGATGAAAGCAAGGTCGGGCGGCGGCGCTTTCGTGATATCGACGCGCCGCAGCGGCGCGCGAACGCCTTCCTCGCTCTTAGCATAAATCGGCGCGATTTCCCGATCGAAAGTTTCGCACCATTCGCAGCCGGCCTGCTCGAACATCACCAGTTCAGCCGCGCGCGCATCACCCAGCGCAAAGATGATAAACGTCGCGCCAATCAGCGCGGCGCGAGAAAAATATTCTGGTATGCGGGTGATCGTCGCCAAGATTATTTCTCGGGTGAATCGGGGCGCTCTTGAACTGCCAGTAAATATATCACAGAAGGTGAATATGTCGATGCGGCGGGGTGCATAAATGAGTCTCGATGTGTCTGCCGGGGGCGCCTTTGTGGCCGGGTTGCTGTCGTTTGCGTCGCCGTGCGTGCTGCCATTGGTGCCGCCTTACCTAGCCTATATGGGCGGCGTGTCGGTCGACGAACTGCGCAACGAAGGGCAGGCCAAGGTTCGCGGCCGGGTGTTGCTGGTGGCGCTCTGTTTCGTCGCCGGTTTCTCAACCGTGTTCGTGGCGCTCGGCGCCACCGCGTCCTGGATCGGGCAGGCGGTGACCGCCCAGCTCGGGGTGCTCGGTTATATCGCCGGCGCGCTCATTACCCTGATGGGCCTGCATTTCCTGCATGTGATCCGCATTCCCTTGCTCGACCGCACCGCCCGCGTCGGGGTCGCTGCGAAGCCGGCCGGATTGTTCGGCGCCTATGTGATCGGGCTTGCCTTCGGCTTCGGCTGGTCGCCGTGCGTCGGACCGGTGCTGGCGGCGATCCTGCTGATGGCCGGTGCGCAAGATAGCGTCGGGGAGGGCGCGCGGCTGCTGTTTATCTACTCGCTCGGCATCGGCGTGCCGTTCCTGGTGGCGGCCGCTTTCGCCTCCGCCTTCATGCGCTGGAGCCGGCGCTTCCGAGCGCGGCTCGGTCTGGTGGAGAAGGCCATGGGCGTCTTGCTGGTCGTTGCCGGCGTCTTGATCTTCACCGGGCAGATGCCGACCATCGCCAACTGGCTGATCGAGACCTTTCCGGCGCTCGGCAAAATCGGCTGACTAACCGAAGCGAAACGCCAGCAGATTGTCGAACGAACGCAGCTCGATCAGGATGCGATGCAATTGGCCGGCATCGCGCGTCTCGAGCGCGTGCGGCAAGGGCTCAAGGCCATTCTTGGCGCCGTCGATGAGGCGGCGGAACTCGGCGCTCTGGCGCACGGTCTCCCCGGCCGTACCGTCGCAGCGGTCGAGCACGTTGCGATACACGCCGGCTTTGGCGGCGATCGCGGACCGCGTCTCCGGCTTGCTCAGGTCAAGCTTCTCGTCGTTGTAAACCATCAGCGCATCCAGGGCGCTGGTTGCATCACGGACGCAATCGGCGAGCACCACGATACCGGCCGACTTGCGCAACTTGTAGAGATCGTCGCGGATTGCATCGAGCGCCTGCCGCATCACCTGCGGCCGGCCCGAATTGAGCATCATGTCGGCGGCGACCAACTGGGTGGCGATGTCGGTCATGACCGTCACATAGAGCGGGTTGCCGTCGAAGACCTTCGGCTGCTTGCGCTCGCTGACTTTGCCCCAGGCCGTGCGCAAGCGGTCGAACTCGATCGCGGCGAGATCGATATTGCCGGTGCGCAGATAGCCGAGCGCCACGCGGTTATGGGCGGAGGCCTGTTCCACCGCGGCATTGAAGTCGGCCAGATCGTCGGCCGCCGCGCCGCCGGCGGCGAAAAGGGCAATGCCGAGGAATGCGGCGCGTGCAATGCAGGCAAGCATGACCGTTCACCCAATTAAGGCGGAGGATATAGACCTTCCGACCTCAAATATATATTTCTACGAATATAACCCGAGAGTTGGCCGGCGGTGTACAAGCTGCGGGCTTGGTTGACGAGGCTACAATATGCCGATGACCCGCAGGGATTTACTGCTCGGTGCCGCTGCAACGACTGCATTTGCGGCCTTGCCAGCGCGCGCCGAAGGGCCGGTGCTGACCGCCGACGGCCTTTATAAGGAGCCCTGGTTCCTCGACAGTTTCCTCAACCTCGCCGACGATTTGGAAGACGCCCACAAAGCGGGTAAGCGTTTCGTCATCAGTTGGGAGCTGAAAGGCTGCCCCTATTGCAAAGAGACGCACGTCGTCAATTTCGCGCAAACACGCATCGTCGATTACATCAAGGCCAATTTCGAGGTGCTGCAACTCAACATTATCGGCTCGCTCAAGGTGACCGATTTTGACGGCGAACAATTGACGGAAAAAGCGCTTGCTGCGAAATATGGCGTGCGCTTTACACCGACCTTCCAATTCTTTGCCGAACGCGCCGGGCCGCTCAAGGACCTGGCGCCGCAAAAGCGCGAGGTGGCGCGCGCCCCCGGCTATATGCTGCCCGACGACTTCCTCGCCATGTTCCGCTTCGTGCGCGAGAAGGCCTACGAGAAGGGCAGCTTCCGCGATTTCCTCAAGAACCAGCCGAGCTGAGCTTTCGCGCCGTCGCGGCTTTGCCTTGTCGCGCCGTATCCCTTATGACTGCGGCGCTTAATTCGATCCGGGACCCTCATGGCCAAACTGACGCTTTCGCTCGCGGTCGGCCCCTATGACCGCACGCGCGCGCTGATCGACGGCTCAGTGCCGATCGACGGCGTGCGGCCGGCCTGCATGACGCTGTCGCCGGAAGAGATATTCTTCCGCGCCTTCCGCAACGCCGAGTTCGACATTTGCGAATTGTCGCTGTCGAGTTTCACGGTCAAGACAGCGCAAGGCAATTGCCCCTATGTCGGCGTGCCGGCTTTCGTCTCGCGCGCCTTCCGCCACACCTCGATCTACGTGCGCACCGACCGCATCAAAAAACCGCAGGACCTCAAGGGCAAGAAGGTCGGCGTGCCGGAATATCAGCTGACCGCCAATGTGTGGGCGCGCGCCATTCTGCAGGACGATCACGGCGTCAAACCGTCCGACATCCTCTGGGTGCGCGGCGGCATCGAGGACGCCGACCGGCCGGAGAAGATCTCGATCACGCTGCCGGCCGATGTGAAGCTCGCAGACGCGCCCAAGGGCCAATCGATTTCGGCGCTGCTGCGCGACGGCGCCATCGACGGCTTCATCGCGCCGCGGCCGCCGGCGCTGCCGAAGAACACGCCGAATGTCGGCTGGCTGTTTCCCGATCCCGTGGCGGCCGCCAAGGACTACTTTAAACGCAGCGGCGTTTTCCCGATCATGCATCTGGTCGGCGTGCGCCGCTCGCTCGCCGAGCAGCATCCCTGGCTGCCGGGCGCGGTGTTCAAAGCGTTCGAACAGGCCAAAGCGGTGGCGCTGGCGCAATTGAGCGACACTTCGGCCACGAAAGTGACGCTGCCCTTCGTCGAGGAGCGGCTGATGGAAGCGCGCGCTTTGATGGGCGAGGATTTCTGGTCCTATGGCGCCGAGGCCAACCGCAAGACGCTCGAAACGTTCCTCAGGCATCACCACAGCCAGGGTCTTTCGCCACGGCTGGTCAAGGTGGAAGAGCTGTTCCACCCCGGCACGCTGGAGGCCTTCAAGCTTTAGTTCAATCCAGGAGGCGCCAATGAAAGGCCTGTTGGGATTGGTTGCACTCTGCGCCGTCACGGTCATCACCATGTCAGCATCGGCTAGCGAAATTCACGTAATGAGCGGCGGCGCGCCGAAGGAAGTGTTTGCGCTACTCACGCCTAAATTCGAGCAACTGACCGGCCACAAGGTCAAGTTCACCTATGCGGTCATCACGGCGCTGCGGGAGAAGCTCGCCGCCGGCGAAAAGGCCGATGTGCTGGTCATGCCGGTGCCTGTGCTCGATGGCTTCGCCAAAGACGGCAAAGTGCGTGCCGATAGCCGCGCCACCTTCGGAATTGTCGGCATCAGCGTGGTCGTGAAAGATGGCGCGGCAAAGCCCGATATCTCGACCAAGGAGAAGTTTCGCGCGGCAATGCTGGCGGCGCGTTCGGTGGTGCATGCGACGCCCGGCAAGACGCCAAGCGGCACCCACATGGGCAAGGTAATGGAGCAGCTCGGCATCGCCGATGCCATGGCCAAGAAAGTCATTCACAAACCGGCGCTCGACGGCGGCGTGCAATTGGTTGCGACCGGCGAAGCGGAAATCGGCATCTATCCGGCGAGTGAAGTCGCCTCTGTCAAAGGGCTCGCGGTCGTCGGAGCGCTGCCGGCGGGCATCGATCTCACCATCGTTTACGGCGGCGCGCCGACCAGCGGCAGCGGCGAGGCCGCGGCCGCTTTCGTCAAATTCATGGCCGCGCCGGAAAACCGCGGCGCCTGGAAAGAAGCGGGCTTTGATCCGCCGCCGCCGTGAATGACTGCCGTTCGCCGCCTTAATTGCGCTTAATGCTTTCAAGCCCGCCCAGGCGTCCGATCAGCGCATTGGCGCCGATCGAGAGCACGAATAGCACGATAAGATTGGCGTACATGCGCGGCATGTCGAAGGTGCTGTAGGCATTGATGATGAGAAAGCCGATGCCTTTGTTCGACAGAATCGTCTCCGCCAGCAGCGTGCCGATCAGCGCCACGCCGAAGCCGATGCGCAGGCCGTTGATGACCGGATGACGCATGGCCGGGAGATAGATTTTCACGATCATCTGCCAGGTGCTGGCGCGGAAGCTTTTGCCGACGCGGATCAGCACCTTGTCGATTCCGCGCATGCCGGCGGCCACGCTGAGAGCGACCGGAAAGAAACATGACATCGTGCCGATCGCCACCTTGGAGGCTGGGCCGATGCCGAACCACATGATCATGATCGGCAGGAAGATGATCTTGGGCGTCGGCCCGAGGTAATAGAGATAGCCCTCAAAGGCTTTCGCCAGATAACGGTTGGCGCCGAGCAGAATGCCGACGGCGAGGCCGGACAGCCCGCCGATCAGCAGCGCCGTGCCGATTTCGGCGCCGGTGACGCCGAGATTGAAATAATAGCTGCCGCGCACGAGCAGGTCGAAAAGCGCGCCGCCGATCCGGCCGAGCGAGGGCACCACGTCGCGGTAGAGCCAGCCCGAATGCGCGAGGAACTCCCACAGCGCCAGCACCGCGAGGATGATGGCGACGCGCAGCAACGTTACCGGGCTGAATGCCGGCGCCGGGGCCGCGGCCTGGATCAATCGCCCGGTCTCAGCCATCGCTCGATCCGCTCCAGCGTCATAAAGAACAAGACACTCACCAGGATCACGACGATCACCGCCGCATAGGTGCCGCCGAGGTCGTAACGCTCGGCGAGATCGGCGATGAGCTGGCCGAGGCCGCCGTAGTTGATCAAATATTCGACGCCGACCACGTTGATCAGCGCAAAGATCAGGCCGAGCCGCACGCCGACGAAAATGGTCGGCAGCGCGGCGGGAAACAGAATTTTCCAGAACTGCTGCGGGCCGGTGAGATTGAAGCTTTTGCCGACATTGACCAGTACCTTGCGGGTGCCGGAGATGCCCTCGATGGTCTTCAGGATCACCGGCGGCAGGGCGGCGACGAATGCCATCATGACGATGGTCCAGGCATTGCGGCCGAAGATCACCATGAACAGCGGATAGGTCAGCACCACCGGTGCCGAGGCGAAGGCGGCGACCCATGTTTCGCAAGCCCGCTGTAGCAGCTTGAAGCGGTGCATGAGTACGCCGCCGATAACGCCGAAAACCGTGAGCAGGAGGCCGGCGGCTAGGCATTCGGCGGCGGTGAACAAAAAGCGGCGCAGCAGGTGCTCTTCGACGATGATGCGGCGGAAGCTTGCGACGACCTCCGACGGCGGCGGCACGATGAAGCGGTTGATAACGCCGACCTGAATGAGCAACTCGGCGATCAGGAAGAAGGCGGCGACGCTGGCAACCCCGACCACGCCCGGCGCCACGCGATAGGCGGGGCCCTGCGCTGCCGGCGCGGCGATCGTCATGACGAGGTGCTTTCGTGGTGCAGCACGTGCGCTTCCTCGTCGCGCATGCCGCGGCTCGCTTCCTCGCGCAGGTCGTTCCAGATTTGCGCGACGTAGCGGCCGAAGTCCTCGCTGCCGACGATTTCGGAAGTGCGCGGGCGCGGCAGCTTGATGTCGACGATGCGCTTCACCTTGCCGGGGCGGTAGGTCATCACCAAGATGCGGTCGGACATCTGCACCGCTTCGGTGATGTTGTGAGTGATCAGCAGCGTGGTTTGCTTCAACTGCTGCTGGATCTGCAGCACCTTGTCGCCGAGCAACAGCCTCGTCTGCTCGTCGAGCGCGGCGAATGGTTCGTCCATCAGCAGGATCTTCGGCTCCGAAGCGAGCGTGCGCGCCAGCGAAACGCGCTGGCGCATGCCGCCGGACAATTCGCCGGGGTAGCGGTTCTCGAAGCCGTCGAGGCCGACCAGTGCGATGAAGTGGCGCGCGCGCTCAACGCGCTTGGCGCGCGGCATGCCGACGAGCTCGAGCGGGAAGGCGACGTTGTCGGTCACCGTGCGCCAGGGGAACGTGGATTCCTCCTGGAACACCATGCCGATCGACTTGTGCGGGCCGGCGATGGTCTCGCCGTCGACGCTGACGAGGCCCTGATGATTGCCGAGAAGCCCGCCGATCACGTTGAACAGCGTGGTCTTGCCGCAGCCGGACGGCCCGATCACCGAAAGAAATTCGCCGGGGCCGACCTTGAAAGAGACGTCCTCGACCGCGGTGATTGGCCCTTCTGGTGTCTCAAAGCGCACGACAATGTCGTCCACCACCAGGATGGCGTTGTCCGTCCGGTTGGCTGTCGGCGGCATCTATTCGCTCTTGCGGGTCATCACCGCGGTCATGGCGGCGGTGTAGCCCGGTTCGACGCGCACATCGACGACCGCGCACGCGCCGGCCTCGACCGCGGCGATGGCTTTGGCGAACACGGGCGCCAGATCGCCGATCGCGTTCACCGGGCCGAACCCGGTGGCGCCTTGCGCGCGCGCCATGCTGGCTAGGTCGATATCGGGCTCGGAAATGCGCTGGCCGATCCAGCGGTTTTCCACCGGGCGGTTGCGCATGCGGGCGACGCGTTCCTGATGCAGCTCGTCGTTGAAGAAGGAGCGATTATTGGCGACCACGATCAGCAGCGGAATGCGGTAATGCGCCGCCGTCCATAGCGCGGTCACGCCCATGAGGAAATCGCCGTCGCCGCAGACCGCAACCGGCAGCCGGCCTGAGCCCTTGAGCGCCAGCGCGGCGCCGACGGAGATGCCGGGGCCGCCGCCGACGCCGCCGCCGCCGTCGCCGCCGAGAAAGTCCAAGGGGTGGCGGAACGGCCAGCTGGCGCCGTTCCACGACAACGAGAGGTGGGTGAGCGAAGCAGGACGCTCGCCGATGGCGCGGCGCAAGGCATCGGCGAGATGATCGACGGTGAGCTTGTCGCCGGCGGGTTTGAACGGTTCGCTCTTGCGCTCCGCCACCAGGCGCGGCTTGGCCGGCCCCAGCGCCTCGATGAGCGCGGGCACCGCCGCATCCGGCTCGCAGGCGATCAGCACATCGACCGGCGGCAGGCCCTGATAGTCCATGCTCCAGCCTTTGTGCAGCTGGTGGTCGATCGACACCTGGACGATCTTGGCGGCGCTGCCGCCGATGTGCTTGAGCGTGCCGGCGATATCGACCCAGTCGAGGCTGAGAATGACATCGGCCGCGCGCAACGCATCGGCCGCTTCCGGCACCGGCGCGATGGTGCCGGGCGCGCCCGCGTGCAGCGGATGATCGGTCGGGAAGGCGGCGCCGATTTTTAAATCCGTGACGACCCGCGCACCGAGGCGCTCGGCCAGCGCCACACGCGCATTCCAGGCGTCCATATCGCGCGATACCCGTCCGGCGAGGATCACCGGCTGCTTGGCGTTGCGCAGCAGATCGGCGGCCTGCTCGATCGCGTTTTCCGCCGCCGCCTGCTCGACCGCTGGCATGAAGCGTTTGGTGTCAATCGGCGCCACCGGCTCGGCGAGCTTTTCCTCTTGCATGCCGGCGTCGAGATTGACGTAAGTCGGTCCGCACGGCGCCGTGTTGGCGATCCAGCCGGCGCGCAAAATCGCTTCGCGCGCCGCCGCAGGAGACGCCGGCTGGTCGTCCCATTTGCTGTAGCCGCGGATCAGCGCGCCCTGGTCGCGCGCGGTGTGGATCCAGTCGATCCACGGCCGGCGCTTGGCGGCATCGACCGGGCCGGTGGCGCCGAGGATGACCATCGGCATGCGGTCGCACCAGGCGTTGAAGATCGCCATGGTGGCGTGCATCAGCCCGACATTGGAATGCACCGCCACCGCCATCGCTCTGCCGGTGACCTTGGCATAGCCTTGCGCGATGGCGACGGCTGCTTCCTCGTGCAGGCAGAGCAGCATTTGCGGCTGCCGATTGCCGAGATAGTTGACGATGCTGTCGTGGAAGCCGCGATAGCTGGCGCCGGGATTGAGCGCGATATAGGGGATGTCGAGGGCGCGCAGCGCATCGGCCGCGACGTCGCTGCCGAATTGCGCGGCGTTGACGCCGGCTGGAAGTGGGCGGTCTAGCGCCGCGATCGATGCATCATCAGGCGTTCTGGCGCCATCCGGCTTGGATTTGGACACTGGTTCCCCGCGCTTTGGCCGCTCTCAGCGGCGGCCGGGCGGCATTTGAACCGGATCACGGGCTTTGACGCAACCGGGCCAGAACCTTCAAACCGATATAGCCGTCGGCCGGCGTCATGCCGACCTTTTTCTCAAACGCCAACACGGCCTTGATGGTGCCGCTGCCGGTGCGTCCGTCAATGCCGCCGGTCGAAAAGCCGCGCTCGGTCAGGCGGCGCTGGATTTCCTTGACCTCGGCCACGGTCGGAATGCGCTCGCCACCGGGGAATTGCTGGTGCAGCGGCGGCTCGCCGCGGATCAGGTCGCCGAGATGGCAGAGCGCCAGCGCGTAGCTGGTCGATGGATTGTAGGAATAGACCGCGCGGAAATTCTGCCCAATGAGAAAAGCAGGACCGCCAGCGACCGGCAGCCACAGTTTCACCTGGTCGTGCGGGCGCGCGAAAGCTTTGCCGTCGGCGCGGCGCACGCCGAGCGCGTGCCATTTCTCGTAAGCGCGCATGGTGCGGTTGTTGGCGAGCCGATGCTGCTTCGCCGGGATCGTCGCTTCGCAGCCCCAAGCTTCGCCGCGCCGATATTTGCCGCGTTCGACCAGATAGCGCGCGGTGCCGGCAAATGAATTGTCGGGCTTGCCGAAAGGATTGGCGCGGCCGTCATGGTCGTAATCGACGCCCATGTTGAGCCACACCTCCGGCATCCATTGTGTATGACCCATGGCGCCGGCCCAGGAGCCGATCATTTCGGACGGTTTGGCCCAGCCGCGATCGACGATGACCAGCGCATTGAGCAGCTCGGCCTGCCAGTAGCGGCGGCGGCGCGGCTCGCCCCAGGCGAGCGCGGCGAGCGCCGGAATCACCGGGCGCATGTATTTCGTATTGGTGATGACGTCGCCGAAGGAGGATTCCATCCCCCAAAAAGCCAGCATCAGATAGCGGTCGACGCCGTAATCTTTCTCGATGCGGCCGAGCAGGCCGGCGTATTCCTTTGCGCGCTCTTTGCCGGTGATCACCCGCCAGTCCGAGCAGCGGCGGTTGATATACTGCCAGAGTTGCTCGGTGAATTCCGGTTGCGCCTGGACTTGTGCGTAGACGCTGGTGTCGGGCGAGACTGCTCCCATCACCCGGTCATAGGTCGCCGCCGATATGCCGCGTTGGATGGCGCGGGCGCGGAACGTCGCAACCCAATGCACGAATGCCGCTGGCCGGTTAGCGCGCACTTGTCCGCCGTAGGCAAGGCTCAAGCCGGCGCCGAACGCGCCGGTGAAGAAGGCGCGGCGGCTCAGCCAAGGCGCTCGCGCGCCGGGTTCGCATGAGAATCGCGCCATGGCCGCATTCTATGGGCTGGCTACGCGCACACAATGTGGCGGCAAAGGCCGTTGCGACCTTTAGTCGTCGCTGCGATGCCGGCGCCGATGAGGTCTGTGGTGACGGTAGCGGCCGTGGCGCCGGATGTGGTGCCGGTGATGCGACCGGGCGCGTTCGGAGCGTTCCCGCGCCGGCCCCGAACCCTCGGCCGGCAGCCGCGGCAGATTGGGCATGAGCACGGGCGGCTTGTCGGGGACCGGCGGCTCCGGCTCGCCGAGCGGAATTTCCACGCCGCGCTCGCCGATCAGTCGCTCATAGGCCGCGACCAAGGTCATATACGGGTTCACCCAAACCCAGCCGACATTGGTGAACACCTGGATGTTGAAGTGCAGGTGATACGACGTACCGCTGGCGTAATCGCCCCAGGTCGCGACCTTGCCGATGATCTCGCCGGCGCTCACGTGCCGGCCGTTGAACAATTCGTCGGCATCCATGAATTTCGGATTCATGTGCAGGTAGCGAAAGCGCACGTGCTCGTTGTCGTTGTTGACCACAAGATAGGCCGCCAGATCGCCGCGCATGCGGCGGATGAGGCCGTCGGCGGCGGCGGCCACGTTGTGCTGATAGGGCAGGCAGCGGTCGTCGAAGGATTGGCGCATGACGCACGTTGCGGGACGAATATCCTCACCCTGGTGGCCGTAGCCGCCGGGGCATTGGCCGACGACGTACTCACGCACTTCGCAGAAATTGTCGCGCCACGGATAGGTGAAATTCTCCGGCGCCGACTCGTCGAACACCAGTTGCTTGTCGTTGCGCCGGCAACGGTACTGGGCGCCTTTGCTGCCCATGTGTCCGGAAATGCCGGTGCGATAGCAATTGCCCCAGGGCATGAAGGACTGCGACTTCACGTAAGCCGGCGCATCGGCGATGGGAAAACGCATGCGCGCGTAGACATGATAATCGGCGCGGCCGGGCAATCTGTTCCAGCCGGTTTTCTCGATCAGATCGCCCGGACTGAAGTAGGTGAAAGTATCGGACTGCTTTGCCGGCCGGCTGATGTCGAGTTTCGGTTGTTCGATTTTTTCCGGGCTGCCGCCGGCGGTTTGCAGCAGCCGCAGAAACCGGACCGCCACCGGGTCGGCGTGCCGGCAGGAGAGTTGGCGCGAGGACGTGTGCCGATCGTAGCACTGGATCGACAAGACGTAGGGGACGCCGAAACGCGTGAACACGTAACGCACGTGCGAGTCGCGCAAGACACGGCGTATGCCTGGAAACTGTTGTTCCAGTCCATTCGGAACGGACTCTTCTTGGTAGCTCGGCCCATCAAGCGCGTAGACAAAGGCGGCGCCGGAAATTTCGACTTCGACCGGTTTCCTGAAATGGGTTTCTATGCCGGCGCTGTCGGCGTCGAACGTGAATGTCGCGTCGTAACCGGCGGGCCCGGGCAGGAAGAATTTGGTGGGATGAAAATCGCCGAAATACTTGTCGGAGGTCTCGGCTTCGGGCTTGCCGTCGGCCATGTCCCTGCCAAAGGCTTCGACGTCGAACGGCAGCAGCACCGGCACCGCGCTCTTGGCGATGCCGGCAAAGCGCTTTTCGGTCGAGGCATTGAGCCGGGCAAAAGCTTCCGCCGAGGTGCCCGTCCCGCGCTCGGACAAACTCGCCGCCGCGGCATCCCAATTCACGCCGCTCACCGTGACGATGGGGCTTTCCATCTCACTGGCGGGTGCGGGAGCGCTGATGAGCAGTGCAAAAGCGACGAGAGCGGCACGTTTCAGCAAGCAATTCCTCGCTCGGCCCGCCAGCCGGGCGCCCGATGATTCACGGCCGGGGAGTTAATGATATCGGACTCGCGCACACAAGGGTCGAACGCTGGTATAGGTTACCGCCGCGGCCGTTGAAGGCCGGCCGGTTGTCGCAGCGAGGAATAGCGCCATGACGGTTAACGAGGCGGGCAGGATGGCGGCAGCGGGCGCCGACCGCGAGCCGGAAATCATCGAAAACGGCGGCACCGCCCGGCTGCACCTGACGCTCGCCACCACCGACTACGACCACGTGCGCGATGTGGTGAACGGCGTGGTGCGCGCGGAAGGAATCGTGCTGACGGCTTTCGTGCTGCCGGTCGAGGAAATTTTCTTCCGCTTCATCAAAAACCGCGAATGGGACGTATCGGAATTGTCTTTCGGCAAATTCATCGCTTACGCCGCGCAAGGCAATTCGCCCTTCGTCGGCATCCCGGTATTTCCCTCGCGCGTCTTCCGCCACTCGGCCTTCTACGTGCGCGCCGACCGCGGCATCGCCACGGCGAAGGACCTGGAAGGCAAAAGCGTCGGCATTCCGGAATGGGCGCAGACCGCCGGCATCTATGCGCGCGGGTACTTAAGCGAGAGCGCCGGCGTCGATCTGCGCAAAATCAAATGGGTGCAGGCCGGCATGAACCAGGCCGGCCGCGAAGAGAAAGTCGAGTTCAAGCTGCCGCCGGGGATCCAGTACAGCCAACGGCGCGACACCAGCCTATCCGCCATGCTGCTGTCGGGCGAAATCGATGCGGCGATTTCGGCGCGCGTGCCGGACGCGTTTCATTCCGGCGGCGGCAAGGTGGTGCGGCTCTATCCCGATTATCGCGCCGATGAAATGAGCTATTACGCGCGGACCGGCATCTATCCGATCATGCACGTCATCGCGCTACGCCGCGCGGTGTTCGAGCGCTACCCCTGGGCGGCGATGAACCTGCTTAAGGCTTTCGAGCAGGCAAAGGCGCGCAGCCTGGAGCGCATCGGCGATCTGACCGCCTCGCGCATCCCGGTGCCGTGGTCGGCATCGATCGTCAGCGAATACGCCAAGAATTTCGGCGACGATCCGTTTCCCTATGGGCTGGACGCAAACCGCAAGACGCTCGAAGCCTTCTGCCGCTTTGCGCACGCGCAGGGCGTCACCGCAAAGCAACTGACGCCGGACGATCTGTTTCCCCAGGAAGTGCGGGCGAGCGTGCGGGTGTAGAGCGCGGTGTAAGGTTTAGAGCGTTCGGCGATCTCTCTTCCCTCTCCCCTTGTGGGAGAGGGTGGATCGCGCGGAGCGATAGCGAGCGCGAGCGCGAGCCGGGTGAGGGGTCCGAGCTTGCGTGAGGCGATGACCCCTCACCCGCCTTCGCTCGGCTTCGCCTCCGCTCAGGCACCCTCTCCCGCAAGGGGAGAGGGAAGTACGTTTGCCTCAGCGCCAACGCCCAACTCAATCCTTCGCCCGCTCGACGTAAGAGCCGTCGGCGGTGCTCACCACCACGCGGGTGCCGACGAGAATGTGCGTCGGCACCATGGTGCGCACGCCGTTCGACAGCATCGCCGGCTTGAACGAGCCCGAGGCAGTCTGCCCCTTCATCGCCGGCTCGGTGTCCGTGATTTCCAGCGTCACCTTCTGCGGGATTTCGATGGAGACCGGGTTGCCCTCGTGTGTGGCGATGCTCACCACCATGCCTTCCTGCAGGTATTTCTCGTAGTCGCCGACGACGTCGGCCGGCACCTGAACCTGCTCGTAGTTTTCCTGGTTCATGAAGTGGAAGCCGTCGCCATCCTTGTACAGATAAGAGAATTCGTGGTCCTCCACGTGCGCGCGCTCGACCTGATCGGTGGTCTTGTAGCGCTGCGAGGTCTTCACGCCGTCGGAAATCCGGCGCATATCGACCTGGGTGGTGGGGGTACCCTTGCCGGGATGAAAATTCTCCGCGGTGAGGACGACATAGAGCCTGCCGTCGATATCGACGATATTGCCCTTGCGGAGCTGACTGGCGATGACCTTCACGAGAACGATCCTTGATTGGGAAGCGGCGCCCGGCCGCGGATTCGGGCCGCACCATAGCGATCCTGGCGCGCGATGCCAGTCCTTCCCGGCAGCGATCGCGCCGAGGTAAACGTGGCGCAAGACCCGCCGTTTTGGCGAAAAAGCGCCCATGCCGACCGCCGGCCGCTGCTGCTGGCGCGCGGCCGTATCATGGCGGCCGTGCGGGCGTGGTTTGCGGGTTGCGATTTCGTCGAGGTGGAGACGGCGGCGCTGCAGGTCTCGCCCGGCAACGAAACCCATCTGCACGCCTTCGCCACCGAACTGATCGCACCGGGCGGCGGGCGAGGCCCGCTTTATCTGCGCACTTCGCCGGAATTTGCCTGCAAGAAGCTGCTGGCGGCGGGCGAGACCCGCATCTTCGAATTCGCCAAGGCGTTCCGTAACCGCGAGCGTGGCGCCTTGCATCACCCGGAATTCACCATGCTCGAATGGTACCGGGCGAACGAACCCTATGAGACGCTGATGGCGGACTGCGCGGCGCTGATGGGGGAGGCAGCGCGCGCGGCCGGCACCCGGCAATTCAGCTTTCGCGGCAAGACCGTCGATCCCTTTGCCGAGCCCGAGCGCCTGAGCGTCGCGGAAGCCTTCGCGCGCCATGCCGGGATCGATGTGCTGGCGACGGTCGCCGCCGGCAAAGGTGACCGGGCGCGGCTGGCGGCCGCGGCCGGCAAAGCGGGCGTGACGATTGCCGCCGATGATACTTGGGGCGATATTTTCAGCCGCATCCTCGCCGAGCGGGTCGAGCCGCATCTGGGGCTTGGACGCGCGACGTTTCTTTACGAATATCCGTTGCCGCTGGCGGCGCTGGCGCGGGCGAAGCCTGGCAGCGACAAGGTGGCCGAGCGAGTCGAGCTGTATGCCTGCGGAGTTGAACTCGCCAACGGATTCGGCGAACTCACTGACGTCGCCGAGCAGCGCGCGCGCTTCGCGGCGGCGATGCAGGAAAAGAAGCGCATCCATGGCGAGCGCTATCCGCTGGACGAAGATTTTCTTGCCGCGCTTGCTGTCATGCCGGCGGCCAGTGGCATCGCGCTCGGTTTTGACCGGCTGGTGATGCTGGCGACAGGAGCGCCCCGTATCGAGCAGGTGATATGGACACCGGTGATTGATTCTTGATTGGTCATGCCCGGCCTTGTGCCGGGCATCCCGCTTGGATGGACAGGGTTTTGCCATCCTGATCGGGATGGCCGGGACGAGCCCGGCCATGACGCATGGAGATGCTGAGATGAAAACAGAACGCCGAACGTTGCGCACGCCAGCTCAGTTCTGCGATGCCGGGTTCGTTCCGCCAGCCCGGCTCGGCGCCCTTGAGAAAGTCGCGGCGCGCTACGCCGTCGCGCTGCCGCCGGCCTTGGCGGCGCTGATCGACCGCAACGATGCGCACGATCCGATCGCGCGCCAGTTTGTGCCCGATGCGGCGGAGCTCGAGCAGAGCGCCGCGGAGCTTGCCGATCCGATCGGCGATGACGCCCATAGTCCGGTGGAAGGCATCGTGCACCGCTACCCCGACCGCGTGCTGCTCAAGCTCAACGGGACTTGCGCCGTCTATTGCCGTTTCTGCTTCCGCCGCGAAAAAGTCGGACCCGGCAAGGCCAAGGCGCTGTCGGCTGCGGCGCTGGCGCGCGCGCTCGATTACATCCGCGCCCGCCCCGAGATCTGGGAGGTGATCCTGACCGGCGGCGACCCGCTGGTGGTTTCGCCACGCCGGCTGCGCGCCGCGATGAAAGCGCTGAGCGGCATCGCGCATGTCAAGATCGTGCGCATCCACACCCGCATGCCGGTCGCCGAACCGAACCGCATCACGAAGGAATTGGTGCGGGCGATGAAGGCCAGCGGCAAGGCGACGTATGTCGCCATCCACGTCAACCATGCGCGCGAGCTGACGCCGGCGGCGCGCCTCGCCGTCGCGCGCATGGCGGATGCCGGGTTGGTGTTGCTCGGGCAGTCAGTGTTGCTGGCTGGCGTCAACGACACGCCCGCGGCGCTCGGTGCCTTGATGCGCGCGCTGGTGGAATGCCGCATCAAGCCCTATTACCTGCATCACGGGGATCTCGCGCCCGGCACGTCGCATCTGCGCACGGGCATCGCCACCGGACAAAGCCTGATGCGCGCCTTGCGCGGGCGTCTGTCGGGCCTGTGCCAGCCGAGTTATGTGCTGGATATTCCGGGCGGCTTCGGCAAATCGCCGATCGGCCCGAACTATCTCGAGCGCGGCGCGGGAAGCGGCGGCGAAAATTTTGTGATCGAGGATTTCAACGGGCAGCAGCACATCTATCCGCCGCCGATTCGCTAGTGGCGGATCGCCATCAGGTCGAGCAGCGCGGCGGCGACGGCAAGGCTGGCAAAGCCGACGAACATGACGACGATCACGGCGTGCCAGACGAAGGACACGTCGCGCCGCAACGCCGCCATCACGTTTTTGCCTCTGATCATGGCCTGACGCTCTCTCGAAGAGACGCCCCCGATGCGCGAATATACGCTCCGAGGACTCAGCCGGCCCGTAATTTCTATATTAAATAGTGCTGGAAATGCGGCACATCTTCGCATGGCAGCCATGATGGCGCCCGCGCGACTCATTGGCGCGCCCTACGGGAATCGAACCCGTGTTTCCGCCGTGAAAGGGCGGCGTCCTGGACCGCTAGACGAAGGGCGCGCGGGAGTGGTCACGATATAAAGAGCTTCGCCGCAGGCAGCAAGCGAGCGGTCACCACTTACCGGTGTTGGGCATCGACTTCCACGGTTCCTGCGGCGGCTTGGCGGCGCCTTTCTGCAACAGCTCGATGGAATGCTTGTCCGGCGAGCGCACAAAGGCCATGACGCCGTCGCGCGGCGGGCGATTGATGGTGACGCCCGCCTTCATCAGGCGCTCGCAGGTGGCGTAGATGTCGTCGACCTCATAAGCGAGGTGGCCGAAGAAGCGCGCTTCGCCATAGTCCTCGCTGTCCCAATTAAAGGTGAGTTCCACTTCCGGTCCGGGGCGGCCCGCCTTTTTGCTGTCCTCGACCAATTTTTCGTCCGCCGGCCCGGCCAGGAACACCAATGTGTAACGGTTTTTCTCGTCGACCCGGCGGCGCGTTTCCGTGAGGCCGAGCTTATTGCAATAAAAGTCCAGCGCCGCATCGAGGTTGCGCACGCGCAGCATGGTGTGCAGATATCTCATGGCAAACGACCTCACTGACCTTGCGGCCGCTTTCGACCGCGTGAGCCTATAATAATGCCTGCGCCCGATCTTGCGAACGCGATTTCCAGCCTGCGCCGCCTTATCGATGGCGCCCAAAACATTGTCCCGTTCACCGGGGCGGGGATATCGACTGAATGCGGCATCCCCGATTTCCGCTCGCCCGGCGGCCTGTGGACCAAGAACCAGCCGATCCCGTTCGACGCATTCATGACCGATGGTCATATGCGCGACGAGTCCTGGCGCCGCCGCTTTGTCATGGAGGAAAGTTTCGCCAAGGCCCAGCCCGGCCGCGGTCACCGCGCGCTCGCCAGCCTCTATCGCGCCGGCAAAGTCCCAGGCCTGGTGACGCAGAATATCGACAACCTGCATCAGGCCTCCGGCATTGCCGCGCGTGACGTCGTCGAGCTGCACGGCAATACCACCTACGCGCTGTGCCTTGACTGCGCGCAACGCTATGAGTTGTCCTGGGTGAAAGAGAAATTTGAAAGCGCAAAACGCGCACCGGATTGCGGCTGCGGCGGCTATATCAAGACGGCGACGATCTCGTTCGGCCAGGCGATGCCGGCCGAGGCGATGGCGCGGGCTGAGGAGTTGACCAAGAAGTGCGATCTGTTTCTCGCCATCGGCTCCTCGCTGGTGGTTTGGCCGGCGGCCGGATTTCCCCTGATGGCCAAGCGCAACGGCGCGTCGCTCGTTATCGTCAATCGCGAGCCGACCGAGTTCGATGAACTGGCCGATCTTGTGGTGCATGACGATATAGGCGACGTGCTCGGACCGTTCATTGGCGGCTGATTCGCGGCGACTTCCACTGTGCATATGCTGTGCGCAAGCCCATTTTGGGCTTTGCCGCGCAAGGGCGGGTGTTATCTTGAAATCACAGATTTGTCGAAGCGCCCTTGAAGAGGCGCCAGAAAAACAGCGGCCTGCGGCGTTATGGCGTCGGACGGAATTGACTCGAAAATGTCAGGGACAAATCTCCGGCCCGGGGCGGCCCAAGAGCTTGTCGATGAAGCGTCAGCCAATCTCATAGAATTGGCGGGTGTCATCAAGTGGTTCGATGTCGCCAAAGGGTTCGGCTTCATCGTTCCCGACAACGGCATGCCGGATATATTGTTGCACGTCACCTGCCTGCGCCGCGACGGCTACCAAACCGCCTATGAAGGCGCCCGCGTGGTCTGTGAAGTCGCGCAACGTTCCAAAGGCTTGCAGGCATTTCGTGTTCTCAGCATGGATGAATTGACCGCGGTGCACCCGGCGCAGATGCCGCCGCCACGCACCCATGTCACCGTCTTGCCGACCAGCGGGTTGGAGCGCGCCCAGGTCAAATGGTTCAACCGGCTGCGCGGCTTCGGCTTCCTCACCCGAGGGGACGGCACGCCCGACATCTTCGTGCACATGGAGACTTTGCGCCGCTATGGTCTCGCCGAACTGCGGCCGGGGCAGACCGTTCTGGTCCGCTTCGGGCCGGGACCGAAGGGTCTGATGGCGGCCGAGGTGCATCCCGACAGCGGGACGCTCGGTCCGGCCTCGCACTGATCCACCCGCCGATTTTCTCCATTGCCGCTCGACGATGGTCCGCGTAAAGGCGAGCGCATGCGCGCCTTGCGGTGGACCGCTTTCGTTCTCATCGGACTGCTTGTGGCTGCCGGCCCGGCGCGGCCGGCCGAGCGGCAAACGCTGGAAATCGCCAGCAAGACCGGCGTGCATGCGTTCTCGGTCGAAATCGCCGACACCGACGCCGCCCGGGAAAAGGGCCTGATGTTCCGCAAGGAACTGCCGGAAGGGCAGGGCATGCTGTTCGACTTCAAGCACGAGGGCCCGGTCGGATTTTGGATGAAGAACACCTACATTTCGCTCGACATGATTTTCATCCGCGGCGATGGCCGCATCCTGAGCATCGCCGAGAATACCGAGCCGCTGTCGACCCGGATCGTTCCTTCGGGCGGGCCGGTGCTGGCCGTCCTCGAGGTCATCGCGGGGACCGCGCGTAAATTCGGCATCGCGCCAGGCGACCGCGTGGCTTATTCGATCTTCAAGCCGCGCTGAGCCTTGCTTGCTGGCTTGGGGTGAAGCGTGTATCGAGCGCGCATAGCGATCCCGGCGGGGCATAGCGCAGTCTGGTAGCGCGTCTGCTTTGGGAGCAGAAGGTCGCAGGTTCAAATCCTGCTGCCCCGACCAGCTTTGAGGTTGATTTTGATATTTTTGGCTAGCTCTTCTTGGTTGACGCAACTATCGGCCAATAGTTCCATTCGTACATTCAGTTGTGAGTTTGCGAATACTACGAGCAAACCAGTTATACTTTCATTGCCTCGCAAGTAACGCCGACAATCTCAACACTATTAGCGAATTATCGCGGCAATATTGGTTATTGTCCAGGAGCGGACGCTCACTTGCTATAGTGCACATATTACGTCCAACAGTTCATATTTTATGATTTAAGCTTGCAAAGTTCCATCCAATACGTGAAAGTTACTAACATATTAACGGAAGAAACTTCAGTTTTTACGACCTTTTCGCGCACTCGGGGCGGAAGGCTGGGGAAAATAGGGGCGTCGAAAAGTAGTCGAGTTATGCCGACAGTCGCATTGTCAGCGAGCTACGTGCGTCAGGCCGTCTGTCCTGTTGGGCGGAAAAAGGCCGACTATTTCGACGCCGGTCAGCGCGGCTTCATGCTGGAGGTCCGCTGCTCGGGCGGCAAAACCTACTATCAACGCTACACCGACGAACGCGGCCGCGAGCGGCAATACAAGATCGGCCCCGCCGATGTGCTCAGCCTCGACCAGGCCCGCCGCAAGGCCCGGCAAGTCTGCGCCGAGGCGCTTTTAGGCGCCGACCCGCAGCAGAAACGCCGCGAAATGCGCAACGTGCCGCAGCTCAGCCATTTCGTGCACGAACGCTATCTACCCTTTGTGCAGACTTACAAAAACAGCTGGCAGACCGATGAGACGGTCCTGCGCATTCATATCCTACCGAAGCTAGGGCACCTGGCGCTCGACGAGATCAAGACCGACGCCATTTCCGATCTGATCAGCCGCATGCGCAGCGATGGCTACGCCAGCGGCACCATGAACCGCGTCATCGTGATCCTGCGCTACATCTACAATCTAGCCCGCAAGTGGAAGGTCCCCGGCGGCGCCGAGAATCCGGCCGCCGGCTTGAGTGCCGGGCCCGACGTTCAGCGCAACCGTTTTCTCAGCGAGGAGGAAGCGGAAAATCTGGTGCGCTCGATCCATATCGACGAGAACCAGACGGCGGCGCGCTCGATCATGCTGCTATTGCTTACCGGCGCCCGCCGCAACGAGATCACTTTTGCCAAGTGGGATTATATCGACTGGAAAAACAAAACGCTGCTGGTGCCGAAGTCGAAATCGGGCCGCGCGCGCGTCATCGCCTTGAACCAGTCGGCAATCGCGCTGTTGACGGCGACGCCGCGCATCGAGGGCAATCCGTACATTTTCCCATCGCCCGTCACTGGGCGTCCGTCGGCGTCATTGTTCTTCCCGTGGGACCGCATACGCCAGCGTGCCGGGCTTGGCGATGTCCGGCTGCACGACCTGCGCCATTCGTTCGCGAGCTTCCTGGTCAACCGCGGTGTGTCGCTCTATGTGGTACAGGGCCTGCTTGGCCATCTGCATGCACGCACGACGCAGCGCTACGCCCATCTGACGCGTGAGACGCTGAGCGATGCCGCCGATTTGATCCAAGAGGTTGTCGCATTTCCCGAGCACGGAGCGCGCGGCCGGCAGCGCTGGCGTCGCCATACCGTCGCTCGGACAGAGGCCGAACTGATCGCGCGAGTAAGCTCTCGTCGCCGGGCGTCAGCACCGGCGTAATAGCCGCGTGCCTGATCGATCCCTTTCAAGTTCATCGAAAATAAAAAATTGTCGGCGATGCTTCGCATCGTCGCCACATCATATGCATGAGCAGGCTTTTTTGCACACGACCTAGCCTATACCTAGCCGCCTAAGTGTCAGTCCTGCGCGCGTTATAAAGAGAAGCCTTCGCGATCAGGCAGTTAGTTTTCTAGGCGACCCAGGACAGGCTCAATCGCCATCCATAAACTGTCGACGGCAAATGGCGCGTGCGGCATTGCTGGATCCGATCGATATTGGGTTTGGCGCGGCGCGAATGTCCCAACCGGTCCAGTACGTGAAGATTTGTAGTCTGTACGGTGTGGGGTTCTACTACATCCCGGGCACCGATATGTGCATCAAGGTCGGCGGCTGGGCGCGCTATGAAACCGGCGTCGGTTATGCCGGCAGCTTCACGACCGAGTGGTACAACAACAACCCGAACAACCGGTCGACGACCGGTTGGCACCAGCGCTCCAAGGGCGTGATCAGCGTCGACGCCCGCAGCCCGACCCAATACGGCACGGTGCGCAGCTACGTCGACGTCGGCGTCAGCAGCAACGTCACCGGCGTGAACGACGGCAGCCTTGGCGCTCAAGGCTACATCAACCGCTGGTTCATCCAGTGGGCCGGTTTCACGATCGGCCATTCGACGTCGTTCTTCGACTTCTACTCGATCGGCGCCAACCAATACGGCTTCGTCAGTGCGGGTTCGGACTCGGGCGACGGCGGCTGGACGGTGTTTGCTTACACCGCCAATTTCGGCAACGGGTTCTCGGCCTCGATCTCGGCGGAAGTGCAGCGGGATACGCAGATCATCAACGCTGGCGTCTGCCACCGGCCGCCGGGTTCTTCACGGCTGCGCCAGGTCTCGGCGGTTCCCTCGAGTCGGTCACGACCTGCAGTCGGCGCTGGGCTACGAGGCGCAGCAGGTGCCGGATCTGGTCGGCAATCTGCGCGTCGACCAGGCCTGGGGCTCGGCTCAGATCATGGGTGCGTTGCACCAGGTTGCCGCGCTCTACTACGGCACCACGGAAGGCACCGGCCACCCGAGCGATAAGCTTGGCTTCGCGGTCGGCGCCGGCATCAAGCTCAAGGCCGACGTGATCTCCAAGGGCGACTACTTCGAGGCCGAAGTCGACTACACCCAAGGTGCGTCGCGCTATCTGAACAACACCGCCCTTGTGTGGAACTATGTCAAATACGACGGCAATACGATCGGCTACGGCTTTAATGCCGACGCCGTCTTCGGCGCCGGCTGGCGGCATCGGCAACGACTTGCAGCTGACGACAGCGTGGAACGTGAACGCGGCCTATACGCACTTCTGGGATCCGGCCTGGAAGAGCACGCTGTGGGGTGCTTACATGGCGGTGAGCTACAATAGCACCGCCAACACTCTCTGCTCGTGCGGTGAGTAGCGGCGGCTAACGCGGCCGCCGGGCTGCGACAATGACTGGGCCGTCTGGGGTGCCGGTCTGCGGACTGAGTGGGCGGTCAGCTCGATCTTCCAGATCGGTCTGGAAGTTCTGTACGCCAACCTGGAAACTGCCACTCCGTTCGGCGGCGCCATCACTCAGTCGGCGCCAACGGCACCAAAGCCGGTTGCACAGTCGGCGGCCGGGCACTCCGTGCTACATCGCGACAGACCAGGACAACTGGGCGGTGCGCCTGCGCGTCAACCGCAACTTCTATCCGTGATCGGTTGATCGCAGCCTGACGATAAAGACCCCCGGCGGGAAACCGCCGGGGGTTT
>CAWDUB010000001.1:0-374874 GCA_963805375.1 uncultured Alphaproteobacteria bacterium | reverse complement strand
CGGTGGCCGCGTCATCGTCGAGTTCGCAGGCCGCCTCGATCATCTTGTCGTGGTATTCCTGCGCCTGGTCGACCATGTCGGCGGGAATGTCGATGTCGTGATAATCAGCGCCGAGCGATTCATCGTTCCACACCACGCCCTTCATGCGCACCAGATCGATCAGGCCCTTGTAATTCTGCTCGGAGCCGATCGGCAGCTGGATCGCCACCGGCTTGGCGCCGAGGCGGGTCTTGATGTCGTCCATGCATTTGAAGAAGTCGGCGCCGATCTTGTCCATCTTGTTGGCGAAGACGATGCGCGGCACCTTGTATTTGTCGCCCTGACGCCAGACCGTCTCGGTCTGCGGCTCGACGCCCTGGTTGGAGTTGAGCACGACGACGGCGCCGTCGAGCACGCGCAACGACCGCTCCACCTCGATGGTGAAGTCGACGTGGCCGGGGGTGTCGATGATGTTGAGGCGCTTTTCCTTCCAGAACGCGGTGGTCGCGGCCGAGGTGATGGTGATGCCGCGCTCCTGCTCCTGCTCCATGAAATCCATGGTCGCGGCGCCTTCATGCACCTCGCCCATCTTGTGGCTCTTGCCGGTGTAGAAGAGGATCCGCTCCGTGGTCGTGGTTTTGCCGGCATCGATGTGCGCCATGATGCCGAAATTGCGGTAGTCCTCGATTTTATGGACGCGGGGCATTTGCGATCTATTCCTTGAGGTTGTTCGTCGTCACCAGCGATAATGCGAGAACGCCCGGTTGGCTTCCGCCATCTTGTGGGTGTCCTCGCGCTTCTTGACGGCGTTTCCCCTGTTGTTCGATGCATCGAGCAGTTCGGCAGAGAGCCGCTCGGTCATTGTTTTCTCGTTGCGTTCGCGCGCGGCGATGATGATCCAGCGGATGCCGAGCGCCTGACGGCGCGAGGTGCGCACTTCCACCGGCACCTGGTAGGTGGCGCCGCCAACGCGGCGACTACGCACCTCGATCGACGGCATGACGTTGTCGAGCGCCTGCTGGAACACGCCAAGCGGATTCTGCTTGGTCTTGGCCTCGATCGTCTCCAGCGCGCCATAGACGATGGTCTCCGCCACCGATTTCTTGCCGTCGTACATGATGGCGTTCATGAACTTTGAGACGACGACGTTGCCGAACTTCGGGTCCGGAATGATTTCGCGCTTTTCTGCGGCGTGACGGCGGGACATATGCGCTGATCCTTATTTCGGCCGTTTGGCGCCGTACTTCGAGCGCCGCTGCTTGCGGTTCTTGACGCCTTGGGTGTCGAGCACGCCGCGCAGGATGTGGTAGCGCACGCCGGGCAGGTCTTTGACGCGGCCGCCGCGGATCATCACCACCGAGTGTTCTTGCAGATTGTGGCCCTCGCCCGGGATGTAGCCGATCACTTCGAAACCGTTGGTCAGGCGCACTTTGGCGACCTTGCGCAGCGCCGAATTCGGCTTCTTCGGCGTCGTCGTATAGACGCGCGTGCAAACGCCGCGCTTTTGCGGGCTCGCCTGCAGCGCCGGCACCGTGTTGCGCGCCTTCAGCGGCCGGCGCGGCTTGGCAATCAGCTGGTTGACCGTCGGCATCGTTTGCTTCTTCACCCTCGTTTGGGCGGCGCGCGCCCGGAATTGTTTTGGGCTCACGCCCCTCGTCAATTCGCGCGGGCAATCCGCGCCCGCCGTTTCGTTTGGGCTTGCGCCCCGGCATTCCCGCGCGGAGTTTTCCGCACGCAAAACGAAATCGCGCCGTCCGCTTCAATTCGCGGGGGCGCTTTTCCGTTCGGGACGGCACTTGAGCGGTTAACGCCCTCGCCGTTCGTTCGTCGTCTGACAGTGGCTGTCAGTGGCAGCGTCTGAGCTTCATTCCTCGAGGCGAGGCGCCGGTCGACAATTTGAGAAAACTTAACACTCTCAAACGGTTAGCCGGGCGGCCGTTCCGAGCAAGCGAAGCTCACCGCCTGCCGCAAAGTGGGGCGTATGTATCGGCCGGATTCGGTCAAGTCAAGGGAGAAACCGCTGAAAAATCGAGGCTTCTGACGCCTCGGGCCGTTCAGCGCGCTGCCGCCATCAAGCCGTCGACCTGGGCCTCGGCGATGACCTGGCGGATGGCCTCACCTTTGAACGGCTTGGACAGAGGGGGGCGAATGTTGAGCCGGTCGCGCTCGGCAACGCGCTGAATGGCCTCGAGCAGCCGCGGATTACCGCTCATCAATTGGATGATACCGGCGTATCGCTGTTCACCCAGCCCCTTGATGACGTCGATGGCGTCGGACTGCTTGAGCGCGATGTCGAGAAAGATGATCTTCGGCGCCAAGCGGCCGAGTGCGGCCAGGGCTTCGTCGGCTTTGCTGAAGGTGGACACCGCAAAGCCGAGTTTCTCCAGCACCTTGCCGACAAACAAGCAGATCCCCCGCTCGTCGTCGATGACGAAGGCGATGGGAGCGCTCGGCTCGCCCGCCGGGACGATGCCAATACGGTCTTTGTTCGGTTCGGTCATCGCTATCTGCTGCCGCACGTCGTACCAGCGCGCGCCGCGGACATTGGTTCCACTGCGCCGCCCCGATACCCCATGCTCTGCCCCGATGGTTTAAGAATTCTTGCGCTATACGTTAAAGGGCCGCCTTTTTGGGGCGGCCCTTTCGTTAGCGTGAACGGCGGGTAACCTACTCCGCCGCCGGCAGCGCCGGCGCTTCTTCCGCCTCCGCTTTGGCGGCAGCCTTGGCGGCGTCCTTTTCGCGCTCTTCCAGAATGAGCGCGTCGCGCTTGGTGGCGACCTCGCGCAGGTCGTTCATCATGGCGCCGGTGCCCGCCGGTATCAGGCGACCGACAATGACGTTTTCCTTGAGGCCGTCGAGCGTGTCCGCCTTGCCGTTGACCGCGGCCTCGGTGAGCACGCGCGTGGTCTCCTGGAACGACGCCGCCGAGATGAACGAGCGGGTCTGGAGCGACGCCTTGGTGATGCCGAGCAGCACCGGATGGCCGGCCGCCGGCTTCTTGCCTTCGGCTTCGGCGCGGGCGTTGACCACGTCGAGCTCGACCTTGTCGAGCTGCTCGCCTTGCAAAAGTTCGGTCTCGCCCGAGTTGTCGATCTCGACCTTTTGCAGCATCTGGCGAACGATCACCTCGATGTGCTTGTCGTTGATGTTGACGCCCTGCAGCCGATAGACCTCCTGGATCTCGTTGGTCAGATACGAGGCGAGTTCTTCGACACCCTTGATGGCGAGAATGTCGTGCGGGGCGGGATTGCCTTCGACGATGTAGTCGCCTTTCTCGATGACGTCGCCATCCTGCAGATGGATGTGCTTGCCCTTGGGGATCAGGTACTCCTTCGGCTCGTCGCTCTTGTTGGTCGGCTCGAGCGTGAGCCGGCGCTTGTTCTTGTAGTCCTTGCCGAAGCGCACGGTGCCGCCGATCTCGGCGATGATCGCCGCGTCCTTCGGCTTGCGCGCCTCAAACAGTTCCGCCACCCGCGGCAGACCGCCGGTGATGTCGCGCGTCTTGGCGCTTTCGGTCGGGATACGCGCGATCACGTCGCCCGCTTTCACGTGGGCGCCGGGATCGACCGAGATGATCGCATCCACCGCCAGCACGTAACGAGCATCGCCGCCGCGCGCGAGCTTGAGGATCTTGCTGCCCGACTTGATCACGATCGAGGGCCGCAGGTCCTGCTGGTTCCGCGACGATCCCGTGCGCCAGTCGACCACCACGCGCTTGGCGATGCCGGTCGATTCGTCGAGCGCTTCCGACATGGACAGACCGTCGACCAGGTCCTCGAAGGCGATCGTGCCTTCGACCTCAGTGAGGATCGGCCGCGTATAGGGGTCCCATTCGGCGATGCGCTCGCCGCGCTTGATCATGTTGCCGTCTTCCACCCGCATGCGCGCGCCGTAGGGAATACGGTGATGCGCGCGTTCGGTGCCGTCGGGGTCGACCACCGCCACCACCATGTTGCGCACCATGACCACGACGTCACCGTCGGAGTTCTTGGCGATGTTCTTGCCCTTGAACTTGAGCTTGCCGTCGAAATTCGACTCGATGAACGACTGCTCGGAGATTTGCGCAGCGCCGCCGATGTGGAACGTGCGCATGGTGAGCTGAGTGCCCGGCTCGCCGATCGATTGCGCGGCGATGACGCCGACCGCCTCGCCCATGTTCACCGGGGTGCCGCGGGCAAGATCGCGCCCGTAGCAGGCCCCGCAGACGCCGTTTTTCGACTCGCAGGTGAGCACCGAGCGGATTTTCATCTCCTGCACGCCGGCATTGGTGATCGCTTCGACTTCCGGCTCGGTCAGCAACGTGCCGCGCTTGACCACGACCTTGTTGCTGGCCGGGTCCTTGACGTCCTCGGCCGTCGTGCGCCCGAGGATGCGGATCGCCAGCGAGGCCACCACGGTGCCGGCGTCGATGATGGCGCGCACCTTGATGCCGTTCTTGGTACCGCAGTCTTCGCTGGTGATGATGCAATCCTGCGCTACGTCGACCAGACGCCGCGTCAGATAGCCCGAGTTCGCGGTCTTCAACGCGGTATCCGCGAGGCCCTTGCGGGCGCCGTGGGTCGAGTTGAAGTATTCGAGCACCGAGAGGCCTTCCTTGAAGTTCGAGATGATCGGGCTCTCGATGATCTCACCCGACGGTTTCGCCATCAGCCCGCGCATGCCGGCGAGCTGGCGCATCTGCGCGGGCGAACCGCGCGCGCCGGAATGCGCCATCATGTAGATCGAGTTGACCTGCTGCTCGACGCCGGCGGCGTCCTTCTTGGACGACGAGATTTCCTTCATCATCGCGTCGGCGATGGTTTCGGTGCACTTCGACCAGGCGTCCACCACCTTGTTGTACTTTTCGCCTTGGGTGATGAGGCCGTCGTTGTATTGCTGCTCGAACTCCTTGGCGAGGTCGCGCGTCTGCTCGACCGTCTTCCACTTGGACGCCGGCACCACCATGTCGTCCTTGCCGAACGAAATGCCGGCCTTGAAGGCGTGATAGAAGCCGAGCGCCATGATGCGGTCGCAGAAGATGACCGTCTCCTTCTGACCGCAGTGGCGATAGACCGTATCGATCATCGACGAGATCTCGCGCTTGGTCATCAAACGGTTGACCAGGTCGAACGGCACCTTCACGCTGCGCGGCAGCACGCTGCCGAGCACGACACGACCGGGCGTGGTCTCGTACCACTTCTTGAACTCTTCGCCCTTTTCGTCGACGCCGATCCAGCGGTAGCGAATCTTACTGTGCAGGCTGATGACTTTCTCGGCCAGCGCATGGTCGATCTCGGCCAAATCGCTGAAGGCTTTGTTCTCGCCGACCTCGCCCTCGCGCATGAGCGAGAGATAATAGAGGCCGAGCACGATGTCCTGCGACGGCACGATGATCGGCTGGCCGTTGGCGGGATGCAGAATGTTGTTGGTCGACATCATCAGCACGCGCGCCTCCAGCTGCGCCTCAAGCGACAGCGGGACGTGCACGGCCATCTGGTCGCCGTCGAAGTCGGCGTTAAACGCGGCGCAGACCAGCGGATGCAGCTGGATCGCCTTGCCTTCGATCAGCACCGGCTCGAAAGCCTGGATGCCGAGGCGGTGCAGCGTCGGCGCGCGGTTCAAGAGCACCGGGTGTTCGCGGATCACCTCGTCGAGGATATCCCAAACCTCCGGCTTTTCCTTTTCCACCAGCTTCTTGGCTTGCTTCACGGTGGTGGACAGGCCCTTGGCGTCGAGCCGCGAATAGATGAACGGCTTGAACAGTTCGAGCGCCATCTTCTTCGGCAAGCCGCACTGATGCAGCTTGAGTTCAGGCCCGACCACGATGACCGAGCGGCCGGAATAGTCGACGCGCTTGCCGAGCAGGTTCTGCCGGAAGCGGCCCTGCTTGCCTTTGAGCATGTCGGCGAGCGACTTCAGCGGACGCTTGTTGGCGCCGGTGATGACGCGGCCGCGGCGGCCGTTGTCGAACAGCGCATCAACCGCCTCCTGCAGCATGCGCTTTTCGTTGCGGATGATGATGTCTGGCGCGCGCAGCTCGATCAGCCGCTTCAAGCGGTTGTTGCGGTTGATGACGCGGCGATAGAGGTCGTTCAAGTCGGAGGTGGCGAAGCGCCCGCCGTCGAGCGGCACCAGCGGCCGCAGATCGGGCGGGATCACCGGCACCACGGTCAGAATCATCCACTCCGGCTTGTTGCCCGAGGCGATGAAGGCCTCGATCAGCTTCAGCCGCTTGGCGATCTTCTTCTTCTTGATGTCGCTGTCGGTCTCCCCGACTTCCGCGCGCAGCTCGGACTGCATCTTGTCGAGGTCGAGGCCCTTGAGCATCTCGCGGATCGCTTCCGCGCCGATGGTGGCGGTGAACGAATCGGCGCCGAACTCTTCCTGCGCCTTGATGTACTCGTCCTCGGACAAAAGCTGGCGGTCCTTGAGCGGGGTCAAGCCCGGCTCAAGCACGACGTAGTATTCGAAATAAAGGATGCGCTCGAGATCCTTCAGCGTCATGTCGAGCAGCAGACCGATGCGGCTCGGCAGCGACTTCAAGAACCAGATATGGGCGACCGGCGCGGCGAGCTCGATATGCCCCATGCGCTCACGCCGCACGCGCGACAGCGTCACTTCGACCGAGCACTTTTCGCAGATGATGCCCTTGTACTTCATGCGCTTGTACTTGCCGCACAAGCACTCGTAGTCCTTGATCGGCCCGAAGATGCGCGCGCAGAACAGGCCGTCGCGCTCGGGCTTGAAGGTGCGATAATTGATCGTCTCGGGCTTTTTGATCTCGCCGTAGGACCACGACAGAATCTTTTCCGGGCTCGCAATCGAAATCCGGATCTGGTCGAAGACCTGAGCCGGCACCTGCGGGCTGAAAAGATTCATGATTTCTTGGTTCATCGTGTTCTCCGCTTGCCGACGCGACGCCGGCACCTGTCGCTATGTCTGTCTCGTCAAACCTTGAATGCGCGGGCCACGCCCGCGCATGAATGGTTTATGTCACTCTGCCGCTTCCGCGGTCTCTCCACCCTGCCCTTGCCGTTGCTGCTTGGAATTATGCAGATCGACATTGAGGCCGAGCGAGCGCATCTCCTTGACCAGCACGTTGAAGCTTTCCGGAATGCCCGCTTCGAACGTGTCGTCGCCGCGCACGATCGCCTCGTACACTTTGGTACGGCCGGCGACGTCGTCCGACTTCACGGTGAGCATTTCCTGCAACGTGTAGGCGGCGCCGTAGGCTTCCAGCGCCCAAACCTCCATTTCGCCGAACCGCTGGCCGCCGAACTGCGCCTTGCCGCCGAGTGGCTGCTGGGTGACCAGCGAGTACGGGCCGATCGAACGGGCGTGGATCTTGTCGTCCACCAAGTGGTGCAGCTTCAGCATGTAGATGAAGCCGACGGTGACCTTGCGGTCGAACACCTCGCCGGTGCGGCCGTCGAAGACGCTGACCTGACCGGAATGATCGAGGCCGGCAAGATCGAGCATCTTTTCGATGTCGGCTTCCTTGGCGCCGTCGAACACCGGCGTCGCAATCGGCACGCCGTGGCGCAGATTGCCGCCGAGCTCGACCAGCTGATCTTCGTTCAGCGACTTGATGGTCTCGTCGTCGCCGTAGACCTTCTTGAGCATGTCCTTGAGCGGACGCACGTCGCTCTTGTTGTTGTAGGCCTCGACCGCCTGGCCGATCTTGATGCCTAAGCCGGCGCAGGCCCAGCCGAGATGGGTCTCCAGAATCTGGCCGACGTTCATCCGGCTCGGCACGCCGAGTGGGTTGAGCACGATGTCGACCGGTTGACCGTCGGCGAGGAACGGCATGTCCTCTTGCGGCACGATTTTCGACACCACGCCCTTGTTGCCGTGGCGGCCGGCCATCTTGTCGCCGGGCTGGATCTTGCGCTTCACCGCGACGAAGACCTTGACCATCTTCATCACGCCGGGCGGCAATTCGTCGCCCCGCTGCAGCTTCTCGACCTTGTCGAGGAAGCGCTGCTCCAGGAGCTTCTTGGACTCGTCGTATTGTTTGCGGATCGCCTCGATCTCGGCCATCAGCTTGTCGTTGGGCGAAGCGAACTGCCACCACTGCGAGCGCGGATATTCGTCGAGCACCGCGCGGGTGATCTTTGAGTCCTTCTTGAAGCCCTTGGGGCCGGCGATGCCCTGGCGGCCCTCCAGCAGTTCCGCCAGACGGCCATAGACGTTGCGGTCGAGGATCGCCTGTTCGTCGTCGCGGTCCTTGGCGAGACGTTCGATCTCTTCGCGCTCGATGGCGAGCGCGCGCTCGTCCTTTTCGACGCCGTGCCGGTTGAACACGCGCACTTCGACGACGGTGCCCTGCACGCCCGGCGGCACCCGCAGCGAGGTGTCGCGCACGTCGGAGGCCTTCTCCCCGAAGATGGCGCGCAAGAGTTTTTCTTCCGGCGTCATCGGGCTTTCGCCCTTCGGCGTGATCTTGCCGCAGAGGATGTCTCCGGCGTGCACCTCGGCGCCGATATAGACGATGCCCGCTTCGTCGAGATTCTTCAGCGCCTCTTCCGAGACGTTGGGGATATCGCGGGTGATTTCCTCGGGGCCAAGCTTGGTGTCGCGCGCCATCACCTCGAATTCCTCGATGTGGATGGACGTGAACACGTCGTCTTTCACGATCCGCTCGGAGAGCAGGATCGAAGTCCTCGAAGTTGTAGCCGTTCCACGGCATGAAGGCGACCAGCACGTTGCGGCCAAGCGCCAACTCGCCGAGATCGGTCGAAGGACCGTCGGCGATGATGTCGGCCTTCTCGACCCGATCGCCCACCTTCACCAGCGGGCGCTGGTTGATGCAGGTGTTCTGGTTCGAGCGCTGGTATTTCATCAGCCGGTAAATATCGACGCCCGGCTTGGTCGGATCGGTCTCGCCGGTGGCGCGCACGACGATACGCGTGGCGTCCACCTGATCGACGATGCCGGTGCGGCGGGCGCCGATCGAGGCGCCCGAGTCGCGTGCGACCACACCTTCCATGCCGGTGCCGACGAACGGCGCCTCGGAACGAACCAGCGGCACCGCTTGGCGCTGCATGTTCGAACCCATCAAGGCGCGATTGGCGTCGTCATTTTCCAGGAATGGAATGAGCGCGGCGGCGACCGAGACGAGCTGCTTGGGCGACACGTCCATGAAGTCGACCTTGTCGCGCGGCACCAGATGCACGTCGCCGGCATGGCGGCACACGATCAGGTCCTCGGTGAAGCGTCCGCGGCCGTCGATCGAGGCATTGGCCTGGGCGACCGCGTAGCGGCCCTCCTCCATCGCCGAGAGATAGATCACCTCGTCGGTGACGCGGCCGTCTTTGACCTTGCGGTAAGGCGTCTCGACGAAGCCGTATTTGTTCACCCGCGCGTAGGTGGCGAGCGAATTGATCAGTCCGATATTCGGCCCTTCCGGCGTCTCAATCGGACAGATGCGGCCGTAATGGGTCGGGTGCACGTCACGCACCTCGAAGCCGGCGCGCTCACGCGTAAGACCGCCCGGCCCGAGCGCCGAGAGGCGCCGCTTATGCGTGATCTCGGACAGCGGGTTGGTCTGATCCATGAACTGCGAGAGCTGCGAGGAGCCGAAGAACTCGCGCACCGCGGCGGCCGCAGGCTTGGCGTTGATCAGGTCCTGCGGCATGACGGTGTCGATATCGACCGACGACATGCGCTCCTTGATCGCGCGCTCCATGCGCAACAAGCCGATGCGGTACTGGTTTTCCATGAGCTCGCCGACCGAACGCACCCGGCGGTTGCCGAGGTGGTCGATGTCGTCGATCTCGCCCTTGCCGTCGCGCAAGTCGACCAGCGTGCGGATCACCGCGATGATGTCTTCCTTGCGCAGCACGCGCATGGTGTCGGGCGCGTCGAGCTCCAGCCGCATATTCATCTTGACGCGGCCAACCGCGGACAAATCGTAGCGCTCGCCGTCGAAGAACAGCGAACGGAACATCGCCTCGGCGGTGTCGATGGTCGGCGGCTCACCCGGGCGCATGACCCGGTAGATGTCGAACAGCGCATCCTCGCGCGTCATGTTCTTGTCGACGGCGAGCGTGTTGCGGATATAGGCACCGACATTGACGTGATCGATGTCGAGCAGCGGCAGTTCCTTGTAGCCGGTCTCGATCAGACCTTTCAGATTCTTCTCGGTGATCTCCTCGCCGGCCTCCATGTAGATTTCGCCGGTCTTGGCGTTCACCAGGTCCTCGGCGACGTAGTGGCCGATCAATTCCTCGTCGGTCATGCGCAGGGCCTTGAGGCCCTTCTCGGCGAGCTGGCGCGCCTGGCGCACGGTGAGCTTATGGCCCGCTTCAACCACGGTACGGCCGGTGTCGGCATCGACCAGGTTGTTGATCGCCTTGTAGCCTTTCAACCGATTGGCATCGAACGGCACGCGCCAGCCCTCTTTCTGACGCTTGTAGGTGACGTGCTTGTAGAAGGTGCGCAGGATTTCCTCGCCGTCGAGCCCCAGCGCATACAAAAGCGACGTCACCGGAATCTTGCGGCGGCGGTCGATGCGCGCGAACACGATGTCCTTGGCGTCGAACTCGATGTCGAGCCAGGAGCCGCGATAGGGAATAATGCGGGCGGCGAACAATAGCTTGCCCGAGGAGTGCGTCTTGCCCTTGTCGTGATCGAAGAACACGCCGGGCGAACGGTGCATCTGCGAAACGATGACGCGCTCGGTGCCGTTGACGATGAAGGTGCCGTTGTTGGTCATGAGCGGAATGTCGCCCATGTAGACATCCTGCTCTTTTATGTCCTTGACCGAACGCGCAGCCGTCTCCTCGTCGATATCGAACACGATAAGCCGCAGCGTCACCTTCAGCGGCGCGGCATAAGTCATGCCGCGTTGGCGGCACTCGTCGACGTCATATTTCGGCGCCTCGAATTCGTATTTGACGAATTCGAGCTGCGATGAGTTGGAAAAATCCGAAATCGGAAACACCGATTTGAAGACGGCCTGCAGCCCCTCGTCGGGACGGCCGCCGACCGGCTCCTTCACCAGCAGGAACTGGTCGTAAGACGCCTTTTGCACCTCGATGAGGTTCGGCATCTCCGCCACTTCTTCAATTTTTCCGAAAAACTTCCTTACGCGCTTGCGACCGATAAACGTCTGCGCCATCTTTTCTCTCTCGATTCGATTTGGGCGGGCCAGCGCTCAGCGCCTCTCCGAACGGTCGCAATCCATCGCGACCATCAGGACAAGCGTCGGGGCTGCCCGTTTCTATGTGATTCGGGCCTCGCCCGAACCGCCGCACTCTTCACATCTCCGCGCGAACAGACCGCACCACTCGCGCTTCGCCTCCACGGCGGCCAAAGCCCGGCCGCCAACGCTTCGCTTTTTTTGGCCCCGGGGGCGCGGCCCCCGGGGGTTTTGTCTCGCGATCCCCCGGGTCTCGCTCCGCTCGCCCGGGGATTTCGCCTATCGCCGCCTCGTCATGGCCGGGCTTGACCGGGCCATCCGTGGCATTTGTCTCGGATCCCCGGATCGCGCTCGGCTTTGCCTTGCTGGTCCGGGGATGGAGTTGAAATAATCACTGATTATTTCAATTCCACCTTGGCGCCGGCCTTTTCGAGGGTGGCCTTGATCTTGTCGGCCTCCTCCTTGTTGACGCCTTCCTTGACCGGCTTGGGCGCGCCCTCGACCAGGTCCTTGGCCTCCTTGAGGCCGAGGCCGGTGAGCGCACGGACTTCTTTGATGACTTCGATTTTTTTGTCGCCAGCAGCAGCAAGAACAACGGTGAATTCGGTCTTTTCTTCAGCCGCGGCAGCGCCGGCACCCCCGGCAGGGCCGGCAGCAACGGCGACAGCGGCAGCAGCCGAGACGCCCCACTTCTCTTCCAGCATTTTCGCCAGATCCGCCGCTTCGAGGACGGTCAAAGTCGACAGTTCGTCGACGATCTTTTGCAGGTCAGCCATGTTCACTTCCTATTTGGGTTCGAACCAGTCGAGATTGCTTTTAAGCCGTCACGCGGCGGCGCTCTTGGATGCATAAGCCTGGACCACGCGCGCAACCTTGGCCGCGGGCGCGTTGACGAGCTGCGCGATCTTGGTCGCCGGCGCCTGTACCAGTCCGACGATCTTGGCGCGCAATTCATCCAGCGACGGCAGCGCGGCAAGCGCCTTGACGCCGTCGGTATCCAAAGCGGTCTTGCCCATCGACCCGCCGAGAATGACGAACTGCTCGTTCGCCTTGGCGAAATCGACGGCCACCTTCGGCGCCGCCACCGGATCGCCCGAATAGGCGAGCACGGTCGGGCCCTTGAGCAAGGGCGCGATAGCGGCAACGTCGGTGTCCTTGAGCGCAAGCTTGGCGAGACGGTTTTTTGCGACCTTCACGCTGCCGCCAGCCTGCCGCATCTGCTTGCGCAGAGACTGCATCTGGGCGACGGAGAGGCCGGAATAGTGAGCCACCACCACGACCTTGGAGGCCTTGAAGACCCCGTTCAGTTCGGTGATGGACTCTTGCTTAGCCGCTCGATCCACTTGCAAGCTCTTTCCGGTTTGACGGTTCGCCCGCGTTCTTCGCGGGCTCCGCCGGGTTGATACCAGCCGTCCCGCTTTTGGTTCACGCGATGCGAACGTGCGGCAGGACGACGTTTCGGAAATCCTGCCCCCCGGTCACGGCAAGCCGCGAACGGGTCTTCGAGGTTCGAACCAAACTGGCGCACGCTTTCACGGGCGCAAACTCGGGTCTCATCCCCGTCTGTGCTGGCCTCGTTTCACTACCCGACCTACTTTCGCAGGGCGGGCCGAGATTAAGCGTCAGCCCGAAGGCATCGGCACCGGCAGTCTTGGACAGGTCGGTCGGTCCTAAAATCGTCCTTGCGGACGAAAGCGAACCGGCCTTGCGTGCCCCGAAACCCGCGGCGAAAGTCCCTTCTCCCTTTCAGATGTCCCGCCGGGATGTCCAAAAGGAATGAGTTCCGCTCACCATGGATTTGTAAGGACGCGCAAAGGCGCGCCGACAAATGGGCCGGCACGCCCGATGGAGGGTCATTTAGAGTGTCGGGGGCCCTTTGCCAAGCCCTTTTTCGTGAAAATCCCCACGAAATCGGGCCCAATACCGGCCGATTTGGTCAGCCGGTTCCGCTCGCAGCCCCAAAGAGGGACGAAGGCTCGACCTTCACCCCCGGCCCCATGGTCGAGGAGATCGCCACCCGGTTGATATAGTGGCCCTTGGCCCCCGGGGGTTTGGCCTTCTGCACCGCGTCGGCAAACGCTTTGATGTTCTCGACCAGCTTGTCCTCGGAGAACGAGGCCTTGCCGACCCCGGCCTGGATGATGCCGGCCTTCTCCACGCGGAACTCGACCGAGCCGCCTTTGGCGGCCTTCACCGCATTGGTGACGTCCATGCTCACGGTGCCGACTTTCGGGTTCGGCATCATGCCGCGGGGGCCGAGCACCTTACCGAGCCGCCCAACCAGCGGCATCATGTCGGGGGTGGCGATGCAGCGGTCGAAGTTGATCTCGCCTTTGTTGACCGTCTCGACCAGGTCTTCGGCGCCGACCACATCGGCGCCGGCAGCCTTGGCCTCCTCGGCCTTGGCGCCGCGCGCGAAGACGCCGACGCGCACGGTGCGCCCGGAGCCGTTGGGCAGATTGACGACGCCGCGCACCATCTGGTCGGCGTGCTTGGGATCGACCCCGAGATTCATCGCGATCTCGATGGTCTCGTCGAATTTCGCCTTGGCGCGCTCTTTCACCAGCTTGACCGCTTCCGCGATCGAGTAGGACTTGTCGCGATCGACGCCGTCGCGCGCGGCCTTGGTGCGTTTTCCGATGGCCATGGCCGTTACTCCGTCACCGTCAGGCCCATGGAGCGGGCCGAGCCTTCGATCATTTTCATCGCTGCTTCGATCGTATCGCAGTTCAAATCCTTCATCTTCTGCTCGGCAATTTCCTTGACCTGCGCCTTGCTCACCTCGCCGGCAATATCGCGGCCCGGCGTCTTCGAGCCGCTCTCGAGCTTGGCCGCTTTCTTCAGGAAATAAGACACCGGCGGCGTCTTCATCTCGAAGGTGAAGGAGCGGTCCTGGTAGGTGGTGATGATGACCGGGATGGGGATGCCCTTTTCCATCTTCTGGGTCTGCGCGTTGAACGCCTTGCAGAACTCCATGATGTTCAAGCCGCGCTGACCGAGCGCCGGCCCGATCGGGGGCGACGGGTTAGCGGCGCCCGCGGGCACCTGCAATTTGAGGAATCCAGTGACTTTCTTTGCCATGTCTCTACTCCGTTAGTGGTGCGGATTTTGACGGTTGGCAACCGCCTCACCTCCCACGTTACTTCTCCCTCTCCCCGTTTACGGGGAGAGGGTCGGGGTGAGGGGCACTATCGAAACGCCGTGCCTCGCAAGAGGCCCCCTCACCCGCCATGCTCGCTACGCTCCGATGGCGACCTCTCCCCGCAAGCGGGTAGAGGTAAACTCTCTATAGCTTCTCCACCTGCGTGAATTCCAGCTCCACCGGCGTGGCGCGGCCGAAGATCGACACCGCGACCTTGACGCGCGAGCGCGCCTCGTCGACTTCCTCAACCGTGCCGTTGAAAGAGGCGAACGGCCCGTCCGACACGCGCACCTGTTCGCCGATCTCGAACGACACCGAGGGCTTGGGCCGTTCGATGCCTTCCTGCACCTGCTGCAGGATGCGGTCGGCTTCGGCTTCCGAGATCGGCATCGGCTTCTTGTCGGTGCCGAGGAAGCCGGTGACCTTCGGCGTATTCTTGATCAGGTGGTAGACCTCGTCGGTCAGGTCCATCTTCACCAGCACGTAGCCGGGAAAGAACTTGCGCTCGGCCTCGACCTTGCGGCCGCGGCGCACCTCGGTGACCTTTTCCTTCGGCACCATGATCTGGTCGAAGTGGTCGCCGAGCCCGCGTTGCTTGGCCTGCTCGCGGATGGAATCGGCCACCTTGTTCTCGAAATTGGAATAGGCGTGCACGATGTACCAGCGCTTGGGCCGGGTGGTGACGGTGGCAGCAATATCGCTCATCGCTCTCTTGACCCTTAAGATCCGATGCCGAGCACGAAGGTGACGGCGATGCGGATGAGTTGATCCGCGAACAGGAAAAAGATCGACGCGATCGTCACCATGACGAAGACCATGCCGGTGGTGATCGCGGTTTCCCGGCGCGACGGCCAGGTGACCTTCCTGGTTTCCTCACGCACCTCCTGCAGAAACTTGAACGGTGACGTTGCCATCAGTGACGCCTTGGATCGGCGGTTCCCTTAATCTTGCACACTCACTTAATACCTGGCGGCGGTTTTCGCTCGCCGCTGCGGGCAAAAATCAACAGCCCATTCCATCCTGGCAGGAGTGGCAGGACTCGAACCTGCAACCCCCGGTTTTGGAGACCGGTGCTCTAGCCATTGAGCTACACTCCTCCGGAAGTGGAGGCGGCGGACCATAAGGGCCCGCCGCCGCGATGTCATGCATTATACATGGGGCCATTGCAAGGCCTGTTGGGGCCGAGAATCAGCCCTTTCGCTTGTGGTGGCCCGCGTTTGCGCCGTGAACGCCCGCCTTCGCTAACCGCCTTCGTCCGAAGACGGACTTCGGCGGTCAAGAAGCTACGGCGCGCAACCTTCGCGGAACGAAGGCTGGCTTGCCAACCGAAGCGGCCTTGGCCGCGAAGGTTGGAGCGGGTGAGCGGAATCGAACCGCCGTCATCAGCTTGGAAGGCTGTTGCTCTACCATTGAGCTACACCCGCGGAACCAAAATCTCGATTTTACCACAGCCTCTTCTTGGCAAATGCATGTCCTGACCCGGATTTCAGATAGCGTTCGAAAAGCTCAGCCTTTCGCTCATTCGAAAACGCGATGTAGGTCACCAATCTCCACGGCGAGTATTTCGACGTATGCGCAGATTTTCCGGCGTTGTGATCCACAAGCCGCTGCTTACGGTCTGTCGTTATCCCCACATAGCGTCGGTTCTCGGCGGCTTTGCTCTGCAGCAGATAAACATAGCGCATTTGCTCGCCCTCCTCCGCCGACCGCCTTCGTCCGAAGACGGACTTCGGCGGTCAAAAGGCTTCGGAGGGCATCCTGCTTCGCGCCAACTCGCGCTTCAATCCTGCGAAGCGCCGAAGGCGCGAAGCAGGATGGTGGGAGAGGTAGGACTCGAACCTACGAAGGCATAGCCAGCGGATTTACAGTCCGCCCCCTTTGCCGCTCGGGACACTCTCCCCTAGAAGCCGTCGTAGCGTATTGATCGCGAAAGATAAACGCTTCGCCAACAATTCGGGATTTGCCGGTTTATGGGGAGGCCTACCGGGTAAGTCAATGGAGGCTGTTCCGCTCGCGGCGGATCGGCTAAGGCACGCGGCGATGGCCCCACGACCACCTTCCGGCCGGTCTTTTTCCGGCGCCAAACCGGGCGCGACCCGCGAGCAGGTCGAGCGGCGCGAGCGCTTCGAGCGCGCCCGCCGCGACGCCTTGCGCGGCGATGCCGGCGGCCCGGTGGTGATGTACGGCTGGCATACGGTCACCGCCGCGCTGGAAAACCCCGCCCGCCACGTGCGCAAGCTGCTCGCCACGGAAAATGCCGCGCGGCGGCTCGCCGACGAAGGCTGCACGGTGAAGCCGGAATTGGTGCGGCCTTCGGCGATTGCCGAACGGCTCACGCCCGACGCCGTGCATCAGGGCCTCTATCTGGAAACCGATGCGCTGCCCTCCCCGGCCATCGAGGATGTGCCGGCGCAAGGCGTGGTGCTGGTGCTCGACCAGATCACCGACCCGCACAATGTCGGCGCCATCTTCCGCTCTGCCGCGGCCTTTGCCGCCTCGGCCATCGTCACCACGCAGCGGCACAGCCCCGACGCCACCGGCGCGCTCGCCAAGGCGGCGTCCGGCGCGCTCGAACACGTGCCGCTGGTCAACGTACAGAATCTGGCGCGCGCGCTCGCCGCGCTCAAGCAAAGCGGCTTTCTCGTGGTCGGCCTCGATTCAAGCGGGGAAGCCGATCTTGCCGATCTGCCGCTGCGCGCGCCGCTGGCGCTGGTGCTCGGCGCCGAGGGCAAGGGCCTGCGCCAGCTCACCAAGGAAACCTGCGATCACGTCGCGCGCATCGCGCTGCCGGGCGAGATCAAGAGCCTGAACGTGTCGAACGCGGCGGCGCTCGGGCTCTATGTCGCCAGCCGGCGCTTGCGCGAAGGCTGAGACGGCCGCTGCAATACGAAACGGCGGGCCTTTAAGCCCGCCGCCGCGTGTCGCAGAAATCTCTTGGCTGTTTGCGCCGGCGTATCAGTGCCAGTGCTTGTGATGGCGCCGGTACCGCGGGCCCGGCTCATCGACCACGTGCACCCGCTCGATCACCCGCGGCGGATCATCGACATAACGCACGGTCTCAACCACGAGCACCGGCTCGCGAATGTATTCTTTTTGCTGGACCAGTTGGTAGCGGCCCGGAGGCGCGACGTACCGCACCAGGCCGCGCTCGCGCCAGCCGTGACGGCAAGGCCGCGGCCCGACGTGGCAGCCGTGAGCCCAGCGATGATGGCGGTAATGATACGGCGGCACCCAAACGCCATGCGCCAGCCATGCGAGCGGCGGCGAGAAGCGCCAGCCCACCTGGCAAGGCGAACAGGGGTCCGGTGCATGACGCACGTGGTGATATTTCGGGGCGTAGGACAGATCCGCCGCAGACGCCGACGTGGCGCCGGCGACAATGGCGGTGGCGGACAAAACGATGGCGACGAGCGCGCGCATGTGAAGCTCCCAGCTACGATCGATTGCGGCGCATTCTATCCGCTCGTTTTCCGTTGACGGCGGCCATCGCGAAGTAACATTAATGTCGGCTGACGCCCTCAACCTGCCAGAATTACCGGCGTTACTGCGATTCCGTAGCCGGCAACCCTCCGCCACGAAAGTTAACTCCCTTGCCGCACCGCCGACCGTCTGCCCTGTCCGTTAACGTCCCGACGCCGCCACGCGGCGGTTTCCGGCGCCGCTACGACGAGCTCGAAAGCCGGCGCAATGCACTGGTCGCGCGCCTCGCCGCGCTCGGTGGACCGGCGGCGCGCCATCCCGGACGCAAGCGCGCGCTCAAGCTGCTCAACGACACGTTTCGCAAGGCGAAGCTGCCGCAGCGGCTGGCAGTGCTGCAGGCCGCGGCCTGGCTGATCGACGTCTTGGAAAAACTCAACACGCTGACCTGAGCGGGCCGGCGAGCGCCCCGAGCCGCACCGCTGGCCGGGGGCGATCGTTTCCACGCGAATGATTCGGCTACCGGCCGGCGCCGGCGCGCGCTTGTCGGCTTGGCGCGACGCTGATAGCAGTCCGGTCGAGCCGGGTTAGCTCAGCGGTAGAGCAGCGGTTTTGTAAACCGTTGGTCGGGGGTTCAATTCCCTCACCCGGCACCGAAAAAGCCCGCTTTGAGCCCCGGGCAAAATTAAAACGCAGGGCAAGCCAAGCGGGCCGTACAGGACCTTGTTCGGTGGTTGTGGACTGTGCCAAACTACCTGCGTTTGCAATACCTCGGAGATCTAGCATGCCGCAGGGCACCGTGAAGTGGTTCAATCCGACGAAGGGCTACGGCTTCATCCAACCGCAAGAAGGCGGGAAGGATGTGTTCGTGCACATCTCGGCAGTTGAACGTGCCGGACTAAGCACATTGAACGAAGGTCAAGTCGTTCAATTCGAACTCGTCGAAAACCGCGGAAAGACATCTGCGGAGAACCTCAAGGTCAAGTGACCGCGGCGCCCGCGCTTACTTAAGGCCTCTCGCTGCAATTACGCCGTCGCCGGACCTTGTTTCCGGCGGCGTTCGCGCGCCTCGACCGGATTTTGGCCGGACTTGGCCGGACTTGGCCGTGCCTCAACGCGCGAGCCTTTCCAATTCGGGGAATGGCGCATAGGCCACGTCCTTGCAAAGCTCCCTGACGGCTTTACCACCCTCCAGGTGCTTGCCGCCGTCGAGAAAACGGTCGAGCTTGCCGGACACGAAAATAACGGCGGCATCGTGCGCCCCGGCATAGTGGCCGCCGAGGGTGCGCGCATTGTAGCGCACGCAGGCGACAAACCGCTCGCCCTGCCCGACCGACTTCAGCGCCGGCTGCGACAGGCCCACCTCGCGGACGTGCGAGGGATCGTTGAGATAGGTGCGCAGGAACGCCAGCAAGTCGGTTTTGTAGTTTTGCGGGTAAACGTTCTGCGCGTCCCATTGCGCCTTCAGCTCGGCGCGGCTCGGGCCGATGTCGCTCGAGCAGCCGCCGAGCGCGAGCGCCAGGAAAACGCCCAGCGGAACCGCCGATCGCCGCATCTCCTCCCCCAATGATTCTCGATCGCCTCCCGTTTCGATCATAACCGGATTTGTCCCGCGACAGCGAGTCCGCGCTCGACGTCGGCGGTGCGGCGTGAGGGTTGGTGCCGGCGATGGAGGCGCCGCTCTGACGTTACATCTTCGAGAGCTTGCCGAGGTCGACCGCCTTGGCATAGGCGCGCTTGGCCTCGCCGCCGGCGGAGCCTTCGATGGTGACCAGGAATTTGTCGGCGACGACGATGTTGATGGTGCCTTCGGCGGTCTGCAAGGCGCGCTCGCTGCCGACGTCGATGATCTTGCCGAACACGCCGCCCACCGCCGGATTGATGAGCAGCTTGGCGAACTGCGTGACCAGCGCCGAGTCGCCGGTGATGCGCACCTCGACGTGCTCGCCTTGGCCGTTGGCATAGCGCCGGCTGGCCGAGGACGAACCAAAGATGGCGATGCCGACCGAGGCCGACTCGGGCTTTTCCGCCGTCCAGCCCGGCAGCGGTTCCGGCAGCAGCGCCGCGAAGCGCTCGGCATTCTTCTGCCCGACCAGTTGCGCGGCGCTATCGAGCGACTGCTTGGCCTTGCTCAGTTCGCCGGCCTCATAGGCTTTGCGCGCCGCATCGATGGCGTCGAGAACATCGTCGCCAGCGATCGCCGGAGCGGTAACCGCGGCGAGTAATGTCACCGCGGCCACGAAGCGCAGTAGGTGCATGGCCCGCCCTCCGTGATTGTGGCGGAACGAATTTAGCAGAAATCGCCGGGCGCGGCTTACTCCAGAATAAAGCCCAGTCGCGCCATGAAGGTGCGCCCCGGTTGGGGATAGGCGTTGAAGCGGCCGAGGGTGAAAGTGCTGGCGATGCCGTAGTCGTAATAGAGATCGTTGAACACGTTCTGTACCGTGAACGACCAAAAGACGTTCTTCACCTCACCGCCGATGCGCATGTCGACCACGGTGTGTGCCGGGATCAGCGGCTGCACGTTGAGGGAATCGTTGTCCAGCCGCCGCTCGCCCGCGTAGCGCAGGATCGCGTCATAGACGACAATCTTGTCCCAGATGTTCCAGGACAATGCCGCCGTGGCGGTCCAGCGCGAGATCAGCGGGATGTCGTTGCCAGCAAAAATTCCCTCACGGAACACCGCACGCGTATAGGCGACGCCGCCTCTGAGCCTGACCTTGTCGTTGACCCGGTAAGACGCGGTGTTCTCCACGCCATAATGCTCGGTCGGATCGAGGTTGACGTTGGTCCCGGTCGCCGGGCTGTAGAAAATCTCGTTGGTGAGCTTCATGTCATAGACGCTGGTCTGCCAGTCGAAGGCGCCGAGGTGCAGACGGAAGCCACCTTCGATCTCATTCGAGGTCTGCGTGAGCAGACTGAAATTGGTCGGCGTCGGCGCCGGGAAATTGAACGCCACCGCCTGCCCGATCCGCTCGTCGGCATTGGGCAGGCGGAAGGCGTGCGCGACGTGGCCGAACACCGTAATCATCGGATTAAACCGATGTTCGATGCCGGCTTGCGCGGCGTATTGCCATTCGCTGCGGTCGAGCGGCAGGCCTTGCGCATCGCCGAAGCCGAAGGGCGCGGTCGGATCGTAGGTGTCACGCGCCGATATCGTGTTGCGTTGATAGCGCGCGCCCAAGGTGACGTCGGTGTCCGGGCGGACGGCGAAGGTACCGTTGGCGTAGCCCGCCGCAGTCGCCTGCGCAATGTTGTACATGTGATAGGGCGGCGCCGTCAGATCCATGGCGCGATCCGACGCATAGGTTGTGCGGTAATAGTCAAAGCCGGCGAGGACTTTGACCGGCATTCCGAAAATGTTGCTCTCGACCTTAAGCCGCGGCGTGAACGAGGTCGTCGTCAGATCGGTTCGCACGCCGTTATAGGGCGAGCCCATGAAGAACAGTTCGGCCTGCTGCGCCTTGCGCCGCAGGCTGCCGTCTACGATCAATTCCGCGCCCGGCGCCAGCATGCGGGTAAAGCCGAGGATGTAGTTCTGCCCCTGCTTGTTGGCGAAGTCGTTCGGCGTGGCAGCGCCAGTGCGGTTGGTCACTAGCTCGTTGACCCCGGTGTTCAAGTCGACCAGCCGTCCGCCCGGCAGGCCGAGTTTCTGATCGTCGGCGCTCACGTTGAAATAGACGCTGCCCTCGCCCGTGACGTAGCGCATGTCGCCGTTGAAGCTTTTTTGCCGAAGTGCGCCGTTTTCGCGATAACCGTCGGTGCCGATGCCGACGCCGCTGAATGCCGCCGACCAGGGCCCCGACGAGCCGTGGACCGACGCGCGGCCTTCCTTGTAGCGAAACGAGCCGGCGGCGGCCTCCAATCGTGCGCCCCCCGGTTCGCCCGCACCGGTTTTGGTAATAATGTTGATGACGCCGCCGACAGCGCCATCGCCATAGAGCACCGCGCCGCTGTTGCCCCGCGTGATCTCGATGCGGGCGATACTGTTGAGCGGGATCGAGGAATAGTCGAAGCCCTGCAAATCAAAATCGTTGAAGCGGCGTCCGTTGACCAGCACCAGGACGTTTGACGTGGCGGTAGCGCCGAAGCCGCGCATGTCGACGACGTCGCGGGCGCCGTTGACACCGGCGCCGATGTGCTGGAGCTGGATTCCGGTCTGCTGGGCGATGATTTCCGGCAAATCCTGCGCCGGCGACTGCGCGATCTCTTCCGCCGTGATGACGCTGTTCGAGGCGCCGACAATGCCGGCGCCGACCCGGGTCGACACGTCGATCGGCGGCAAAACTACTTCGTCTTTTTTATTGCTTTGCGCGCTCGCGGGCGCGACCAGCAGCACACACAGCGCCAGACCGGCGCAAGTCCTTCGTAGCTGAGTTCCCATGACGCAACGTTCCTTCGTTTGCGCTCGCAATGGCGAACGCATCGGGTGAGACCAAGCCCGTTGCGAAGGTCACGTAAGGCGCAAGCGGCCAGCGATTGGGCACCTGACTTACGTGCGGAATGTCGTGGGAGAGACGTCTCACACGGCCTTCGCACCGGCACTGCCGTCACCGCTGCGAAAGACCGCTCCGTATGGACGCCCCGTCCACCGGTTGGGTGACCGCGCTGGCAGGTCTCCTGGCTCGCGGGTCGTCGCCCAGTTGCGTCCAGCCTTCCCGGTTGCCCAGTGGCCGTATGGACGCGAGCTCGCCGCTTACAGTTGCGGGGGCAGCCGCGGATTGCTGCAAACGGCGCAGCTTCCGCGTTCCCTCTTTCGTCCCCGGAATCACCCGAGGAACCAGCACGTTGAAATGTTCCTTTGAGTCTGCGCTTAAGTCAAGGCAGGGCCGCCGCTCAAGGCGGTGATCGACAACACGGGGCGTTATTGATCGTCAGGCCGGTCCGCTCGCCTCCGCGAGGATCCACTTGTAATAACCGGCATCGACGCTTTCCACCGGCAGCACCATGATGGCCGGCGTTTCGTAGCTGTGCGCCTCCTTGACCGCGGCGCAGACCGCTTCGGCGAGCGCGGCGCGGGTCTTGAAGATCATCACCACTTCCTCGCCGCGCTCGATTTTGCCCTGCCACCAATAATGCGAGATCATCCCCGGCAGGATATTGACGCAAGCGGCCAGCCGCCGCGCGACGATTTCGCAGGCCCGGCCTTCTCCGCCTCGACAATCGAGGGCCAAGTCGTATAGACGAGCACCGCGCGTTCCATCGCAAGCCTCGGAAAGTTAATGAACCGGCCGGCCCAGCGCCTTAAGCAAATCGCCTTCGTCGCCGCTTCGACGCCGGAGGCGCGCGAGGCCTATGACAAGCTTTGCGCGCGCTACGGCAACGCCGAGCCGGCCAAGGCCGACGTCATCGTGGCGCTCGGCGGCGACGGGCTGATGCTGCAGACCCTGCACAAGTTCATGAATTCCGGCAAGCCGATCTACGGCATGCACCGCGGCACGGTCGGCTTCCTGATGAACGAATTCGCCGAGCAAGGCCTCGCCGAACGGCTCAACGCCGCGCATATCACCGTCATCCATCCGCTGTTGATGTGCGCGCGCGACGCGCAAGGCCGCGAGCACGAGCATCGCGCCATCAACGAGGTTTCTCTATTTCGCCAGAGCGCGCAGGCCGCGCATTTGCGCATTTTGATCGACGGCCAGGAGCGTCTCACCGAATTGGTCGCCGACGGCGTGCTGGTGGCGACCCCCGCCGGCTCCACCGCCTATAATCTGTCGGCGCAAGGGCCGATCATCCCGATCAACGCGCCGTTGCTGGCGCTCACCCCGATCAGTCCGTTCCGGCCGCGGCGCTGGCGCGGCGCGCTGCTGCCCGACCGCGCCAAAGTGACCATCGAGGTGCAGGAGGCCGACAAGCGCCCCGTTGCGGCGGTCGCCGACCATGACGAGGTGCGCTCGGTGCGCTCGGTCGACATCAGCATGGACCACGCGGTGTCGATCGATCTGTTGTTCGACCCCGGCCATAACCTCGACGAACGGATTTTGCGCGAGCAATTTGGATTCTAAAGCGCAATCGTTTGGGATTGAAGCGGAGCCGCAAACTCTTTTCACCTCTCCCATAGGGAGAGGTCGCCCGCCAAAGCCTTAGCGTCGGCGGGCGGGTGAGGGGTTAGGGCCTATCGAGACTCAGGACCCCCATCACCCCAACCCTCTCCCCATTGGGGAGAGGGAGCGCGCCGAGTTCGCGGCAATCCATTCAACTCATAACGCCGCACTCTTAGTCTCAAATCCGCCGCAGCGGATTGGTGAGCGCAAGGAAGAATCCCGCGGTGGTGAACGCCGCGATCGTTAAAAACGCCACGCGAAACGCCGCCGCGATGTCGGCCTGAACGCTTGCCGGTTGCGCGAGCACTCCGCCGCCTCCGAGATGCCGGTGCTCGACCAGGTCGGCGAAGGCGCGCGCCGCGTCCGGATTGCGGATGGCGAGAAAAGCAAACAGCACGGTCGCCACCAGCGCGGTGCCGAAGGCCGCACCGATCGAGCGCGAAAATTGCACGGAGGCCGCGGCTTCGCCGAGCCGCGCCGGCCCCGAGGCGCTCTGCACGGTGACTTGCACGACACCCATCACGGTTCCCATGAACAGGCCGATCAGCAGCAGCACGCTCGACAGCATCGCCGTGCCGAGCGCGGGCGCCCACAGCGCCAGCGCCGCAAGATTAGCGGTGGCGAATACCAGGCCGATGACGGGAAACAGCGTGGTGAAGCCGGTTTTGTTGACCAGCCGTCCGGTCAGCAGCGACCCCGTGCCGATGCCGATGGTGAGCGGCACCAGCAGCAGGCCGGTGCTCGACGGCGATTCTCCCCGCACCACTTCCAGATAGACCGGCAGGAAGGTGATCAGCGACACCAGCGCGCCGCCATGGCAGGCGGCCAAGGCGTCGCTGTGCCAGATCGCCGGCATGCGCAACAGTCCGAGCGGAATGAGCGGCGACGGCGCCCGTTTCTCGTGGCGAATCAGAAAAACGAGCGCGACGATGCCGGCGGCCAGCAGCGCAGCCCCGAGCGGCAAGCTTGAGAGTTCGGCGTGCTGGATCTGCTCGAGCGACAACAGCGTGGTGGCAACGAACAGCGTGAACAGGAAAAGCCCGCCCGGGTCGGCGCGCCAGTCGCGGTGTCCGACCGCGCGGGCCGGCAGCCGCCAGGTCAGCGCGACCGCGCCGAGCCCGACCGGAACGTTGATCAGGAAGATCGACGGCCAGCCGAAGTGCTCGGACAGATAGCCGCCGGCCACCGGTCCGAAGGTATTGGCGCAGACCGCGACGGCGGCGAGATAGCCCTGGTAGCGCGCCCGTTCGCGCGGCGGGATGGCTTCGCCGACCAGCGCTTGCGACAGCGTCATCAGCCCGCCACCGCCGAGCCCTTGCAACAGGCGGGCGAGCGTCAATAGTTCGATCGTGGGCGAGATGGCGCACAACAGCGAGGCGACGATGAAAACGCCGAGCGCCGCGAACATCAGGTTGCGCCGGCCGAAAGCGTCGCCAAGGCGGCCGTAGATCGGCGCCGCGATCGTCGATGCGATCAGATAGGAGACGACGATCCACGAGGCGCGCTCGACATTGCCGGTCGAAGCCGCGATCGCGGGCAGCGCGGTGGCGACGATGGTCTGGTCGACCACCGCCAGGAACATCGGCAGCATGATCGAGGGGAAGACGGTGAGAAACGCCGGAGATTTTGCCGGGGGCCCGCCCGCCCCGCCTTGGTTCTGATCGGGCGCGTTCGACAATTGATTGCAGTCCTGATGCGGTTTTCGTCTTTTAAGGCGGCTGTCAGTGCGCCATGAAGACCGGCAACGTCGCGTTCGCCAAGATGTGATGCGTGGCGCCGCCGAAGATCATCTGGCGCAGGCGGCTCTGGGTATAGGCACTCTTGATCAAGAGATCGCAGCCGAGCGAGGCGGCATGGTCGAGGATGATTTCGCCGGCCGTTTTCGCGTCCGCCTTCACCGTCAATGCCGTCGCCTTGATCCCGTTCCGCTGCAAATGCAGCGCCGCCTCTTCGCCGGACGGTCCGGGCGTGGTCGATCCCTCGACCGTCAACACCGTCACCTTCTCGGCGCGCTGCAGCAGCGGCAACGCGAAGGCGTTGGTGCGCGCCTGCTGGGTGCTGCGGTTCCACGCCACCAGAACGTTGCGCCCGATGCTCTTGGGAACCTCCTTGGGCACCACCAAAACCGGCCGGCCGCTGTCGAACAGCGCGATCTGCAACGGCGCCATGCGCGGATTTTCCGCCTCCGGCCCGGGCCGGCCGAGCACGATGAGATCGAAGATGCGGCCGTGGCTGCCGATGAAGATGTCGTCGGCGGCCTCCGCGCGCGGCCAGCCATAGGAATAGACCGTCGCGCCATCAGCCGCAGGCGGCACGCTATGGCTTTGCATGAAGCTCTCGAATTCGGCGCGCGCCTGCTTGGGCGCGTCGCCCTCATAGGCGCCGGAGATCGCCAGGCTGCTCAGCGGCTCGACGGTCACGTAGGTGCCGGGCGACGGCCGCACCGCGAAACCTTCCATATAGCTGTCGAAGGTGCGCGCAACCAAGCGCGCGGCTTCGAGCACCGCCGCCATGGCGTCGTGATCCTCGGTCGGTATCAGGATGGACTTCATGCCGGCGCCGTTTATCGCGGATGAGCCGGACGATACCCGGCCCGGCGAGCTTACGCCACCAACCGCGTCTCGTCGATTTGGCGGCGCTCCGGCTCGGGCAACTCTGAAGCGGAGGACACGGGCTCCGGTTCGGCCGGCTCTGGATCGGAAGATTCAGGTTCGGACGGCACCGAATCAGAAGGCTCTTGTTCGAGCAACTGCGGATCGGCGGCTGTCGCTTCGCCTTCCGATACGGAGGATTCCGGTTCGGACGGCGCCGGCGCGGAGGAAACCGGTTCAGACAACATCGGCGCCGAGGCCGAGGACTCCTGGTGGCGCGGCATGGGAGCCATGTCATTGCTGGCGACGAGATCGTCGCAGAACATGCGCGCTTCCTCGCGCGCGGCCTCGACCGCAAAGCGCCGCAGCACCGCCAGAAGCGCGACCGTCCCGCCGTCTTGCGCACAGCGGTCCAGCACGTACTCGACCAGGCGGCGCTTGAGCCGCGCCGCCCCGCCCTGCTCTCCGTTCAGCAGCCCGTCGCGCATGCCCGCGATGGCCTCGCGAAACGCCGGATAGGCCGCCGCCGGCAGGCCGGCCTTGTGATAGAGGGCGCGGAAACCCGAGATGTGACGGTCGTGGATGTAGCCGGCGACGCGGTCGATCGGCATGTCGGAGAGTTCCGCCATCGCCTCCTCGAACAGCACGATGTTGCCCGAAAGCAGCCCGCGCAAAATCATACCGGTCGTCAATTGGCCCGACTCGCGCAAATGCTGCACCAGCCCGGCGATGTCCTCGTAGGGCGTGTCGGCGGCCAGCGCGACCGTCGCCTTCTCGCAGGCGTCGCGCGCGGCATGTTCGGCGTGCTCGGACCCCATCCACTGCCGCGCGCTAACGAAGCCGGCAAGCGTCTGCGACAGCTTCGACAGCAACGTCTGCCGCGTCGCCATCGTGCAGTCTTCGCGCGCCAGCACGATCTCGCGGATCGTAGCCAGATGGCCAAAACGTTCGACGATGCGGTCGATGGAGAACTGCGCGATGTCGGCGTCCGGATTGTCCAGCAGCGCGATGCAGGCGTCTTCCAAACCGACCTCGGCGATGGCAGCCGCGAGTGCACGCGGCAGCATCGAGCGCCGCGCGATGGCCGCTTGCGACTGCGGGTGCACCGTGGCGACCAGATCGACCAGGTCATCGACTTCCAACAGCGGCGATAGTTCGAGTACCGACGCCGCGATCTCCGGCTGGTCGTTGGCCAGCGCGTGCACCACGATGGGCGGCGCATTAGGGGCGGCGGCGATCACGGAAGCGAGCGCGCGCCGCACCAGCGGCGACGGGTCGTCCAGCAACATGATCATGGCGCCTTCGGCGGCGGCGAGATCGTCGACCGAGAGATCGGAATGCAAATAGGCGCGCGCCAGCGCCGCCGTCGCCTCGGCCCTTTCGCCCGGCGCGGCATAGCGGATCCATTGCAAAAACTGACGGACAATCATGGCACTACCGGACGGCACATCGCTTGGCGCGACGGGGTGCGGCAAAGCCTAAAGAGCGAGGCTTAACAAAGCGTTCACCATAGAATTTGAGCATCCGTTAACCTCGCCGGCTTAGGCGAGCCCTGCCTGCCGGCGGCAATTATGGTAAATGGAAGGTTAAAGGCGGGGCGTTGCCCCCACTCTGTCCGGGAGACGAACGATGGTGGAAACGATCCAGCGGCACAAACGCGGCGGGCTCTATTTCGAGGACTTCGAGGTCGGCCGGACTTACGAGCACCGCTATACGCGCACGGTGACGCAGATGGACAACATGTTGTTCTCCAACATGACGCTCAATCCGCAGCCGCTGCACATCGACCGCCACTTCTGCGAGCAGGAGACCGAGTGGGGCCAGCCGCTGATGAATTCGCTGTTCACGCTCGGCCTGATGATTGGCATCCAGGTATCCGACATGACGGTCGGCACGACCATCGCCAATCTCGGCATGAGCGACGTGAAGTTTCCGGCGCCCTTGTTCGAGGGCGACACCGTGCATTGCACTACCGTGGTGGTGTCCAAGCGCGAATTGAAGTCGCGCCCCGGCGCCGGCATCGTCGAATTCCATCACAAAGCCTTCAAGCAGGACGACACGCTGGTGGCCGAATGCCACCGCAGCGCGTTTATTGTGATGCGGCCGAAGTGATACTCTCCGTTCATTCCCGCGAGAGCGGGAATCCAGTGTCGGCTGTCGGCAGGCTGGTCAAAGCCTGGGTCCCCGCTTTCGCGGGGACGAACGGCTGAGGTCAACGATGCGCTCTCTTCTGTTCGTCCCCGCCGACGGCGGGTCCAAGCTCGGTAAGGCGATGGCGAGCGGCGCCGACGGCGTCATCGTCGACCTGGAAGATTCGATCGCGCCCGAGCGCAAGGTCGAGGCGCGCGCCGCGGCGCTGGAATTTCTCAAAGCCCACCAAAGCCAGAAACAGCGCCCGCGCCTCTTGGTGCGCATCAACGGCCTCGATACCGGCATGACCGACGCCGATCTGGATGCGATTGTCGCGGGCGCGCCCGATGCGCTGCTGTTTCCCAAGGCCGAGGGCGGTCAATCGGTGGTCCATCTCGACGCCAAGCTGACCGCGCGCGAGGCCATCGCCGGCCTGCCGGAAGGTTCGATCAAGATTCTGGCGCAGTCGGTGGAATTGGCGGCGGGCCTGTTCCTCGCCGGCACCTTCCGCGATTGCAGCAAGCGGCTGATCGGCTTGACCTGGGGTCCGGAAGACCTGTCGGCCGAAATCGGCGCGGAATCAAATCGCGAAGCGGACGGCACGCTCACCCAACCCTACCGGCTGGCGCGCTCGCTGTGCCTGCTCGGCGCGACGGCGGCGAAAGTGCCGGCGATCGAAACCATCCATGTGGATTTCCGCAACGCCGAGGTGCTGCGCCGCGACACCGAGATCGCGCGCCGCGACGGCTTTGCCGGCCGTCTCGCCATTCATCCCGCGCAGGTGCCGGTGATCAACGACGTGTTTACGCCCACCAGCGAGCAGATCGAAAAGGCCAAGGCGATTATCGCCGCCTTTGCCGCCAAGCCCGGCGCCGGCACCATCGGCATCGACGGCAAGATGTACGACCGCCCGCATTTGCTGCGGGCGCAGGCGCTGCTGGAACGGGGCGGCAGCGACGGCAGCAACGGATGAGGCGGCGGCCTACTCCGCCGGTTGCATCGACGCCTCGCCGGCGTGGCCGTCCTGCGCGTCCTTCACCCGCTTGCGCTGGTCGATGAAAGCGCGCGCTGCCGCATTGCCGAACAATTCGTGCGTCTGCGCTTCCTCCTCGGTCACCGGCGTCATGGCGATGTCGGTGTAGGCGAAACGCTGCGGGTCATGCTTGATGCGCAGATAGATACGACGCAGCTTGATATACAGCGCCGCCCAGCGCACCAGCTTGCTGGCGATCTCGGCGAAATACTTCGGATAGAATGACCAGACCGGCTCGACGGGCAAACTCGGCCGTCGATCGCGCCGGTGTTTCTTGCGCAAAAACCCGCTTTCGAGCGGATGGATGTGCTCGATATTGATCGAGCCGACGAACCAGGTGATGAGGAACAGCGCGTTCGAGGCATTGGCCTTGGTGGCCGCCGTGCGCCGCAAAATCGTCTCGACGTGGTCGATCGTGTAATAGCGCTGCCAGGCTTGGCTATAGGCACGGTCCCACTCCGCGCGCGACATTTTCGGATGCGTCGTGCAGATGTGGTTGAGATCGTATTTGTTGAGATCGGGATCGAGCGGCGCGCCGGCTTTGAACAGTTTAAGATGGTCTTCCGAGCCCGGCAGCGGCGTCAGATAGAAAAACTCAAGCAGATCGACCGGTAGCTCGCGCTTGATCACGTCGATGTCGTGCATGATCGAATTGACGGTGTCGTTGGGGAAGCCGAGGATGTAACCGGCATAGGTGATGACGCCGGCGTTTTTCCAGGCGAGCAGCATCTGCCGGTATTCGGTGATCTTGTTTTGCCGCTTCTTGGCGCCGAGCAGATTGTCCGGGTTGATGTTCTCCAGCCCAATGAACACGCGCTTCACCCCGGCGCGCGCGCATTTCTCGACGAAATTCGGCAGCTTGTGGCAGAGCGTATCGACCTGGATGATAAAGCTGGTGTTGAACTTCTCCACCTCGCGCAAATAGATGAGCCGGTCGAGGATCGGCTCCCAGTCCTTGTTGCGGGCGAAGTTGTCGTCGGTGATGAAGAAGGCGCGCAGGCCCTCGGCGTAGTTCGTGCGCACGATCTTTTCGACGTCTTCCGGCGAGCGGCGGCGCGACTTGCGTCCCTGCACGTTGATAATGGTGCAGAACGAGCACTGGTAAGGACAGCCGCGCCCGGCGTCGAATGACGTCGTGCCGCCGACCGTGCGTTGCGCACGCTCGACCGCCATCAGCGGGATCGGCGTGCCCTCGATGCCCGGCAGATCGTCCATGAAATTATAGAGCGGCTTGAGCGTGCCGGCGGCGGCGTCGCGCAGCACTTCCTCCAGCCGCCCTTCCGCCTCGCCGGCGAACAGCGACACGCTCATCGCCTTGGCCCGGTCGAGATCGGCATCGACGCCGCCCAGCATGGACAGCACGCCGGAGACGTGGAAACCGCCGACACCGACCTTTATGCCGCGTTCCACAAGCGGGCGCGCCAAGTCGAGCGCACGCGGGAACTGGTTCGACTGCACGCCGGTCAGCATCACCATGCCGTCGCCGGCGGCTTCGATCATCGCCGCCAATCGCTGGGGCCGGATACGGGAATTGGTTTCGTCGAAAGCATGGATTTCGATATCGACGTCGTCACCAAGGACCCGCCGCTCGGCGCAGTCTTTGGCCAAGCCATAGAGCGAGGCCAGCGAGTTCGACGGGATCGGCGAACGCATCCATTGGATGACGTAGCCGTTGTCGTCGTAATGCGATGGCTTGACCAACAACAGGCAGAATCGCCGGCGCGCTTCAGCCCGACCCAACGCTGACGCCCCATTGCCCATCGTGCACCGACCTATCGACGAAAAGTCTAACGGCAACCGACCTAGCTGCAAATCCCTTATAAAGGGCTAGCCCGCCCGGGTCGAACGCCAATTACATGAATTTCTCGCCTGCGGCGACATGTTGCCGCATTCGGTCGGCGAATTTGCGTGAGATGCCCTAATCCCGCTTGCGCTTGACGAAAGCCGACAGCATTTCCTTCGGTTCATCGGTCGCGTAGGCGCGCACGAAGGCCTCGATGCCGGCCTGAATGGCCGCATCGAGCGGCAGCTTTTCCCAGGCTTGCATCAGGGCCTTTTGCTGCCGTACCGCCTGCGCACCGGCTGCTAACAGCGCCGCCACAATCGTCTCGACTTCGCGGTCGAGCTCCTCCGGCGCCACCACACGCTCGACCAGCCCCCAGCGCCAAGCGGTCTCGGCATCGATGATTTCGCCCAGCATCAACAATTCGCGCGCGCGGCCGAAACCGATAAGGCGCGGGATGAGCGCGGCTTCGACCACCGACGGGATGCCGACTTTCACCTCCGGCATCGCGAACTTGGCGCGCGTCGTTGCCACGCGCAGGTCGCAGGACACCGCCACTTCCAGGCCGGCGCCAAGCGCGTAGCCGTCGATCGCCGCGATCACCGGCACCGGCAGGCGGCGCAGGGCGTCGCAGGTCCGGTGCACCAGGGTGATGAAGCCTTCCGCGCTGTCGCGATCGAGCGCCGCCATTTCCGGAATGCTGGCGCCTCCGATGAAGGCGCGGTCGCCGGCGCCGGCGAGCACCAGAGCGCGCAGGTCTTCCCGCGCTGAAAGCTGCTCGACCTGTTCGATGAAGTTGATCATCAACGCGCGGTCGAGCGTGTTGAGCTTTTCCCGGTTGTCGACGGTAAGATAGGCGATGGTGCCGCGCTCGCGCGTGTCGAGCCGTAACGCGACGCGGCCACTCATGGTTTGCCGTAGACCGCTTTCGCGTCGAAGGTCTTGTCGGCGTCACGGAATTCCAGCGTCACCGCGCCCTTTTTCCCGAGCGGCACCGCGCGGTAGAAGCACGAGCGCCTTCCGGTGTGGCAGGCGCCCTCGCCTGCCTGCTCGACCTTGAGCCAGAGCGCGTCCTGATCGCAGTCGACGCGCAATTCCTTGACGCGCTGAACGTGACCGGAGGTTTCGCCCTTCTTCCAGAGCTTCTTGCGCGAGCGGCTGAAATACCAGGCCTCGCCGCTTTCGATCGTTTTAGCGACCGCCTCGGCATTCATGTGCGCGACCATCAGCACGTCGCCCGATTTGATGTCGGTGACAACTGCGGTGATCAGCCCGTCGGCGTCGTATTTGGGCGTGAAGGCTAGGCCTTCTTCGATGTCGATCGATTTATCGGTCATGCCACAAACTCGGCGTCATGCCCGGGCTTGACCTGGGCATCCATGATGGTTCGCACCAACGCAACTTTACGTACGGCTATTCGATGACGTTTGTCATCATGGATTGCCGGGTCAAGCCCGGCAATGACCGTGTGGAGAGGCGCGGCCGCCGGCCGGACTTAACGCTGCCCGCGCAGCATGGTCATAAAACGGACCTGCTCATTGGCGTCGTCGCGGAAGGCGCCGGTGAAATGCGTGGTCACCGTCTGGGCGCCCTGCTTCTCCACCCCGCGCAGCGACATGCACATATGCTCGGCCTCGAGCATCACCGCTACGCCGCGCGGTTTCAGGATCTCGTCGATCGCGGTGGCGATTTGCGAATTCAGGTGCTCCTGCGTCTGCAGCCGCTTGGCGTAGACGTCGACCAGGCGCGCGAGCTTTGACAGGCCCACGACGCGGCCGGTCGGCATATAGGCGATGTGCGCCTTGCCGTAGAACGGCATCATGTGGTGCTCGCAATGCGAATTGAAGCCGATGTCCTTCACCAGCACGAAATCGTCGTAGCCGCCGGTCTCGCTGAAGGTGCGGTCGAGCACTTCGACCGGGCATTCGCGGTAGCCCTGGAAGATTTCCTCGTAGGCGCCGATGACGCGCCGGGGCGTCTCCAGCAGGCCTTCGCGGCTGGGATCGTCGCCGGCATAGGCGATGAGCGTGCGCACGGCGGCTTCCGCTTCGTCGCGCGAAGGGCGCGGCTCGACCGGTGTCGGCGCTGCCCGCACATGCTCGGACAGGCCCTGCCGCGGCCACGGTTTTACGTTGGTATTCTTTGCGTCCATAACGGTCTCTCCGTTCGACCGGCACTCACCCCAAAGGGCTGCACCGGGAGTGTCACCGGGGTGGCCGCGTCTGGAACCCGAACCGGGCATCTGGACGCTGCATTCCCATTCGGCATGGCGGTTGAGCCATGCTGGCGCCGAGGAACCCCTTCTCGCGCCATCGGGTCAAGACCTATATATTCGTTCGCAGCCCAAGGGCAATCGGCCCCGAGGATAAACGCTCCAATTCCAATGCTTAACGACGTCTACAATGCAAAAATTCTCGACTTGGCGGGCAATATCCCCCGCCTTGGCCGACTCGATGCGCCCGACGCCTCCGCCACCGCCCACTCCAAGCTGTGCGGCTCCACGGTCACGATCGACCTGAAAATGGCGGGGCCCGTGGTCGGCGACTTCGCCCATGACGTGAAGGCCTGCGCGCTCGGGCAAGCCTCGTCCTCGATCATGGCGCGCCACGTGGTCGGCTCAAAGCCGGATGAACTGCGTGAATTGCGCGAGACCGTGCGCAAGATGCTGAAGGAAAACGGCCCGCCGCCGACCGGCAAATGGGCCGACATCGCGGTGCTCGAGCCGGTGCGCGACTACAAGGCGCGCCACGCCTCCACCCTGCTCACCTTCGACGCGGTGGTTTCAGCGCTCGATCAGATCGAGGGCAAGCGGGCGCAGGCGGCGGAATAGCTCACTTCGCCGCGGCGGAGCCGCCGGTCTTTTTCACGACCAAGTCGGCGCGGTTGCCGATCGCCTTGCCGCAGGCCGCCGCGAGAGGCGGCCAATTCTGCTGCACGCCGGTATTGCCGAGACGGATGCCGGTGGCGAGGCGCGCGCTATGCGTCTCGATCACGATCGAATGATTGCCGACGGCCGCGAAGGCATCGATCAGTGCGGCCGGCGCCACCCCCGTCGCGTAAGTGACGAGTTCGTCCGGGTCGCGGCGGCGCTCCGAGGACACCACTTTGAGCGGGATCGACACGTCGCCCACCCGCACGCTGACCGCACCGAGACTGGCGGGCACCGCGATGCCGCCGCCGTCATGACGGTGCTCGAGATAGCTCACATCGTAGCTGCCGCCTTTGGCGCCGCAGGCGAGGATGAGATCGAAAGAGCCGATCTGCGCGCCTTCGACGGTGAGCGGGTGGCGCCGCGCCAAAGCCGCGGCACCGGCGCGATCAACCACCGCCCACTGCCGCTCGCTGATTTTGGCGGCGCCGTTAACGCCGCTGATCTTTTGCGGCAGCGGCAAGCGTATAGCCGCCGGCGGCGCCGCGGCGACCGTGGCGCCGGCAGCGGCCACCACGGGTGCCTCGGTCGCGACCAGCGTTTGGCGCGTTTCCGCGGTCGTCAAAACATGCATCGGCTCCCACGGCGGAATACGCAGCGCCAGATCGAGCAGTTCGATCGAGCCGCCCATGTCGACGGTGTATTTCGCCAGCCGCCCGATATCGCGCTGCACCAGCACCAGGTCCTCGGCCGAATAGGTCGCCGCGGTCGGATCGTCGCGGCGGTCGCCGAGCCAGATCTGATGCACCATCACGCGCGCTTCCGCCGGCACCGAACGCTGCACGCCGCCGAGCATCACGAAGGCGCACATGGATTCGCAGTCGGCTTGCGGCGAGAAGCTGGCGCGCGGATTATTCTGCTCGGCGCCGGCAAGATCGATAACGCGGCCGACCGTGGTGTCGAGCTTGAGGCGGCGGAAATTGCGGCCGAGCGCGATGGCGCCATGCACCGAGCCGCCGTCGGAATTCAGCACCACCGTGGCGCCGGAAAGATCCAGCCCTTGCGCAAAATTATCAAAATCGCGCGGCGTGTCGGCGGTGATGGCGCCGCTCGCCGCAATCCACAGCGCGCATTTGCTCCCGCATGCCTCCGCCGGACCTTGGCGGCGCAATTCAAAATGCATGGGCAGCGAACGGGTCGAAATAACCGCCGCGGCCGGCAGCCGCGCGGGCAATAGCAACAGAGGCGCCGCGCAAGCGAGCGCCAATACAATCGCAAGGGAGCGACCCATTCTTCCCCCTTCTGACCGCCGCACCCTTTTTGCCGGCGTGGTTTCCCACGTTCTCGCTTGGGCTTCGGCGGTTTTCTGACCCCCGGTCTCTATCTGTGTCATTTCTAATAAGCGTACGGATTTGGGTCTAGTGTAAAAAAGTCGCTATCGGCCAGCTTTGTTGGACGGCGCCGCCAACGGGAACTTTGTCATGGAACCTTCCAAGCTGGCATGGTGCGGGTTCGACGAGCGTCATCGCATGACATTGACGAGCAAGGATCGGGCCATGTTCGAGCGGCTGGCACGGCTGCCGCGCATCGCCGGCCGCGGGCTGGTCGTGCTTTATCGCTATACGCTGTCGCCGCTGATCGGCCCGCGCTGCCGGCATCTGCCGAGCTGTTCCGACTATGCCGAAGAGGCGATGACGCGCTTCGGCCTATGGGCGGGATCGTGGATGGCACTCGCGCGCGTTTTGCGCTGCCACCCTTGGGGCTCGGAAGGCCTCGATTTCGTGCCGGCGCATTTACCGGCCGGCGCGCGCTGGTGGGCGCCCTGGCGCTACGGGCGCTGGCGGGGCACGAACGAAACTGCCCCCTAGCCCCGATGCGAATGCGCATGGGCCGCCGGCGCTGGAACCGGGTGGACAATACGGCGCGCAGCGGCTCCTATCCCGCCCGCTGCAAGACCTCAGGGCGTCATCATGCAATCCCCCACCATGGCGATCGATCGGCAGACTTGGCTGCTGCTGATTCTGCTGTCGGTGCTGTGGGGCGGTTCGTTCTTTTTCGCCGGCGTCGCCCTGCGCGAACTGCCTCCGCTCACCACCGCGCTGGTGCGCGTCGCCTTGGCCGCGCTGCTGTTGCTGCCATTGCTCAGGCGCTTGGGTGGCGCGCTGCCGAAAACGATAGACGGCTGGACGCCGTTTTTCGTCATGGGATTGCTGAGCAATGTCATCCCGTTTTCACTCATCTTCGCCGGGCAGACTTACATCGCCAGCGGGCTTGCCTCGGTGCTCAATGCGACGACACCGCTGTTCACGGTGCTGGTGCTGGCGGCGTTCGGCGATGAGCGTCTGATCGCTCGCCGCGTCGTCGGCGTGCTGATCGGGCTTTTCGGCGTGATCGTGCTGCGCGGCGCGGCGCTCGAAGGCGGCGGCCAGGCCTTGGGCATGTTGCTCTGCCTCGGTGGCGCGTTGAGCTATGGATTCTCCGGCCTGTGGGGAAAGCGAAAACTCCAAGGCGTGCCGCCGATCACGTCGGCGACCTGCCAACTCATCACCTCGAGCCTGGTCATGGCGGTCATCGCCGCAGCGGTCGACCGGCCATGGCAATTGCCGGTGCCGGGGGCGGCGACTTGGGCGGCGCTGTTCGGGCTAGCCGCGCTTTCGACGGCGCTCGCCTATATCGTGTTCTTCACCATCCTCAGTCACTCCGGCGCGTCCAATGTGATGCTGGTGACGCTGCTGATCCCGGTGACCGCCATCCTGCTCGGCTGGCTGGTGCTAGGCGAACCGTTGACGGTGAACGAGGTCGCCGGCGCGCTGATCATCGCCGCTTCACTGCTGGTGATCGACGGGCGGGTGCTGGGCTGGCTTCGTCACGCCACGGCCTGAGCCCTGTTGCATCGTCGGCAACGGCTGCTATATCCCTCCCCGATAACGCTTACCTGCATTCGTAGGCAGCGAGTGAGCAAGGAGACGACGGCTATGGCGCAAAGCATCGCGCTGACTTTTCCCGACGGCGCACGCCGCGAATATCCCCAAGGCACCACCGGCCTCGACATCGCCAAGGGCATTTCGCCCTCGCTGGCCAAGCGCACCGTCGCCATGGCGCTCGACGGCGCGCTCGCCGACCTTGCCGACCCGATCGAGCGCGACGCCAAGATCGAGTTCATTAATCGCGACGACCCGCGCGCGCTGGAACTGATCCGCCACGACGCCGCACATGTGCTGGCCGAAGCCGTGCAATCGCTATGGCCGGGCACGCAAGTCACCATCGGCCCGGTGATCGAGAACGGTTTCTATTACGATTTTTTCCGCAACCAGCCGTTCACGCTGGAAGACCTCCCCGTCATCGAGAAAAAGATGAAGGAGATCGTCGCCCGCGACAAACCCTTCAGCAAGGAAGTGTGGCCGCGCGACAAGGCGAAGAAAACCTTCCGCGACATGGGCGAGGAATTCAAGGTCGAATTGATCGACGCCATCCCCGAGGACCAGCAGATCAAGATCTACAAGCAGGGCGACTGGTTCGACCTCTGCCGCGGCCCGCACATGACCTCGACCGGCAAGGTCGGCAACGCCTTTAAGCTGATGAAGGTGGCGGGCGCCTATTGGCGCGGCGATTCAAACAATCCGATGCTCACCCGCATCTACGGCACCGCTTTCGCCAAGCAGGACGAGCTCGACGCTTACTTGAAGCAGCTCGAGGAAGCCGAGAAACGCGACCATCGCAAGCTCGGCCGCGAGATGGATTTGTACCACTTCCAGGAGGAAGCGCCCGGCTCGGTGTTCTGGCATGCGAAAGGCTGGTCGCTGTTCCAGGCGCTGGAGAACTACATCCGCCGCCGCCAGCTCGAGTTCGGCTTCGCCGAGGTGAACGCGCCGCAGCTCATGGACTCCTCGCTGTGGGTCGCCTCCGGCCACATGGCGACCTTCCGCGAAAGCATGTTCCTGACGCAGCCGCGCGAAGACGACGAGCGCACCTTCGTCATCAAGCCGATGAACTGCCCCGGCCACATCCAGATTTTCAAGAACGGGCTGAAGTCGTACCGCGACCTGCCCTTCAAGCTCGCCGAATTCGGCAAGGTGCACCGCTTCGAGCCGTCCGGCGCGCTGCACGGGCTGTTGCGCGTGCGCGCCTTCACGCAAGACGACGCGCATATTTTCATCACCGAGGAGCAGATCGAGGAAGAGTCGCTTAAAGTGAACGACCAGATCCTGTCGATCTACGAGGATTTCGGCTTTTCCGACGTGACCATCAAATTCTCCGACCGGCCGGAAAAGCGCATCGGCGAAGACAAGATGTGGGACAAGGCGGAGGCCGCGCTGATGGGCGCGCTGAAAGCCTCGGGGCGGCCGTGGAAACTCAACAAAGGCGAAGGCGCCTTCTACGGGCCCAAGCTCGAATACGTGCTGCGCGACGCGATCGGCCGCGACTGGCAGTGCGGCACCGTGCAGGTCGATCTCAACATGCCGGGACGACTCGGCGCTTTCTACATCGACGAGCGCTCCGACAAGGTGACGCCGGTGATGATCCATCGCGCCATGTTCGGCTCGCTCGAGCGCTTTACCGGCATCCTGATCGAGCACTATGCCGGCCATTTGCCGCTGTGGCTGTCGCCGCTACAGGCGGTGATCGCCACCATCACCTCGGACGCCGACGATTACGCGCGCGCGGCAATTCAAGCGGCGCGCAAAGCGGGCCTGCGCGTCGAAGGCGACCTGCGCAACGAGAAGATCAATTACAAGGTGCGCGAGCACTCGCTCGCCAAGGTGCCGGCGATGCTGGTGGTCGGCAAGAAGGAAGCGGCCGAGCGCACGGTGTCGGTGCGCCGCCTCGGCCAGGAGAAGCAGGAAGTCATGGCGCTCGACACGGCACTCAAAGTGCTCGCCGACGAAGCGGTGCCGCCGGACGTCAAGCGAATGACGGCGTAGCGCGCTACTTGCCCTGGCTTGCGATATACGCCGCCAAATCCGCTGCCTCGTTGCGCGTGAGATTCATGTCCGGCATCTTGGGATGCGGCAGCAGCAAAAAGAGCGCGAGCTTGCTGGAATCCAAACCGGGCGTCTTGCCGATCACGGAGAACGGCGCCGCCTGGCCGTTGGCGCGCTGCTGGTCGGCGGCGACCACATGACACGCCGCACACCAGCGCTTCGCCAGCACTTCGCCCTGCCGCACGTCGGCGGCCTTGGCGCCGGACGGCAGAACGGCGGCCACCATGGCAACGAACAATCCGCAAATGAGTGCACGCATGGGCGACGACCTCGCAATGTGAATCGGCACGCTAAGTTAGCGGCAGAACGATCGCGAGGCTATGCGCTAGATCAAACGGCGCCCTCACGCGCTGCTGGCGACACGGCTCTCGCTCTGCGTATCGACAACCGTCGGGCGCTCCAGCATGCCGAGAAAACGTGGGGCCCACCGGCCGATGTCGTTTGCCACCAGCACGCGGTAATTCGCCTCCTGCCGCTGACGGCGCTCCTCCAGCGGCATCGACAGCGCCCGGTTGATGGCGATGGCGACGCCCTCAGGATCGAACGGATTGACCAGCAAAGCAGCGCCGCATTCGCGCGCCGCGCCGGCAAAGCGCGACAGGATCAGGACGCCGGGGTCGTCCGGGTTTTGCGCGGCGACATATTCCTTGGCCACCAGGTTCATGCCGTCGCGCAAGGGCGTGACCAGCGCCGCGTGCGCGCCGCGGTAGAGCCCGGCAAGCGCGGTGCGGCTGTGCGCCTTGTTGATGTAGCGCACCGGCGTCCATGACGCCTCGCCGAAGGTACCGTTGATGCGGCCGACCGCCTCGCCGACCTGGCGGCCGATGTCGGCATATTCCTGGATGCCGGTGCGGCTGCGCGGGGTGATCTGCAGATAGGTAACCTTGCCGCGCAAATCGGGGAAATTGTTGAGGAAGCGTTCGAAAGCGTGCATGCGCTCGGGCAGCCCCTTGGAATAGTCGAGCCGGTCGACGCCGATGACCATCGCGCGTCCCGACAGGCTGTCCAAAACCTCGCGCACGAATTCGGATTCGATGGCGCGCCGCGCCAGCCGGGCAAAGGCCTCGGTTTCGATGCCGACCGGAAACACGCCGATCTGCACCACGCGATTGCCGACGGCGTAGGTGTCGTCGCGCAGCGGCTTTAAATGGTTTTCGTTTTCCAGATAGCGCGCGAAGTTGGCGGCATCGATCTCGGTCTGGAAGCCGACCAGGTCGTATTGGCCGAGCGCCGGAATGAGCTGCTCGTGATTGGGCAGCGCCGTCAAGATTTCCGGCGGCGGAAACGGCACGTGGATGAAGAAGCCGATTTTGTTCTTGTGGCCGCGATCGCGCAGCGCCTTGGCCAGCGGCATCAGATGATAGTCGTGCACCCAGACGACGTCGTCGGGCTTGAGGAACGTGCTCAGCCTGTCGGCGAAATACTGATTGACCCGGAAATAACCGCCGAGATCGCGGCGGGTGAATTCGGCAAGGTCGAGACGGTAGTGCAGGATCGGCCACAACACGCGGTTGGCGAAGCCGTTGTAAAATTCCTCGTAGTCGTCCTTGCGTAAATCGACGGTGACGTAGGCGATATTGTCGTGTTCGACGGTCTTGGGCGGAGCGGGATCATTATCGACGGCGCGGCCGCTCCAGCCGAACCAGACGCCGCCCTGCTTTCGCAACGCCGGCCGGATGGCCACTTCAAGCCCACCGGCGCGCGCATTGCGATCGGGAATGCCGACTCGGTTGGAGACAACGACCAAACGCGGCAAATTCCCTCTCCTTAATTTAAAAATCGGATAGTTGCGGTCAAAATCCGGCCGCCATCCATCAATTGCGCGAAAATCCCCCTCAGCGACTGGGTCCCCAGGCCACCAAGCGTGCGACATGCGCCCCTCCCGGGACATTGCCCCTATTGGCAATGCTGGGCAATTCCTTACAGCGCCGCACCTGCGTCACCGTTACGGATAACGCTCGAATTGCGCTGAAGTTTCACTCCTTTGAGTTGGTTACACGCGCATGACGCATATTTATCCGCCTTTTTCGGCCAACATTTGCAGCGCGTGGCGAAAATCGGCGGGTTTTGCAAAAATTCCGGCGAGGCCTGGAAAAGAGAGCCCGACCGAGAAACCGATGCCGTCGAAATCCGGCAGGATCGCAAACAGCGTCTTGTCGGTTTCGTCGTCGCCGACAAAGACCGGCCGGCGGCCCTTGAACGGCGCATGCTGCATCAAGTCGCGTACCGCGCCGCCCTTGCTCACGCTGGGCCGCTTGAGCTCGAACACCGCTTTGCCTGCCTGCACCTCGACCGCCTCCTGTGGAAAGGCTGCGCGCACCTTCTCGATGTGCCGCGCCAGGCGCTCTCTCTGCTGCGGCGCGTTGCGATAATGCAGCGTAAAGGAATAGCCCTTGTCCTCGCACACGATCCGCGGATCAAGGGCGCGCGCTTCGTCCAATTGGCGGCGCATGGCATCCGGCAGAAATTCGGCGCGTTGCACCGGCTTACGGCCGTGCAGGCGCATCTCGGCGCCATGGCCACCGACCGCTGGCAAAGTGAGCGGCGCAAATAACCGGTCGAGCTCGGCGATCGGGCGGCCGCTGACCAGCGCCAGCGCGCCGGCGCTGCGCTCGAGCAGACGCGCCAGGCAATCGCGCAGGCCGGGCGGAACCTCGACCGCATCCGGCGTCGGCGCGATGTCGATCAGCGTGCCATCGACGTCAAGCAGCAGTGCGATTGCGGTCAGATCGAGCTGGGCAAATTTCGCCGCCGCCGCCGTCACCGCGCCAGCACTTCCAGGTCGCCGTCCACCCCGGTAACGACCTTGAACTCGCGCTCGAACACGCGGCCTTCGTTGCGCGCGATGGCGCGATATTCGCCCTCGGCCAAGATCACGCGCGGAAAGGCGCCGATCGATTCCTTGATCACGTCGCCGCCCGGCGTGAGCACCGACCAGGCGGTATTGGCCAGCGCCTCGCCGCCTTTGTCGGCCACCAGCTTGAAGGTGATCGCGGCGGCGCGGTGGTTGATGGTGATGTCGGTGAGCTTGCCGGCCTGCACGCGAATGTCGGAGCGCACCACCGAATTGGCGTCGCCGTAATTGGACACGATGTAATAGATGCCTTCCGGCACCGCGACGACCGCGCCGGTCAGCACGTGCTCGGCGATGGGGCGGCGGTCGCCCGGCTCAAACTGGCTGCCTTTGTAGACGTCGAATGAAATCTGCCCGCTCGGAATGCGCGCATCGCCGACGCGGCCCTCCATGCGCAGCGCGCCGGCCGGCAGGTCAAAATCCTCGTGCACGGTCGGTCCGTCGAGCCGCACCGGCTTGACCGCGGTGGCGAGCCCGAAGCCGACATGCACGATGTAGGCGCCGGCCGGCAGCACGATTGTCGGCGTCGGCGATTTCTCTTCTTTGACGAGCCGGAATTTTCCTTGCGCATCGGGCTTGGCGGCGTAGACGCGCCACGTGAGCCCGCCGTCGATGACGGGCGCGTCCTTGCCGAAGCGCGCGCTGAGCGCCAGGGCAACTTTTCCAGCCGGGACCATCGGCGCGACGCTTGCCGCCGACTTCGGCAGCAGCGGCGCCGGCATCGGCGCCAGCACGCTGTTGGGATCGAAGGCTTGGCCGCGCGTGACCGGCGGCGCCGTCAATTCGCTCGATGACGGTGCCGACAGCAGTGAGCGGGTGGTGGACGACTGCGCCCATGCCGCCGGCGCAACGACCAAGGATAAGACGACGAGCGCCGGCCAGAACCGGCCTGCGCTGGCTGCGGATGCGTGCTGCATGGCGGGGCCTGTTTTCGGTCGAAATCGCGGCGATTTCAAGCCGGAGGTGCAGTTTGTCTCAGCGAAACCGCTATGCTAGGCGCAACCGCCTTAAGGACACGCAATGCCCGACGCTCTAGACCTGCTCAAGACCCGCCGTTCGGTCAAACCGATCGAACTGTCCGGGCCCGCCCCCAGCCGCGACGAAATCGACAACCTGCTCACCATCGCCGCGCGCGTGCCCGACCACGGCAAGCTCACGCCCTGGCGCTTCATCCTGTTCGAGGGCGCAGCGCGGCTCACCGCCGGCGAGAAAATCGCCGCCGTGTTTGCCGCCGATCGTGCCGAGGCGACGCCGGATCAGATCGACTTCGAGCGCAAGCGGCTTGCGCGCGCGCCGCTGGTCGTCGCCGTGGTCAGCCGCGCCGGCCCGCACGTCAAGATTCCGGAATGGGAGCAGCAACTCTCCGCCGGCGCCGCCGCCATGAACCTGGTGCTCGCCGCCCACGCCATGGGTTACGCCGCCAGCTGGATCACCGAGTGGTACGCCTATGACCGCCGCGTGCTCGACGCGCTCGGTCTTGCGGCGAACGAACGCATGGCCGGCTTCGTCCATATCGGCCGTCCGGCAAAGCCACCGGAGGACCGCGACCGGCCCAAGCTCGCCGACATCGTCACCCGCTTCGGCGGCTAACCTCATGTTCTACGACGCCGTCAAAAACGACCACGGGCTGCGTCACGATCCGTTCAAGGCGATCGTCGCCCCACGCCCGATCGGCTGGGTCACCTCGATGAACGCCAAGGGCGACATCAATCTCGCGCCCTATTCGTTTTTCAACGGCATCAACAGCCGCCCGGCGCTGGTGATGTTCTCCAGCGAAGGCTTCAAGGATTCGGCGGCCTTCGTCGAGCAAACCGGCGAATTCGTCTGCAACCTGGCGACCTGGGATTTGCGCGAGGCAATGAACGCAACGGCGGCGCCCTTGCCGCGCGGCGTCAACGAGATGCAGCGCGCAGGCCTCAAGGCCGCGCCGTCGCGGCTGGTCAAGCCACCGCGGGTGGCGGCGAGCCCCTGCGCGCTCGAATGCAGGCTGATCAAGATCGTGGCGATCGATGAGATCGACGGCAAGCCGGTCGACTGCCACGTCGTGCTCGGCCAGGTAGTCGGCGTGCATATCGACGACCGCTTCATCGTCGACGGACTGCTCGATACGGCGGCGATGAAGCCGATTGCGCGCTGCGGCTACGATCAATATGCCGTGGTCGAAGCGGTGTTTTCCATGCGCCGGCCGACCGCATGACGCTGCGCCGTGCCCCGGTGACGTTTAACCATTATGTAATCCGGGAAGCGCAGGCTCCCTGTCACGTTTCTGTCACAAGTCTCGGCCAGCACTTTCACCATAACTTGGCGAGAGGCTTGTCGCCTGGCTGGCGCGGTTGGATGATCGCGCCGAGGGAGTAACGAGTTTGGTGTTCGAAGGCCTATTCGGCCGCACGCGTAGCGACGACCGCTCTGCCGAAGCCACCACCGCGCCCGTCCAGCCGGCTGTCACGCGACCGACCATCGGTCTGGCGCTCGGCGGCGGCGCCGCGCGCGGCTTTGCCCATATCGGCGTCATGCGCACGTTGATCGCGCATGGCATCGTGCCCGACGTCATTGTCGGCACCTCGATCGGCGCCGTGGTCGGCGGCAGCTATGCCGCCAATCAGCTTGACGGTTTGGAAGCTTGGGCGCGCGCGCTGACGGTGCGCGGCGTGCTCAGCCATCTCGATATCAGCCTGTCCGGCTCCGGCCTCATTCGCGGCAGCCATCTCGCCTCGCGGCTCAACGCGACGCTCGCCGACACCCGCATCGACGACTTGCCGATCCGCTTTGCCGCGATCGCCACGGAGTTCAACACCGGCCACGAAATCTGGCTCACCCGCGGGCGGCTCGCCGACGCCCTGCGCGCCTCCTATGCGCTACCGGGAATTTTCCCGCCGGTGCGCATCGGCGGGCGCTGGCTGGTCGACGGCGCACTGGTCAATCCGGTTCCGGTGTCGGCGGCACGCGCGCTCGGCGCCCGGCTGGTGATCGCGGTCAATCTCAACTCCGATCTGTTCGGCCGCGGCACCATCATCGCCAGCCACGGTTCCGACGACAGCGACGAACCGGCGCCAGAGCAGAGCAACGGCCTGCGCGGCATGTTCAGCGGCAAGCGCTTTTTGCGCCGGCAGATCCTCGGCACGCGCGGCCGGCCCGGCATTCCGACCGTGATGGTGGAAGCCTTCAACGTCATGCAGGACCGCATCACGCGGGCGCGGCTGGCCGGCGATCCCCCCGACGTGCTGATCAGCCCTAGGCTCGGCCATGTCGGCTGGTTCGATTTCCACCGCGCCGCTGAAGCCATCGCCGTAGGCGCCGAAGCTGCCGAAAAAGCCATCGACGCCGTCACCGAAGCCGTCACCGCGCTATCGCAGACCAACGGCGGCAACGGGACCGCGAAGTAACTTCAAGCGCTGCGGATATAATCCCGCATCGCCTCGGCGTCCCGCTCGATCTCCCCGACGCGCTGCTTGACCACGTCGCCGATCGAGATCAGCCCGATCAGTTGATCCTTGGCCAGCACCGGCATGTGACGGAATTTTCCCGCCGTCATGCGCTCCATGATGCTGGCGATGTCGTCGTCTTCGGTGCAGGTGCTGACATTGCGCGTCATCACCTGGCCGACCGTCAGCGCCAGCGCCGCGGCACCGTGCTCGGAGACGGCGCGCACGATGTCGCGCTCCGACAATATGCCGGCCAGGCGCCCTCCGGCCCCACAGATCACAACGGCGCCGATGCGGCGCGCCGATAAAAGTTGCGCGGCCGTCTTTAAATCCGCCGTTGGTTCGACGCTGACAACATTGCCGCCTTTAGCGGCCAGGATCGCCTTGACGTTCATGGCAACCTCCCTGACTCAAGGGGGCACGATAAACCCGGCGCCCCCGAGGTCATGGAGAACGATCCCGCCGGCCGCTCGGTTCCGTCAAGACAATTATGCGGCGACAGGGCTAATGCTGCGTTGCATCGAGATCGTCAAATCGTTCGAAATCGGGCTCGGGATCGAACCAGGAAAACAAAATCAGGCCGGCGAGAAAGCCCCCGATATGCGCCTGCCAGGCGATCACCTGCCCGGCGCCGGCGAGCGGCAACGAGCCGAGGCCGAATAAAAGATTGACGCCGAACCACACCGCCAGGAAGGCGAGCACGCGAAAGTCGCTCAGCACGCCGGTCAGCGGGATCGCCGCAACGTGATAGTCGGGCGCGGCGCCGCCGCGGCGGAAATCGAGCGGGCCGCCGCGCTGGAAGGCAAAGCGCATCGCTCCAGCCATGGTGCCGGAAATCGCCGCCGATGCCCCGATCATCGGCGACAGCTCACCGAAATGGGTGAGGAGATGCATGCCGGCGCCGGCGGCCGCCGTCACCGCGTAGAAGGCGAGAAAGCGCGCCGTGCCGAAGCGGCGCGCCACCGCGCTGCCGAACGGCAGCAGCCACACCGCATTGACGCCGAAGTGCATCCAGTCGGCGTGGATCAGCGAATAGGTCACGAAGGTCCAGATTTCCGCGCCGACGCCGCCCGGCACCACGCCGCCGAGAACGGCCGAGGTGTCGTAGCGCGCCGGGATGAAGGCGAAGGCGAGAATGAACTCGACGTCCTGCTCGTCGGTGAGCACCAGCGTGCGAAAGGCATGGATGAATGCCAGCGCGGCCAGCACCGCCACGATGATGGGCGGGATGTTGAACAACGGTTCGCGTTTCACGAAAGACCCAAGGTTCGGTGAGAGCCTTGAATTACGCCGCTTGACCGCCTCCCTGCAAGGCGTGCGAGCCGAAAAGTAAAAAGAAAAAGGAGGGCTTTCGCCCTCCTTGAAGAATCGTTCGGCGGAGTTATTGCCGCGCTCTGACGGCGCGTGTCACGTCCCCTCGCCTCCCCGTATCTCTGTTGCGTTCGCTGTGGCGCACCTTCGCTGTGGACACCGACGACCATAAGCGAGTGCACGGGCGCTGCCAACTCATTCGCGCTTTTAACGCTAATTCGCCTTGGCCGGCGCGACAACGCAGGCCCGGCACAGGCCCTGCTCCGTTGACAGCATCGCGGCAAAAACGCGGCGCGCGTGTCCCGCTCGGGGACAGAGCAGCCTCGCATGCGTCCCGCGACGGAACAGGCGGCGTTAATGAAACACGCATCCACGCGGACCGTGTACGACTATTGGAATACGCAGCGCGGACACCGCGCCGCCCCCGAGCGCGCCGATATCGATCCAGCCGCGATCCGCCACGCGCTCAGCGATACGTTCATCCTGGCGGCGGATTTCGTCGATCGGCTGCGGTTCCGTCTCGCCGGCACGCGCGTTTGCGCGTTGTTCGCGCGCGAGATCAAAGGCGAAGCCTTCAGCGCGCTGTGGAGCGAGGCGAGCCGCGCGAGCATCGACGACCTGCTTGGCATCCTGGTCAACGAGAAAGCCGGCGTGGTGGCGGGTTTAAGGGGGCGCACCGCCGACGGCGCCGCAACCGACCTGGAAATGCTGCTGCTGCCCCTGGCTTATGCCGGCCAAAGCCGCATCCGGGCGCTCGGCGTGCTGGCCCCGCTGGTGCCGCCTTATTGGCTCGGCGCGGCCCCGGTCGCCGAACTTGAGCTCGGGGCGCTGCGCCATATTGGACCGCGGACCGCCGGCACGCCGCTCATGGTGCCGGAACCCGACCCTATTCGGATACGGCACGGCTTTGTGGTCTATAGCGGCGGGCGCGAAAGTCCCTCCGAAGAAGAGATCGGCTAACGCGCCGTTAACGATAGAGCCATAGGTTTATGCGCAGTGGGGAATTTGCCCCTGACCGCCCATGCCATGGCATTGCCGCTGACAAAAACCAAGATATTGCCGCTGTCGGAGGAGCGCCGACGGCATCAGCGCGTGAAGGTCAATCTTCTCGGCCGCTATATGCTGGCCGACAAGCGTGAATTCCCCTGCCAGGTGATCAACATGTCGCCGGGCGGCATCGCGCTGGTCGGGCCGGTGGTCGGCGAACCGGGTGACCGCGTGATCGCCTATGTCGACCATCTCGGCCGGCTGGAAGGCAAGATCGCCCGCCTCATCGACAATGGCTTTGCCATGACGATCTCGGCGACGTTGCGCAAGCGCGATAAACTCGCCGCCCAGCTCACCTGGCTTGCCAATCGCCACATCCTTAATTTGCCGGAAGACCGCCGCCACGGCCGCTTCACGCCGCGCAACCCGATGGCGCGGCTGATCCTGCCAAATGGCACCAATGTGGCGTGCCGGGTGATCGACCTTTCCGCTTCGGGCGCGGCGGTCGCGATCGCCCCGGATCTGCGGCCGCCGGTCGGCGCCGCGGTCACCATCGGCAAGACCACCGGCCGGGTTGTCCGTCATATCGAAGACGGCTTCGCCATCGAATTCACCCGCCTGCAGCACACCGATTTCATCGAAGAAAACGTCACCGGCGATTAGCGTCAGCCGCTGGTGAACGAGGTGCCTAAAATTGCGCGCATGCGCGTGCGCGCGGCCGCGCTGCGGCGCGCCCGCGCCGGTATCGCCGTGGCGCAAACGGCCCACCGGCAAACGTAAACAAAACCATCACCTGACCACGCGCGAGCCCGCGAATGCGGCATCAGTCTATTAATGTATAAAATTTTAGACAAATTGGACTATCTAAGTCTTTAATCGAATTATATTCCAAGTTTTACTGTATTCGTCTCTTCCTTGATTTGTTTTCTCTTCAAAATGCCTGACTATACTTAGCGGCGCTGCAAAAAGTTTGTGAGAAATGTGGTCCCAACAAGACGGGAAGGGGCCACAAAATGGGCTGGTGTTTCAAACAAAGTTCGCGCCGCATCGTGCTGGCTTTTGCCGGCATGGCTGTTCTCGCAGCCCCGGCGGGCGGCGCCGGGGCGGCGGAGCGCGTCGCCTTTCATGCCGGGCGCCCGGCGCCCAAAGAGCCGGTGATCTATGTCAGCGTCGGCGCCACCGCGCGGGCGCCGATCGGCTGGGTCGAGTTCTGCATCGAATACAAGCCGGAATGCGAGACCAAGCCGGCGGCGGCGCGCGACATCGTGCTCTCGCCCAAGGCCTGGTCCGACCTGGTCAAGGTCAACGCTTGGGTGAACGACAACATCAAGCCGATGACCGACCAGGAGCACTGGGGCGTCATCGAGCGCTGGAACTATCCCGACGACGGCTACGGCGACTGCGAGGACTATGTGCTGCTCAAGCGGCGCATGCTGATGCAGGCCGGCTGGCCGCGCCAGGCGCTGCTGATCACCGTGGTGCGCGACAAAAAGGGCGACGGCCATGCCGTCCTCACGGTCAAGACCGACCGCGGCGAGTTCATTCTCGATAACGAGGAAGCCGAGGTGCTGGCGTGGAACAAGACCGGCTACCGCTTCATTAAGCGGCAATCGCAGTCCGACCCGAATGTCTGGGTCGCGCTCGAGGAACCGCACGCCGCGCCGGCCACGGTCTCGGCGCGCTAACACCAAAGGTTTCTGAGCACCCTGTCTGTCTGAATGTGAGCTGATCGAAACGAACGACAAGGAATTCGCGCTCCCGGTCACGTCCCCACCCCTCCCCGTCCCCAGACCGGGTTCGCGAGCGGCCGGCCTCCCCCAAGGCCGGCCGCACCTTTTTTGCAGGCCCGCACGGCACCCGTGTTCCCGCCTCCACGCAAGCGTCACGATACGGTCAGAGTCTCGGCATGGTCCGCGCGCATTGTTCGTTGCGGGAGCGACAAGCCAACATCGCGAGGTCCTCATGCATCCGCGAATCGACGTCAGCAAAATAAATCCCGCCGCCTTTAAAGCCGTCTTGGCACTGCAGACCTATGTCGACCAGTCCGGGCTCGATGCGAAATTGCGCGAGCTCATCAAGATCCGCGCTTCGCAGATCAACGGTTGCGCGTATTGTCTGATCTTGCATACGCGCGACGCGCGCAAGATCGGCGAGAGCGATGATCGTATGCATTTGCTCAACGCCTGGCGCGAGGCTCCCGTTTTCAGCGAGAAGGAGCGCGCCGCGCTGGCCTGGACCGAAGCCCTCACATTGGTTTCCGAAACCCACGTGCCGGACGAAGTCTACGAGCAGGTGCGGCGTCTGTTCTCCGAGAAAGAGATCGTCGATCTGACCGCGGCCGTCTGCGCCATCAACACCTGGAACCGGATCGCGATCAGCTTCCGCGCGCCGCCACAGGTCGAAGGCGTCAAAGCCGCGGCTTAAGAAGCGTCAGCCGATCCGCTTCAGGCCTTTGGCGTATTGTTGCGAGCGCCGCACGTAGCTGTCGGCGCCGGCGCGGATCATGTCTACGTGTTTCTGTTCGAGCGTGCGCATCGCGCGCGCCGGCGCGCCGACAATCAGGGCATTGTCGGGGAAAGTCTTGCCCTCGGTGACCACCGCGCCGGCGCCGACCAGCGAATTGGCTCCGATCTTGGCGCCGTTGAGCACGATCGCGCCCATGCCGATCAGGCTGTTATCGCCGATCGTGCAACCGTGCAGGATGACGTTGTGGCCGATCACGCAGTTCGACCCGATGTTGAGCGGGAAACCCGGATCGGTGTGCAAAGTGCAGTTATCCTGGATCTGCGAGCGCTCGCCGAGTTCGATCCACTCATTGTCGCCGCGCAGCACCGCGCCGAACCAGACGCTCGCCTGCCGCTTCAAGCGCACGCGCCCGACCAGCACCGCGCTATCGGCAATGTAATATTCTCCTGCACCGGGAAATTCCGGCGCTTGTCCGTCGAGTTCGTAGATCGGCATACCCTGACGTCTCCGTGACCGGGCCGACCATCGCAATCATCGCGGAAAATTGGAAGTGGTCAGGCCAGCAGTAGACCGCAGGCCTGCAAGGCCATCACCAGCACCATGCCGGACATCAGGCTCCAGAAGCCGGCGATCAGCGTCGCCACGAATACGAATTCGAAGCGGCGGCCTTCCTGCTGGCGGCCGCGAATGGTGTTGCGCATGATCAGAAACGGCGCCGCCAGCAGCAACAGCGGCAGACTGGCGAAGGTCGTCACCCGCGGGCCGCGGCTGAGCAGGCTGAAGCTCGGCAATTGACTGGTGACAAGCTGGTAGCCGGTGCTGCACGCGCCGGCGGCGGCAAAGCCGAGCCCCAGCGCGATCAACATTTGATACGATTCCGGCGGCATTCCGGCCCCTACGCAATACAGGCCGCAAGCAATCGCAGAGGGCCGCAGCGCGCGCCAGCCAATCCTTAACAAATGGTAAATGCCGCGCGTCGCAGCGCGCGGGCGCCCGCATGGCATAATCGAATTTGATTCGTTTTCGCATCGGAACCCATGGCTTACGCGCAACACTCCCGCACGCATCATCGGCGCCGGCGTCAGCCGGGTCCGCTCGCCGCGCCACTCTTGCTGCTCGCCGCCGTCGTTGCGATCGCGGTCGCTTTCGTCGCCTACGTATTGTGGCCGCGCTGGCCGGAAACGGCGGCCGGCATCGACGCCCCGTCGCTGCCGATCATGGTCGCCGGCACCACATTCAACATCGAGTTGGCGGCGGTCCGTATGGCCGTGCAGCGCCACGCCGGCACGCAGGAGCGCGTCGACCTCGCCTATCTTTGGCCTTCGCTCACGCCGCCGGAGGTGCCGTTCACGCCGAAGCTCGGCGCGCCGGCGCCCAGTCCGAACGAGCGCCTGTTCGTCACCATCGCATCCGGCCGCACGGCGTTGCCGCTGATGGAGCGGGTGCAGACCATTTATCCGCGTTATCTGGTGGCGGAGCCGAGCCCGGGCCCGGCCGGCTTGACGCTGCGCGGCTTTCGCGACGGCACACCCTATCAGGGCGAAGAGCTGGCCTTCGAGTCGGCCAAGCCCACGCATTTCCTGGCGCGCTGCTCGCGCCGCGGCGTCACCAATTCCGGCGTCTGCCTGTTGGAACGCCGCATCGGCGACGCCGACATCACCTTCCGCTTTCCGCGCGACTGGCTGAACGATTGGGAAAACGTCGTTGCCGGCATCGACAGGCTCATGGCCCGGCTGCATCCGAACTAGCGCGCATGGCGAAAAAATCCGACGCCTTCAGGATCGGCACCGGCGCGGGATTTGCCGCCGACCGCCTCGATCCGGCGGTCGACCTTGCGCGCCGCGGCGAACTCGATGTCATGGTGCTCGAGTGCCTCGGCGAGCGTACGGTTGCCTTTGCTCACCGCGACCGCATGGCCGACCCGCGCCGCGGCTACAACGCCCATCTCGAGGCGCGCATGCGCGCGCTGCTGCCGCCATGCCGCGCCGCGCGCACGACCATCATCAGCAACATGGGCGCCGCCAATCCGCGCGCCGCGGCGCTGCGTACGCGCGAGATCGCCCGCGAGCTCGGCATCGCAGGCCTGAAGATCGCCTGCATCGAGGGCGACGATGTCACGGCAAACGTGCCGCCGACGCAAAGCTTCATGGACGAACCGGGCACGCTCGCCGACATCGCGCACGGCATCGTCGGCATGAACGCCTATCTCGGCGCCGACGCCATCCTGCCGGCGCTGGACGCCGGCGCCGACGTGATCATCGGCGGGCGTCTTGCCGATCCGTCGATGTATCTGGCGCCGCTGATGCACCGCTACGGCTGGGACGCCGACGACACCGCGCGGGCCGGCGCCGGCACGCTGGTCGGCCACCTCATGGAATGCGGCATGCAGATTACCGGCGGCTATTTCGCCGATCCCGGCGTCAAGGAGGTGCCGCGGCTGGCGCAGTGCGGCTATCCGATCGCCGAGGTCGCCAGCGACGGGTCCGCCGTCATCACCAAATTGGCCGACACCGGCGGTTGCGTCACGCAAGCGACGGTGAAGGAGCAGCTTCTTTATGAAGTGCACGATCCGGCGGCTTATTTGACCCCCGATGTCACCGCCGACTTCAGCCGCGTGACGATTCAACCGCAAGGCAAAGACCGCGTCCGCGTTGCCGGCGCCAACGGCCGCGCGCGCCCGGGAACGCTCAAGGTGACCGTCGGTTTCAATGCGGGATTTCTCGCCGAGGCCGGCGTCAGCTACGCCGGACCTGCAGCCGCCGCGCGCGGGCGGCTTGCCGGCGAAGTCGTTGCGGAAAGGCTCAAGAACGTTTTTGCCATCGTCGGCGCGCGCATCGATCTGATCGGCGCGAGATCGCTGTTTGCCACCGCCGGTCTGGCGCGAGCAGAGAGCGAGGATGTCCGCCTGCATGTGGCCCTGCGTTCAAGCAAGCGCGAAGACGCCGAACTGATGCTGTGGGAAGTCGAATCGCTGTTGTGCTGCGGCCCGGCCGGCGGCGGCGGCTTTCGCGGCGTCATTACCCCGGCGGTGATGACCAAATCGGTTCTGATCGACCGCGCGCTGGTCAAGCCGACGTTTGAAATCTTCGTCGCATGACCGCCTCCGGCAGCAACACGCCCAGGCTGGTGCGCGACATTGCCCATGCGCGCGCCGGCGACAAGGGCAACACATCCAACATCAATGTCTGGGCCTATGACGCTGCGGATTTCGCGCTGCTTGAGCGTAGCCTCACGGCGGAACGCATCAAACGTGAATTCCCCGACCTGGTGCGCGGCACGGTGGAGCGCTACGTCATCGCGCATTTGCACGGACTGAATTTCGTGCTGCACGACGCGCTGGAAGGCGGCGTCAACGCCTCGCTCAATCTCGACTCGCACGGCAAGTCGTGGAGCTACCTGATTCTCGGCCTGCCGCTGGAGCCGCCGGCCTAGCGCGCGGCGATTCAGCCGACCAGATCGACGTCCAGAATCGGCAATTCGAAAATGTAGGACTTGCGGCCCTTTTCGCTTTCCAGAAACAGTACGCCGATGAATTCCTCGCCGATATAGACTTCCAGCGAGTCCATCTTCTTCGGACGCACGACGACGCGGATATTGTCGTTGTCGAATTTGCGCCGCAGATAGGCGTTGAGCGTGGGCACCGGCTGAATGCTCGGGTCCTGGCCGATCTGGATGACCATGCGGAAATTATACGAGCGGTCGCCGTCCTCGTCGTCGACGCTCAGTTCCCCGATGTCTTCGTCATCGACAAAAATCTCGGCGAAATCGCCGGCCTTCGGCACCACGCGAATCTTCGGCGTGCCGAACAGCTTCTTCAAATAGGCGTCGAGTTGCCTGACTTCCTGGACGTCCACCGGACCCGCTCCTTGTAAAATGATGGGCTTTCCTGCCTCATCGGGCGGCCCGGCGCAAGCGCCGTCGGCGGCGTGCTCAGCCGTCGAGCATGATGCCGTAAAGCATCTGGTCCATGGCGCGGGCGGGCTCCGGGCAGCCGGCCTCGCCGACCACCTTGGCCGGCACGCCGGCGACCGTCGTGTTGTGCGGCACCGGCTTGATCACCACCGAGCCGGCGGCGATGCGCGCGCAATGGCCGACTTCGATATTGCCGAGAATCTTGGCGCCGGCGCCGATCAGCACGCCATGGCGGATTTTCGGATGACGATCTTCGTGCTCCTTGCCGGTGCCGCCGAGGGTGACGCCGTGCAGGATCGACACGTCATCTTCGATCACCGCGGTTTCGCCGACCACCAGGCCGGTGGCGTGATCGAGGAATATGCCGCGGCCGATGCGGGCGGCCGGGTTGATGTCGCACTGGAACACCGCCGACGAACGGCTTTGCAGATAGAGCGCGAAATCCTTGCGGCTCTTGCCGAGCAGCCAATGTGCCAGCCGGTGCGTCTGGATGGCGTGGAAGCCTTTGTAATAGAGCACCGGTTCGAGGAAGCGCAGCGTCGCCGGATCGCGGTCGACGGTGGCGACGATGTCGGCGCGGAAGGCGTCGCCGATGGCGGGCTCATCGTCGAGCGCTTCGTGATAGGCTTGGCGAATGAGATCGCCGGAAATGTCGGTATTGCCGAGCCGCTCGCTGACGCGGTGGACGACCGCCGCTTCGAGCGAGCCGTGATGTAGGATGGTCTCGTAGATGAAGGTGGCGAGCTCCGGCTCGCGGCGCGCGATCTCCTCCGCCTCGTGGCGGATGCGCGCCCAGACCGGATCGACCTTGTCGAGCGTCTTGGCGGGCCGTGTCTGCTGTTGGGCCATGAATTGCGTCCTCTTGGGCAGCCTCTCGGACCCCTCAGATAGGTCTCTTATCATAAATTTCGAGCGGTAAAGAGAGCCTGAAAAAGCGCCCGGCGCATGGCTCATGCGCGCTGGTTAAGGAAGTCGAGCACGCCCGACTTGAACACCTTGTCGCCGACCGCCAGCATGTGGTCGCGGTCGGGGATATCGATCGCTTTTGCGCCCGGAATCAGCGCCGCCAGTTCGTGCGCCGAGCCGGCGACCGGGTCCTTGGTGCCGACAGCAACCAGAACCGGCAAACGAATCGCGGCGAGTTGCTCGCGGTTGAGCGTCTGTCGTGAGCCACGGATGCAGGCCGCGAGCGCCTTCAGGTCGGATTTGGTCTGCTCGGCGAAACTGCGGAACACGCGGCCGGCCGGATCGGTCACATCGGCCAGCGACGGCGCTTCCATTGCCTCGGCGATGCTCTCCGGCAAGCCGACGCCCTCGACGAGATGGATGCCGAGGCCGCCGAGAATCGCCGAGCGCACGCGGCCGGGATGAGCGAGCGCCAGGAACGCGGTGATGCGTGCGCCCATCGAGTAACCCATCACATCGGCGCGCGCGAGGCCGAGATGATCCATCAGCGCCCGCACGTCTTCCGCCATGGTGGCGCTGTGATAGGCGGCCGGATCGTAGAGCTTGCTCGACTGGCCATGGCCGCGATTGTCGAGCGCGATCACACGGCGGCCTGCGCGCGTCAGCGTCGTCACCCAGCTTGGCGCGACCCAATTCACCTGCCGGTTGGAGGCAAAGCCATGCACCAGGACGATGGGATCGCCCTCGCCTTCATCGAGATAGAAAATCTCGACGTCGCCATGTGTGAAACTCGGCATCAAATTCCCTGGCGCATGATCTTGTCCGAAAACCGGTTCCCACTTTTCGGGATCATGCTTTAGCCGCGATACCAGGGCGCCAGCCAATGGCGGAAACGGATCATCAGCGCGCGGACGCCGACCGCGAAGATCGCCAGGCACACGACGTAGACGAACGAAGCGTTCTCGTTCAGCTCGTTGGATTTGGTGAACACCGACATGCCCATGCCGGGGACGCTGGCCAGCACCTCGACGGCGATGGCGTTGGTGATGCCGCGGGCAAAGCCGAGTTCGATGCCGGTGACAATAAACGGTATCGAAGACGGCAGCGCGATGCCGAACCAGACATGGCGGGTGCGCGCGCCGAACATCTTGCCGACGTCGAGATAGTCCTTGGGAATGGCGCGGGTGCCATCGGCGGTGGTGACGGCGACCGGCAGGAAGGTCGAGATGATGACGATGATCAAACGCGCCGCCGGCTGATAACCGACCCAGATGATGACCAGCGGCACCAGCGCGATCAGCGGCAGCGCGTAGAGCGCGCGGATATAGACCGAGAGGAACCAGTTCAATTCGCGCACGCGGCCCATGGCCACGCCGATGAGGATGCCGGCCAGCGAGCCGATGGCGACACCCTCGAGGATCGAGCCGAGGCTTTGCACCACGTCTTGCCAGAACTCCGCGGTCGCTACCGTCGCGGGGATCGCCTTGATCACGCCGATCGGCGTCGCCACGAAATCGGGTAGACTGGCGCGCACCGTCAATTCCCAAATGACGAGGATCGCCAGCCCGGCGATGACCGGCGCTGCGCGCTCGCGCGTCAGCCAGCGCTCCAGCCACGCCGGGCTGCCGCCGGCGGCGGCGGCTTCTATCCCACTGCTGAGCGTCGCCATCGCACCAGATACCGTTCGATCAGTTCGCCGACGCCGACCAGGACGACGGCGAGCGCCGCGATGAATACCGTCACCGCCAGCACCCAGGCGGTGTTGACGATGGTCGTCCCTTCCAACAGCAGCGCGGCGATGCCGTCGGGGTTGAGGAAGAATTCGGCGACCAGCGCGCCGACCATGGTCAGCGCGATCGATTGCTTGATGCCGGTCATGGCGAAAGGCGTCACATAAGGCACGATCACGTCACGCCAAAGCTGCCACTCGTTCGAGCCGAAGATGGCGGCGACGTCGAGGTGGCGGCGCGAAATGCTGCGCGCGCCCTCGGTCGTCCCCAGCAGAATCGGGAAAATGGAAATCAGCACGCCGACCAGCACGCGCGGCCAGAATTCGAAGCCGAACAGCACCGAGACGAACGGCACCAGCGAGATCGTCGGCGTGGCGTAGAGGATATAGATGTAGGGCTCGAACGCCGCTTCCGCCAATTTCAGGCGGGCAATGGCGAGGCCAACACCGACGCCGACCACGATATTGATGGCGAGCGTGACGAGATAGAGCTTTCCCGTCACCCACAGCGCCGGCAGCAGCGGGCCGCCGTCGAGCATGACCCAAAGCTGCTTCATGGTGGTGGTGAACGGCACGAACAGCACGCCGAAACTGTTGCCGAGCGCCTGCCAGGCGACGAGCAGCAACACGATGCTCGCCGCGTAGCAGGCGATCTGGATCCACCAGGCGTTGACGGTCCGGAAGCGGGCAACGCGCGCGCCGAAAGATTCTCCGGCCAATGGCGTTTGCGCGCTTCCGGACACTTGCAGTCTCCTACTTCATCGCCTTAACGCGCTTCATCGCTTCCGCGTAAAGCGTGCGGTCGACGATCTTGTCGTAGCTCGGCTTGTTCTCGGCCTTCATGATGCCGACTTTCACCAGATCGTCCACCTGGGCCATCAACTGCTTTTGGTCCAGGCCATCATTGTCGTTCCAGTAATGGAAGCTCTGGTACGACTTGATGGCGCTTTCGGCGACCTTCTCGTCGATCTGGCTGGCTTTGGCCGCGATCCCGGCAAACTCCTTGATGTCGGCCGGCTTGGAGCTGCCCATCAGGTGCTGGGTTTCGATCCAGCCGACGAGAAACCGCACGACGCCCTCGCGGTTATCCTTGATCGCCTGGTCGCTGGCGACCAGCACGGCGTAGTGCAGCCCCGCCTTGATCGAAGGCGGAAACTCGATCTGCTTCCACGTCTTACCGGTCTTGAACTCGACTTGAGCCAGTTCGTCGACGTGGAACACGCCGTTATGCACCTGGCCGGCGATGCCGGCCTTCACCAGCGGCGCGTTAGCAAGGTTGATCAGTTTCAGATCGCTGAGTTTCAGCCCGCAATTCTCCACCACCGACTGAATGAACAGATAGCGCGCGTTGTTGATGCCGTCGGCGGCAACCGTCTGGCCCTTAAGATCTTTGCAGCCTTTGACGTTCGGATCATCGGACGCCACCAGCCAATCCTGGTTCGGCATGCCGGCGATGACTTTGATCTTGGCGCCGGAAGCGATCAGATTCACCGCAGGCGGCGTCGCCGTGTAGCCGACCTGGGCGTCCCCTGTGACCACGGCCTTGGCGGTATCGGTGCCGCGCTGGAACCAACGGAAGTTCACGTCGAGTCCGGCCTTCTTCCAGTAGCCTTTGGTTTCGCCGACGTCGACGAAGGTGTTGGAGAAGATCGGCGGGCGGCCGATCGCCGTTGCCGTTAATTTGATGTCGTCGGCGTTTGCCGGCATCATGAACGTTGCGGCCGACACCGCGGCCACGACGCCGTATAGCGACTTCCTGAACATGGCTTCGCTCCTCCCTTGATGTTTCATTGATTATTGCGGCACACGCGTTCCGTTTGCTCCCGGTTGATCGAACAGGTCGTGCCAGACCTGTTCGCGAAGATTGATGAATTCGGGACTGGCGACCACGCTGCGCTCGCGCGGCCGCGGCAGATTGACGGTGCGCACCGCGCGCACATGCGCCGGGCGCCCGGCGAGCACGACCACCCGGTCGCCCATCAACACCGCCTCGTCGATGGCGTGGGTGACGAACATCATCGCCGTCGGCCGGCGGTCCCAGATGCGCAACAGTTCGAATTGCAATTGCTCGCGCGTCTGCGCGTCGATGGCCGAGAATGGCTCGTCCATCAGCAAAAGTTTGGGCTCCATCACCAGCGCGCGTGCCAATCCCGCGCGCTGCTGCATGCCGCCGGAGAGCTGATGCGGATAGGATTTCTCGAAGCCCTTCAGGCCGACCAGTTCGATCGCCTCGCCGACGCGCCGCTCGATCTCGTCCTGCGGTGTTTTGCGTAGCTTCAGTCCGTAAGCGATGTTGTTCCACAGGTTCTTCCACGGGAACAGACCGAAGTGCTGGAACACCATCGACACTATCGGCAGCGGCTTTTCGACCAACTGGCCGTCGATACGGATCTCGCCGCCATTAAGCTGGTTCAAGCCGCCGACGCAGCGCAGAAGCGTGGTCTTACCGCAACCGGAGGGACCGACAATGCTGACGATCTCCGAACTGCCGACGCTGAGGCTCAATTCGTCCAGCACATCGAGCTGCCCGTAGCGCAAACAGGCGTTTTCGACGACCAGCCGAGCTTCGCCCGGCCCCTTCATGGCTGGCAGACCCGTCGCACGCGGCTCACGTGTTCCTCCCAGAACGACGGCGCATCCCATGTCGCCGCTTCGTGACATTGTGCATCTTGCGGCTTGTTTTGTGTTTGAAGCCTATCGACTGGGTCAGCCAAGGGCAATCGGGAATGGCGGCGTGCGACCTGGAACTGCCGCGCTGGCTTTTCACATGGCCGAAACTGCGGCTGCTAGGATCTTACGGAGACGGCGCGCTCTGCGATGGTGCAAGATCCGCAAGGTCACGCGTTCGACAAGGCCTTTGAGCGCCACCACAAAAGCAAATGCGCTGAACAGAGCGCCGAGAATCCACAGAGCCAAGTCGAACACCGCGCCACCAAGCAGAATCGCGCCGCGGCCCGCGACTTTCAGAATAGCGCGCGTCCTGCTGCCTTCTTTTTCGGCAAGCTTTGCAATCCGCGACACGTCGCGCGGTGTCTCGGCGACCTGCAGACTGTCGAGTGCGGCCCGCGGCCCAGCCTTGGCCTCGACCCGGCCAACGTCGCGCGCGAGTTCGATCAAGCCGCTGACGCCCTGCCCATTCGGGGCTTCGCGCGCGGCAAGCCTGGCAAGCCGAATGTCTAACCGTCCGGTCCTGCGCGCGGCCTTGACCACCGAGAGGCCGACGCGTGCGGGCGCGCCGGCGCCGACGATGGCGTAAGTGACGCCGGTCACCGCCAACCCGGCGGCAGCGAGCCCGAGGATCAGCCTGTCGCCCGGCTGACCGAGCGCCATGCGCCCGCCCTCGCGCGCCACGTCGCGCAGGTCGCCGAAGACAAACAGATCGCCAAGCGCCGTGCCGGCGAGACTTGCGCCATCCTCTGGTTCGCCGGTGACGAGGCCGCGGGCGAAGCTTTGCGCGAGGTGCAGCGTCGATCCGGCCTCCGCGACCGCGGCGTTGACCCGTTCGACCAGCGCGGGCTCCAGCGCGACGTTGCGTTCGGCGGCAAGCTCGACAAAACTCTTGGCAAGATCGGAGTCCTTTGCGGCCAACGCCGATTCGATTTCCTGTCTCGCCCGTACGTCATCGAATATCCGGGCAAGGGTGTAATCGGAAATTTTGACTGGATCGTCGTTGACCAGCAAGGCATGCGCTGCGAGTCCGCGCTGGACCAGAGCGCCGGCAACGCCGGCTAAAACGGCAGCGAACAGCAATAACGGCAAGACAAGCGGCCGGCGCATCGGCGGTCCCCTGCGCATCCCCATGCGCTTTGCCTATCGCTCGAACCAAATGACGGCGGAATCGCGGCCTGGCCGGTTCCATTGCGTCGGTGACAGACGCCGGCCGCCTCGCTATGGTGCCGGCAAGCGTCGCCAGCGCGCGCTTTTAAGAGGATGTTCCATGGTCGAGCACGTCGTGCCGCATTTCCACAACGATCCCGGCGTGCCGGTGATCGAAATCGGCTCGAAGGAATTCATGTGCGTGGGCGCCACGCCGCCGTATGACCACCCGCACGTTTTTCTCGACATGGGCGAGGACAAAGAGATCGTCTGTCCCTATTGCTCGACGCTTTACCGCTTCGACGCCGCGCTCGATCCGCATGCGGCAAAGCCGCCGGAATGCGCGTTGCGGCACAGCGCCGCGGCCTGACCGGCAGCGGAGCATAACGTGGCGGCGCCGCGCCATGTCATCATCGCCGGCGCCGGGATCGCGGGGCTGACCGCGGCGCTCGCGTTGTCGCGCGCCGGTCTTCGCGTCACTTTGCTCGAGCAGGCCGCCGCGCTGCAGGAGGCCGGCGCCGGCATCCAGCTCTCGCCCAATGCCACGCGTGTGCTGATCGCGCTCGGCATGCGCGAGCGGCTCGAAGCCGTCGCCATGATGCCGCAGGCGATCCGCGTGATGGCGGCGCGCAGCGGCCGCGAGATCGTGCGCATTCCTCTCGGTGAAACCGTCGAGCGCCAGTTTGGTGCCCCCTACTGGACACTACACCGCGCCGATTTGCAGGCGGCGCTCGCCGTCGTTGTCGGCGCCGAACAGGACGTCACGCTCAAGCTCGGCGCCCGCGTCGAGGACTTCGCCGTGCACGGGCGCGGCATCACCGTGCAGACGCGCCACGGCGCCAAGGTGGTGGACGAGCGTGGCCTGGCGCTGATCGGCGCCGACGGTCTGTGGTCGGCGGTACGCGCCTGCTTGCGCAAGGAGATCGGGCCGCGCTTTGCCTACCGCAGCGCCTGGCGCGCGCTGCTGCCGGCCGAATCCGTACGGGAAGAATTCCGCGCGCCGCTGGTGCAGCTCTGGCTCGGGCCGGAAGCGCATCTGGTGCATTATCCGGTCAAAGCGGGCAGCCTCATCAACGTCGTCGCCATCGTGCGCGACAAATGGAACGAGGCCGGCTGGTCGGCCGCCGGCGAGCGCAGCGAAATCTTGCGTCATTTCGCCCGCTGGACTTGGGCCGCGAGCGCGCGCGAACTGGTGGCGCTGCCCGAGCAGTGGCAAAAGTGGGCATTGTTCGATCGCGGCGCGCCGTTTCGCAACGAGGCCGGTCCGGTGACGTTGATCGGGGACGCCGCCCACCCGACGCTGCCGTTCCTGGCGCAAGGCGCGGGCCTTGCCATCGAGGACGCCGCGGTGCTCGCCCATATGCTGGGCCGCTATCTCGACGATCCCGTCGATGCGCTGCGCGGCTACGAAGGCGCGCGCTGGCACCGCACCGCGTTGGCCCAAGATCGGGCGCGCCGGCAAGGCCGCATCTATGGGATGTGGGGGCTGGAAGCGGGCGCGCGCAATCTGGCGATGCGGGTGTTGGGCGGAGAAAAACTGCTCAACCGCTACCACTGGCTCTATAGTTGGCAGCCGCCCGAACCGCGGCAGATCGAGATTCCGCAACTATGATGTTTCCAACGAGTATTGCCGGCAGCCTGCCGAAGCCGTCCTGGCTCGCCGAGCCCAATAAACTGTGGCCGCAATGGAAACTGTCGGGCGATGAGCTGGCGCAAGCCAAGCTCGATGCGACGCTGCTGGCGATCAAATGGCAAGAGGACGCCGGCATCGACATCGTCTGCGACGGCGAGATGTCGCGCCAGCATTTCGTGCACGGCTTCCTCGAATTCGTCGACGGCATCGATTTCGCCCACAAGGTCGAGATGGGTATCCGCGCCGACCGCTACAAAGCCATGGTGCCGCAGGTGCGCGGCGCGCTGACGCTGAAGGGCCGCGTGCACCAGGCCGAAGCACGCTTTGCCCGCGCCCATACCCAGCGGCCGTTGAAACTCACTTTGCCCGGTCCAATGACCATTTCCGACACCGTCGCCGACGCCCACTACGGCGACAAAGTAAAGATGGCGATGGCCTTCGCTGATCTGCTCAATCAGGAAGCGCGCGCGCTGGAAGCGGACGGCGTCGACATCATCCAGTTCGACGAGCCGGCCTTCAACGTGTTCATGGACGAGGTGGCGGGCTGGGGCATCGACGCCCTGCATCGCGCCATCGACGGCCTCAAATGCACGACCGCGGTGCACATCTGCTACGGCTACGGCATCAAGGCCAATATCGACTGGAAGAACACCCTGGGCGGCGAGTGGCGGCAATATGAAAAGATTTTTCCGGCGCTGGCGAAAAGCCGCGTCAAGCAGGTGTCGCTGGAGGCGATCAATTCACGCGTGCCGCTGAAATTGCTGGCGTTGCTCGACGGCAAGGACGTGCTGGTCGGCGTCATCGACGTAGCGACCGATGCAGTTGAGACCCCCGAACAGATCGCGCAAGTGATCGGCGACGTCATGAAATTCGTGCCCAAAGAGCGCATCGTCGCCTGCACCAATTGCGGCATGGCCCCGATGCGGCGCGAGATCGCCGAGGCCAAGCTCATGGCGCTCGGTGCCGGCGCAAAGCTGGCGCGGGCCAAATTCGGTTGATTCTTTCAATTTGCATGCGGGCGCTTGATCTCGATCAAAACCGGCCACATGCGCGCGAATAGGATTTGCCAACCAAATTTCGAGCAGGAGCCGTTTATGTCCGTCAATGTCGGAATTTTCGACCGTATCGCGCGTATCGTCGTCGGGCTTGCGCTGATCGCATTTGCGCTGGGCTATCTCGCCCCGGGCACCGGCTGGAATTGGGTCGGCTGGATCGGCGTGGTGCCGATCCTCACCGCCGTTTTCGGCAGCTGTCCGGCCTACAGCCTGTTCGGCCTATCGACGCGTTAGCGCCCTGCCCGCCCCATCACGTCCATCAACTCGGCGACCTTGCGCCGCTGGTCGGCCTTGTCGCCGCTCTTGATGGCGTGCTCGACGCAGTGCGCGACGTGGCCGCGCAGGATTTCCTCTTCCACCCGGCGCAGCGCCGCGCGCACCGCCGCGATCTGCGTCACGATGTCGATGCAATAGCGCTCGTCCTCGACCATGCGCGCTAAACCGCGCACCTGGCCTTCGATGCGGCCGAGCCGCTTGAGCGTATCCGCGTTGCCGTCCGTCTTGCGGGCTTTGCGCATGCCCGCTATATACCCCCTAGGGGTATTGAAGGCAAGACACTATGGACGCGGCCGCCGGGCAGCAGCATCACACGGGTTCAGGCGGCGCCACCGATCCGGTCTGTCGCATGAGCGTCGATCCGCGTGCCGCCAAGCACCGTACCGACTATCGCGGCCGCAGCTATTATTTCTGCTGCGCCGGCTGCAAAACCAAATTCACCGCCGACCCCGAAAAATATCTAAAGCCGCGCAAGCCCGAACCCATCGCCGACGGCGCCATCTACACCTGCCCGATGCACCCCGAGATCAGGCAGGCCGGCCCCGGCGCCTGCCCGATCTGCGGCATGGCGCTGGAGCCGGAAATCGCCAGCGCCGACGATGGCCCCAATCCCGAACTCGCCGACATGACGTGGCGCTTCTGGGTCGCGCTGGCCCTTGCTGTTCCGGTGATGGTGCTGGACATGGGCGAACACTTCGCCGGCGGGCATTGGTTCTCGCCCACCATCTCAAACTACCTGCAGTTCGTCTTTGCCACGCCGGTGGTGTTGTGGGCGGGCCGGCCGTTCTTCGAGCGCGGCTGGCAATCGATCGTCACCCGCAACCTCAACATGTTCACGCTGATCGCCATGGGCACCGGCGTTGCCTATGTCTACAGCTTCGTCGCCACCGGCGCGCCCGAATTTTTTCCCGCAGCCTTCCGCGGAGATGGCGGCGCGGTGCCGGTTTATTTCGAAGCCGCCAGCATGATCACCGTGCTGGTGCTGATCGGCCAGGTGCTCGAATTGCGCGCCCGCGCCGCGACTTCCGGCGCCATCCGCGCGCTGCTCGATCTCGCGCCCAAGACGGCGCGGCGCGTGAAAGCTGACGGCAGCGACGAGGACGTTGCCCTCGATGCGATCCAGGTCGGCGACACGTTGCGCCTGCGCCCGGGCGACAAGGTGCCGGTCGACGGCACGGTGCTCGAGGGCCGCTCTTCGCTCGATGAATCCATGGTCACCGGCGAATCGATGCCGGTGACCAAGGAAAAAGACGCCCGCGTGATCGGCGGCACCATCAACCAGAGCGGCGGCCTCATCATGCGCGCCGAGAGGATCGGCCGCGACACATTGCTGGCGCAAATCGTTCAGATGGTGGCGAACGCGCAACGCAGCCGCGCGCCGATCCAGCGGCTCGCCGACCAGGTCGCCTCATGGTTCGTGCCGGCGGTCATCGCGGTGGCGCTCGCCGCCTTCGCCGCGTGGGCGACGTTCGGCCCCGAGCCGCGCTTTGCCTTCGGTCTGGTGGCGGCGGTGAGCGTCTTGATCATTGCCTGCCCCTGCGCGCTGGGGCTGGCGACGCCGATGTCGATCATGGTCGGCGTCGGCCGCGGCGCGCAGGAAGGCGTGCTGATCAAGAACGCCGAGGCGCTGGAGCGCATGGAGAAGGTGGACACGCTGGTGGTCGACAAGACGGGAACACTGACCGAGGGCAAACCGAAGGTCGTCGCCGTTACCCCCGCGCCCGGCAACGATGAGACGCACGTGCTGCGCCACTGCGGCGAGCCTCGAACGCGGCAGCGAACATCCCGCTCGCCGCCGCCATCGTCAAGACCGCCGGCGAACGGCAAATCGAGTTCGTGCCCGTCAGCGGCTTCGAGGCGCCGGCCGGCAAAGGCGTCACCGGCGCGGTCGAGGGAATGCACGTCGCGCTCGGCACGGCGAAATTCCTCGGCGAACTCAAGATTGACGTTTCACGCGCTTGCCGACGAGGCCGAACGGATGCGCCAGGATGGCGCCACCGCGGTCTTCGTCGCCATGGACGGAAAGCCGGCCGGCGTCATCGCCATCGCCGATCCGGTCAAGGCTACCACGGCGGCGGCGCTGCAAGCGCTTGCCGCCGACGGCATTCGCGTGGTGATGCTTACCGGCGACAACCGCACCACCGCGCAAGCTGTCGCCAAGCGCCTCGGCATCACGCAGATCGAGGCGGAAATCCTGCCCGATCAGAAGAGCGCCGTGATCGAGAAGCTGGCGCGCGAAGGGCGCGTCGTCGCCATGGCCGGCGACGGCGTCAACGACGCCCCGGCGCTCGCGGCGGCGCAAGTCGGCATCGCCATGGGCACCGGCACCGATGTGGCGATCGAGAGCGCCGGCATCACACTGCTCAAGGGCGATCTCACCGGCATCGTCAAGGCGCGCGCGTTGTCGAAAGCGGTGATGCACAACATCCGGCAGAATTTATTCTTCGCCTTCATCTACAATTCCGCCGGCGTACCGATCGCGGCGGGCGTGCTCTATCCGGCCTTCGGGCTGTTGCTTTCTCCGGTTATCGCCGCCGCCGCCATGGCGCTGTCGTCGGTCAGCGTCGTTAGCAATGCGCTGCGTTTGCGCCGCGTTGGTTTGTAAGGGAGATCCCATGCGCCGCGTTTGGCTTGCCTGCCTGAGCACCGTTGTCTACGCCGCCGCAAGCCACGCCGCCGAATGGCGCGTGCAGAAGATCGCAACGCCGGCCCGCGTCAAAGCCATCGAGACGGTGGCGGGCCAAGCGGACCAAGAAAGCCAAATGCGCATCAATGCCGGCGGGCTCTGGTACACGATCGCGCTCACCGACGGACACGCCGCATTGAAATTCATCGAGACCCCGGCCAAGGAAAAGCAGCCCGACGGCGCCCTGCCCGACGGCCGCATCGTCCATGGCAGCCGCGACATTGCCCGCGCCTGGCTTGCCGAACCGACCGGCCGCTACGACCACGGCATCCTCGGCGACAAGACGGAGGCCGGCGCGCTGGTAATCGAGACCGCCGGCGGCAAGCGTTTCACCGTGCGGCTCAAGGACGACGCCGTGTTCGAGGATCTTGCGCCGCGCCTCGCAGATCTCAACGGCGACGGCCACGACGAAATCGTGGTGGTCAAATCCTATCTCAAGCGCGGCTCCGCGCTGGCGGTGATCGGCCTGCGCCGGGGCAAATACGACATCCTCGCCGAGACGCCGCCGCCCGGCGGACCGCACCGCTGGCTCGATCCGGCCGGCATCGCCGATTTCAGCGGCGACGGCAAAATCGATATCGCGCTGGTGCGTCAGCCGCATGTCGTCGGCGAGCTCGAATTGTGGACCTGGCGCGACGGCGCCTTGCACAAGACGGCGACGCTTGCCGATGCCGCCAATCATGTGATCGGCACGCGCGCCATCGACATGGCCGCGGTCGCCGATTTCGACGGCGACGGCATCGCCGACATCGCCGTGCCTTCGCTCGATCGCAACCGGCTGCGCATCGTTTCTTTCGCGCCGCAAGCCCGCGAAATCGCCAGCACGCCGCTGCCGGCCAAGGCCGTCACCAATCTGGCGCTGGTCGCGGCCAAATCCGGACCGCCGGCGATCGCGCTCGGCCTAGCCGATGGCTCGCTGGTTTTGCTGCAGAAGCCGCAGTAGACGACGATCTAACGCTTCACCCCGGCGCCCGCCGGAGCGGCAGGCTGATCTGCCTTCGCCTCGCAGTGCTTTTGCGCCGCCGTGCGCCGCAGTTCGCGCAACTCGCCCCGCACCGAGATGTAATCCGGCTGATAGGCCGCGGCGCTGACGACCGGCCCCGCTTTCACCATCAGTTCCTCCAACTGCTTTTCGCGCGCAGTCATGGCTTTGACCTGATCCGCGATCGAATCGCAGTCGTAGTACTGGTATTTGTCGGTCGTCACCAAGGCATAGGAGGCGATGTCGGTGCTGCAGCCGGCGAGCGTGACCGCGAGCGCAGCAACGACCGCTGTCGGCGTCACTCTTCGCAGCGATTCGGATTTCACCATCGGCAACCTGTGCAACGCGATTGCGTCAATTTGGTGCGGACGCCGGGACTCGAACCCGGACGGGATTACTCCCAAGGGATTTTAAGTCCCTTGCGTCTACCATTCCGCCACGTCCGCATTCATGGCCTTCGCGCGCCCCGCACGCGGGGGCAAAGCCACGCGCGGGCGCTCCTAACTCACTTCGGTAATAACGCCGCCCAAACCGCGTCCCAGTCCTTGCCCGTCGGGTCGAGCACGCGGCCGTCCTTCTCGAAGAATTTATTCGGGATCTGGAACATGGCGACGAAGGTGCCGCCGTTCGGCGACCAGGCAGTGTGCCGGCTGCCCGGGTCGCGCCAGACGAACTCGCCGGCTTTGACCGCGATGCCGGTGTCCGGGCCTTCCTTGTCGACCAGCGAGCCTTCCAGCACATAAGTCTGCTCGATCAGAACGTGTTCGTGATCCGGGATTTCCGCGCCCGGCTCCATCTTGAACAGCATCGTCGCCATGCCGCTCTTGGCATCGAACAGCAGCGACTTGATCTTGCAGCCGGGAAAGCGTGTGTCCTGCCAAGCCATCTCGGCCGGCTTGATGTGGTGCGAGCGCCCCTCTTGGGTGACGGCCTCTTTGGCAGCGGCGGCGGTCATGGCGAATTCCTCCTCGTTGCTCTTTCCCGCAAGTCTAGCCGATTTCGCGCGGCGTTGCGTCCCCTAACCTCTTGTCTCAATCGCCGCCTTCCTTGATCGGCGGCGAAAAGGCCAAAGCCGTGTCCCAGGGAAAGTAGATCCAGGTGTCCTGCGACACTTCGGTGATGAAGGTGTCGACCAGCGGCCGGCCCATGGGCTTGGCATAGACGGTGGCGAAATGCGCCGCCGGCAGAATATCGCGCACCACGCGCGCGGTCTTGCCGGTGTCGACCAGGTCGTCGACGATCAGCACGCCCTTGCCCTCGCCGCGCATCGAGGTGATTTCAGGCGCCACGCCTTTCATCACCTTGAGTTCGCCCTGGTTCTTGTAGTCGTGGTAGCTGGCGATGCAGATGGTCTCGATGATGCGCACGTTGAGTTCGCGCGCCACCACCGCCGCCGGCACCAGTCCGCCGCGCGTGATGGTCACGATGGCATCGAACGGTCCTGCTGCATGCAGCCGCCAGGCGAGAGCGCGCGAATCGCGGTGGAACTGATCCCAGGAGACGGGGAAGATTTTCTCCGGGCGCGGCGGGCTTTTGCCTTGCGGTGCGGGCATCTTTGCTTCTCCGTCTAGCGCGCGCTCGCGGCCAGTTGCGCCTTCACCTTGGCGAGCATGGCCTCCACCGCGCTTTTGACTTGCGCCAGCTCGCCGGGGTCGCGCGCGCGCACCACGATATTGGTATTGGGTCCGAGCTTTTCGTCGAAGAACGGATAGCTGCCGATCAACGCGCTCGGATGCGCCTTGGCGATGGCGCCGAGTTCGGAGCCGACGTCGCCCTCCTTGGCGTCGGCGCGGATCGTCTCCGACAAAAGCTTAGCGCCGGTTTTCAGCTTCGGCGCCACCTCGTCGAGCATCGCCTGCATGATCGCCGGCACGCCGGCCATCACGATCACGTTCTCGATCCAGAAGCCGGGCGCGCCTGAGACTTTGTTGAGCACCAGATCGGCGCCCAGCGGGATGCGCGTCATGCGCATGCGCGCCTCGTTGAGCTCGCCGCCGATCTTCGCCATGCGCTCCTTGAGAATGGCGAGCGCGCGCGGATCGACGTCGATCGGCACGCGGAAAGCCTTGGCGACGCATTCGGCGGTGATGTCGTCGTGCGTCGGGCCGATGCCGCCAGTGGTGAAGACGTACGTGTATGTCGCGCGCAGCGCGTTGACCGCGGCGATGATCGCGCTTTCGTCATCGGAGACGACGCGCACTTCCTTCAAATCGATGCCGATGGCGGTGAGAAAGTCGGCGATGTAGCCGATGTTCTTGTCCTTGGTGCGCCCCGACAGGATTTCGTCGCCGATGACCAATACGGCCGCGGTGACGATGTCGGGTTGCGCACTGCTCATGGTGGTATTCCTGACGGCCCCGGCGAACACCTAGCGTGGCCCCGGCGGACGCTCAAGCGCGGGTCGAATCGGCGGCCCCACGGCCTGCCCCTTGTAACCCGCCAAAGCCGCCCAAAATATAGGCAGCAACCCTGCGCCTGCGTCTATTCTGCCTGTGGAAACTGGGCATTTTGCCTATACGAATGCTTGCCGAACCTTGGCCTGAAGCTTGCAGCTTTATGACCGGGGGGTGACGGCTGGCGTTAGGGGCCAGGGGTCCTGCGGACCGGCATCGGTTGCGAGCTGGGGGTCAACGATGGTTGCCGCCTTCGACGAGATGAAGGGCCAGGACGGCGGCGTGCGCGCGCCCTATGGCGAGCTGTCGCGCTGGCTCGCCGAGGTGCCAGCCGACGTGCTCGACTATCGGCGGCGCGAGGCGGAGCTGTTGTTCCGCCGCATCGGCATCACCTTCGCGGTCTATGGCGAGGCCGACGCGCAGGAACGGCTGATCCCCTTCGACGTCATTCCGCGCATCATGGCCGGCCCCGAGTGGCGGCTCCTGGAAAAAGGCCTCACCCAGCGCGTCAAGGCGCTCAATTTGTTCATCAAGGACGTCTACGGCGCGCGCGAAATCTTGCGCGCCGGCCACGTGCCCGACGACCTGGTGTTCCGCAATCCCGCCTTCCGCCCGGAGATGAGCGGGCAGCGCGTGCCGCACGACATCTACGTGCACATCGCCGGCATCGATATCGTGCGCGTCGACGCCGATACGTTTTACGTGCTGGAGGACAATGCGCGCACGCCCTCGGGGGTCTCCTACATGTTGGAGAACCGCGAGATCATGATGCGGCTGTTTCCCGAATTGTTTTCGCGCCACCGCGTCGCCCCGGTGGAGAACTATCCGGATGAACTTCTCACCACGCTCAAATCGGTGGCGCCGGCGAGCGCCTCGCGCGATCCGACCGTGGTGCTGCTCACCCCCGGCGTGTTCAACTCGGCCTACTACGAGCATTCGTTCCTCGCCGACAAGCTCGGCGTCGAACTGGTCGAGGGCCGCGATCTCCTGGTGAAGAACGAGATCCTCTATATGCGCACCACGCAGGGGCCGCGCCGGGTGGACGTGATCTATCGCCGCGTCGACGACGACTTCCTCGATCCGCTCACCTTCCGCCCCGATTCGACCCTCGGCGTGCCCGGACTGATGGCGGCCTATCAGGCCGGAAACGTGACGCTGGCCAACGCGGTGGGGACCGGCATCGCCGACGACAAGGCAGTCTACAGTTTCATGCCCGCCATCGTGAAATTTTATCTCGGCGAGGAGCCGATCCTGAAGAACGTGCCGACCTGGCGTTGCCGCGAGCCGGAGCACTTGGCTTATGTGCTCGACCACCTGCCCGATCTGGTGGTCAAGGAAGTGCACGGCTCCGGCGGTTACGGCATGCTGATCGGGCCGACCGCCAGCAAGATCGCCATCGAGCAATTCCGCGCCAAGCTGAAGACCGCGCCGAAGAACTTCATCGCGCAGCCGACGCTGGCGCTCTCCACCTGCCCGACTTGCGTGGAGGAAGGCGTGGCGCCGCGCCACGTCGATTTGCGCCCCTTCGTGCTCACCGGGCGCGACCGCACCCGCATCGTGCCGGGCGGCTTGACGCGTGTAGCGCTCAAATCCGGCTCTTTGGTGGTCAATTCCAGCCAGGGCGGCGGCACCAAAGACACCTGGGTGTTGGACGGATGAAGAAATCGCTCATGGCGCGCCGCGAATTCGTCTTCACCTCCCCCGCTTGCGGGGGAGGTCGCCGACCAAAGGTCGGCGGGAGGGGGAATTTTGCAGCGCCAGCGCAAGAGCATGCCCCCTCCCCAACCCTCCCCCGCAAGCGGGGGAGGGAGTAGCGCCATGCTCTCGCGCACCGCCGATAACCTGTTCTGGCTGTCGCGCTACGTCGAGCGGGCGGAATATCTCGCGCGCATTCTCGACGCCACGCAGCGGCTCACCGCGCTGCCGCTCGCCTATGTCGGCGCCAGCAACGAATGGGAATCCGCGGTGCTGACCGCCGGCTGCGCCACCGGCTTTTTCAAGACCTATGACGAGGCCAACGAAGAAAACGTCACCGACTACCTCGCTTTCTCGACCGCCAATTCGTCCTCGATCCGCTCCTGCTTCGAGCTCGCGCGCTCCAACGCGCGCGCCGTGCGCACCGCGCTCACCATGGAAATGTGGGACGCCATCAACGGCACCTGGCTCGAACTCAAGCGTTACGGCAACGGGCCGACCTCGCGCGAGGAATTCTCCCGCTTCCTGCGCTGGGTGCAGGAAAGTTCGCTGCGCTATGACGGCTCCGCCTACCGCACCATGCTGCGCAACGACGCCTACTGGTTTTCGCGTCTCGGCGTCTATATCGAGCGCGCCGACAACACCGCGCGCATCCTCGACGTGAAGTATCATCTGCTGCTGCCCGACAACGAACGCGTCGGCGGCCCGCTCGACTATTTCCAGTGGGCGGCGATTTTGCGTTCGGTGTCGGCGCTCACGTCCTATCACTGGGTCTACCGCGAGGGCCTGCAACCCTGGCTGGTCGCCGACCTGCTGATCCTGAAAGAGGAAATGCCGCGCTCGCTCGCCTCCTGCTACGAGGCGATCGGGCGCAATCTCGACGCCGTCGCCGGCGCCTACGGCCGCCAGGGACCGGCGCAGCGCCAGGCCCGCGGTATCCGCACCCGGTTGCAGAACAGCCGCATGGACGGCATCTTCCAGCGGGGCTTACATGAATTCATCGGCGAGTTCATCACCGAGAATAACCGGCTCGGCGCCGCTATCACCGAGCAATTCCTGTTATGAGGCGGTCGGGCCAGGCGCGCGTCTATGCTAAAACCCGCCGCTGACGATTCCCCTGAAGGCTCATGCGAATTCGTATCTCTCACGCAACGACCTATCGTTACGAGACACCGCCGACCGCGGTGACACAGTTGCTGCGGCTGACCCCGCGCGATTACGACGGCCAATACGTGGCGAACTGGCGCGTCGATCTGTCGGAAGATTGCCTGCTGCACCAGCACGAAGACGCCTTCGGCAATGTCATTCACACCTTCACGGCGGAGGGGCCGTTCAAGGAACTGTCGGTCTCGGTCGAAGGCGAGGTCGACACCGTCGACACCAAAAGCGTCGTCAGCGGCACGGTCGAGCGCTTCCCCCCCAGCCTGTTCCTGCGCGAGACGGCGCTCACCCACGCCGACACCGCCATCAAAGAGTTCGCGCAGGGCACCCGCGCCGACGAGGGCGCCGATACGCTCTCGTTGCTGCATGGCATGCTCAAGGCGCTCAATCGCGAAATCACCTTCGACACCGATCCGACCCATACCTGGACCACGGCGGCTGAAGCTTTCGCGCTGCATCGCGGCGTGTGCCAGGACCTCACGCACATTTTCATCACCGCCGCCCGGGCGCTCGGCATTCCGGCGCGCTATATCGGCGGCCATTTCCACCGCGTCGATGGCGTGACCGCGCAAGAGGCCGGGCATGCTTGGGCGGAAGCCTTTATCGAGAACCTCGGCTGGGTCGGCTTCGACCCCACCAACGGCATCGGCACCACCGAAGCCCATGTGCGGGTCGCGGTCGGGCTCGACTATCTCGGCGCGGCGCCGGTGCGCGGCACCCGTCTTGGCGGCAGCGGCGAAACACTGCAAGTGGCGGTGAATGTCGATCAGGCCCGCCGGCAGACGCAGAACTAGCAGGGCGCGAGGACCATGACATTGCCTGACATGGGCGCGCGCCGCTATAACATCGCAAAGGCAAGTCCCATGACATATTGCTGCGGAATCCTGGTGCGCGACGGTCTGGTGATGATCGCGGACACGCGCACCAATGCCGGCCTCGACAACGTCTCCACCTTCCGCAAGCTGCACGTGTGGACCGAGCCGGGCGAGCGCATCATGGCGCTGGCCTCTTCCGGCAATTTATCGCTCAGCCAATCGGTGCGCTCGACGCTGACCGAGGGCATCGAGAACCCGGAGACCGGCGAGTTCGAGACTTTGATGAACGCGCCGACCATGTTCAAGGCGACCCAGCGCATCGGCCGCGTCATCCGCAATATCCAGGGCAGCGAAGGCCCGGCTCTGGCGGCGGCGGAAGTCGATCACGACGTCGCCTTCCTGTTTGGCGGTCAGATCAAAGGCGGGCGGCTGCGGCTTTTCATGATTTATTCGGCCGGCAATTTCATCGAATGCACCACCGACACGCCCTATCTGCAGATCGGCGAACACAAATACGGCAAGCCGGTGCTCGACCGCGCCATCAGCTTCGACACCGATATCTACGACGCCCTCAAGATCGGGTTGATCTCGATGGATTCCACCATGCGCTCCAACCTCGGGGTCGGGCTGCCGATCGATATCCTGGTCGCGCGCCGGGACACCTACACCTCGGAGGTGAACTACCGCATCGAGCCGGGGGAACCCTATTTCCAGGACCTGCGCGAGCGCTGGTCGGGGGCCTTGCGCGCCGCCCATATCGCCATTCCGCGCCCGCCCTACCGCAATCCAGCCTGAAAGTCCCCCGCCGGGACATCGCCTCTTAACCTTCGGTTAACACAGCCGCGCGATTTGCGGTTTTTGGACACCGCCTGCCCAACGATGGCGCGGTAGCGAAAGCGAATAGCAAGCTTTCCCCGCTAGCTTCGATCCCGAAAAGTCCAGCCAATAGGACACTTTAAGGGATCATCACCTTGCCGCTAATGGCACGCGGGCGCGCCTCCGAGGAACGGCCGTACACCAGTTGGGACCGCGCGCGCTTGAGCGTCGTGGTCCCGATCGGCGTGATCGTGGCCGTCGCCATCGTCTGCATCGTCGTCGCCGTGTGGTCATCGGCCCAACGCGCCGATCAAGTCGCCGTCGAGCACGAAAAGCAATTGTTCTCGCGCGCGCTGGACGGTTTCGGCAAGCGCGTGCTGCGCGAGGTGAGCAGCGTCGCCAGCGCGCCGTCCGCGATCGACAACATCCGCGTCAATTTCGATCCGCAATGGACGCGTCAGCGCGTCGGCCTTTGGCTGCAAAGCTATTTCGACCACAACTACGTCTTTGTCTTCGATGCGCAGGATCATCCGATCTACGCACAGATCGGCAGCCGGCAAGTCGATGAGGCGTGGTTTGACTCGGCGCAGCTCGAGCTGACCTCGGTGCTCGATTATATGCGCGGCCGCCAGCCGTCCCTGCATGGCGCCTTGCGCTTGACCGACCTGGGCCGGGCCGCAGGCGGCGTCCATTCGCAGGCTGCCGCGATCCGGCAGATCATGGGACGCACCGCCGTCGTCGCCGCCGCCGCCGTCGAATCTCCCGACGCAAGCGCGTCCCAAAGCGACGCCACGGCGCCGATCATAATGTCGGTGAAATTCATCGACGGCCGCGTGCTCGGCGGCATCGCCGGGCAATTGCAGCTCACCAACCTGCGCAAAGTCGGCGAAGAAAAGGTCCCGGCCGGCGACCTCACCTTCGAACTGACCGGCCGCGGCGGCAATAAAATCGCGCGCTTTGCCTGGACGCCGAAACAACCGGGCGCCGAGGTCGTCAGCAGCGTTATCCCGTTCATCGCCGTGGCGCTGGCCGGCTTCGCGCTGCTCGCCGCATTCGTGCTCGGCTATATGCGGCGCACCGCCGTGGCGATCGCGGCGGGTGAGACGCGGCTGCGCCATCTCGCCATGCACGACCCGCTGTGCGGTCTGCCCAACCGCATCTTCTTCGGCGAGCGGCTCGAATCGGTCATCGAGGAAGTGCGCGCCGGCTCATCGCCCGCCGCCGTGTTTTATATCGACCTCGACCATTTCAAGGACGTCAACGATACGCTCGGCCATCACGTCGGCGACGAATTGATCCGCAACGTGACGCTGCGGCTGTCGCACACGCTGCGCGGCGACGATTTGGTGGCGCGGCTCGGCGGCGACGAGTTCGCGGTCATCTCCTCGGTCGGCGGCGACATGGAGAAGATGACCTCGCTCGCCAAGCGCATCATCGCCGCGATTTGCGCGCCCTATTCCATCGGCGGCCACAACATCTTGATCGGCGCCTCGATCGGCATCGCCGTGATCGACCGCAATTGCATCGGCGCCGCCGACATCATGCGTTACGCCGACATGGCGCTCTACCGCGCCAAGAACGAGGGCCGCAACCGCGCCTGCATCTACGACGCCGCGATGGACGCCGACCTCTCCAACCGCAAGCTCCTGGAAGCCGATCTGCGCGACGCCATCGACCACGACGAGCTGCGCCTGCTCTACCAGCCGATCGTCAATAAGAGCGGCGAAACCGTGGTCGGCGTCGAGGCGCTGTGCCGCTGGACGCACCCGCAGCGCGGCGAAATTACGCCGAACGAATTCATCGCCGTCGCCGAGCACTCGGGCCTCATCAACGAGCTCGGCGCTTGGGTGCTGCGCCGCGCCTGCATCGACGGCAAGGCCTGGCCGGGTCTGGCGGTTTCGGTCAACGTCTCGCCGCTGCAATTCCGCCGCAGCGAGTTCGTCGACGTGGTGGAGCGCACGCTCGCCGAAACCAAGTTCGATCCGGCCCGCCTCGAGCTTGAACTGACCGAGAGCGTGCTGCTCGGCAATGTCGACATCGCGGAGGCCGCCATGCGGCGGCTGAAAGCGCTCGGCGTGAAGATTTCGCTCGACGATTTCGGCACCGGCTATTCCTCGCTGCTCTATCTGCGCCGCTTCCCCTTCGACAAGCTCAAGATCGACCGCAGCTTCGTGCGCGCGATCGAAAAGGCCGCCGACGCCGCGGCCATCGTGCACGCCATCGTCAGCCTCGGCCGCGGTCTCGGCATGCAGGTGACGGCGGAAGGCGTGGAAACGGCCGACCAGCAGCTGTTCCTGCGCGCGGCCGGCGTGCATTCCATGCAAGGCTACCGTTTCGGCCGCGCCACGACCGCCGCCGAGATCACCGCCCGGCTCAAGTCGCCCGGCGCCTATCAGCCGATCGACGTGCCGCAAGCCCTCGCCGGCTGACTTAGACCGCACTCCCTCAACGCAGCGCCGACCTCGCGCCCATAGCTGGCGCGCGGGCTTTTGTGATATTGGCGGTCGTTGGCGAAATTTAAGGGAAGGACATCCAATGAGTGCGGCGGCAAAGATTGCGCTGGTGACCGGCGCCGGCACCGGCGTCGGCAAGGCGGTGGCGATTGCGCTGGCCAAAGCCGGCTATAGCCTGGTGCTGGCGGGGCGCCGCAAGGAGCCGCTCGATGAGACTGCCGCCGCGGTCAATGCCGCGGGATCGCAGGCGCTGGCGGTGCCGACCGACGTATCCAAGCGCGAGTTGATTGTGGCGCTGTTCGACGCGGTGAAATCGAGCTTTGGCCGCCTCGACGTGCTGTTCAACAATGCCGGCATCGGGGCGCCGCCGGTGCCGCTCGAGGACCTGCCCTACGAGACCTGGCAGGCCGTGGTGGCGACCAATTTCACCGGCATGTTCCTGTGCACGCAGGAAGCCATCAAGATCATGAAGGCGCAGAATCCGCGCGGCGGCCGCATCATCAATAACGGCTCGATCTCCGCGCACACGCCGCGGCCGTTCTCGGTCGCCTATACCTCGACCAAGCACGCGGTGACGGGCTTGACCAAATCGACGTCGCTCGATTGCCGCAACTACGACATCTGCTGCGGGCAGATCGACATCGGCAACGCGGAGTCGCCGCTCACCGCGCGCATGGTGCAGGGCGACGGCGTGCTGCAGCCCGACGGCTCCAAGAAGATCGAGGCGCGCATGGCGGCGGAAAACGTCGGCAACGCCGTGGTCTACATGGCGAGCCTGCCGCTCGACGCCAACGTGCTGTTCATGACGGTGATGGCCAATAAGATGCCGTTCGTCGGCAGGGGTTAAGGCGCATGATCCCGAAAAGCATGTCCTCGACCCCGATCGGGGATGGGCACCGGTTTTCGGATAAGATCATGCGCAAGGAATAAACGATGTGGCCGGCCGAGGCGCTGAAGGAATGGCGTGACTTTTACCTGCTGGTTGGCACGGCGGGTGCCACCTTGCTGGCGCTGCTGTTCGTCGCCGTCTCGCTCGGCGCCGGTTTCCTCAACGAGGCGCGGGCGGCGGCGACCCGCACGTTCTACAGCCCGGTCGTCGTTCACTTTGCCGCCGTGTTCTTCATTTCAGCCGTCGCCCTGGTGCCGGCGCATCACAGCATGTTTTTTGCCGGGCTGATCGGCGGCTGCGCCGCGATCGGATTTGCGGTTTCGGTGTACGTGGCCGTGCAGCTATTACGCCACGACTGGACCCACTACAAACAGGACCACCTCTCTTACGCGCTGTTGCCCGCGGTCGGCTATCTGGCGCTGTTGGTCGCCGCGGCCATGATCTGGGTGGAAAACGAGTTCGCCCTCGACGTTTTGAGCGGCGCCTTGCTGCTTTTGCTGCTCATCAATATCCGCAACGCCTGGGATCTGATGCTGTCGATGGTGCGCCACCAAACCGAGCGCGAGCAGAAGAAAAAGCACTAGCGCATGATCCCGAAAAGTGGGAACCGGTTTTCGGATAAGATCATGCGCAAGCAAAATGTTAGGGACGCACGGCGATTTAATCTAAACTGATCGCGCTCTAGCCCACCGCGGTCACTTCCACTTTCGTCCCGGTCTTCACCTTGGCGAGAGTCTTCACGTTGCCGAACGCCTTGGCGAAGACGTTGCAGGGGCTCGCCAGCCGCGTCTCGTCGCCCTTGGAGATCGGCGTGCGGCCGAAGCCGATGGCGATCGCGGTGCCTTGCGGCCAATAGGCGATCTCGCCCGGCGTGATCACCGCGCGCGCGTCCGCCTCGCGCTCAACCGTCACCGGTACGTCGAAATAAACCTCCTCGCCCCAGGTCAGCACCGAGGACGTAAGCGGCAGCGCCGCGGCAATTGCCTTGGCGGTGGGCGTGTCGAGCAGCTCGGCCTCGAGCGTGAGCGTGCCGAAATCGAAACGGATGCGGGCCATCGGCGTTTTCTCCCTGGATTTGCCTTAGCCCCGGCAAGTCATGCATTTTGACGAGCGGACAGTGTTTGGCAAGAATCCTGACGGTCATGGCCGGGCTTGTCCCGGGCATCCATGACGCACGGCAGCGAGCACATTAGTTTCGCAAGTCTCAGGCTTATCGACATTCATCATGGATTGCCGGGTCAAGCCCGGCAATGACAAAGGGAGTGGGAATGCGCTTAGCACTTCGAGCCATCCTTGTTGCCTTATTGTGCGCGCCGGCACTTGCCCATGCCCGTCCCATCACCATCGTCGCCTTCGGCGACAGCGCCACCTCCGGCTGGCTGGTGCCGCGAAAGGACGCCTACCCGGCGCAATTGCAGGCGCTGCTGGGCAAAAAAGGCTACGACGTCACCGTCGCGAATGCCGGCGTTCCCGGCGACACCAGCGACGGCGCGCTCAGGCGCTTCGACGCGGCAATTGCGCCGGGAACAGACATTGCGCTTGTCGAGTTCGGCACCAACGATCTGCGCCAGCGCGTCCCGGCTGCGCGCATGCGCGCGAACTTAAGCGAAATCGTGCGCTCCTTGCGTAAGCGCGACATCGAGGTTCTGCTGATCGGCCTCGGCAGCTTGAATCTCGCCGACGTCGCCCGCGCGCAAAGCGTGGCCTACGCGCAATGGACTTTACCGCCCGGCAAATACCGCGCCCGCGATCACGCCCATTACAACGCGCAAGGCTATTCAATCGTCATCGCGCGCATGCTGCCGCAGATCGAGAAACTGATCGCGCGGACAAAGGCAAAACAAAAGTAAATCAGGCCGCCACGCCGTCACGGTCGCGCGTGATGGCCCAGACGGCGATGGCAGCCGCCACAAAAGCGGTGCCGGCAAAGCCGACGGCATGCAGCTGCCCCTGCGCATAAAGGAAGCCGCCGAGCGCGGAGCCGATCGCCTGCCCCACGTACAAAAACGAGGTATTGAGCGCGACCGTCGCGCTCGACAGCGAAGGCGCCGCCGCCACCAGCCGCGCCTGCTGCATGGAGTTGCTGGCGGCAAAGCCCAAGCCCCAGAGCACGATGCCGGCAGCCATCGCCGGCACGACGCCGGCGCCGAGGCTCCAGATCGCCATGCCAGAAAAAATCGAGCCGAAAAATAAAACCGAGGTGAGCCATGCGCCGAGCGCGCCGACGATGCGGCTGGCGAGCACGTTGCCGATAAAGCCGGCGACGCCATAAGCGGCAAAAAATAATCCGACCATGGTGGCGTCGGCGTTGGCCAGGCCGCGCAACAACGGCGACAGATAGACAAACACCGTGAATTGGCCGGACGTCGCCAATAGCGTGATCAACAGCAGCAAGACGATCTTGCGATGACGCGCGATGATCTGAAAACTTTGCAGCGACAGCGGATCGCCGCGCAGGTTTGCCGGCACGGTGAAGAACAGCAGCACACAAGGCGCCAGCGCCGTAAGCGCCGCAGCGCCATAGGCGGCGCGCCAGCCGAGGTGCGCGGACACCAGCGTGATCAGCGGCAATCCGGCCGCCACCGCCAGCGACCAGCCGAGGAACACAAAGGCGATGGCCGAGGCGCGCTTGGCGCCCGGCACGATCATGGCGACGGTGCTGGCGGCCTGCGGCGTGTAGATCGCCGCGACCGCGAGCATCACCAGCCGCAGTGCCAGCACTTGCGTGTAACTCGTGGCGAAGGCGGACGCCGCCTGCCCGATCACCAGCACGAAAAGCGTCGCCGTCAGCAACAGCCGCCGGTCGAAGCGCGTGGTCGCCCAGGCCACCAGCGGCGAGCCGAAGCACAGCATGACGGCGCCGAAGGTCACCAGCAGCCCGGTGTCGCGGATGCCGACATGCAGGCCGTCCGCCAGCACGGTCAACATGCCGGCCGGCGCCAGGATGGAGACGCCGGTCGCCAGATTGCCGAGCATCAAAGCGATGCGCGGAAGGGATTGTCGCATGAGGATCCAATCGAAGCGGACGGCGTCCGGGCGTCAACAGGTAACCATCATCCGCCGCGTGCGGAAGCCCCAAATATTTGGCCGTGCCAGCGACGGAGCGTTGGCCACAGGCTGTTTGAGAAATGAATCGGGAATTGGAGTGGGTCTCAACAAACTCAGTGGCGTCCCCGCGCAGGCGGGGACCCAGTACTCCGCAGCAGGCGTCGGTGATTACTGGGTCCCCGCTTTCGCTGGGATGACGGTTTCGACTAATGCAATCGGAACTCGCCGTTGATCGCCTTCAACTCGGCGGGCTTGATCAGCTTGCAATGCGCGACCTCGACGGAGTGCAGCGGCCCTTCCAGTTTCTCCTGCCAGAAGGCGAGGAAGCGTTGCAGTTCGGGAAACTCGGGGAACAGGTCATAGGCCTGCCAGACATAGGACTGCAGCAGCCAGTGGTGATCGGGACGCCGGTACAGAATATGCGCGGTGGTCAGCCCAAAACCCGCCACCTGCTTGCGAAAATCCGCAGACACCGTCGAACCCATCGCGTCCTCCTTGAATCGTGGACACAATCTTCCAGTCCCGGCGCTAGGCATTGCAAGCTGAAACGGTAAACAAACTGTTTAAAATCAAGGCGATAGCAGCAACCAGCCAAGCCTGCTAACAGCCTCGATCACGCTCTCCCAGCCCGGGCTGCGACAACCCTCGCGCAGCATGCCGGTTCCACGGTTAACCATTGAACGGTCTGGACTTTCGATTGTATTGGCACTGTCATCGAGCGAGTGCTAAAAAATTTGCCGACGCCCCTTGCGGGCGGCATTGCGGTCCCCATTTCCGGCCCAGGTGCCGGCGGGGGGAACCGGACGGCACCAAAAGCATAGAATGTCCAATAACTTAGGAGGACTGCCATGAAGTTTCGCCCGCTTCACGACCGCGTCGTCGTCAAGCGCATCGATGCCGAGGAGAAGACTGCCGGCGGCATCATCATTCCCGACACCGCCAAAGAGAAGCCCTCGCAGGGCGAAATCGTCGCCGTCGGCCCCGGTGGCCGCGACGAGAGCGGCAAGCTGATCAAAATCGACCTCAAGGTCGGCGACACCATCCTGTTCGGCAAATGGTCGGGCACTGAAGTCAAGATCGATGGCGAGGATCTCCTGATCATGAAGGAGTCCGACGTCATGGGCGTGATCGAGGGCGGCGCCGCCGCCAGGAAAAAGGCCGCCTAAGGCTGGCCGTCCAAAACCAAAATCAGAGGAACACGAACAATGGCTGCAAAAGACGTTAAATTTTCCGTCGACGCGCGCGACCGCATGCTGCGCGGCGTCGACATCCTCGCCAATGCGGTGAGGGTGACGCTCGGCCCCAAGGGCCGCAACGTCGTGCTCGACAAGTCGTTCGGCGCCCCGCGCATCACCAAAGACGGTGTGACGGTCGCCAAAGAGATCGAGCTCGAGGACAAGTTCGAGAACATGGGCGCGCAGATGGTGCGCGAAGTCGCCTCGAAGTCGTCCGACTTCGCCGGTGACGGCACCACCACCGCCACCGTACTCGCCGCCGCCATCGTCAAGGAAGGCTCCAAGGCGGTTGCCGCCGGCATGAACCCGATGGACTTGAAGCGCGGCGTCGATCTCGCCGTCGAGGCCGTCGTCGAAGACCTCAAGAAGAACTCCAAGAAAGTCACCTCCAACGAAGAGATCGCCCAGGTCGGTACGATTTCCGCCAACGGCGATGCGGAGATCGGCAAGTTCCTTGCCGACGCCATGAAGAAAGTCGGCAACGAAGGCGTCATCACGGTCGAAGAGGCGAAGAGCCTTGAGACCGAGCTCGACGTGGTCGAGGGCATGCAGTTCGACCGTGGCTATATCTCGCCCTACTTCATCACCAACGCCGACAAGATGCGTACGGAGATGGAAGACCCCTACATCCTGATCTACGAAAAGAAGCTGTCGGGCCTGCAGGAACTGCTGCCGCTCCTGGAAGCGGTGGTGCAGACCGGCAAGCCGCTGCTGATCGTGGCCGAGGACGTGGAAGGCGAAGCGCTTGCCACGTTGGTGGTCAACAAGCTGCGCGGCGGCCTGAAAGTGGCAGCCGTGAAAGCGCCCGGCTTCGGCGACCGCCGCAAGGCCATGCTGCAGGACATCGCGGTCCTGACCGGCGGCCAGGCGATCAGCGAAGACCTCGGCATCAAGCTCGAAAACGTCACCATCACCATGCTCGGCCGCGCCAAGAAGGTGATGATCGACAAGGAGAACACCACGATCGTCAACGGCGCCGGCAAGAAGGCCGACATCGAGGGGCGCGTGGCGCAGATCAAGGCGCAGATCGAGGAGACCACCTCGGACTACGACCGTGAAAAGCTGCAAGAGCGGCTGGCCAAGCTCGCCGGCGGCGTGGCGGTGATCCGCGTCGGCGGCGCCACCGAGATCGAGGTGAAGGAGCGCAAGGATCGCGTCGACGATGCGATGCATGCCACCCGCGCCGCGGTCGAGGAAGGCATCCTGCCGGGCGGCGGCGTCGCCCTGCTGCGTTCGGTCGAGGCGCTCAAGCGCGTCAAGACCGAGAACGACGACCAGAAACACGGCCTCGAAATCGTGCGCAAGGCGTTGCAATCGCCGGCGCGCCAGATCGCGCAGAACGCCGGTGCCGACGGCTCGGTCGTGGTCGGCAAGATCCTCGACAAGGATCAGTACGCCTACGGCTTCGACGCCCAGGCGGGCGAGTACGGCAACCTGGTGAGCAAGGGCATCATTGACCCGACCAAGGTCGTGCGTGCCGCCATCCAGAACGCCGCTTCGGTCGCCGGCCTCCTGATCACCACCGAGGCCATGGTCGCCGAAGTGCCGAAGAAGCAGGCGCCGGCAATGCCGGGTGGCGGTATGCCCGGCGGCGGCATGGACTTCTAAGGGTCCACACGCTCAACGCAAAATGCGAAGGCCCGGGAGCGACCCCGGGCCTTTTGCTTTTCGGGTGTCGCCCAACCGCCCAGGAGCTATAAGCTTTGACCATGGCAAAGACCGGAAAAATTTACAGCGGCATCGGCGGCTGGACTTACGAGCCGTGGCGCGGCGTGTTCTATCCGAAGGGCCTGCCGCACGCGAAGGAACTCCGTTACGCGGCCGAACATCTGACCTCGATCGAGATCAACGGCACCTTCTACCGCACGCAAACGCCGGCGACCTTCCGCAAATGGGCGCACGGAAGTGCCGGACGGTTTTGTGTTCGCGCTGAAAGGGCCGCGCTACGCCGTGAACCGGCGCGTGCTGGCGGAGGCCGGCAACTCGATCAAGCGGTTTCTCGAGTCCGGCGTCACCGAACTCGGGATCCATCTCGGCCCGCTGCTCTGGCAATTCACGCCGTGGAAGAAATTCGACGAAGCTGACTTCGGCAAATTCCTCGAATTGCTGCCGAAGACGTTCGATGGCAAGACGCTGCGCCATGTCGTCGAGGTGCGCAACGACAGCTTCAAGACGCCGACCTTCATCGCGCTGGCGCGCAAGTTTGGCGTGGCCATCGTCTATGCCGAGCACGACAAATACGCCGAGATCGCCGACCTCACATCCGACTTCGTCTACGCGCGGCTGCAGAAGGGCGATGAGAAGCTTAAAGCCGGCTATCCGCCCAAGGCGCTCGATCAATGGGCCAAGCGTGCGCGGGAATGGGCGAAGGGCGGCGAGCCGAAAGATCTGCCGCGCGTCGATAAAAAAAGTGCGCCGAAAAAACCGCGCGACGTCTTTATCTATTTCATCCACGAAGCCAAGCTGCGCGCGCCGGCGGCGGCGATGGAATTGATCAAACGGATCGGCTGATTTTACTGGCGCGTGATCTTGTCCGAAAACCGGTACCCACTTTTCGGGATCACGCGCAAAATGAAACGACCACTCAACGAAAGGGCGCGGGTACATCCGCCGTCGCCGCATCGTTAGTGGCCGTCGACGAATGGTACTCGGTACTTTCCATTCGCCACTTGCCGCCTACATACTTGCAACTTGTGTCAATCCTGTGACGTTGCCATGCACACTTTGTTTACCATTGGCTACGAGAAGGCCAAGCCCGCCGCGGTGCTCGATGAATTAAAGCGCGCCACGGTCGAGCTTCTGGTCGATACCCGCGCGGTGGCGGCCTCGCGCCGGCCGGGCTTTTCCAAGCGCCAGCTCGCGGCCTCGCTCGATGAAGCCGGCATCGCCTATGTGCATCTGCAGAAACTCGGCACGCCGGCGCAAGGTCGCGCCGCCGCGAAGTCCGGCGATTTCGATACACTCTGGCGCATCTACGACAAGCACATCAAGAAAGCCGAGCCGCAGGAAGAGTTGACTGAGCTCGTAAACCTCATCAAGTCGGGCAAGCGCGTCGCGCTGTTGTGCTATTGCCGCGACCCCAAGGCTTGCCATCGCAGCCGCATCGTCGCGAACGTGAAGAAGCGCACGCGCGTGAAGGTCGAAGACCTCATTCCACAGCTGTTCTGATTATTCCGCCGGCTGCGCCGCGCTGCGTTCGCGCTCGACGCCGTTGACCAGCAGCGCAATGCCGGCGGTGCCGAGAACAAAGCCGAAGGCGATGATCGCCGTGATGCCCAGCACCAGGTGAAACCCGCCGCGCGCGTAGAGGAAGGCGATCATCGAAATCGCCACGCCGGAGATCACGTAGGTGATGAAGTAGCGCACCGCGTAGACGCGGGCACGCCACACATCGGCGGTGTAACGGGCGATGACATAATCGTTGACGGTGACCTGCGCGTAAATGAACGCCAGCGAGAAGGCGAGCGCCGCGAGCAGCGCGTAGCCGGTGGCATAGACGACCCAGACGATGCCGATGAACTGCATCAGCCCGGTAAAGGCGAACACGATGTGCGCCGGATATTTGTCGATGACCCGCCCGACGGTGAATTGCGCGACCGCACCGCAGAGAAACACCGCGCTGGCGATGCCGCCGACCGCGGCAAGCGGAATGGTCCCGCCCAGCCGCTCGTCGATGAGCTTGGGCAGCGCGATGGTCACCGTGTTGAAAACCAGGCCGGCGGTGGTGCCGATCAGGATGAACAGCGCGAACACCGCGGCCATCATCCATAAGGCCAGCCGTACATCCGGCGCGTGGCTGCGGCTCGCCGCCTGCAGCCGGTCGTTCGGCACCAGCATCCAATAGGCAATGCCAGCCGCCAGGCAGACGACGGCGGGCGCCACGAAGGCGCCGCGCCAGCCGACCCATTGGGTGATCGCCGCGGTGGCGCCGGCGGCGACCGCAACCCCGAGATTGCCGCATACGCCGTTGAACGCCAGCGTGCGCCCGCGATTGGTTGCCGCCGCGATCACCATGGCGGTGCCGACCGGGTGATAGATCGACGCAAAGACGCCGAGCGCAAACAGCGCGGTGGCGAGCAAAACAAAATTCGGCGCCGCCGCCGCCGCCGCCAGACTGGCGCCGCAGCCGAGGTAGAACACGATCATCATGTTGCGGCGGCTCCAGTGATCGGCGAGCCAGCCGGCGGGCAAAGAGAAAATACCGAAAGCGAAGAAGGAGGCCGTGCCGATCACCAAGCAGTTCGCTATACGGGCGGCCATAGACGATTTCCAACCCGATCACGACGGTCGGGAAGATCAGCATCACGTAGTGGTCGACGGCGTGCGCCAGATTGAGGAAGCCGATCGAGCGGCGGCGGGTGGTGTCGTCGTGGGTCTGGCTCATGGGCGTCCATTTCGATTCTGGCCCAAAATATAGCACTTGCCTTTTGGCGACGTTCGGTCGATTTTCGTCGCGATCAGGCCAAGGCTGTCATGACCCGAAAGACCCCGGTTTACCGCCGCAATATGGACAACTCGCCGCGCCAGGTCGCGGTCATGGCGGCCACCTTTGCGCCCGGCCATCAAATCCCGCTGCACGTGCACCGCCGCGGACAATTGCTGCACGCGGCGAGCGGCATCATGCGGGTGGAGACCGCGCAGGCGGTCTGGATCATTCCGCCGGCGCGCGCTTTGTGGTTGCCGCCGCAGTGGCCGCATAGCGTCACCATGCGCAGCCACGTGGAGATGCGCACCATCTACATCGCGCCCGGCGGCTGCGGCACGTTGCCCAAGCAGCCGATGCTGGCGGAAATCTCCCGCCTGCTGCGCGAGTTGATCCTGGCGCTGCTGGAGGAGCCGGTCGCCTATGATGAGAACGGGCGCGGCGGCGGCGTCGCCCGGCTGATCCTCACCGAGCTGACCCGGCTGCCGGAGCGCCAGCTGGGCGTGCCGATGCCGCACGATACGCGCGCCTTGCGGGTCGCACGCGCGCTGCTCGACAATTCCAGCATCGATGATGACCTCGACCGCTGGGCCGAACAGGCGGGCGCCAGCCGGCGCACATTGGCGCGGCTGTTCCGCAGCGAGACGGGCTTGAGCTTTGCCGAATGGCGGGCGCGCTTACGCGCCGTCGACGGTCTGGCGCGATTGTCGGCGGGCGCCTCGGTATCGGAAACCGCAGCGTCGGTCGGCTATGCCTCACCGAGCGCCTTCTCGGCCATGATCCGCCGCACCCTCGGCAGCCCGCCGCGGCGCTTGGCAAAACAGGGCTAGACAACAACCGCCCCGCACGCTTTAGTTGCAATGGTAGCCGGATACATTTTGGCCGAGGCTGGTGGGGCTGGGGGCCGCGATGGATCGCGGGAGGCGCGTTCGTGCGGCGATCATCGTCGCCGCAGCCTTTGTTGTTTATAGTTTTGGCGGCTTGGTATCCTCGGCTCTCGCGGACGAGGATGACGAGCCGCACCTCATGCTTTTTTCCGGCCGCGACGTCTGGCGTAACGGTCTCTACGCCTATGGCGGCGCGGTCTGGGCGCCGACCGGGTTCGAAGAAGACGGGCTGCTGCTGAAGATCCTGCTCTCCGGCGGGCTCTACCAATACTTCGCCGGCAATCTCGATCAAAACGTCCTCGGCGCGCAGTGGGCCGCGGCAGTCATGCCCGGCTGGCGCTTCCAGCGCGGCCCGGTCGAGATCAAAATCTTCTTCGGCCCCGAGTTCGCCAGGCACCGGCTTTGGCCGGACGATCCGGACAATCGCCTGCGCGGAAACACTTTCGGCCTGCGCTTCGCCGGCGAACTGTGGAGCGAGCCGACGCCGCTGACCATGATCGCCGCCGACGCTTCGCTGTCCTCGGTCGGCTCCAGCTATTCTGCGCGCTTGGCCTTTGGCTATAAAGTGTTTCAGCTCTTTTACCTCGGTCCGGAGACGCAAGTGTACGGCGCCGACAAATACGACCAACTGCGCTTCGGCGCCCATATCACCAGTATGAAGACCGATAATGTCGAATGGTCGGCGGCGCTCGGCTGGGCTTTCGATACCGACCGACGCGGCAGCCTTTATGCGCGGCTGGGGCTGCTGCTGAAGATGTGAGCGCGAACCGCGGCCGCTCAGTCCAACGTACGGCGGAAGCGGGTGACCGCGACGGTCATGGCAACCAGCATCAGCACCAGCATCGCCGCGGCGTCGTAATGCAGGTCGCTGACGGAGGAGCCCTTCAGCATAATCGCGCGCACGATGCGCAGATAATGCGTGAGCGGCAGCGCTTCGCCGACCCATTGCGCCCAGTCGGGCATTCCGGCGAAAGGAAACAGGAAGCCAGACAATAAAATGTTGGGCAGAAAGAACATCAGCGACATCTGCATGGCTTGCAGCTGGTTTTGCGCGATGGTTGAGAAGGTGTAGCCGATCGACAGATTGGTGGCGATGAACAGGGTGCTTAACGCCGCCAGCACGAACAGGCTGCCGAGGATCGGCACGCCGAACAGCAAGACGCCGGTGCCGATGATCATCGCCGCCTGGATGAATCCGACCATGATGTAGGGGATGATCTTGCCGAGCATGATCTCGACCGGCGTGATCGGCATCGACAAAAGGTTTTCCATGGTGCCGCGCTCGATCTCGCGCGTCACCGACAGCGCTGTGAAGATCAGCATGGTCATGGTGAGGATGGTGCCGACCAGACCCGGCACGATATTGAGCTGGGTGAGGCCGGCGGGGTTGTAGCGCTGGTGGATGCGGATTTCGAACGGCAGCGCGGGGGCGACCGGAATGGCGCGGTCATGCGCGAGCGCGGTCTGCATCACGCGGTTGAGCGCGCCGACCGCCGAACTTGCGGCGATCGGATCGGTGGCGTCGGCGATCACCAGCATGGCCGGATCGTCGCCGCGGCGCACGGCGCGCTCGAAGCCGCGCGGGATTTCGATGCCGAACAGAATTTTGCCCGAGGCCAGCAGTTCGTCCATCTCGGCTTCGCTGCGCGGGCGCTGGTTGACATTGAAATAGTCGGTGTTCTTGACGGCGGCGAGGATCGAACGCCCGAGGTCGCTGTTTTCCTGCAGCAGCACCGCGGTCGGCAAATGCCGCGGATTGGTGTTGATGGCGTAGCCGAACAGCATGAGCTGGATCAGCGGGATCATAATGATCATGGCAAACGACACGCGGTCGCGCTTGAGCTGGATGAATTCCTTCACCAGCACCGCCCAGGTTTTGCGCCAGAAACCGCCGCCGCGGATGCGGCGGGGCGCCTGCGCGGGCAGCAGATGTGTCATTGGTAATTGTCCCGCGCCCGGCCCATCAGATCGATGAACACGTCTTCGAGCGAAGGCTCGGAACGCTTCCAGTCGAGGCCTTGGCGCTGCCGAAAGGGCGCAATCGCGGCGTCGAGCTTGGCTTCGTCACGCCCCGAGACGTGCAGGCTGGTGCCGAATGGCGCCACCATGTCGACGCCCGGTTTGTTGGCGAGCGTATCGGACAGGTCGGAAAGCCCTTCGCCGTTTTCGGCGCTGACAATATAGGTCGTCAGATGCGAGGACTCGATGACTTGCTCGACGGTGCCGTGCACCAGCAATTCACCATAGGCGAGATAGGCGATCTCGTGGCAGCGCTCGGCCTCATCCATGTAATGCGTCGACACCAGCACCGTGAGCCCATGTGCGGCGAGCGCGTGGATCTCGTTCCAGAACTCGCGCCGAGCCTTGGGATCGACGCCGGCGGTCGGCTCGTCGAGCAGCAGCAATTGCGGGCTCGGCAGCGTGCAGGCGCCGAGTGCCAGGCGCTGTTTCCAGCCGCCCGAGAGCTCGCCCGCGACCTGCTCCTCGCGGCCGGCGAGGCCCAGCCGCTCGATCGCCGCGCGCGCGGCGGCGCGCGGGTGTTCGATGCCGTAGATACGGGCGATGAATTCCAGGTTCTCGCGCACCGAGAGGTCCTCATAGAGGCTGAAGCGCTGGGTCATGTAGCCGACTTGGCGCTTGATCATGTCGGTTTGCGTCAGGATGTCGTAGCCGAGGCAGGTGCCGTCGCCGCCGTCGGGCGTCAGCAGGCCGCACAGCATGCGGATGGTGGTGGTCTTGCCGGAGCCATTGGGGCCGAGAAAGCCATAGATGGTGCCGCGCTTGACCTGCATCGAGAGGTCGCGCACCACGGCGCGGCCGTCGAACTTCTTGGTCAGATGATGGACGTCGATGACGATGTCGGAATTGTTCATGGCGGCGCCCCGTCCGGCAGCGTCACGCTCACCGGCTGGCCGACACGGAACTTCTGCGGATTGTCCGGGCGCGCCTCGATCAGGAACACGAGCTTGGCGCGTTCCTCCTGGCTGTAGATCACCGGCGGGGTATATTCGGCGCTGCGGGCGATGAAGCTCACTTTCGCCGTCAGGCCCTTGTCGCAGCCGTCGCAGCTGACCGTGACGGTTTCGCCGTATTTGATTTTCGGAAGTTCGGCCTGCGGCGCGAAAAAGCGGATCTTGAGATTGCCGGGCGGCAGCAGCGCCACCACCGGCCGCCCGGCCGGCACGGTTTCGCCCGGCCGGTAGTAAATCTGCTCGACGGTGCCGTCGATGCGGCTGAACGCCTTACGGCGCTCGAGCCGGGTTTGCGAGGCTTCGAGGTTGGCCTTGGCCTGGCGCAAAGCGGCCTCGGCGTCCTCAAACGTCTTCTGCGTGCCGGCTGCGCTCTTGAGCAGTTGCTTGGCACGGTCGAAAGCCTGCTGCGCATTGGTGACGGCGGCTTTTTTGACCAGGACATCGGCCTGCTGCAGATCGTCGTCGACGGTGAACAGCATCGCGCCCTTGGCGGCATGGTCGCCCTCGCGCACGTTCAGCGTCTCGACGCGGCCTTGCTCGTCGGGCGAAACGAAGATCAGGTCAGCTTCGACCCAGCCTTGCAGCGTACGGTCCGCGCTTTTGCCGCAGCCGGCAAGGCTAGCGCTCAAGAGTGCTAGGGCGATCAAGGCGGCGGCATGTTTCGGTCTCATGCCGGCCTCCCCGCGCCAAACAGCAGTTCCACATGCGTCTTCATCATGGCGCGCACGTCGAGCGGCTCGAAGCGCGCGAACAGGCCGTCCCAGATGATGGCGACCAGACCGGGCGCGGCGATGATCTGCGGGAATTCGGCGAGGCCTTTAGCGATTTCGCCGCGTTCCGCGGCGCGGCGCAGCAGCGCGCGCACGGCGGCGATGATGCGCGAAAGCACCTCGCGGTAATAGAACTCGGCGAGCTTGGGAAAGCGCCGCCCTTCCGAGATCATCAGGCGGATGACGTCCTTGCGCCGGGTCTCGTAGACTTCGCGCACGAACAGATCGGCGATGTGGCCGGCGAGTTGGCTCAACGGCAGGTCGGCTTTGCCCAGCGCCTCGATGGTGCCGACCAGCGGCGTCAACATGGTCCGGATCAATTCCTGGAACAGGCTCTCTTTGTCGCGGAAGTAGAGATAGATGGTGCCCTTGGCGACGCCGGCGCGCTTGGCGACATCGTCAAGGCGCGCCGCCTCGAAGCCGCGCAAAGAAAATTCATCGAGCGCCGCGGTGAGGATGGCTTGGCGGCGGGCGCGGCTGCGCGCGGCGCGCGTGCCGCTCTCCGTCTCCGGCGTGGCTGCGCGCGCCGGTCTGGCGCCGGGTTTTCCGCGCGTGGTTTTTAGCGATTTTGCCTTGCGGGCCGCCGGCATTGCATTGACCCTGATACTGACTGACCAGTCAGTCAAATATAGCGCGCGGAGGGCCGTGCCGCAAGTCCCGCAAAAAATACCGCTAAATCAATAAAATCCGCTCCCGCGCGCTAGGCGGACCGAACGCGGCGGACAGTGGATGGGTTCCGTTCAGCCTTTGGCGTCGCAGAAGAAGGTGCGGATCACGCACTCCTTGCCGCCGTCGTGATAGCAAGCCTTCAAAGCCGCGTTCTGGGTGACGCCGAGTTTGGCGCCGCGGCCCCAGCCGTGGGCGCCGCAGGGCTTGGCGAAATCGACCGCCAAGGCGGCGCAGCCGCGCGTGACCGTCGTCACCACCCGGCAGTCATTGCCCCGGCATTTTGCCAGCGCGCGCTTTTCCGCCAAGGCGACGGTGTGGAAGTCGTAGGCCTCGCCGAACGCGCCGCAGGTGCCGATGGCCAAGGCCCCAGCCGCCCGCGCGGTATTCAGCGTAACCAACATCAACGCCGCGGTCGCCGCCATCAAGGCAGCAACCACGAGCGCGCGCATGACCGGCGTGAAGCTGTCCGTCATCGCCCTTCCCTTACCGGGTTCCAGATAAGGGCTGAGTCGCGGCTGCGATCAATGATTCGAAGTCTCAGGCGCCTTCGATTTCCGCCTTGACGGCAGTAAACGACTCGGGCGTGTCCACGTCGGTCAACGCCGCTTCGCCGGCGACCGGCACTTCTGCGACCGCCTCGGCATAAGAACCGATCAGGTGGCGGGCGCCGATGTCGCCTTGCACCGCCATCAGGTCGGGGAAAAACCGCCGCGACCACAGCACCGGGTTGCCGCGCCGGCCTTCGATGCTCGGCAGCACGATGAGCGCGCCGCGTGCCGGGTCGAAGGCGGCGATCAATTTATCGATCAATTGGCTGTCGACCTGCGGCATGTCGCCCAGGCAGACAACCGCCGCGTCGGCGTCCTGCGGCACCGCGGCGATCCCGGCTTTCAAGGACGTGCCGAGACCGTCGGCGTAATCCGGATTATGCACCAAGCGCACCGGCAGCCCGGCGAGCGCCGCTTCGACGCGCTCGCGTTCGTGGCCGGTGACGACGACGACGGGCTTGGCGCGCGAGGCGAGCGCCTGCTCGGCGGCGATGCGCACCAGCGGCTTGCCGCCGATCTCCGCGATCAATTTATTGATCGCGCCCATGCGGGTGGAGCGCCCGGCCGCCAGCACCACCGCGGCGACGTTACGACCCTTTTCCGGCGCCGGCTCGGTGCGTGGCTGCGGCCGCGTCACGATTTCCATCAGCAGGCCGCCGACGCCCATGCCGGTGATGTCGGCGCGGCTTACCGGCAGACCGGCGAGCAGCCGCATCAGGATCCAGTCGAAACCGTTTTCCTTCGGCGAGCGCGCGCAGCCCGGCGCGCCGAGCACCGCCTGCCCGCGCAGGCGTCCGATCAGCAGCAGATTGCCGGGATCGACCGGCATGCCGAAATGTTCGATCTCGCCGCCGATCGCTTCCACCGCCGCGGGAATGACGTCGCGCCGGTCCGCAATCGCAGATGCGCCGAACACGATCACCAGTTCGGCGCCCGCCGCCAGCACCTCGTCGATGGCGCGGGCCAGGGCCTGTTGCTCATGCGGCACACGGCGCTCGGCAATGATGCTGGCGCCGGCAGGCGCAATGCGCGCATTGGTGATCTTAAGCGTCTTGTCGATAACCTTAGGCGACAGGCCCGGCAGCAAAGTCGACACCACGCCGATCTTGCGCACTTTGTAGGGTGCGACGCGAACGACCGGCTTGGCGCGCGCCGCCTCGGTCACGGCGCGATCGCGCGCGGCCTTGGCGACGGCGAAGGGAATGATCTTGACGGTGGCGATCATCTCGCCGTCCACCACCGGCTTGTAGGCGGAAAGCGTCGCTAGCGTCACCGCCTCGTCGATGCGGTTAAGCCGGTCGATCGCGTCTTTATCGACCACCAGCACGCCGGCGCGTTCGGCGAACAAATTGCAGCGCCCAGTGAAGGCGCGGTCGGCGCGCACGCCCTCGCCGGCGATGGCGGCGGCAATGTCGGCGGCGGCTTGGTCCTCCGACACGTCGCCGGGTTCCAGCCGCGCCACCACGATCTCCTTGACGCCGGCGGCTTTAAGCGCGGCGACTTCCTTGGCGCCGATCAGCGTGCCCTTCTTGAGCACCAGATCGCCCTGGCGGATCGAATGCACCGCCGTGCCGCCGAGCGCGTCAACCGGAGAGACCGCGCCGAACTTCATGCCGCCTCCGCCTTTTCCGACTTCAGGCGCAGCCGCTGCGTGATCTCGCCCATGATGGCGACGGCGATCTCGGCCGGCGACACCGCGCCGATGGGCAGACCGATCGGTGCATGGATGCGACCGATGTCGATATCGTTGAGGCCGGCTTCCTTCAGCCGCGCCACGCGTTTGGCATGCGTCTTCTTGGAGCCGAGCGCGCCGATATAAAAACAGTCGCGCTTAAGCGCGTGAATAAGCGCCGGATCGTCGATCTTGGGATCGTGCGTCAATGCGACGAACGCCGTGTAGCGATCGACATTGAGCGGCGGCAGCGCCACATCCGGCCATTCGGCGATCACCTTCACGTCGGGAAAGCGTTCGAGCGAGGCAAAGGCCGTGCGCGGATCCACAATGGTCACGTCATAGCCGAGCAACTGCCCGATCGGCGCTAAAGTTTGGCTGATATGTACCGCGCCGGTGATGACCAATTGCGGCGACGGCACGTGCACGGTGAGGAAGATTCGCCCTTGCGCGGTTTCCTCCATGCCGCTTTTGGCCATGCGCAGGCGTTTTTCCAGCAGCTCGCGCAAGGGGTCCTTGGCGACGTCGGCGGCCTTGACCAGCCGCTGCGTGCCGCTTTCGACGTCGGTGACGACGACGACCGCGCGCCGCGCGGCACGTTCGACGTTGAGAGCGTGAAGGATGTCGAGGTTCAACTGACTTTCTCCACATAGACGCGGATGGTGCCGCCGCAGGACAGGCCGACGTTCCAGGCGGTCTCGTCGGCGACACCGAATTCCAGCATTTTCGGCTTGCCGCTGTCGATCACATCGAGCGCCTCGGTCACCACCGCGCCCTCGACGCAGCCACCCGATACGGAGCCGAGGAAATTGCCCTCGTTGTCGATCACCAGATTGGAGCCGACCGGCCGCGGCGCCGAGCCCCAGGTCTCCACCACGGTCGCCAGCGCAACGCCACGCCCGTCTTTGCGCCAGTTTTCGGCGGCTTTGAGAATGTCTTCATCGCGCGAAAGCATGTTTCGTCTCCGTCAGGCAACGTGCCGTAGCATCAGTTTCGGATTGGTGTCTTTGGCCGGCGCGCCCGAGAGCGCGCGCACCAACTCTGTCATCGACTCCAGATTGTGAATCGGCCGCAATTCGTCAACATGCGGCAGCATGGTGACGACGCCCTTGGCGCGCGGCTCGAAGCCCTCAAAGCGCAGCAGCGGGTTGAGCCAGATCAGCCGGCGGCAGGAGCGGTGCAGCCGGTCCATCTCGAAACCGAGCGTATCGTCGGCGTCGCGTTCGAGCCCGTCGGTGATCAAGAGCACCACGGCGCCCTGCCCGAGCACGCGGCGCGACCAATTCTTGTTGAAGGCGCGCAGCGAGGAGGCAATGCGCGTACCGCCCGACCAGTCCACCACATGGGCGGAACAGGCGGCGAGCGCCTCGTCGGGGTCGCGCTGGCGGATGGAGCGCGTGACGTTGGTCAGCCGCGTGCCGAACAGAAAGGTGGTGACGCGCTTCTTCGCGTCGGTGATCGAATGCAGGAAGTGCAAAAACAGCCGCGTGTACTGGCTCATGGAACCGGAGATATCGAGAAGCGCGACGATCGGCGGCTCCTTCACGCGCGGTCCTAGATATTTCAGATCGATCACCGCCCCGCCCGCTTTCATGCTGGCGCGCAAGGTGCGGCGGATATCGATCAGCTTGCCGCGCCGCGCCTGCGCCAATCGCCGCGTCCGCACTAAATCCAACGGCAAGGCCAGCCGCGCGATGGCCTGCTTGGCGGCGGCGATTTCCGCCGCGGTCATCTGCGCGAAGTCTTTCTTCTGCAGCACCTCGTTGTCGGAGACGGTCAACCGCGCGTCGATCTCGATTTCCGACTTTTCCTCGTCCCGCTTGAGCCCTGAGAATAGCGCCTCCTGCACGCGCTGCGCGCCCGGCGCCGGGGATTTCGGGGCGCTCGCTGCCGTCTCCGGCAGCATGGAGGCGATCAGCTTTTCGATGTAACCGCGCTTGCGGAAGAAAATGCGGAAGGCCTGGTCGAATAAAATCGTGTGCTCGTGCCGCTTCACGAACACGGCATGCAGCGTCCAGTAGAAATCCTCGCGGTCGCCGACATGGGCGACCTGCAGCGCCTCGAGCGCGTCGAGCACGGCGCCCGGTCCGACCGGAAGGCCTGCCGCGCGCAGCGCGCGGGCGAAGTAGAGGATGTTTTCGGCGAGGCGGCCTTGATTTTCCATCGCCCGCGATCCTATCCGTTCGTCCCCGCGCAAGCGGGCACCCAGCGGCCGCAAGCACTGGATTCCCGCTTGCGCGGGAATGAACGGAGTTTGTTGCAGGCTCTAAACATCATTCCGCCGCCCGCAGCTCCGACTTCACCTCGTCGAGCAGTGTCTTCACCTTGGTGCCGTCGAGGCGGGCGATGTCGTCTTGGTATTTGAGCAGCGCGCCGAGCGTGTCGGACACGGTCGCCGGATCGAGCGCCACCACGTCGAGCTCGGTCAAGGCGCCGGCCCAGTCCAGCGTCTCGGCGACGCCCGGCACTTTGAACAGGTCCTCCTTGCGCAAATTCTGCACGAAGGCGACCACCTGCTCGGAGAGTTTTTTGCCGATATCCGGCACCTTGGCGCGGAGGATTTTCAGTTCGCGCTCGGCGTTCGGGTAGCCGACCCAGTGATAGAGACAGCGGCGCTTCAACGCGTCGTGCACTTCGCGGGTGCGGTTGGAGGTGATGACCACGATGGGCGGATGCGGCGCCTTGATGGTGCCCAACTCCGGCACGGTGACCTGAAAGTCGGCCAGCACTTCCAAAAGGAACGCCTCGAAGGCTTCGTCGGTGCGGTCGATCTCGTCGATCAGCAGCACCGGCGGCCCATCCGCATCGGGCTCCAGAGCCTGTAGCAGCGGCCGCTTGATCAGAAAGCGCTCGGAGAACACGTCGTGCTCGATGCGCTCGCGGTCGCCCTCGCCTTCCGCTTCGGCGAGGCGAATGGCGATCATCTGCGCGCCATAATTCCACTCATAGACCGCGGCGGAAACGTCGAGCCCCTCGTAGCACTGCAGGCGGATCAGCTTGCGGCCAAGCGTCTGGCTCAGCACCTTGGCGATCTCGGTCTTGCCGGTGCCGGCTTCGCCCTCGACGAACAGCGGCCGCCCCATCTTCAGCGCGAGATAGAGCACCGTCGCCAGCGAGCGGTCGGCGATGTAGCCGGCCTTGGCCAGCAGATCGAGGGTTGAATCGATCGAATTCGGCAGTGGCTTCAGTGTCATCCTGCGGTCCGTTAAATTCGCGCATGATCTTGTCCGAAAACCGGTACCCACTTTTCGGGATCATGCGCCGAAGGGGACTTTATCCTATCCGGCGGGCAGCATACATGTAGGCATCATGGCCGCGCCCGGCCAGTCAAGGAATGCCCCTATGTCCGACGCCGAAACGCTGGAAAACAAAGCCCTGCAAGCGCCCGCGATCGACCCGCGGGTGCGCATCGGCCATGTGCATCTGAAGGTCGCCGATTTGCAGCGGGCGCTCGATTTTTACTGCGGCGTCTTGGGTTTTGAGCTCACCACCAGCCGCCCTGGCGCCGCCTTCATCTCCGCCGGCGGCTATCACCACCACATCGGGCTCAACACCTGGGAGAGCCTGGGCGGTTCGCCGCCGCCTCCCGGCTCCACCGGCCTTTACCATACCGCCATTCTCTACCCGACGCGGCGGCTGCTGGCCGACGCGCTGCGCCGGCTGATCGTCGCCAAGATCCCGCTGGAAGGCGCGAGCGATCATGGGGTGAGTGAGGCGCTCTATCTGCGCGACCCCGACGACAACGGCGTCGAACTCTATTGGGACCGGCCGAAGGAGATGTGGCCGAAGAAAGCCGACGGCAGCGGCCTGCGCATGTACACCAATCCGCTCGACCTGCACGATTTGTTGGGCGAGCTGGACAGGGCGTAGTCAGGCGGCCTCGCGTACGTCGCGTCTGTCTTCCCAATCGATGCGATAGCGGTACATCCAATCTTGTATGCGTGTCGCGAACAGCGGCACCAAGAAGCGCATCATCAGGTTGCGGATTTTCGCCTGCAGCGGACCGGGCTCGGTCTTGTCCGCGCCGCGGCGGCGGCCCTCGGCCACGATGCGCTCGACGCGCGGCTTGCGCTCGGCTTCAAAGCGCGTGAAGGCCGCGGCGTAGTCGCCGCAATCGCGCAACAACTTGGCGAGCAGCATCGCGTCCTCCAACGCCATCGAGGCGCCCTGCCCGGCATTGGGGCTGACGGCGTGCGCGGCATCGCCGATCAGCAGCACGCGGCCGGCGTGCCAGCACGGCAGCGACTGAATATCGAAGACGTTGAGCGCGACGATCTTGTCGGTCGCCGCGATCAGCGCCGGGATCGGCTGATAATAGCCGCCATAGCGCGCCAGCATTTCGCCTTTGAGCGCGTCCGACGACATGGTTTTGAGCTCGTCTGCGCTAAAGGGCTGCTCGCGCGCCAGGTTCGCCCACCACATCGCCTCGCCAGTGCTGCCGCCGCAATAGCCGAAGAAGCCTTTGCCGCCGTAAACGAAGCTGAAATTCTCCACGTCCTCGGGCGTGACCTGCGGCACCTTGTTGCGGGCGACGGCGCCGCCGATGCCGACGATGCCCACGAATCCCGGCTGCGGCGCTTCCGGCATGACGGCGCGGCGGGTCGCCGAATGGATGCCGTCGGCGCCGATGAGAATGTCGCCGCGCGCGCTCGAGCCGTCGCTGAAATGGGCAACGACCGCGTCCGCCGTCTGCACAACGCCGGTCAGGCGCTTGCCGCAGGCGAGCGGGATATTCTGCCGCGCCATCGCCTCCGCCAACACGGCATAAAGATCGGCGCGCATGCAGTTCAAGGCCGGCTCGCCATAGGCCGTCCCGCCATTGCTCCACGCCGCGAGCCGGCGGCCGTGCCCATCATAGATGCGGTTTTCCCGAGCCAGGCTGCTGCGCGCTTTCAGCGCCTCGGCAAGCCCGAGCGCGGCGAGCACGTTCATGCCGTTGGGGCCGAAACCGAGCCCGCCGCCGACGTTTTCACTGCTGTTGCCGTAGGCCTCGTAGACCGAGGCCGACAGCCCGGCTTTCCTGAGGAACAGCGCCAGCGCCGGGCCGGCAACGCCGCCGCCGATGATGAGCACATGGAACTTGTCTTGCATGGTCCCGCCTGTTACCTTGTTGAGTAAGATTCTTATTTTCTAAGGTATATGGCGCATTGATGTCAACCGCAAAAAAACGCGAGCAGCTCGTCGGCTCCATGTTCCGCGAATTGCGGCGCATGGTCGCCAACTCGGTACTGTTCAATCTGCGCATGGCGGAAACCCTGAAGATGAACCCGACCGATCTTCAGTTCCTTAACTTCCTTGAGTTGTTCGGGCCCATGACACCGGGGCGTCTGGCGGAATTGAGCCGCCTCACCACCGGCGGCGTCACCGTGGCGCTCGACCGCCTAGAGAAGGCCGGCGCCATCCTGCGCGCGCCTAACCCGGACGACCGACGCAGTTCGCTGGTGACTGTGTCGCCGAAATTCCTGCGTTCGGCGCACGCGGCGTACAGTAAGATGTCGGAGGCAACCGATACGCTGCTAACGCAATTCAGCGACAAGGAGCTGGAGGTTGTCGCCGCGTTCCTTAAAAAAGCAAACGACACGCGGCCGTGAGCCGCGTGCCGTAAAGCATTCTCATTGAGCCGGTCAGGCCGTCGCCTTGGCCACGGCGCGGCGCGCCAGCACGCCGACCAGATGCGCGCGATACTCGGGGCTGGCGTGGATGTCCGCGTTCATGCCGGTCGCCGGGATGCTCATGCCCTCGAGCGACTTCGCCGCGAAGCGCTTCTTCAGCGCTTCCTCGAACGACTTCACCCGGAACACGCCGTTTGAGCCCGCGCCGGTCACCGCGACGCGGATGTCGGAGCCGCGCTTACTCACAAACACGCCGACCAGCGCGAAACCCGAGGCCGGGTGCTTGAACTTCTCGTAGGCCGCTTTCTTGGCGATGGGGAAGCTGATCTTGGTGATGATCTCGCCGTCTTCCAGCGCGGTCGAGAACATGCCGGTGAAGAAATCGTCGGCGGCGATGCGCCGCTTGTTGGTGATGACGGTGGCGCCCAGGCCCAGCACGGCGGCGGGATAATCCGCGTTCGGATCGTTGTTGGCGACCGAGCCGCCGATGGTGCCGCGATTGCGCACCTGCGGATCGCCGATCGAGCCCGGCACCATGGCAAGCCCCGGCAGCGCCTGCTGCAGCACCGGTGAATTGGCGGCATCGGCATGGCGCGTCATGGCGCCGATCACGATCGAGCGGCCTTTCTGCTCGACGCCGCTCAAGCCTTCGACCAGACCGAGATCGATCAGCGCCGAAGGCTGCGCCAGCCGCTGCTTCATCACCGGGATCAGCGAGTGCCCGCCGGCCAAAAGCTTGGCCTCCGGATTGCGCGCCAACAGGCCGGCCGCCTGGCGCACCGTGGTCGGACGATGGAAGGTGAAATTGTACATCGTTCTCTCCGTTATTCCGCTGCGGCCTGGCGCGCGGGTTGCGCGTGCTTGAGTGCCGCCCACACCGCGTTGGCGGTGGCCGGCATGGCCAGTTGTTCGGTTCCGATGGCGTCGGTAATGGCGTTGATCACCGCCGCGGGCGCGGCGATGGCGCCGGCCTCGCCACAGCCTTTGATGCCGAGCGGGTTGGACGGCGCTTTGGTTTCGGTCAGGCCGACAAGAAACGACGGCAGGTCGTGGGCCCGCGGCATGGTGTAGTCCATCATCGAGCCGGTCACGAGCTGGCCGTCTTTGTCGTAGACGACGCCTTCCAAGAGCGCCTGCCCGACCCCTTGCGCGATGCCGCCGTGCACCTGGCCTTCCACGATCATCGGATTGATCACGGTGCCGAAGTCGTCGACCGCGGTCCAACTGGCGATTGTCGTCTTGCCGGTGTCGATATCGACCTCGACCTCGCAGATGTGGGCGCCGGCCGGGAAGGTGAAGTTGGTCGGGTCGTAGAACGAGGTTTCCTTCAGGCCTGGCTCCAGATCGGCGCCGGCGAATTTATGCGCGATATAGGCGTTGAGGGCGACGTCGCCCCATGCCGCCGATTTGTCCGTGCCGGCGACGGTGAACTTGCCGTCCTTGAATTCGATGTCGCCTTCGGCCGCTTCCAGCATATAGGCGGCGACCTTCTTGGCCTTGGCTTCGACTTTGTCCAACGCCTTGACGATGGCGGTCATGCCGACGGCGCCCGAGCGCGAGCCGTAGGTGCCCATGCCGAACTGCACCTTGTCGGTGTCGCCGTGAACGATGGAGATGTTCTCGAAGGGAATGCCGAGCCGCTCCGACACCAGCTGCGCGAAGGTGGTCTCGTGCCCCTGCCCGTGCGCGTGCGTGCCGGTGAGTACTTCCACCGAGCCGGTCGGGTTGACGCGCACTTCGGCGCTCTCCCACAGACCGACGCCGCAGCCAAGCGAGCCGACGGCTTGCGACGGCGCAATGCCGCAAGCTTCGATATAAGTGGAATAGCCGATACCCCTGAGCTTGCCGTTGCGCGCGGATTCGCGCTTGCGCTTGCCGAAGCCTTTGACGTCGGCGAGATCCATCGCCTTCTTCAGCGAGGCGTTATAGTCACCGGCGTCGTAAGCCATGATCACAGGCGTCTGGTGCGGGAAGTTTTTGATGAAGTTGCGCCTGCGCAGCTCGGCGGGCTCGACGCCCATCTGCCGCGCCGCAACTTCGACCAGCCGCTCGACCACGAAGGTCGCTTCGGGCCGCCCGGCGCCGCGATAGGCGTCGACCGGCACGGTGTTGGTGTAGACCGCGTCGACCTCGCAATAGATTTGCGGGATGTCGTATTGGCCCGACAACAGCGTCGCATAGAGGTAGGTCGGCACCGAGGACGAGAAGGTCGACATGTAGGCGCCGAGATTGGCGATGGTCTTGGCGCGCAACGCCAATATCTTGCCGTGCTCGTCGAGCGCCAGTTCCGCGTGGGTGACGTGGTCGCGGCCATGCGCGTCGGTGACGAAAGATTCCGAGCGGTCCGCGGTCCATTTCACCGGCCGGCCGACTTTGCGCGCGGCCCACAGGCAAACGACCTCTTCCGGATAGATGAAAATCTTGGAGCCGAAGCCGCCGCCGACGTCGGGCGCAATCACGCGCAATTTGTGCTCCGGCGCCATGCCGACGAAAGCTGCGATCACCAGCCGCGAGACGTGCGGGTTCTGCGTCGTGTTCCACAAAGTCAGACTGTCATTGCCGGAATCATATTCGGCGAGCGCCACGCGCGGTTCGATCGCGTTGGGCGCCAGGCGGTTGTTGACGATGTCGAGCTTGGTGACGTTTTTGGCCGAGGCAAAGGCCGCGTCAACGGCTTTCGCGTCGCCGAGCGCCCATTCGTAGATCGTGTTCTTCGGCGCCACCTCGTGAATCTGCGGGCCGGATTTTGCCTTGGCCGGATCGGAAACCGACGGCAGCACCTCGTAGTCGACTTTCACTTTCTCGGCAGCGTCACGGCCTTGCGCCTGACTTTCGGCGATGACCACCGCGACCGCGTCGCCGACATGGCAGACCTTGTCGGCGGCGAGCGCCGGATGCGGCGCCATCTTCATCGGCGAGCCGTCCTTGGAATGGATCATCCAGCCGCAGATCAGATTGCCGATCTTGTCGGTGGCAAGCTCGGCGCCGGTGAGCACGGCGATCACGCCCGGCATCTTCTTGGCCGCGGCGGTATCGACGCTTCTGATCTTGGCGTGGGCGTGCGGCGAGCGAACAAAGACGGCGCGGGTCTCGCCCGGCCTAACCACATCGTCGGTGTATTGCCCGTGGCCCGTAATGAAGCGGAAGTCTTCCTTGCGGCGCACCGCCGCGCCGATCCCGGTCGCGCTCATGGCGGTCTCCTCCCGTTAGATTTTTATAACGCTATTCAGCGGCTTGACGCGTGCCGCCTTTGGCCATGGCCTTCGCGCCCGCCGCGATCGCCTTGACGATGTTGTGATAGCCGGTGCAGCGGCAGATATTGCCGTCGAGCTGGTCGCGAATGGTGTGCTCGTCGAGGTCGTTGCCCCTGCGGCGCACGATATCGAGCGCCGCCATGATCATGCCCGGCGTGCAGTAGCCGCATTGCAGGCCGTGGTGCTCGCGGAACGCTTCCTGCATCGGATGCAAGGCGCCGCCCGGCTCCGCCAAGCCTTCGATGGTGGTGACGTTAGCGCCCTCGCATTGCAAAGCCAGCAGCGTGCAGGACTTGGCGGCGATGCCGTCCACATGCACGACGCAGGCGCCGCATTGCGAGGTATCGCACCCCACATGCGTGCCCGTGAGCCGCAAGTTTTCGCGCAGGAATTGCACCAGCAAGGTGCGCGCTTCGACGTCGCCGGTGACGGCTTTGCCGTTCACCGTCATGGACACCGCAGGCATGTCCTTCCTCCCACCTTCGGGGCCAAAAGCCCTCTTTTCACCCCGCCCGTCGTGGACGGCGGCGGCTCGGGTCTGAAATCGAGCCGATTTCCACCCGAATGCGCCTTGGAACAGGAATAACTCTGAACCCCGACCCTGTCCCGGGTCAAGGGAGTCCATAGGCGGACTTGCCTCAAACGCGGGTGATCGACGCTAGCCGGCCGCGACGACCCCGGCGAAATTCTTGAAAAAATCGTCGGCGATCTTCTTGGCCGCGCCGTTGACCAGGCGCTGGCCGAGCTGAGCGAGCTTGCCGCCGATCTGCGCCTCGACGTTGTAGGTCAGCAGCGTGCCGCCATCTTTCTCCGCCAACGCAACGGTCGCGCCGCCTTTGGCGAAGCCGGCAATGCCGCCGTCACCCTCCCCGGAAATTCGATAGCCGTTGGGCGGATCGAGGTCGGTCAGGTGAACTTTGCCTTTGAAGCGCGCCTTGACCGGCCCGATCTTGGTGGTCGCCACGGCCTGAAGCTCGGTGTCCGAGATTTTATTGAGCTCCTCGCAGCCGGGGATGCAGGCCTTGAGCACCTCGGCGTCGTTGAGCTTCGCATATACAACCTCGCGGCTGGCGGGAAGCTGGACTTCACCCGTCATCGTCATCGCCATGGCCGTCGTCTCCTTACCTGCGCCTGGCCCATCGGGGCCTAGCCCGACTTACGCCGTCGCAGGCCCGCTGAAAAGAGCTATGCAGGGCGCGCCGAGCGCATTAAGTCTGTCGCCTTACACCAAGTCTGTTCAACCAAAATCGTATCGAGGGGGAGACAATTCATGCCGACGATCGATGCCGATGGCTGCCCGATTTATTATGAGGTCGAGGGCCGCGACAGCGGACCGGCGCTGATGCTGTCGAATTCGCTCGGCACCAACCTGCACATGTGGGACGACCAGGCTCCCGAATTCGCCAAGCACTTCCGGCTCATCCGCTACGACCGCCGCGGCCACGGCCAATCCGGCGTGCCGGCCGGCCCCTACACCATGGAGCGGTTCGGGCGCGACGTGCTCGCGGTGCTCGACGCTCTCAAGATCGAAAAGACCAATTGGTGCGGGCTGTCGATGGGCGGCATGGTCGGGCAATGGCTCGGCGCCAATGCCCCTGACCGCGTCGAAAAGCTGGTGCTCGCCAATACCAATTACTATTACGCCGACAAAAATCCTTGGATCGACCGCATCAAATTCGTCTCGGAAAAGGGCTTGGAGGCGCTGGTCGACGCCAACATGCAACGCTGGTTCACCGAAGGCTTCCGCAAGCGCGCGCCCGACGTGATGGCGCGCATGAAGGCCATGTTCGTGGCGACCAAAGTGCCCGGCTATATCGGCTGCTGCCAGGCGATCGCCGCCATGGATTTCCGTGAATCAAATCCGCGCATCACGGCGCCGACACTGGTGATCGTCGGCACGCAGGATGCCGCCACGCCGCCCTCGGCCGGCGAAGCCATCCAGAAGGCGATCAAAGGCGCCAAGCTTGTCGGCCTCGATGCCGCTCACATCTCGAACATGGAGCAGCCCAAGCAATTCACCGACACCGTGCTCGATTTTCTTACCCGGTAAGGGGCCGTCATGGATGAGAAAGAGCGTTACGACAAAGGCATGGCCAAGCGCCGCAAGGTGCTCGGCGCCGAATGGGTCGACCGCGCCAACGCGCGCAAGAATTCATTCAACGCGGAATTCCAGGACTTCATCACCCGCGGTGCCTGGGGCGAGGTGTGGACGCGGCCGCATTATGACGAACGCACACGGCGCATCTTGGTGATCGGCACCATGATCGCGCTCGCGCAATGGGATGAATTCCGCCTGCATGTGCGGGCGGCCCTGGCCGAAGGCGGCTTCAGCGAAGACGACATCAAGGAAATCATCTTGCAGCAGGCGATCTATTGCGGCGTGCCGGCGGCCAATCACGCTTTCAAGGAAGCCGCCGAAGTGATCGCCGAACTTGGAAAAAAATAGGCGCGTATTAACGGCCGCGCCGGCGCGTGAACCAACGCGTGTCCTGCCCGACGGGGACCGCGTCGATCACCATGGGGTCGGTGCGGCGGGCCCGCTCGACCACGCAAAGCCAGGTTGCGGCGGCCGCGAGCAGCAGCTGGATCGTCGATTCACGCACCAGCGAAGCATTCTTCGCCCACACCGCAGGGCCGACCAGCGCGATGCTGATCAGCACGATGAGGATCAAACCGGCCTCGAAGATTTCGGTATCGGCGGGGCTGGAGATCAGCGCGCGCAGACGGGCAAGCACCTGCCAGGCGCAAATGATGGCGACCGCGAGCTTGAGCGTGGCGAAGAAGGCGGCGACCTTGACCATTCCGATGGGCGCCAGACCGAAGAAGCCGCCAATGGCGAAAAACACCTGCGAGCGCCAAACGTCGTCCAGACCATAGGCCGGCGAGGCCAGCGCGCTGACCGCCTCCACGCCCCAGGTGAAGGCGAAGTAGAGCGCCACGGCGACGATAATGGCCACGGCAACGCTGGACCGATTGCGCATGGTTTCCTCCGAAAATACTGGAGGTCCTGCGTAAGCGCGTAAATTGCCGACTTCAAAAGAAACCGGCTGTTTACCTTACCTGTTACGTTTAACCGCGGCGCGCACGACGCTCCCGGCGGTCTAGCCGCCGCGTCCCTCGCGAAACGCCTGCGGCGTCGTGCCGGTCTGCTTGCGGAAAAATCGCGTGAAGTGCGACGGGTCGGAAAACGACAGGTCGTAGGCGATCTCGTTGATCGGCTGGCCGGTGAACACCAGCTGGCGCTTGGCTTCGGTCAAGACGCGCTGGCGGATCAAATGGCCGGCGGTGACGCCGGTCGCGCGCTTGACGTGATCGTTGAGCCGGTCGGCGGTCATCGCCAGCTTCTCGGCATAGAAGCTGATCAACCGTTCTTTGCGGAAATGCTCGTCCAACAGCCGGCGCAACGCCTCGACCTGGGCGTCGGCGCGCGTCAGCGTGACCGTGCCGGAGCGCGCGCGGCTCGCCGCCAGCCGCACCACTTCGATGGCGATCAGCGTTAGAAGGCCGCGCATGGCGAGCCGATAGCCCTCGCGCGCCAGAGAAGCCTCCTCGTTCAACTCCGCGCATAGCGCCGAAACGCGTTTGGCTTCCGAGAGGCTCGCCAACGGCAGCAGCGGATCGGTGGCAAGCGCCTTGAGCCGCGCCAGCGCTTCGCCGGATTGTTCGCCCAGCGCGTCGGCGACGTCCTCGGTGAAGCTCACCACCCAGCCGTCGGTCGCTTGCGGCGTGAAACGAAAGCCGTGCGCCGTGGTAGCCGGCACCAGGATCGCCGCCGGCGCCGCAAACGGCACCGTCGCCGTCTCGAAGCTCATCTCGCCGCCGCCTTTTTCGATAAGCAGGATCTGAAACAGATTGCGGTGGCGATGCGCGCGGATGGTCCAGTCGTGCACCGAGGAGCGCGAGGCGATGGTCTCGATATGGATGAAGTCGAAAGCGGAGTCATCCGGCGGATCGCCGTAGAGATGAAACAACGGCAGCGCGGAGGTCGCCATGATGCCTTAGAGCATAAGCGAGCCGGCGGCGAAGGCCAACGCGCTTGGCGGCGCGAAAACGAAAAACCCCGCCGCGAGGCGGGGCTTCCGTACTCCGTGCTGCAGTGCGTCAGCGGTTCTGCTGGCCGCCCTGCCCGGGGTTCTGATGACCGCCCTGCCCGGGGTTCTGTTGCTGCTGCTGGCCGGGCTTCTGACCGCCGCCCTGCTGCTGCCCGCCCTGTTGCTGGCCACCCTGCTGCTGTTGGCCCGGGCGCTGGTTCGGATTCTGATTCTGGTTTGGATTCTGATTCATCTGTGTAGCCTCCAAATAATGTTGCTGGCTTTTCTGACTCGAAGATCGCCTTCGAGGCTTACCGGCCGAAATAATAACGTTCGCTGAATATCATTCGTTCCATTTGCATCGAATGACGATGGAACCGCAGCCGTCCCCGCGAGTTCCCTTTCCGATCGAACGCAATCAAAGGGGCTACGCCATGGGACGATATTTATTGCTTTGGCTGCTCGGTATTCCGCTGCCGATTCTGCTGTTGATTTGGGTATTCGGCGGACTGCACTGAGCCTGACGAATGTCGACACAAAGCCGCCGCGCGACGGTTACCGCGGCGGTTTTTCGTCGCGGAACGGCTGCGTCAACAACGGCAGAAGGCGCGACTCGGCTGCGTCGCGGAAAACCGGCAGACCGATCGTCATGCCGTGCTCGCCGGCCGCAGGCTTTGCGCGATAGGTGCCGAACAGGCGGTCCCACCACGGCAGATTGAAGCCGAAATTGCTGTCGGTTTCCCGCCGTTCGATCGAATGATGCACCTGGTGCATTTGCGGCGTCACCACGATCCAACGCGCGATCGGCTCGAGCCAGGCCGGTAGCTTGACGTTGCTGTGATTGAACATCGACGTCGCGTTGAGCAGCACCTCGAAGATCACCACCGCCAGCGCCGGCACCCCGAGCGCCACCACCGCCGTCATCTTGATCGCCAGCGACAGCAGAATTTCCAGCGGGTGGAAACGCAACCCGGTGGTGACATCGATGTCGAGATCGGCGTGGTGCATGCGGTGCAACCGCCACAGCAGCGGCACGTGATGAAACACGACGTGCTGGATATAGATCGTCAGATCGAGCGCGATCACGCCGAGCACGGCCGCTGCCCAGGCCGGCGCGCCGATAGCGGGGAACAAGCCCCAGCCGCGCTCGGTCGCGAAAAGCGCCACCCCCACCACCGCCGTCGGCGCCACCAGCCGCACCGCAACAATATCGACCGCCAAAATGCCGAGATTGCCCGGCCAGCGCGGCGCGCGCCCCACGATCAAATGACGCCGCGGCGCAAACCATTCCCATAACGCCAGCGCCGCGAATATTGCGGCAGCGCCGCCGATGCGGACGGCTATGGCGAGTTCGGGCGACATGCGCGTTTCTTACGCCTTTTGGACTTAGTAACAAGCATCGCGTCAAGCGTTGCCGCTCCCGCAATGCCCTGTTAAGCCTTAACATTCGGACCATCGGTTGCAGCCGGGCGACCTGCGCAAGGCGAAGGGGACACGATGGAAGTCTTCCTCCAGCAGCTCATCAACGGCATCACCCTCGGCTCGATCTATGGTTTGATCGCCATCGGCTACACCATGGTGTTCGGCATCATCGGCATGGTGAACTTCGCCCACGGCGATGTGTTCATGGTCTCGGTCTTCATTGCGCTGATCGCCTTCCTGATCCTGACCTCCTGGCTCGGCATCTCCTCGCTGGTGCTGGCGTTGTTCATCGTCTTGATCGTGGCCATGCTGTTCACGTCGCTCGCCAACTGGGTGATCGAGCGGGTGGCCTACCGGCCCTTGCGCGGCTCGTTCCGCCTGGCGCCATTGATCTCGGCGATTGGCATGTCGATCTTCCTGTCCAATTTCGTGCAGGTCACGCAAGGGCCGCGCAACAAGGCCATCCCGCCGATGATCCGCGGCGAGTTCGAATTGCTCAACCATAACGGCTACGCGGTGACGCTGTCCTACAAGCAACTCATTATCTGGAGCGTCACCGCGGTGCTACTCGTTTGTTTCTGGTACCTGGTGGCCAAGACGCGGCTCGGGCGCGCGCAGCGCGCCTGCGAGCAGGACCAGAAGATGGCGGCGCTAGTCGGCGTCAACGTGGACCAGACCATTTCAATGACGTTCGTCATCGCCGCCGCGCTCGCCGCCGTCGCCGGCGCCATGTACCTGATGTACTACGGCGTGGTCAGTTTTGCCGACGGGTTTGTGCCCGGCGTGAAGGCGTTCACCGCCGCGGTGCTCGGCGGCATCGGCTCGCTGCCCGGCGCCGTCATCGGCGGCATCCTCATCGGCCTGATCGAGACCTTCTGGTCGGCCTATTTTTCCATCGACTACAAGGACGTCGCCGCTTTTTCGGTGCTGGCCATTACGCTGATCTTCCTGCCGCAAGGCCTGTTCGGACGGCCGGACGTGGAGAAGGTGTGACGTGGCGGTGCCGGCGAACACCGCTGCCCAAAAACCGCGTGCGGCGGCCAAGCGCGAGCCCGCACAACTGACCGGCGCGCTGCGTGACGCCGGCATTACCGCAGCCGTCGCTTTCGGTGTGTTCCTGCCACTGATCGGCTTCAAGACCGTTCAGAATATCAGCAACGAATTGATCCTGACCACGCGCTGGCCGTTGTTGTTTGCCGTCACCGCGGTCGTCGGCTTCGGCCGGCTCTTCTATTCGCTGGTGATCGAGCCCCGGATCAGGCGGCGCGCCTTGCGGCCGGTCGCGGTGGTGCAGCCGGCCTGGCGTGCCTTCGTCGCCAAATGGTTTGTCCCCTTCGCCATCGGCTTTGTCGTCGCTTACCCGGTGCTTGTTATTTTTCTCGGCGGCTTTAGCCGCGCGCTCAAGTGGATCGACAATTTCGGCATCCAGATTCTGATTTACGTCATGCTCGGCTGGGGGCTGAATATCGTGGTCGGCCTCGCCGGCCTCTTGGACCTCGGCTATGTCGCCTTCTACGCGGTCGGCGCCTATTCTTACGCGTTGCTCGCCAAGACCTTCGGCTTCGCCTTCTGGATCCTGCTGCCGCTCGCCGGCATCCTCGCCTCGTTCTGGGGCGTCCTGCTCGGCTTTCCGGTGCTGCGCTTGCGCGGCGACTATCTCGCCATCGTCACGCTCGCCTTCGGCGAAATCATCCGCATCGTTATCGTCAATTGGGTCGATCTGACCAACGGCTATGCCGGCATCGGCGGCATCCCGCGGCCGAGTTTCTTCGGCATCCCGTTCAACGCCGACGACAACGGCTTTGCCGCCGTGTTCGGGCTGGAGTTCTCGCCGCTCTACCGCACCATTTTCCTCTATTACGTCATCTTGGCGCTGGCGCTGCTCACCGCCTATGTCACGGTGCGGCTGCGGCGCCTGCCGGTCGGGCGCGCCTGGGAAGCGCTGCGCGAAGACGAAATCGCCTGCCGCTCGCTCGGCATCAACACCACCAATACCAAACTCACCGCCTTCGCCATGGGCGCGATGTTTGCGGGCTTTGCCGGCTCGTTCTTCGCCGCGCGGCAAGGTTTCATCTCGCCGGAATCCTTCACCTTCCTGGAATCCGCCACCATCGTCGCCATCGTCGTGCTCGGCGGCATGGGCAGTCAGATCGGCGTCGCCATTGCGGCGATCGTCATGATCGGCGGCACCGAGATCATGCGCGAACTCGATTTCCTCAAGCAGATATTCGGGCAGACTTTCGATCCGACTCAATACCGTATGCTGATCTTCGGCTTCTGCATGGTCGCCATCATGATCTGGCGGCCGCGCGGGCTGATCACCTCGCGCGCGCCTTCCGTGTTCCTGAAGGAGCGCAAGTCGATCTCCGCCGATCTGGTCAAAGAGGGCCACGGCTGATGGCGGACGGGCGCAACATGTTGCTGCAGGTCGAGCACCTAAGCATGCGCTTCGGCGGGCTGGTCGCGGTCGATGATCTGTCCTTCCAGGTGCGCGAAGGCACGATTACCGCGCTGATCGGCCCCAACGGCGCCGGCAAGACCACGGTCTTCAACTGCATCACCGGCTTCTACAAGCCGAGCGAGGGGCGGCTCGGCCTGCGCCATGGCGCGCCGGCGATGTGGGACGCGCTGGAAGCCCTGACCGACAGCGGCGAGCGTCATCTTACGCGGCCCGACGGCGCGCTGTTCCTGCTCGAGCGCATGCCCGACTATCTCGTCGCGCAGCAGGCGCGCGTCGCCCGCACCTTTCAGAATATCCGCCTGTTCCCCGGCATGACGGTGCTGGAGAATTTACTGGTCGCCCAGCACAACCGGCTGATGCTCGCCTCCGGCTATACGCTTTTCGGCGTCCTCGGCTTTCCCTCCTACGGCGTCGCTGAGCGCGCGGCCATCGACAAAGCAAAGCATTGGCTCGATCGCGTCGGCCTCATCGAGCGAGCCGACGATCCGGCCGGCGATTTGCCCTATGGCGGGCAGCGGCGCCTCGAAATCGCACGCGCCATGTGCACCGATCCGGCGCTGCTCTGCCTCGACGAGCCGGCGGCCGGCCTAAACCCGCGCGAAAGCGCCGAACTCAACACGCTTTTGCTCTCCATCCGCGACGACGACGCCATCTCGGTTCTCTTGATCGAGCACGACATGACGGTGGTGATGGAGATTTCCGACCACATTGTTGTGCTCGACTATGGCGTCAAGATCGCCGACGGCGCCCCGCAAGCCGTGCGCAACGACGCCAAGGTGATCGCTGCCTATCTCGGTGTCGCCGACGAAGAAGTCGGCGAAGTGGAAGCGGAGGTCGGGCTATGAGCTCTGCCCTGCTCTCCGTGCGCGGCGTGAAAACCTTTTACGGCCGCGTGCAGGCGCTTAAAGGCGTCGACATGGACGTCAATGGCGGCGAGATCGTCACGCTGATCGGCGCCAATGGCGCCGGCAAGTCGACGCTGATGATGACCATCTGCGGCAACCCGCGCGCACGCGAGGGGCGCATCGAATTCGCCGGGCAGGACATCACGCATCTGCCGACGCACGAAATCGCCCGGCTGAAGCTGGCGCAAGCGCCGGAAGGCCGCCGCATCTTCTCGCGCATGACGGTGCTGGAAAATCTGCAGATGGGCGCCACCACCGCCCTCAGCGAGGACTTCGACCGCGACCTGGCGCGCGTGCTCGACCTGTTTCCACGCCTGCAGCAGCGCCTCGACCAGCGCGGCGGCACCCTGTCGGGCGGCGAGCAGCAAATGCTGGCGATCGCGCGGGCGCTGATGAGCCGGCCGCGGCTATTGCTGCTCGACGAGCCCTCGCTTGGCCTCGCGCCGCTGATCGTGCGGCAGATCTTCGATGCCATTAAGATGCTCAACGCCGCGGAAGGTCTGACCGTGTTCCTGGTCGAGCAAAACGCGTTTCACGCGCTCAAGCTCGCCCATCGCGGCTACGTCATGGTCAACGGCCTGATCACGCTTTCCGGGACGGGCCGCGAATTGCTCGAGCGGCCGGAGGTCAAATCGGCCTATCTGGAAGGCGGCCGGCAGGTGGCGGGCTGATGGGAGCAGATTTCTCCATCCCCGAATTGCTTTACGAGGAAGGCTCTTTTGGCGTCTTCGTCCTGGTGACGATCATCCTCGGCGGTGGGGCAGCGGCGCTCGCGGGCCGCGCCATTGCCGCGACCTGGCGGCCGTGGTGGCAGATGCTCGCCTATACGCTGATCCTGGGTGCCGCCGTGCGCTTCATCCATTATGCCTTGTTTGGCGGCACGTTGTTGTCGCCGCACTATTATTTGGTCGATTGTGCGGTCTGCTTGGCGACCGGGTTCCTCGGATTTCAGGCCGAGCGCGTCCGCCAGATGGTCAGCCAGTATCGCTGGATCAATAACCGCAGTGGACCGATGCGCTGGCGCCGCAAGCCGCCCTGACGTAACATGTCGGCAAAGTCGGGCCTGAAACGAAGGGGAAGACGGATGAACAGAACCACCACACTTGCGATTGCGCTGGGATTTGCGTTGGCCACGGCGGGCACCGCCACGGCCCAGATCAAGATGGGCGTCGAGGGTCCGATTACCGGACCGAACGCGGCGTTCGGCGCGCAGCTGAAAAACGGCGCCGAGCAGGCGGCAGCCGACATCAACGCCAAAGGCGGCATCCTCGGTAAGAAGATCGAGCTGTCGTTCGGCGACGACGTGTCCGACCCCAAGCAGGGCGTTTCGGTTGCCAATAAATTCGTCGGCGACGGCGTTAAATTCGTGGTCGGCGCCTTCAACTCCGGCGTCACCATGCCGTCCTCGGAGGTCTACCAGGAGAACGGCATTCTGGAGATCACGCCGGCCTCCACCAATCCGAAGATCACCGAACGCGGCATGTGGAACATCTTCCGCACCTGCGGCCGCGACGACCAGCAAGGGGCGGTCGCCGCCGCCTACATCCTCAAGCACTTCAAGGGCAAAAAGGTCGCCGTCGTCGACGACAAGACCACTTACGGCAAAGGTCTCGCCGACGAGACGGTCAAGGGTTTGGCCAAAGGCGGCTTAAAGCCGGTGCTGCGCGAAGGCATCAATACCGGCGACAAGGATTTCTCCGCGCTGGTGTCGAAGATCAAGCAGTCGAAAGCCGACTTGGTTTATTGGGGCGGCCTGCACACCGAAGGCGGATTGATCGTGCGGCAGATGCGCGATCAAGGCGTGAAGACGCCGCTGATGGGAGCCGATGGCATCACCACCGACGAGTTCGCCTCGATCGGCGGGCCCGGCGTCGAAGGCACGCTGATGACTTACGGGCCGGACGCGCGCAAAAATCCGGCGGCCAAAGGCGTCGTCGCAGAATTCAAGAAAAAGAACTTCGAGCCGGAAGCCTACACGCTGTACTCTTACGCCGCGGTACAGATCATCCAGCAGGCCGCAACCGCGGCAAAGTCGCTCGACCCCAAGAAGGTCGCCGAAAAGATGCACTCCGGCATGAAATTCAAAACCGTGCTGGGTGACATCTCGTACGACAAAAAGGGCGACCTCACCAAACTCGACTACGTGATGTACATCTGGAAGAAGGATCCCAAGAGCGGCAAGATCACCTACTTCCAATGCCCGGCTGCGGGCTGCAAGTAAGTTGCCGCTCATCGCCTCGGAGAAGCCCGCCTTTGTGGCGGGCTTTTCTTTTTCAGCCGATCTTGCCGAGCGCCGGAAATAGGTCGAGCAGCCACACGCTCATGGTGTTGATGCTGCCGGTGAGGAAGGCGATGCCGGTGAGCACCAAGAGCGCGCCCATCGCCTGCTCGACGCGGCGCAGATAATGCTTGAAGCGCGAAAGGAAGGCCGCGAACGGCTCGACCGCGAAAGCGGCAATCACAAAGGGAATGCCGAGGCCCAGCGAATAGACCGCGAGCAGGCCGGCGCCTTTCGCCACCGTCTGCTCGGAGGCCGCCACCGCCAGGATCGCAGCCAGGATCGGCCCGATGCACGGCGTCCAGCCGAAGGCAAACGCGAGCCCCATAATATAGGCGCCCCATAGGCCGACCGGCTTGGCCACCTCCATGCGCTTCTCCCGATGCAGCAACGCGATCGGCGTCAGGCCGAGGAAGTGCAGTCCCATGATGATGATGATGATGCCGGCGATGGTGGCGAGCGGGCCGGAATAGGCGCGGATCAGCGAGCCGATAACGCTGGCGCTGGCGCCGAGCGAAACGAACACGGTGGAAAAGCCGGCGACGAACAGCAGCGCCGCGATCACCGTCAAGCGCTTGACCTGGCGGTCCGGCTCCTTATCGGCGAGGCGCTCCAGCGAGGTGCCCGCCATATAGACGAGATACGGCGGCACCAGCGGCAGCACGCAAGGGGAGAGGAAGCTGACCAGCCCCGCGATCAACGCGGCATAAATCGTGACGTCGGAATGCATGGGGCGCGATATGCACGCTCAACTGTGGCGCTGGCAAGGTCCCCCTGACCGCGCTGGCGGGGATGTGATAAGCGGTGACCGCCATGCGCAATTTGATCACCGACATTGCCGGCATCCGCGTCGGACACGCCGGCGACGCAAAGCTCGGCTCCGGATCGACGGCGGTCGTGTTCGACGCCGCGGTGGTGGCGAGCGTCGACGTGCGCGGTGGCGGCCCCGGCACGCGCGAGACCGCCCTGCTCGATCCGGCGCAGACGGTGGAAGGCATCGACGCGATTTTGCTGTCGGGCGGCTCGGCTTTCGGGCTCGATGCGGCGTCCGGCGTGCAGGCCTATCTACGTGAGCAAGGCCGCGGCTTTCGCATTCGCGACGCAGTGGTGCCGATCGTGCCGGCCGCGATCATGTTCGACCTGCTCAACGGCGGCGACAAGAACTGGGGCCGCTATCCGCCCTACCGCGAGCTTGGCTATGACGCCGCCAAAAACGCGGGCGCCGATTTCGCTCTCGGCAGCGCCGGCGCCGGTCTCGGCGCCACCACCGCGACGCTCAAGGGCGGCATTGGCTCGGCTTCCGCGACGACGCGCGATGGCATCACCGTCGGCGCCGTGGTGGTCGTCAACGCCGTCGGCACGACAGTGATCGGCGAGGGTCCGCATTTCTGGGCGGCGCCGTTCGAGCAGAACGGCGAATTCGGCGGCCGCTGCTGGCCGGCTTCCATCGCCGCGGCCGATCTGACGATCCGCGCCAAAGGGGGCCCGCAGGAAAACACCACCATCGGCGTCATCGCCACCGACGCAAAATTGAGCAAGGCGCAGTGCAATCGCCTCGCCGTCATGGCGCAAGACGGCCTTGCCCGCGCCATCTACCCGGTGCATACGCCGCTCGACGGCGACACGATATTTGCGGCGGCGATGGGCGCCAAAGCGCTCAGCGATCCGTTCTACGGCCTCGCCGAGCTCGGCATGGTGGCCGCCAATGTCATGGCACGCGCGGTGGCGCGCGGCGTCTACGAAGCAACCGCCCTGCCCTTCCCCGGCGCGCTACCGAGTTGGCGCGACAAATTCGGCTGAACCAATGGCCGCCTTGCGCGTTAGCAGGTCCGCAGGAGGCGGGGATGCCATCGACCGCCATCGCCGATATTGAATACGATCACGGGCGCGAGCGGCTCACCGTCACGTTTACGACCGGCCGCATCTATGAGTATGTCGATGTTCCGGTCGAAGTCGCGGCATCGTTTCAATCAGCGTATTCCAAAGGCAGCTTCTTCAACGGCTATATCCGCGACCGCTACGATTTCCGCGAGCTTACCCCGGCGCGGTGAAGCGTTCCGCCCGATACGGCGCCGGATCGCAGAACGGCGGCTCGCCCGCCATCATGTCGGCGATCAGATGCCCGGTCACCGGCCCGAGCGTCAGTCCCCAATGCGCGTGCCCGATCGCGAGCCAAACGCCGGGCAACCCCGGGGCGCGGCCAATGACAGGGCGCGAGTCGGGAAAGCACGGCCGGCTGCCAAGCCAGGTTTTCTCGTCGGCGCGCGCGCCGAGCGGAAATAGCTCGCCCGCCTGCGGCATCAATCGGTCGAACTGCACCGGCGTCGGCGCCGCGTCCCGCGCGGCGAATTCGGCGCCGGTGGTGAGCCGAATGCCCTGCTGCATCGGCGTGATCAGATAGCCGTTCTCGACATCGACCACCGGGCGCTCCAGCGCGGCGTTGCCGATGCTGCGGAAATGCCGGTGATAGCCGCGCTTGACCGCCATCGGCAGCTTCAGCCCGAAAGGCTCCAGCACATCGGGCGCCCAGGGCCCAAGCGCCACCACGACCTCTGGCGCGTCGATGCCGCCTTCGTTGGTCTCGACCCGCCAGCCGCGGCCGGCGCGATGCAGCGAGCGCGCATCGCCGGTGACGATCACGCCGCCAAGCTTGCGCAGCAGCGCGGCATAGGCCTGCGTCACGGCGAGCGGATTGGAGAGGCTTGCCGCATTCGGCCAGAACACCGCGTGCGCGAAAACCGGATTGAGCGCGGGTTCGAGCTTTTGTGCAGCCGTAGCATCGAGCCTCTGCAGCGGCAGGCCGAACTCGCGCGCCAGATCGAATTCGGCTTCAAGCGCGGCAAAGGCGCGCTCGCTGCGATAAAGCTTCATCCAGCCGGTCTTGCGCAGATATTGCGTCGCGCCGGCCTCCGCCATCAGCGTTTCGTGTTCGGCTACGGCGCGCGCGAACAGCGGGCGGTTGAGCCGCGCCGTCTCGGCGCTGCGCTTGGGCCGCGAAGCGGCGCGGAACGCCAGGAGCCAGGGGGCGACCTTCGGCAGGAAGCTCAGATGATAGTTGGCATCGCTCGCACGCTTGAAGACGACGCGCATGAGCGCGGTCAGGCTGGTGGGGAACGCCGGCGGCAGGATGGTCGAACCCTCGATGACCCCCGAATTGCCATAGGAGGTCTCTTCGCCGACGCCGCCGCGGTCGATAAGCGCGACCGATGAGCCGCGCTTGGCCAGATGCAGCGCGACCGAGGTGCCGACGATGCCGGCGCCGAGCACAATCGCATCGGTACGTGCCATGTTTTCCTAAATCTCCCCCCGGCCGCCTTTTATATGGAATGCGGCGGCCGGCTTCGCTATGACCGTCGGGCAACAGTTCTGCCGGAGAACGCCCCGTCCATGCCGATTCTGAGGTCGTTGCGGGCCGCGCTGGCGTGGCTCGGCCGGCAAGGCACGCGCGCGCTCGCCGCTTCGATATTTTTCGGTGTCGCCGCTCCGCAGCTGTCGGTCTACGTCAAGCCATACCTCGGCGAGACCGTGTTCGTATTGTTGCTGTTTTCTTACCTGCGCACCGACCCGGCCGCCTTCCGCCGCCATTTTCGAACGCCCGGCCTGATCATCATCGCGGCGCTCTGGGTCATGATAGCGGTGCCCATGATCTTCGGCACGGTTTACGCGGCGTTCGGCCTGCGCGAGGCGCTGCCCGGCCTCTATACGATCATGATCCTGCAAATTGCCATCACGCCCATTACCTCCTCGGCCGCCTTCGCGGCGCTGATGGGTCTGGACGTCGCGTTTTCGCTGGCCGCGCTGATCATGAGCAACGCACTGTCGCCGATCACCACGGTGGCCTTCAGCTACCTGTTTCTCGGCTCGTCGCTGTTTTCGCCGGTCGAGCTCGGGATCAAGCTGTTCCTGTTTTTCGCCGGCGCCGGCGCCACCGCCTACGTCATCCGGCGCATCGCCGGCCAGGACTGGATCGAACGCCAGAAGGAGCCGATCGACGGGCTCAACGTCGTCGCCGTGCTGGTCTTCGTCGTCGTCGCCATGGAGAGCGTGCCACGCCATGTCGTCGCCGACCCGGTGTTCGCGCTCGAACTGTTCGTGCTGATTATTGGGCTCTCTTGCGCGCTGATCGGCCTCAGCGTTCTGGTGTTCTGGCGCGCCGGCTTCGATCGCGGCGTGGTGATCGGCCTGCTTGCGGCCTTCCGTAATATCGGCCTGGTGATGGCAACGCTCGGCTCGACGTTGCCGGACATTGCCTGGTTCTTTTTCGCCATGGTGCAATTTCCGATTTTTCTGCTGCCGGCGGTTCTGCATCCCCTGGCGCGGCGCATGAGCGAAAACCGTTAACAGCGCCGCCGGTTTGCGGCGCCGAACATTGCCCGCTGGCGCGCCGCGTGATACCCGGGTGCCTCTGGAGCCGCCGCATGCGCCCGCTGATCATAGCGCCGTCAATTCTCTCGGCCGACTTCGCCAAATTGGGCGATGAAATCCGCGCCATCGAAGCCGCCGGCGCCGACTGGATCCATGTCGATGTAATGGACGGGCATTTCGTGCCCAACATTTCCATCGGCCCCGCCGTGGTGAAGGCGATCCGCCCGATCACCAAAAAGACGCTCGACGTGCATTTGATGATCGCGCCGTGCGATCCCTATCTGGAAGCCTTCGCCAAGGCCGGCTCCGACATCATCACCGTGCATGTCGAGGCCGGGCCCCACGTGCATCGCTCGCTGCAGGCGATCCGCGCCCTCGGCAAGAAGGCGGGCGTCACCATGAACCCGGCCACCCCGGTCGCCAGCATCGAGCATGTCATCGACATGGTCGATCTGGTGCTCATCATGTCGGTCAATCCCGGCTTTGGCGGGCAGGCTTTCATCCCGGCAGCGCTCGACAAGCTGCGCGAGGTGCGCACGCTGGTCGGCGCGCGGCCGATCGATATCGAGGTCGACGGCGGGGTCTCGGCGGAGAACGCTGCGCGCGTGGTGGCGGCCGGCGCCAACGTGCTGGTCGCCGGCTCCGCGGTATTTACCGGCGGCAACTACAAAACCAATATTTCCGCGATCCGCAACGCGGCGGCGATGGCGCGCGGAGAAGCGGCGTAGCCCTACGTACTTGTCCTTATCTCGACAACGACCTGCCGCCGGCGCAGGGTGAGCCGGCAAATCATCCTTTCCGGCCATGAACTTCCAAACCCTTCGCGGCGATATATTCGGCGGCGTCACCGCTGCCGTTGTCGCGCTCCCCTTGGCGCTGGCTTTCGGCGTTGCCTCCGGCATCGGTCCGATCGCCGGGCTTTACGGCGCGATCGCCGTCGGATTTTTCGCGGCCGTGTTCGGCGGCACGCCGGTCCAGGTATCGGGCCCGACCGGCCCGATGACCGTGGTCATGGCGACCATCGTCGCCCAGCACGCCGACCGGCTGGAAACCGCATTTGCCATAGTTTTTCTCGGCGGCGCCTTGCAGTTACTGTTCGGGGTGCTGCGCCTGGGGCGCTACGTGTCGTATACGCCCTATTCGGTGATTTCCGGCTTCATGTCGGGCATCGGCGTCATCATCATTATTATCCAGCTGCTGCCGTTTCTCGGACTGCCAACGGCGCCGGGCGGTCCGGTCGGAGCGCTGCGCGCTTTGCCGGATGCGTTCGAGCACGTGAACACCGACGCCCTTGCGATCGCCGCAGTCGCGCTTGCGGTGATGATCTTCTGGCCGAAACGCCTGCGCGCCTATCTGCCGCCGCCGCTGGCGGCGCTGCTCGTCGGCACGCTGCTGTCGCTGACCGTGTTTCCCCGCGCGCCGATCATCGGCGACGTTCCGACCGGGCTGCCGAACCTGCACTGGCCGAAATTTCCGCTCGGCGAATTGCCTGATGTCCTGCAAACCGCCTTCGTGCTCGCAATCCTCGGCACTATCGACAGTTTGCTGACGTCGCTGATCGCCGATTCCCTCACCCGCACGCAGCACAATTCCAACCGCGAATTGATCGGCCAAGGCCTCGGCAACATGGCGGCGGGCCTGATCGGCGCCATACCCGGCGCCGGCGCCACCATGCGCACGGTGGTGAATTTCCGCGCCGGCGGCCGCACGCCGATTTCAGGCGCGTTGCACGCTTTGATCCTGCTGTCGCTGGTGCTCGGCCTCGGCCCGCTGGCCGAGCGCATCCCGCATGCCGCGCTGGCCGGCATCCTGTTGAAGGTCGGCTGGGACATCATCGATTGGGTTCATCTCAAGCGGCTGCGCAGCGCGCCGCGCGACAAGATCGCGGTGATGTTTGTCACCTTCGCGCTCACGGTGCTGGTCGACCTCATCACCGCGGTCGCGGTCGGCATGATTTTGGCGGGATTCGTCACCGCGCGCTGGATGGCGGAAGAGGAGATCAAGGGCCTCACCACGCGGGGGGTGGACGACGACGACGCGTTGAGCGAAGAGGAACGCCGCGCGCTCGCGCCATTCGATAAGGAAATACTGATCGTCTCGCTGCGCGGCTGGTTCTCTTACGCCTCGGCGCGGGAAATGACCCGACGCGTCGGAACAATGACCGCCGGCTACCGCGCCATCGTTCTCGACATGCACGAGGCCGGACGTTTCGACACCAGCGCCGCTCTCGCCGTCGAGGAATTGATCCAGGCCGCCAAAGCGGAGAACATGATTTGTATTGTTTCCGGCGTGGCCGGCGACGCCGCCGCCACCTTGCGGGCGCTCAAAGTCCTCGACGGGGTCAGTCCTGACGATATCGCGCCAACCCGCATCGAAGCGATACGCCGCGCCTCGTCCAGACTTGCGCAATAGAGGTTTGCCGGCCCAGGAGATCATGGTAGGCCATTCGCGCCAATGACGCTGGCCAGAGAATAGGCATGATCCCGCGCTACTCCCGTCCCGACATGACCGCGATTTGGTCGCCGCAAACCAAATTCCGCATCTGGTTCGAGATCGAGGCGCACGCCGCCACCGCCATGGCCGAACTCGGCATCATCCCGAAAGCGGCGGCAAAGAAAATCTGGGACAAGGGCAAGAAGGCCAAATTCGACGTCGCGCGTATCGACGCCATCGAGGCCGAGGTCAAGCACGACGTCATCGCCTTCCTGACCCACCTGTCGGAGATCGTAGGTCCCGAAGCGCGCTTCGTGCATTCGGGCATGACCTCGTCCGACGTGCTGGATACCTGCTTCAACGTGCAGCTGGTGCGCGCCGCCGATATCCTGATCGCCGATGTCGATGCCCTGCTCGCCGCCTTAAAACGTCGCGCGCTCGAACACAGGATGACGCCCACCGTGGGGCGCTCGCACGGCATCCACGCCGAGCCGACCACCTTCGGCCTCAAGCTCGCCTATGCTTACGCCGAATTCGCCCGCGCGCGGCGCCGCCTGCATGCGGCGCGCGAGGAGGTGGCGACCTGCGCCATCTCCGGCGCCGTCGGCACCTTCGCCCAGGTCGATCCGCGCGTGGAAACCTATGTCGCCAAGGCCATGGGCCTGCGCGTCGAGCCGGTCTCCACGCAGATCATCCCGCGCGACCGCCACGCCATGTATTTTGCGACGCTCGGCGTGGTCGCCTCCTCGGTCGAGCGGCTTGCCACCGAAATCCGCCATCTGCAGCGCACCGAAGTGCTGGAGGCGGAAGAGTTCTTCTCCGAAAAGCAGAAGGGCTCGTCGGCGATGCCGCACAAGCGCAACCCGGTGCTGTCGGAAAATCTGACCGGCTTGGCGCGCATGGTGCGCGCCTACGCCCTGCCCGCGATGGAGAACGTCGCGCTCTGGCACGAGCGCGACATCTCGCATTCCTCGGTCGAGCGCATGATCGGGCCGGACGCCACGGTGACGCTTGATTTCGCACTGGCGCGCATGGCCGGTATCATCGACAAACTGGTCGTCTACCCGGCGGCAATGCAAAAGAATCTCGACAGGCTCGGCGGCTTGATCCATTCGCAGCGCGTGCTGATCGCGCTGACACAAAAAGGCGTGGCGCGCGAAGATGCCTATCGGCTGGTACAGCGCAACGCCATGAAAGTCTGGGGCGGCGAGAAGGATTTCCTGGCGCTGCTCAAGGCCGACAAAGACGTGCGCTCAAAGCTCTCCGTAAAGGAGATCGAGGCCAATTTCGACCTCGATCACCATTTCCGTCACGTTGATACGATTTTCAAGCGCGTGTTCGGCTGACGCTGCATCCAAATCCGGCGCTTAGTGCCAGTGATGGTGCCGTCCATGATGGTGCCAACCGTGATAGCCGCCGAAACCGATGCCGATCCCGAAGCCTGGGCCCCAGCCCGGTCCCCAGCCATCGTAATAGCCCGGGCCGATGACGACCGGTGGCGGCGCGGCGGCGTAGACCGGGCCATAGCCGCCGGCGAACTCGAGATAGCTGCTGCTGGCGTAGCCTGACCCTTGCGGCGAACGGATGGCGCACCAGCCGCCGCCGCAATTGCGCGCATCAACCGTGCTGCCGCCCTGTAGGACGCCAATCACGGGCGCTTGCGTGCTGCGTCCGGCGCGCAAGTGAAGATCCTGCTCGACCACCGCCGGCGCCGCGAACGCGGCGCCGACCGACAGCGCCATTAACCCCGCCGCCAGCGATACAGACCTGAATTTCATGTGATGTTCCCTTTGCCTGAGAATGCGCCCCGCTTTCGCAAGTCAACGCAAGGCGCGGCGGCGACGTTCCGCACCCGCGACCCATTGTCACCGTTCGCCTGGCGTGTCTTAGCTGGACGCTGCGCTCCGAATCGAAAAATCAATCCTCGCCGCAATGCCGTCACACCGCGCCGCAGAACCGACAATTTTGCTTTTCGATTCCGGCCTCGGCGGGCTCACCGTGTTTCGCGAGGTGATGGCGGCGCGGCCGGACGCGCGTTACGTCTACGTGGCGGACGACGCCGGCTTTCCCTATGGCAACCAGGCTGCAGGCCCATTGGTTGCGCGCATCATCGAGGTGCTGGGGCGCGCGATCGACGAGCACGCCCCCGACTTGGTGGTCGTGGCGTGCAACACCGCGTCCACACTGGCGCTCGCCGATTTACGCTCGCGCTTTGCCGTGCCCTTTGTCGGCACCGTGCCGGCGATCAAACCCGCCTGCGCCCGCTCGCAAACTAAGCGCGTAACGGTCCTCGGTACACAGGCAACCGTCAGCCTCGAATACACCCGCGCACTGATCCGCGAATTCGCCGGTGGTTGCGAGGTCGCGCTGGTCGGCTCGCCGAAATTGGCAGGGTTCGCGGAAGCCGAACTCGGCGGCGCCCCGGTCGGCGATGCCGAGATCAAAGCGGAAATTGCCGCCTGTTTCGTCGACGCCGAGGCGCGGCGGACCGACACTGTCGTTCTCGCCTGCACCCACTACCCGCTGCTGACCGGGCGCTTTCGAGCCGTTGCGCCTTGGCCGGTCGAATGGCTCGACCCGGCGCCGGCGATCGCGCGCCGCGTCGCCGATCTATTGCGCGAACGCCCGGCGACAGCAGCAGGCGCCCCGCCGAAAATCGTCTTTACCTCCGGCCGCACGCCGTCGGCGGCGCTCGCCAATGCGCTGCGCGGATACGGCTTCTAGCCTCAGGTTACGTGCGGCCACACTTCCAGCGCCCCACGCCAGATCATGTCGAGCGCGACATAGAGGATGATGGCGAGGCCGAGATAGGCGATCCAGCGCTGGCGGTCGAGCAGCCGCGCGATGATGCTCGCGGCAAAGCCCATCAGCAGGACCGACAGCACCAGACCGAACACCAGCGCGCCCGGATGCTCGCGCGCCGCGCCCGCCACCGCCAGTACGTTGTCGAGCGACATCGACACGTCGGCCGCGACGATTTGCCAAGCGGCCTGCGCGAAGGTTTTCGGTTTGACCGCCACGGCAATAGCGCCGCCACCTTGGCTGTGGCCGCGCAGTTCGCGCCACATCTTCCAGGCGACCCATAACAAGAGAATGCCGCCGGCAAGCAGCAACCCGACAATGGCCAGGAGATCGACCGCAACCCAGGCAAAAGCGATACGCAGCACCGTCGCGGCGATGACGCCGACCAGGATCACGCGCGGACGCCGCTCGGGCGGAAGCCCGGCCGCCGCCAAACCGATGACCACGGCATTGTCGCCCGCCAGCACCAGGTCGATCATGATGACCTGCAACAGGGCGATCACCGCCTCATGCGAAAATGTAAGCCATTCGCTCAACGCTCATGCTCCCGTTGCGGCCGCGCCCGATGGCCGGATCAACGTGTTACCTGCCGGCGCGGCGTTTGACACCTGCGCCAATCGTCCCTACATAGCCCGCGCCCGGTGAGTTTTAAGCCCATCGGGCGTTTCGCGACCCGCGGCAAGACCTTGCGCTTTCGAGGTTTCGCCTGTCGGTGCCGGAGGGATCCGGCACAAAGGAGGGCGCGGTTCCTCAAAAACCATCAGCAACGAGGACGCGATGACCAAGCGCAATGAATCGAAATACAAGATCGACCGCCGGATGGGCGAGAACATCTGGGGCCGCCCGAAAAGCCCGGTGAACCGCCGCGAATACGGCCCCGGCCAGCACGGCCAGCGGCGCAAGGGCAAGCTTTCCGACTACGGCGTACAGCTCAAGGCCAAACAAAAGCTGCGCGGCTATTACGGCAATATCTCGGAGAAGCAGTTCCGCGGCATCTATACCGAAGCCATCCGCATGAAGGGCGACAGCGGCGCCCACATGATCGGCCTGTTGGAGCGCCGGCTTGATGCGGTGGTCTACCGCGCCAAATTCGTGCCGACGGTGTTTGCCGCGCGCCAGTTCGTCAACCACGGCCACGTCAAGGTCAACGGCCGCCGCGTCAACATCCCGAGCTACCGCGTCAAGGTCGGCGACGTCGTCGAGGTGAAGGAAAAGTCGAAGCAGATGGCGCTGGTGCTGGAAGCGCAGGCTTTGGCCGAGCGCGACGTGCCGGATTACATTGACGTCGACGGCTCAAAGTTGACCGCCAAGCTCACGCGCATCCCGCTGATCACCGACGTGCCTTACGCGGTGCAGATGGAGCCGCATCTCGTCGTCGAATACTACTCGCGCTAAGACAGAGCCGCAGTCAAACGAAAGCCCCCGCCGCGGCGGGGGCTTTGCATTTCAGAGCGCTTTCCGATCTCAGGCCGTCTGGCGCGTCGTGATGCCCTTGGCTTGCAGTGTCTGCTGCAATTCGCCGGCCTGGAACATCTCGCGGATGATGTCGCAACCGCCGACGAATTCGCCTTTGACGTAAAGCTGCGGGATGGTCGGCCAGTTCGAATAGGCCTTGATGCCGTTGCGCAGGTCGTCCGACTCCAGCACGTTGAGCCCTTTGTAGGCGACGCCGAGGTGGTCGAGGATCTGCACGACCTGGCCGGAAAATCCGCATTGCGGAAATTGCGGCGTGCCCTTCATGAACAGCACGACGTCGTTTGCCTTCACTTCATTGTCGATGAATTGCTCGATGGCCATGGTCCAAGTCCTATGGGGCGGTGCTGCACGCCGGTTCTGCGCGCAGGCTTTCGGCCCCGTGTATATCGATATATGTACCCCAAAACCGCCCGCTACCCCAAGAGGGCATTGAGCGGGCATGGGGACGCATTTCCGTTATGCTTTAGGGGCGACGTAAAACGTCCCCTCCACCTCGAAAATATCGTCTTGGTTGAGCCTGGCGACCTCAATGATGGTGCGCGGCGGATAGGGTCCGTTGCCCCAGAGTTCCGCCTGCACCTCGTTCACCAAAGGGCGCAAGGCGGCCATATCCGTCACATAAACGACGAGGCGCACGCAGGACGCGAGGCCCGCGCCTTCCGATTCGGCGATTCGGCGCATGTTGGCGAAGGCCTGCCGGATGCGCGCTTGCGCGCCCTCGACCAGCGCGTTGCTCGCCGGATCGATGCCGCGCATACCGGCGACAAAGACGAAATCGCCGGCGCGCGCGCCGAGGCTCCAGGTGCCGGTCGGCGCGATGGCGCCGGGCGGGGATAAGATGCGAACGCCGGTTTTTTCCGCCATCAGGAATCGGGCGTGCCGGTCTGCAGCGCCAGCGCATGCAGCACCCCGCCCATCTGGCCTTTCAACGCCTCGTAGACCAATTGGTGTTGTTGCACGCGTGACTTGCCCTTGAACGAAGCCGAAATTACCGTCGCGGCGTAATGGTCGCCGTCGCCGGCAAGGTCGCGGATCGTGACCTCGGCGTCCGGCAGCCGCGCCTTGATCAGCCGCTCGATCTCGCCCGCATCCATCGCCATGAGACTTGGCTCTCCGTCGCGGCGACCACGGCATCCGCCTGTGTGACCGGCTGATGACGAGGCGGGTCCGGCGGTGAATCGCGTTGTCTGTCACTTTTAATTCGACCGCAGGATATGGAAAGTCCGCCGGGCTGGCAATGCGCCCAAGGCCCGCGGTGTTTGTGTTTCTTGTGAAAAATCAGTCGCTAATGCGCGGAATGAATTTGTCCCACGCGCACGCGCAACGCCGTGCCCGGACGATTTTCTCGCCCGTCGCTGCCCCACAATCGGCCAAGTCGGACCATACCTGCGACAAATTCTCTCACGAAGATTTGTCACTGCGCGGGAACTCGGGGATAGCAATTTGACAACCGCGCATCGTTTGTAACCGAGGTCTGCAGCGTACGCGTAAGGCGTTTTTGCGTCGCGTAGGCCCGCGTATGGGGGGCGTTGAGTATGCTGGCATGTCCGGCCGTTAGAGGCCACTTGCGTCCAGGCAACTCGGTTTTCGGAAAAAAACAGCAAACAAATACGCACGCTCATTTGCCGTTTCGACGGCCCGTGGTGACGGCATGAGGGCCCTCACCGAGCTCACAGAGCAGTCTTGCGCCAACACGCTCGAGGCCGTCGAGCAACTAGCCACGAGCAACGACTGGCAGTTCGAACGCTCCGGCGACGAAGAGATCACCATCGTCGTCGGCGGAAAATGGACCCAGTATCAGGCCTCGTTCACCTGGATGTTCGAACTGGAGGCGCTGCACTTCGCGCTCGCCTTCGAGATGAAGGTGCCGGAGCGCTGCCGCGACGAGTTGCACCGCCTCATCAGCATGATCAACGAGCACCTCTGGGTCGGCCACTTTGACCTGTGGTTTCAAGACGGGATCGTCATGTACCGCAACGCGCTGGTGCTGGCCGGCGGGGTGACGGCGTCGCTGCGTCAGTGCGAAGTGCTGCTGTCGGCCGCGCACGACGCCTGCGAGCGCTACTACCCGGCGTTTCAGTTTGTCGTGTGGGCCGGCGAAGGCGCGCAGGAGGCGCTGCGCGCGTCCAATTTCGACACCTCCGGTCAGGCCTAGACCGCCTGCGCCATATAGTCCGGCAGCCAACTCTCGAAACGCTCGCGCAAAGTCTTGACCGGCATCAGACGTTCGCCGGCGAGCGTTAACGCATCGCCGCCGGTTGTCCCGATTTGCATCGCCGGCACGCTCGCCGCCCGCGCGCGGCCGAGCGCGAGCTCGGCTTTCGCCTTCGGCACAGTCACCAGATAGCGCGCCTGATCCTCGCCGAACCAGTGCGCGTGCGCCGGGATATCCGCGGGCGCAGCATCGAGTTGCGCGCCGATGCCGTGGACGATCGCCATTTCGGCCAGCGCCACCAACAGCCCGCCGTCGGAGAGATCGTGCGCCGCGCTCGCCGTGCCGTCGAGGATCAGCGAGCGCACCAGATCGCCGTTTTCGCGCTCCTCGACGAGGTCGACCGGCGGCGGGGCGCCCTCCTCGCGGCCGCAGAGCTCGCGCAGATACATGGACTGGCCGAGCCAGCCGGTGGTCTCGCCGATAAGCAGGATGGCTTCGCCTTCGCGCTTGAAGGCCAGCGTTGCGGATTTTCCGAAATCATCGAGCACGCCGACGCCGCCGATCGACGGCGTCGGCAAGATCGCCTTGCCGTTGGTCTCGTTGTAGAGCGAGACGTTGCCGGAGACGACCGGGAAGTCGAGCGCCTTGCAGGCCTCGGCGATGCCGCGCACACACCCGACGAACTGGCCCATGATCTCGGGCCGCTCCGGATTGCCGAAATTCAAATTGTCGGTGACGGCGAGCGGCCGGGCGCCGACCGCGGTGAGATTGCGCCAGCATTCGGCGACCGCCTGCTTGCCGCCTTCGAACGGATCGGCTTCGCAATAGCGCGGCGTCACGTCGGTAGTCAGCGCCAGACCCTTCGGCCCGTCGCCGACGCGCACCACCGCGGCATCGCCGCCGGGGCGCTGCACGGTATTGCCGAGAATGATGTGGTCGTACTGCTCCCACACCCAGCGTTTTGAACAGAGGTCGGGGGTGGCGATCAGCTTTTCCAGCGCCTCGGCCAAACCCATCGGCGGCGTCACGGCACGGGCGTCGATCGCCGCGGGCTTGGGTACGGTGACAAAGGGGCGTTTATATTCGGGCGCCTGATCGCCCAGTTCCTTGATCGGCAGATCCGCCATCACGTCGCCGCCGTGGCGCACGATGAAGCGTTTGTCCGCCGTCGTCTCGCCGACCACCGCAAAGTCGAGCCCCCATTTGCGGAAGATCGCCTCGGCCTCTTTCTCCTTCTCCGGCTTGAGCACCATGAGCATGCGCTCCTGGCTCTCCGACAGCATCATCTCGTAGGCGCTCATGCCCTCCTCGCGGCACGGCACCTTGTCGAGATCGAGCGTAACGCCGAGATCGCCTTTGGCGCCCATTTCCACCGCCGAGCAGGTCAGGCCCGCCGCACCCATGTCCTGGATGGCGATGACGCAATCCCGCTGCATGATTTCGAGACAGGCTTCGAGCAACAGCTTTTCCGCAAACGGATCGCCGACCTGCACGGTCGGGCGCTTGGCCTCGGCGTCCTCGCCGAATTCGGCCGAGGCCATGGAGGCGCCGTGGATGCCGTCGCGCCCGGTCTTGGAGCCGAGATAGACGATGGGCATGTGAACGCCCGAGGCCGCCGCGTAGAAAATCTTGTCCTTCTCGGCGATGCCGACCGCCATGGCGTTGACGAGGTTGTTGCCGTCATAGCGCGGATGGAAGCGCACCGAACCGCCGACCGTCGGAACTCCAAATGAGTTGCCGTAGCCGCCGATACCGGCGACCACGCCGGACACCAGATGCCGTGTTTTCGGGTGCTTGGGATCGCCGAAGGAGAGCGCATTGAGGCAGGCGATCGGCCGCGCGCCCATGGTGAAGACGTCGCGCAAGATGCCGCCGACGCCGGTGGCGGCGCCCTGATAGGGCTCGATGTAGCTCGGGTGGTTGTGGCTCTCCATCTTGAACACGCAAGCGAGTCCATCGCCGATGTCGATGACGCCGGCATTCTCGCCGGGCCCCTGGATCACCCACGGTCCCTTGGTCGGCAGCGTGCGCAAGTGCACCTTGGACGACTTGTAGGAACAGTGCTCGTTCCACATCGCCGAAAAAATGCCGAGCTCGGTGAGCGAGGGCTCGCGCCCGATCAGATCGAGGATGCGCTGGTATTCCTCCGGCTTGAGGCCGTGCTCGGCGACAAGCTCGGGGGTGATGGGGGGCGAGTTGGGGATCACGCTGCTCACGCCGCCCGGTCCAGCGCCTCCGCCAAGCCGGCGAACAGACCGCGCCCGTCGGTCGCGCCGACCGCGGCTTCCACGTGGTTTTCCGGATGCGGCATCATGCCGAGCACGTTGCCGCGTTCATTGACGATGCCGGCGATGGCGTTGATGGCGCCGTTGTGGTTCCAGTTCGGATCGATCATGCCGTCGGGCGAGGAGTAGCGGAAGATCACTTGGCCCTCGCCTTCCAGGCGCGCGATGGTCTCGCCGTCGGCGATGTAGTTGCCTTCGCCGTGGGCGACCGGGACGCGGATCACCTGCCCCGCATTGTAGCCGCGGGTAAACGGCGTGTCGGAGCGCTCCACGCGCAGATAGACGTCATGGCAGATGAAACGCAGGTTTTCGTTGCGCATCAGCACGCCGGGCAGCAATCCGGCCTCGCACAGGATCTGGAAGCCGTTGCAGACGCCGAGGACGAGCCCGCCGCCGGCCGCATAGACGCGCACCGCCTCCATAATGGGCGAACGCGCCGCGATCGCCCCGCAGCGCAGGTAGTCGCCGTAGGAGAAGCCGCCCGGGATCACCACCAGATTGGTGCCGGCGGGAAGCTGAGTCTCGGCGTGCCAGACCATGGCCGGCGCGCGGCCCGATATGAGCTTGAGCGTCCGCGCCATATCGCGTTCGCGATTGATACCGGGGAAAACGAGGACGGCGGATTTCATCTAAAGCACGTCCACCCTGTAGTTCTCGATCACAGTATTGGCCAAGAGCTTGTCGGCGGCCTGTTTGAGCGCGGCTTCCGCCTTGGCGCGGTCCGAGCCCTCGAGTTCGATGTCGAACACCTTGCCCTGGCGCACGGCGGTCACGCCGGCGACCCCGAGCGAGCGCAGCGCGCCTTCGATCGCCTTGCCTTGCGGGTCGAGGATGCCGGATTTCAGCGTGACGGTGACGCGCGCTTTCATATTTGGCCGCTTATGGCATGAGTCGCGGGCCCGTTGGGCTCCAACAGCTAAACTAAAGACGCCAATGCCCGGCACAAGGCCGGGCATCGCATAATTCACATGCCTAATGAGGCAGAAAGTAGATATCTAGCCTTTAACGAGCACCGGACCGGAGCCTTGCGGCCGTTCGCCTTCGCTCATGATGCCGAGCCGCTTGGCGACCTCGGTATAGGCCTCCAGCAGCCCGCCGAGATCGCGGCGGAAGCGGTCCTTATCGAGCTTCTCGTTCGACTTGATGTCCCACAGCCGGCAGGAGTTGGGCGAGATTTCGTCGGCGACGACGATGCGCATGACGTCGTTCTCCCACAGCCGGCCGGCTTCCATCTTGAAATCGACCAGGCGGATGCCGACGCCGAGGAACAGGCCCGAGAGGAAGTCGTTGACGCGGATGGCGAGCGCCATGACGTCGTCGATCTCCTGCGGCGAGGCCCAGCCGAAGGCGGTGATGTGCTCCTCCGACACCATCGGGTCGTTGAGCGCGTCGTTCTTGTAATAGAACTCGATGATCGAGCGCGGCAGCTGCGTGCCTTCCTCGATGCCGAGGCGCTGCGCTAAGGAGCCGGCGGCGACGTTGCGCACCACCACTTCGAGCGGAATGATCTCCACCTCGCGGATCAACTGCTCGCGCATGTTGAGCCGGCGGATGAAGTGGGTCGGAACCCCGATATCGTTCAAGTGCTGGAAGACGTATTCGGAGATCCGGTTGTTGAGGACGCCCTTGCCTTCGATGACTTCGTGCTTTTTGGCGTTGAAGGCGGTCGCGTCATCCTTGAAATGCTGGATGAGTGTTCCAGGCTCGGGGCCTTCGTAGAGGACCTTCGCCTTGCCTTCGTAGATGCGGCGGCGGCGACTTATCGGGGTGTACCGTGGTTTTTGAAAGTCCATCGGATTGCCGTGGCTCCTGTTAGAACGCGAAGCGAGATCCGCGGCGGCGGCACCGGACCGGCGCGGTTGTCACGCCGAAGCGTCCGGATACGAAGTCAACCTAGCCGATCACCTGGGGCAGCACAATCGCGCCCAACAGACGTTTTCCACTTCGTAATTTCGCCGCAATAGAACGAGCGGATGTTGCCTTGACGGGTCACGGGCGATATGCAAGGCGCCTGCATCGACAGGCGCGTAAGCGATTTATGACGAATTGCGGTGGTGAGGGCGACATGACGACGTTCGACAAGCGCGAGGAAGGCTTCGAGAAGCAATTCGCGCATGACGAGGAGCTCCGCTTCAAGGCGATGGCCCGGCGCAACAAGCTGCTCGGGCTGTGGGCGGCCGAAAAGATGGGTATCACCGGCGCCGACGCCGAGGCCTACGCCAAAGACGTCGTCATGGCGGATTTCGAGGAGCCCGGCGAAGAGGACGTTTTTCGGAAAATCCGCAAGGATTGCGACGCCAAGAAACTGGCGGTGTCCGATCAGGATATCCGCAGCGCCATGAGCGAGCTCTTGGCGCAGGCGGTCGCGCAAATCAAGAAGTCCGGCTGACGTGCCGGCGTTTTCGCTCGCGCGGCGGCTGCGCGCCGGTGAAACCGTGTACTGCGGCTGGTGCGCGCTCGCCTCTCCGATCCTGCTGGAGGTGACGGCGCGCGAAGGCTTTTCCGCGGTCACGATCGACATGCAGCACGGCCTATGGGATTTCGCCGGCGCTGTCACCGGCATCGGCGCCATCCACGCTGCCGGCGCCTCCCCCATCGTCCGGGTGCCCTATGCCGATTTCGCGCTAGTGAGCCGCGCCCTCGACATGGGCGCCGAAGGCATCATTGCGCCGCTCATCAACACCGTCGCGGACGCCAAGAGATTCGTCGCGGTCGCCAAGTTTCCGCCGCTCGGCGAGCGCAGCTGGGGCCCGAACCGGGCGATGATGTTCGGTGAGTTCCCCGACGGCAAATCGTATTTACGCGACGCCAACGACATGACCGTCACTATCGCCATGATCGAGACGCGCGAGGCGCTCGCGAACGTCGACGCCATTGCCGCAGTGAAGGGCATCGATGTTTTGTTCGTCGGCCCTTCCGATCTCTCCATCACCATGAGCCATGGCGTGGTGCTCGACCCGCATTCGAAGGAGGTCGAGGCGGAACTCGACAAGATCGTGGCGGCGGCGAAGAACGCCGGCAAGGTTGCCGGGCTGTACTGCGGCAGCGCCGCGCGCGCGGTGGCGATGGCCAAGCGCGGCTTCGGCTATCTCGCCGTCGGCAGCGATCTCGGGTTTTACCGCGAGGGCCTTGCCGCGCACATGAAGCTGTTAAAGGGCTGAGCCAGCAAGATCGCCAAGAACCTGGGCGACGTCGCGCTCGACGTCTGCCGCCTTCACGTCACGCACGCGATAGCCGCGCTCGAGCAAATATTTGCGCCGTTCGGCGCGCGTGCGCGCGGCGGCTTCGCTTTCCCCCGCCGGCACCAGCTCGATGACGCATTTGAGCGGAAACGACACGAAATCGGCGATGTGCGGGCCGACCGGCACCTGCCGCTTGAAGCCCAGCCCGGCAAAGCGCCGGTCATTGGTGAGCGCCCGCCATAAAATTCGCTCCGCCTCGGGCGGATTACGGCGCAGGAGTTTGGCGAGGCCGCGCACCGGGGGGCCCGTGCCAACGCCCTGCCCGGCCAAAAAGTCGCGCAACGCCTGCGCCTCGCTGGTATCGAGCACGCCGCCGCGCGCCGGGCCCTTGCGGCCATAAACGAGCGCGGTGACGACACCGTGCAGCGTGCGGATGTCCTGCGCCGATGGCTGCATGCGCTGGACGATGTTGCGCAGATTAACACTCATGGTGCCGCGTTTTTCTTCCGGGCGGAAGAATTCGACCTTTTCCAGTTCGCGCTCGAGATCGGCAAAGAAGGCGTCGAGCTGCTGCTTGGCCGCCGGCGGCGATTTCTCCGGCATGGCGAATGGCAATTCGCCGCCGCTATGCTTGAACCATTCATAGGCGATAATCACCACCGCCTGCGCCAGATTAAGCGAGGCAAAAGCCGGATTGATCGGCAGCGTGACGATGGCGTCGGCGAGCGCGACCTCGTGGTTCTCCAAGCCGTTGCGCTCGCGCCCGAACACGATCGCCGCGTTCTCGCCCGCCGCCACCCGCGGCGCGATATCTTCCGCGGCCTGCGCCGGCCCGATCACAGGCTTGGCCTGGTCGTGGTTGCGCGCGGTCGTTGCCAGGACAAACGTGCAATCCGCGATGGCCTCAGACAAAGTGTCATAAAGCGCCACGGCATCGAGCACGCGGTCGGCGCCGGCCGCCATCGCGCGCGCCTTCGCGTTCGGCCAGCCCTGCAACGGCTTGACCAGTCGCAAGCGCGACAGCCCGAAATTGGCCATGGCGCGCGCCGCCGCGCCGATATTCTCGCCGAGCTGCGGCTCGACCAGCACGACGATAGGCGCGGGCCGTTCGATCCAGCGTTTGGTCTTGTCGGTGCCGGCGCCCGGCATGCGAAACCTCCGTTCCCGGGCGGTATAGCGGGCCGGCCGCGCTTACGAAAGCACGCAAGATTTGGCGGCTTCCGTCACCGGTTTTGGGATGCTATAGCCACGCCCGCCGGCAATCCCCGCGCGTTTTCCCGAAGGCGTTTCTCAATGGCGAAGATCAAGGTGGCTAACCCCGTCGTCGAAATGGACGGCGACGAGATGACCCGCATCATTTGGCAGCTCATCAAGGACAAGCTGATCCATCCCTATCTCGACATCGACCTTCTGTATTACGACCTCAGCGTCGAAAAGCGCGACGAGACCGACGACCAGATCACCATCGACGCCGCCAACAAGACCAAGGAAGTGGGCGTCGCGGTCAAATGCGCCACCATCACGCCGGACGAAGGCCGCGTGAAGGAATTCGGCCTCAAGCAGATGTGGCGCTCGCCCAACGGCACCATCCGCAACATCCTCGGCGGCACCATTTTCCGCGAGCCGATCATCTGCAGGAACGTGCCGCGCCTGGTGCCGGGCTGGACCAAGCCGATCATCATCGGCCGTCACGCCTATGGCGACCAATACCGCGCCACCGATTTCAAGTTCCCGACCGCGGGCAAGATTTCAATCAAGTTCGAAGGCAACGACGGCAAGGTGATCGAACGCGAGGTGTTCAAGGCGCCGGAGTTGGGCGTCACCATGGCGATGTACAATCTCGACGGCTCGATCCGCGACTTCGCCCGCGCCTCGATGAACTACGCGCTCGGCCGCGGCTATTCGCTCTACCTCTCCACCAAGAACACCATCCTCAAGCAATATGACGGCCGCTTCATGGAGCTGTTCCAGGAGGTGTTCGACAAAGAATTCAAGGACCAGTTCGCCGCCAAGAAAATCACCTACGAGCACCGGCTGATCGACGACATGGTGGCGGCGGCGCTGAAATGGTCGGGCGGCTATGTCTGGGCCTGCAAGAACTATGACGGCGACGTGCAATCGGACACCGTGGCGCAAGGCTTCGGCTCGCTGGGGCTGATGACCTCGGTGCTGCTCACGCCCGACGGCAAGACGGTGGAAGCGGAAGCCGCGCACGGCACCGTGACCCGCCACTACCGCCAGCACCAGAAGGGCGAGCAGACCTCGACCAATTCGATCGCCTCGATTTTTGCCTGGACGCGCGGGCTCGCGCACCGCGCCAAGCTCGACAGCAACGCGCAGCTTGCAAAGTTCGCCACCACGCTGGAGAAGGTCTGCGTCGATACGGTGGAAGCCGGATTCATGACCAAGGACCTGGCGCTGCTGATCGGTCCCGACCAGAAGTGGCTGTCGACTACCGCCTTCCTCGACAAGGTCGACGAGAACCTGAAGAAGGCGATGGCTTAGATAGTTGTCATGGCCGGGCTTGTCCCGGCCATCTCGTTTAGGAGGGCACTGCGTCCCTGACCGGGATCGCCGGGACAAGCCCGGCGATGACAAGCCTATTCGATCTCCTCCGCCACGATGTCGCCCTTGGGGGTGACGACCTCGCGGCCGATGCGCGTTTCCACCACGTCCTTGATGCGCGCGGCGATGCGCGGATCGCGCTCCATCAGCGCATGCAGGTCCGGCGCGGCAAGCACCAGCAGATTGCAGCGGCTGAGCGCCACCGCCGTCGCCGAGCGGCGCGCGCGGCGCAACACCGCCACCTCGCCGAAGAACTGGCCGACGCCGAGCCGCAGCCGCTCCTTCTTCAGCGCCACCTCGACCTCGCCGGCGGCGATGAAATACATCGAATGCGCCGGATCGCCGGCGCGCACGATGGTCTCGCCGGCATTGGCCACCTGCGCGCGCAACAATTCCATGATGTCGGAGATTTCGGCGGCGTCGAGCTCGGCGAACAGCGGCACCCGCGCGATCATGCCCCAGGTGACGATGAAGTCGCGGCGGTGGATCTGCTCGGCGAAGGCGGTGGCGATGATGCCGACCGGCAGCGCGATCATCACCAGGCCGGCAAAAATGGTGCCGGTGGCGATCAGCTTGCCCAGCGCGGTGACCGGCACCACGTCGCCATAGCCGATGGTGCCGATGGTGACGATCGCCCACCACAGCGCATCGGGGATTGTGCCGAGCTTGTCCGGCTGCACCTTGCCCTCGGCGAGATGCATCAGCGCGGCGGCGACCAGCGCCGCGCCCAGCGTCACCACCAGGCAGCCGAACAGCGCGCGCCGCTCCCGGTAGAGCACATCGAGCAGCGAGCGCATCGCCGGCGAATAGCGCGCGATCTTGAAGAAGCGCACGATGCGGAACACAAGCAGGAAGCGCAGGTCCGTCGGCACCACCTGCGCGAACCAGAACGGCAGCACGGCGATGAGGTCGACGAGGCCTGCCGGGCTCGTCGCATATTTCAGGCGCGCGCGCGTGGCGCCGAGATGGCGGTACGGCCCGTGCTCGACCGCGCACCACAGCCGCAATCCATATTCGACGGTAAAGACGACCAGCGAAAAATATTCGATCAGGTCGAAGGCCGGCGCATAGCGCGCGTGGTAGTCCGGCACCGACTCGAGCGCGACCGCGGCCAAATTGAGTAAAATGAGCGCCACCAGCAGCCGGTCGACGATGACGCTGGCGCCGCCGCCCACCGGTCCCTGCTCGAGGACCAGATAGAGCCGCCGCCGCATATCGCTAAGTTTGCGCGCCATGAGCGCTCCGCGGGAATCGGGGCGATATTAGTACACCTCGCGCGTCGGGGTGCCTTTGCGCTCGATCAAGTGAAGGTTGTTGTTGAGCCGTCCGCGCGAAGGCGCGGAATCCATACGCCGCGCTCTCTCGATAGGTTGTGGCGCATTGAATCCCGGCCCGCGCTATCGTTCGGCCGGGACGACGGTGGAAAATCAGCCGCCGAGCGCGGCCTCGACCGCCTTGAGCGCCTCTTCCGCCTTGGAACCGTCGGGGCCGCCGGCCTGCGCCATGTCGGGACGGCCGCCGCCGCCGGTGCCGCCAAGGACGGCGGCGCCCTTCTTCACCAGATCGACGGCGTTAAAGCGTTGCGTGAGGTCCGCGGTGACGCCGACTACGAGACCCGCTTTGCCGTCATCACTAAGGCCGACAATGGCGACCACGCCGGACCCGACCTGTTTCTTTCCTTCGTCGGCGAGGCTGCGCAGGTCCTTGAGCGCAATGCCGGTGACCGAGCGGGCAATCAGTTTCACACCATTGACCTGCCGCACGCCATCGTCGGTGCTTGCACCGGCCGCGGCGCCGCCCATGGCGAGTTTCTTGCGCGCCTCGGTGAGATCGCGTTCGAGTTTTTTACGTTCATCCAAAAGCGCAGCCAGCCGCCCCGGCAGCTCTTCAAGTGAAACCTTAAGCTCGCCGGCGGCAGCTTTGGCGACTTCAACCTGTTTCTCAGCCGCCTTGCGCGCGGCGCGGCCGGTCAAAGCCTCGATGCGGCGCACGCCTGAGGCCACGCCTGAATCGCCGAGCACCGAGATCAGGCCGATGTCGCCGGTGCGCTTGACGTGCGTGCCGCCGCACAGCTCGACCGACCAGCCGAGCGTGTTGCCCGTCCCCTCGCCCATCGCCACCACGCGCACCTCGTCGCCGTATTTCTCGCCGAACAGCGCGCGCGCGCCCGAGGCAATGGCGTCGTCCTGCGCCATCAGCCGCGTGGTGACGGCTGCGTTCTGCAGCACGATGTCGTTGGCGATGTCCTCGACGCGCTCCAGCTCGGCGGGCGTGATCGGCTTGGGGTGCGAGAAGTCGAAGCGCAGGCGGTCGGGCGCCACCAGCGAACCCTTCTGCGCCACGTGATCGCCGAGCACCTGGCGCAGCGCCTCGTGCAGCAGGTGCGTCGCCGAATGGTTCTGCCGGATGGCGGAGCGGCGCGCGTGGTCGACCTCCATCAGCAGCGGATCGCCGACCTTGACCGTGCCTTGCTCCACCTTGACCAGATGCGCGAACAGGTCGCCGGCCTCTTTCTGCGTGTCGGTGACGGCAAGGCGCACGCCCTCGCGCCGCATCTCGCCGGCGTCGCCGACCTGGCCGCCGCTCTCGCCGTAGAACGGCGTCTGATTCATCAGCACGGCGCCGCTCTCGCCCGCCTTTAATTCGGAAACTTCCTTGCCGTCGCGCACCAGGGCGGCGACCACGCCCTCGGCGCTCTCGGTTTCGTAGCCGAGGAATTCGGTCGCGCCCAGTTTTTCGCGCAGCGTAAACCACACCGCCGCTTGCGCGGTGTCGCCGGATCCCGCCCAGGAGGCGCGCGCGAGCTTGCGCTGGCGCTCCATGGCGTCGGTGAAGCTCGCAAGGTCGACGGAAATGCCGCGCGGGCGCAACGCGTCCTGCGTGAGATCGAGCGGGAAGCCGTAAGTATCGTAAAGCGTGAAGGCGGTCTCGCCGTCGAACATGGCGCCCTTCTTCAGGCCGGCGCTCTTCTCGTCGAGGATCGCCAAGCCGCGCTCCAGCGTCTTGCGGAAGCGCGTCTCCTCCAGCTTCAGCGTCTCCGCGATCAGCGCCTCGGCGCGGATCAGTTCCGGATAGGCCTGGCCCATCTCGCGCACCAGGAGCGGCACCAGTCGAAACATCAGCGGCTCTTTGGCGCCGAGCAGTTCGGCGTGGCGCATGGCGCGCCGCATGATGCGGCGCAGCACGTAGCCGCGGCCCTCGTTCGAGGGCAGCACGCCGTCGGCGATGAGAAAGGCCGAAGCGCGCAAGTGATCGGCGATCACCCGGTGCGAGGCCTTCTGCTCGCCGTCGGAGGCAACGCCGGTCAGTTCGGCGATGGCGCGGATCAGCGTGACGAAGAGATCGATGGCGTAGTTGTCATGCGTGCCCTGCAGCACCGCGGCGATGCGCTCCAGCCCCATGCCGGTGTCGATCGAGGGCCGCGGCAGGGGAACGCGCTTGCCGCCTTCAAGCTGCTCGTACTGCATGAACACGAGATTCCAGATCTCGATGAAGCGGTCGCCTTCCGCGTCCGGCGAGCCGGGCGGGCCGCCGGGGATATGGGCGCCGTGATCGTAGAAGATTTCCGCGCAGGGGCCGCAGGGGCCGGTCTCGCCCATCGACCAGAAATTATCGGCGCCGGCGATGCGCAGAATCTTGCTCTCCGGCAGGCCGGTGATCTTCTTCGCCAGATTGAAGGCGTCGTCGTCGTCGACATAGACGGTGAACAGGAGCTTGTCCTTGGCCAGCCCGTATTCCTTGGTGATGAGCCGCCAGGCAAGCTCGATGGCGCGCTCCTTGAAATAGTCGCCGAAGGAGAAATTGCCGAGCATCTCGAAGAAGGTGTGGTGGCGCGCGGTGTAGCCGACATTGTCGAGGTCGTTGTGCTTGCCGCCGGCGCGCACGCATTTCTGCGCGGTGACGGCGCGGGCGTAGGGGCGCTTTTCCAGGCCGGTGAAGACGTTCTTGAACTGCACCATGCCGGCATTGGTGAACATCAGCGTCGGGTCGTTGCGCGGCACGAGCGAGGACGACGCCACGATCTGATGATCGTTGCGGGCGAAGAAATCGAGAAAGCCTTTGCGGATATCGTTGACGCCGCTCATACCTCAACCCAGTTCCACTCGCGTGTCCCGGACGCGGGTGCAGCGCGCAAGCGGTGCACCACCGATCCGGGGCCCATGACCCGGTCCTTATCTGGATTCCGGGTCTGCAGCGCACCGCTTGCGCGCCGCGCTGCGCCCGGAAAACGCCGTCACCGGGGCGCTAAATCCCCGTCCGGCTTGATGTTTCGCGGAGTTATGTAGCGGCGGGGGGTGGTGAAGTCCAGGAAGGCACGTCCTTCTCCCCGCCTGCGGGGAGAAGGTGGCGAGGCCCGAAGGTCCGAGCCCGATGAGGGGGTCTATCGGCCAGCGCGCATAGACTACGCCCCCTCACCCGGTCCACCTTCGGTGGACCGACCTCTCCCCGCACGCGGGGAGAGGTAAAGCGCGCGCGCCGCGCACTGCACCAAAAAAACGCCTTCGCCCCCGTCCTCGGTGGCGGCCGCGTTATGCAGCCGGGTGCCGACGGGGGCGATCGCTCAGACTTGAGCTACGCATAAACGGGTGAGCGGCACTCTTCGGGGACAAGAAGCCCCTCACCCGGCGTGTCCATCGTGGGCGCGACGGACCCGCCACTTCTCCCGCTTGGGGACGCGGGAAACCCTTTTTGCAGCCCTCACATCTATCCCCGCTCGTCCCCGCGAAATCGGGGACCCAGGGGCAACAACTAAGTAACTCGGCTTGTGGCTCTGGATTCCCGCTTGCGCGGGAATGAGCGGAAAATTTCTAGGCCTCCGCCGCCTCGTCGCCGTCTTTGTCGGCCTCTTCGCCCGCCAAAATCGCCTCGGCAACGATGCCGGAGTTCGCCCGCACCTGCGCTTCGATCTTGTTGGCGACGTCGGGATTGTCCTTCAAGAACTGCTTGGCGTTCTCGCGGCCCTGGCCGATGCGCTGTGAGTCATAGGAGAACCAGGCGCCGGATTTTTCCACCACGTTGGCCTTGACGCCGAGATCGATCAATTCGCCGACCTTGGAGACGCCCTCGCCATACATGATGTCGAATTCGACCTGCTTGAATGGCGGCGCCAATTTGTTCTTGACCACCTTGACGCGGGTCTGGTTGCCGACCACCTCGTCGCGCTCTTTGATGGCGCCGATGCGGCGAATGTCCAAGCGCACGGAAGCGTAGAATTTCAGCGCCTGGCCGCCGCTCGTCGTTTCCGGCGAGCCGTACATGACGCCGATCTTCATGCGGATCTGGTTGATGAAAATCACCATGGTGCGGGATTTGCTGATCGAGGCGGTAAGCTTGCGCAGCGCCTGGCTCATCAGCCGCGCCTGCGAGCCGGGCTGCACGTCGCCCATCTCGCCTTCGAGTTCGGAGCGCGGCACCAGAGCGGCAACTGAATCCACCACCACCACGTCGATGGCGCCGGAGCGCACCAGCGTGTCGGCGATTTCCAGCGCCTGCTCGCCGGCGTCGGGCTGCGAGATCAAGAGGTCGTCGATATTGACGCCGAGCTTGCGCGCATAGACCGGATCGAGCGCGTGCTCGGCATCGACAAAGGCGCAGATGCCGCCCTTCTTTTGCGCTTCCGCCACGGTGTGCAAAGCGAGCGTGGTCTTGCCGGATGATTCCGGCCCGTAGATCTCCACCACGCGGCCGCGCGGCAGGCCGCCGACGCCGAGCGCGATGTCGAGGCCCAAGGAGCCCGTGGAAATCGCCTCCACGTCCATCGACTTGTCGTTCTTGCCCAGCCGCATGACCGAGCCTTTGCCGAACTGGCGCTCGATCTGGCTCAAGGCGGCCGAGAGGGCCTTGGATTTGTCCATGGACGATCCTTCGACGACACGCAAAGCAGGCTGACTCATGATCGCGCTCCTATATGGCCTTAGATTCGACCCCCCGACAACGAAGGCGCTTGGATGGCTCCTGGCCCGCCCGCCGGAATCGACCTGAGGAGGCAATGTACACCATTTGTTCTCCGTTCGCAATATGTTCTTTTCATAGGCTTGGGTACTGGCCTATTTTGACCCGTAGAGGCCTAGTTTGAAAATCACACCATTACCGGGCGCCAAACTCAGCCTGCCAAACTTAGCCCTTTGTAAATACCGCCGGCGCTAGATCGACGGCGTCCGGGTTAAGTCTGAGCCTCGGACAAACAGGGAGGCCCCGGAGCAAGAAGCGCGCCGGGGCTTCTTTATTTTGGGCCGATCGCCGCCGGTCGTGCGGAGACGGCAAGCGATCGGGCCCGCCTCGCCGCCAACCCCCGTCGAACGATGCAGCGGCCCAGATCGCTTTTGCGCAAAATTGAAGGATTCGGCAGCCGGGATTTTTAACAGCTCATTGCTATTCGTGCCGGCGAACACAAAATCGGTAGTCTCCACACGGCTGTCGAAAGCAAAGAGGCCGCCCCGGTTGGCGGCCTCTTTCGTTAGCCTTCCTCCTCAGAATAGTCCGGCGCTCCGGACGGCCTCACTCCCCGCGCGCCCGCCGGTTGAAGCGCACGCGGATGTCCTCGTAAGCCGCGCGCGCCGCCTTTTCCTCGCTCGCCGACGTCTCGCCCAGGCAGGACGCATAGGCATCCATATCGTCGCGATAGCGCAGCATGTCCTTGCGGCAATCGTCGGCCGCTTTATCTCTGGCGAACGGTCCTGCCTGCGTGGCGCATGAGGGCGCGTCCGGCTTGCTGCAGGCCGCCGCCAAAGGGGTCGCCGTCAGTAGAATTCCGATCGCGCCAAGCGCAAAGCCATCGAAGCGCACAAACGCCTCCCCCACACACAGACCGCTTCAGCCGGCGCCGTTCCGACCTTGCCGAGCGCCGAAAATTGCACGGCAGCGGCGCCGGCAGGCTCAATTTGCGCAGAGGCCTCGTTCGAATTCAATCAATTTTCCGAAAAATTGAATTGTCGGGAACTCGAAAAATTGAATTTTCCGCAATACACGATTTTAAGGCGCATCCGCCACAACCGGTATGTCGCCACCGAACAGGTATGTAACCACCAAAGCGGAGTTTGAATAATGTCCAAGATCGTTGCGTTTCTCAAAAACGAGTTCAGGCGCTACCGCTATCGAATATGGTTTGATCGCCGCCGGCATCTCGGTCGCCATCATCGCCGTCGTCAATACGCTGGGCAGCACCTTGAACGACAAGTTCAAGAGCGTCTCCGACCAGCTCAAGTAAGGCCCCACGTGGCCGTCTGAAGCGAAGAGGCCGCCGCATTTGGCGGCCTCGTCATTTTTGCCAGCCGGAACGACAGCCTCTCCTGCAAGCGCGCCGCGAGCTTCGCGTCCGAGGTGCCAGCCTGTCTTGATCCGCGTGGCCCGGCTTGAAGCAGCCAAGGGCCAGCCGATTTGCGGCCGGTTGGAACTTTCAGCGCCCTGCGGCCTTACCCCACTGGGTTACCACTCAAGGCGTTCCGGCGCTCAGCGGGCGTGCAATGATTTTCTGCCTCTTCACCTGCCCGATGACCGGCCAGACGGTGCGCGCCACGGCGCCGGACGACTTGATCGGACCCGACACCATGATCGCGCCCTTGGAATGCCCGCTCTGCCGCCGGCCGCATTTGGTGCGCGTCGACGACATCGAGCGCGAAGACAGGCCGAAAGACACCGACGCCGATTAGCGGCCCGCGAGGCCGATTGCGGCCCCCGCGCGCCCCCGCTAGCATTGCCTTGGCTGTCCCGTTGCCGGTGAAGGATGCGATGAAAACCGCCGTTTTAGCGCTCCTGCTGGTGATGCTCGGCGTGCCGGCGCGCGCCGAATCACTGCAGCTCAGCGGCAAATTCGGTTACCTGAGCGAATTCGAACTGTCCGCCCGGCTCGCCGCGCCGGCGCCCAACGCGGCGGAATTATCCGGCCCGATGACCATCACCCATGTCGGCCTTTGCACCCATGACGGGCCGCAGCAGGTGCAGGGACAAATCAGGCTGCGCTTTGCCGGCGCCAACGCCCCCGTCAAGGCGACGCTGGTGTTCGACGGGCATGAATGCACCTATAGCGGCCAGCTGTCGCAATCCGCGATCGGCGAAATGAATTGTCCCGGCGTCTCCACGCTGCCGTTCAGCCTGTGGTCGCATTGACATAGTTTGCCGAAACCGGGGTCCGCACGCCGCCCTCCGCGGGTTTGATGTGGATCAATACCTCCGCGCTGCATTTCGCCGATTTTTTCGCGATGGCGCAGCCCCGCCCCCCGATCCGTCCCTGCCCGGTCTGCGGCATCGCCATGCAGGCGCACAAGTCGCGCGAGGATCGCGCCGACTACGATCTGTTCCGTTGCCTGAGTTGCGAGACGACGATCGTGCGCGCGCCCGCAGCCGGCAAGGACGGCGAATAGCCACTCAACCGGAGCCCCGGCGTGCCGCTCAGAACGGCCAGTTGGCGATCACCATGACGGTGCCGGCGATCGCGCTCGACATCGCCGCCAAGGCGTAGGCCTGGCCGATCGCCCAAACCTTGAGGAACGGCGCCGATACGCCATCCTTCGGCCGGCCCGCGAGCACCATCACCACGGTGACGCCGATGAGCGCCACACCCAGAATAAACGTCGATGCCATGACGCGCTCCCGCGTGAAATCCGCGGCACAAGGCTAGGGCGCGCACGTGGCCGGCACGTGTAAAATGAACATTAAAACGGCGCCTCAATCCGAAACGACGGCATTCTCGCGCGCCGCATGATCACGGCGCTTGACCGCCCGCACGATGGCCCGGACAATCGCGGATTGCCGGGCGCTGGAGTTTTGGAATGACGCGCGAGCCCAATGCGGTCGATTTCTGGCGCGGCTTTGCGCTGATCACCATCTTCCTCGACCATGTGCCCGGCCTGATCTATTCCCGCTATACGCTGATCAACTTCTCGTTCTCCGACGCCGCCGATTTGTTCGTGTTTCTCGCCGGCTGGTCGCTGCGGCTGATGGCCGACGGCGGCGGCCGCAGCATGCCGACACGCAACGTGGTGCTGCGGCTGTTCGGCCGCGCGCTCGAGCTTTATGCCGCGCAGGTGCTGATCACCATGCTGGCGATCGCCATGCTGGCGGTGACCGCGATCGAGCTCGCCAATCCGCTGCTGCTCGAATGGCACAACGCCGCCGCCGTGTTCAACGATCCGGTGACGACCCATATCGGGCTCGCCGTGCTCACCCATCAGCTCGGCTATTTCGACATCCTGCCGCTTTACGTGGTGCTGATGCTGATGGCGCCGCTGTTTGCGGTGATCGACCGCACGGCGCCGCGCCTGGTCCTGCCGGTGTCGCTCGCCATCTATCTCGCGGCGCTCAGCTTCCGCCTCACGCTGCCGACCTGGCCGGTGTCGGGCACCTGGTTCTTCAATCCGCTGGCCTGGCAATTGACCTTCGTGCTCGGCTTCACCATGGCCCGCGCCGACTCCGGCATTGGCGCTTTCGCGCGCCGGCATATCTTCTGGATCCGCATCGTGGCGCTGCCGATCGTGATCTACGCCGTGATCGCCATGCGCTTCGACATGTTGTGGGACCCGACCAATGCGCCGGAGCCGACGCTGTTGTTCATCCTCGACAAGACCTACGCGACGCCGCCGCGGCTGATCCAGTTCCTGGCGCTGGTGGCGGTGGGCTCGATGGCGTTTCCCTACATCCGCAAACTTGCCGCACTGCCGTTGCTGCACCGCACCGTGCTGGGATTCATCGGTTTGTTGGCCATGCTTGGGCGCAATTCGCTCTACGTGTTCTGCATCGGCTCGCTGTTAAGTCTGACGGCGCAGATGGTGCGCTTCTATTATCGCGGCACTGTCGGCATCGACACGCTCGTGGTAGTTATCGGAATCATCGTTATGGCGTTCACCGCATGGCTTGCCGAATCGCGTCAACGCACCCAACCCGCTTCGCCGTCGCCGCTGCGCTCGTAGCGGCGTTTTTCGCCGGCGCCGGCGCGCGCGCGCAGTCGACGCCGGTGCTGCCGGCGGTCGCGCCGTTCTCGAAGAATTGCCAGAGCGGCTCGGCCGCGCTGACGCAAGGATCGCCGCTGCCGCACGTGGCGGCGGCGCTCGCCACGCGCAAGGATCTGCGCATCCTCACCTTCGGCTCGGCACCCGGCCGCGTTAACACGCGCGGCAGCAGCTACACCGATCTGATCGAAGCGATGCTGGAAAAAGCGCTCAAGGACATCGACGTCGTCATGATCAACCGCGGCGTCTCCGGCGAGCTCGCCGCGAATGCCGCCACCCGCATGAAGAACGAGGTTGCGCTCAACCGGCCCGATTTGGTGCTTTGGCAGGTCGGCACCAATGACGCGCTGGCTTACGTGCCGCCCGAGGAATTCGCCCAGACCGTCAAGGATCAGATCGACTGGCTGAAGGCGCACAAGGTCGACGTCGTGCTGGTCGGGCTGCAATTCGCGCCGCAAATGCTGCGCGACGCGCATTACGTCGAGGTGCGCGAAGCCTTGCGCCGCGTCGGGGCGCAGGAAAACGTCATCGTCATCCGCTTCTTCGAAGCGATGCAGATCATCAGCCAGGGGCAGGCCGAGGAAAATGCGGCGGTCGTCGACGAGTTCGAGCGCAACGAGGCCGGCTATAGCTGTCTCGCGCAATACGTAGCGCACGCCATCACGCTCGGGCTGTTCGCCAAGAACATGCCGAAGCGGCCGCCGCCGAAAGACTGATTAAACGCCCAAATACCGCTGCAGCAAATCCGGGTCGGCCTTGATCTCGGCGGCCGGGCCCTCGTGCACGATGTGGCCGTTATTGATGATGTAGGCGCGTTGCGCCAGCGCCAGCGTGGCGGCGAGATTCTGCTCGACCAGCACGATGGTCTGCCCGGCCTCCACCAACTTGCGGCAGGCCGCCATCAGATCGCGCACGATCACCGGCGCCAGACCCTCGAACGGCTCGTCGAGCAGGATGATCTTGGGATCGCGCACCAGCGCCCTGGCAATTGCCAGCATCTGCTGCTCGCCGCCGGACAGATCGGTGCCGCGACTGGTGCGCCGCTCCTTGAGCCGCGGGAACATGGCGTAGATGCGCTCGAGCGGCCAGGCGCTCGACGCGGTCAGCCCGGCAAGGATGATGTTCTCTTCCACGTTGAGGCTGCCGAAGATGCGCCGTTCTTCCGGCACCAGCTGCATGCCGGCGCGCGCGATGGTATGGGCCGGACGGCCGGCGATATCGGCGCCGTCGAACACCACCGCGCCCGAGCGCGGCCGCACCACGCCCATCAGACTCTTCAGCGTGGTGCTCTTGCCGGCGCCGTTGCGGCCGAGCAGCGCCACCACCTCGTGCGCCTCGACCCGCAGATTCAAGTCGAACAAGATGTGCGAGTCGCCGTAATAGCTATTGAGCCCATTGACCTCGAGCAAGCTCATGGCGCGTGCACCCCGCCGAGATAGGCTTCCTGCACCGCGGCGTTGGCCTTGATCTCTTCCGGCGTGCCCTCCACCAGCACCGAGCCCTCGCGCAGCACGGTGATCTTCTCCGCCAGTTCGAAGATGGCGTCCATGTCGTGATCGATGACGATCATGGTGCGGCCGCGGCCGATCAATTTCAAAAGCTTGACCGTTTCCACCCGCTCGCGCGGGCTCATGCCGGCGAGCGGCTCATCGAGCAGCAGCAGGCTCGGGCTGGTCGCCAGCGCCAGCCCGATCTCGAGCCGGCGCTTTTCGCCGTAGGCAAGATCCGACACCCGCCGGTCGGCGCGGGCGCTGAGACGGACCAGCGCCAGCGTTTCCTCCACCCGCTTGTCGAGACCCTCGATATGCGAGATCTCGCGCAACAGATCGAGCCGGAATTCGCCGCGCTTCTGGGCGAGCACGGCAATGGTGATGTTCTCGCGCACGGTCAGGCGGGTGAACAGCTGGTTGACCTGATAGCTCTTGGTGAGGCCGAGCTGGCAAACCTGGGTGACGTTGAGCCCGGTAATATCCTGGCCCTCGAAAACGATGCGGCCGGCCGTCGGATGGACCTCGCAGGTCAGCATCTTGAAGAAGGTGCTCTTGCCGGCCCCGTTCGGTCCGATGATGCCGCGCAATTCGCCGTGCTGGACGACAAAGTCGATGTTGTCGTTGGCGACCACGCCGCCATAACGCTTGCTGATGCCCTTCGCCTCCAGGATCGTGTCCGAGCGGCCGGAAAGCGCGGCGTTGAGCGTCGCCGGCGCCGAGGGATTACCGAAGTCAGCTTCCGTCGCATTGTCCGCGCCCGCGTCGGGATCGATCTCGGCTTTGGCGCGGCCGCCGCGCCTCACCCAGCCGGCCAGATCGACCAGCGCGCCGAAAATGCCGCGGCGCAGGAAGCAGACCAGCAGCACGAACACCAGACCCAGCACCAGTTTCCAGGTGGCGCCGAGATGCAGCGTGGTCTGGAAGAAATCGGAGAGATAAAGCCAGACGGTGGCGCCGATCAAAGGCCCGAACAGCGTGCCGGCGCCGCCGATCGCCGTCTGCATCACCAGTTGGCCGGAAGTTTCGAAGGTGAAGGCGTCCGGCGGCATGAAGCCCTGCATCACGCCGAGCAGACCGCCGGCAAATCCGGCATAGGTCGCGGCGATGACGAAAGCGGTGAGCTTGTAGCTTTGGATATTGTGGCCGACGGCCGCCGCGCGCAGCGGATTGTCGCGGATGGCGGAAAGGATGGCGCCGACCGGCGAGCGCATGATGCGTAGCGCCAGCACAATGCCGACGAAATAGCAGAACGCCAGCAAGACATAGAGCGACCAGTCGGTGTCGAATTTTATGGTAATAAAGCCGAGATCGAAAACCGGCGTCGGCACGCCGGGCAGCCCGTTTTCGCCGCCGGTGAAAGCCGACAACGGATTGAACTCGACGAAATAGAACACCTCCGCGATCGCCACCGTGATCATGGCGAAATAGATGCCGGTGCGCCGAAGCGCGATCAGCCCGACCAGGAAGCCGATGATCGCCGCAACGATGGTGCCGATGACGATCGCCGTCATCACGTGCGGAAAGTTCATGACGGTGAGCAGATAGGCGGCGACCATGCCGCCGGTGCCGAAAAAGGCCGACTGGCCGAACGACAACAGCCCGGTAAAGCCGAACAGGATGTCAAAGCCGATGCCGAACACACCCCAGATCAAAATGCGGTTGACCGTGGTCGGGGAAAATCCAAGGTGCGGCAGCACGAACGGCGCGGCGACCAGCCCGACCGCGGTCAGCGTCTCGACAAGAAGGGGACGTTTCCTGACCATCAGTTGACCGCTTTCATTCGCGGCCGGCCGTGCCGAGCAGGCCGTAGGGACGCACCACCAGCACCACCGTCATCGCCACAAAAAGCATGACGTAGGAATAGCCGGGGTTGAACATCGAGGTGATGGAGATGATTTCGCCGGCGATCAGGCCGCCGAGCACCGCGCCCGGAAACGAGCCGACGCCGCCGATGACGACGACGACGAAGGTCTGCACCAGGATCGCTTCGCCGACGTCGGGCGCGATCGACACGACGGGAGCGTTGACGATGCCGGCAAAGCCCGCCGCCATGGCGCCAATGCCGAACACCAGCATGAACACCTTGTAGACGTCGATGCCCAGCGCATCGACCATGACCGAATCCTCGATGCCGGCGCGTACGATCATGCCGATGCGGGTGCGGTAGAGCACGACGTAAAGCGCGAACAGCGCGACCGCGATGATGCCGAGCAGCGCCAGCCGATAGGTTGGATAAATCATGAAGCCGAGATCGGTGATGCCGACGAACAGCGGCGGCGGCGGCACCATTTTCGACAGGCTGCCGAAGAAAAACCGCACGGCCTCGACGAACACGATGCTAAGGCCGAAGGTGACCAGCAGTTGATCCTCGTGCGGGCGGCCGTAGAAGGAGCGGATGATCACGCGCTCCATCACCACGCCGACCGCCATGACGAACAACGATCCGGCGATGACGGCGACGATGAACGAGCCGGTATAGGTGTAGGCGACCCACCCGGCATAGCCGCCGAGCATGAACATGGCGCCGTGCGCAAGGTTAAGGACGCCGAGCGTGCCGTAGATGATCGTCAAGCCGGACGAGATCAGCGCCAGCAGCGCGCCAAGCACCAGCCCGTTGAAACATTGCGATACGAAATTCGCCCAGTTGATCACGCTGCCGCCCGCAATTTGTCGCGATGAATCTCAGTCTCGGTGCATCATAGACCCGGCTTTTATGCCGGGCATTGACGCGTTCTGGCAACAGAAAAGGCATGAAATGGCCGGGTCACAAGGTGCAAAGTTTGCGCCCTTGGCCCGGCCATCGCGAAAAAGGCCTTCGCCGCGGCGCCGCCGCGGAGAAGGCTTTACGGCGGTCAGGAGTAGTCGCCGAGCTTGCAGCCGAACGCGTCCGGCTTCTGCATCAGCGGCGCACCGGGAACGACCTCGGTGACTTCCCAGTAGTCTTCCTTGTTCTTCATGTCTTTCGGCGCTTTGCCTTTGACGATGATGACCGGACGGACCAGCTGGTGATCCTCGGGACGGAAGTGCACTTCACCGACGGTGGAGTCGAACTTCTCGCCCTTCTCGTACTGCTTGATGACATCCGGCGGGTAAAATGAGCCGGCCTCGGAGACCATGCGCGCCCAGATGGCGAATTGCATGTAGGCGTTGTTGGCGCCCCATTCGGGCTTGTAGCCGTACTTCTTGTCGAAGGCGGCGACGAACATCTTGGCCAGCGGGAACTTGTCTTCCAGCGTCCACCAGAAGTCGGTGGCGGCGTAGACGCCTTCGGTGAGCGCCGGACCCGTCTCCTTGGCGAGGAACGGAATCTGGTAGGGGATCACCATCTTCATCTTCGGGGTCAAGCCGAACTGCTTGGCCTGCTGCACCGAGAGCACCGCGTCGCGGCCCCAGTTGACGTTGATGATGACCTCGGCGCCGGAGTTGGCGATGTTGGTCAGGAACTGGCTGAAGTCCTGGGTGCCGAGCTTGGAGACCTGGTTGGTCACCTGGGTCCAGCCGCCATGCGCGGTGAGGTAGTCGTTCACCGACTTGGTGACGGTGTGGCCGTAAGTGTAGTCCGGCGTCATGAACGCCGCCTTCTTGTTCTTGCCGTAGGCCTTGACCAGCACCGGGCCGATGGCGTTGGCCGCCGTCTCGCCGTAGAAGCACTGGCGGAACGAGTAGCGCACGCAGTCTTTGCCGGTGGTGTCGTTGGAGCCGGAGATGGCGACGAGATAAAGGATCTTCTCGCGCTCGGCGAACTTGTTGAGCGCCACCGCGACCGCCGACGAGGTCGAGCCGGTCATGGCGACGATCTTGTTCTCGTTGATGAAGCGCTGCTGCTCCTGCACCGCTTCGTTCGGCTTGGCGCCCGAGTCGGCGACCACCAGCTTCACTTCCTTGCCGAGCAGGCCTTTCTTGACCTTCGGCGCGATCTTCTGGATCAGCGGATCGCCGCTGTTGATGTGCTCGACGGCCAGCTGCATGCCCTTGAGCTCGTCTTCGCCTTGCACCGCATAGGCGCCGGTGCGCGGCACGGTGGCGCCGATGGTGACCGAAGAACCGGACGAGCCGGCCGGATAGGTGCCGATGGCCGGCTTGTCCTCGCCGAAAGCCGGCAGTGCGAACGGCGTAACGAAGGCCGCGCCGGCGAGCCCCGCGCCCGCCTGCAGCAATGTGCGCCGTGAGACGCTGTTACGATGATCGGAATAAGACATTCGTTTCCTCCATGCGTTTTTGTGTGAGAATTTCCGAGTCGCCCCTCGGTTCCTATCGATGGATTTGTGAGTCGTTGCTCCCTCTCAGGACAATGGAGCGCGAAGCACTGCGCTTTTCCGGGCGCATGCCCCGAACCGTCCATCAATAAGTTACCATTGCCGTTGCAAACGATAGCGGCGTCAATGCCACTTTCGTTTAGGACGCCTTATAGGGGAAATAGGGTGCGTCGGCGCGTTCGTCATTGCCGGCGGTGAACGCTGCGTCATCGCGCCACGGTGTTAACCGTGAGCAATGTTTCCCGCACAACGGTGCGATTTTTTCGCGCCGCACAAAAAACGATGCACGACTAAAGGCTAAGGCTCAGCCCAGATTCAAGTCTTTGAAAAAGTCGTTGCCCTTGTCGTCGATGACGACCGCTTCCTCTCCCCGCTTGCGGGGAGAGGGTCGGGGTGAGGGGGCGTTTCAAAGAACTTGAGCGCTATTTATAAGCCCCCTCACCCGGATCGCTCACGCGATCCGACCTCTCCCCGCGCGGCGGGGAGAGGTAAGTGCGCGCGCGGCGACGCATCAACCCAAATTCAAGTCTTTGAAGAAATCGTTGCCCTTGTCGTCGATGACGATGAAGGCGGGGAAGTCCTCGACCTCGATCTTCCAGATCGCCTCCATGCCGAGTTCGGGATATTCCTGTACCTCGACCTTCTTGATGCACTGCTCGGCGAGCTTGGCGGCCGAGCCGCCGATCGAGGCGAGATAAAAGCCGCCGTGCTTCTTGCAGGCCTCGCGCACTTGCGCCGAGCGGTTGCCCTTGGCGAGCGAGATCATCGAGCCGCCGGCGGCCTGGAACATGTCGATGAACGAATCCATGCGCCCCGCGGTGGTCGGGCCGAAGGAGCCGGAGGCGTAGCCTTCCGGCGTCTTCGCCGGTCCGGCGTAATAGATCGGATGCTCCTTGAAATAGTCGGGCAGCCCCTGCCCGGCTTCCAGCCGCTCGCGCAGTTTGGCATGCGCGAGATCGCGCGCGACGATCAGCGTGCCGGTGAGCGAGAGCCGCGTCTTCACCGGATACTGCGAGAGCTGCGCCAGAATCTCCTTCATCGGCCGGCGCAGGTTCACCTTCACCACCTCGCCGCCGAGCTTTTCCTGATCGACCTCGGGCAGATATTGCGCCGGGTGCTGCTCGAGCTGCTCGAGGAACACGCCCTCGCGGGTGATCTTGCCCAGCGCCTGGCGGTCGGCGGCGCAGGACACGCCGAGCCCGATCGGCAGCGAGGCGCCGTGCCGCGGCAGCCGGATCACGCGCACGTCGTGGCAGAAATATTTGCCGCCGAACTGCGCGCCGACGCCCAAGTGACTGCGTCATCTTCCACACCTCCTGCTCCATCGCCAGATCGCGAAACGCGTGCCCCGCCTCCGAGCCCTTGGTCGGCAGCGCGTCGTAATAATGCGTGGAGGCGAGCTTCACCGTCTTCATCGTCAGCTCGGCGCTGGTGCCGCCGATGACGATCGCCAGGTGATAGGGCGGGCACGCCGCGGTGCCGAGCGTCAGCACCTTCTCCTTGAGGAAGGCGATCATGCGGTCGTGGGTGAGGATCGACGGCGTCGCCTGGAACAGAAACGACTTGTTGGCCGAGCCGCCGCCTTTGGCGATGAACAGGAACTTGTAGGCGTCCTCGCCCTCGGCGTAGATCTCGACCTGCGCCGGCATGTTCGACTTGGTGTTCTTCTCCTCGAACATGGAGAGCGGCGCGAGCTGCGAGTAGCGCAAATTGCGCTTGAGGTAACTGTCGCGCGCGCCCTCGGCGAGCGCCGCCTCGTCGGAGCCGTCGGTGAAGACCAGCCGGCCCTTCTTGCGCTGATGATGGCGGTGCCGGTGTCCTGGCACATCGGCAAGACGCCGCCGGCGGCGATGTTGGCGTTCTTGAGGAAATCGTAGGCGACGAACTTGTCGTTGGCCGAGGCCTCCGGGTCGTCGAGGATCTTGCGCAGCTGCTTCAAGTGCGCCGGGCGCAGCAGATGATTGATGTCGTTGAACGCGGCCTCGGCCAGCGCCCGCATCGCCTCGTGCTCGACGATGAGCATGTCCTTGCCCATCACCTTTTCCACGCGCACGCCGCCGACGTCGAGCTTGCGGTAGGGCGTGGTGTCCGGCCCGAGCGGGAAGAGCGGCGTGTGGTGGTAGGGCGGGACGGTGGGTGGGGTGACGGGGGCGTTCATGGGGGGCTCGTTAGGCTACAGACTTCAAGTCTTACGACATTTGTGGAAAGCGGTGCAAAATCTTCCACATCCGCTAGTTGCGCGGGAATTTTGTGTTACCTTGGAATACAGGCTTACAGGCAGATTTGTTGCTGCGCATCGCGGCATATGATGCAAAGTCGGAAGCGACGCTTCTAATGGAACTATATCGAATGACCATGATCGAATGATAACCGACGTTCGCGTAGGAGTGCCTGTAAGCCTTTTTCCTAAGTCTCGCTATGTCGTCAAAAACCGTTGAGCGACTTCAGAAAGCTACCTCCCTCAGGGAATTTGCTTTATTACTAGGGATCAAGCCCAAGCACTTATCTTATCTTCTTTATATTTTCCCCGGCCAAAAATATTCGACATTTCAAATCCCTAAAAAAAATGGTGGCAGTCGCATTATCGACGCTCCAATAAAGCGCCTGAAATTAGTTCAGCGTATGTTGACCGATTTACTTACAGCATGCGTTCTAGAAATTGAAGAACAGCATCAGCGAAAACCAATCTCTCATGGATTCCACAAGGGCAGGTCCATCGTAACAAACGCTTCGCCTCATACGGGGCGCCGCTTTGTGTTAAATCTAGACATTGAAAATTTTTTCCCAAGTATCAATTTCGGCAGGGTCCGTGGTTTTTTCATCAAAAACAATGATTTTAAGTTGAATCCTGCCGTAGCAACGATTATCGCGCAGATTGCTTGCAACAAGCAATCGCTTCCGCAGGGGAGTCCCTCTTCTCCCATTATATCAAATCTCGTCGCACATATTCTGGATGTCAGACTCGTTAGGCTTGCGAAAGAGCATAAGTGCACATACACGCGCTACGCCGACGACCTTACATTCTCGACCAATCAAACGAACTTTCCAAAAGAATTAGCGTCCTTCTCGAAAGCGACGTCGACCTGGACTTCTAGGCAAACCCTTGGTCACGACGATTGCGAATGCAGGTTTTGCTGTAAACGTACCGAAGACTCGAATGCAATGCCGCGCCAGTCGCCAATCGGTAACAGGACTAATCGTAAATAAAAAAGTGAATGTCCGCTCGGAATATTTCAAAGCGGCGCGCCTGATGTGCCATTCACTATTCTCGTCTGGCTCCTACTATCGTCCAAAAACTACAAAATCGATTACGGCTACATATCAAATCGAAAGCATCCTTAGCTACATCGACCAAGTCCGAAGTTCATCTGATTGGAGAGATGACCTTACAAAGAAGCTCGAACCTTTTGCTTCGAAACGACTCTACGAGCGTTTGCTATTTTTCAAACACTTTGTCGCGCCAGACAAACCGCTTATCCTGTGTGAAGGACCTTCCGATGCGGCTTATCTACGGACTGCAATACACCAGCTGGTGGCAAATTTTCCTGAATTGATCGACTCAACAGCTAGCCCACCTAGGCTTAAAATTAGATTTTTCAATTATCGGCGTCGCACAAAAGATGTGTTGGGTCTCACCGGGGGTACCGCACCAATAAAATCGCTTATGGAAAGCTATGAGAAGAGACTTAAGACGTACAAATTTAAGCCGCTACCATTTCCAGTAATAGTGCTGTTAGACAATGACTCAGGGACAAACAAAATATTTCCATTCATCAACGGAAAATACAAACTGAACGCCGCCCTGAATACGAAGGCCAAATTTTATCCCATTTGCGACAATTTATATGTTGTCAAAACCCCCGAAGTCGGCCCAACTGGAGAATCAAAGATCGAGGACTGCTTTGAGTCCGCACTGCTTCAAACTTCCTTTGCCGGAAAAACATTCAACCCAGAAGATGATAAGCTCGGCCCTAATGAATTCGGCAAGGTTGCCTTGGCCGGAATTGTTCGTGCGAACGCCGATAAGATTGTTTTTTCGGGATTTGTACCTTTGCTCGACCGAATAGTAGCGGTCCTAAAGGACTACAAAAAACCTTAGTGCGCATGAAATTCGCAGGCCGCGTCCGCGGTACCGCCCGTTCCCCTACCCAAACCCCCTCCCCGCCTTCCTGTACTCCGCCCGCGGCGGCGAAAAGATGTCGAGGATGCGCGCGCCTTGCGGCCCGGCGCGGAAGGTGTGCGGCACGCTGCCGGGCGCGCGCCAGATCAGCCTGCCACCACCGCCATTTCCCCCACCCGCTTCCGAGTCGGCTCTCACCGTCACGCGCACGTCCTGCCCGAGCGCGGTCAAGAATTCCATCAGCCGCCCGACCGAGAAATTGCCGGCGCGGTTGCGCAGCAGCGCCGAGACGTGCGGCTGCTTGATGCCGAGCACGCTGGCTGCCTGCGCCTGTGTCAGCCCGCGCTGCTTGACGATGCGGTAGATTTGCAGCGAAAGCTGCGCCTTCAGCAATTCCTGCTCCGGATTGGGCAGACCGAGATCGGCGAACACGTTGCCGCTGCCGCGCGTGATCCTTGTTTTCTTCGCCATCAGTTCTGCCTTTCCTTGTGGTGCCGCTCGGCATCAGCAAACCGCCTGCGGATCAGAGCGATGTCCTGCTTCGGCGTGGCAATGCCGCGTTTCGATTTCTTCTGGAACACATGCAGCACGTAGATCGTGTCGCCGAATTGCGCCGTATAGACCGCGCGATAGGTCACCGCTCCGGTCGCGCTCGACGATCTCCATCACCCGCGCGCCGCCGAAGCCTTTTAGCGGCTTCGCCTTCGGGTCGGCGAACCCCTGCTGCGCGGTATAGAGTGCCTTACCGATATCGCGCCGGACTTGCTCGGGCATCGCCCGCAAGTCGCCGCGGCTGGAACCCATCCAGAAAACGGGCTTGATCGCTGCGTCCATATAAATATACGACTATTTGTATACACGTCAAGGACTGATGGTAACATCCGTTGGTTGTATCGGTCACCCCGTCATGCCCGGGCTTGTGCCGGGCATCCACGTCTTAGGAGCGGCACGAAAACGAGGCGTGGATGGCCGGGACGAAAGGGCGTTCACGCCCGTCTCCGACGGGCTATGCCCGGAGACGGCGTCAGGTCCCAAACCCCTTCCCCGCCTTCCGGTACTCCGGCCGCGGCGGCGAGAAGATGTCGAGGATGCGCGCGCCGTCGGGGCCGGCGCGGAAGGTGTGCGGCACTGAGCCGGGCGTGCGCCAGAAGTCGCCCTTCGTCACCGCGATCTCCTCAGCCCCCTGCACGCGCACGCCGGAGCCTTCGAGCAGCACGCCCCATTGCTCCTCGGGGTGATGATGCAGCGTGCCTTGCGAATTCGGCGCCATGCTCACCACCGACAGCATGGCCTGCTCGCCGGCGAAGATGCGCGTGGTCACGCCTTCGGCCAGCTCGCGCTCAAGGCCGTCGTCCGGCTTTTGCAGATTGTGGAATTCGGATTTCTGGGTCATGTCGTCTTCTCCCTCGCGCGCTCGTGCAACGGCGCTGCATCATACTCCGTCATGCCCGGCCTTGTGCCGGGCATCCACGCCTTAAGAACAGCGAGACAGTAAGGCGTGGATGGCCGGGACAAAGGCGTTCACGCCCGTCTTCGACGGGCTATGCCCGGCCATGACGAAAAAGCGGGCAAAAATCCCCCTTGACCTGACTTTAATCCTAGACTATATTCCTATCCGCCTGGCCTGCCGAGGGGCGTCGTCGCGAGACGTTACGACGGCGGGGCCATCCGGGAGAAACCGGTGCCGGAGATGCGGCATCGGCGCTTCCCGGGCCGGCGCGAGGGGTTTCCCTTCGCCTCGGCGGTGCGGCGCCCGCGCGCGGGGTTCGTAACCCCGCCCCCGGGAGGCCCGGGGCTCCGCCCGAGGGGCACTACGACCCCTCCGCGAGGAGCTCGCTGACGGAGACTGACGATAAGTCTCGTCGTCCCGAAAAGCGCGGACCCGGGGCCTGTGTCTTGGAGGCAAATGCCCGCAAGACGCGAGCCGCCGTGGAGCGCCAAGAGGCGCCCGCGCTTCTTCGCCGAAGCGCGGAACGATCAAGCTACGGATGCGCCTCGCGGCGCTCCACCCCCTCGATTTTCGGGGGGACCGCAAGAAGACAGGCGCACCCGGCGCCTCGACAAAAAATACGGGCGGCGGAGCTATGCGCGAAGGCGGGCTCGCCGCGCCGAAGCCCGCAGGGGCGAAGGCGGGGCTGTTTGACAGTTGAATCAGCAAGCATGAACGCGCGTCGTTCTCTGCTGTCATCGTCCGCGAAGGCGGACGATCCAGTAACCCCAGCGGCTTCAGGGATTACTGGGTCCCCGCCTGCGCGGGGACGACGACGGAAATTATACCACCCTGCACTTCCCCGCTTCACCCAACGCGCACTCCAGCGCCTTCCTATCCCACTTCGCCAAATCCGCCGCCGCGTCGTAGGTGCTCTGCAAAAATTCCATCAGCGCCGCGTCGGGATCGCTCGCGCTCCGCACTGCATCGTAAGGCAGCAAAAACTCGCCGAGATCCTTGGAGAAAAACGCCGCCGCCGGCTTCACCTTCGCCGCGGCAAAACCGTCCGGCGCCGGATAGGCGTAAGAATAAAACGCCGCATAGTCGACCGGCCCGCCGCCGCCGGGCCAGAAGCCGGCGCTCGACACCTCGTGCGAATAAGCTTCTTGCGCCACCGCATCCGGCAGATGCGGCACCCCGCCCGGGTGGCGCGGCGCCCGCCGCCCGGAAAACCGCGTCACCGCCAGATCGAACGAACCCCAGAAAAAATGTACCGGGCTCGCCTTGCCGAGAAAGCCGGTGCGGAAGCGGCTCATCACCTCGTGCGCGGCCACCAGCACGCGCCAGAAGCGGTTGGCGTAATCGCGGTCGTAGGATTTGTGCGCGGTGTCGGCGTCGAAGCGAACGCACTCGGCGATCTCGCAGGGCATGGTGCCGATGGAAACGTCGATGCCGAGTTCGCCCAGCGCCGCGAACACTTGCGCGTAGAAATCCGCCACCGTCATCGGCCGCAACGGCAGACGGCGCGCGTCGCCGTCGCTCGACGACACCGACAGCGCGTGGTCGATAAAATCGAAATCGATCTGGAAGGTGCCCTCGCCGTAAGGGATCGGCCCGGTGGTCAGCCCGCGCGCCGTCACATACAGCGCGACGTGCCAGGAATGATTGAGCCACGGCGTCAGCGCCAGGCGGATCTTGCCGGCAATCTGCGTCCATAGCTGCAGCGTGTCGCGCGTGTCCTTCCACGCCGCGTAAGGCAGATCGGGCCAGCGTTCGGGGTTTGCCGTCATGCCGCCATCATGAAGCGGCGCAGCAGCCTGCGCAATGCGGCGCGCTTAAAGCGCCTTGCACTCGCGCCCGGATTGCGCGATGCCGCCCATCATCTTCACCTTGATCACGTAGGATTGCTTCGCTTTGGCCCCTTGCGAATGCGGCGCCAGCGTCAGCGTGGCGTGACCTTGCGCGTTGCCTTTGGCGCTCATGACGGTGGCGTAGACTTTGCACCGCAGTCGCTTCTCGCATTTGTTCTCCAGCGCGATCACAAAAGTCGGCGACGTGCCGTCCATTTTGAAGTCGGCGCTATCGACGATGCATTCCTGCTTGCTGGCCTCTGCCGGCGGCTTCTGCCCGGATTCATCGGCGGCTGGCGCGGGCGCCGAGATCGCGAATAAAACCAGCATGGCGACCATCACCGCGCTGATGCCGATTTTCAAGCCATTCATGGGAAGCCCCCTTGCGGATGAAGCGATGAGCCTTAGTCGCGGCCAGGGCCGTCAAAGGTTCACCCGTTCCGGCAAATGTTTGGGGCGTCCGGGGTCCGGCGGCGCGGGCCTGGGTCCCGAATGAACCTTTGCCCCGACGCGGCGACCAAACCTATAATTCGCCATAGCACCCGTTATGGGGCTTGGGGGGCGCTTGCCATGACCACCAGCGAAACCACCACCGTTGTGGCCGCCCCGACGCGGCACCGCTGGCTGCGCATCGCGCTTGCCGTGCTGGCGGCCTACGAGCTGTGGGACGCCCTCACCGCCCTCCCCATCCTGTTCGTCGATTACGGGCACGAAACCGCGCTGTTGCGTTTTGCGCAGACGCTGGTCAGCGTGCGCATCGTGCTGGCGCCGCTCATCACCGTGGCGGCGCTGTGGTTCGCGGCGACGGGAAAGCTGCGCCGCGCCGTCATCGCGCTGGCGACTCTGGCGCTGGTGACCTGGGCGCTGGACGACGTCTGGTCGATCCCGATCAACGGGCTGGAACTCGACTTCACCTTGGGCGGGCTCGTGGTTGTGCTGAAGATTCTCGTATTTCCGCTGGCCGCGATCGCCGCCATCGTCCTGGCGCTGAAAGACCGCAGGCTGGGCCTCGCTTGCGCGCTGGTGGCGCTGCCGACCGTGGTCAAATGGATCGGCATCGTGCTCTTTTCCATCGCCATGGCGATGTATGGCGTCTGAAGCGGTTTAGAGTTTTGCCCAGCGTTTGAAATCGCGCATTGACGCAGGCGCGGCGTTCTTTTATCGGCAGCACGTCGCATTGGAATTGCTCAGCGCGTAATGCCCAAGAAGAAAAGCAAGACGACCAGGTTGTTCCGCGTCGGCCGTTCGCGCACCGGCCTCGGTCTGTTCGCCACCGCGCCGATCAAGAAGCGCTCGCGCATCGCCGAATACAAAGGCCGCCTGCTCACCACCAAGGCGGCCGACAAGATCGAAAGCCGCGGCAACCGCTACCTCTACGAGATCAACAGCCGCTGGACCATCGACGGCACGCCGCGCAGCAATCTCGCGCGCTACGCCAACCACTCCTGCAACCCCAACGCCGACACCACCATCGTCAAGAAGCGCATCTTCATTTTTGCCTTGCGCAACATCAAGCCGGGCGAGGAAATCGTCTACAATTACGGCATCGATTATCTCAAAAACGTCATCGGCAAGTCGAATTGCAAATGCTCGCGCTGCCGGCGCCGCCGCGCCAAGCGCGCCCGCGAATTGCGCGGCTTAAACAAACGCCGCGCCGCGCGGCTTGCGCGCCAACGCCGGGCAAAGCGCAAAAGCCGGCGCAGAGCTTAAGCCGCCACTCCGCGGCCTTTCCCTCTTTTCTCCTCGCCTGCTTTGCCCGAAGATGCCGCCGTGGGACGACATTTAATCGGGGAACGACCATGCTGTTCATCATGTCGATCAACTTCACCGACCAGGGTATCCGCGGCATCAAGGATGCGCCCAAGCGCGCGCAGGCCTCGCGCGACCTCGCCAAAAAGTGCGGCTGCGAGATCAAGCAGGTCTACCTCACCTCCGGCGACAGCGACCTCGTGCTGTTCGTGGAAACCGCCAATGGCGACAACGTCGCCAAATTTGCGCTGGCCAACGGTGCGGCCGGCAATGTGCGCAGCCGTACCGCGCGCGCCTGGACCGTGGACGAATTCATGAAGATCGTTTCCGACCTGCCGTAACGCGGCGGCATCGGCGATTTCCGGCAAACCGCGCCCCGCTATGCGGGGCGCGACGGATGCCATTCGCGCAAAGGCCTGCCGACAAAAGCAGCGACGTGCTAGGTGACGCGCCTCCGTGTCCTTGCCAAGGCCCGTTTCCGGTGACCGCCGACCGACTTGCAGCCCCCACACGCCGCGCCGACCGCGTGCCGCTCGGCATCGCCTTCATGCTGAGCGCGACCGTGATGTTTGCCGGCTCCACGGCGATCGCGAAATGGCAGGTCGCCACCTATTCTTTCGCCGAGGTGCTGTTCTTCCGCTCCAGCGTCTCCCTCATCGTCGTCTCGCTGCTGATCCTGCCGCGCCACGGCGTCACCGTGTTTTATACCAAGCGGCTGCGCGACCATGCCGGCCGCAGCGTCGCCCAGAGCGTGGCGCAGTGCCTGATCGTGATTGCGCTCAGCCTGATGCCGATCGGCGGCGCCATGGCGATCAATTTTTCCGGGCCGCTGTTCGCCACCCTGTTCGCCGCCATCTGGCTGAAGGAAAGAATCGGGCTCGCGCGGGGGCTGGCGCTGCTGATCGGCTTCCTCGGCGTGCTGCTGGTGGCCGCGCCCGGCGCTGACAGCTTTCGGCTGGGCGCGCTGTTTGCCATCGGCAATGCGGTGATGTTCGGCAGCGTCACCGCCGCGGTGCGCGGCATGAGCGCGACGGAGTTGGCGGAGACGCTGACCATGTATCAGATGCTGTTCATGACGGCCTTTTTCGTCGTCGCGATGGTGGTGTTCGGCGCCCAGATGCCGACCTGGCGCGACGCCGCCGCCATGATCACCGCCGGCGTATTCAACGGCTTCGGTCAGTATTGGTGGACGCGCGCATTGTCGCTGGCGCCGCCGGCCGCGGTCGGGCCGTTCTATTACTTCGCGCTGGTCTGGGCGATGATCCTAGGGTTCGTGTTCTGGGGCGACGTGCCGACGGTGGCCCTGCTTACGGGATCGGCGATCGTGGTCGCTTCGGGGCTTTTTCTGCTCTGGCACGAGAGCGGCAAAAAACGGCCGCCGGCCGACTAATACGGGAGGACTATTCGATGAGCCTGACAATCCGCCGCGTTGTTACCGGCCATGACGACCAGGGCCGCGCCAAGGTGCTGATCGATGAGCCGGTCCAGAACGTGTTCTCGCACCGGCCGGGCGCCCAATATAGCGTGATCTGGTCGACGCAAGGCTTTCCGGTCGACAACAACGGCAGCGAAGACCCCTCGCGTAAAAAGATCGGCACCACTGTCGACAACGGCACGGTCTTCCGCGTCGTCAGCTTCGGGCCCGGCGTCGCCCCGCGCAACCATCGCACCGACAGCATCGATTACGCCGTGGTGATTGCCGGCGAAATCGACATGGAACTCGACGTCGGCACGGTGCACCTGAAAGCCGGCGACGTGCTGGTGCAGCGCGGCACCATCCATAATTGGGTCAACAACGGCACGACCCCTTGCGTGATCGCGTTCACGCTGGTGTCGGCAAAGCCCGCCAGCGCCGGCGGCAAGACGCTCAACGCGAGTGGGTGAGCCACCCTCAACCGTCGTCCCCGCGAAGGCGGGGACCTAGTAGCCATCGATAATATCGTGATTACTGGATCATCCGCTTTCGCGGATGATGACGGCAGAATTATTCATCCAGCTCCGGATAATGCCGGAAAATGCCGTCCTCGTTGAAAGCAATGCGGCGCGGCGATTGCAAATATTTCTTGATGCGCGGGCGCTCCGCCACGCGGTCGCGCACGGCGACGACACGCGGACAACCGCGCTCGATGCGTTTCATCGCCTTGGGGAAGGCGTAACGCAAGCCTTCGATCACCTGGAACAGCGACAGGTCCATGTAACTGAATTTGCGCCCGAGCACGTTCTCGCCACCGCTCGTCTTCAGCACGGTCTCGAAATAGCCGAGATATTTCGGCGCCCGCTCGGCAAGGAAGTTCTCGGTGAAACGCTTGGCCTCGGGCTTGGCGTCCGCATAATAGAATTCGCCGCCGAGCGGATGATGCGTGTCGTGAATCTCCTTGACGAAATCGGTCACCGTCAACTGCAATTGGTGCAGCCAGAGCCGGCCGGCTTCCTCGCGGGGGCCAAGCTTCAGGCGCGGCCCGAGATAAGACAAAATTTCCGCTGACTGCGCGATCACCAGTCTGCCGGCCTTCAGGAAGGGCGGCGCGAAAGGCGGATGCTTGTCGCGCCCGCCCTCCATCATTGCCATCATCTTGCCCGTGCCGCCCGCTTTACGCGCGACATCGTCGTAAGGCGCGCCGGCATCTTCCAACGCCAGCCGCACGAATTCGCCGCGTCCCTAAATCCCGGGCCAATAATACAACTGGTAGCGCATGCGATTTTACTCCGTCAGTCCGGGGCGCGCGTAAGCGCGAACCCGGAATTCGGAACCGAGCAAATCCATGGAACTGGATTCCGGGTCCGCGAGCTTCGCTCGCGTCCCGGAATGACCGCAAGGGGGGTCGTCAGTCCGCCGGCACCAGGCTGGCTTGTTCGACAGGTTCCTGGGGCGCGCCGACCACGCGATTGCGGCCGGCGGCTTTCGCCTCGTAAAGCCGCTTGTCGGCCACCTCGAACAGCCGATCGTAATCGGCGGCGTCGCGCGGGCAACAGGCGGTGCCGATGCTGGTCGTGATGCGCGCCTGGGGGCCGTCGGCCGGCATGCCGGCGATCTTGCGCCGAATGCGCTCGGCCAGCGCCAGCGCATCATGGCCGGCGATACCGTCGGCGATGACCACGAATTCTTCGCCGCCGTAACGATAGACGAAATCGGAGACGCGCGCGGCGGTCATGATCTCGGCGGTGATGCGCTTGAGCGCGCGGTCGCCGGCGGCATGACCGAAGCGGTCGTTGAACCCCTTGAAATGGTCGATGTCGATCAGGAACAGCGTCAACGGACGTCCGGCGGCGGCAGCCCGCTCGACCGCCGCACGGCCGTAGGATTCCAGCGAATGGCGGTCGAGCGCGCCGGTCAACGCGTCGCTGCCGGTGCGCGCCAGCAAGTCCTCGTAGCGTTCGCGGTAGGTCAGCGTGTCGAACACGTCCCAGATGCGCCGCGTCTGCCTGCGTCCGAGCGGCCGTTCAACATAGATGAGATAGATGGCGGCCAGCACGCTGTAGAACGCCACCGCCGCCATCTTGGCGATCCAGCCGCCGATCAGCACCGGCAATCCGGCGCCGGTCAATGTGTGCAAGCCGATGAAGAACGCTACTTGATCGAAGGTGAGCACCATGGCGCCGCAGAGCGCCAAGCGCGGCAGGACATGATCGCCGAACCAGAGGCGCGAGCGTTCGTAGAGCAAAATGATGAGGATGCAGTCGAAGAACAGGATCGCCGTTCCCCATACCATCAAGGCGCCAAGCTCGTTGAGGAAGCCGAAATCGGCGGCGCGGCCCGGCGCGAGCGCAACCAGCGTGTGGTGGCGCATGACAAAGGCGAGCGCGAACAATAGCACGTTGCCGAACAGCAAACCGTAGATCGGCTGGCGCACCACCACCGCGTCCTCGCGAATGTAGAGCAGCAGCAGCAGCATCAGCTTGCCGGTGAACAGCACGGTCGAGCCGGGCGAGGTCACGATGCCGTAGGGCAGCGAGACGTAGAAGATGCTGGCGAGATACGTCTCCAGAAAGTGCATCACGCCGAGCGCGCAGAAAAACGCGCCGAGCCCGAAGCGGCTGCGCGCGCGCAGCAGCGTGGCGAGCGCGGCAAAATAGATGAGCGCGTCGGCGCCGAGCAGCAAAACGTTGTCGATGTCAGCCATAGCGCTGTCGCCCCATATACGGCGCGAAGGGGTGTCCGGCCCTTGTGGTGAACGTTTATAGGGAGGAAACAGTTAAGGAATTCCGAGCCGGAATCCCCCTGTGGGCGCGCAAAAATCGCCGCCGGGCGGCGGTGGAACATGCCGCGCCGCGTCTCAGCGGTTGGCCAAAGCGAGCTTGGCGCCGAGCGCGACGAAGGCGGCGGCGAAGCTCCGCCGCATCCAGGTCAAAACGCGCGGCCGCGTGATCAGGTGGTCGCGGATCGAGGCGGCGAACAGCCCGTAGCCGACGAAGACCAAAAAGGTCATCAGCATGAACAGCGCACTCAATTCCAACATGCGCGAGAGCGGATGCGCTTCGCCGGCGCTGACGAATTGCGGCAGGAACGCCATGAAGAAAATCGACAGCTTCGGATTGAGGAAATTGATCAGGATCGCCGTCATGATCACCTGCACGGCCGAGCGGGCGCCGACTTCCTTCTCAACCTTCAAGGCGCCGCGCTCACGCAGCGTGTTCCAGGCCATGTAGAGCAGATAAACGACGCCGATATATTTGAAGACCTGGAAGGCGAGCGCGCTGGCGTGCAGCAGCGCGGCCAAACCCAAGATCGCCGCCGCCATATGCGGCACGATACCGAGCGTGCAGCCGAACGCGGCGATGATGCTGGCGCGCGACCCGCGCGAAAGCCCCGCGGCCAGCGTGTAGAGCACGCCGGTGCCGGGCGAGATGATGACGATGAACGAGGTAATCAGGAATTCGACGCTCACGGCTTAACGCTCCTGCTCAACCGGCCTTGCCGTTCCCAGCATGGCTTTGCTGGGCGAAGCCGGCAAGTTCAATCGGCACAAGGCAGCGCGCGGCCGTGAGCGCCTCGAAACTCATTTCGACGCGAAGCAGTACAAGAGCCCGTCGCCGCCGGTCGACTGCAGGTCTTTCTGCGAGCAGCCGCCGTCCGGCCCGCGCGAGGGATGCGACGAGTTCCAGGACTTGGAGGCATCGTCATCGCGCAATCCGATACGGTCGTTGTGGCCGACCATCGCCGTGCCCTGCGTGCTGCTCGTCCAGTTCTTGCAGGTCATGTCCTTGTCGGCGGGAAAGGCTTTGCCGTCCGGCGTCGAGCCGGTGAGGATGTCGTGACGGTTCGGCTTGTCGCCGCGGCCGTTGATCACTTCACCTTTTTCCGACAGGTCGTTTTGCTTGGTCAGCTTGTTGTTGGCGCTGTGCAGATCGTCGACGCTGGTGGCGATCACCACGCCCTTGGCGTTCTGCCACGGACCCTTGCCGATGCGGTCGCGCGCATTCACCGCGCCGGCACCTTGCGTCGACAAATAAGCGTGCCACGTCTTGCCGCCCGCGCCCACCGAAGCGGCGAGGTCCTGGCAATGCTTGTCGGCGCCGGCCAGACCGCCCAGATCGGCGCCCTTGCCCGGTCCGTGGCTGGTGACGAAAAAACTCATATTGGCCTGTTGCGCGGCCAGCGGCGCCGTGAACAGGGTCAGGCACGCCGCCAGCGGCATGCTCCATTTCATTGCGATCATTGGAAACCTCCCGACTTGGCGGAAGCCCGTCGCCCCGCCGTCGAGAGAAGAGAACCCCGAGATTGCGACGCTATTCCGGCGGTCACGAAAGGTTGTCTGCGACCGGCCGGACCGCAAGCTTCAGCCGGCAGGCTTGGCGCCATATTGCTCGTCGGTGACCGGCTCGAGCCATTTCACATGCTCGCCGCCCTGATGCTCCTGCATGGCGATGTGCTCCATCGCGTGCTCGGGCGTGGCGCCGTGCCAATGCTTTTCCCCCGGCGGGATCCATACGGTGTCGCCGGCGCGGACTTGACGGATGGGGCCGCCCCAGGTCTGCACGTGGCCGATCCCTGAGGTGATGTGCAGTGTCTGGCCGAGCGGGTGCGTATGCCACGCCGTGCGCGCGCCCGGCTCGAAGCGCACCCAGGCCGAGCGCAGCAGCGCCGGGTCCGGGGCCTGGATGATGGGATCCTGCCACACCGTGCCGGTGAAGCTCGGCGCGCCCATCTTGCGCGAGGGCCGCGATCCGCAAGCGATGATGTCCATGAATTTGTTTCTCCCGAGAGCGCCGATCCTAGAGCGGCCGACGGTAAGGCGCCAGCGATCAAACTGGCACTTTGAGCGACGCGTCCTTCGCGGGGTCAGCATCGGGATCGGGCTTAAGCCTGGCCTCCAGTCTCTTCACCGTGGAAAAGAAACCCGCCATGGTACGCGCTCCCTTACGCTTACTGAATAATTTCTCAGTCAGATAATATCCAAGCCTGCGATAGCTCTCGAATTGAGATTCCGAGAACCACTGATCGATCGTAGTTTCATGCGGGAAATCGGTATTGACGGTGCCATAGCCGCCGCCCGAAACGAGAGATAAATAATGAAATTTTGTCAGCAACCCTTGCTTAGCCAGGACCTGCAATACGCCAAGCGAAAATGCGGCGCTGCGAATACCTCCACCGGATAGGCAGAGCGCTGCCTGCTCTCTTTCGGCCTCATGAACCTTGGTACGGTAGGCCTGCTCGCTACCAAAGCTGACTGACTCGCCCCAAATTCTTTTATATTCCTCTTCTAAAACTTGTACCGTCGTCAGCACTTCGTGCCGCGTGCCAACAATGAACGAACTAACGCTGGAAACGCCGGAGGATATCGAGGAGGTAACGGTTTAGACCTTCGAGGAAATATATTTTTTGCTTTCTTTAATCGATGCGCCAAGCTCCATAACGCGCCCCCATGATCGCCGAACCTTGCCCAACATACATCCTATGAGAATAAAGAGGGATATTACAACACATAGGTGTAGACCCTTGCGGCGCCGCAAACAAAAAGCCCGGCGTCGCCGCCGGGCTCGATCTCGTGCATCTTCTTGCTGTTGGGCGTCGGCGCGCGCCTCAGGCCGACTGCAGATTGCCGGCAGCCTGCTTGCCGCGCTCGGTGACGATCTCGTAGCTCACCTTCTGGCCCTCCATCAGCGAGCGCATGCCGGCGCGCTCGACCGCGGAGATGTGCACGAACACATCCTTGGAGCCGTCATCCGGCTGGATAAAGCCGAAGCCTTTTTGGGTATTGAAGAACTTTACAGTTCCGACGGGCATCATAGTTCCTTTCACACTTCTGTTGAACGCCTGCGCGTGCATCGCACCGGCGGCAACACCACGAGTTTTGGGAGGTCACTTGAGGCAGCTGACCCAAAGTCGGGAAGCGTGGCAGCAAGATGAGGCCGAAAACCAGGTTGCGCGCGGCGACATAAACGGAATCCGGCGTAAGGTCAACGGTGCGCGCGCCCCGGACGGCCAATATGACGTTTCGGAGACGCGAAATTGGCAAGAACCGGCCCATAACGCCGCGCTCGCCGCCGCGAGCCTTAACGAACGATGAAGACCTCCAATCGCCGGCGCGTCGCGCGCCTTATGCGATTGCCGGCAATCACGTCTGCTGGATGGCGGAGAGCAGCCAGTCACCGCCCCGCGCGCGCATGAAAGTCCACAGTTCGGTGACCTCGTCGGGCGTGCCGCCCTCGACGGTACGGCCGCTGGCGCGCTCGACCATGCGGTCGGTAAGCGCAAACCGCATGGCGACGGTGGCGTATTCGCTGTCACCCTCGCGCCAGGCTTCCGCCAGATCGCCTTGCAGCAGTTTTACATCGGTCACCTGATTGACCAGGCCGCGACTGACGTTCTCGGCAAGCTGCTCGGAGAAATAAGTGACCATCTCCGGCGTCACCTTGGTGCGCAAAGCGGGCACATCCTCCGCCGAATAGGCGGCCTGGATGTCGCCGAGCAATTGCTCGAAAGCGTCGTAGTCGGATTTGCCGATGGTGATCGGCTCGCCGGCCGGCGCAGTGCTGCCGAACATGGCGCCCAATCCACCGAACGCATGGCCGCCCGCATCGGGACCGGCGCCGGGCGGTGCGGCGTAGGCCGGCGTATTGCGCCGCTGCCACCAGGAAAACAGCAGGCGCGCGACGATCACGACCAGCGCGACCTGCAACAACAAACCGATGACCGAGGCAAACCCGCCCAAGCCGCCGAAAAATCCGTGACCGAACAGCAGCCCGAACAGACCCGCGCCGATGAAGCCGCCGGCTAATCCGCCGAGCAGTCCGCCGCCGAACAGACCTGGACGCGGTGCGCCCAGACCCACGGTCCCGGCGCTCCCCGGTTGCGTCTGCGTGCGCTGGATCGGCGCCGCGGCATTCGGCGCGGTGTTTGTCGCGGGCGGCGGGGAGAACGTGCGCATGCCGCGGCTACCCCCGGAAAAGCCGCGCCCGGCGCGGGCATCCACATCGGTCGCAACAAACACAAGCGTAGTCGCAATCGCGGCAAGCGCGATCAACAGACGGCGACGAAACATGGTGTGGTACTCCCGGCCAAATCGGTGAGCGGCAAGATAGGCGTATGCGTGGTGCTTTGTAAGGGGCGCAACCGGCCCGCGGCTGCCGTCACGACAATGTCATAGACGGCCCGGAACGCCCGCGCCGCTCGGCCGTTACCGGACGAGCGTAGGGAGTAGTAACTGTGAAGCTTTTGGTGACAATCCTTGTCGTTTCGATGCTTGGTTCGGGGGCAGCGCTCGCCAAATTGACCCCGATGGACGGGCTGCAGTTTGCGCAAGCCGGCTACCCCGCTGATGACAGGCAAGCGGCCAGCACCTTGGAATCGAATTATTTCCAGGCGCCGCCGGAACAGCCTGCAGTGACGGAAAAGGTCTTTCCGTGTCGCTTCAACATTGTTTTTGCAAAAACGCGTCTCGCGCAAACGTGCAACTGAACAGCCGCATAATATTTTGAGCGTGATCGACGGCGGAGCGCCGCGGTCGCGCAAACAAATCGTTTTTCAGTTGCAATGCAGCAGGAACAACGCGCACGGAGCACGGAACCAAATTGGTTCCGCCGCAGTTATTGCGGCGACCGCGCCGAATATCGGCGCTTGGAAACGATGGGGCACACCATGCTTGGCACGATCCTTATTGTTTTGCTGATCCTCGCACTCGTCGGCGCCTTCCCGCGCTGGGGTTACAGCCGCGGCTGGGGCTACGGCCCGTCCGGCCTTGTCGGCGTTCTGCTGATCGTGGTGCTGGTATTGGCGCTCAGCGGACAGATGTGACGCGTCACTGCGTCATCGTCTTCTTCACTTCGGCAACGAGCTGCTTCAGCGTGAAGGGCTTCGCCAGGAACGAATATTGCTCCCTGCCCTGGCTGTCGGCCGGCAAGTTCTTGGCAAAGGCTTCCTCGGCGTAGCCGGAGACAAAAATGATCTTCACATTCGGGTCGCGCCGGCGCAGCTCCTTGAGCAGCGTCGGCCCGTCCATTTCCGGCATCACCACGTCGGACACCACCAGATCGACGTGGCCGTGCTTGTCCAGCACTTCGATTGCTTCCACGCCGTTGCCGGCTTCCAGCACGGTGTAGCCGCGCGAGGAAAGCCCGCGCGCGTTAAGCGCCCGCAGGCCCTCTTCGTCCTCGACCAGCAAAATAGTGCCCTGCCCTGTGAGATCGGCAGGCGCTGCGGCGGTTTCCGGCGGCGCGGCGGCGGCAATCACCGGAGCGTCGGCGACCTGCGTGAGTTGCTCCTCCGCCCCCACCACGTGGCGTGGCAGGAAAATGCGGAACGAGGTATGGCCCGGCTTTGAATCCGCGTAAATGAAGCCGCCGGTTTGCTTGACGATGCCGTAGACCGTCGACAGCCCGAGCCCGGTGCCCTTGCCGACGTCCTTGGTGGAAAAGAACGGCTCGAAGATTTTATCGATAATGTCGGCCGGAATACCGCTGCCGCTATCGGTCACTTCGACCAAGACGTAGTCCGCCTCCGGCATGCCCTTGCCGAGTGCGCCGCTTTCAAAAGCCGGTACGTTGTTGGTGCGCACGGTGAGTTTGCCGCCGCCCGGCATGGCGTCGCGCGCATTGACCGCCAGATTGACGATCACCTGCTCGAATTGCGAAAGGTCGACCTTCACCGGCCACAGATCGCGCCCGTGCACGACCTCCAGCGTCACCTTCTCGCCGATCAGCCGCTTGAGCAGCATGCCGAGATCGCTGAGCGTCTCGCCCAGATCGAGGATTTGCGGGCGCAGCGTCTGCTTGCGCGAGAAGGCGAGCAATTGCCGCACCAAGGCCGCGGCGCGGTTGGCGTTTTGCTTGATCTGGATGATGTCCTTGAACGAAGGGTCGGTCGGCCGGTGCGCGTTCAGGAGAAAGTCGGTCGCCATCATGATGGCGGAGAGCACGTTGTTGAAGTCGTGGGCGATGCCGCCGGCGAGTTGGCCGACCGATTCCATCTTCTGCTGCTGATAGACGCGGTTCTCCAGCGTGCGCTGCGCGGTCGTCTCGAGCGCGTAAACGATCGCCGCTTCGCCGTCGCGGTCCGCCTCCTCCACCGCCGAGACGAAGAAATTGGCCCAGCGCTCCGGGCTGCCGAGCAGCGCCGCCTCGACCGGCGCGATGTCGCCCTCGCCCTTGGCCGCCTTGCGGATGGCGGCTTCCAGCGCCGGCCGGTCGCGTTCCGCCACCACTGCCAGGATCGAACCGCCTTTGAGCGTGCCGTCGAAGGCGGAGGCGAAACGCGCGTTGCTGCGTGCGAGGCGTCCGGTGCGATCGACGGTGGCGATCGCCATCGGGGTGTTCTGGAAAAAGCGCATGAAGCGCACTTCGGCGGCGCGTTGCGGATCGCTGCCTTCCTTGCGGGCGCGGTTGAGCACCAGCGTGCGCGAGGGACCGGGCGCGCCATCGGCGCCGAACGCCACTTTATGCAACAGCCGCACCGCCACCGGCTTGCCGGTGCGGGTCTTCAGATCGAGGTCGATCACGTCGGTCTTCACTTCGCCCGGCGCGGCGCTTAGCGTGGTGAGCAAGGCGGCGCCCTGGCCGGCGACGATATCGTTGAGCTTGAGCGAGCCGCCGGCGATCTGGGCCAGATCGTGGTCGAGCCATTCGGCGAGCGTGGCGTTGAGATAGACCACCGACCCATTCGCATCCACAGAGAAGAATCCGGCCGGCGCGTGATCGAGATAGTCGATGGCGTGCTGTAGTTCCTGGAACACGTTTTCCTGGCGCTCGCGCTCGCGCGTCACGTCGGCGATCGACCAGACGGTCGTGCCTGCATTGTCCGCATCGAGCGGATGCACTTTGAGGCGCAGCCAGCGGGCGCCTTCGGTGCCGGCAATGCGCACCTCTTCGTGCAGGCGGCGGCCTTCGCGCGCGGCCTTGAGCAGGCGGTAGATCGACTCGGAAACGTCCGGATCGCCGATGAAGACCCGCTCGATCGGTCTTACCTCGGTGGCGCTGCTGGCGCCGACCAGATCGCGATAGGCATCGTTGGCGTAAAGCACGCGGCCCTTCTGATCGGTGACGACGATGCCGTCGCTGGCGTTGTCGATCACGGCGTTGAGCAGTGGATTGGCCTGCCGGCGGGCGGAGAAATGCATGAGGCCTGCGGCGAGCGCGAACAGCGCAAACACGCCCACGGTGCCGAGCACCGCCAACAGCGTCACGATGAAGGTTTCGGCGTGGTCGCGGCCGACATAGATCAGGCCGGCGGCGGCGGCGACCAGGGCCGCGGCGACCAGCAGGACCAGGCCAACCGAACCGCCGCGCAACGCGTGCGTCCCCTGATCTTGCTCGCGCGCCGGGTCCTGCATCGCGGGATCCTGAGTCGCCATGGCGGTCTTAGACCTCGCGGCGCCGCGGCCGAAGCGGCTTAGCCCCCTGAGTGCCTTAAGCCGCCCCGTTGGCGCAAGGGTTACTCGTCAACAGGCGTTACGGCCCTTGGATAATTCGATTCGCGCGATGGGTGCGGGAAATCGACACGACGCTAGAGTGCGCCGCGGCGTCGGTGAGGGCCTTGCCGCTGCGGCAAATCCAGCCGCGCAGCAAATCGTCGAACGCATCGGCTTTTTTCAGGCGGCCGCCAAGCTGCGAAAGCGCGCTCGCGCCACCATCTTAGCGCTCGGCAAACTTTGCCGGGCCTATGGTTAACAGTTGGTAAATTAACAACTTAGCGCCGGCCCCGATTTAACCATGGCCGCTGTGGTCTGCCCCAAAAACGGCCAGACTGGGTGGCAAAGTTCAGTTTATTTGCTATGCCTCTGTTACGGTTGCGGGCGGCGAATGGTGCCGGGGAAATTAACCATTTGGGCGATCCCTTTCCGGTTGGCCGCGAGACGACAACGACCAAGTAGGGAGCATTATTGATGTACGACCTTTTGGCCTCGCAGCCTTTGGCCGTTCGGTTTTTTATCGCGTTCGTCGTGGTCCTTATCCTGATCGGGGTCACTGCCTGGCTGGTGCGCCGCTTCGGTCGCAATCCCATGGGCGCCAGCAATGCCCGCGGACGCCAGCCGCGTCTCGCCGTGATCGATGCGGCCGCCGTCGACAGCCGCCGCCGGCTGGTGCTGATCCGCCGCGACAATGTCGAACATCTTTTGATGATCGGCGGCCCGACCGACGTTGTGATCGAGCCGAATATTGTGCGCGCCATGAGCGCGGCGTCGCGCGAGCCCGCGCGCGCGCCCGAAGCGATGGGGCGTCAGGCGATGCCCGCCGATAACGCCTGGCCGCTGCAACTGACGAATGAGCAAAACCCGCCGGCGCGCCACCGGGCGCCGCAAGCGGAAGAGCCCTGGCCCGCGCCGGAGCAGTCCGGCCGTGGCCGCGCCAGCGACACGCTGAGCGGGCTGGCCGCCGAATTGACCTCACGCCTCGCGCCGCCCGAGGCCGCGCCCGCTCCGCGCGGCGAGCCGCAGCGCGCCGCCGCGCCGCCGCCGCTCGCCCCGGAGCCGCCCGCGCCGGCGCAGACCGATCAGAACCTGGCGGAGATGGCGCACCAGCTTGAAGCGGCGCTACGCCGCGGACCGCCGGCGGAAGGCCGCCCGCCGGTCACCGACCCGCTGGCGGTCAACCCGCCGGGCAAGCCGGCCGATGCGCCAAGGCCGGCGCTGCGCGAAATTAAGCCGCGCCTGGAGCCCAAGTTCGACGCCAGACCGGAGGCCAAGCCCGAGGGCAAGTCCTGGTTCGAGCAGAGGTTCGAGCCGAAGCTGGAGCCCAAGCCGGAAGCCAAGCCGGAAGCCAAGGCCGCCCCCAAACTCGAGCCGGCGCCGACGTCAGCGCCCGGCAAGACGCCGTACGAAAACCTGGAAGACGAGATGGCGAGCTTGCTGGGACGGCCCGCGGCGAAGGGGTGATCAGCCCCGAGCGCTGGTCGCTAATTTCGTCATTGGAATTCGCGTGCGTTTTTTCTTCGCCGCGCTTGCGCGCGCGGCGCATCGCCTTGACATCGCGAGCAGCGAACTCGCCGGCGCCGCGTGCCGAAGGTCAAGCTGGCTGAATGACAATAACGGATGATTCAGTCGTCGCGGTAGACGCGCTCGCGCCGTTCGTGACGCTCCTGCGCTTCCACCGAGAGCGTCGCGATCGGGCGCGCTTCCAGGCGGCGCAGTGCAATCGGCTCGCCGGTCTCCTCGCAATAGCCGTAGGTGCCGTCGTCGATGCGCGTGAGCGCCTCGTCGATCTTGGCGATCAATTTTCGCTGTCTGTCACGCGCGCGCAGTTCGATGGCGCGGTCGGTTTCCGAAGAGGCCCGATCGGCAAGATCGGGATGATTTTGGTTTTCTTCCTGCAGATGCTGCAGCGTTTCCTTGGCTTCCTTGAGTATGTCTTCGCGCCAGGCGAGCAGCTTCAAACGGAAATAGTCCCGCTGGCGCTCGTTCATAAACGGCTCTTTGTCCGACGGCCGATAGGTCTTGGTCTTGGCCAACATCCCACTTCACTCCCTGTCTTTTTATGTTCTTAGGTTACGAAGTCCCTCCCGATGCGGCAGGCTTATATACGGGCGCTCGCGCCCCTACAACATCCGAGTAGGGGTCGGCGCCGAAAGCGATTTTTGTGACGTTTCAGTGACTTGGCTGGTTTTGCCGCACCACGGCGCGAGCCGGCCGATGCTGCCCGCAACCTCGCCCGGCCGATATTTTCCGGGTTCCAGGTTAACGGGGCAGCAGGGGACCGGCTGCGCGTTGGTGCTGCAGCTTTAGCTTAGCTCGAGGACGCCGCGGCGGGCTCGAATTTCATCGCCACACCGTTCATGCAGTAGCGCAGACCGGTCGGCTTCGGACCGTCGTTGAAGACGTGACCGAGATGGCCCTCGCAACGGCTGCAATGCACCTCGGTGCGGGTCATGAAGAACGACCGGTCAGTGGTCTCGCCGACCGCGCCCGCTAGCGGCTGATAAAAGCTCGGCCAACCGGTGCCGCTGTCGAACTTGGTGTCGGAGGCAAACAGCGGCAGGTCGCAGCCGGCGCAGGCGAAGGTGCCTTTGCGGTGCTCTTTGTTGAGCGGTGAGGTGCCGGCGCGCTCGGTGCCGTGCTTGCGCAGCACGTAATACTGCTCCGCGTTCAGGCGCTTGTGCCACTCGGCGTCGCTCAGATGCTTGAAATCGACGGTTGCGTCGGCGGTTGTCATTTTTACTCCTGCCTTTTCTGACGAGGTTGATGCGGCGTATGCGAATTTGCTCAGGCCCGCGGCTGCGCCAAGCGCGACGCCGGTCTGCAACAGGGCGCGTCGGTTGATCATATCATCCCTCTCCCTTGTGCGAGCCCCAGATCGCTTGCAGCCGCTGATCGCGGCCGCAGTTCCAGCGGTAGAATTTATATTTGGCCGGGTTCTTCTTGTAGAAATCCTGGTGGTACTCCTCCGCCGGGTAGAACGGTCCGGCCTGCGCGATTTCGGTATAGATCGGCTTGCCGAGTTCGGCCGCGACCTTTTGCTTCGAGGCTTCCGCCAGTTTGCGCTCCTCGTCGTCGTGCACGAAAATCGCGGTGCGGTACTGATTGCCGTGATCGCAGAACTGCTGATCCTTCACGGTCGGATCGACGTGGTGCCAGTAATAAGTCAGAAGTTGCTGGTAAGTGACCTTGCTCGGATCGTAGATCACCTGCACCGATTCAGCGTGGCCGGTGCGTCCAGCCGAAACCTGCTCATAATCCGGGTTCGCGACATGGCCGCCGGTATAGCCCGAAGTGGTCGAGACCACGCCCGGCAGGTGATCGAAATCGGACTCGGTGCACCAGAAGCAGCCGCCGGCGAAGGTCGCCACCGCCTGCCCCGGTCCGGGCTTGGGCAGCGGCGCCATTTGCGCAGCCGCGGCGCCGGCCAGCGTCAGCGCGAAGATCAAACCGAGCAGCAAGCGGGGCATCAAAGCCTCCCGAATTCGTTTCCTCGCGCCCTCACATATACGCTTTGCGCATAATAGCCATTCAACTTGCCATCACCGCATAATCACGTTGGCGAGAGGGAAATTCTGCGTCATGCCCGGCCTTGTGCCGGGCATCCACGCCTTTTATGCAGGTCAGGAAGGCGTAAATGGCCGGGACATAGGCGAGCGAAGCGACGCCGTCCTTTGGACGGCTATGCCCGGCCACGACCGGCGGAAGTGAGAAATTGCATGCGGTTTGAAGGCACCAAGGCCTATGTGGCGACCGACGATTTGAAGATCGCGGTCAACGCGGCGATCACGTTGGAGCGGCCTTTGCTGGTCAAAGGCGAGCCCGGCACCGGCAAGACCGTGCTGGCGCTGGAGATCGCCAAGTCGGTCGGCGCGCCGCTGATCGAGTGGCACGTCAAGTCCACCACCAAGGCGCTGCAGGGCCTGTACGAATACGACGCGGTGTCGCGCCTGCGCGACAGCCAGCTCGGCGACGCGCGCGTCGCCGGACATCCGCAACTACATCAAGCGCGGCAAATTGTGGGACGCCTTTGTCGCCGACGAGCGGCCAGTGCTGCTGATCGACGAGATCGACAAGGCCGACATCGAGTTTCCCAACGACCTGCTGCTCGAGCTCGACCGCATGGAGTTCTTTGTCTACGAGACCAGCGAGACGGTGAAGGCGCGCCGACGCCCAATCGTGGTCATCACCTCCAACAATGAGAAGGAATTGCCCGACGCATTCCTGCGCCGCTGCTTCTTCCATTACATCCGCTTTCCCGACGCCGACACCATGACGGCGATCATCGAGGTGCATTTCCCCGGCATCAAACAACGATTGGTGTCGGAGGCCTTGAAGCTGTTCTACGAGATCCGCGAGGTGCCCGGCATCAAGAAGAAGCCCTCGACCTCGGAGCTGCTCGACTGGCTCAAGCTGTTGATGGTCGAGGACATCGGCCCGGAGATTTTGCGTGAGCGCGATCCGAAGAAGCTGATCCCGCCGCTGCACGGCGCGCTGCTCAAAAACGAGCAGGACGTGCACCTGTTCGAGCGGCTGGCCTTTATGGCGCGCCGCGAAGGGCGCTGACTTACATTCCGCCGGGCCTGGTCGGGTGCGACGGCGATGGCTTCGGCGCCGGCCGCGTTGTCGCCGGCATGGCCGCGGCCACTTCCGCCGTCGTCAGCCAACCGCGCTCCTTGGCAAAGGCGACGATGCGCCCGCCGATAGCGCGGCCCATCGCGCGCGCCTGCGCCTCGGTCGCCGGCGACAGCGTCACCGCCGGCGTGCCTTCCGCCAACAGCGCCGCCTCGATCGCCGCGTTGCGCGCCGCCTGCTGCTTGCGATCGAGCCTTCCGGCACGGCCGCCGGGCATTTGCGTATCGAACTGAAGCAGCAGGTTCTTGCCGCCGCCGGAGAAATGCGACACCGCCATGTCGGCGGTGACGCGACCATCACCGACGCCAAAGCCGACCTGCTTGTCCTTGCCGAGTTTCACTCTATCGGAGACGCGCAACCGCCCGCTCACCAGAACCACATCATCGTTGAGCGTGAGCCCCTCTTCGCGTCCGGGCCCCGCCTTGAGGCCGGCCTCGTCCAACGTCGCGATTATGGCGGCAACGATCTCATCGTTGACCCGCTCGATGGTGCGCTGCTTGCGCTCATGGGCCGGGAACGCGCCGATCTTGCGCTGCAGCCGCGCGGTATAGCTGCGGTCGACCGCGGTCACGTCACTGGAAAAAGTAAAATCGGAAACGACGAAAGATTTCGGCTGCGCCAAGGCGCCGGGCGCGGCGGATGTATGGAAGAAGTCAAAGCTGCCGCCGCCGCTCCCGGCGCAAGCGGTGAGCGCCAGCGCGGCAAAGCACAAGGCAATGAAACGGGCGGGCCGGAAGAATGGAATCATCGCTCGCCATATTATCATGGCGCAGGCCGCCGCACGGCTTTACGCGATCGATTTTGTTCGCGGTATCGCGCCACGCCTTGCCTGATCTGGTCCACAGCGCGCCTACCCCAATAGGTGCCTTGCGCCGCTGCCCGGCCGGCGACGCCGCCCGCCCATACCAATTCGTAGGGCGCAAAGAGTTGCCAGGTCTTGTCGTTGTCGACGATGCCGCGCGCGATCACCTCGCCGGCCATCGCCGTGGTGTTGAGCCCGTGCGCGCCGAAAGCACTGGCGACCCATATGCCCGGCTCCAATTCGCCGATCTGCGGCATGCGGTGCACCGCGCGGCCAAGCGTGCCGCTCCACAGATAGTCGATTTCGATCGGGCCGAGCTCGGGGAAATTGCGCCGGATGTCGGCGGCGAGGCCGCGCCCGGGCCAGCGCGGTTGCGCGTCCCACGTCCGCACCCGGCCCGACCACATCAGCCGATCGCCCCCGACGATGCGGTAATGGTTGTCCGCGTGTTCGCCGTCGCTCACGGCGCCGCGAAAGCGCACCAATTCGTGCAGCTTGGGGCCGAGCGGCTGGCTGACCATCACATAAGTCGTGACCGGCAACAAAGTCGCAGCCAGTTGCGGCATCAGTTCGCCAAGATGCACGTTGCCGGCGAGCACCACGTGCGGGGCGCGCAGGCGGCCGCCCGAGGTGCCGATGCGTTTGCGCACCCCGGTGGTATCGATCGAGAGCGCCGGCGTCCCCTCGAAGATGCGCACGCCCTCAGCCTCCGCCGCGGCCGCAAGGCCGAGCGCATAGTTGAGCGGGTGGATGTGGAAGGCGCGCGGATAATGCACCGCGCTGAAATAGCGCGGATTGCGCAGCGTCTCGTGCACGCGTTCGGTCGGCCAGAATTCGACCTCGGCGCCGATCCAGCGCAAGCGCTCCACATCGGCATCGAGCGCCGCACGGTTATTGGTCTTGGAAACCTGCAGCCAGCCGAACCCCGGATCGGTGGCAATCATGCCGGTTTCCTCGATCGTGCGCCGCACATAATCGAGGCCCTGTTCCGACAATCCCCAGAGCTGCTTGGTGTGATCGAGCCCAATGCGCTCGAGCATGCTGCCGACGTTTTCCTGAAAGCCCGGCAGCACGAACCCGCTATTGCGCCCGGACGCCGCCCAGGCCACGCGCTTGCCTTCCAGCACCGCCACCGACCAGCCGCGCCGCGCCACCTCGCGCGCCACCGTCAATCCGGCAAGCCCGGCGCCGATCACGCAGACATCGACGTCCAGATCGTAATTCAACGTCACGCGTGCCGGGTTCTCGACCCGGGTCGCCTCGTACCAGTTCGCTGCCGTGTCATCGCGCTCGGTCATCGCCGGTCCCAAGGCTCGTTGCGTAAGGCTTGCGTCATTGCGGCGCGTTTGGCGCCCGGGCATGCATGCTAGACTGGCGCAGATTCGAAATCGACGCCTTCATCTCGCCGTCCTCTTGATCCGGCATTCGAGCACCATGCGCCGCCTGTTGCTGTTTCGCCATGCCAAAGCCGAAAGGTCCGAACCCGGGACGCAAGATCGCGCCCGCGCCTTGACCGAACGCGGCAAAAAGGATGCCGCGACCATCGGCGCCTTTATCGCGGCGCATGCGCTGGTCCCCGACCGCGTCATGGTATCGCCCGCTGTGCGCACCCAGGAGACCTGGAAATACACGGCGACCGCATTACGGCCGGCGCCGGCCGCGCAGTCGGTCGAGCGGCTTTATGACGCAACGCCGCATGCCATCCTTACCATCATCAAAGAGGCGCCGGCCCTGGCCCATACTTTGATGGTGATCGGGCATAATCCCGGATTGCACGAACTCGCCTTGATGCTGATCGCGTCGGGCGATGTAGAAACGCGCGAACGGCTGCGCGAGAAGCTGCCCACCGCCGGCCTGGTCATTATCGATTTCCCCTCGGACGACTGGGGCAGACTGCACCCCCAATCCGGCCGCCTGGAGCGCTACGTGAGCCCCAAGTCGCTGGAAACGGCCGCCAATTAACGTCGGCCCGAAAACGTGGCATGATCGCCGCGCTACAGCGAAGGGAGGGGCGCTGTCATGTACAAGCATATTCTGGTGCCGATCGATCTGTCCGACACGGAGTTGGCCAAGCCCGCCATCGAAGCCGCGGTTTCGCTCGCCCGCGCCTCGGGGGGCTCGGTCCGGCTGATCAACGTGCTGCCGATGACGCCGGTGATGCTGGCGGAATACGTACCGCCGGATTTCGACGTGCAGCAGCGCAAATCGGCGGAAGAAGCCATGACCATCGTCGCCGGCGAATGCGACCTCCCGCGCGCGCGCGTCTCCGGCACCGTGCGGCAGGGCGGCATCTATCATGAGGTGCTGGAAGAGGCGAAAGCCATCGACGCCGACTTGATCGTGATGACGTCGCACCGGCCGGCCATGCGCACGTATTTTCTCGGCTCCAATGCCGGCCACGTGGTGCGCTACGCTAAATGTTCGGTGCTGGTGGTGCGCCACTAGGCACCGAAGGCGCCATTACGCTTTCGGCATCACCTCGGGCGGTAAGGCGTCCGGGCGATAGGCGGCTGGCCGATTGCGCCGGAAGAAGTTACCGCCCTGCCAGAGAAACAGCGCCAGAAAGACCCCGACAATCCCTGCCCCGCGCCACGTGCCGGCTTGCAGCCCCCGGGCGGTCAGCGCCGCCATCGCCAGCGCCACGAGCACGAAAAGAGCAAGGCTCGGCCAATATTTGAGCGGATTGACGCCCTGCTCGAAGCGCGCCTGTGGCGCAGACAGCGCCAGGCGCCGATGCAGTTCGCGGATGAAGGCCGCATAGGGACGATCCAGCCGCTCCTGCTCGACCATGCTTTTCCAGGAGATCGAGACGATCTGCAGCTTGGGTGCGCCATCCGCCCACAGCTCGGTGACGAAGCGGTGCGACTGCATGCTCGCCGGCTTGTACGACATGCGCACGACGCGGATGTCGCGGAACGGCACCCGGCCGGACCGAGACCCGGCGGTCCACGCGATGCCGCTATCGGTCAGCGCAAATTCCCAAGCCGCGCCAAAGAGCGAGGGCCGGTAGGCATAGGCGATCGTGCTCTCGTCCGCCGTGCGCGCGCGATCGCCGTCCATTGCCGCCATCCCCTTGCCATTGTGACAAAATGGCGGCGTTCGCCCATTAACCATTGCCACGATTAGCGTCCCGCCGGCGGGCGGGTGCCGCGCATGTTCCAGTGGGTAAAGGTGGATAATATCTTAAAAGTATATAATATCTTTCTCTCCAGCGATAATCTGTCTCGGACCTGTACGCGTGGCATTCAGTAGTATTGGAGCTGTGATATGGCCAAGTTAGCGGACTTGTTCGGCCGTAAGCTCAACGAAGCCGAGCCGGGCGAAGCGATCCCCTCACCGACGGGCGAAAGGGACGACGGCGACGATCATCGCCGCTTCGAGAGCGAACATCGCGATTACGAGAGCGAGCAGCGTAGCCTCGAGAGCTATGCCGACTACACCTCGCCGCTGGGCGAGGACACCGGGGTCCTGCACGAGCTCTTGACCGACACCAGCCGCAAGATCGGCGAGATCGACGACCTGCGGCAGGCCTTCGAAAAGATCGTCGCGCCGTTCAACAGCAGCTTGCGCGCGCTGGAACAGGAAAAGTCGCAGACCGTCAATCTCACCGGCATGATGAACGAATCGCGGGCGACCTACGACACGCTGCGCTCGGAACTCTATAACGTCGAAAAGACGGCGTCCGCGCTTGCCGCCGAGGCCGAGAAGCTGCGCGATGAGCTCGAGGTGTCGCGTGAATCCAATCGCGCCCTGGAAAGCACGCGGCTGTCGAACGACATCGCCACGCGCAACGCCCAGATCGCCGAACTCGAGCGGCAGCTCGCGCAGGAAGGCACCGAACGCCGCATCCTCAGCGAAACCCGCCGCTCGCTGCAGGAACAGGTCGATAGCGGCCAGAAGCGCGTCGGCGAACTCGAAGGCGAACTCGCCGCCGCGCGTGAGCGGCTGGCGATCCTCGAGGACGAAAAGCGTTCGCTGCAGTTGGCGGTCGACCAGGGCCTCAACGAAACCGCCCGCCTCACCCGCCGGCTGACCGACAGCGAAAACACGCTGACCGCGACGCGCGCGCAACTCGGCAAGATCGAGGCGAGCTTCGCCGAGGCCTATACCGAGCGCGGCCGTCTTGCCGCCGCCCTCGACGAGGCCAAGGAGCAGCATGGCGAAGAGCGCAACAGTCTGAACATGCGGCTCGACGGCCTGCAGTCACGCGCGGCGACCGCCGAGCGTCTGTTGTCCGAAGCACGCCGCAACCTGATCGCCCGCACCGAAGAAGCGCGCGCCTTCGACCGCAAATCGGTGGAAGCGACCATCGCCCGCAACAATGCGGAAAAGCGGCTGGCGCAAATGGAGACCTCCTACGAGACGCGCGATCGCCAGATCAAGGAGCTCGAACAGGCCCGCGCGGCGCTAAGCGAGCGCAACAACGCGCTGGCCAAGGCGCTGAAGATGCGCGACACGGCGCTGGCGCGCGCCGAAGAAAAGATCGGCACGCTGACCGAGCGCAACGCGCACCTGGAAGCCGACGTGCAATTGAGCCGCAACAACGTCGAACAGCGGGTCGAGGACCTCAACAATCTGGTACAAAACGAGCGCATGGAGCGCGCCGTGGTCGAAGGCACGCTGGAGGCCGCGCGCAAGGACAATTCGCGGCTGCAAAACGAGGTGGCATCGCTGCGCTCGACGCTGCGGCGCGGACTGCCGCTGGAAGAGGCGCACCTGGCGCCGAACGAGCCGGACAACGATGAAGCGCACCCCAAGCCGCGCAAAAGCAAAGGCGGCGGCTAAGCCTTCAGCGAGACATTTCACGACGGCGTAAACGCGGGACCTAAAGTCCCGCGTTTTCTTTTCGGTGGCGCGCGCGCAACCCCCACATTATATCGCCGCTATGACCAAGCTCATCGTCGCCGTCCCCCTGCTCGCTTTACTGGCGGCATCGATCTGGTTTGCCGCCAGCGCCTGGCAGCATCTCGGCGGCGACATTCCGCTTTACGGCTATGTCGCCATCGCCGGCGGCGTTTTGTTCTCGCTCGCCATCGGCGGCGGCTTGATGGCTCTGGTGTTTTATTCGAGCCGCCACGGCTACGACGAAGGCCAAGGCGGCTTCGACGATCCCGACCGGCGCTGATTTAAGCGCTTTTGGAAAAGCTGTCTGGCGCAGACCCCGGTATCGCCCGTCGGCGGGACCGGCTATGAACTCCGCCGCCGGCCCCGATTTTGGAACGATGCCATGAGCAAGACCCTGGTCCAGGAGCAATTCGGCAAGACCGCCGCCAGTTACCTCACCTCGGCGCCGCACGCGCGCGGCGCGAGCCTGGAGCGGCTCGTCGCCCTCACCGCCCCGCAGAAGGATTGGCGCGCGCTCGATGTCGCCACCGGCGGCGGCCACGTCGCCTATACCTTCGCGCCGCATGTAGCGCGCATGTGGGCAACCGACATCACCCAGGAAATGCTCGACATGGTCAGGGCCGAGGCCGAAAAGCGCGGCCTCGCCAATGTCCGCACCGCCTACGCCAAGGCCGAGGCCTTGCCGTTTGAGGATGCAAGCTTCGACCTGGTGAGCTGCCGCATCGCGCCGCATCACTTCGACTCGATCCCCGGTTTCCTCGACGAGGTGCATCGGGTACTCAAGCCGAACGGATTGCTCGCGCTGGTGGACAATGTGGTGCCGGCGGGCGGCGTCGGCGACTACGTCAACGCCTTCGAGCGCTTTCGCGACCCGAGCCACCTGCGCGCCTGGACCATGGATGAATGGCGCGCCGCGCTGAAAGCCCACGGCTTTGCCATCGCCCACGAAGAGCAAATGAGCAAGCAGATGGAGTTCAAAAGCTGGGCCGCCCGTCACGACGGCAACATGCAGAACTTCCTGCGCGCGATGCTGGCGCTGGCGACGCCCGAGGTCAAAGATGTGCTGGAGCCGAAGGGCGCCGACGCCGACCTCACCTTCCGTCTGTGCGAAGGCCTGTTCATCGCCAAGCGCGCGTAAGCCAAAGCCAATCGTCAAGCTATTGATCGGCCAACGGCTTTTGCAAGCCCGTCGGCCGAATGGACTTGTTTACAGCCGCGATCCGGGTTTGATCTCAAGGTAGACTGGTAAGTGATTCGGCGTCGCAGCGGCCGGGCGGATCGGCGCTTCACGAGGATCGCGGCAATGAGCAAGGTCGAGGATCCCCTCGAGCCCAAAGCAGGCGCAGGCGGGACACAGCGCGAGAGCGCGTCTGGGCGCGCCGCTCTCTCGGATCTCGACGAGGAATTGTTTGCCGCCCTCAATTTCCGCATCGCCAGCGGTGAAATCGATCCGGAAAAAACGACGCTGCACGCGTTCGAAGCCGAGCGGCTTGAGAAAATTCGCATCCAGGAAGCCGAAGACATTGCCCGCGCCGAGCGCACCAAAGCCGCGCGGAGCAAGGCGGCGGCTCTACAGCAGGAATTCGGCGATCTGCAACGCCAGCTCAAGACGGTGCAGGCGGCAAAGGCCGAGAGCGAGCAGGCTCTCGCCGCGCGCACGGCGGAACTTGCCGAATTGAAGAATCGCCTGGCGGCGCGGGATTACGAGACCGGCAAGCTGCGCGAGGAGAACCAGCGGCTCAAAGCCCAGCTCACCGACGGCGAAAAGCGCGTCACCGCGCTGCAAGCCGCCCTTGTCGCGCAGCCGCCGCTGCCTTCTTATGAAAACGAGAACCGCCCGCCGCCGGCGGCAGCCGAGAGCGCGGGCGAGCAGGCCGCGCGGTTGTCGCGCCGCCTGGCCGAGGCCGAAAGCATTCTCACTGCTGCCCAGAGCCGCCTGCGCCAAGTCGAAGGCAATGTCGCCAAGGTGAACACCGAGCGCGCGCGTATTGCGCTTGAACGCCAAGACGAACGCCGCATGCAAGAGCTGCTCGACCAGCGCACGCAATTCGAAAGCGTGCAGGAACGCGCCAAGGATACAGAAAGCGTGCTGGCCGCCGCGCGCAAATTTCTGCAGCCGCGGGCCGAGCCGATGCGCATGCCCGAATTCCACGCCGGCGCGCCGGCATTCAAGCGCGACGCGATACAGGAGCGGCTCGCCGAGCTCGATGCCGAACTCAGCAAGCGGCTGTCGGTGCCCAAGGCCGTGGAGCAAGCCCCGGCTCAGCGCGCCGCGCCGCAACCGCGCAGCAGCGAGCAAACGGCCCTGACGCGCGCCGCGGAAACCAATAGTGCTCTCAGCGAGCGCATCGAACGCCTGGAAGGGGCATTGATTGCCGAGAAAGAGGACGCCGCAGCGGCGATCGAAGAAATCAAGGCGGCGTTGCGCCGCGAGAAGATGGAGCGATTGGCTACCGAAGGCGCGCTGGAGACGGCGCGCCGCGACTTTGCCCGCCTGATGCGCACCGCACTCGCCCTGCAACCCGAGACGGCGGAGGAGCCGGACGCTCAAGCAGCCGGCGCGCCGTCACGCGACGTCAGGGCCGCCTGATCGGGCAAGCGCCGCAAAACTGCCGCCGCCGGCCGAAAACGACTTGCGCTCGTCGCTTTGCGTTGTTGCCAAGGCCGTTGAGTTGTCAAGCGTTGCGTAAGGCTGTGCGGGAGCGCGGCGCCGGGCCGCAGTTATACCCGATTTTTCGCGGTGCCGATGACGTTAGCCACTCGTCTACCGTCGCGGTGCGGGTACGGTTGTTGGAGTCGCCACAGTGATTCGGCATCGCCTCGGCTGGACGGACGGACCGGCGCATTACAAGGGTCACTGCTATGAGCAAATTCGAGGACGTCTTCGGGGGTAAGACGCGCCTGACGGGCCCCCCGGCCGCTCCGGCGCCGGGCCAAATTGCTCCGTCCGATCGGCCCGCCGAACTCGGCAAAGATGCGCTCCCGGGCAGCCGCGACCAGTTCGCCAGCGAGAGCGAGGCCGTGCGCAATTTGCTGCTCGACGCCAGCAAGGCCGCCATCGGCAAGCTGGTCGACCCGATGAACAATGCGCTGCGCGCCATCGAAGCCGAGAAGTCCGAAAAGATCCGCATCCAGACGATGCTCGACAAGGCCCGCACCTCCTATAACAGGCTGCGCACCGACGTCGCCGATTTCGAGCAGCGGCTTGCCAATTCGAGCAGCGAATGCGTGGCGCTGCGCCGCGACCTTGCCGCCAACGACAAGCAGCTCAAGGCGGCGCTGGCGGGCAAAGCCGAGGTCGAGGCGGACATCGCGGCGCGCCGCAAGCAGATCGCCGATTTGGCCGGAAGGCTGGCGCTGCAAACCAACGAAGCCGCCGCGCTGCGCGACGATAACCGCCGGCTGGACGAACGGCTTGCCACGGCCGAACGGGGCGTCATTGCGCTCGAATCCGAACTCATCAACGCGCGCCAGCGGCTCAGCGGGTTCGAGGACGAACGGCGCAAGCAGCAAGCCGCTCTCGACCGGGCCACGAGCGAAGGCGCGCGCATGTCGCGTCGGCTGATCGAAACGGAAGCCGCGCTCAAGATCGCGCAGGATCGCCTGCGCCAATTGGAAGGCGATTTCGCCAACGCTCATGCCGATCGCGCGCGCCTGGTCACCGCGATGGATGAGGCCAACGAGCGTCACCAGCATGAGCTCGCCAACCAACGCAAACAGTTCGAGACGCTGCAGGCGCGCGCCAAGGCGAATGAAAAGCTGCTGGTGGAGGCGCGCGACCGCCTGCTCGTCCGCGCCGAAGAGGTGCGTGCGCACGAGCTGCGTGCCGCCGAGACCGGCAAAGAGCGCGACGCCCTAAAGGCGCGGGTCGCCGAGCTCGAGGCCGAGCAGGTCACGCGCGAGGCCGAGCTGAAGAAGGCCGAGCAGGCGCGCGCGGTCTTGATGGAGCGCAGCGCGCAGCTCACGGGCGCCGTCAGCGCCAAAGACGCGGCCCTAGCGCGGGTCGAGCAGAGCAATGCGACGCTGAGCGAATGCGTGAGCCGTCTGGAGGCGGCGCTTTCCGGCGAGAAAAGGGGCGCATCGGGAATTGTCGGCGAACTCGAGGGGGCATTGCGGCGCGAGAAGATGGAACGGCAGGCGGCCGAAAGCGCCGTGGAGGCCGTGCGCAAGGATTTCGACCGCTTGATGCGCAAGGTCATGGCGACATCGGAAGACCCGCCGGCGGAGAAGCCGGGCAAGCCTGCCGCCGCCGCTTGACCTATCTTTTTTGAGGCTCGCCCGACCGCCGGTCCGAAGCGCCCGGCGATTTCGTTTTTGCGCGCGTGCCGGCGTCGGCTTCAGCACGGCGCACGTCGAGCGTCGGCACCAATGGCGCAACGCCACTCGGCCAAGCCGCCGCCACCGTAAGGGCAGCGGACGGCGCCGCCGCGTCGTGTCCGGCATCGGCGACGTCTTTGACCGGCGCCGCTGGGCTTGGTTGCGATCGCTTGAATTGGGTCATGTGAGGCACTTTGCCTTCATGCACCCGTCGCGGCCTTGATCCAGCGCAACCGGAGACGTAGGCCAAGCTCCGCAACACTACGTAGCGCAAACAAAGAAGGGCTGCCCTCAGCGAGCAGCCCTTCCATTGTCAGGCCGTGGCCCGGTTGCGCCGGCGCTATCCTGCCTGGCGCATCGTGCTTCGCCGACGGATTAGGTCAGCTAAGTGTGGACCTCGGTCGAGGCGAGGATCCAGTTCACGACTGCCGGCGACCGCGGCGATAGACAATGAGACACTGGATCACCTCCTTTCGGTTGTTAACGGTGAGCCGAGTATAGGGGCACCGTTGCGATTCGGAAGCTTATTCGCCCGTTTGGATCAAACCTTTTGCCGGCCGGCCCGCCGCGTCATTTTTTGCGCAAGGTTCATGGCGACCCCGGGCCGGCTCCAGGGACAGACCGCGATGCAAATCGCGCAACCATAGGTCTCGTGGAAATAGCCGATGCACTTGTCGAAATCGACATACCACTTCTCATCACCGCGCACGGTTTGCTTCTGATCGAAAATGGCCTGCGGCGGACAGGCCGCAGAGCAAAGCTGGCAACTGGCGCAGAAATCGTCGGCGCCGAACAGGTCGGGCCGATCACTAACGAGCGGCAAATCGGTTCGCACCGCCGCCAGCCGAAAAGACGATCCCAGCTTGCGGTTGATGATGGAGCCGTGCTTGCCCAGTTCGCCGAACCCCGCGGCAAGCGCCGCCGGAATGAGATTGACCGGCCCCGCCAAGGGCCCGCCATGCGCTTCGGCGCGATAACCTTGGGCGTGAATCCAGTTGGCGAGTTTGCGCGCCGCGCGAGTGCCGCGATTGTAGGTTTCGATGACTTCGACGCCGGCGGCAACGGCGGGCGCCGTCGACAGGCGGTCGTAGTCCATGGCAACGCCCAACACGATGAGCCACGGCTCGGAGGCCTCGTAGCCCTCGAAAACCCAGAGCGGGTCGAGCGGCACGATGCCGACAAGCTCGGCCTCATGCGTCAGCGCAAATTCCTTGACGTGCGCCGACCAGGCTTCGGCGCTGTTGGCGACAACGACCGGCGCGATCGGTTCAGGCTTACTCGGGCCGCGGTCGCCGCCGCGCAGCGCCGCCCGGATGTCCGGCTCGGAGTCCATACGGTCGAACAGCGCCTGCTGTAGCTGCGCAAAAGGCATGGTCAGGTTGAGGTGCCAAAAAATTGGCCGTGGCCGGCGGCGTTGTTGTTCACCGAGACCGTTGACCGCGTTGCCCGACACGGATGGGAACAGGCGCTTGAGCGCCTCCGGCATGACGTACAATGCGCGTCTCACCAAACTCATGTCTCTACGCGCTCGGCCCCGTTCGACTACGAGCGCAACTTCACCACGCCCTTTGCGCGGTGACTAGGCCAAGGCCGGCGATTCACGGGTCTGCAATGTCGACGCCGCGCTCTGCGCAACGGTGACGCGCCGCGCCAGCCGCGCAGCGGATTCCGGATCGTGGGTCGGCAGATAAATCAGCGGGCGTTCCGCGGCCAATTGCTTGATGGCATCGAGCGTCGCTTTGCTGACGGCGACATTCGGGCTCACGCCATCCACTTTGCCTGCCAGCATCAGAGTCTGGTTGTACGATGCATCGCCGGCCAGAAACACCACCGCGTCATCTTCGTAGGCTAGCACCGACGTGTGATGGGCGGTGTGACCCGGTGTCGCGATCACGACCACGTCGCCGGCCGTGGTCACGCGCCTGCTGGCCGCGAACCCGCCGACCGGCTCGGGAGCAAGATCGAGGGCAACCGGATCGAACCAGGACGGCCAGCGGTTCGGCAAATAGCCGCGCACCATGCCCAGAAAGCCGCGCGCGCTATTGAGCTCATCGCGCGCCACCAGGATCTTGCTGTTCGGAAAGTGGCGCAGACCGCCGTCATGATCCATGTGCATGTGGGTGAGCACCACTTGTTTGACGTCGTGCGCGCCGACGCCGAGCGCCTTGAGCTGCGGCCCGATTTCCTGCTCCGGCTCGATGCGGAACTGCACGTCCCAGCGCACATAAGGATGCAAAGAGCGTCCGTGCTCAAGCAGATGCATGCCTTGCCCGGTATCCACCACGATCGGGCCCTCGGGATGATCGATCAGCCAAGCGTAGCTCGGAACCCAGTCAGTCCAGTCCGGGTCGGTCAGGATCGCCAGCATGCGCATCATGCCGGTTCCGCGGCCCTCAGGCTGCGCGGTCTTGATGCGGACGGTTCCGGTCTGAATGGCATGCACTTTCATTGTCGCGCGCCCTCAATTGGAATGGCTGAATTCGGTTCAACGTCGCGATGCGGCGGGGGTTCCCCTCACCTCACCAGCTCCCGCATCGCCCGATCCAAACCCTCCAGCGTCAGCGGATACATGCGCCCGCCCATCAACTGCTGCACCATCTTGATCGAATAGGTGAAGTCCCATTCGCGCTCCGGCACCGGGTTGAGCCACACCGCCGCCGGATAGGTGCGGATCACGCGCTCCAGCCAGGTGGCGCCCGGCTCCTCGTTGAAATGCTCGACTGAGCCGCCTTGCGCGGTCAGCTCATAAGGCGACATCGAGGCGTCGCCGACGAACACCGCTTTGTAGTCGTGCGGATAAGTGTGCAGCATGTCCCAGGTCGCCGTGGTCTCCTGCCAGCGGCGGCGGTTTTCCTTCCACACCCGCTCGTACAGGCAATTGTGGAAGTAGAAATGCTCCATGTGCTTGAACTCGGACCGCGCCGCGGAAAACAATTCCTCCGTCGCCTTGATGTGCCAGTCCATCGAGCCGCCGATGTCGAAGAACAGCAGCACCTTCACCGCGTTGTGCCGCTCCGGCCGCATCAATATGTCGAGATAGCCTTTGTGCGCCGTGCCCTTGATGGTGCCGTCGAGATCGAGTTCCTCGGGCGCGCCGGTGCGGGCGAATTTGCGCAGCCGGCGCAGCGCCAGCTTGATGTTGCGCGTTCCCAACTCGACATCGTCGTCGAGGTCCTTGAACTCGCGTTTGTCCCAGACCTTCACCGCGCGGAAATTGCGATTGGCATCCTGGCCGATGCGGATGCCCTCCGGATTGTAGCCATAGGCCCCATAGGGCGACGTGCCGGCGGTGCCGATCCATTTCGAGCCGCCCTGATGGCGGGCTTTCTGCTCGGCCATGCGCTTGCGCAAAGTCTCCAGCAGTTTGTCGAGCCCGCCCATGGCCTCGATCTGCTTTTTCTCTTCCTCGGTCAAATATTTCTCGGCCAGCTTCTTCAGCCATTCGGCGGGAATTTCCGCTTCGACCGCGTCGCAGAGCAATTCAAGCCCCTTGAACACGTGGCCGAACACGCGGTCGAACTTGTCGAGATTGCGCTCGTCCTTGACCAGCGTGGCGCGCGACAGATAATAAAAGTCCTCCACCCGGCGCGAGGCGAGATCGGCCTCCATCGCCTGCATCAGCGTCAAATATTCGCGCAGCGTCACCGGGACGCCGGCGCTTTTGAGTTCCTGGAAAAAGGCGACGAACATTCTTTCTTGTCATCGCCGGGCTCGTCCCGGCGATCCCGATGAGAGACGCAGTGCCTTCCTAAGCGGGATGGCCGGGTCACGCCCGGCCATGACAGCAAAACCGCTTGGGCACCACACAGTTCGCCCCTAGCCCCGGCGCCGTCAAGACGCTAACAAAGCGGCGCTGGGGGATTTCGAATGGATTACCGCCGCCACGCTTTGTGGGCGCTGGTCGTGCTTGCCTGCCTTGCGCTGCTGATCGCGCCGGCGCTGTGGAACGGCTTTCCGCTCTTGCAATACGACACCGGCGGCTACCTGCGGCCGTGGTTCGAAGGCCAGTTGCTCACCAACCGCTCGGCGCCCTATGGCCTGCTGCTTATTCTCGGCCAGTGGCCCGATTTCTGGCCCGTGCTGATCGTGCAGTCATTGCTCACCGTCTGGGTGCTGGCGCTGACCTTGCGCGCACACGGCTTCGGCGGCCGGCCGCTGTTGCTGCTCGGCATCGTCACGGTGCTGTCCATCTTCACCACGTTGCCTTGGCTCACCGCCGTCCTCATCACCGACATTTTTTCCGGGCTTGCCGTGCTCGCGCTTTATCTCCTGCTGCTGCGCGAGGACGCGCTGAGCAAACGTGAACGCGTCGGCCTCATGGTGTTTGTGGCGGCGTCGGCGGCGACCCATAGCGCCACCATTGCCGTGCTGTCGGGGCTCGTCGCCGTCGCGGCGCTTGTCTCATACTTCGACCGCACGCGCATTCCGCTCCGGCCGCTGCTCCGCGCCATCGCGGCATTGCTGCTGGGCGCGCTGATGGCGGTGACGGCCAACGCGCTGGTCGTCGGCCGGCTGACCTGGACGCCCGGCGGCTATGCGCTGTCCTTCGGCCGCATGCTGCAGGACGGCATCGTCAAAAAATATCTCGACGATCATTGCCCCGACGCCAGCTTGCGCCTGTGCCCCTACAAGGACGAGCTGCCGCGCCGGGCCGACGCTTTCTTCTGGGAGGAAGAGCTGTTCCCCAAGCTCGGCGGTTTCGAAGGCATGCATGACGAGATGCGCCGCATCGCGCTTGAAAGCCTTGCCGAATATCCCCTGCTGCAGTTGCAATCGGCGCTCAGCGAAACCGCAAAGCAGTTCACCATGGTCGAGACCGGCGCCGGCGTCGTGCGATGGGTCATGGACAGTTACTACGGCATCAAGCACCACGTGCCGGCCGCACTGCCGGCGATGAATGCGTCGCGCCAGTGGCGCGGCGGCATCGACTTTACCGCCATCAACAAGCTGCAAGTTCCGCTCGCTTTCCTTGCCATGGCGTTGCTGCCGTTCATCGCCTGGTTTGCCTTGCGTCGCGAGGGCTTCACCGACATCGGCGAACTCGCCGCCGCCGCCGCGATTGCCCTGCTCGGCAATGTCGCCGTCTTCGGCATCTTCGCGACGGCACATAACCGCTACGGCGCCCGCATGATCTGGATCGCCGGCTTTGTCGGCCTGCTGGCGCTGGCGCGCGTCGTGCAACGCCGCCGCGTGCTGCATGAGATACCGGTCTTGCCGCACTGAGCGTCGCGCGCCAAACTGATCGCGCGGATGGGCGGCAAGCGCCGCCCTTTGCCGTTCTTTTGTGAGGGGATGAACCGATGGCCGATGCCGCGGTGTTGAAAGAGCTTGCGCCGACCGGAAAATTACGCATCGCCATTGCCGTTGCGCCGACGCCCTCGGCACAATTCGCCATCAAGGATGCTTCAGGCGGCTATCGCGGCGTCGCCATCATTCTCGGCACGGCGCTCGCCAAGAAGCTCGGCGTTGATGCCGAGTTGATCGCGCACAACGGTTCCGGCGAAATCCAGAACTCGGCCGCCGACAATAAATGGGATGTCGCGTTCCTGCCGGTCGACGAGGAGCGCAAGAAGTTCGTCGATTTCGGCAATGCCTATCATCTCTTGCAGAGCACCTACCTGGTCGCGCCCGGCGCCAAGCTCAACGCGGTCGCCGAGGCTAACGCCGCCGGCGTGCGTATCGGCGGCGTCGCCAATACCGCCACCTTCCGCACTTCGCAGAAGACCGCGCCCAAAGCCACCTTCGTCACCTTCAAAGCTGTCGATGAGGCGATCGCCGCCATGAAAAACAGCGAGATCGACGCCATGGCGCTGTCGCGCGAGTCGCTGAGCGGCGTCGCGCCGAAGATTCCCGGCTCGCGCATCCTCGATGGCGGATTTATGAATTCGACAACGTCGGTGGCCGTGCCCAAGAACAGGCCTGCGGCGCTAGCCTATGTCAGCGCCTTCATCGAAGAAGCCAAAAAATCCGGCCTGGTGCGCCGGGCCTTCGACGAGATGGGGCTAAACTCCTCGATCGTTGCGCCGGCAGGGATGAAATCTTAAGGCGCTTCCGGCGTGTGGATGTGCTCCGGTCTGATCCCCAAACCGATCACGCGCGCGGGTATGCGCCGCAGCACCGGGAACCAGGTCATCAACTTGACCGGGAGCGGCGGCTTCGGCCGTTCGGTGCTCTTGAGTGACGCCATGAGAAGCGTGTTCTGCGCGAACACCTGGATGCGCTGAATGGCGCGTACCGGCAGGCCGCGCCGCTTCTGCACCGCCGCGAGGTCGGCGTCGGTCACACGGCCGGCTTTGAGCGGAGCGACGAGGATATTGGCGGTGGCGACCGCGTCCTGCACCGCCAGATTAATGCCGACGCCGCCCACCGGCGACATTGCGTGCGCTGCATCGCCTATGCAGAGCAGGCCCGGCTTATGCCATTGCAGCAGGCGGTCGATCGCGACCGTGAGCAACTTCACATCGTCCCACGATGCGATCTCACCGATGCGGTCGGCGAGGAACGGCGACATCTCCAGCACGGCCTCGCGGAACGCCGGCAGACCCTTCTTCTTCACGCGGTCGATGCCGCCCTTCGGGATCACATAGGCGCATTGCCAATAGTCGCCGCGGTTGAGCATCACCATCATGCGGCCGGCTTCGGCATGACCGAAGACGTCATCGGGATCGCTGTTGCGGCGTGATACGCGGAACCAGAGCACGTCGATCGGCGCGCCGATATCCTCCACAGGCAGTCCGGCGCGCTCGCGCAAGGTCGAGTGGCGGCCGTCGCAACCGACGACAAGATCGGCGCGGATCTCGAGTTCGCCCTCCGGCGACTTGGCGCGCAGGCCGACGACACGGCCGCCCTCCTCGATCAGGTCGGTCGCTTCGGTGCGCATGCGCAGATCGAAACGCGCATAGCGCTTGCCGTGCTCGGCGAGGAAATTGAGGAAATCCCACTGCGGGATCAGCGCCAGGAAGCGGCAATGCACCGGCAGATGCGAGAAATCCGCGAGGGTCACGCGCGTTGCGCCGATATAACCGGTGAGATGATCGGCCTTTTCGTGCGGCAGCTTGAGGAATTCATCGACCAGGCCGAGTTCGTACATCAGCTCCAGCGTCGAGGGATGTACGATGTCGCCGCGGAAATCGCGCAGGAAGTCGGCGTGCTTCTCCAGCACGGTGACTGCGACGCCGGCGCGCGCCAGCAAAAAGCCGAGCATCATGCCGGCCGGCCCGCCACCGGTGACACAGCATGTAGTTTTGATTGTGGATTTGCTCATGAGCGCCCCCCGCACATAAGTCCAAGCCGGACTTTAGTGGTCAGGCGCCATCTTGATCAATACCCACCGCTGAGACGCGCTACGCCTGCTTCTCCGGCACCGTCACCACCAGCCCGTCGAGTTCGTCGGACACCTTGATCTGGCACGACAGCCGCGAATTCGGCCGCACGTCATAGCCGAAGTCGAGCATGTCCTCTTCCATCGGCGAAGGCTCGCCGGTCTTTTCCCGCCAGGCCTCGTCGACATAGACGTGGCAGGTGGCGCAGGCACAGGCGCCGCCGCACTCCGCCTCGATGCCGGCGATATTGTTGCGGATGGCCGTCTCCATCACCGTCGCGCCGGTCTCGCCGTCGACGGTGTGAGCATTGCCGCTCGGATCGATGAAGGTGATCTTCGCCATTCGGAGGACGGTTGCGGGAACGGCCCGGCCGGAATGGCTGCGGGCGCGCCCCCTATATAGTCATTCGCGCGGGGGCGCCATCCCTTCATTTTCCATCGGCGTGCCGTGCACTTGCCGACAAAGGCGGCGGTTTTAGTGTCAGTGCAGGAGAGCCGCGATGGCCTCGCGCGCCTCTTCGACGGCGAGCGCCAGCTGGTCGACGGCCCGCGCGCAGTCGGCGGCGGCAGCAAGCTCGGCGGCAGCCGCCGCTTGCGCGACATTGGCTGCACCGACGCCGAAAGCCGAACCTTTGAGCGTATGCGCCAAAGCCGCCACAGCCGCGGGCTCGCTGGTCCGCATGCGGGCGACCAGCAATCCGGCCTGCTGCTCGAACAGGCGCAGCAATTCGCGCTCGAGCTCGCGGTCACCCAAAGTCATCTGCGCGAGATGGACGCGGTCGATGGCCGCCGTTGCGGGCCCTACTCGCGTGCCTTCGATTCGCCTGGTGGCGGCCTGCGCCATGCGCCCCTCCTCGCACCTCTATCGAGTGCTTGTTGGCGCCCAATATGACCCGTGCACCACCAATTTCAGGTAAATGGCCGGGCCGGCGGCGACCGCGGCGCCGCCGCCTTTCGGGTAGTGAACTACCGTGTAACCGCCGGTGATCGTGGGCGAGCGCCGCCGCACCCCTGCCGCATTCCCAGCAACCATGGGCCGGGCCTCCGGGAGGGCCACGAAGGCCTGAATTTAATGGTTAATATACGGTTAACGATGATGGAAAACTCCTCTGCATCGTGGTTTCTTTCGCTTTGCCATGCCGATAGGATGATTCGCGGGCGGTACTAGAGACGATGGTGACCGCGGCTGGATCCAATTCCGCGTGCGCTCGATTAGCGCGAGGTGTTGGTGTGAACCCGGCAAACCGTCCGGCGTAAGACGAGGCGACGACCTGAATGGCGAATATCCCGCAACGATCGAAGGACGCGATGGACGAAGCGCTTGCGGCCATCCAGGAAGCACTCGGAACCCGGCCGCCCGGCCGACGTGCCGGCGCGCCCGCCGGAGCGGAGGGTAGCGAGCAGCCGCTCGGGGCCGAAGACCTGTTCGGCGAAGCGGCGCAACGCAGCGCTTGGCCCGGCGACGACCGCCAGCCGCGCCGCGCCGCCAATGACGACCGCGCCGCGATCGGGCAGATGCTGCGTGGCTTGCGCCGCCGGCAGAAGCCGATCCCCTACATTATAGCCGGCCTCGCCGGCATCTTCTGGGCCGGCGGCAGCATCGCCGCGGCCTATCTCTACCAGCCGCAGCTGGCGTCGTTTTTTCAGACCGTCGGCTGGCCCGCCGTTGTCGGTCTAATCTGCGCCGTCGTTCTGCCGCTGATCATCTTCTTTGTTCTCGCCCACGTGTTCCGCCGCTCGCAGGACTTGCGCCTCGTGTCGGAGACCATGGCCGAGGTTGCCATGCGGCTTGCGCAGCCGGAGAGCGGCGCCAGCGAGCAGATCATGACGGTCGGCCACGCCATCCGCCGCGAAGTCGCCGCCATGGGCGACGGCGTCGAGCGCGCCCTCGCCCGCGCCGCCGAGCTGGAAGCGCTGGTGCACAACGAGGTTTCCGCGCTCGAGCGCGCCTATAACGACAACGAAGTGCGCATTCGCGACCTGCTCAGCGAGCTCACCAACCAGCGCGAGACGCTGGTCAACCAGGCCGAGCAGGTGCGCAACGCCATCGCCAGCGTCCACCTCGACCTCTCGCACGACATCACCTCGGTCGGCGATCTGGTCGCCGACAAGGTCAACGAAGTCGCCCAGCGCGTCACCCGTTCGCTGACCGAACGCGGCGAGCACATCACGCTGGCGCTCGGCCACGCCGGCGATTCGGTGATCGATGCCTTGAGCGAGCGCGGCTCGGTCCTGCTCGACCGGCTGGAGACCACCGGCGACCGCGCCACCACCGCCATCGCCTCGGCGAGCGAGCATCTCGCCGCCAGCCTCAACTTCAAGAGCGAGCACGTCCACAACGAGTTTGCCGAACTTGCCGTGCGCCTGCAGCAGATGATGAGCAGCCGCCTCGACCAGGTCGCGCACGGCTTCGCGCAGAAGGCGACCGCCACCATCGAATCGATGGGCACGCGCTCGCAATCCTTCACCGATGCGCTGGCCGAAACCGGCAACCGCATCGCCGACACCATTTTGGCCCGCGCCGACGAAGTGAACGCGACCATGCGCGCGACCAGCGAGACGCTGGCCAACGATCTGAGCGAGCGCGGCAGCGAGGTGATCGCGAAACTGGAGCAGACCGGCGCGCGCATCAGCGACACCATCGTCGTGCGCAGCAACACCGTCGGCGACACTTTCCGCGAGGCCGCCGAATCGCTGGTCAACGCGCTCGATGTCCGCGGCGAAGCGGTCCGCGACATGCTGGTGGCGCGCCTCGACGCGTTCGAGGACATGTTCAACCGCGGCGGCACTGAACTCACCGAGAAAGTCTCGCGCGATTCTTCGGCGCTCAGTACGCTGATCACCCGCCACATCACCGAGTTCGACCATACCGTGAAGACCTACGGCGGCGAACTGGTGGAACGGCTCGGCCAGCGCACGCAGGATGTGTCCGAGGCGATGCGCAGCTACGTCGATTTATTCGATGAACGCGTGACCGCCCGCACCGGCGCCCTCTCCTCCACGCTCGACCAGCAACTGGCGCAGTTCGAGGAGCGTTTCGGCGCCCGCGTCACCAATCTCACCAGCGACCTCGCCAGCTGCGGCAAAGAGGTTTTCGAGACCCTCGACACCCGCATCGAAAGGGCCGCCGGCGCCATCACCGCGCGCGGCACCGAAGCCGCCGACGCCATCGTCGAAAAGACCGCCCATCTCGACAAGGCGCTCGGCGCCCGCGCGCTCGAAGTCGCGCAAACGCTCGATCAAAAAACCGCCACGCTCGACAAGACCCTCGGCGCCCGCGCGATGGAGGTTGCCGACAATCTCGACAGCCGCATCGGCCGCTTCGAGGAACTGCTGGTCGGCCGCGCCGAAACCGTCACCGACCAGATCGAGAGCCGCAGCAAGGCGGCCGCCGACGCGCTGCATTCCCGCATGGAGGAGCTGAGCTCGTCGATCAAGATCAATTCGGACGAAGCCGAGCGCTCGCTGCGCCAGCTCGCCGCCACCACCACCGACGCCATCCGCACCAGCGCCGGCGAGGCCGAACGCACTTTGCTCGGCGTCAGCGCCGAAGTCGCCCGCGGCTTCATCGGCAAGGCCGACGAAATCGCCGCCCAGGTCACCCAGCGCACCAACGAGATGACCACCGTGCTGTCGGACAAGAGCGGCAGCGTGCTCTCGGCCATCGCCGAAAAGGGCGAGAAGTTCGCCGGCATCATCATCCAGGCGACCGATTCCGCCATCAAGGACATCGAGGACCGCGGTCTCTCTTTGGCCCGCGCGATGATGGACAACAGCGTCGAACTGACCCGCATGATCAACACCGCGGGCGAAAACGCGTCCGGCACGGTCAACCGCACGCTCAGCGAACTGCACGACACCGCGCAGAAGGCGATCGACCGCTCGCGGGAAACCGCCACCGCCTCCGTCAAGGAGATGATGGAAACGCACAACGTGCTGCGCACCGACACCACGGCGCTGTTCGAGCGGCTGCGCGAAGCCAACATCATGCTGCAGGAAGTGCTGACCGGCGCGCACGAGAACATGGGCGCCATCGAGAACACGCTGATGCAGCGCGTTACCGAGTTTGTCACCGCCACGAACGAGATGATCACCTCGACCAGCACCGCCACCAACCGCGTGGAAACCAATATCGGCAGCTTCCGCGACATCGCCACCCGCATCGTCGGCGACCTCGGCCAGCTCGCCGACCAGTTCGACAGCCACGGGCGCGGACTGGCCGAAGCCGCCGATCAGATCGACAAGAGCAACCGCTTCACCGCCGAGACCGTCGGCGAGCGGCGCGCCGCGCTTGATTCGCTTGTGTCCACGCTTGAGACCCGCAGCAGCGATCTCGACCAGCGGCTCACCCGCTTCTCCGGACTGCTCGATGAATCGCTCGAAGCCGCCACCGCCCGCGCCCGCGAAATCGCGCGCATCGTTTCGGAATCGAGCGCCGAGGGTTCGCGCGCGCTCACCGAGCAGTATAGCCGCGTGCGTGCGAATGCCGAGGACGTGACCAACCTCATCTCCGAACGCGCCACCGAAGGCGCCCGCACCGTCGCCGACCAATACCAGCGCATGCGCGAACACGCCGATGAAGAGCGCCGCCGCACCGCCGAAGCGATGCGCGCCGTCTACATCGAAACCACCACCGACACCCAGGCCATGTTCCGCGAAGCCACCGAGCGGTTCACCGAGGTGGTGCAGGGCATGAAGCAGATGGCCGGCGAGATGCAGCGTGAGCTGGAAGTGACCCGCTCCGAAATGCGGCGCGGCATCTTCGAGCTGCCGCAGGAAACCGCCGAAAGCACTGCGCAAATGCGCCGGGTCATCGTCGGCCAGATCGAGGCTCTCGCCGAGCTCAACCGCATCGTCGCCCGCCACGGCAGCAATTTCGGCGTGGTCGAACCGACGACGCGGCCGCGCGCGGAGCCGGCGCTTGCCGGCGCTTCAAATCGCGCCGAGCCCCCCGCCCCCCGCCAGCCCTCGCCGCCGACCGACGTCAGTAGCTTTGGGCCGCCCGCAGGACGCCGCGCCCCTGAAGGGCCGCAGGTGGTGCCGCAGCCGGGCGCCGCCAATCGCGGCTGGCTCACCGAGCTGCTCGAGCGCGCCTCGCGCGACGATGACGAGCCGAACCGGGACATGACGCGCGATCCCTCGCGCGGCGGCGACGAGCGTTCGCCGCGGCACAGCATCGAATCCCTCGATTCACTGTCGGTCGACATCGCCCGCATGATCGATCATGAGGCGGCCGCCGACCTGTGGCTGCGCTACAAGCGTGGCGAACGCAACGTCTTCACCCGCCGGCTCTACACCTTGCAGGGGCAAAGGGCGTTCGACGAAATCGGCAAGAAGTACCGTGGCGATCGCGAGTTCAAGCAGACGGTCGACCGCTATATCGCCGAGTTCGAACGGCTGCTCGACGAAGTCTCGCGCGACGACCGCGGCCAGGTGGTGACGCGCACTTATCTGACTTCGGAAACCGGCAAGGTCTACACCATGCTGGCGCACGCGGCCGGGCGCTTCGACTGACGCCTGCGCAAAGCCGGCTGACCAAAATTTAGGCGTGGTGCGGAAAACCACCCGCCTGCGGCTAAAGGGCCGGACTTAGGCGCAAAATTCGATTTGCCAGCGGCCGCCGACTGACAGATAGTATGCTACCGCCGCGGGCGCTGAGGGGGCGATGCCGCGGCCTAAACTTATCACGATGCGTGCGCCGCGGATGATCGAATAAACGGCGGCGCGGAGGTGTTACAATCGGCGTTCACAGACGCCAATAATGAAACGCAAAGGCTACTCTGGGAGGAAAATGCCATGCTTAGACGTGTTCTTTCGGCACGTGCACTCGCTGCACGCAGCCTGACTGCCGGCCTTTTTGCCGCAGCCACAATCGGTTTGATCGGACTTTCGAGCTCACCGGCTTGGTCGGCGCCGAAGGACATCAAATGGGGCACCGGCCCGGTCGGCTCGTCCGGCCACAAGGCGCTGGTCGTGCTCGCCGACATCCTCAATAAGGAAATGCCGGAGTTCCGCATTTCCGTTCTGCCCTACCCGGGCGCGGTCGGCACCGTGAAGGGGTTCGCCACGGGCGAACTGCAAGGCTATTACGGCTCCGACGTAGCCTTGAAAGAATTTTCCGCCGACAACGGCCGCTTCAAGGGCTTCAAATCGCACGTCAAGATCCAGCCGGTGCAATCCTTCTGGTGCTATACGCTCGATGTCGGTCTCGCCATCAAGGCGAGCGACCGCGACTCCATCAAGTCATGGAGCGATCTGTCCGGCAAGAACGTCTATACCGGCCCGCTGCCGTTCGACACCCGCCTGCATCTCGAGAACGCGATGAAAGCGGCTGGCGTCAAACACGTCTATAAGCAGGTTGATCTGTCCACCGCCGGCTCGCAACTGCAGTCCGGCTCGATCCAGGGCATGATCATCTACGCCGCCGGCGGCAAGACCCCGGCGCCGTGGATCTCGGAAGCCTCGCTTGCCGTCGACTGGGCGGCCCTCAATCCGAACGCGGGCGAGCTCGCCAAGTTGAAGGCCGCCGGCTTCGCCATCGAGGAAGTCGATCCGGCGAACTTCCACAAGAAGGAAATCTACGTCAAGAAAGTGACGTTGCTGCCGTTCTATTGGGGTTTCGACCTCGGCATGGATGTCTCGGCCGACGAAATGTACAAGATGCTGACCGTCATCGAGAAGCACGCCGATGAGCTCGCCAAGCTCGATCCGAGCTACAAGCAGATCGGTGGCGGCCAAATGGCGGCATTCCAAAAGCAGGCGCTCGAATTGACCGCCAACCTGGTGCCGATCCATCCCGGCCTGGCGAAATATCTCAAAGAGAAGAAAATGTGGGACGCCAAGTGGGATTCCCGTGTCGCGAGTGGCAAATCGTGACAGGTCAAATCGCTTGAGAGGCTGATATTACAAGGCGGGCGCGCAAAAAGCGCCCGCCTTAAGTTCAGACAGACCAGATAGGTCCGCCATGAAAACCGGTCCCGGTTCGCAACACCGCTCGCCGCTGCTGCTCGAGTGCATCTATTACGCGGTCGCGATCGGCTTCTTCCTCTACATGTTCTACTACTACTGGACCGGCCTGGGCGGGCCCGTGATCCTCGCCATGGTGATGATCCCGCTCACCTTCGTGCTGTTCACCTTGCAGGGCCTGCGCCAGAACGACCTCTATCCGAATTTGCCGATGGCGGCGAACTACGCGATCGCCGCGGTCTACTGCCTGTTCTCGTTTTATTGCGCCTACTACATGTACAACAATTATATGGCGCTCGGTTTGGAGCGCTCGGGCATGTGGAATAACGCCGACCTTACCGTCGGCGGTCTGATGACCCTGTTGATCATCGAATACGCGCGCAAGCGGCACACGCCGCTCTTCATTCTCAACATCATCCTCATCCTCTACGCGGTCTACGGTTATATGGTGCCCGGCATGTTCTATCACGCCGGCCTGTCCTGGACGCGCGTGACGGCGGCCTCGAGCCTGGAGATGGAAACCGGCATCTTCTCGCGCCTGCCGCAGATCGCCTTGACGCTGATCGGTTCGTTCCTGCTGGTGCTGGGTCTGTTGCGCGGGTTCGGCTGCGTCGATTCGCTGCTGCGTGCGACCAAGCGCGTCGCCATCCGCTCCCCGCACGCGATCCCGCAGTCGGCCGTGATCGGTTCGATGGCGATCGGCACCATCAGCGGCTCGGGCGCCGCCAATTCGATTACCGTCGGCTCGGCCACCATTCCGGCGATGGTTCAAGCCGGCCTGCCGCCGGCGACCGCGGCCGCGATCGAGAACGCGTCCTCGATGGGTGGCCAGTTGATGCCGCCGGTGATGGGCATCGCCGCCTTCCTGATGGCCGAGTTTCTCGGCGTCGACTATTTCGACGTGGTGGCGCGCGGCTGGGTTCCGGCGCTGATTTATTTCACCTCGGTATCGATGTCGGTTTACCTGCTGGCGACGTTCCATCACACGCACATGATCGTCGACCCGACCGCCAAGCGGCTGGACTGGCGCGACAAGGTCAATCTCGCCGCCTTCGTCTTTGTCGTTGGCGGCCTGGTTATGTTGATGGCGGTCCTGTTCCTGGCGCCGCAATTCGCCGCGCTTGACATGTTCTGCGCCGCAGGCATCGGCCTGGTCGCCGTTCATTTGGCCGTGCTGCTCGCGTCGGGGCAGTGGTCGTTCCGCGCCTTCATTGCACCGCTGCACCGTTTCCTCGATTCCTATATCGACATGATCACCGACATCGCGCTGCTTTTGGCGACGTTGTCGATCATGACCGGCGCGCTGGTGGTCACCGGCGTGCCGACCAAGCTCGGCGCGCTGCTGGTGGACGCCGCCGGCGTCAACATGGCCGCGATGGTGGCCATGGCCTTCATCTTCGGCGCCATCCTGGGCACCGGATTGCCGCCGGCGCCGGTCTATATCCTGGTCGCCATCGTGATCGGCCCGCCCTTCATGAAGGCCGGCGTCAACCCCTGGGTCGTGCACTTCTTCGCCTTCTTCATCGGCGTATTCGGCGAACTCACGCCGCCGACCTCGATCACCGCGGCCATCACTTCCAAGATCGCCAACGCCTCGTTCTACGTGACACTGTGGCGCTCGGTGCAGATCTGCGTGTCGCTGTTCACGCTGATGGTCGGCGTATTCGTGCATCCCGAATTGGTGATCAAACCCGGCCTCGACCAAATGGGCGCCGCCTATCTGGTCATGGTGGCGACGCTGGGCATCACCTTCAGCCTGCAGGCCACCTATTCTGAAGTTCCCATTATCGACCGCGCGGTGCGCATCGTGCTTGCCGGTATGGCGCTTTACATCCTGTTTTCGTTCAACGACATCGCCTCTGACATCGTCTCCGTCGGGGTGCTGGCGGCGATCGGCTACTGGTTCGTGGTGCGCCGAAAGATCGTGGAGGCCGCCGACCCGGCGGCGCCGACGGCCAATCCGGCGCTTGCTTCCGCGGCCGAATGATCTGACCGGCTTTTAAGGATTTGCCGAACTCTGCGCGCTCGCCCGCGAGCGCGTGCCGTGGAAATAAGCGCGCAGCCAGGGATGGGTGGAGGCCAGCATGGTCTCCATGGTGCCGGCGGCGATCACCTTGCCATCGGCCAGCACGGCGATGCGGTTGCAGACCGTGTGCAGGCTGTCGAGGTCATGGGTCACCATGAACACGGTGAGGCCCAAGGTGCGTTGCAGGGTCTGGATCAGCATATCGAATTCGCCGGCCCCGATCGGATCGAGGCCGGAGGTCGGCTCGTCGAGGAAGACGATGTCCGGATCGAGCGCCAGCGCGCGCGCCAGCGCCACGCGCTTGGTCATGCCGCCGGATAGTTCCGAGGGGAATTTTTCCAGCGCGCTGGCATCGAGGCCGACCATTTCCAGCTTGGCAATCGCTAATTCGTCGAGCAGCCGTGGCGACAGCTGCAAATATTCGCGGATCGGAAACTGGATGTTCTCCCGCACCGTCAACGAGGAAAACAGCGCGCCCTGCTGGAACAGCACGCCCCAGCGCCGCTCGATGGCCTGCCGCTCCGCATCGGCTGCGGTGGTGAGGTCGGTGCCGAGCACGCTGATGCTGCCCTGGCGGCGCGGCAGCAGGCCGATGATGGTGCGCATGAGCACCGACTTGCCGGCGCCGGAGCCGCCGACGAAGCCGAGAATCTCGCCGCGATAGACGTCGAGATCGATGTGATCGAGCACGATGTGGCGGCCGAAGCCGACCACCAGATCGCGCACCGCGATCACCACCTCTTTGCCGTTTCCCGCCGCCATCGCTTCAGATCCCGATGGAGGCAAAGAAGATGGCGAACAGGCCGTCGAGCACGATCACCAGGAAGATCGATTCGACCACCGATGAGGTGGTCTGCAGGCCGAGCGATTCCGCGCTGCCTTTGACATTGAGGCCCTCGACGCAGGCGACCACCCCCACCACCAGCGCCATGAACGGCGCCTTGATCATGCCGACCTTGAAGTGGTCGATGCTGAGCGCCTCCTTCAGCCGCTGCAAAAAGGTGTCGGGGTCGATGCCGCCGTAGAGCCAGCACACCAGGCCGCCGCCGTAGAGCGCCGCTATGGAGCCGAGGAAGGTGAGCACCGGCACGGCGATGATCAGCGCCACGATGCGCGGCAGGATCAGCACCTCGACCGGATCGAAGCCCATGGTCTTGAGCGCGTCGATCTCCTCGCGCATCTTCATGGCGCCGAGTTCGGCGGTATAGGCGCTGCCGGAACGGCCGGCCACCATGATGGAGACGATGAGCACGCCGAGCTCACGCAGCACCAAGATGCCGACCATGTCGACCACGTAGATGTCGGCGCCGAATTTGCGGAAATGGAAAATGCCCTGCTGGGCGATGATGCAGCCGATCAGAAAGGTAATGAGCAGCATGATCGGCACCGCGCGCCAGCCGACATTGTCGAGCTGATGCACCATGGAGGTGAAGCGGAAGCGGCGCGGGTTGGCGATCACGCGCAGGATGGCAACGGCGAGCGCGCCCAGCATATTGGCGATCGCCACGCACAATTGTCCGACCGAGGCGATGCTGTAGCCGATGGACGCGAGCGCGCGGGTTGCCCTGTTGCCCTCGCGCAAACCTGCGCCCTCCTCCAGCTTGACGCTGTGCACCTCGTTCATCAGCGCCCGATAGTCTTCCTTGAGGCCGAGCACTTTGGTATCGCAACCGCGGGCGGAAAAATTGCGCACCAGCCGCTCCAGCAGCCAGGCGCCGAAGGTGTCGAGACGCTCGACGCGGCCCATGTCGATATCGACGCGCTTGACGCCGTCGCCGCGCTTGGATTCGGCATCGATCGCCGGCTCCAGCGCCCGCGCATTGGCGGCGATCCACGCGCCGCTGGCGGAAAGCGTCAGCCGCTCGCCCTCCTTGACGCCTTCGAGCAATCGGTCGCTCACGCGGTAAGCCTCGCAATCCGGGATTTGGGTCCGACCCGGCCACTTTCAGGCGCGGGTGACAGGTGAGGCGCCATACTTGACCATCGCCGATGAACCTGTCGAGGGTTTGACCTTATAGCCGCTTCCGGTGGATATCCTAAAGGCCGTGATCTCGCCTTTGACCCTCAGCATCGCCGTCGAGCGCTGGCCGATCCGCGGCACCTTCGCCATCAGCCGCGGCGCCAAGACCGAGGCCACGGTAGTGGTCGCCGAACTGGGCGACGGCAAGGCGCGCGGGCGCGGCGAATGCGTGCCCTATTCCCGCTACGGCGAGAGCGTCGAGAATGTCTGCGCGGCGATCGAGGCGATGCGTCCGCAACTGGCGGCCGGGCTGACGCGCCTGGATTTGCAACAAGCGATGCCGCCCGGCGCCGCGCGCAACGCGCTCGACTGCGCATTCTGGGACTACGAGGCCAAACGCAGCGGACGCCGCGTGCACGACCTCGCCGGCCTTGCCGCCCCGCATCCGGTGACGACCGCTTTCACGATCTCGCTTGCCGCGCCGGATGCAATGGCCAAGGCAACGGCGGACGCCGCCGGCCGCGCATTGCTCAAGATCAAGCTCGGCGCCGACGGCGACCCGGCGCGCATCGCCGCGGTGCGCGCGGCAGCGCCCAACGCCGAACTCATCGTCGATGCCAACGAGGGCTGGAGCGACGACAATCTTGCGATCAATCTCGCCGCCTGCGCGCAAGCCGGCGTGACGCTGATCGAACAGCCGCTGCCGGCCGGCCGCGACCGCGCGCTGACAAAGATCGCGCACCCGATGCCGATCTGCGCCGACGAGAGTGTGCTCGGCCTTGGCTCGCTCGCCGCGCTCGCCGGCAGCTACGACGCCGTCAATATCAAGCTCGACAAGGCCGGCGGGCTGACCGAGGCGCTGGCCATGGTCGAAGAGGCCGAGCGCCTCGGCTTCGCCGTCATGGCCGGAAGTATGGTGGGGACCTCGCTCGCCGTGGCGCCGGCCATGCTGGTGGCGCAAAAGGCCCGGGTCGTCGACCTCGACGGCCCGCTGCTGCTGGCCAAGGACCGCCCGCACGGGCTCGTCTACCGCGGCAGCCTGGTATCCCCGTCCGCCTCCGAATTGTGGGGCTAATTCAAGGTTCCGGCGCCATTGATCTTGCTCAATGCGGCCCTCGGCGATTGCCGGCATCAAGGGTGCATGGTGAAGGTATCGACCATCGCCCCCCTCGATCCGCGGCCCTCGGCCAAAATCAACGAGCGCCTGCGCGCCCATGCCGGCCTTTGCCGCCGCATCGCCAGCCGTTGCTGGAACGAGGACATCGCCCAGGAGCTGGAACAACTGGCGCAACTTTGCCTGTCGGCCGCCGACACGAGTGGCAAGGCGCCACCGCGGCATTAAAATCACAGTCCACAGGATATTTTCGAGCGCACGGCGCAAGCGTTTGAAGACACTCGCCAATCGGATTCACTTTAATAACGAACAAACTCTTTTCGTTAACCCCAATGTTGGCTTAGACTTGGCGCAGCCGGTCTGAACGGGGACGGGGTTATGCATATCCGAGCTGTACTGCTCTGCGCCGCCGTTTTGGCGTCCCTTGTGACCCCCGCCTCCGCCACCATGCGCATCGCCGAAGACCGCGGCGGCCAGATCGGCCATTACCTCGAAACCTTCGCCACGCTCCGCTCCTCCGGCGAAAACGTCGTGATCGACGGCAATTGCCTGTCGGCCTGCACGCTGGTGCTCGGCCTGATCCCGCGCAGCCGCATCTGCGCCACCAGCCGTGCCCGGCTCGGCTTCCATGCCGCCTGGATGCCGGATAGCGACGGCCGCCCGGTGACCAGCCCCATGGGCACGCAGGCGCTGTGGAACATCTATCCCGGCTCGGTGCGCCACTGGATCAGCCGCCACGGCGGCCTGTCGCGCCACATGATCTACCTGCAAGGCCGTGAGTTGAGCCGCATCGTTCCGCGCTGCGGGACCGAGACCCGGCAGGCCCACTCACAGCGCAATTTGGCGCCGCGCCATCTGCGCTACATACCCGCAAGCGCCGCCAGCGACCGCCGCTAGCGCCATGGCGGCGTAAGCGCGCCCACCGAAAGCCTCGACCAGCACACCGGATAGCCCCATCGCGCCGGCCATGACCGCGCCGAGCGCGATCGCCAGATAGCCTTGCGCGGTGGCGCCCTGCCCGGCCGGCGCGTTGCGCGCGACGTAACCGAGCGCGCCCAGGTGCGTCGCGCCGAACGACAACGCGTGCAGCAACTGCAAGAACGGCAGCGCGAAAACCGGCGGGTCGAGCGCCATCGCCGCCCAGCGCAACGCGGCGCCGGCGGCGCCGACCATCAGCAGCACGGTCGGTTGTTGCAAGAGCGGCGGCAGCCGCCCCTGCAATGCAAACAGCACGATCTCGGCAGCGACGCCGAGCGCCCACAGGCCGGCGATGGTGCTGCCGTCGAGGCCTTCGGCGCGCCATTGCAGCGCCGAGAAGCCGTAGAACACCGCATGGCTCGCCTGGATCAGGCTCGCCGCCGCCAGCACGGCGAGAAAGGCGGGATCGCGCAACAGGCCTCGGCGCAAGCCGGCCGGCGCGTCGGCCGCCGGCTGAGGCTGCGGCAGCGGCGCCAGCGTCAGCGACACCAGCGCGACCAAGGCGCTCGCCGCCACGATCATCCAGATCAAATCGCGCGCCGGGATGATGTCGAGGGCATAACCGGCGGCGAAATTGCCCAGGATGAATGCCGCCGAGCCCCACAGCCGCACCGGCCCATAGGGCCGCCCGAGCGCGCCGAGGCCTTTGAGCGCGTAGGTTTCCGCCAGCGGCATGACCGGCGTCGCCGCCAGCGCCGCAATGGCATAGGTAAAGAGGATCAGGGGCGCGCCCTCGGCCAGTCCGACCAAAGCGTAGCCGGCAACCGTCAGGCAGCAGCTCATCATGAGCACGCCGCGCAGCGCGTGGTAACGGTCGGCGGCCCGCGTGGTCAGCGGAATCGTGAGGATTCGCAGCACCATCGGCGCCGCCAGCACCACCCCGATGGCGGCTGCGTCGAGCCCCTTGGCCCGCAGCCAGAGCGGGAAAAACGGCAATTGGACGCCGCTCATGACGAAAAACGCGGCGTAAAGGGCGGCCACGCGCGGCGCAAAGCCCATTCTGAACCCGTGAACAGCGGGCATAGCGCGGTCTTACCCCTCCGAATCACACTTGCGGTTAGATAGACTGCATGACTGGGGAACAGCCCATGCCGAATGAAGCCAATGCGCTGTCGGGGAAGCCGGGCGCGCCGAGCCAAGGCTATTATCAGTCCGGCCGCGCCGCGCTGTCGAGTGCCGCGCGCGCGCAGCCTGCTGCCGACGCCGATGTGCAGCGCAGCCGGCAGGCCGTGACCCAGATGCTGCTGTCCGCGATCGAGCGGCTGGAGGCGGAGGTTGCCAGCGGCAGCGACGCGGTCGGCCGCTACCGGTCGGAGCTGCGCCAGTTGCTCGAAGCCATCCGCATCGCGCGGCCGCAATGGGGGGTGGACAACGACCTTGCGGCACTGCTGCGGCTCTTGGAGCGCCGCATCGACGCCATGGTCACGCCGAAGGAGACTGCGCCGCCCGTGGATCTCGCCGCGGCGCGCGCGCCGGAGCCGCCCGAGGCGCCGGGCTCGAAGCCGGCGGCCAGCCTTGCCGAATTGGCCCTGCCGCCCGATCCGCTGGCGGACATTTTGGCGCTGACCGAGGAAGAGCGCATCGCGCTGTTTACGTAATCCCGCGACCACGCCTCACCTGTCGTCCCCGCGCAAGCGGGGACCCATACGCCGTGTGTTCTCGGGAGGCTGCGGAATATGGGTCCCGGCCCTCGCGCGCCGCGCTCGGCCGGGACGACGGCGAATTCAGGCCGCGATCAACTTCGCAAACATTTCTACGTCAACATTGCCGCCGGACAAAATGCCGACGACGACCTTGCCTTTGACGTCGAGCTTGCCGGCGAGCAAGGCCGCAAGGCCGATGGCGCCGCCCGGCTCCACCACCAGCTTCAATTCCACGAAGGCGTAACGCACCGCAGCCGCGACTTCCGCATCGCTCGCCGTGATGCCGGCGCCGATAAGTTCGCGATTGATGGGAAAAGTCAGTTCCCCCGGCGTGTTGCTCATCAGCGCATCGCAGATGGTGCCGGAGAGGCGCTCATTGTGCTCGCGATGCCCGCTCTGAAACGAGCGCAGCGTGTCGTCGAAGCCTTCCGGCTCGACGGTGTAGAACTTCGCCTCCGGCACCTTGGCCTTGACGCCGAGCGAAATGCCGGCCGCCAGCCCGCCGCCGGAGGCGCCGACCACCACCACTTCCGGCTTGAGCGCCAAGCGTTCCAGATCGGCGACGATCTCGGCGCCGATGGTGCCCTGCCCGGCGATGATCAAAGGATCGTCGTAAGGCGGCACGATGGTGGCGCCGCGTTCTTTAGCGATCTTGTGCGCGATCGCGGCGCGGTCTTCGCTGTTGCGGTCGTAGGGCACGATCTCGGCGCCGAGGGCCGCGGTGCGCTCGCGCTTTAAGCGCGGGGCGTCGCTCGGCATCACGATGGTTGCGCGCAGGCCAAGCAAGGCCGCGGCCGCCGCCACGCCCTGCGCATGGTTGCCGGAGGAATAGGCGACGACGCCGGCGGCGCGCCGCTCCGGCGGGATTTGCGAGATCTTGTTATAGGCGCCGCGGAACTTGAACGAGCCGGTGCGCTGCAGCGTTTCCGCTTTCAGGAACACGTGGGCGCCGAGCGCGGCATCGAGCACCGGCGCGTTGATCAGCGGCGTGCGCACCGCGACGCCGGCAAGCCGCTTGGCGGCCGCCTCGATATCGGCGGCGGTGGGCAGGATAATATTGTCGATGGCGCCCATGGCCCAAAGCTTGCGCCTTGCTCGACGCCGGAGCAAGCCGCCGCATCCACAGGCGCCGTCATTGCCGGGCTTGACAACTGAGAAGCTTCACGCCGCTTTGGCGCTCGATGCAGTGGCCAACTTGCGTCCGCTTCTCGCCGCTTCCGTCACATGGGCGATGAAGGTCTCCGCGCTTGCTTGCCACGTCATGCGCAGCGCAAAATCGCGGCAGGCGTCACGCGAACAATTCAATGCGCCCATGGCCGCCACCCGCAAATCCTCATGGAGCACGCCGACCGGCGCGTCGCCGATGACATCGCGCGGCGCGGCCGCGGGGAACGCGGCAACCGGCACGCCGCTCGCCAGCGCTTCCAGCAGCACCAGGCCGAAAGTGTCGGTCAGGCTCGGAAACACGAAGACGTCGGCCGCGGCGTAGGTCTTTGCCAGTTCCTCGCCATAGCGCGACCCGAGGAAGACGGCGTCGGGATAGCTCTGCGCCAGGCGCGCGCGCGCCGGCCCGTCGCCGACCACGACCTTGGTGCCGGGCAGCTTGAGCTTGAGAAAGGCTTCGACGTTTTTTTCCACCGCCAGCCGACCCGACCGTGAGGAAAATCGGCCGCGGCAAATCGAACGGCACTTCGCGCGGCCGGAACAGTTCGGCGTCGACGCCGCGCGGCCACAGCTTCACGTTTTTGAATCCGCGCGTGCCCAGTTCCGTTGCCAGCGTCGGCGTCGCCGCCAGCACCGCCGCGCCGGCGCGATGGAAGCGGCGCAGCAGGCCCCAGGTGACGTCGCAGGTCCAGCGCTCCGGCACCGGCAGCCGCTCCGCCAGATAGTCGGGAAAGCGGGTGTGGAAACTGGTGGTGAAAGGCAGCCCGCGCTTGATGCAAATGCGCCGCGCCGCATGGCCGAGCGGACCTTCGGTGGCGATGTGGATGGCGTCCGGCCGCTCGCGCGCGAAACGGCGCTCGACCTCGCCCGGCCCCGGCAGCGCCAGCCTGATTTCCGGATAACTCGGCAGCGGCAGTGTCCAGAACGCGTCCGGCGACAGGAAAGCGACCTCGGTGCCGAGTGCGCGGGCCTCGCGCGCCACATGCCCGAGCGTGCGCACCACGCCGTTGATCTGCGGATGCCAGGCGTCGGTGGCGATCAGGATTTTCATGCAATACTCCGCTCATTCCCGCGCAAGCGGGAATCCAGAGCCGCCAGCGCAGCGCTTTGTTGCCCCCGGGTCCCCGCTTTCGCGGGGACGAGCGGATTAAAAGCGGCTGTTCCAGGCATAGAGGTCATGCCGCCTGCGGCTGCGCGTCGAGCGGCGCCGGCTCGGCGTCGCGTCCGGCTTTGGTCCAGGTGATGATCTCGAAATGCCCGTCGTGGCCCTCGGCCACCGCCGTGCAGCTTTCCACCCAGTCGCCGCAATTGATGTAGCGCAGGCCGAAATCGTCGTGCATGGCGGCGGTGTGGATGTGGCCGCAGATCACGCCGGCGACGTGATGATGCTTGGCTTCGGTCGCCAGCGCCTTTTCGAAGGCGCCGATATAGTTGACCGCGTTCTTCACTTTCAACTTGGCCCATTTCGACAGCGACCAATAGGGCGCGCCGAAGATGCGGCGGAAGGCGTTGAACACGCGGTTGGCGGTGAGCGCGAAGTCGTAGGCCTTGTCGCCGAGCAGCGCCAGCCAGCGCGCCTGCGTCACCACCAGATCGAAGATGTCGCCGTGCACGACCAGATAACGGCGGCCGTCGGCGCCGTCGTGGATGGCGTTTTCCACCACCTCGATGCCGCCGAAATGCGTGCCGTAATAGCCGCGCAAAAATTCGTCGTGGTTGCCGGGAATGTAGATGAGCCGCGAGCCCTTGCGCGCCGCGCGCAAAAGCTTCTGCACCACGTCATTGTGCGCCTGCGGCCAATACCACGACGAACGCAGCGCCCAGCCGTCAACGATGTCGCCGACCAGATAGAACGTGTCGGCGTCGTGGTGGCGGAGGAAGTCGAGCAGTTTGTCGGCCTGGCAGCCGCGCGTGCCGAGATGCACGTCCGAAATGAAAAGCGCACGAAACCGCTTCGTGGCGACGTCCGTCACGAGGGTGCGTTCTCCGAGGCTCTGATCATACCTAAGTGCTTTAGCAGGCTCATGTTTCACTACTATGACAGCGATGTTTACCTATCGTTTAGACTGTCATCGTGGCATGAGCCGTCAGGCCGCGGCCGCCTGCGCCGCCAAGCGGCGAAAGCGCACCAGCGTGTAGAGACCAAAGGGCGGAACTTTGCGCCGTTCGATCAGCTCGGCGCCGCCGTGGTTCTGCGCCCAGGCGGCAAGCCGCGCGAACGGGAACTCGGGGCGCAGGCCCAGCGCGCGCGCCTTCTCCGCCAGCAGGCGTTCGATCGCTGCCGCCAGCCCGCGCTCGGAGTAAAGATGATTAACGAGGATGATCTGCCCGCCCGGCCGCGCCACGCGCGCGCATTCGCTCAACACGCGCTCGGGGTTCTCCACCAGCGTGATGACGAATTGCCCGACCACACAGTCGAAGCTGGCATCGGGGAAGGTCAGATTATGCGCGTCCATCACGCGCAGGTCCTTGACGTAAGGATAGGCGCCGCTCGACGCCCGCTCGCGCGCGCGTGCGATCATCGGCTCCGACAGATCGATGCCGGTGATCTGGGTGTCGTCGTCGTAATCGTCGAAGGACAGACCGGTGCCGACGCCGATTTCGAGAATCCGCCCGCCGACGTCGCGCGCCGCGCTTGCCGCCGCGCGCCGGCCGTTGAGGAACACCGGCCCGCACAGCGCGTCATAGACCGGCGCCCAGCGCGCATAGGCTTTTTCCATCACGTCTCGATCGGGATCGCGCAGCATGTTGCCCCTCGCGAATCGTTTTGCGATTCCGGGGAGGTAGCAGGCGATTGCAACAGTGAGGCGACACTGTTTACCCTCCCCTGGAGGGGGAGGGTCGCCGCCGAAGGCGGCGGGGTGGGGTGAACGGCCGTGATAAAATCGCCGACGATCAACCAATTCAAACGGGCCACGGCGAAGCGGCTTCGTCACAACGCGACCGATGCCGAACAGCGCCTATGGCGGCAATTACGGCGTCTGGAAATTCGCGGTACGCATTTTCGCAGACAGATGCCGATCGGCAGCTTCGTCGTAGACTTCGCTTGCCCTGCCGCCAAGCTTGTCGTGGAGGTCGACGGCTCTCAACATGGCGACGACAGCGGCCAAGTCAACGATGCAAAGCGAAGCGATTGGCTCGAACGCGAAGGCTACCGCGTTATTCGCGTCTGGAACAACGATGTGATCCACAACATCGAAGGTGTATTGGAATTGATTTTCGCGGCGCTTTATGGTGCGCCCGCTATCGAGCCGCGGCTATTGAAGCACGAACGATATAGACGGAATTTGAACGTCAAGGCTGTCACCCCACCCCGGCGCGCTGCGCGCGCCGACCCTCCCCCTCCAGGGGAGGGTAGAGAAAAGTGAGGACCCCATGGATCTCGGAATCGCCGGCCGCAAGGCCATCGTCTGTGCCTCGAGCCGCGGGCTCGGCAAGGCCTGCGCGCATGCGCTGGCGCAAGCCGGCTGCGAGGTGGTGGTCAACGGGCTCGACGCCAAGCGGCTGGAGCAAACCGCCGCCGAGATTAGAAAGGCGACGAATGCCAAGATCACCGCCGTCGCCGCCGATGTCGCCAATCCGGACGGTCAGAAAGCTTTGCTCGCCGCCTGCCCGGCGCCCGACATCCTGATCAATAACAACGCCGGGCCGCCGTTCCGCGATTTCCGCGAGCTCACGCGGCAAAACATGATCGACGGCGTCATCGCCAACATGATCGTGGCGATCGAACTCATCCAGAAAACCATCGGGCCGATGAGCGAGCGCAAGTTCGGCCGCATCGTCAACATCACCTCCGGCTCGGTGAAGATGCCGCTCGCCGGGCTGGACCTCTCATCCGGCGCGCGCGCCGGGCTGACGGCGTTCCTTGCCGGCGTCGCCCGCACCGTGGCCGACAAGAACGTCACCATCAACGGCCTCCTGCCCGGCTCGTTCGACACCGACCGGCTGCGCGCGAACTTCAAAGTGAACGCGCAGAAATCCGGCAAAAGCGAGGATGAGGCCGCCCAGGCGCGCTTGGCCACGATTCCGGCGCGGCGTTTCGGCCAGCCGGACGAATTCGGCGCGGCCTGCGCGTTTTTATGTTCGGCGCAGGCCGGCTACATCACCGGGCAGAATTTGCTGATCGACGGCGGCGTCTTCAACGGCGCGTTTTAGGCGGCGGCAAAGCTGCCGCGCGCGGTGGCTGGCGCGTTATTCGCCGGGGCGAAACTCGACACCCAGGCGCGTCGCGGTGCGCCAGATCACGTGGCACGGCTGCTTGACGTGATCGCTCTCGACCACCAGCACGAAGTCGTCGGGAATGCCGATTTGGCTCGCCACTTCCAGACACGCGCCCGCGGCGGATATATTCCTGACGCGGCAGTCGAAGCCGCTGGCGCGGTCGAACGCGATGGTGCCCGCCTTCAACGTGCGGTGGCGCGGTGCTTTGCGCCGATCTTCCATTTGGCGTCGTTCTTCCATGATCCTTCTCCGTCGCTCTCCGGCGTTAGCCCCCTTTTTGGCTCTGCCAATTCGGTCTGACGGTGTGACCAACTTTGCCCAATATAAGCGATGCGTTTTAGCCGACCGTGAAACTGAACATCTAAATACGCCCATTCCCGTTCGCACTTGTTAACCATGCCGCGCGCCCCGCGCGCGTGGGCCAAGCGCGCGCCCTGCAGCGGCATTGTCCGCGCCCCGCCTGGGAAATTTTACGCGTCGCGACCGCCGCAAACCGTCGATTTTACCCGCATTTTACGGTTTACCGCCGCGGCCAGCGCCTACACTGCGGCAACGCGGCGCACCGCCAAGGCACCCATGCTCGACTGGCTCATCGGCTCCTGCGACGTCTTCGGCCTGCCCTGCCAGAACTGGATGCTGGCGCTTGCCGGCGCGCTCATCATCTACCTCGCGGCGCTCGCCGTCCTGCAGAAGCGCCAGCCGCACGTGCACTAGCGCGCATTCCTCCGCCGTCGTCCCCGCGCAGGCGGGGACCCAGTATCCACCGATAGCGCCGTGATTACTGGATCGTCCGCTTTCGCGGACGATGACAGCCGATGATACCCGGGTTGCCCCTTAGCCTGCGCTATCGCATGATCGGCGTTGACCTGCCGCCCGCGCATGATCCCGAAAAGTGGGTACCGGTTTTCGGATAAGATCATGCGCATCTAAAAGAGCCAATCCAGAACAAATCCCCAAGGAGTCCTCCCATGAAGCTCGTCCGCTATGGCGCGCCCGGCCGCGAGAAGCCCGGCATCATCGGTGAGGACGGCAAGATCCGCGACCTCTCGCGCCTGGTCAAAGACATCGACGGCGAGATGTTCGCCTCCGGCGGCCTCGCCAAGATCAAAAAGGCCAACCTCAAACGCATGAAGCCCGTCCCCGGCAAGCCGCGGCTCGGGCCTTGCGTCGGCAACGTGCGCAACTTCATCGCCATCGGGCTCAACTACCGCGACCATGCCGAGGAAGCCGGCATGCCGATCCCCAAGGAGCCGATCATCTTCAACAAGGCGCCGACCTGCATCTGCGGGCGCCAACGACGACACCGTCATCCCGCGCGAGTCGACCAAGCTCGACTGGGAGGTCGAGCTCGGCATCGTCATCGGCAAGCGCGCGCGCTATCTCGACAAGGCGAAAGCGAAGGACGCCATCGCCGGCTATTTCGTGTCGAACGACGTCTCCGAGCGCGACTTCCAGATCGCGCGCTCCGGCGGCCAGTGGAACAAGGGCAAAGGCTGCGAGACCTTCGGGCCGATCGGGCCGTGGCTGGTGACGCGCGACGAGATCAAGGACGTGCAGAACCTCGACATGTGGCTCAACGTCAACGGCGAGAAGCGCCAGCGCGGCAACACGCGCACCATGATCTTCGGCGCCGAGCATCTGGTCTGGTACTGCTCGCAGTTCTTCGTCATGGAGCCGGGCGACATCATCATCACCGGCACGCCGCCGGGCGTGGGGCTGGGCATGAAGCCGGCGCCGGTGTTCCTCAAGGAAGGCGACGTGGTGACTTTGGGGATCGAGGGGCTTGGGGGAGCAGAGGCAGAAGGTGGTCAGGGGCAAGTAGCGGCGGCGCGGCAAACGCACTTCCCCTCTCCCCTTGCGGGAGAGGGTGGCGCACGCGGAGGGAATCCGAGCGTGCGCCGGGTGAGGGGTCGGAGTTCAATCGATACACAGACCCCTCACCTGGCTCGCCTTCGCTATCGCTCCGGCTCGCCACCCTCTCCCACAAGGGGCGAGGGAAAGAGAGAACGCCGCGCGCACCCCGCCCTCACCGCCACGGCCGGAAAATCCCGCGCGGCACCAGCGGGCCGTCCCAGGTCGCGCGGATGCGCGGGCCGGGGCGCTCGGCGCGGCCCATCAGCTCGGTCACCGCCCAGACCAGCGCGTCGAGCCGGTCGGGCGAGGCGCCGCGCGACAGCCCCTCCAGCCCGAAGTCGGCCATCTCGTCTTCCAGCGCGGCAAAGCCCGCGCCGACGTGCTTCACCTTGCCTTGCGCGTAGCGCATGGCGACCGGCTCGGCGCGCAGCCATTTGCCGCGCGTCGCGTGCACGGAGCGCACGGCGACGCCGCGGTCGGCCTGCGCGATCACCGCGCGCACCATGTCGCCGCCCTGGTTGACCTCGGCCACCACCGCGTCGGCTTTCAGCCGCCGGTAGAGCGCGACCGTTTCGCCGCCCAGCCGGCGGGCGCGAGCCCTGCGACGCTCGCGTCCTCCAGCACGTAGATGACGCCGCTTTCGGCGAGGCCCGCGGCGACGATGCCGCAGCCGTCGTTGCCGGCGCGCGATCCCGCCGGCGGATCGACGCCGACGACGATGCGCATCAGCGGCGGCGCCTCACCGACGCGCGCCGCCTCGATCATCGCCCGCGTCCACAGCGCGTCGGGGCGCTCGTCGATGATCTCGCCGTCGATCTCCTGGCGGCCCAGCCGCGTGCCGGCATAGCGCGCCACGATCTCGTCGAGGAAGGCGGGCGAGAGGAACGCCTTGTTCGCCTGCGTGCCGGCGCGCGTCAGCGCCGTGCGCGGATCGGCGACCAGGCGCTTGATCAGCGCGATCGGCCGCGGCGTGGTGGTGATCAGCTGCCGCGGGCGCGCGCCCAGGCGCAGGCCGAATTGCAGCATGTCGAAGGTGGCGTCCGGGTGCTTCCACTTGGCGAGCTCGTCGCACCAGGCGGCGTCGAACTGCGGCCCGCGCAGCTGCTCGGGATCCTCGGCCGAGAAGGCGTAGGCCGTGGCGCCGTTCGCCCATTCGAGCCGCCGCCGCGTCGCCGTCCATTGCGGGCGCTCGGCATAAGGCGTGACGGCGAGCAGGCCGGCCGGCCCCTCGATCATCACCTCGCGCACGTCGTGCTCGGTCTCGCCGACCAGCGCAATGTTGAAGGCGCGCCGCTCGGCGTAAGGCGGGTGGCCTGCCGCGAGCGCCCTCACCCACTCGGCGCCGAGCCGCGTCTTGCCGGCGCCGCGCCCGCCGAGCATCAGCCAGGTGGTCCACGGCGCGCCGTTGCGGCGGCGAGCGGCGGCACCTGATGCGGGTGCGCAAGTGCCGACGAAGTCGCTTCAAGCCGGCGCCGCTCCGGCGCCGTCAGCCGGTCCGTCAGTCCGTCGCGCCCTCCGTCTCCGCGTAAATGCGTCAATTCGTCGCGCAAGCGCGTCACGCAGTTCATCGAGGTCTTGGGGGACGTCGTCGTCATCGTCTTTTGTCCTGTCGGTGCAAGGCCTTGCCTGTGCGCGCAGCAGCGCGGTCGCGGTCGCGGCGAGCGAATTGAGCGTATGCGCGGTCTTATTGGCGTCGGACGGCCTTTGCGGCTCGTTCATCATGCGCTCGCGTAGAGCGCGCACGCCGGCGAGTTGGGCGCGCAATTCGGCGTGCAGCTCGTCGACGGTATTGGTGAGCGCCGGCGGCTTGGCGGCCGCGTTCTCCTGCCTCCCGCTTGCCGCTTCTCTTCACCTCCCCCTGCAAGGGGGAGGTCGCCGCCGAAGGCGGCGCGGGTGGGGGTCAAAGCAGCGTCGGCAGCGACCTCGCTCCCTGCAGGGAGCGACTCTGCCGCGGCGGCATCGCGCCGCCAGCGCCTCGGCGCGCCGCTGAACTGCACCGCCGGCGCCAGCTCGCGCGGCGGCGCGGCAAATTTCACCCAGCCTTCGCGCTTGGCCAGCCGCCGGATGGTGGTCTTGTCGACGCCGAGGTCGCGCGCGATCGCGGTGCCGGCTCCGGCGTCTCCTCGTAGCGGCGGCGGCAGTCGGCCAGCACCTCCGGCGTGAAGACGATACGCAGCGGCGACGGCGTGCCGGGGATGGGGCCGCCGCGCTTGCGCGCGGCGGCGCGAGCGGCGGGCGCGGTGCGGTCTTGCGGGCGCGCTTTTGTGCGCGCGGACGCGCGCTGACGCGCGCGCACGGTGCGCGTTTGGCTTTCGCCATGGCGAAGCTCCGGGTTTTGATTGTTGGAAAAACGCTGCGGCCGGCGCGTCTGATCGCGCAAAGGCCGAGCGTGCCGCAACGCTAGCGGAGCAGCGTCACGCTGTCAAGGACTAAATTCCTGATATGCCGGACCACCAGCCCCTGCCTGTCGGCTGCGTCGGGATAGATATAGAGCGTCGTCGGGTTGTCGCTCACCATCGCGGTGATTTGCCGGGCGTCCGGGCGCGTCCAGCTGGTGCAGCCGTTGCTGCGGCCGTCGGCGTAGTCCTCGACTCTTCCGAACGCAACGTAGCCGTCATGGTCCGCGTAAGGGCTGCCCGGCTTTTTGAAACGGCAAAATTCCCTCACCAGGATGGCCGGATGGCCGCCGATGACGCGCTCCCTGGCGTTTGCGGTCTCGCCCTGGCCGTCGAACTGAATGAAGGTGCGTACCAAAGCGGCATCGTGTTTCGCCGAGACGCGGTAGTAGCCCTTGAAGGATGTTTTCGTTTCCGCCGTCGCGTAGGCGCCGCCTGCCGTCAGCGCGGAATCCATCGCGTTGCCGAAATTCTTCGCGCACTGTTTTCCGTTGGTAAAGTCCGGGAGGCCTCTCAAGATGTGGCCGCTGCCGTGGCCCGCCGAAACCGCGCGAAACGAACGGTTCGATTCGCAGATGATGTAGAACCGGCGCCCCACTCTGCTGTCGTCCAGTTTGTGCGGACGCGTGGCGTCCATGGCGAAGTAGCATGGGTTTTTGACCGCGCCTTCGTCTACTTTTTGGCGGTAAAGCGCCCGCGCCCGCTGCAAGACGACCGGCGCGATTTGACCTTCGCGATTGCCGACATGGGCCATCAGCCAGGCCGGCAGGGGCGATGGCCGTTCTTGCGCCAAACACGGGGCCGACGCCGACCAGACGACGACACTGACGATCGTGACGACGGACCGAAGGACAGTTCGTAACCGCACCGGATCAATTCTCCTGTCGCCCGCGTTTTGCCGGCTCATCGATCGCCGGCGGTTTTTACCTTCTCCTCGCGCACGACAGCTCAAAGGATAGTCCAAAAAAGAGCGGCGGGTCTGTGAAATTGATTCGTCGCCACTAGGCCGTACCAAACTGCCACAATCAAACTGAGGCACTACCTCTCTTTCCGTCATGCCCGCGCAGGCGGGCATCCAGTACGCCCTGCGCACGAGATTTTACAGAGAGGCCGGGATTACTGGATCATCCGCCTGCGCGGATGATGACAGTTTGCCGCAAACAAAAACCCCGGGCACACGGCCCGGGGCTTTGCAAGTCGCTGCGGGCAACGCGCGACCGCTCAAAACCGGTAGTTCAGCCCCAGGCGCGCGATGCCGCTGGTGAAATTGACGGTGTCGGCCGCCGCGCCGCAGGCCGCGTTGCAGGCAAAGCCGCCGAGGTCGACGTAGAGGTATTCGACCTTGAGGCTCCAGTGCGCGAGCATGGCGTATTCGATGCCGGCGCCGGCGGCCCAGCCAAAGCGCGTCGACGAGGCGCTGGTGAACGCCGAGTTCGACGCCTTGACGTCGCCGAAGGCGCCGCCGCCGGTGATGTAAGGCAGCCAGTTGCCGAAGCCGGCGTAGCCGAGCCGCGCGCGCACGGTGCCGATCCAGGTGGTCGAGGTCTCGCAAGCGCCGCCCGCCGGGCAGTCGATCGAGCCTTTGAGCGTGGCGTAGTCGATGTCGCCTTCGACGCCGGCCATCAGCGCGCCGCCCTGGAAGTTGTAGCCGATGGTGCCGCCGGCGAGCCAGCCGGCCGGGCTGGTGTTGATCACCGGCGCGTCCCAGTCCGAGGTGCCCCAGCCGTAGCCGCCGTTGATGCCGATGTAGCCGCCGCTCCAGTTCGCCACCGCCCGCGGCCCGTATTGCGGGCGGGCGAAATCCGCGGCGCGCGCGGCGACGACGACCAGCAGCAGCGTGGCGAAAACGATGCCGGCGCGGATCAACATGCCTCTCATGGCGTTTCGTCCCTGCTCTTCGCGCTTTGCGAACGCGTGCGCTCGCGTGACGGCTTACGAGCGCCGCGCGACAGGCAGCAGCAGAACGCAGAATTGTTAACGATTGGCTAACCATGAAAAAGCCCGCGGCATTGCGGGCTTCGCGCGGGCGGCAAAATTTGCCGTCAGGCGCCGCCGCGGCTTACGGCATCTCGCGCAGCACGCGGAAGCCGTTGGCCGAGTAAGGCACGTCGTAGTCGTAGCGGAAGCGCGCGGCCGACTGCACGTACGAAGCCTGGCTGTCGAACGAGCCGCCGCGCAACACGCGCAGCTGGCAATTGCCTTTGGTCCAAGCCGAACCGTCGGCGGGGGCGCCTTTGTAATCGTCGTTCCAGCAATCCTCCACCCACTCGGCGGCGTTGCCGGCGGTATCGTAAAGGCCGAAACCGTTCGGCTTATAGGAGCCGACCGGCAGCGTGCGTTCGGGCTCGCCGGTCTTGCATTCGCGGCAATTGGCCTGGCGGGAGCCGGCGCCGCTACCCCACCAGTAGGGCGCGCTCGAGCCGCCGCGCGCGGCATATTCCCATTCCGCTTCCGAGGGCAGCCGGTAGCGGTGGCCGGTCTTCTTGCTCAGCCACTTCACGTATTCCTGCGCATCGAGCCAGCTGATGTTGATCACCGGATGATCGCCGTGGCCCCAGCCGCGGTCGTCGGGCCGGCTCTTGCAGCCGCCCTCCTCCTGGCATTTCTCCCATTCCTTGAAGGTCACTTCGAAACGCCCGATGGCGAAGCTCTTGGCGATGTGCACGCGGTGCACCGGTTTGTCGTATTCGGTTCGCGTCGAGCCCATTTCGAAGCTGCCGGCCGGAATGGCGACCATGGCCGGGCAGCCGCTGCAGTCCTGGAAGGCGTTGCCCGATTCGGATTTGGCCGGTGCTTGTTCGCGCTCGGGCAGCGCGGTGACGCGGGCCGGCGGCTCACGCGTCACTGACGGCTGTGACGGCTGTGACGGCGACGGCGGCGGCGGCGGCGGCGATTTCAGCGCCTGCGGCTCCGTCACCAGCGAGCGCGACGGCGCAAACGAAAATTCCTCCAGGAGCGAGGACGACACCAACGGCACCTGCTCGTTTTTGGTGGCGCGCGAGAGAGCGATGCGCGTGTGATTGAAGGTGTCTTCGGCGGACCGGTTGGGGGTGCGCAGCTCCTTGAGCAACTCGGTGGCGAACAGGCTGTTGGCGCCGGTGCCGTCCTTGACGAGCTTGCCGGGCCCGGTGGAATACAAAGCAAGCGTGCCGACCGGCGCGACAATCGGCGCCAGCCCCATCGACGTTGCACGAAACCGCCGTTCGTACGGATTGGCGCGCGCGGCATCGACGATGATGACTTTGACGTTGGCGTCCATCCGCTGCATTTCGGCCAGCAGCACGTCGACGCTGATGCCGTCGCGCCAGACGTCCTCCTCGGCGCGAATCTGCGCATCGACCGGCAGCAGATAGCTCTGCCGCACCGACTGCAAGCCGACGCCGCTGAAGTAGAACAGCGCGGTCCCGCCTTTCTTGATCTTGCCGACGAAGCCGGCGACCGCCAGCTGCATCTGGTCCTTGCCGAGATTTTCCTTCAGATCGACGTCGAAGTTCATATGGCGGAGCTGCTCGGCCAGCGCGCGGGCATCGTTGACCGGGCTGCGCAGCGGCGGACGGCCGTCGTGATAACTCGCATTGCCGATAATCAGCGCGACACGTTGTCCCTGTTCCTGCGACAATGCGCCTGACCCCGGCAGCGGACACAGCAGGAGCAGGCTCAGCCACAGCAGGGCGCGCGTCCGCACGCCGCGGCGTCTCGCGCGGCTAGGGCGGCGCAATATCGTATGAAAAATTGCGGCGATATTCTCTGTCATTGGCGTCGTCAGAGACCTTTTCCCGAATTGTTCGCGTTGCGAACCCCCGCGTCCGCGCTCATTCCTCGCAAAAAAAGCGCTCGACCGTCGCCGTGTCGGCATCGCTTTTCACGCGTAGCGCAGCGATTGTAGACAGATTGGTGCGAGTGGACAACAACAGGCGGAACCCGCTGCCACAAACCAATACTGCGGCAGAATCGCCGAATCGGGGCGCGTTTTCCCAATTCCGTCGGACATGCGCTCTTCCCAGGCGCGGCGAGTTCCCCTAGGATTATTTTAGCTCAGGGACTGGCAGGGAGCTTTTTGGCATGAATGAGCCGGGGGGCGGCCAAATCGCGAAGGCAATGGACATGTTTGGCAAATTCGCAGGGTGGCGCGGAATGAACGCACGTTTGATCGCGATGGCGCTGTTCGTCGCATTCGTCGCCGGCGGGACGACCACGGCATGGGCGCAAAGCGGCCTGACCCCGTCGGCTCCCGGCGCGGAAGTCTACTTCGTCGACCTGAAGAATGGCGCCAACGTCCCGGAGAAGTTCACGGTCCACTTCGGGTTGAAGAACATGGGCGTTGCCCCCGCCGGCTCGGATCGTCCGAACTCCGGGCATCATCATTTGCTGATCGACACTTTCCTGCCGCCGCTCAACCATCCGATTCCAAACGACTTCAATCATCTGCACTTTGGCGCCGGCCAGACCGAGGCCACGATCACGCTCAAGCCCGGCAAGCACTCATTGCAGCTGCTGCTTGGCGACAGGAACCACATCCCGCACTCACCGCCGGTGATGTCGGAGGTCATTTTCGTCAACGTAACCGAACCCGGTGGCCCGACGCCGTCGGCTCCCGGCGCCGAGGTTTATTTTGTCGAGCTGAAGGACGGCGCGGTCGTTGAACCGAAATTCACCGTCCATTTCGGCGTCAAGAACATGGGCGTGGCGCCGGCAGGCTCGGATCGTCCGAACTCCGGACATCATCATCTGCTGATCGACACCGATCTGCCGCCGCTCGACCAGCCGATCCCGAACGACTTCAATCACCTGCACTTCGGCGCCGGGCAGACCGAGGCCACGGTGACGCTGAAGCCGGGCGAGCACACGTTGCAACTGCTGTTCGGCGACAAGAACCACATTCCGCACACGCCGCCGCTTTATTCCAAAAAGATCAAGATCCGCGTCGAAGAGCCGGCGGCGCGCACCCCGTCGCCGGAAGGCGCCAAGGTCTATTTCGTCGGCCTGCACAACGGCTCGGTGGTTCCCGAACACGTCACGCTGCACTTCGGTCTCGTTGGCATGGGCGTGGCGCCGGCCGGCATCAACAAGCCGAATACCGGCCACCACCATCTGCTGATCGACGCCGCGGTGCCGCCGCTCGATAAGCCCATCCCCAACGATCCGCATCATCTGCACTTCGGCGCGGGGCAGACCGAGGCGACCGTCACCCTGCCCTTGGGCAAGCATACCCTTCAACTGCTTCTCGGCGATGCCAACCACGTGCCGCATAATCCGCCGGTGATGTCCGAGCCGATCACGGTCACGGTCACCAAAGACGGCAATTAATGCGGGGCGGCTATCGGGGGCGATAGAATCGATCGACGGCATTTGCCGTCCAGTTACGGAGAGGATCCCGTGAAGAAGCTGATTATCGCGATTGCCGCGGCGGCCCTGTCGGGCGGCGCAATCTTGCCGGCAACGGCCCAGAGTACAGCGCCGAACGCGGTCGCCAATTTGAACATGGCCGCGACACCCGATCTCGACCGTGGCGCCGTGCGCACTGTGCAGACCACGCTGCGCACCAAGGGCTTCGACCCGGGCCCCATCGACGGGGTCGTCGGCCCGCGCACGCGAGAGGCCATGAAGGCCTACCAGTCGCGCTACGGGATGAAACCGACCGGCGCGATCGATAATCAATTGCTGTTCGCGCTCGGCCACGCCGACTTGGCGCTTGCCGGCGCGCGCTAGCGCGGCCCGGCATAACGCCCTGCGCTTCTAGGCGCCGCGCGCCCCCAGCACCGCCTCGATCGACACCCGCGACCAGGGCGCGGTGCGGGCGCGGAAGGCGATGTAAGACTCGTGCACCTTGCCGGTGATGGCGCTGCGCTGGGACAATTCGCCGAGCACATCGGCCGCTTCCTTGCGCGCGGCAGCGACCAGATCGCCGGGAAACGCCGCGAGCTTGACGCCGTGCTGTGTGGTGAGCGCTTGCAGCGCCTGCGCGTTGAGGCGCTCCATTTCGGCGAGCGCGTAATTGGCCTCCGTCGCGCAGGCGTGTTGCACTACCGCCTTTAATTCATCGGACAGCGCCTGCCACACCTTCAGCGCGACGATGCATTCGCCGGTGCCGTTCGGCTTGTTGAAGCCGGGATAATAATAAAACGGCGCCACGCGATAGAGCCCGAGCGCGATGTCGGTGCCGGGACCGACGAATTCGGCGCCGTCGATGACGCCGGATTGCAGGCTGGAGAGAATCTCGGCCGGCGGCGTGGTCTGCGGGGTGACGCCGAGCCGGCGATAGACTTCGCCGCCAAGACCGAGCGTGCGCAGCTTCAAGCCATGCAGGTCGGCGACGCTTTTCAATTCGCGGCGGAACCAGCCGCCCATGCAGACGCCGGTATTGCCGCCCATGAAGGGCTTGACCCCGAAGGGCGCGTAAAGCTCGTCCCACAGCGCCTGGCCGCCGCCGGCCTCGATCCAGGCGACATGCTCGCCGGGCGTCAAGCCGAACGGCACGGTGGTGAAGAAAGCCGCCGCCGGCATCTTGCCCTGCCAGTAGAAAGCGGCGGTGTGGCCAATGTCGGCAACGCCGTTGCCGACCGCCTCGAGCACGCCGAAGGCCGGCACCACTTCGCCGGCGGCATAGACGGTGATGTCGATCTTGCCGCCGGAGAGCTTAGCGATGCGGGTGGCGATGCGTTCCGCCGACATGCCCGGCCCCGGCAGCCGCTTCGGCCACGAGGTCACCATGCGCCACTTCAGCGTTTGCGCGCGCGCGACCTGCGGGGCGGCAACCGCGCCGGCCAGCGTCAAGCCCGCGCCGAGCAATTTGCGGCGGGTGGTCATGACAGACTCCATTGCTGATAGAAATGATGCAGCGGACCGTTCCCTTGGCCGATTTTAAGCCGGTCGGCGCCGGCGATGGCCGCGGTGAGGTAGGCTTTGGCCTGCTGCGCGGCGGCGGTGAGATTGCGGCCTTTGGCGAGGCCGGCCGCGATCGCCGATGACAGCGTGCAGCCGGTGCCGTGGGTGTTCTTGGTGCGGATACGTCGCGCGGTCAGCCGCACGACATGGTCCTCCGCAACCAAGAGATCGACGCTGTCGGGACCTTCGCTGTGGCCGCCTTTGATGAGAACGTTGCGTGCGCCGAGCGCCAGCAAGTCGCGCGCCTGCACCTCCATCTCCGCCTCGTTGCGCGCCATCGGCGTGCCGGTTAGCGCGGCCGCTTCCGGCAGATTGGGCGTGACCAAGAGCGCGCGCGGCACCAGCAATTCGCGCAAGCGCTCGAACGCGTCGGGCGACAACAGGCGGTCGCCTGATTTCGCGATCATCACCGGGTCGAGCACGACATTCTTGGCGCGATAACGCTCGAGGCCTGCGGCCACCGCCTCGATCGCCGGCACTTGCGACAGCATGCCGATTTTCACCGCGCCGATGTCGAGATCGGAGAACACCGCATCGAGCTGCGCCGTAATGAATTCCGCCGGCACGTCATGGATCGAGCTCACGCCTCGCGTGCTCTGCGCGGTCAGCGCCGCAATCACGCTGGCGCCATAGACGCTGAGCGCGGCGAAAGTCTTCAGGTCGGCCTGGATGCCGGCGCCGCCGCTCGAATCCGAGCCGGCGATGGTGAGCGCAACCGCGGTCATGAGCGGCCTCGCTGCGCCCGCGCGCGATCGACCACGGCGCGCAAGTCACGCGCCGCCTGGCCGGGATCGGGAGCCAGCGACAGCGCCGAGATCACGGCGACGCCGTCGGCGCCCGCGGCGATGACCTCGGCGGCATTGCCGGCATTGATGCCGGCGATGGCGCAGATCGGAAACTCTTTCGCGCGCGCGCGCACAGCCTGCACGATGGCGCGCAGCCCATCGATGCCGATCGGCGGCTTGGTGTTGTCCTTTGAGGTGGTGCCATAGACCCCGCCGATGGCGACATAATCGAGGTGATCGAGCGGCGCCGATTGCGCCAACGCGACGGTGTTGATGCTGAGCCCGATGATCGCCATGCGGCCGAGCAGCAGCCGCGCGTCGGCGGGCGCCATGTCGTCCTGGCCGATATGCACGCCGTCGGCTTCGGCAGCGAGCGCGACATCGACGCGATCGTTGACCAAAAGCGGCACACCGGCCGGCTCCAGCACGGCGCGAAGGCTGCGCGCTTCCTCGACCATGGCGCGCGTGGAAGAATGCTTGTCGCGCAATTGCACCAGCGTCGCGCTGGCGGCGATGCGCGAGGCAAGATCGGTGAGCGCGCGGCCGCCGGCAACGGCCGGGTCGATGAGGGCGTAAAGGGAAAGATCGACGTCCATGTCAGGCAACCCGCGCGCGCGCCATGAGCGTAGCGCCGTCGAGCGCATAAAGCGCATCGATGAAGGCGACGGCGAAGCTTGCCGGCCCGTCCGCCTTGGTGGCGGCCAATTCGCCGGCAACCCCGGCCATGACCAGCGCCGCGCTCGCCGCGTGCCAGCCGTCGCTTTCGACGCAGAGACAGGCCGCCACCAGCGCCGAGGTGGCGCAGCCCATGGCGGTCACCTTGCCCATCAAGGCATGGCCGTTGCTCACGGTCGCGAGACGCTCGCCGTCGCTGATGAGATCGGTCGCCCCCGACAGGGCAATGACGGTTTTATGGTCCCGGGCGTAGGCGGCAATAGCCTGGCGCTCGGTGTCCTCGCCCAGCAATGCTGAAAACTCGGCGGCGTTGAGCCGCACCACCGCCGGCGCCTCATCCACAAGCCCGCGGGCAAAATCCGCCCGTTGCGCCGAGCGGTCGATAAAGACCGGATCGAGCACCCAGGGCAATTTTGCCCGGGTTGCGGCGGCGACCGCGATCGCCGTCGCCTCGCGGCGCTCGCCGTCGAAGGTGCCGAGATTGACCAGCAACGCGTTGGCGCCGGTTACGAATTCGCCGATTTCCTCGGGCGACAGCGTCATCGAGGGCACGCATCCGGCGGCGAGCAGCGCATTGGCGGTGAAATTCTGCGCCACCGCGTTGGTGATGCAGTGGACGCGGGGGCCGCGCGTACGCAAGCGCTCGATGAGCGCGGCCGCCATTTGCGGCATGTCGCCGGGCGATTGTTGCGGGGAACCGTGCATCTCTTCTCCCTCCGCCGGCATGACCCGGATCAGGTTCGTTGGGTTGGCTGGCGCCTCTCAGCCCGGCCGCACGGCCGGGCACCCCACGAGATTGCTAAGGAATAATTAGACCGCGTAGGGTACCGGCGCAAGGTCACTTTGCAACAAGCCGTCCTGGCAAGAAGCCGTCCGGGCAAGAAGCTGCCTTGCAAGCGCTGCGCCTTTTTGCTGGATTGCGCAAAACAAACTCAATCGGCCGCGCGGAGGCCCGCATGACCCCGTTTTTCGTCCAGATCAAATGCGAGCTCGGCAAGGCCTATCAGGTGGCCAACGCGCTGGCCGAGGCCGAGATCGCCTCCGAAATCTATTCGACCGCCGGCGACTACGACCTGCTGGTGAAGTTCTATGTCGATGCGGCGACCGACATCGGCCACTTCGTCAATGAGAAGGTGCAGTGCATCCCGGGCATCAGGGACACCTACACCATCATTACCTTCAAGGCGTTCACGGCCTGATCGCAAGGAACATCGGCGGGAACTCCGCGTTTACAGACGTGGGCGGCGGCGTATGGCCGCGCTTGCTCTGCAAACGTAGGAGGCTGGCATGGGCTTGAAACACCTCTACGCGGCGACGCTGGCAGCGGCGCTGCTGGCGGGATCCACGGCGCTTGCCTGCGCGCAGGCGAGCCCGCCGCCGGACCCGAGCAAGGCCACCACCGGCAAAGGCAACAGCGCCTGGACAAATCCCGAGATCGAGGCCGAGCCGCCGACGCCCAACGGCGGAATTCAGCAGCGGCGCCCATTCCGGCAACGAGTCGCCGACGACAAAGGGCATCTCGAAGAACGACGAAAACGTGAGCGAAGAGTCGAAGAAAAACCAAGAGCGCGCGACCAGCGGCAAGCAGTAGCTACTTCTTGGGCGGCGCCTCGCCTTCGACCGGCGGCAGCGATTTGATGTAAACCGCGATCGCCTGGCGGTCGGCGGCGCTCGCTTGCGCCAGATTACGCACCACGTCGACCATGCTGCCGCCGACCCGATCGGCATCCGGCGTCAGCCCGGTCGTGAGTGTCTCGACGATTTCGGCCACCGACCAATCCTTGAGCTTGAATTGCGTGATGTTGGGGACGCCGCCCTGCCCGTCCGGGCTCGGTCCGCCGGTAAAGCGCAAGGCCGGGACAATGGCGCCAAAAATATTGCGCGTCGAATGGCACTCGGCGCAATGGCCGGCGCCGTTGGCGAGATAAGCGCCGCGATTCCATTGCGGCGATTGCGTAGGATCGGGCTTGAACGGCGCGTCGTCGAGAAACAGAAGCTTCCAGATTCCGATCCCGCGCCGGATGCCGAACGGAAACGGCAAGTCGTGATCGCGCACGCGGCCGGCGACCGGCGGCAGCGTCTTGAGATAGGCAAACAGGTCGCGCAGGTCGTCGAAACCGATATTCTTGTACGAGGTATAGGGAAACGCCGGATAAAGATGCTCACCGGCCGGCGAAGTGCCCCTGGTCATGGCGGTGATGAATTGCGCCTCGCTCCAGGCGCCGATGCCGTCTTTGCCATCGGGTGAAATGTTGGGACTGTAGAATGTCCCGAACGGCGAGCGCAGCGCCAGGCCGCCGCCCAGTTTGGTTTTGTCCGGCTGCTTGGGCACCGCGTGGCAGGACGCGCAGCCGCCGACCAAAAACAGTTCCTTGCCGTTGGCGAGATCAGGCGTGTGCGGCGCCAGCGCGCGCGCCGGCACGATCGCGGGAATGGTGACAACCCAGAAGGACGAGAGCGCCAGCACGGCGATAATCGCCGCCACCATCAGTCCGCGAATCATCGGCGCTTCCCCGGACCGCAGTCATACAAGAAATGAAAAGCCGGCGCGACGGGATCGCGCAGGCGTGGCCGGACGGGCTCCAACGGGCGTTATCGCTTCGCCACGCGATAATCCTGGTGGCAATTGTCGCATTGATTGCCGACGGCGCCGATTGCCGTCTTCAGGCCGTCGAGCGAGGCCTTGGCCTTGTCGTGGTTTTCCGCGACGGTCTTGCCAAAGGCGGCGGCTCTGGCGTCGAAATCGTCTTTGTTCAGCCAAATCGTTGGCGAGGCGCGGTTGTCGCCGCCGATTTTCGAGTTTTCCGGGAACAGGTCGGGCAGCTTCTTGGCGGTGTCGGCCCATTGCGCGAAAGCGGTATCGACTTTGCCGGCGTCGAACGGCGCCTGGCCGCGCATCATCTGTACCATTAACTTCGCGTGATCGTTGTTCTGCTTCATCAGGTCTTCGCGCGTCTTCACCGGATCGGAGTCCGCGACGGCCGCCGTCACGGCGAAGGCACCCGTCGTCAGCGTGGCGATCGCAAACAGTTTTGAGAATTTCATCGGCTGCCCCGATTGGTTTCGTACCCAACCAACACCAGCCTCTGGCGCGAATTCCGGCCTCGGCGGGGTTCCCGCGCGGACCTCAGATCACGAATGCGTGATCGGCTAAATCGCTAGGAAGAAACAGATTTTTTGGCTTTTTCGATCGCCGCCCAGACCTTCTGCGGGGTCGCCGGCATGTCGAGAGCGCGGATGCGGTACTTGCGCCACAGCGCGTCGATCAGCGCGTTCATCACCGCCGGGCAGGAGCCGATGGCGCCGGCTTCGCCCGCGCCCTTGACGCCGAGCGGATTGTTCTTGCACGGCACGTTGTGCGTCTCAAAAACAAAATCGGGCGCGTCGGCGGCGTGCGGCAGCGCGTAATCCATGAGACTGGCGCTGAGCAATTGGCCGGACGCCGCATCGTAAACGGTATCCTCCATCAGCGCCTGGCCGATGCCCTGCACGGCGCCGCCATGCACCTGCGCTGCGAGCAGCAGCGGATTGAGCGTGGCGCCGAAATCGTCGACCACGACATAGTTCACAATGGACGTCGCGCCGGTTAACGGGTCGATCTCGACTTCGGCGATGTGCGTGCCATTGGGGAAAGTCGGCTGCTCGGGCATGAAGTCGCTCGCCGCGCGCAACTTCTCCGGCGTCGCCAGCGGATGCGCGGCAAGATCGACAAACGAAATCACCCGGTCGGTGCCGGCAACGCGCACGCTACCGCCGGCGATCTCCATGTCGCCGACCGCGGCTTCCAGCGCGTCGGCGGCCAGCTGCTTGAGCTGTTCGCCCAGAGTCTTGGAGGCGCGATCAACCGACACGCCGCCGACGGGGATCGAACTCGATCCGCCGGTGCCGGCGCCGGTCGCAATCAGGTCGGTGTCGCCCTGCACCACATGCACCCGCTCGGGCGGCAGATCGAGCCGCTCGGCGACAAGCTGCGCGTAGGAGGTGGCGTGCCCCTGCCCGGTCGACTGCGAGCCGATGAGGACGGTGACGTCGCCGCCGCGATCGAGGCGTATGTCGGCGGTTTCCGGTCCGTTGCCGCCGCAAACTTCAATGTAGTTTGCAAGACCGATGCCGCGCAGCCGGCCGGAGCGTTTACTCTGCGCGGCGCGTTTGGCAAAGCCGTTCCAATCGATAATTTCTTGCGCGCGCGCCATGGTGGCTGCGAAATCGCCGGAGTCGTAGATCTTTCCGGTCGGCGTCGTGTAAGGCAGCGCCTTCGGCTTGATCAGGTTCTTGCGGCGCAGCGCGTCGGGCGCGACATCGAGATCGTGCGCGGCGGCGTCGACCAGCCGCTCGATCAGATAGGAGGCTTCCGGCCGCCCGGCGCCGCGATAGGCGTCGACCGGCACCGTGTTGGTGTAAGCGGCGCGCAGGCGCACATGCGCCGCCGGAATGTCATAGACACCGGTCGCCATGCCGGCGCCGAGCCACGGAATATACGGCGCATAACACGACAGGTACGCGCCCATGTCGGCGACGATGTCGAGATCGAGCGCGAGGAAACGGTTCTTGTCGTCCAGCGCCAGCCGCGCCGTCGAGATGTTATCGCGGCCGTGGCTGTCGCCGAGGAAATGCTCGGAGCGGTCGGCGACCCATTTCACCGGCTTGCGCAAGCGCTGCGCCGCCACCGCGGCCAACGCATATTCGCGGTAGGGAAACAGCTTGGTGCCGAAGCCGCCGCCGACGTCCGGCGTGATCACGCGCATCTTGTCGGGCGCGATCTTGAGCACCTCGCCGCACAGAATGTCGCGGATGATGTGGCTACCCTGGCTGCCGAGCGTCAGCGTGATGCGCTCGCCGTCGTACTCGGCGATGACGCCGCGGGTATCCATGTAATTGGTCACCAGCCGCTGATTGACGATGGTCAGCGACACCGTTTTTGCCGCCGTGGCGAAGGCCGTTTGGGTCGCTCGCGCGTCGCCAAGCTCCGTTGCGAAAGCCAGATTGGGCTGCTCGGGCCAGACCTGCGGAGCGCCTTTTTCCAGCGCCGCCACGGCGCCGATCACATGCGGCAACGGCTGCCAGTCGACCGTGATGGCTTCAGCGGCGTCTTTCGCCGTTTCCAGCGTGTCGGCGACCACGAAGGCGATGGCGTCGCCGACGTGGCGCACCTCGCTTTTGGCGAGGATCGGGTAAGTTGGAATCTTGATCTCGACGTCAGGAATGACCCCCGGCGTCGGCAGCGGGCCAAGCTCGGTGAGATCGGCCGCGGTCAGCACCAGCCGCACCCCCGGCATTGAGCGGACGCTGGCCAGATCGCCGATGGCAAAGCGGGCATGCGCGTGCGGTGAGCGCAGCATCACCGCGTGCAGCGTCGCCTGCGGATTGACGTCGGCCACGTAGCGCCCCTGCCCGCGCAGCAGCGCGTCGTCTTCCTTGCGCGTGAGCGCCTGGCCAAAGCCGAACTTCATCGTCATTGCGCCGGCCCCGCCGATTCCTCGGTCGATTGCGGCTGCCGGCGCCGCGCGGCTTTGAGCGCGAGCCAGCGCGTGACCACGTAGAACACCGGGGTGAAGATCAGGCCGAAGGTGGTAACGCCGATCATCCCGGAGAACACCGCGGTGCCGAGCGTCTGCCGCAGCTCGGCGCCGGCGCCGACCGCCCAAACCATCGGCGTGACACCCAGGATGAAGGCAAACGAGGTCATCAGGATCGGCCGCAAGCGCAGATGCGCGGCTTCGACGGCCGCAGCAAAACGATCGCGGCCGGCGTCCTCAAGCTGCTTGGCGAATTCGACGATCAGAATCGCGTTCTTCGAAGCCAGACCGATGAGGACGATGAAGCCGACCTGGGTGAGAATATTGTTGTCCTGCCCGCGCAGCACGACGCCGACGATGGAGGCGATCAGGCACATTGGCACGATCAGGATGACGGCGAGCGGCAGCGTCAGGCTTTCGAATTGCGCCGCCAGCACCAGGAACACGAACACCACCGCCAGCACGAAGGCGAAGATGGCGGTGTTGCCGGCGCGGAGCTGCTGGTACGCGAGCGTCGTCCATTCATAGGAGAAACCCGCGGGCAGCGTCTGCGCTGCGAGCTTCTCCATGATCTTGATCGCCTGCCCCTGGCTGTAGCCGGGCGCCGCCGAACCGTCGAGCTCGGCCGCCGGATAAAGATTGTAGCGCGGCACCCGATAGGGACCGGTGACGGTGCGCACCGTCGTGAAGGCGCCGAGCGGCACGGTATCGCCGCTTTTGTTGCGCACGCGGATTTTCAGAACGTCCTCGGCGTCGTTGCGATACTTGTCTTGCGCCTGCGCCATCACACGGAAGGTACGACCGAACAAATTGAAATCGTTGACGTAAGCCGAGCCGAGATAGATCTGCAGCGCGGCGAAGACATCCGGGATGTTGATGTTCAGCAGCTGCGCCTTGGTGCGATCGATATCGAGATAAAGCTGCGGCGTGGTGTTTTCGAACAGCGAAAACACCTGCTGCACGCCGGGCGTCTGCGCCGCGCGGCCCATCATGGCGTAAACCGCGTTTTGCAGCGCCTGCGCCCCTTGACCGGTGCGGTCCTCGACCATCATGCGGAAACCGCCGGCATTGCCGATGCCGGACACCGGCGGCGGCGCCGCCACGAAAATCAGGCCGTCCTGAATGGACGCCAATCGCATGAACAACTGACCTTGGATTTCGGCCGCGGATTGTCCTGCGTGCTTCGCCCGCTCTTCGAATGGATCGAGTGTGACGAAGACCGCGCCGGCGTTCGGCGCCTGCGTGAACGTGGCGCCGGAGAAACCCACGATGTTCACGGCATGGGCGATACCCGGGATCTTCAGCGCGATCTCGACCGCGCGCCGGTTGACGTCGTCGGTGCGGGCCAGCGATGCGCCTGGCGGCAATTGAGTGACGATGATCAGATAACCACGGTCGAGCTGCGGGATGAAGCCTACCGGCGTCTTGGCGAATTCGCTGAGGCCGAAACCGATGATCACGGCGTAGACGACCAACATCAGCACCGCGATGCGCACGACCTTCCCCGACAACCAGCCATAGCCGCGCGTCAAGGCGCCGAAATAGCGGTTGAAGATGCGGAAAAATCCGCGGAGCGGCGCGCTCCACCAAGACCCGCCCTCGGTCGCGCCATGCTGCGGCTTGAGCAGCAGCGCGCACAACGCCGGCGACAGCGTCAGCGACACCAGCAGCGATATGATCGTGGCGCCAGCGATGGTGAGCGCGAATTGCCGGTAGAACTGCCCGGAAATGCCGGTGATGAAAGCCGACGGCACGAACACCGAGCATAGTACCAGCATGATCGCGATCAGCGCGCCGCCGACCTCGTCCATGCTCTTGATTGCCGCCTCGCGCGGCTTAAGCCCCGCCTCGATATTGCGCTGGACGTTCTCGACCACGACGATGGCGTCGTCGACGACGATGCCGATGGCGAGCACCAGGCCGAACAGCGACAGATTGTTGAGCGAGAAGCCGAAGATCGACATGAAAAAGAAAGTGCCGATTAGCGACACCGGGATAGCAACCAGCGGGATGACGATGGCCCGCCAGGTTTGCAGGAAAATCACCACCACCAGCACGACCAGCAAGATCGCTTCCACCATGGTCGCCTGCACGGCATCCACGGATTGCTGGATGAATTGCGTCGGATTGTAAATGATGTCGTATTTCAATCCGGGCGGGAACCGCTTGGACAGTTCGCGCATGGTGTCTTCGATCGACTTTGCCGTCGACAGCGCGTTCGAGCCGGGGCGTTGGAAAATGCCGATCGCGATGGCCGGGCTGACGTCGAGATAGGAGTTGGTCGAGTAGTCCTGCGCCGCCAATTCAAGCTTGGCGACGTCGCGCAGGCGCACCACCGCGTTGGTTGTCTGCTTGACGACGATATTGCCGAATTCGTCGGTATTGGCGAGGCGTCCTTGCGTCTGCACCGAAATCTGAAACGCGCCCGATTTGTCCACCGGCGGCTGATTGAGCACGCCGGAGGCCACCTGCACGTTCTGGCCTTGCAGCGCGAGCACGACGTCGCCGGCGGTCAAGCCGAGCGATTGCAGGCGGTCGGGATCGAGCCACACGCGCATCGCGTAATCGCGGCTGCCGAACACGATCAGCGTGCCGACGCCCTCGAGACGGGTGAGCGCGTCGGTGATTTCCAGCTTGGCGTAGTTGGAGATGAACAGCGTGTCGAACGAGTTGTCCGGCGACACCAGATGCACGACCATCATCAGGTCGGGCGAACTCTTGTTGACGGTGACGCCGATGTTGCGCACGTCCGCCGGCAGGCGCGGCTGCGCGATGGCGACGCGGTTCTGCACCTGCACCTGCGCGATGTCGAGATTGGTGCCGATGTCGAAGGTGGCGGAAATCGCAAACCGCCCGTCGCCGGTTGAGTTCGACGACAGATAGATCATGTTCTCGACGCCGTTGATCTGCTCTTCGATCGGCGCCACCACGGTGGAGGCCACGACGTCGGCGCTGGCGCCGGGATATTGGCCCTGCACGGTGATGGTCGGCGGCGCGATCTCCGGATATTGCGCGATCGGCAGCCGCGCGAAGCCGACGCCGCCGAGGATCAGGATGATGATCGAGACGACGGAGGCAAAAATCGGCCGGTCGATGAAAAAATGCGAAATCCGCATGATCGGCGTCGCTTAGTCCGTCTTCGCGCGCGGACCCGCCGCGCTCGAAACCGCGGGCTTGGGAGAGGCACCTTTTTCCTGCGGCGTGACCTTCTGCCCCGGGCGCGCCCGCATCAGCCCGTCGACGATCACGCGGTCATTGGGACCGAGGCCCTCTTTGATCACGCGCAACCCGTCCGACGTGACCTGGCCGAGCGTCACGATTTTCTGCGCCACGCTGTTGTCCTTGTTGACGACGAGTACATATTTGCGCGCCTGCTCGGTGCCGATGGCCGCGTCCGGCAGCAGCAACGCTTCGTAGGGCGGCGAGGCCGGCACGCGCACGCGCGCAAACATGCCGGGCGTGAAGACGCCGTTGGGATTGTCGAACAGCGCGCGGCCGCGAATGGTGCCGGTCGAGCGGTCGATCACGTTGTCGACGAAATCCATGCGCCCTTGGTGGTCGAAATCGTTCTCATCGATCAGCTTGAGCGCCACCCGCACGCCGGCGCCGCGGCTGGCGACGTCTTTGCCCGTCTTCGACAGGCGCTCGTAACGCAGGTAGGACGCCTCGTCGAAGGTGAACTCGAAGTGGATCGGATCGGTGGAGACGATGGTTGCCAACAGCGTGGTGCTGCCGCCGCTGCCGCCGGTCACCAGGTTGCCGGGCGACACGCGCCGGTCGCCGATGCGGCCGTTGATCGGAGCGCGCAACTCGGTGAACTCAAGATCAAGCTCGGCCTGGCGCACCGCCGCTTCGTTGGCGCTGACGGAGGCTTGCGCGTTGCGAAACGCCTGCGAGCGCTGCTCGAAGGTCTGTTCGGTAATGGTCTTGTCGCGCACGAGAGACTGGCCGCGCTTGAGATCGGATTCGGTATAGGCGAGGTTCGACTTCGCCTGTGTCAGGTTGGCGCGCGCCTGCGCGAGCGCGTTCTCGAACGGCCGCTTGTCGATGGTGAACAAGAGGTCGCCCGCTTTCACGGTCTGCCCGTCCTTGAAATGCAGGCCGTCAAGATAGCCCGAGACGCGCGCGCGCACCTCCACCGAGTTCACGGCGGTGAAGCGGCCGACATATTCGTCGAAGTCGAAAACGGTGCGCTTGACCGGCGTCGAGACCGTCACCGGCGGCGGCGGCGGCGCGCCGCCCTGCTGCTGCGGCCGGCCGCAGCCTACGACCAAAGTCGCAAGCGCGACCCACAACGCGATGTCGCGGGCCCGACGCATCGACCAAAAAGGAGAAGTCACCCGTTGAGGGTTCATCATTACCCGTATTCGCGGTCAGCCGGCCCGTCCACTTAGCGTTGCGGGCTAGCTATGTCCACCTCGGCGGTCCGACAATAGTTAGGCGAAAAATCGTTTCAGCTCTGTGGCTTGGCGCGAAACGCCCTTAACCATCCGGGCCCAATCAGCAGCAAAATCATGCCGCAATAGACGGCAGCGCCGACCGCGGCAAGAACTCCCAAGGTCGCAAGATCGCGCCAATGGCCGAGACCGGTGAAGAGTTGCGCGACCGGCGTGCGGCACAGCCATAACGCGACCGCCAGCGCGAGCCCGGCTGCCGCAAGCTTGACGGTCGACTGGCGCAGCCGCGCATCGATGCGGGCGTGGCCGGCGCGCAGCGCAAACCAGAACACCAGGCCGAGGTTGATCCAGGCGCCGATCGCGGTCGCCAGCGCCAAGCCAACTTGCGCCAGCGGGCCCATCAGCAGAAACTTGAAGGCGATATTGACCGCGGCGGCAATCAGCGCCGCCTTCACCGGCGTCGCGGTGTCGCCGCGGGCAAAGAAGGTCGCGACGGTGCTGCGGATCAGCACAAAGGGCAGCAATCCCACCGCGTAAGCCGCCAGCGTGCGACCAGCGGTGTCCGCGTCGGCCGCGGTAAAGGCGCCGCGCATGAACAGCGCGCGCATCAACAACTCGGGAATGACGACGAAAGCGGCGAGACAAGGAAGCGACAACAGCAGCGTGAACTCGATGGCGCGGTTCTGCGCGTCGGCAGCGCCGGCTTCGTCGCCGGCAGCGATCCGCCGCGCCATTTCCGGCAGGATAACCGTGCCGGCGGCAATGCCGATGACGCCGATCGGCAGCTGGTCGAGCCGGTCGGCATAATAGAGCGCCGACAGCGCGCCGGCCGGCAGGAAACTGGCGATGATGGTGTCGGCAAACAGCGCCAGCTGCACGCCCGCGGAGCCGACGGTGGCCGGCCCCAGCGCGCGGAAGAATTGACGCACATCCGCATCGAGCTCGGGCCAGCGCAGCGACGGCAGCGCGCCGTTGCGCCAGGTGTCGCCGGCGACCAACAGCGCCTGCAGGATGCCGGAGATCAGCACGCCCCAGGCCGCGGCATGGCCGGCGGTGGGGAAATAATGCGCCAGCAGCAGCGCGACGATGATCGACAGATTGAGAAAGATCGGCGCCGCAGATGCCGCCGCAAAGCGCTGCAACGCGTTGAGGATGCCGCCAAAGAGCGTGACCAATGTGATCAGCAGCAGATAGGGAAAGGTGATGCGAGTCAGTTCGACCGCCAGCGCATAGCGGCCGGGATCGTTGGCAAATCCCGGCGCCAGGAGGTCGATCACCGTCGGCGTAAAGATGAGCGCGACGGCGAGCAGCACGACCTGGCTCGCCAGCAGCAGCGTGAAAATGCGGTCGGCGAAGATGCCGGCGCGGGCAACGCCGCCTTGCTCGCGAATGCGGGCATAAGACGGCACGAAGGCGGCGTTGAAAGCGCCCTCGGCGAAGATCGCGCGGAAATGGTTAGGCAGCCGCAGCGCGACAAAAAAGGCGTCGGCCGCAGGACCTGCGCCGAGCACCGCGGCGAGCACGATGTCGCGCGCAAAGCCGAGGATGCGCGAGAGCAACGTGAAACCGCCGACCGTGAGAATGCGATTAATCATCGGTCAATCCGCGGGGCGTAAGGCTAAATTGCCGCGAAATAACGGCTTTAGGCATGCGCAACGATAGCGATAGCCAGATACCCCGGACTGCCTTAAGACGATTCCCGACCCGAACATAGAGGCCGCGCGAGATAGTCCCCTCCATGCCCTCGCCGATCATTCCCGTTCTCTTGGCCGGCGGCGCCGGCACCCGGCTGTGGCCGCTCTCCCGCGACGCCTACCCCAAGCAATTTTTGCCTCTGGTCGACGGCCGCTCCACCTATCAGGAGACCTTGCTGCGCGTTAAGGATTCGATGTTCGGGGCGCCCATCGTCATCACCGGGCCGAAATTCCAATCCTTCGCCAGCCGCCAAGCCGAAGAGCTTGGCATCGCCGCGGCCGTGGTGATCGAGCCGCTCAGGCGGGACTCGGCGCCGGCGGTGGCGGCGGCGGCGGCGGTGGCGGCGCAACGCGATCCCGCCGCGATCGTGCTGGCGCTCGCCGCCGATCACATCATCCTCGACACCGAAAAATTCCGCGCCACCTGCGAGGCCGGCCGTGAAGCCGCCGCGGCCGGGTCCATCGTCACCTTCGGCATCAAGCCGACCGAGCCGAAGACCAGCTATGGCTACATTCTGCCGGGCGAGACGATCGGCCAACGCGGCGTGCACAAGGTGGAGAAATTTGTCGAGAAACCTGACGCGGCAACCGCCGCCCGTTATGTGCGCGACGGCTATTTGTGGAATTCCGGCAACTTCCTATTCCGCGCCGACGTGCTGCTTGCCGAGCTTGCGCGTTTCGAGCCGGCGATCGCGGCGGCCATCAAGACCGCTGTGTCGGAAGCCTCAACCGACGGCGGCGCCCTGCGCCTGCAGCCGGACGCTTTTGCAAGCTCGCCGCAGAAGTCGATCGACTATGCGGTGATGGAGAAGACCGCGCGCGCCGCGGTGGTTACCGGCGACTTCCGCTGGTCGGACATCGGCAGCTGGGACGCATTGTTTGAAATCGCCCCGCGCGATGCGCAAGGCAATGTCGTGCAAGGCCCGGTGGTCACCATGGACGCCGCCGATTGCATAATCCATTCCGACGGCCGGCTCACCACGGTGATCGGCGTCAAGGACCTCGTGGTGGTGAGCACGTCCGATGCGGTGATGGTGGTGCCGCGCGCGCGCTCGCAGGAGGTGCGCGAGCTGGTAAACAAGCTCAAAGCCGACAAGCGGCCGGAAGCGACCGACAAGACGCGGGACTAAGAACGCTTACGTCACGACCAGAACGCGTCCCAGGCATAGAGATCGTAAAAGTGCTCACGGCCGATGATGATGCGGCCGTTCTCGAGCTCGAAAACGATGCAGCAGAGAATGTCGAGGTGCTTGCCGTCGCGCTCGGCGCTGTTGTGGTGAACGGCGACCACGCGCCCGTCTTCGCTTTCGAGCACGTTCAGCAGATTGGCCCTGAAGGTCCCGCCGGTTTCGCCGCCATAGCGGCCGAACTGGGTGAATACCGCATCGCGGCCTTTGCGGCTGCCGGCGATGGAGGTGCGTCCCGGTGTGTGCCAGGAGCTATTCTCGTCGAACAATTTAATGAGCGTGGCAATGTCGCCGGTGTTGAAGGCTTCGTAAGCGCGCGCGACGATCGCGCTGTTTCTGCCCAATTCCGTGCGGGCGATCTTGATTGCCGACCCGTTGGTCATGGCTGGCACTCCTTTCCCGAGTGAGCAACAGGCGGCCGGATCAGACATTTGGCCGCCCGTTGCGATGGTAGGATCATCAACCCGCGGCAGCGCGCCGGCCGCGTTCGGCGTCTTGCGCGACAGTCGCCTCGTTTGGATCGATGGCGCCGAGGCTCTTGACGATCTCGAACTTCCCGTTCTTGGCCTGGGCGATGTACATGTTCATGCGAACGTGGTGCTGGCCGGGCACCATTTGCGCCGGGCCGCCAGGACCGTCGGCGATCTTGGCGTGATCGAGCGCCGCGATGACATCCTCTTGCCGCAGTGAGCCGGCCTCTTTCACCGCCGCCTCCCACAGCTTCATGCCTCGGTAGAGGCCCGAACAGGCGCTGCCGCCGGTGAACTGCTCCTGGCCGGGATAGCGCGCGTTATAGCGACCGAGCAGCGTCTTGCTGAAGGAGTTGCCGACGTTCTGGTAGTAGTCGAGGCAGCCGTAGAGGCCTTCCACGTGCGCCGCCGGCAGCAGGCCGAGAAGGTTCTCATCGAAATAGGTGCAGATGAGTTGTCCACCGCGCTTCTGAAAGCCCGCGTCGTGCAGCTGCTGGAAGAACGGCACCACGCCCGGCGGAACGATGGTGTTGAACACCGCCTCCGCGCCGCTCGCCATGATCTTCTTGACCGTCTCGCCATATTCCATGTGATCGAGCGGATAGTACTCCTCGCCGACGATCGCGCCGCCATTGGCGCTGACAAGCTGGCGCACCACCTTGTTCATCACACGCGGCCAGATGTAGTCGGCCGACGGCAGATAGAATTTCTTGGCGCCGGTTTTCTGCATCAGCCAGGGAATGAATTGATCGAGCTGCTGCGCCGGCACCGGGCCGGTGCAAAAGATGAGCGGGTCGCATTCCTGCCCTTCGTATTGCTCAGGGTAGATATAGAGCGTCCTGCCTTTGACCACGGCTGGGCCTTTGATCGCCTGACGCGTGGAGCTGTAGATGCCGCCGAAGATCACATCCACTTTGTCCTGTTCGACGAGCTTGGTCGCTTTGGCTGCGGCGACGCTGTCGGTCGTCGCGCCGTCCTCGAGGCAGAGATCGATCTGACGCCCCAGCAGGCCGCCGTTAGCATTGATGTCGTCGATCACCATCTTCGCAACCTTGGCATTGGCGCCGCCCATGAACGACAACGCGCCCGTTTGCTCCGCGATGACTCCCACTTTGATATTCATGGCCTTGTCTCCTTGTCATGGGCAGCGCCACCACGGCCCGCCTCATGTTTGCCAGGGTGCCCGCCGCGCGAGGGCGGCACATGGGGTGGATTCCCTATGCTGTCGAAATTCCCTACTGAGACCGTAGTCGAGCGCGGCTTGGCTTCGCGCGATCCCGCAAAACGTTGCACTCGCCGGGCGATGTCGCCCGGCGAGTGTGATGGGTTCGATAGATGCGATGATGCGCGCTAAGCGCTGAACTTGCCGCCGAACGGCGCCATCTGCGGCTTACCTTGGTGCCCGGCCTCTTTCAGGATCGGCAGCACTTCGGGATCGGAGACGAAGCTCGCCCAGCCCTTTTCATCCCAGTCGAAGATCGCCCAGACGCGGTCGGCTTCGGCGGGATCGCGGAAGACGGTGCAGCCCTTGGAGCCATGTTGCTTTCGCTTCTCGGCGCCCTTGGTCGAGAAGACTTTCAAGAATTGGTCGAAATCCTGGACCTTCGTCGTTGCAAGAAACATTTCTCTTCTCCTGCCCTGTCCGGCGCCACAATGGCCCGGCTCAAGTCAGGAGGTTGCCCGCAACGCCGGGCGCGCACATGGGGTGGATTCCCTATGCCCCTACTGAACGAGACCTCGCTCGAGGGCGTAGAGCGCAGCCCCTGCCCGGGTGGAGACGCCGATCTTGGAGTAGAGGCTCTGGATGTGGTTATCGGCGGTCTTGGGCGCGATTTCGAGCTTGCGCGCCGCTTCCTTTGCGGTATTTCCGGCCGCGATCAGCCGCAACACCTCGATCTCGCGCGGCGTCAGCCCCGCCAGACGTTCGGTCACGTCGCGGCGAGCAGGCTGACCGGCAACCGCGAGCACTGCCTCGACAGCGTCCGGGCAGAGCTTTCCGTCCCGAACCAACCCACGCAGCTTTGCCGCCGCGGCCGCGTCACTCATGGCGCCACGATGGGGCCGCGCTTCCTTGGCGGTCTGGAAGGCTTCGGCGGCCGCAAGGATACGAGCGGCAGGGGAAAGATCCGCGGCTTTGGCGTAGCGGTGGTAGCCGCTGCCGTCGAGACGCTCGTGATGACGCAGCACCAGCGCGGCGACCGCTTTGCCGTCGCCGCCCAGCGACGCCAGCGCGCGTTCTCCATGATACGGGTGCAGGTGCGCCGCATCGGTTTCGCGCTCGGTGAGGGGCCCCGCTCTCATCCATGTCGAAACCGGAACCGCCAGTTCACCGATGTCGTGGGTGCAGGCGGCCCAACGGATATAGCGAATGTCCGACGGCGGAAGACCTGTCTGCTTGGCTGCCGCGGCCGCCAGTTCCGCGACCGCACGCGAATGGCCGAAGGTGAATGGCATTCGCATGTCGATCATGTCGGCAATCGCCAAATAGGCTTCCTCCGCCTCATCCTCGCTGAGCATCCCGTGCGGCAGCGGCTCGAGCGCCAGAATTGTCTCGCGATCGACCGGCCCGTCGAGCCCCGCGATCAGTGCATCGGCATGCTTGAGAAAAATATCGACGAGCTCGCGCTCATAGGGACCGCCGGCGCGCTCGGCGATTTTCGCCTTCATGATTTCGACGCCATGAAGATCGATGAGCGCAAGGACGTCCTGCGCCATCGTTACCACACGGACGGGAAACTTGACGGCATCGCCAGAAAGACCGCGCGGCAGTCCCTTGCCGTCCCAGCGCTCGTAGATCTGCCCCAGGTTTTCCCGAATTTTCTCCGGCAGGCCGATACGCTCGGCGATCCTTTGCGCGACCTCGCAGTGGCCGGACAGGACGGGAATGTTCACCTGCGGGCCTTCGGCGAGGCCGCGCTTCACCGCCTCGGCCAGCTCTTCCGGCGATGCGCCCGGGTACTTCCTCCCGATCGCCCGGACAAAGACCTCGACGAATTCCGCCCGATTACCCATGTCGATGTAATGCAGTTCGCGGCGCAAGGTGATCTCGTCACCCCAGGCATCCGCCAGCAGATGCGTGTCGGCATTGCAGCCGATATAGCGCAGCAGCGCCTGATGAAAGAGGCTGCGGCGCGTTTCCAGGTCGAGACCGGCAACATCCGCGAACCGCATCGCCAACACGCAGGATCGAAGTGCAAAATCCCGCGAATGGCCCGTGGCCAGGTCCGTTGCATAAGCGAGCGCCATGAGAAAATCGGCGCGTCGTATTTGCTGTGTCGACATTCACTACCCCCCGCACGCTACGCGCGCGAGTGTAGCCTAATCCATGGCTCCGAAAATAAAATTGCGATTACTAAACGCCCAGGCGGGAACCCGATATTACGGGTCACTGCATCAGCGCGCGGCGCGTTGCCTCGATGATGCGTCCTTGCGTCGGCTCGTCGAGATAGGCATGCATCGGCAGGCTGATCACTTCGCCGGCGAGTTGATCGCTCACTGCCGTGCCGCCATCGCCGACCGGGAAATGCTTATAGGCCTGCTGGCGGTGCAGCGGGATCGGGTAATAGATCGCGGTCGGAATGCCCTCAGCCTTGAGCGCGGCGGCGAATGTGTCGCGGCGGCCGTCGGGAATGCGGATGGTGTATTGCGCCCAGACCGAAGTTGCGCCCGGCGGCACGCGAGGCACGATGACCAGATTGCCGAGCCCTTCCGAATAGCGGCGGGCGATTTTTTCACGCGCGGCGATCTCGTCGGGAAAAATCTTCAGCTTCTCGCTCAGGATCGCGGCCTGGATGGTATCGAGGCGCGAGGCGAGCCCGATGCGCACATTGTCGTAGCGGTCGCTGCCCTGCCCATGCATGCGCAGGCTGCGCAGCAGATCGGCGAAGGCCGCGTCGTCGGTCAGTACCGCGCCGCCGTCGCCATAACAGCCGAGCGGCTTCGCCGGAAAAAAGCTGGTGGCGGTGACGTCGCCGAAGGTGCCGAGCTTGCGTCCCTTGATGCTGGCGCCGAAAGCTTGCGCGGCATCGTCGAGCACGAACAGGTTTTCGGCCTTGGCCGCCGCGGCGACGGCCTCGTGATCGGCCGGCAGCCCGAACAGGTCGACCGGGATCACCGCTTTCGGCGTCAGGCCGTTGCGGCGGGCGACGGCGGCAGCCGAGCCAATCCCGCCGGCGTCAATGTTGAACGTGTCGGCTTCGACGTCGACGAACACCGGCGTGGCGCCGACCAAAGCCACCACTTCCGCCGTGGCGCAGAAGGTAAATGACGGGCAGATCACCGCATCGCCCGGCCCGATACCCTGCGCGCGCAACGCCAGCACCAGCGCGTCGGTGCCGCTGGCGCAGGTGACGGCATGGCGCGCCCCGCAGAATTCCGCGAGTTCGCGCTCGAAGATTGCCACCTCGGGGCCCAGCATGAACTGGCAATGCGTGAGCACGCGCGCGACCGCGGCGTCGATTGCTGTGCCGAGCCGGCGCCGCTGCGCAGCCACATCGATAAACGGGATAATGGGCGGTGTCGCTCGCTCGGTCATGAATTGTCCAGGCGCGGCGGCTCAGCCGGCCACGACACGCGGGGCCTGACGCTGCGCCGCCGCCGCCGGCGACGGCCGCACCGCCAGACAGCGGATGGCGATTTCGAGGCTGGCGACGGCTTCCTCTCCGGTCACCGCCGGTGTCGTGCCGGAACGGGCGGCGCGGATAAAGGCGAGCAGTTCGGCACGCAGCGGCTCGGCATGGCCGACCGAGAGGTGGCGCATAGAGTAGCTGCCGTCCGGCTGGAAGCCGAAACACTCGGTCACCTGGCGCGTCAACAGGTCGGCGCTGATATATTTTCCGCGCGTGGCGACGATGACGTTGCGCGCCTTGAACGGCGTCAGCCAGTTGGTGTTGATGTGCGCAAGGACCCCCGAGGCGGTGCGGAATTGCAGGAGCGCGATGTCCTCGCGCTCGGCCACCGCGTTGGACAGTTGCGGCTGCACCTCGACGATATCGCTGTCGGTGAACCAGCGGATCAGGTCGATGTCGTGCACGGCGAGATCGATCACCACCCCGACATTCGACATGCGCGGCGGAAACGGCCCGACGCGGGTAATGGCGATGGAGAGAATGTCCTCGTTGCGGATGGCCTCCTTGATCGCTTCCACCGCCGGATTGAAGCGCTCGACGTGACCGACCATCAAGGTGACGCCGGCCCGGCGCGCCGCGGCGATAATGTCGTTGCCCTCCTCGACCGAGGAGGCGATCGGCTTCTCCACCAGGACGTGGACGCCGCGGGCGATGCAGGCAAGCGCGATGTCGTGATGCAGATGGGTCGGCGCCGCGATGGTGACGGCATCGACGCCGGCGTCAAGCAGTTCGGAAAAATCGGCAAACGCCGTGCAGCCGAGCATGCGCGCGACGAATTCGCCCTGCTTGCGGTCGGGATCGGCGACGCCGACCAGGGTGACGGCCGGCAGGCTGGCGAACACGCGGGCATGATTGCTGCCCATGACGCCGACCCCGATGACGCCGACCCGCAAAAAACGCTCGGCGTCGCGTTGTGTCGCTTCCGTCATGCTAACCGGCACCCCTCAGCCTTCGCCCCTTCCGCTCAACGACCTAGCATGCGCCGATACGGCTGGCGACCATCCCGTCACAATGCCATGAACACGTTTTGATTCAAAGCGTTACAGAGAACGGCGGGGAACGGCCGGCGCGCAGCGCGGCGCGCCATTCAGTGCCGATGATAGCTGCGATACCAATCGATGAAGCGGGCAATGCCCTCGCCGATCGGGGTCGCCGGCTTGAAATTGACCTCGCGCATGAGGTCGGCAACATCGGCAAAGGTGGCAGCAACGTCACCCGGCTGCATGGGCAGCAATTCGCGCTTGGCCTTGCGGCCGAGGGCGTCTTCCAGCAGGCGCACCACCTCCAGCAGCTCGACCGGATTGTTGTTGCCGATATTGTAGACGCGCCACGGCGCCGAACTGGAACCCGGATCGGGCCTGTCGCCCGACCATTTCGCATCGGCGGCCGGCGCGTGCTCGACCAGCCGCACCACCGCCTCAACCACATCGTCGATATAGGTGAAGTCGCGCCGCATGTTGCCGCTGTTGAACAGCTTGATCGGCTCGCCGGCCATGATGGCCTTGGCAAAGATCCACATCGCCATATCGGGGCGGCCCCAGGGGCCGTAGACGGTGAAAAAGCGCAAGCCCGTCGCCGGCAGGCCGAACAGATGCGCGTAAGCGTGCGCCATCAGCTCGTTCGCTTTTTTCGAGGCGCCGTAGAGGCTGAGCGGGTGATCGACATTGCCGTGCACCGAAAACGGCATATGCGTGTTGGCGCCGTAGACTGACGAAGAAGACGCATAGAGCAGATGCCGGCAGCCATTGTGCCGGCAGCCTTCCAGCACGTTGAGAAAGCCGGCGAGGTTGGCATCGAGATAGGCGTAAGGATCGACCAAGGAATGACGCACACCGGCTTGCGCGGCGAGATGCACGACAAATGGAAATTTATGCTCGGCGAACAACGCGGCCATGGCGGCGCGATCGGCGAGATCGGTTTTGACGAAGGTAAAGCCGGCGAGCTTTTCCAGTTCAGCAAGGCGCGCCGCTTTCAGCCTGGGATCATAATAGGCGTTGAGATTGTCGAGGCCGACGACCTTGCGGCCGTCGCCGAGCAGCCGCTTGGCGACATGAAATCCGATGAAGCCCGCCGCCCCGGTCACCAGGATCGCATCGTCAGCCATCGGCATCCCTTGCGGCCGTCCTGCCTATAGTCGCCATAGCGCAACCCCGTCGGGTTTTTGCGCGCGATCGAGCCGCGATTTGACGTCGAGCACGATGCCCTGCCCGCCCTTGAGCAGCTTTGCAATCAGCGGCCAGCCGCCTTTGACGTAGTCGGCATGGGCGACGGCAAGGATGACGGCATCCGCGGCTTTCAGCGCGTCGAACGGCGTCATCGTAATCTGATATTCGCGCGCCGTCTCCTGCGGCGCCGCGACCGGGTCGTGCACCTGCACCTGCGCGCCGGCGCGGCCGAGTTCGCGCACGATGTCGATCACCTTCGAATTGCGGATGTCCGGGACGTTCTCCTTGAACGTCATGCCGAGGACGGTGACCAGCGGATTGCTGCGGCCGCGCTCTTGCAGGGCGCGCATGCATTCGCGCGCCACGCGTTCGCCGACGCCGTCATTGATACGGCGGCCGGCCAGAATGATGTCGGGATGATAGCCGGCCTTCTCGGCGCGAAACGTCAGATAATAAGGATCGACGCCGATACAGTGGCCGCCGACCAGGCCGGGCTCGAACTTGCCGAAATTCCATTTGGTCGCCGCCGCCGCCAGCACGTCGCCGGTGTCGATGCCGAGCTTGTGAAAGATCGCCGATAGCTCGTTCATGAAGGCGATGTTGAGATCGCGCTGGGTGTTCTCGATCACCTTGGCGGCCTCCGCGACCTTGATCGAGGGCGCGCGATGGATGCCGGCCGTCACCACCGAGCCATAGACATCGGCGACAATATCGAGCGTGCGGGCGTCCTGCGCCGACACCACCTTGGTGATGGTTTCGAAGCGGTGAGCCTTGTCGCCCGGATTGATGCGCTCGGGCGAATAGCCGACGGTGAAATCGCGCCCGCCGGCGAGGCCGGACTTCTTCTCCAGCACCGGCAGGCATTCTTCCTCGACCGCGCCGGGATAAACCGTCGATTCATAAACGACGATGTCGCCGCGCTTGAGCACGCCGCCAACGCTCTCCGAGGCTTTCAGGATCGCACCGAGATCGGGCCGGCGCGCGCCGTCGATCGGCGTCGGCACGGTGACGATATAGAAATCCGCGTCGCTGAGACGGGCCACGTCGTGCTCGTAGCGCAGCGCCGGCTGCTCGAGATCGGCCGGCTCGACTTCGCGCGTGCGGTCATGGCCGGAACGCAATTCATCGATGCGCCGGCGATCGATGTCATAGGCCACCACCGGCACGCCGGAGCGGCCAAAGGCGACGGCAACCGGCAAGCCGACATAGCCGAGCCCGATGACGGCGATTTTTCGCGTATGCGCCACAAAGATCCCTTACCCGGCCGCCCACAAAGCCTTTAGCCGGCTGAGAAAACCTTATTCGTCAATTACCTTGCGCCTGTCCAGAATTATTGCCGCCCGGCCCAGGCGGCGGCGAGCGCGGTCCCGATGCGATCGGCATTGGCCATGATGGTGACGGTCGGATTGCGCGCCGGCATGGTGCAATCGCACGTTAATCCGACGCTTGGCGGCCGATGAGCCGGTCGTAGAGCTTCACGATCTCGTCGCCGACCCGCGTCGCGGAGAATTCGTTTTCGACCAGGTGCCGGCCGGCCGCGCCGAAACGGACGCGCATCGCGGCATCCTGCGCCAGCGTGTCGATGGCGTCGGCCAGCGCCACGGGATCGTCCGGCGGTACCAGCAATGCATTGACGCCGGCGCGCGCGATTTCGCGGCAACCGGGAACGTCGGTCGCCACGATCGGCCGGCCGCAGGCCGCAGCCTCCAAGCAGGCTCTTGGGCAGGCCTTCGCGGCGCGACGGCAGCACCGCGAGATGCGCCGCCTTCCACACGTCGCGAATATCCGCCACATGACCCAATAGTAAAAGCCCCGGCCGGCGGCTCCAGGCGGCAATCTCCTGCGGCGGGATCGAAGACCGGATTCGCCGGATCGGGATCGCCGGCGATCAGCAGGCGGACGGGCCGGCCGCGCTGAGCGAGAATTGCGTGCGCGTCGACCAGCGTTCGCACGCCCTTATCGTCGAGCAGGCGGCCGACAAAGCCCATGGTCAATGGCCCGTCCGGCTCCGGCAACGGCATGAGCGTATCGGTTTCGACGCCGGAGCCGGAGATGACAAAGATGCGATCGGGCGCGACGCCGAGGCCTTGCATCACACCGCGGTCGTCCGGATTTTGCACCAACACCGCGGCACGCGCATGGCGCAGGACGTGCCGCAACAGCGTCCTTAAAATCGGCCGCAGCAGCCGCGCCTTCGCTGTCACCGATGTGAAGGTGAAGCCAAGCCCGGCGAGCGCGTTGACCCGCATGCAGCGGCAACCCCCGCGCCGCCAGTGATCCGACGATAGTCGGCTGCAGCGCGACATTGTGCACGAGATCGGGGTCGATCGCGCGGTAGACGCGGCGCACGGCGCGAATATTCGACAGAAACGCCAGACGGATTGACGCTGCCGCGCCGCCAGACCACGGGATGCAGTTCAAAGCCGTGCGTCTCGATCGCCGCCCCCGCCTCGTCGACGTGCGTAATGACGTGCACCTCGTAGCCCGCGCGTTGCGCCGCGCGCGCCATCGGCAGCCGATGCGAAAGAAAATACCAGTCTTCGGTCACCACATAGGCCAGCACCGGTCTTGCCCGCGGCGGATTTTCGTTCGGAGCCATTGATTTTTGCTCGGCGAGGCTGCCCTATGCCGGCTGGATGTCGCGCAAACCGTCGATGCAAGCAAGTTTATTCAAGCGATGACGCCGCGATTCGTCTATCGCGCGTTGCCTTTGCTCGCATGCTTTATCGCGTGCACGATCATCAACCTTTACTATTTTCCACCCACGACGGTTTTTCCCGACGAAACCCGATTTCTGGGATCGGCTGCCCGCCTCATCGCAAGCGGCGAGTTCTGGGCCGGCGCGGGCCGAGCCTGGGAGATGCCGGGCACCGCTTTGTTTTTCACCCCGGCGGTCTGGCTGTTCGGAGCGGACGACGCCGTCATTCCGATCCGCGTCATGCAGTCGATTCTGCTGATCGCTCAGGCCATCCTCGCCGGATCGATCGCTCGACGATTGTTCGGCAAAGGCACCGCTGAAATCATAACCATCACGATCGTCGCACTCTATCCGTTTTTCCTTTTCTATCAAGGCTTGCTGCTGAGCGAAACGTTGTTCACGACGTTGCTGGTCGCAGCTTTTGCCGCGCTGTATTGGTGGCGCGATCGCGGGCTGGGCTTTGACGTCGCTTTCGTCGTGACCTGCCTGTGCTTCGCCGCGGCCACCTATGCGCGGCACACGCTCACGTTCGTTCCGCCGTTGTTGATTGCGGCGACTGCATGGCTGAACGGGATGCGGTTGCGAAAGACATTTGTCGTGTTGCTCGCGGCGGCGAGCCTTTACGCCGCTTTGCTCAGCCCCTGGTGGATCCGCAACGCCATGGTGTTCGGAACATTCGTTCCCTTCGGCACCAACGGCGCCATGAATCTCTATCTCGGCAATAACGCCTATAACCCCAATGGCGGCATCGACTGGAATCACGATGCCGATCCTAAGATCTTCAAGGACTATCTCGCCATCCCCGACGAGCTGGAACAGCAGCGTAAATTCTACAGATTGGCCATCGATTACATCGAGGCCAACCCTGGCGCTTTTTTCCGCGTCGCCGCCAAAAAATTCCTGCGCTTCTGGAATTTCGTTCCCAATGCGACCGAATTCAAAGCGCGGTCTTATTCGCTCGTGAGCGCCGCAAGCTTCGGACCCGTCCTGCTGCTGGCGTTGGCCTGCGCCCTGCGCTGGTGGCGCCGATGGCGGTCGTTTGCGCCGATCTATCTGCTGATCGGCTATTTCACCCTCCTGCACGTGGTCGTTATCGCATCGCTGCGCTACCGCCTGCCGATCGAACCGTTGCTGATCGTGATGGCGGCGGGTTTGCTGGCCGAGCTGATCGATCGTTGGCGCGGCAGAGCCGGACACGCCGTGCCGGCGGCTTGACGTTGCAGCGGCGGACCGCTCTGGTATCCGGCCATGTGCGGCATCGCGGGATTTATCGACGGCCGAAAGCAAGCTACAGCGGCGGCTTCTGACGCCGTCGCCCGCGCCATGAACGACGCGCTGCGTCACCGCGGGCCCGACGATGACGGCGTCTGGACCGATGGCGACGCCGGCGTCACATTGCTGCACCGCCGCCTGTCGATCATCGATCTGTCGACGGCCGGACATCAGCCGATGATGTCCGCCGACGGACGCTATGTCATTACTTTCAACGGCGAGATTTACAATTTCCAGGAACTGCGCCCTGAGCTGGAAGCGCGCGGCGCTCGTTTTCTCGGCCATTCCGATACCGAGGTGATGGTGGAGGCGTTCGCAGCCTACGGCGTTGCAGCAACCGTTGAGCGCCTGGTCGGCATGTTCACCATCGGCGTCTGGGATCGCCGTGAGCGCGCGCTGACGCTGGTGCGCGATCGTCTCGGCATCAAGCCGCTGTACTGGGCGAAATTCGGCGAGCTGTTTTTGTTCGGTTCGGAATTGAAGGCGTTGCGCGCGCACCCGGGCTGGAGCCCGCGCATCGACCGTGCCGCGGTCGCAAGCTTCTTGCGGCACAGTTACGTGCCGGCGCCGCATACGATCTATCAGGGCGTTTATAAGATCGAGCCCGGCACGCTGCTGACGCTGCCGCTTAACGGCGAACCGCAGATCACGCGCTATTGGGACGCGCGGGCGGTCGCGCGCCAGGGATTGGACACGCCGATCCAAGCCAGCGACGGCGAGCTGACTGATGAGCTGGAATTGCGGCTGCAGGACGCCGTGACGTGCCGCATGATCGCCGACGTGCCGCTTGGCGCGTTTTTATCCGGCGGCGTCGATTCCTCGACCGTCGCCGCGCTCATGCGCGCGGCCAATCGCGGCCCGGTGAAAACCTTCACCATCGGCTCCGACATCGCCGGCTTTAGCGAGGCCGCGCACGCCGCCGCCGTCGCCCGCCACCTCGGCACCGACCACACCGAGCTCACCGTCACCGCCGACCAGGCCCGCGACATCATTCCCCGCCTGGCGGAGATGTATGACGAGCCGTTCGCCGATGCCTCGCAAATCCCCACGCATCTTGTGTCCGCCATGACGCGCCAGCACGTCACCGTGGCGCTCTCCGGCGACGGCGGCGACGAATTGTTCGCCGGTTATAACCGCTACCAGTTAGCTTCGCGCCGCTGGGCAAGCCTGTCGCTGCTGCCGCGCCCGCTGAGGAACGGCGTCGCCAGCGCCATCGCCGGCCTGTCGCCCGATCGCTGGTCGCGCCTGTTGTCCGTTCTGCCGGCGCGCATGCGCCCGTCACAGATCGGCGACAAGCTCCATAAGCTTGCTGCAGTGCTAACGCTGCCCGACGGCATCGCCGCTTACCGGCGGCTGGTGACCGACTGGGAGCCGGGCGAGCTGATGCCCGGCGTCAACGAATATAAAGGCGTCGTATGGGATGCGGGGCTGCCGAAAGAGTTTCCCGGCTTTCTCGATCAGATGCAATTGCTCGATCTCATCACTTATTTGCCGGACGACATTTTGACGAAGGTCGACCGCGCCAGCATGGCCGTCGGACTGGAAGCTCGCGTTCCCCTGCTCGATCACCGCGTGGTGGAATTCGCCTGGCGCCTGCCGCACGCCGCCAGGATTCGCGGCAATAGCGGCAAATGGCTGTTGCGGCAGGTGCTGTATCGCCACGTGCCAAAACAGCTCATTGAGCGGCCGAAGATGGGTTTCGCCATCCCGCTCGGCGAGTGGCTGCGCGGGCCGTTGCGCGACTGGGCGGAGACGTTTCTCAACGAGCGGCGTCTGCGCGAGGCCGGCTTGGTCGATGGCGCGCGCGTGCGCCAAATCTGGCAGGAGCATCTCGACGGCCGGCGCAACTGGCAGGACCGGCTATGGGACATACTCATGCTCGAAACCTGGCGCGAGCGCTGGAGCTGAATTGAGCGGCATGGCGATGGGCAGCACGTCCGACATAATGCATTTCTGGGCGCCGGTGGCGGCCATGGCCGTCGCCGCCGCCGCCGCCGCCACCGCCGCCGTCATCGCGATGCTGTTGCCGCTGCTGCGCCGGTTCGCCTCGGTGCGGCCGAACGCGCGTTCCTCGCACAGGGCGCCGACCCCGCAAGGCGGCGGTCTTGCCGTCATCGCCGCGACGCTGGCGACCGTCGCCGTGGCGCTCCTCGTCAGTTCCCAGTTTCATGCCGATGCGCGGCTGGTCTGGGTCGGTGCGGCGGCGGTCGTCCTCACCATCCTCGGCGCGGCCGACGATGTGGCGACGCTGGGCGTGGCGCCGCGTCTGCTGATTCAGATCATCGCGGTCGCCGTCGTCATGGCGGTGCTGCCCGACGATCTGCGTTTCATTCCGGCGCTGCCATTGACGGTGGAACGCTTCGCCTTCCTGGTCGGCGGGCTGTATTTCGTCAACGCCGTGAATTTCATGGACGGCATCGACTGGATGACGGTCGCCGAAGTCGTGCCGCTTGCCGGCGGCCTAGCCTTACTTGGCGTGCTCGGCGCCCTGCCCCCGGCCGCCGTGCTTCTCGCACTCGCGCTGTGCGGCGCCATGATCGGCTTTGCCCCGTTCAACCGGCCGGTCGCCAGGCTGTTCCTCGGCGATGCCGGCAGCCTGCCGATCGGACTGTTGTTGCTGTGGTTGCTGCTGCTGCTCGCCGGCAGTCATCCGATCGCGGCCTTGCTGCTGCCGCTTTACTATATCGCCGATACCGGCATCACGATCCTGTGGCGGCTTATGAAGGGCGAAACGATCACCAGCGCGCATCGCAGTCACTATTACCAGCGGGCCTTGGACGGCGGCTTCAGCGTCTACCAGATCGTCACGCGCGTCTTTCTCCTCAACATCCTGCTCGTCGCCCTGGCGCTCGCCACGGTCGTCAGCCCCTCGCGCACGACCCAGATGTTCGCGCCGGCAGCCGGCGTCCTGCTGGTTTTTACGTTGTTGCGGATTTTTTCGCGGCCGCCGCCGGCTTAACGGTCCGGCCTTTCAAGCGCGCGATTTTTCAAGATGACGCCGCCGGCGACACCGACGCCGAAGACGTAGACCCATCCTTGGACGAAGTCGAAAAGATGCGAGTTGAACAGCGAACCGACGATATTTTGCACGACGACGGCAAGACCGATCCACGCGACCAAACCGCTGCCGCGGAACAGCAGCAAGTGCGCGATCCACATCGCCCATAAGATGGCGGCGCCGATCAGGCCGAGTTGGATCGCCACGGTGAAGGTCTGATTGTGCGGGTTGGTCGAAGCCACGCCGGCGGCGCCGGCTTTTCCGGTGGCGGCTTTTTCAAAGAGCGGATGGATCGAGCCGGTGCCGTGACCGATGATCGGTGCTTGGCGCACGAATTCGATCGACCTTTTCCAGAACTCGATGCGCTCGCCCGACGAGGTGCGCTCGCCGGTCGCGTCGAATTTTTGGATTTCCGCCGAAATGTCCCACGTCCGCTCGCGCAAATAGGGCGACGACAGCCAGCCGACGCTGGCGATCGCGACGGCCCCGATGAACAGTACCGCGATTCCTTTGCCGCTCAGTTTCTTGATGGCGAACACAACCAGCAGCACGAGCATGACGACCAGCGCGGTGCGGCTGGTGGCGACATATAAGATGTTCGCCAACATGGCGAGCGCCAGCGCGGCGGCGCCGAACAGCCGCCGCCATTGCCGGCGCTCGAAAAAATCAACCGCGAGATACAGCAGCCCGAAAATACAGGTGACGAACTCACCGCTTTGCGTCGCCGCGCTCTTCACCGGCACGGCGAATTCGTAACGCTCCCACCACAGCGCGGGCCAGGCCGCGATCAGCCAGGACAGCAGCAGCAGCACGACACAGGCGGCGAGATAGCCGCCGAACACGCAGAGCGCGCGGTTGGAATGGCGGAATTGCACGAATAGCAGCGGTATGACCAGCAGCCGGGAGAAAGACGCAACGCCCTCCCCGCGCTCGGCCCAGGATGCATCGGCCCATAACGTGCCGATCACGCTCAGCGCAAACAGCAAAACCGGCAGCCCGCCGGCCGGCAGCGTGATTTCGCGCCGCAGTTCGCCAATGTCGAGCGTCGGCAGCAGCGCGACCAGCCACAACACGATGAGAATGCTTGTGGCCGAAGTCGACCAGGGCAGCGACACGGCAACCGCGACGGCAAGCCAATCGGCAGCGGGACGCAGCCGCGTGCGCTCGAAGGCCGGCATCGCGGATGGGGCCATGGACTAGACCGCCGCAGGTTCGCTGACGGCGGCTGCCCGCAGCGCCGATAGCCCGCGCCGCGCCCGGACGCGGTCGCTGGCCGCGATCTCGCCGAGCTTGCGTTCATTGTCGGCGAGCTTGGATCGATCGGCCTCCGCATGCCACAGATGCAGCACTCCGGTAGCAAACACCCCGTCCTTGCGGCGCACGCCGGCGCGCAGGAGGCGTATGATGATGTCGGAATCCTCCTTACCCCAACCGCTGTAGTCGGCATCGAAACCGTCGACGCGATCGAGGTCGGCGCGCCAGATGGCGAGATTGCACGAGCGCGCGCCTTGCCAGGCTTGGCCGCGCAGCCGGCGCAGCGGTCCCAGCGGCAGGCGCAGCAGCGCCGATACCCGGTTGACGCCGCCGCGCAATCGTTGCGCGATCCAATGCAGCAGGCCCCAGCTTTCCGCCGTCGTTTGTCCGTCAAGCACGTCGCGAGTGAGCGCGCGTGACATAAGAATGCGATTGCCGGTCACGAAGCAGCCCGGCTCGGCCAGCCGCCGATGCGTGGCGACGAAGTCCGGCCGGGCGATGCAATCGCCGTCGAGAAAGATACAATAGGCGCCGCGCGAGGCCAAAATGGCGCGATTGCGGATCTCGGCGGCGCGAAAGCCGCGGTCCTCGTGCCAGACATGATCGAGGCGGCGGCCGAGCTTGCTTTTCCAGGTCTCGAGCAGCGCCGCCGTGGCGGGCTTGGAGCCGTCATCCGCCACCACGACCTCGAAATCGCGGTCACTCTGCGCCGCAAGCGAGCGCAGCACGGCGTCGAGCGCGTCCTCGCGGTTATAGGTGACGACAATGACGGAGATCAGCGCGGCCACGGGCGTCCTGTCGTTTGCCTTGCTGGCAACGGCCAAAGGCAGGCTTTAGCCGATTTCGCTAGCGTCGACAAACCCCTAGGGTCGACGCGACCGGCAATGGTAACGTGCGCCGCAGACGGCCAGGCGCGGGGCGGCTCGCTAAAAGCATGCAGAAAATATCAGCCTACATTCTGACCTATAACGAGGCCGAGAAGATCGAGGCGGCCGTGGCCAGCGTGCTGTGGGCCGACGAAATCGTCGTGGTCGATTCCTCCAGCACCGACCGCACGGCCGAGATTGCGACATCGCTCGGCGCGCGCGTCGTCGAAGTTGCCTTCGACGGCTTCGGCGACCTGCGCAACCGCGCGGTCGAGGCCTGCCAATACGATTGGATCTTCAGTCTGGATGCCGACGAGCGCTGCACCGAAGCGGTGCGCGACGAAATCCTGGCGCTGCTGGCGCAAGGCCCGCCGCTCGACGTCTACCGGGTGCCGCGCAAGAGCTACATGATGGGCCGCTGGATCAAAGGCTCCGGCTGGTATCCGAATTTCCGCCAGCCGCAATTCTTCCGCAAAGGCAGCCTGCGCTACACCCTCGAACCGGTGCATGAAGGCTACGAGATGTTGAGCACCAAGCCGCTCGGCACCTTGCGTAACGCGATCTGGCAATTTCCCTTCCGCAATCTGCAGGAAATCCTCGACAAAACCGGCCGCTATTCCACGCTCGGGGCGGGCAAGCTCGCCGGCAAACGCGTATCGATGGCGAGCGCCGTCGGCCACGGCCTCTGGTCGTTCCTCAAGCACTACATCTTCAAGCGCGGCTTTATCGACGGCTGGGCCGGCTTTGTCATCGCGCTGGGAAATTTCGAGGGCACGTTTTATCGCTACGCCAAACGCTACGAGCAGACGCAACATTGGCAGCCGCCGCCGAGCAAGCCGGTCAGGCGCGAGTGATCGTCATTCGGGGACGGCGCGGTAATCCGACCGAATTCACGCGCATCATTCTCCGTTCGTCCCCGCGAAAGCGGGGATCCAGGGCACGCGTACTCAGGAAAGCGGCTGCTCTGGATTCCCGCTTGCGCGGGAATGAACGGAGGATGTTTCCGCCGTCGTGGATCGACCGCTGGCGTGGAAAATCTGGATAAATGCGCTTATGGCGGCGCCCCGGAATGACAGACTCTGTGGCGCTACTTCGCTCCGCGCGTGCGCTCGAGCATGGCGCTGGTCGAATGGCCGGGCACGATCTCGATCAGGATCACCTCGCCGCCCAGTTCCTCGACGATGGCGCGGCCGACCACCTCTTCGGCCTTGTAGTCGCTGCCTTTGACCAGCACGGTCGGTTTCACCCTGGCGATCAAACGCTCCGGCGTATCCTGGTCGAACACCACCACCAGATCGACCGCCTCCATCGCCGCCAGCAATTCCGCGCGCGCGGCGACCGGCTGCACCGGACGGCCCTCCCCCTTCAACCGCGTGACCGAGTCATCGCCGTTGAGCCCCACCACCAGCCGGTCGCAGGCCTCCCGCGCGCCGGCCAAGAGCCTGACATGGCCGGGATGCAAGAGGTCGAAGCAGCCATTGGTGAAGCCGATACGCAGGCCCTGGCGCCGCCAGGCCTCGAGATGCTCATCGAGCAGCACCCAGTCGAACACGATCTTTTCCTCGGGGGCGAGCGAGGCCGCCGGCAAAATGCGGGCACGCAGTTCGGCGGCCGAGACCGTCGCGGTGCCGCGCTTGCCGACAACCACCGCGGCGGCGGCGTTGGCCGCGCGCGTTGCCGATTCAAGATCGGCGCGCATCGCCAGCATGGCCGCCAGCACCGCGACCACCGTGTCGCCGGCGCCGGAAACGTCGCGCACGCGCACCGGATAGGCCGGCACGTGCACGACGCCGCCATGCGAAACCAGCGTCATGCCCTCTTCGCTGCGCGTCACCAGCACCGCCGGCACGTCGAGCTCGCGGCCGAGTTGCACCGCCGCCGCCGCGATCTGCTCGTCGGTCTGCGCCGGGCTGTGCATGACGTCGGCGAGTTCGGCCCGGTTCGGCGTAATCAGCGTGGCGCCGCGATAGATCGAATAGTCGCGGCCTTTTGGATCGACCACCACCGGCTTGGCGTGTTCGCCGGCGGCCTTGATGATCGCGCGGACCACACGCGGGGTCAGCGCGCCCTTGGCGTAATCGGACAGCACGACGGCGCCCACGTTCGGCATCGCCGCGGTGGCGTGTTCGATGAGCGCATCCTCGCTGGCGCGATCGACCGGCGCCGCCATTTCCCAATCGGCGCGCAGCATGTGCGTTGAATGATGCTCGGACACGAAACGTACCTTGCGCGTGGTCATCCGCTCGGCATCGACGACGAGATGGAAATCGATCAGCGGATATCCGTCCAGTTCCTCGGACAATATCCGCCCGGCGTCGTCATTGCCGACGACACCGACGAAAACGCATTGCGTGCCGAGAGAAGCCAGGTTGCGCGCGACATTGCCGGCGCCGCCGATCATCACTTCGGTGCGCTTGACCGCGATCACCGGCGTCGGCGCTTCCGGCGAAATACGCGCGACATCGCCGTAGACGAACTCGTCGAGCATCAGATCGCCGATGCAGAGCACGGTCTGCTCGGCGAGCGCGGAAAGCTGCTTGTCGAAATCGAACATGGCTTATACCTGCCGCGTGATCTTATCCGAAAACCGGTTCCCACTTTTCGCGATCATGCGTTAATGGTACCGGTCCTCGCGGTCGAGATAGCCGGTGACGTAGCGGCCGACCGCCGCCGTAAGCGGCGTGAAGTCGGCGTTATAGCCGGCGCGGCGTAGATTCTCGACCTTGGCTTGGGTGAAATACTGGTACTGGCCGCGGATGGCGTCGGGCATATCGATATACTCGATGTTGGCCGGCCGGCCCATCGCCTTGAACATGGCGCCGATCATGTCGCGGAAACTTTCCGCTTTGCCGGTGCCGACGTTGAAGATGCCGTTGACGGCTGTTGCGTCGATGAGCCAGCGCAGCACCGCGATGGCGTCGTCGACATAGATGAAATCGCGCCGCTGATCGCCGTCGGCGACGCCGACGCGGTGCGACTTGAACAGGCGCACCGGCTCGCCGGCTTTGGCGGAATCGAAAACCTTGGCCAGCACGCTCGCCATATGGCCCTTGTGGTATTCGTTGGGGCCGTAGACGTTGAAGAACTTGAGGCCCGCCCAATGCGGCGGCAGTTTTTCTTTTCTGACGTGGCGATCGGCGACGGCGAGATCGAACTGCTGCTTGCTCCAGCCGTAGAGGTTCATCGGCTTGAGCTTGCGCAGATTATCGAGCGACCAATCGTCGTCGAAGCCTTCGCTGCCGTCGCCATAGGTCGCGGCCGAGGACGCATAGATGAAGGGCGTGCGCGTCTGCGTGCACCAGTCGAGCAGGCGCAGCGACAGGCGGAAATTGTTCTCCATCACCAGGTCGGCGTCGGTCGCCGTGGTGTCGGAGATGGCGCCCATGTGGATGACCGCTTCGAGCTTGCGGCCATCGAGCCAGGCCATCAATTCGCCGGGCGGCACCACGTCGGCGATCTGGCGCTTGGCGAGATTGCGCCACTTGGCGTCGTCGCGGCCGAGCAGGTCGTTCACCACGATGTCGCCGGCGCCCGCCTCGTTGAGGCTCGCCACCACGTTCGACCCGATGAACCCGGCACCGCCGGTGACCAAAAACATGTCCCGCCCTTCGCTTGACCCCCGGACAGGCCATCCTTTGCCCCAGTCCGGCAGCCGGCGCAACGTAACGGCGTAACCTCCCGTAAATGCCTCAGGACACGGTAAAAATCGTGGCTGGACAGCGCGGCTCCCCGCAGGCTAACGCCTGCTTTACCGGCCCGGAAACGGGCAATTCGGGGTAAACGGCGCCGAACCCATGAGCCAGGACGCAACCTCAAACCCCGCGCCAGTCCTGATCGTCCCTTACGTCTGGATCGGCGATTTCGTGCGCTGTCATACGGTGGTGCGGCTGTTGCGCACGCAGCAGCCGGAGCGTGCGGTGGACATGGTCGCCAGCACGCTATGCGCCCCGCTCGCCGACTACATGCCGGGCGTGCGGGAGACGATCATCGCCGATCTGCCGCGGCGGCGGCTGGGCATCGCGCGCCAGCGCCGGCTCGCCACGACTTTGCGCGACGGCCAATACGGCCAGGCGCTGATGATGTCGCGCAAATGGAAGGCGGCGCTGGCGCCCTTGCTTGCCGGCATTCCGCTGCGCACCGGTTTTGCCGGCGAAGTCCGCTTCGGCCTCATCAACGACTTGCGCTGGGGCGAGCGAAAACTTCCCCGCATGATCGACCGCATGGGCGCGCTGGCTTTGGCGAAAGGCGCGCGACCGCCGGACGAGTGGCCGCTGCCCGAACTCAAAGTGCCGCCGCAAGAGCTGGCGCAATGGCGCGAGCGCCGCGGACTTGGCGCCGCCACGTCCCCCATTGTCACGCTGTCGCCGGGCGCGGTCGGCGCCGGCAAGGCCTGGCCGGTTACCCATTACGCGGAGTTGGCGCGCGCGCTCACCAAAGACGGCATGGCGGTTTGGATTCTAGGCGGGCCGAATGAAACGTCGATCGCCAAGCAGATCAACGAAAGCGCGGGCAGCGGTGTGCGCGATTTGACCGGCAACGATCTGCGCGACGCCATCCTGGCGCTCGCCGCCGCCGATATTTCCGTCACCAACGATTCCGGCCTGATGCATGTGTCGGCGGCGATCGGTGCGCCGACCGTCGCCATCTTCGGCCCCACCAGTCCGTGGCACCAGAAGCCGCTCAATCCGCTTGCCGCCATCCTGGAGCCGCCGGGTGACGAGGCCGCGCGCGAGCTTGCGCGCGTTGCGGGCAACGACGCCGTGCGCCACCGCCGCACCGCCGACGTCGCGGTTGCTGCGGTGCTGGCGAGCGTGCGCAACCTTTTGGACAAACGCACGCGATGAGTAGCACGCCAACCAGACCGGCGGCGTTCCTCGACCGCGACGGCGTCATCAATTACGACGACGGCTATGTCGGCACACGTGAACGTTTCCGCTGGATGCCGGGCGCGGCAAAGGCCATCCGCCGGCTCAACCAAGCCGGCTATTTGGTTTTCGTCGCCTCCAATCAATCCGGCGTCGCGCGCGGCCTGTTCACCGAGGCCCAGTTGAACGCGCTCGACCGCTGGATGCGCCAGGAACTCGAAGCGCAAGGCGCGCGCATCGACGACGTACGCTATTGCTTGTTCCATCCTGAAGGCAGCGTGGCGGCCTATCGCAAAGTTTCCGACTGGCGCAAACCGGCGCCCGGCATGATCCTCGATCTGCTGCGCGCCTGGCCGGTCGAGCGCGCTCGCAGCTTTCTGATCGGCGACAAGGAAATCGACATGCAGGCGGCAAGCGCCGCCGGCATTGCCGGCAAGCTTTTTCCCGGCGGCGACCTTGCGGAGTTCGTGGAAAAATGCCTTGAAGGCGCGGCGGGCGCTTAGCGTTAACGGCGATCCGATTCGGGCCTGACGCGGTGCCCGCCGCCGTGCTAGAATGCCCAATTAGTCGAGGAATGTCGGGGCCTTATGGCCAAGCCACAACCACGCAATAAAGCCGGCGACCAGGCGCAGACGGTGATCGCTTCGGCGCTGCGCACGCTCGAGGCCGAGGGCAGCGGCGTCGATGCGTTGGCCGCCGCCCTGCGCGATCGGCTGGGACCGGCCTTCATCGCCGCCATCGATCTGATCCGCGCCGCGCAAGGCCGCGTCATCGTCACCGGCATGGGCAAATCCGGCCACGTCGCGCGCAAGATCGCCTCGACCTTCGCCTCCACCGGGACGCCGGCGTTGTTCGTGCATCCGGCCGAAGCCAGCCACGGCGACCTCGGCATGATCACCAAGGCGGATGTGATCCTCGCACTGTCGTGGTCGGGCGAAACCGCGGAGTTGAAGAACCTCACCGACTATTCGCAGCGCTACAAAATCGGCCTGGTGGCGATGACCGCCAATCGGGATTCAACGCTGGCCAAGACCGCCGACGTGGTGCTGGCGCTGCCGCAGGCGCGGGAAGCCTGCCCGCACAATCTGGCGCCCACCACCTCGACGCTGATGCAGCTGGCGCTGGGCGACGCGCTGGCGATCGCGCTCCTGGAAAGCCGCGGCTTCACCGCGGCGCAATTCGGTTTGCTGCATCCCGGCGGCACGCTCGGCGCCCTGCTCAAGCTGGTGCGCGATATCATGCACACGGACGCGTCGGTGCCCTTGGCGCCGCTCGGCACGCGCATGGCGGACGCCATCCTCGAAATGACCACCAAAGGCTTCGGCTGCGTCGGCATCACCGACGCGCGTGGGTCCCTGGTCGGCGTCATCACCGACGGCGACCTGCGCCGCCACATGCGTAAGGACCTGCTCGACGCCAATGTCGAGGCTGTGATGACGCGCTCGCCGAAAACGGTGCGCCCCGATCAACTCGTCAGCGAGTCGCTGGAGATCATCAATTCGCTGAAGGTGACCGCGCTGTTTGCGGTGGAAGCCGGCAAGCCGGTCGGCATCATCCACGTGCACGATTTGTTGCGCGCCGGCGCTGCGTAGGCGCTGTTATCGGCGCGGCAGCCGCGCCACCGCCTCCGCGACTTCGCTAACCGAGGGCGGCGTGCCCTGCCCGCCCAGCACAGTAATCGACCCTGAACCGACCGGCCCGGTCAACGCCGGCACGCTGCCGGAAAAAATCGCCACCAGCGGCACGCCTAAGGCGGCGGCAAGATGCAATAGCCCGGTGTCGACCCCGACAACGAATTCGGCGCCGGCAATCAGCCGGGCGACGCCGTCGAGCGGCGCACGCTCAGGCACGCGCGCATGCGGCAACGCGGCGGCGATACGCGCGCTGCGCTCGCGCTCATCGAGCGAGCCCCAGGGCAGCACCAACTCGAGCGCCGGCCCGAGCGCCTTGCCGAGCGCGATCCAGTTGTCTTGCCGCCACTGCTTGGCGAGCCGTGCCGTCGCATGCAGCAGCACGGCGTAGCGTTGCGCCGGCCGCGCTTGCGGCTCGCGCGTAAGCCCGAAATCGGGCGCGCCCTGCGGCGCATAGCCGAGCGCCAGACCAGTGAGCATGCGGTTGCGCGCCACCGCATGCAGATCGCGGCTCACCCTGTAACGCCGGTCATAGAAGGCTGAGGCGAGCCGCTCGCGGATGCTTTGCGCGTCGTAGCCGTGACGGCGGCCATGCGCCAGGCGGGCAATGACGCCCGAGCGCAGCAGACCCTGGCTGTCCACGATGTCGTCATAGTGTTGCGCGCGGATGGTGCCGAGATTGCCGGCAATCTCGCCGAACGTTTTGGGCGAGAGCAGCGACTTGCGCCAGCGCCGCCAGGCCACCGGAATGACACGTGCCACATCCGGATGCATGCCGACCAATGGCGCGAAATCCTCCTCCACCAGCCAGGTGAAGCGTGCGTCGGGACGCGCTTGACGCGCCTCGGTCAAGGCCGGCATGTGATGTATGACGTCGCCGAGCGACGACATTTTAATGAAAAGAATGTCCGCCATCATGCCTCTTTGCGCGGTCATATACCGGGCATTAAGCATGACCGCCATAACCATCGCCGCGCGCGATCGGGCCTAAGAGGTCTTTCAGGGCCGCGCGTTAAAACCGGGGAGTTTCGAGGGGCTTAAAGCTATGACCATCCTGGTGACAGGCGGCGCCGGCTATATCGGCAGCCATATGGTGCACGAACTGGTCGATGCCGGCGAGCCGGTGGTCGTGCTCGACAACCTGTCGACCGGATTCCGCTCCCTCATTCCGAGTTCGGCTCCCTTCGTTCCCGGCTCGACCGGCGATGCCGACCTGGTCGGCCGGCTCATCGTCAAGCACGGCGTGAACGCCATTATCCATTTCGCCGCCTCCATCGTGGTGCCGGAGTCGGTCGCCGATCCGCTCGGCTATTACCGCAACAACACGATGAACACCTGCGTGCTGCTCGATACCGCGATCAAAGCCGGCGTGACGCAATTCATCTTTTCCTCGACCGCCGCCGTCTACGGCAACCCCGAACGCATCCCGGTGCGCGAGGACGCCCCGACGCTGCCAATCTCGCCTTACGGCACCTCCAAGCTGATGTCGGAAATCATGCTGCACGATGCCGGCCAGGCGCATGACCTGCGCTTTGTGGCGTTGCGCTATTTCAACGTCGCCGGCGCCGATCCAAAGCTACGCACCGGACAATCGACCCCGGCCGCGACCCATCTGATCAAGGTCGCCTGCGAGACCGCGCTCGGCAAACGGCCCGGCATCGACGTCTACGGCACGGACTATCCGACGCCGGACGGCACCTGCATCCGCGATTACATCCACGTCAGCGACCTCGTGCGCGCGCACTCGGCGGCGCTGACCTATCTGCGCCGCGGCGGCGCCAGCGCCACGTTCAACTGCGGCTATGGCCGCGGCGCCTCGGTACTGGAAGTGATCGAGGCCGTGCGGCGGGCCTGCGGGCACGATTTTCCGGTCGAATTTCGCGGCCGGCGCGCCGGCGATCCGGTCGCGCTGATCGCCAATGTCGATCGCATCCGCGCAACACTGGATTGGCATCCGCAGTTCGAGAACCTCGACACCGTCGTCGGCCACGCCTTCGGCTGGGAGCGCCAGTTGATGAGCAAGCGCGGAACCGCGGTGGCTTGAGCTCCCGGCAAACCCGCGCCGGCTGCCATTTTTAGCTGTTTTTGGCTTGAAAAAGTCGCTGCGCGCAGGCAAGCAGGCGCCCGTCCCTGCCCGCTGTAAACCTATGCCATAATCAAGCCCGACGAGGGCGGATGAACGAACAGACCTTGCCAAAAACGGCCGACGAACAATACCGCGCCTTCCCCTTGATCCGGCGGTTGCTCACCGAACAAGGCCTGACGCACTGGCGCAAATACGCCTTCGCATTCGTGCTGATGGGCATCTCCGCCGGCTGCACGGCATTCAGCGCCTATTTGATTGGCGACGTCATCAATCAAACCTACGTCAATCACAATCTCCCCGGCATCATTATGCTCGGCGGCGTGATCGTCGTGCTTTTCACCGTCAAGGGACTGGCCACCTACGGTCACAGCGTCGTTCTCTCGCGGATCGGCAACCGCATCGTCGCCGACAATCAGCGCGCCGTATTCGCCAAGCTGCTGAATGAAGGCCTGAGCTTCTTCTCCAACCGGCATTCGACCGAATTCATCGCCCGGCTCACCGCCGGCGCTGCGGCGGCGACGCAGGTCATCAACCTCTTGGTCACGTCAGTCGGCCGCGATCTGTTGTCGCTTATCGGGCTCGTAGCGGTGATGGTGGTACAGGACCCACTGATGTCTTTCTTCAGCTTCGTGGTGGCGCCGCCGGCGTTTCTGGTGCTGCGCAAGCTGATCCGGCGCGTTTATGCGGTCGCGCGCAGCCAATTCCAGGGTGGCACGCGCGTCATGGAGACACTGCAGGAAACGCTGCAAGGCATTCGCATCGTCAAGGCCTTTACGCTCGAAGGCGTCATGCGCGAGCGCTTCGATCACAACGTCGCTGCGGTCGAGCACGAAGCCAACAAGATGGCGCGCCTGTCCAACCGCGCCAGCCCTTTGATGGAAACGCTTGGCGGCTTCGCGATCGCGGGCGCCATCGTCTACGGCGGCTATCGCATCATCGCCACCGGCGCCACGCCGGGCCAGTTCTTTTCCTTCATCGCCGCCTTTTTGCTGGCCTATGAGCCGGCCAAGCGCCTCGCCCGGCTCAACATCGAGCTCAACAGCGCGCTGGTGGGCGTGCGCATTCTGTTCGAGGTGCTCGAACTCGAGCCCGAGCGAGCCCAACGACGACACTAAGCCGGCGCTGCAAATCAAGTCGTCGCGGCTCGCCTTCGACGCGGTGGAATTCGCCTATCGCGACGACGAAACCGTGCTGCGCGGTATGTCGTTCGTCGCCGAGCCGGGCAAATTGACCGCGCTGGTCGGGCCTTCGGGCGGCGGCAAGTCGACGGTGTTCAATCTGATCATGCGCTTTTACGAGCTCGAGCGCGGCAAGATCGTGATCGACGAGCAGGATATTGCCGAGATTTCGCGCCGCTCGCTGCGCCGGCACATCGCCTTTGTCGGGCAGGACGTGTTCCTGTTCCGCGGCAGCGTCCGCGAGAACATCGAGTTCGGCAAGCCCGGCGCCAGCCAGGACGAGATCGTGGCCGCCGCCAAAGCGGCGTTCGCGCACGATTTCATCATGAACTTCCCGCGCGGCTACGACACGCCGGTCGGCGAACACGGGCTGCAACTGTCCGGCGGCCAACGCCAGCGCGTCGCCATCGCGCGCGCCTTGATCAAGAATGCGCCGCTCATCCTGCTCGACGAGGCGACCGCAGCGCTCGATTCCGAATCCGAATTGCAGGTGCGCGAGGCCATGGAGCACCTGTGCCAGGGCCGCACCACGCTGGCGATCGCGCATCGTCTGCACACGGTCGCCCACGCCGACCGCATCTACGTGATCGAGAACGGCCGCGTCGCGGAAGCCGGCCGGCACGACGATCTGCTGCGCAAGAACGGCCGCTACGCACTATTCTACCGGCTCCAGCTCAAGGAGCAGGAAACGCCGATGGCGGAGGCCGTATCGTCGTAAGCGTCATCTGCCAGCCGTTGACGGCGCCTTAGTCCACCTGATACCCGATGGCGATCAAGGCGGCCGTCCCGCCCTCACCCACAAACCGATAAAATCACCATGACCGATAATCGCTACGTCATTCCCCCGCCGCCGCAGGCCACGATCGCCGTCGCCGGCTCGACACAGGTTTTTCCGGTGCGCCGCATCTGGTGCGTCGGCCGCAACTATATCGAGCACATCCGCGAGATGGGCCAGGATGAGCGGGCGCCGCCTTTCTTCTTCGCCAAGCCTGCGGACGCCATCGTGGCCGACGGCGGCACCGTGCCCTACCCTTCCCTCACCAAGGACATGCACCACGAGGTCGAGCTGGTGGTGGCGCTGAAAAGCGGCGGCCGTAACATCCCGGTCGCCAAGGCCAATGACTGCATCTACGGCTATGCGGTCGGCATCGACCTCACCCGCCGCGACTTGCAGATCGCCTCGCGCGATCTCAAGCGGCCGTGGGAAGTCGGCAAGGCCTTCGATCATTCCGCGCCCTGCGGCGCGATCAGACCGGCCAGCGAAATCGGCCACCCGGCCAAAGGCAAGATCACGCTCAAGGTCAATGGCAAGATCCGCCAGGACGGCGACCTCAACCAGTTGATCTGGAACGTGCCGGAAATCATCGCCAAGCTGTCGGAAATGGTGGCGCTGGAAGCAGGCGACGTCATCATGACCGGCACGCCCTCCGGCGTTGCCGCCACGGTCGCCGGCGACAAGATCGAATGCGAGGTCGAGGGTGTCGGCAAGCTCTCCGTCACCATCGGGCAACCGCTGAAATAGCCCCTTTTCAGCTCAAAACGCGACCCTTGATGGAACCCGGAGCGGCCGGCTCCGTTAACGATTTGCTAATGGGGGTTCCCGCAAACTGCGAGTCAGCCGGGCCCGACGACAGTTTGCAGAGAACCAAGATGGGCCAGATATTCCTTTCCGACCGCAGCATTTTCGCGCCGCTTTCCGCGCCGGCCGACGCAGCCACAATGGCCGAGCGGGTCATGATGTTCAAACCGGCGACCGATGCCGAGGCGCTCAAGTTGCTGCGCGCGAGTTTTCCCGATTGCCCGTTGAGCCTGCGCGTCGCCGCGCTCGATTTCCTCATGCGGCGGCGGGCCCGCGTTGCGGCCGCGCTATAGACCGAGATAGGCCTGGCGCACGCGGTCATCGCCCAACAGTTCGGCGCCGCTGCCGGAGAGCGTGATGCGCCCGTTCTCCAGCACGTAGGCGCGGCTCGCGAGCTTGAGCGAGACCGCGACATTCTGCTCCACCAGCACGCAGGTCAGCCCGTCGCGATTGAGGTCGCGCACGGTTTTCAGCACGCTCTGCACGATGGTGGGCGCCAGGCCGAGCGACGGCTCGTCGAACATTACGAGTTCGGGCGCGCCCATCAGACAACGGCCGATGGCGAGCATTTGCTGCTCGCCGCCCGACAGCGTGCCGGCGGCCTGGTGGCGCCGCTCGGCCAAGGTCGGAAACAGCGTCAAGACGCGTTCGAGGTTTTGCGCCTGCTCGGCGCGTGCCCGCGGCAACAGCGCGCCCATGGCCAGATTTTCCGCAACCGACAGCGACGGGAACACCTGGCGGCCTTCCGCGACCTGGCCGATGCCGAGGTCGCAGACCTTGTGGCTCGGCCAGCCGCCGATATCGAGGCCGCGAAACAGCACGCGCCCGCGCGAAGGCTTGAGCATGCCGGCGATGGTGCGGATGAGCGAGGTCTTGCCGGCGCCGTTGGCGCCGACGATGGCGACGATGGCGCCCTCCTCGATTTCGAGCGAGACGCCGTCGAGCGCCTGGGCGTCGCCGTAGAACACATCGAGGTTCTCGACCTGCAACATCATGCTTTTTTCCCGCGCATGATCTTATCCGAAAACCGGTTCCCATCCCCGATCGCGGTCGAGGACATGCTTTTCGGGATCATGCGACGTCCTCGACGCCGAGATAAGAGTGGATCACCGCGGGATCGCGCACGACGTCGGCCGGCTCGCCCTCCGTGATGGCGGCGCCGTGATGCAGCACGAGGATACGCGAGGCGAGCGCCATCACCGCGCGCATCACGTGCTCGATCAGCAGGATGGTCAGCCCGGTCTCGCGATTAAGATCGCGCAGGATGGCCACCATGCGGTCCATCTCGGTCGGCCGCAGACCCGCCATCACCTCGTCGAGCAACAGCAGCTTCGGATCGGTGGCGAGCGCGCGCGCGACTTCCAGCCGCTTGCGGTCGGGCAGTGTCAGCGAGGAGGCGCGCTGGGCGCGCTTGTCGTAAAGATCGAGGCGGCGCAGCACCTCGAGCGCATGCTCGCGCGCCGCTTCCACGTGCCGGCGATGCAGCAGCGCGCCGACGATGACATTGTCTTCCACCGTAAGCGCGGGGAACGGGCGCACGATCTGGAAGGTGCGGCCGATGCCGCGCCGGCAGATGCTGTCGGGGGCAAGCCCGTCAATGCGCTCGCCGGCGAAAGTCACGGAGCCTGAGTCGGGCGTGTAGACCCCGGCGATGACGTTGAACAGCGTGGTCTTGCCGGCGCCGTTGGGACCGATCACCGCGAATATGGCGCCCTTCGGCACCTCGAAGCCGACGCGGTCGACCGCGACCAGGCCGCGGAAGCGCTTGCTGACGGCATCGATGGACAACAGCGCGCTCATTTCGGCCTCTCGCCCAGGCCAAGCCGCGCGCACAACCACGGCCAGACGCCGTCCGGCAGCGCCATGATCACCAGCAGCAGACAGAGCCCGTAAAAGACCTGCTTGGCGCCGGGCAGATCGACCCCGAGCGCCGCCAGCGCCGAGGTCAGCGTTTCCGCCAGTCCGGTCAGGATGAACGCGCCTAGCACCGGCCCGAACAGCGTGCCGACACCGCCGACGATCGGCCCCAGGATGATTTCGATCGAGGTGGAGATCTGGAACACCTGCTCCGGGAAAAGATTGTTGTAATAGAACGCATAGATCACGCCGGCGAAGGCGGTCATGCCGGCGGAGATCACCACCGCGATCATCTTGTAGCGGAACGCGTCGATGCCGGCCGAGCGCGCCGCCTCCTCATCCTCGCGGATCGCCAGCCAGAAATAGCCAATGCGGCTTTGCAAGAGCGCGCGGCAAAAAACAAGCGCGAGAACGGTCGCCGCCAGCAGAATGTAATAGAACATCACCGGATGGCCGCGCAGATGCCACAGATCGTTGTGGGCGTATTGCGCGACCGGCAGGAATAGTCCGGCCGAACCTCCGGTCCACTTCAGGTGGTCGAAGCCGACCCGGGCGAACTCCGCCACAGCAATCGTCAAAATGGCGAAATAGACGCCGGCGACGCGGAAGCGAAATGCCAGGAAGCCGATGAAGGCGCCGGCGGCGGCCGCGATCGGCACGGCGACAAAAAGACCAAGCCACGGACCGACGCCGAAATGCACATAGAGCGCCGCCCCGGTATAGGCGCCGAGCCCGATATAAAGCGCGTGCCCGAGCGAGAGCTGCCCGGCAAAGCCCATCATGATGTTCCAGGCCTGGCCGCAATAGGCGAAGTACAAAATCAGAATGAGCACGGTGAGCAGATAGTCGCTTGCCAAAAGCGGGGCGACGATAAAGCCGACCAGCAGCAACAACAGCAGCAACAGCGCGCGGCGCGGAACGCCGGCTATCAGGCGCGCGATCATGCCGCCCTCTTGCCCATGATGCCCTGCGGGCGGAACAGCAGCACCACCACCAAAATGGCGAAGGCAAACATGGTCTTGGCCGAGGGCGTGAACAAAAGGCCGGCCATCGCCTCGGTCAGTCCGATCAGCACGCCGCCGACCAGCGCGCCCGGCATCGAGCCGAGCCCGCCGGTGATGACGATGACGAAGGCGAGCAGCGTGTAAGACGGGCCGACCGCCGGCGTGACGTCGAAGATCAGCAGCAGCATGGTGCCGGCGGCGCCGACGCACGCCGAGCCCAGCCCGAAGGTCAGCGCGTAGAGCCGCTTGACGTCGAGGCCGACCACCAGCGCCCCGGTGTAATTGTCGGCGCAGGCGCGGATCGCGGTACCGGTCGCGCTATATTGGAAAAACGCAAACAGCGCGGCGGCCACCAGGATGGCGCCGATGGCGGCGTAAAGCTTGGTGGCGTCGATGATCAGCGGCCCGATCTGGAAGCTATCGAAGGCGTAGGCGACCTGCACGTTCTGCGAGTCCGGCCCGAACAGGATGAGCAGCCCATTGGCGATGATCAGCCCGATGCCGACCAGCAGCAGGAATTGGCTGTGCTCGGGCCGGGTGATGAAGGCATTGATCAGCCCCGCCTGCACGGCGTAGCCGAAAGCAAACATGACCGCGGCGATGGGGATGAGCATCAGCAGCGGATCGAGATGGAAGGCGGCAAACAGCGCCACCGCGATATACATGGCGATGGTCATCATCTCGCCGTGGGCGAAATTGACCACGCGCACCACGCCGAAGATCACCGACAGGCCGAGCGCCATGAGGCCGTAGACGAGGCCGGTCAAAATCCCGCCGACGGCGACGTTGAGATAGACTGAAAACGGCACCGGCTGGTCCTAACAAGAAAATGCTCCGGCCAGCGATCGTGGCCGGAGCGTTTCGCTTAGCAAGCGGGACTCAAGCGCGCTTGTCGTAGGGCTTGAGCGGCCATTCCGGCTTGGCGTTAGCCGCCTCTTTCGGGGCCAGCGTCACCGTCTCGCCGCCGCGATTCTGAATCGCGGAGCATTTGAGTTTGTCGTTCTGGCCCTTGGCATTGAACGCGATGCCGGGACCGGGACTGACATTGTCGGTGATGTTGGTCTTGCGGATCGCCTCGGCGAGCGCCTTCGGATCGGCCGAACCGGCCCGCTTGTAGGCGTCGGAGGCGACCAGCAGCGCCTCGAAGGTGTAGACGTGGTTGGTGTTGAGGCCGATGCCGGGATACTTCTTCGCAAGGGCGTCCTTAAGCAATTTGGTCGCCTTTTTATTCGGGTCGTACCATGGCACGAGGCTGATCGGCCCGTCGGACAACTTGCCGAGCGTCTTAATGTACTGGTCTTCGTACCAGCCCGGTCCGACGCTCAGGATCGCCTCAGGCGACCAGCGCTGCTTGACCAGTTCGCGGGTCACCAGGATGGCGTCGTTGAGGCGGCTCACCGCATAGAGCAACTCGGCGCCGGTCGCTTTGGCCTTGGCGACTTCGACCGAGAGATCGCGCGCCGCCGGGTCGTAGGCGATCTTTTCGACGATCTTGTACGGCATGTCGAACTTCGGAAACATTGCGTTGGTGCCGTTCAGGATCGCGGTGCCGTAAGTATCGTTGACGTGCAGCATTACCGCCGTCTTCGGCGCCTTGCCGACGAGAGCGAACACTTCCTTCTCATTGAGGAAGGCGTCGCGCAGGATCATGGGGCCGGTGGGGAAGTTGCGGAACACGAACTTGTAGCCCTGCTCGGTGATCGGCGGAGCGGCGGCGATATTGATGACGTAAGGAATGCCCTTCTGCTCCGCGACCTGCGCGATCGCGGTGCTGGCGCCGGAATCGAAGGCGCCGATCAGAAGCTGCGCGCCCTGGCCGATCAACTGTTCGGCGCGCGAGCGGGCGACGTCCACCTTGGTCTCGGTATCGCCATTCATGAGTTCGAGCTCGGGCAGACCCAGGCCCTTGAGGATGCCGTTGGTGATTTCGACGCCGCGCCAGCAATCTTGGCCGATGCCGGCCTGCACGCCGGAGCGCGGCAGCAGCACGCCCACTTTGAGTGGACCGGCGGCACGGACGATGTTGAAGGGCGCGGTGCCGGCGACGATAGCGGCGCCGACGCCGGCGCTGAAGGTGCGGCGCGTGATGCGCTTGGAATAGGATTGCGATTTATATTTCATGTTGTAGTCCTCCCTGGCCTTGCCGAAGGCCGTTGTTCCCGATGATGCCGGATTTCTTCCGGTCATAACAAGCGCGAAAAGCCAACCGCGGTCATTTGCGCCGCTGCCGGCTCTCCCTCGAAAGTCGCATGATATTGTTGACGTGGACAACAATTTCGTCAACACCGTAATTGCCGCGCGCGGCCATCAAACGAGCCCGCCGGCGGGGAGCGCTCAAATGATGCCGCCCGCCAAACGCCCTACCCGGCCCACCCCCAAGGCCGTTTTGGCGCTGCGCAAAACGCCGCCAATGCGCCGCGCCAGCCCGCCGGTGATCGGGCTCGGCGTGCTCAACGAGCATCTCGGCTATTTCGTGCGCCGCCTGCAGGTCTGGGTATTTCAGGACTTCATCCGACGCATGGCCACGATCGATATCAGCCCGGCGCAATTCTCGGTGCTGGTGGTGATCAGCGCCAATCCGGGCCTGTCGCAGATGGAGCTGGCGACGAAGCTGGCGATCGAGCGCGCGCGCCTGGTGCGGCTATTGCACCGGCTGGAGCGGCGCGGACTGATGCAACGCCTGCACTCGGCCGCCGACGGACGCCGCCACGCGCTGCGGCTCACGCGCGACGGACAAAAGATTTTGGCGCGGGCCAAGACGCTGGCCGCGCAGCACGAAGCCGCGCTTAAGGTGAAGCTCGGACCGGAACGCTACCGGCTGCTGATCGAGACGCTGCGCGAGTTTTAACGACGGCGCGCCCCGGATGCGGCGCAGCACGAAGCCATAGCGCAGTGATGCGCCGCTGATCCGGGGCCACGCTTTATGGGGTCCCGGGTCTGCAGCGCACCGTTCACTTCGTTCACGCTGCGCTGCGCCGGGGACACGAATCAGCTCGCGAACAGCCGCTCCACCGCCGCCGCCATGCGCAGCAGCCGGCGATCGTGGCCGTTGCGCGCAAGCAGCATCAGGCCGCACGGCAGGCCACCGTCGCGCGGCATCGGGATCGACACCGCGCAGAGATCGAAAAAATTTCCGATCGTGGTGTTGCGCAACAACAACGCGTTGCGCGCCATGAAGACCTTGGCATCGGCGCTCACCTCGTCGATGCGGGGCGCGACCGTCGGCGTCGCCGGCATCACCAGCGCGTCGAGATCGGCAAGGCGGCCGTCCATGGCGCGGATGAGCGCTGAACGCGCCCGCATCACCTCGATATAATCCGCCGCCGAAATGTCGCGGCCCTTTTCGATGCGCCCGCGCACGATTTGATCGACGTCGTCGCCGCGGCGCTTAAGCCGCTCGCCGTGGATGGAATAGACCTCGGCGACCAGGATGCTGGCGCGCGTCAGCGTCTTCATCATGTCGTCGATGAGGGGAAGCTTTTCCGTCGACAGGCGGGCGCCGGCTTTTTCCAGCCGGTCGAGCGCGGCGGGAAAGCGCTTGGCCACCGTGTCGTCGAGATTTTCCAGCGGCAGTCCTTGCACGACGCCGAAGCGCAAGCCCGCGAGCGGCGCCGGCTCAAGCGCCCACGGCGCCTCGCCCGCCATCACGGCGTCGGCCTTCGCGCAGTCGGCGATTGTTCGCGCCAGCGGGCCGATCGAGTCGAGCGTATAAGACAGCGGAAAAGCGCCCTCGGTCGGCACGCGCTGACGGCTCGGCTTGAAGCCGGTGACGCCGCAGAGCGAGGACGGAATGCGCACCGAGCCGCCGGTGTCGCTGCCGATCGCGATCTCGCACATTTGGTCGGCGACCGACACCGCGGCGCCCGAGGACGAACCGCCCGGCGCGCGCGCCCGGTCGGCCGGATTGCCGGGCGTGCCGTAATGCGGATTGATGCCGATGCCGGTGAAGGCGAACTCCGACATGTTGGTCTTGGCGACGATCACCGCGCCGGCGGCGCGCAGTCGTTGCACCACCGGCGCATCGCGCGCGGCGGGTTTGCCCTCGTCGGCAAGCAGCTTGGAGCCGGCGCGCGTCACCTCGCCGGCGACGTCGAACAGGTCCTTGAGCGTGACGATGACGCCGTCGAGGGGCCCGAGCGAAATGCCGGCCTTGGCGCGGGCATCGGCGGCAATGGCGGCGGCGCGCGCAGCCTCGCGGTAGACGGTGAGACAGGTGCGGGCGCCCTCGCCCGCCGGGTCGTCGATGCGCGCAAGCGCCGCTTCAAGCCGCTCGCAAGCACTCATCGGCCCAGCCCCCCTTTTTGCTCAATGAAGCGGGCGATTTCCTCGGTGCCTTTGCCTTCGCGTAGATTGGTCATCACGAATGGCCGCTGCCCACGCATCTTCTTGGCGTCGCGTTCCATCACCTCGAGCGAGGCGCCGACATAGGGCGCAAGATCGATCTTGTTGATCACCAGGAGATCCGAACGCGTGATGCCGGGGCCGCCTTTGGACGGGATCTTGTCGCCGGCGGCAACATCGATGACGTAAATGGTGAGATCGGCGAGTTCCGGCGAAAATGTCGCCGCCAGATTGTCGCCGCCGGATTCGATCAGCACCAAATCGAGATCGGGGAACTTGGCGCGCATCTCGGCGACGGCGGCGAGATTGATCGAGGCATCCTCGCGGATCGCGGTGTGCGGACAGCCGCCGGTTTCCACGCCGGCGATGCGCTCGGGGCTAAGCGCGCCCGAGCGCACCAGATATTCGGCGTCCCATTTGGTGTAGATGTCGTTGGTGATGGCGGCGATCTCGAAGCGGCCGCGCAATTTCTTGCACAGCGCATCCATCAGCGCGGTCTTGCCGGAGCCGACCGGGCCGCCGACGCCGACGCGCAAGGGGCCGTGGGGGTTTTTCATTGCTTCGTACCTTTGCACGTCAGTAATCAACATAGCCGGTTATTTTGCAATGCGTGGCGTCACACGCAGAGCGTCTCAATGCTCGCCACTAAGACCGAAACAATCTTGTGTATTGCGTCTCGTGCCGCGCGCCGGCGAGGTCGGCGCGGAAGGCGGCTGAGCCGACGTCGTCGAGCGGTGTCGAAAGCGCGCGTTCGACCGTCGCGGCGACGACGGGCTCCAGCGCAGCCAGCACGCGCTGGCCGTCGGTCTGGCCGAGCGGGATCAGGCGCACGCCGGCGGACACCCAATTGGCGGCGACGGCCTGCAGGAAAGCGGCGAGCGCCGGCTCCAATGCCACGCCATGTCCGGCGGCGGCGACCGCCACGGCGACCGGATAGGCCACCGGCCCGTCCCAGATTTTCTTCAACCGATCCAGCGCCGCGCAGGACCAAGCGGCGCGCGTCGCCTCGATGAAGGCGTTGCCCTGCGCCGTCGTCTCCAGGTGGCGTTCCTTCGACGGCGCCAGAGCGGCGGCCAGCTCGGCGACCCCATGCAGCGCCTTGTCATCGCAGGCAGCGACGGCGCGATAGGCGTGCGCGAACAGCACCGCGTCGCAAAAGCCGCCGCCCTCGGCGAGCATCACGTTAAGCCAGCCGCGCAAACTCTCGGCGTCGCGGATATCGCCCGCCTCCACCGCCCATTCGATGCCGCTGGAATAGGAAAAGGCGCCGACCGGGTACGCGGGCGAGAGCCAGGCCATGAGGCGGTAGAGGGCCCTGTCGCCAGCCGCACCATCACCCGGTGTCATGCCCCGCGCAGGCGGGGCATCCAGTAACCCCGGTGCGGAATTTTCGCCGAGCCTAACAGCCCCTACCGGGGCTACTGGGTCCCCGCCTGCGCGGGGACGACGGCCTTTGGTCTTGTGCGGCCTGTCATCCATGATCGTGTTTGTGATCGGCGTGTTCATGGGCATGCGGCGCGGCCGCCTCCGGATCAAACGGCGCTTCGAGCGGAGTGAGCCGCGCACCGAGGCCGCGCAGCATGTCCTCGAGTACATGGTCGCGGCGGATGCGCAGCCGCTCGCCGATCACCTGCACCTCGGTATGGCGGTTGCCGAGATGCCAGGCGAGCCGTACCGCGTCGAGCGCGCTGCCGGCGGAAATTTCGATCAGCTTCTCCCGCTCGCCGGCCACCAGCACGATCGCGCCGTCGTCGAGCAGCAGCCCGTCGCCGTCGCGCAACGTGATTGGTTTTTCGAAGTCGAGCAAAATATCGGTGCCTTTCTCGCTGTGCAGCACGATGCGCCGGCGTTGCCGATCGCCGGCGTCGAGCGTGACGCGGTCGCGCGCGGTGCCGGCGTCCCAGGCGCCGTGCGGCCTGATAGCGGTCACGCGTTGCACGGGCGTCCTGCGCTCACGGCCGGTCGATCTTTTCCGGCGTGACGATCTCCACCTTGCGTTCGGCCACGAACTCGGGGCCGGCCGCGCGCCAGACCTTGAAATGCGGCGTCTCGATGTGGCGGGCGAGCGCCTCGCGCGACTCCCAGCGCTCGACCAGCACCAGGCGCTCCGCATCGGTGACGCTGCGGTACATGTCGTAGCTGATGCAGCCGTCTTCCTTGACGGTTTCGGCGACGCAGTCGCGCGCCGCGGCGACGGCCTTTTCGGCCGTGCCCGGCTTCACACGCAATTCGGCGATGACATAGATCACGGACGTTTCCTTTCCCGGTTGCCCGGGCAGTTCTAGAACAGGAAATAGCGCTGCGCCATCGGCAACGTCTCCGCCGGCGCGCAGGTGAGCAACTCGCCGTCGGCGCGCACCTCGTAGGTCTCCGGATTGACGTCGATCTGCGGGGTCGCGCCGTTGTGGATCATGTTCTTCTTGCCGATCTTGCGCGTTCCCTCCACGGCGACGAATTGTTTCTCGACGCCGAGCTTGCTGCGCAAGGACGAGCGCGCCGCCGCTTTGGAGACGAACATCAGCGAGCAGGCAGTGATCGCCTTGCCGAAGGCGCCGAACATCGGCCGGTAATGCACCGGCTGCGGCGTCGGGATCGAGGCGTTGGGATCGCCCATCTGCGCGGCAACGATCGAGCCGCCCTTGATGACGATCTCCGGCTTGACGCCGAAGAAGGCCGGCGCCCACAGCACGAGGTCGGCGAGCTTGCCCTTCTCCACCGAGCCGATGTGCTTTGCCATGCCGTGCGCGATCGCCGGGTTGATGGTGTATTTGGCGACGTAGCGTTTGACCCGCGTGTTGTCGTTGTCGCCCTTTTCCTCCGGCAGCGCGCCGCGCTGCTTCTTCATCTTGTCGGCGGTCTGCCAGGTGCGGATGATGACTTCGCCGACGCGGCCCATGGCTTGCGAGTCCGACGACATCATCGACAGCGCGCCGATGTCGTGAAGAATGTCCTCCGCGGCGATCGTCTCCTTGCGGATGCGGCTTTCGGCAAAGGCCAGATCCTCGGGGATCGACGGATCGAGATGGTGGCACACCATCAGCATGTCGAGATGCTCGTCGATGGTGTTGCGCGTGAACGGCCGCGTCGGATTGGTCGACGACGGCAGCACGTTCTTCAGGCCCGCCACCTTGATGATGTCGGGCGCATGACCGCCGCCGGCGCCTTCGGTGTGAAACGCATGAATGGTGCGGCCCTTGAAGGCATGAATCGTGTCCTCGACGAAGCCCGACTCGTTGAGCGTGTCGGTGTGGATCATCACCTGCACGTCCATGTCATCCGCCACGGACAGGCAGCAGTCTATCGCCGCCGGCGTGGTGCCCCAGTCTTCGTGCAATTTCAGCGCACAGGCGCCGGCTTTGACCATTTCCTCAAGCGCCTGTGGACGCGAGGCATTGCCCTTGCCGGAAAAGCCGAGATTGATGGGAAAGGCGTCGGCTGCCTGGATCATGCGGCCGAGATGCCACGGGCCCGGCGTGCAGGTGGTGGCATTGGTGCCGGCGGCGGGTCCGGTGCCGCCGCCGAGCATGGTGGTCAAGCCCGACATCAGCGCCTCGTCGACCAGTTGCGGGCAGATGAAATGGATGTGGGCATCGAAGCCGCCGGCGGTGAGGATTTTACCTTCGCCGGCGATGATCTCGGTGCCGGGGCCGATGACGATGGTGACGCCGGGCTGGATGTCGGGATTGCCGGCCTTGCCGATGGCGGCGATGCGCCCCTCTTTCAGGCCGACGTCGGCTTTGACGATGCCCCAGTGATCGAGGATCAGCGCGTTGGTGATGACGGTATCGACCGCGCCGCGCGCGTTGGTCACCTGCGACTGGCCCATGCCGTCGCGGATCACCTTGCCGCCGCCGAATTTCACCTCCTCGCCGTAGACGGTGAAATCCTTTTCGACTTCGATAATGAGATCGGTGTCGGCAAGCCGCACGCGGTCGCCGGTGGTCGGGCCGAACATGTCGGCATAGGCCGCGCGCTTCATTTTAACCGTCATGTTTCATCCCCAAGGTTATCAACAGGCGAATCAACGGCCTTGTCAGGTGCGCCGATCGGCATAAGGTTTCGCGTTAGGTCATCCATCTTCGGCTCTGCCGGACACGGTTGGCCGCCATGACCGGAGCGGGCATGGGACGTGGGTGCTGCTTGCAGTATTCGTGGTCCATGTTTGCCGGTTCTGGCTCTCAGTAACTGGGTACCGAGTAGCGCGCTCACGCGCGCGACCTGGAAACGGATCCGAGAGCTTGTAACGGGTGGACGACGGTCCGCCCGTTATGGCTTTTGGGGGTACCCTACGGCGGCGCGCGCCGGCTAGATGCTGCGGCCGTCGTATTTCATCACTTCGAACTGATCTGGATCCACGTCGTCCAGGCAGCGCACGTTGACCATCACCATGTCGACGCCGCCCGGTCCTTTGCCCGAGGCGAACGACTGGATGCCGCAGGTCGCGCAGAAAAAATGATTGATGACGTGCTTGTTGAACTTGAAGTTCGTCATCTCGCCCTCGCCCGATGTGAGCTTGAAATCCGAGGCCTGCGCCGCCGCCAGCAGCGAACCGAGCCGCCGGCAACGCGAGCAATTGCAGGAAATGACTTTGCTGATCTCGGTGGTGACCTGGTAGCGAACGTTGCCGCACTGGCAGCCGCCCGTGTAGGCCTGCTTCATGGCGTCCTCCCGGCATGATGTTGATCGCTAACATCCGGCGCGGCCTTAAAGTTTCCCCATCACGTCCTGCCGGAAGCCGTAGACGGCGCGCTTACCGGCGAGCGCCACCAAGGTGACTTCGCGCGTCTGCCCCGGTTCGAAGCGCACCGCAGTGCCGGCGGCGATGTTAAGGCGCATACCGCGCGCCTTTTTGCGCTCGAATTTGAGCGCCGGATTGGTCTCGAAGAAATGATAATGCGAGCCGACCTGGATCGGCCGGTCACCGGAATTGGCGACTGTGAGCGTCACCGTCTTGCGCTTGGCGTTGAGCTCGATGTCGCCGTCCTTGATGAACATTTCGCCGGGGATCATGGCGTCACCTCCGCCCCAGGCGGGCGTAAGCGACCAGCGCCACCGCGATCAGGAAAATGCCGCCGACGATGAACGTGTCGAGGTCGGGCAGCATGCTGACCCCGTGCGGGTGATGATGCGGCACCAGCGACTCGTGCGCCTGCGCCGCGCCGGCAGCCAGCAAAAGCAAAACTGCAACTATTGTTTTCATCGTTAGCTCCTCAGCGGATCGGGTTATGCACGGTGACGAGCTTGGTGCCGTCGGGGAACGTCGCTTCCACCTGAATGTCGTGGATCATCTCGGCGATGCCGTCCATGACTTGCGCGCGCGTGAGCACGTGCGCGCCGGCTTCCATCAATGCGGCGACGCTCTTGCCGTCGCGCGCGCCCTCCAAGATGAAGTCGGAAATCAGCGCCACCGCCTCCGGGTGGTTGAGCTTGACGCCGCGCTCCAGCCGGCGGCGCGCCACGATGGCCGCCATGGCGATCAGCAGCTTGTCTTTTTCCCGCGGCGTCAGATTTATCGCTTCCTCGGTCGGTTTCTTTTATTGCAACCAGAGCCGCGGCACCTTTGCACCAAGCGCCGCCAGCACGGAAATCAGATCGTGGCGCAGCGCAGCGCCGTTTTGCGCGACGAGGCGCGCCACCGCAACGCCGTTCCAGACGGAGATGCCGGCCTCACCGGCAAACTCGAGCGCGCGCACGGCGGCGATTTTGGCTTCGCCGGCCGGGGTGGCCAGCACGGTGGCGATCGCCACGCCCCCCGCCGTGACGGCCGTCCGGCTGAGCTTCTCCGTGATGGCCCCATCGAGCCGCGCGCTTTCGGCAAACACAAGCCGCCCGCCGCGGCGCACGCGCCAGCGGTCGGCGAAGAAGCCCTGCTCCACCGTTTCGCCCATGGCCGAGCGGCCAAATACCACCGCCTCCGATATCAGCAGCGCGGCATCGCCGGTGAGATTGACCTCGATGCGGCGGGAAAGCCGCGCGCGGTCGAACAGAATGGTTTCCTGCGGCAGCCAAGAAAGCCGCGCGCCGGCGCCGAGGTCGAGTTTCACGTCCACCTCGGCATCCGGCCCGGTCGAGCGATAGATTTTTTCCGCTGCCGCGGTGCCGGCGATCAGGCTGGCGTTTTCGTCCAGCGCGATCTCGATGGCGAAGCGGTCGCCGCCGGTCATGCCGCCGCCGGTGTTGACGATGACGGCTTCCAGCGCCTGCCCCGTCGCATTGGGAAAGCGCACGCGCAACGATCCGGCTTCGTGCACGCGCATGCGCCGGGTGCGGCCGCCGCTCGCCGCCACACGAAGCGCAATGTGGCCGCTCGCGCGATTGGCGGCGAAGATCTCCGAACTAGTTATTGGGGTCAGCACCGCCAAAACCCTCTGCTGTCATGCCCGCGCAAGCGGGCATCCAGTAAACACCAAGGCCTCGCTAAAGACGACAGGCTGTGGCGTACGGGGTCCCCGCCTTCGCGGGGACGACGCCACAGGTTCTTGGGAGGCCGAACATCAAATCGCCAGGGCCCGTTTGATCGCGGCCTCGTCCATGCTCGCTTTGTCGCTGGCGTAGACGATCGAGCCGCGGTCCATGACCACCAGATAATCGCCGAGCTCCTGGGCAAAGTCCAAATATTGCTCGACCAGCACGATCGCCATGTCCTTGAGCGAGCGCAGATAGTCGATGGCGCGGCCGATATCCTTGATGATGGAAGGCTGGATGCCTTCGGTCGGCTCGTCCAACAAAAGCAACTTGGGCCGCATCACCAAAGCGCGACCAATGGCCAATTGCTGCTGCTGGCCGCCCGACAGGTCGCCGCCGCGGCGGCCGAGCATGTCACGCAGCACCGGAAACAGCGAAAATACATCATCCGGCACGCTGCGCTGGTCGCGCGGCAGCGGCGCAAAGCCGGTCTCCAGGTTTTCCTCGACCGTGAGCAGCGGAAAGATCTCACGGCCCTGCGGCACGATGGCGATGCCGTGGCGCGCGCGCTCCACGGTCGCCAGCCGCGTGATGTCCTCGCCGTTGAGCGCGATCGAACCTTTGCTCACCGGATGCTGGCCGACGATGGCGCGCAACAGGCTGGTCTTGCCGACGCCGTTGCGGCCGAGCACGCAGGTCACCTTGCCGACCTCGGCCTTGAGCGATACGCCACGCAGCGCCTGCGCCGCGCCGTAGTGCAGGTTGATGGCGTTTACGTCGAGCATGACGCCGTTTGGCGTGTCGCCGGTCATCGTCATCGCCCCAAATAGACCTCGACCACGCGCTCGTTGGCCGAGACCTGGTCGATCGAGCCTTCCGCCAGCACCGAGCCTTCGTGCAGGCACGTTACCTTGACGCCGAGTTCACGCACGAAGGCCATGTCGTGCTCCACCACGACGACGGTCTTGTCGCGGTTGATTTCCTTGAGCAGCTCGGCGGTCTGCATCGTCTCGACGTCGGTCATGCCGGCGACCGGCTCGTCGACCAAAAGCAATTTCGGCTCCTGCGCCAGAAGCATGCCGATCTCCAGCCATTGCTTCTGGCCGTGCGACAGGCTGCCGGCCACGCGCGCGCGCAAGGCTTTCAGCCGGATGGTGTCGAGGATGGCGTCGATGCGCTGTTCCTGCGACAGCGACTGTTGCCACAACAACGTCGCGCGCACGCGGCGATCGTTCTTGAGCGCCAGCAGCAGATTGTCTTCCACCGTGTGCATGTCGAACACCGTCGGTTTCTGGAATTTGCGGCCGATGCCGAGTTCGGCGATTTCGGTCTCGTCAAGCTTCGACAAGTCGTAGTGGCCCTGCTCGAAGTAGACGTCGCCATCGTCCGGCCGCGTCTTGCCGGTGACCACATCCATCATGGTGGTCTTGCCGGCGCCGTTGGGGCCAATGATGGCGCGCATCTCGCCCGGCTCGATGACGAAGGACAATTCGTTGAGCGCCTTGAAGCCGTCGAAGGAGACGGTGATGCCGTCGAGATAAAGCAGCGCGGAGGTGGTTTTCGGCTCCATTCGGTCCCTCCTACTCGGCCGCGTGCGGCGCGGCGTTGGGCGGCGCAGCCGCGGTACGCGGGTTGACGTCGGCGCCCTCCTCGGCGGCCAGCGAGCGCGCGGCGGCGCGCCGGTCGAAACCCCATTTCAGCGTGCCGATGATGCCGCGCGGCAAGAACAACGTGGTGCCGATGAACAGTCCGCCCAGCACGAACAGCCAATACGGCGCCAGCACGCCGGAGGTGAAATAGGTCTTGGTGTAATTGACCACGAAGGCGCCGAGCACCGCGCCGGTCAGCGTGCCGCGGCCGCCGACCGCGACCCAGATCACCGCCTCGATGGAATTGCCGGGCGCAAACTCGCTCGGATTGATGATGCCGACCTGCGGCACATAGAGCGCGCCGGCGACGCCCGCCATGCAGGCCGACAGCGTGAACACGAACAGCTTATAGGCCTCGACGCGATAGCCAAGAAATCGCGTGCGCGCTTCCGCGTCGCGGATGGCGATCAGCACCTTGCCGAATTTCGACGAGACGATGGCGCGGCAGATCAGGAAGCTGATCGCCAGCGCCACGCACGACATGACCAACAACGCGTTGCGCGTGGCTTCGGCCTGCACGTTGAAGCCGAGAATGTCCTTGAAGTCGGTCAACCCGTTATTGCCGCCGAAGCCGAAATTGTTGCGGAAGAAGCCGAGCAGCAGCGCGTAGGTCATCGCCTGCGTGATGATCGAGAGATAGACGCCGGTGACGCGGGAGCGGAAGGCGAACCAGCCGAACACGAAGGCGAGCAAGCCCGGCACCAGCAGCACCATCAGCGCGGCATAGGCGAAATGCTGGAAGCCGTACCAGTAGACAGGCAATTCCGGCCAGTTCAGGAACACCATGAAGTCGGGCAGGATCGGGTTGGCGTAGACGCCGCGCGTGCCGATCTGCCGCATCAGGTACATGCCCATGGCGTAGCCGCCGAGCGCGAAGAAGGCGCCGTGGCCGAGCGAGAGAATGCCGGCATAGCCCCAGATCAGGTCGATGGAGAGCGCCAGCAGACCATAGCAAACGTACTTGCCGAACAGCGCGACCAGATAGGTCGAGACGTGGAAAGTCGAACCGGCCGGCACCAGCAGATTGAGCACGGGGATGGCGATGGCGAAGGCGCCGAGCAGCACCAGAAACAGAACGGCGCCGCGATCGAGAATGCGGATGAGCGAGAACGCCTTCATGTCCGGCCTCGTGTCCCGGATGCGGTGCAGCGCGAGCGCAGCGAAGTGGTGCACCGCTGATCCGGGACCGACGTAAATGCCGAATTTGCAACGATCCCGGGTCTGCAGCGCACCGTTTCGCTCTGCTCACGCTGCGCTGCGCCCGGGAAAAGTTGAGAGGCCCGCGGCGTCCTCATGCTTCGATCGCCCGGCCTTTGAGCGCAAACATGCCGCGCGGCCGCTTCTGGATGAACAAAATGATGAAGACAAGAATTGCGATCTTGGCGAGCACGGCGCCGGCGAAAGGTTCGAGGAACTTGTTGGCGATGCCGAGCGTCAAGGCGCCGACCAGCGTGCCCCAGAGATTTCCCACCCCGCCGAACACCACCACCATGAATGAGTTGATGATGTAACCCTGCCCCAGGTTGGGCGATACGTTGTCGATCTGCGAGAGCGCGACGCCGGCAAGCCCGGCAATGCCGGAGCCGAGCCCGAAGGTGAGCGCGTCGATGCGCGCGGTGCGGATGCCGACCGCCGCGGCCATGGCGCGGTTCTGCGTGACCGCGCGCATTTCCAGCCCCAGCCGGGTGAAGCGCAGCATGGCGAGCAAAGCGACAAACACCAGCCCGGTGAACACGATAATCCACATGCGGTTATAGGTGATCAGGATGCCGCCGAGGTCGAAGGCGCCCGACATCCAGGATGGATTGCCCACTTCCTTGTTGGTCGGCCCGAAGGCCACGCGCACCGCCTGCTGCAGCACCAGCGAGATGCCCCAGGTGGCGAGCAAGGTCTCCAGCGGCCGCCCATAGAGGAAGCGGATCACACTGCGCTCGATGAGGATACCGACGGCGCCGGCGAAGATGAAGGCGAGCGGGATGGCGATGGCGAGCGAATAGTCGAACAGCGCCGGATTATGCGTGCGGATCAGCTCCTGCACGACGAAGGTGACGTAGGCGCCGAGCATCACCATCTCGCCGTGCGCCATGTTGATGACGCCCATCACGCCGAATGTGATGGCAAGACCGATGGCCGCCAACAGCAGCACCGAACCGAGCGACAATCCGTACCAGGCGTTTTGCACCGCGTTCCAAATTGCCAACGTGTGTTGGATTTTCGCCTTGGCGGCGGCAGCGGCGGCGGCGACGTCGGGCGGCTGGTTCCCTTGCAGGCCATTGACCAGACCGAGCGCGTCCTGGTCGCCGCGGTCGCGGATGACTTCGATGGCGGCGATCTTGTCCGCGGTTTGGGAGTCCGGCGCGGTAAGCACGATCGCCGCGCGCGCCTCGTTCATCGCTTTCTTGACGCGCGCGTCTTTTTCCGCGGCGAGCGCCTTCTCAAGCGCCGGCAAGGCCGCCGCATCGCGCGACTTGAACACGGCCTGGGCGGCATCGAAGCGTCTGTTCGGATCGGGCGCCATCAAGGTCAAGGCGCCGATGGCGGCGCCGACGACGCCGCGCAGCCGATTGTTGAGACGAACGTTATCGACATCGTCGGGTGCTGCGCCGTCGGCCGGTTTTCCCGTCGCCGCGTCGAGCAGCTTGTCGTCTTTGGTCTTGATAAAAACCTTCTTGTCCTTGGCGCTGAACATCAGCCGCCCATCCTGCAGCGCCTCGATCACGGGCGCCGCCAGCGGGCTGCCGCTCGCCACCACGGCGTTCACGGCGTCGATCGTGTCGCTGAAATCGTCGGTGGTGAAGCCGGCCAGCGCATCTTCGTAAGGCCCGGCGTGAGCGAAGCCTGCGGCGCCAGCGAGCAAGCCGAGGGCGAGTACGAGCGCTATGATGCGATCGTAAAAAGCACGCATTGCAGTCGATCCCGGCGCCTGGGTGAAACTTTGGAGGCGGCGGCATTACCCGCCGCCTCCGTCGAAGTCGTGGTCAGTCCAACAATTCGTGCGCGCGCGTTATGAGGCGCCGCCGCACTTCTTGGTGACCTTGTTGTAGTTGCCGCACTTCAGCTTGACCCAATCGGATTCCAGGTCCTTCGAACCGGGCAGATAGTCCGACCAGGCATCGCCGGGCACCAGGCCCTTGGTCTTCCATACGACGTCGAACTGACCGTCGCCGCGGATTTCGCCGATGAAGACCGGCTTGGTGATGTGGTGGTTCGGCAGCATGGTCGAGACGCCGCCGGTCAGGTTCGGCGCCTTGATGCCGGGCAGCGCGTCGATGACCTTATCCGCGTCGGTCGACTTCACTTTCTCCACCGCCTTCACCCACATGTTGAAGCCGATGTAGTGCGCTTCCATCGGATCGTTGGTGGTGCGCTTCGGATTCTTGGTGAAGGCATGCCATTCCTTGATGAAGGCGGTATTGTCCTTGTTCTTGATCGACTCGAAGTAGTTCCAGGCGGCGAGATGGCCGACCAGCGGCTTGGTGTCGAGACCGGCGAGTTCTTCCTCACCGACCGAGAACGCCACCACCGGGATGTCGGTGGCCTTGATGCCCTGGTTGCCGAGCTCTTTGTAGAACGGCACGTTGGCGTCACCGTTGATGGTCGAGACCACCGCGGTCTTCTTGCCGGCCGAGCCGAACTTCTTGATGTCCGACACGATCGTCTGCCAGTCGGAATGTCCGAACGGCGTGTAGTTGATCATGATGTCTTCCTGCTTGACGCCCTTCTGCTTCAGATAGGCCTCAAGAATCTTGTTGGTGGTGCGCGGATAGACGTAGTCGGTGCCCGCGAGCACCCAACGCTTCACGTTGCCGCCTTCCTTGCTCATCAGATAGTCGACGGCGGGAATGGCCTGCTGGTTCGGCGCGGCGCCCGTGTAGAACACGTTGCGCTCACTCTCCTCGCCTTCGTACTGCACCGGATAGAACAGGATCGAGTTCAATTCCTTGAACACCGGCAGCACCGACTTGCGCGACACCGAGGTCCAGCAGCCGAACACGACGGCGACTTTATCCTTGGAGATCAATTCGCGCGCCTTCTCGGCGAACAACGGCCAGTTGGAGGCCGGATCGACGACGACGGCTTCGAGTTTCTTGCCGAGCAGACCGCCTTTCTTGTTCTGCTCGTCGATCAGCATCAGCATGACGTCCTTCAACGTGGTTTCGCTGATGGCCATAGTGCCGGACAGCGAATGAAGGATGCCGATCTTGATCGTATCGGCGGCGTTGGCGGCGTGGACAGCCCCAGTCGCCGCGAATGCCAGTCCCGCCGCGGCCGAGAGCCACCGACGGGCATTCGGTCGCTTGGCGACCGTCTGAATTAAGTTGAGCATGAGCAAACCCCTGCAATTTGACGCGCGCGATGAGCCGGCGGCTCTTCCACGCGGCAACCGGTTCGCAAGCCCTGTGCCAAGCCGGTGCGGCTGCGGTAACTGACTGATAAATATGAGACTTTTCTGAAAGCCCTGTGGATTGATTATTTTGCGGGCAAAGACGCGTGATTAAATAATAGGCGGTATTGCCAGATTATTTTCCAGACGATTTGTCGGCCACACCCGCTAGAAAAGTTCCCTCACCTCAATTTTGCGTGAAATAAGTCGCTGCTGCACTGCATAAGAAATGAGCAACTCGAGACAGGGCCGGTTGGCCTCTTCGCCAAACGGCGCCATGTCGATCTCGCCGGGGCTTCCCGCCGCCTGCTTGCCCGCTTGCAGCAGACGATAAAGCTCGGCGACCGCCCGTGGATTGGAGCGGACAAGCTCATCCGTCACCACCACCATGTGATTGACCGGCACGACGCCATGTTTGGCGTACCAGGCGCGCGCGGCGGCGTCGGAGTCGGCGATGATGCTTTGCAGCCGCTCATCGTTCGGCATGGCGGCGCCATAGATCGCCGCGTCGAGCTCGCCGTCGATCAGCATTTGCGTGATGTCCTGATCGGCGCGAGCGCGCGTCACGCCGGCGGGATCCTTGGCCTCGGCCACGTGGCCGTCTTCAAACGTCACCCACTGCACATTGGAAAAATCGACGCCGTAGTCATTCTGCAGGATGCCGCGGATCCAGGCACCGGTGGTCTGGCTGTAGGAGCGTACGCCGATGCGCTTGCCCGCCAGATCGGCGGGGGCGAGCTTGCCACGTTCCGCGTTGAACAGGACGGTGCCGTGCTGAAAGCGCGCCAGCATCGCCGCCGGCAGCAGCGTCAATCCCTTGCCGTAAACTTTGGCCTGCAGATAGGTCACCAGCGCCATCTCGCTGGCGTCATAGGCGTGCTCGCGCACCATCGGCTTGAACGCCTTGTGCATCGGCTTGACCTCGACGAAGTCGAGCTTCAGCCACGGCGAGGTGATCTCGCCGCGCTTGAGCGGAGCCGTATGCGGGTAGTCGCCGATGGCGATACGAAGGGTGGTAACGTCATTGCTCATGGTGAAAGGCTTTCGCACCGCCACATGGTTTGGCAGAACCGCCTGCCCAGGCGCTTGACCGCCGGGCATCCTAACTAGTTTAAACGACCGGCACGGAAAAGGGAGTTCTCATGGCGGATGCCAAGACCGGGCTCGTTATAACCGCCCACCCCGGCGATTTCGTCTGGCGCGCCGGCGGCGCTATTGCGCTGCACGCCAAGCGCGGTATGCAGGTCAAAATCGTCTGCCTATCATACGGCGAGCGCGGCGAAAGCCAGTTCGCCTGGAAGGAAGTGGGCGCCACGCTGGCGAGCGTCAAAGCGGGCCGCAAGGACGAGGCCGAGCGCGCGGCCAGCCTGCTCGGTGCCGAGATCGAGTTCTTCGACTGCGGCGATTATCCGCTCAAGCTCAACGAGGCGCATTTCGACCGCATGGTCGACATCTACCGCGAGCTCAATCCGTCGTTCGTGCTCACCCACGCGCTCGAAGACCCCTATAATTTCGATCATCCCAACGCCGCGCATTTTGCGCAGGAGACCCGCGTGGTGGCGCAGGCCATGGGCCACAAGCCCGGCGCCAAGTACAAATATTCCGCGCCGCCGATGTTCCTGTTCGAGCCGCACCAGCCGGAAATGTGCAACTTCAAGGCCGATCTGATCCTCAAGATCGATGAGGTGTGGGAGACGAAGTACAAGGCCTTCCAGATCCTCGCCGCGCAGAAACATCTGTGGGCCTATTACGAGCGCGTCGCGCTCAACCGCGGCATCCAGGGCGCGCGCAACACCGGCGTGCCGATGACTTATGGTGAGGCCTATCAGACGCTGTTCCCGCGCGTGGCGATGGAGCTGGCGTGATAGGCTCGCAGAGCGCGATAGTCAGGGAGTGAACAATGAAACCGGTCGTCGTCCGCAACATCCAGCGTGCGGACTCAAATGCCATCGGCACCTTCCAGGCGCTCGGCGTCGCCACGGTGCATGAGGCGCTCGGCCGCTCCGGCTTGATGAAGCCGTATCTGCGACCGATCTATGCCGGCGCCCAGATCGCCGGACCCGCGGTCACGGTGCTGGCGCAGCCCGGAGACAACTGGATGATCCACGTCGCGGTCGAGCAGTGCCAGAAGGGCGACGTGTTGGTGGTCGGCTGCACCGCCGACAATACCGACGGCATGTTCGGCGAGTTGCTGGCGACCGCCTTGCGCGCGCGCGGCGTCAAGGGTCTGATCATCGACGCCGGCTGCCGCGACGTGAAGGCGCTGCACGAGATGGATTTCCCGGTCTGGTCGAAAGCGGTCTCGGCCAAGGGCACGGTCAAGGCGACGCTCGGCGCGGTCAATGTCCCGGTGGTCTGCGCCGGCGTCAATGTCGAGCCGGGGGACGCCGTGGTGGCCGACGATGACGGTGTGGTCGTGGTGCCGAAGAAATATTGCGTGGAAACCGCGCAAAAGGCGCAGAAGCGCTTCGACGACGAGGACGGCAAGCGTAAGCGCTTGGCCGCCGGCGAACTCGGCCTCGACATGTACAACATGCGCGAGCCGCTCAAGAAGCTGGGGCTGCGTTACGTCGACAAGCCAGAAGACGTGTGAGCCCGAACACCACGAGCTTCGACGTCATCGTCGTCGGCTGTGGCATTGCCGGCCTATCGGCGGCAGCGACGGCGTTGCAGGCGGGCGCGCGCGTGGCGCTCATCGAGCGATCGGTCAAGGAGGAGCGCGGCGGCAACACGCGCTGGACCGAAGCGCTGCTGCGCATGAAGAGCGAAAGCGAGCCCTCCGACGATTTCGAGACGCATTTCGCCACCAATGCCGGGCATTATCTCGACCCCGAGCTGGTGGCGGAGACGGCGCGCGACTGGGACAACTGGTCGTCGATCGTCAAAACGCTCGGCTTCACCGATCCGGACGTGATCGCGATTTTCGCCTCCTCGATCGGCCCGACGATTGGCTGGCTGAAGACCTTCGGCGTGAAATTCGATTTCCTGCCGACCTATTTCATCACCGCGTGTCAACCGCGCATGGCGCCGATCGGCGGCGGCCTCGCTTTGGTGGAAGCGCTTGCCGGCTGGTGCGAGCAGAATGGCGCACATTTTTTCTATCAGACCACTGCGCGTTCGCTGATCCAAAATGACGAGGGCGCCGTCGTCGGTTTGCGCTGCGTTGGCGATGGCCATAAGTCGCTCGAATTTCGCGCGCCTTCGGTCGTGCTCGCCTCCGGCGGCTTCGAAGGTAATCCGGAAATGCTCACGCACTATCTCGGGCCGCGCGCCCGCTACATCCGGCCGGTGGCGCGCGGCGGCTATTACAACAAGGGCGAAGGCATCCGCATGGCGCTCGCCGTCGGTGCCGCGCCTTGCGGCGACTACGGCAGCTTCCACGCCGAGCCGCTCGATCCGCGCTCGGGCGCCACCGAACCGGTAGTGCTGATGTTCAACTACGGCATTCTCGTCAACAAGAACGGCGCACGCTTTGTCAACGAAGCGCCGGCCACGGTCGATGCCACTTACGAGGCGATCACACGCGTCATCTTCGAGCAGCCGGACGGCATCGCCTTTTGCATCCTCGATTCCTCGATCGATGACGTACCGAACTGGAAGCGCTCGGTGCGCTCCGACCAGCCGCCGGTCACGGCCGGCACTTTGCCGGAGCTCGCGTGCAAGCTCGGCATCGATGCGAGCGAATTGGCGGCGACGGTCGAGGCCTACAATGCCGTCTGCCCCACCGGCGCCTTCAAGGCGCTGGAACTCGACGGCCTCGCGACCACAGCAGGATACACGCCGAAAAAATCGAACTGGGCGCGCGCAATCGAAAAACCGCCGTTCCTCGCCTTCCCGATCATTTGCGGCAACTGCTTCACCTTCGGCGGCCTGAAGGTCGACACCAAAAGCCGCGTCATCAATGCCGACGGCGCCGTCATCCCGGGGCTCTACGCCGCCGGTGAAACCATCGGGCTTTATTACGGCACCTATGCCGGCGCGACGTCGGTATTGCGCGGCGCCGTGTTCGGACGCATCGCCGGCGCGCACGCAGCGCAACAGAACGTGTCCCATGCCCGCTGACCTTGCCGCATGGCTTAACGCGCTAACGCCGCTCGCCGAGGCGCTGCTGCGGGTCTTTGTTGGCCTGGCACTCCTGCCACACGCCTTGCGCAATACCCTCGATTTCTTTCCCAACACCGGACAACCGCTACGCAGTCTCGGCATGCTGGCCGGCTACCTTGACAAGCAGGGCTACCGGCCGGGCAAATTGTGGGCGCCGGCGATCTCGGCGGTGCAATTCATTTGCGGTCCGTTGCTCGCGTTCGGCCTGTTCACGCGCTGGGCGGCGTTTCCGATCCTGTGCTTCCTCATCGTCGCCAATGTCGAACGCTGGCGCGTGGGCAAATATTTCTGGAACAAGCTTGGGTTGGAATACACGCTGATGTGGACGCTCGCCGTGTTTTATTTCCTGGCGCGCGGCGCCGGCCCCTATTCGCTCGATCATCTGCTCTTTGCGCACTAGCCGCCGCAGGCGCGTTTTACACCAAATTGACCCAGATCATGGCGGCCGCCCGGGCCCGCTTCTATCGTGGTGATCGTTCCAGCCGGGACGAGATAGGCGGGGACTACTGTCATGCCAGCCGCACGCGAGACGCAACTAACGTATATGCGCGAGATGATGCAGCGCCTGGGCCTCGACCCGGCCGAGAGTGTGCTGCCGCATTCCAGCCTGGGCTACCTGACCGCGTTGCGTCGCTGCGCCGCCTGCCCGAGCAAGAAACGCTGCCGCGAATGGCTCGACCGCGCGCCTAAGGATATGGCATTCGCACCGTCCTTCTGTCCGAACGCCGACATTTTCTTCGAACTGCAATTCGATCATCTCGGCCGCGCCTATACCGGCGCAAAAGGACCATGAACGGCCGGCTGCGACTTTAAGAAGCCGCAGAAGCCATGCTGCGGCGCGATGTGGCGGTAGCATTTTGCCCACGATTGAAACTTCAAGCATCGACAGCGGAGTTCCGACGGCGCAAACGTTCGAAAAACAAAACGCTTGTTGCGGTATGAACAGACCCGCGTGCGGTTCCATTTTACGGCATGGAACTACACAAACATTTTGTCTGAAACTTTCGCGCCGCGTGAAGCGGTTGTTAACGCGCGCGCGCTAACCTCGCGGCTGTCCACAGTGCGGTAGGTAGCGGAGGCCACATGTCAAAGTTTGTAGCGTTCCTCAGGGACGAGTCGGGCGCAACCGCGATCGAATACGGGCTCATTGCCGCCGGCATTTCGATTGCGATCATCGCCGTCGTCAATACGCTCGGTAGTACGTTGAACACCAAGTTCAAGAGCATCTCCGACCAGCTTAAGTAGCATTCACCATCGGCTGATCTGACGGGAAGGCCGCCGGCAACGGCGGCTTTCCTCGTTTTAGCGGACGATACACCGCTTCAGGACGTCATGGTCGGCAACGGCCGGAACTTGAACACGGCGATCAAGCCGAGCACCAAGAGGATCACCAGCGCTGCCGCTTGTGCGATCGCGAAATTGGTATTGGCAGGATCAGAAAATGGCGGTCCGACTTGTGGCGCCTTCGCGTTCAAGACCGACAGTTTCTCGAACGACTGCACGATCAACACAAAAACGTTGAACCACAGCGCCGTGACGGCGGTCACGACATAAATCCAGCGCCAGGCGCCGGCGAGATGCTTGCCGTAAAGCGCTACCACCGCGAGCAGCAGCAAGATCAGCGACACGATCCCGACGCCAAGTGCCGGCGTAAAGCCGTGAATGGGGAAAAAGAAGCCGGTGACGCTGGTGAGAATGGTCGTCAGCAGGAACACCGCGGTTAAACCCGGCATGCGCTGCGACCCGAGCATGCCGATGACGACGATGATACCGCTGACGATCGCGATCAGGCTGATGATGACGTGAATGGTGGTAAAAAGCTCTGTCGATATACCCAAGATCATGACGCATTCCCCCCGCCAGATACGCGATGCTACGCCGCATCATCGCCGTGTGCCACATCGCGCGTGTTGCATTTTAGGCTAAGGCGACAAACAAGGTGCGCGTACCGCGCATGTCGAGCCGCAGCCCGGCCGGGGTATGGCTGAGCCGCAGCACGACCGTGTCACAATGCGCGCAGCGCAAAATGGCGCCCATCGACCCGCCAAAGGCGCGGGTTGCGCCAACCGCCGCGACCGCGCCGCAGCCGGCGCAGGTAATCTCCGCAGCCGTGACGTCGAGCGCAAACAGTTCACCCAACAGGCCGCCGGCGGCATTGCCGTCGAGCGGCATGGCGCCTTGATGATCCGTGCTCATGACGTTTCCTCGCTAGTTTATTTATCACTTGCGCATGATCTTGTCCGAAAACCGGTTCCCACTTTTCGGGATCATGCGCCGGTAGGCCCAAAACGTTCGGTCTTGATCAAGCTCGGCTCGTGTCCGATGTCGCGCAGGCTGCGCGCGGCCGCTTCGACCAGCGGCGTCGGCCCGCAGACGAAAATGCGCGGGTGCGCGCTTGCCGGAAATCCGGTCTCGGCCAGCATGGCGCGGTCGACGCGGCGCGCGAACCCTTGCCAGCCCGCCGGCTGCTGGCGCGTGAGCGTGTGCACGATCGTCAGTCCGCCACCCTGCCCGCTCAATCTTTCGAGCTCGGCGCGATAGATGATGTCGTCGAAGGAGCGCGAGGAATAAAGCAATGCGGCCGGCGCCTGGCCGCCCGCCGCCGCGCGATGGCGCAGCATCGCCATCAGCGGCACGACACCGGAGCCGCCGGCAACCAGGTAGAGCGGTTCGGCAAGCGCCGCCGTCCAGACGAAATAGCCGCCGATGGGCCCGCGCATTTCAAACCGGTCGCCGACGCGCGCCTCGCCGGCGAGATAAGGCGACACTTCGCCTTCGGCGATGCGCTCGACGGTGAGCGTCACCGCGGACGCTTCGGGCTCTGACGCGATCGAATAGCTGCGCTGCGCCTGATAGCCGTCTTCGGCGGTGAGCCGTACGTCGACATGCTGGCCGGCGCGGTGACCGAGCCAACCCGGCACGTCGAGCTTGAGGCTGCGCACGCGCGGCGTCTCGTCGATAAGCTCGCGGATTGTCGCCGTCATCCATTGCAGGCGTCGCGGCCGGACAGCCGACGCCTCAGTCGCCGGCATAACGCTGCTCACGCCAGGGATCGCCATAGATGTGATAGCCTAGTTCCTCCCAGAAACCGGGCTGCTCGCTGTCGATGAACTGCAGCCGCCGCACCCATTTGGCGCTTTTCCAGAAATAAAGGTGCGGCACCAACAGGCGCGCCGGCCCGCCATGCTCGGGATCGAGCGGCTCGCCTTCGTAATGCGTTGCGATCAACGCTTTGCCGTCGACCAGGTCTTCCGACGGCAGGTTGGTGGTATAGCCGCCGTCGCAATGCACCAGCGCGAAAGGCGCCGGCGGCTCGGCGAGGCCGCACGCCTCCAGCAGCGTATCGATCGAGACGCCGAGCCAGTTGGTGTCGAGCTTCGACCAGGTGGTAACGCAATGAATATCCACCTTCACCTCGGTCTGCGGCAGCGCCTCGAACTGGGCCCAGCTCCATTCGCCAACGGGCGAGTCGCCGTCCTCGAGCACGAAGCTCCAGGTTTTCAGGTTGGCCTCGGGCGTCGGACCGGCAGAAAGCACGGGAAAGTCGGACACCAGATGCTGGCCCGGCGGCACGCGGGCGCTGGCGGCGCCGCGGCGGCCACGAAATCCACGTGAAATCGGAGGTTCGCTCATTGCGGTCCCGCGTTGCCGGCGAAACCGAGTGTCGCGCGCGCGCGTGACAAATTCAATACGGCCGTCAGGCCGTCAATGGTTGGCGCTGCTCCAGGGCGCGATGCGTTGCCCGAACCATTTCAACAGCGATGTGAGCGAGACGCCAAGGAACATCAACACGATCACCGGCACGAAGGTCTTATCCATCTCAAAATTATTGGCGTAGCGCGTGATCATGAAGCCGAGGCCGGAAATCGTCGTATAGAACTCGGCGATGATCATGCCGATCAGCCCGCGGCCGATGGCGAGGCGAATCCCGGCGATGATATACGGCAAGGCGAACGGCAGCAGCACGTCCTGCCAGATCCTCCACTCGTTGGAGCGGAACGAATGCGCGACTTCGAGCATGTTCTTGTCGCATTCGCGCACGCCCTGATAGGTGTTGATCAGCACCGGGAACACCGCGAACAGAAACACGACGATGATCTTGGCTTTGAGATAGATGCCGAACCACAGCACCAGGAGCGGCACCACCGCGACCAGCGGGGTCGCGTAAAGCGCGTTGATCGGCAGATCGAGCGCCCAGTCGAGCCAGCGCACGCGCGCCATTAGGATGGCGAGCGGAATGCCGACCAGGATGGCGATGCTCAGCCCGTAGACCATCACCTCCAGGCTCTGGGCCAGGTAATATGGCAGTTCGCCGTTGACGGTCAGCGTGTAGAACGCCACGGCGATTTTGCTTGGATAGGTGAAGAAGATCGGGCTGATGGTGGGCCCGACGATCTGCCAGACGATCAGTACAAGCGCGACGAAGCCATAGCGGAAGACCGCTTTGCGCTCCCACCACGGCACTTTCTTTTCGACAGCGGCCGCTTGCCGGTCGCCCGCGAGCGGGACGGTTTGAGCATCGTTAGCGACGCTCATGGCATTGACTCCTGGCCTTCGGCCTTTGCGGCCGGGCGCCGCCGTCAATCAACAACGCGTGCCCGAATGGTCCGGCCCGCACGCCTAGAACACCGCCGACGGGCAAACCGGTCCCTTCCATTCGCCGAGTTCCTTGACCGCTTTCTCGGCGAAGCTCTTGTCGACGATCTGGTCGTAGCTCGGCGCCTTGCCCTTCTCGATATTGCCGACCTTTTCCATCAGATTGGACGTGAAGGTGATCCGCTCAGGAGACAGGCCCGTATTGGCATTCCAGATGCAGTTCTTGACCAGGAAGTCGTAGGTTTCCGCGACGATCTTCTCCGGATAGCCCGTGTGCTTGACCAGGATCGGCAGCACCTTGGCCCGCTCGGTGTACATCATCCGCGTCGCCTCGATCGTGGCCTTCACGAATGCGTCCAGCGCCTTCGGTTTTTCCTGGATGGTCTTCTCGGTCACGTCGAGAAAATTGTAAACCGTCTTCGGCTGCAAATCCCACATGCGCGCGATGGCGTGCAGGCTCGGCACCTTCTCCTTGGCCAGCATCTCCTGCTCGACATGCAGGATCGCCGTGTCGACCTGATCGGCCACCAGCGCCGGCACGTCCTCGGTTGCGATGCTGACGAAGTGAACCTCCTTGGGGTCGATCTTGGCGGCGCGCAGCACGTTCTTGCTCAGGATGTCGGCAAAACCGCCGGGCTGCTGGATGCCGATGCGCTTGCCCTTGAGGTCGGCCATGGTCTTGACGTTGTCGCGCACGACCATCGAGGCCTCAAACTTATCCGTGTTCGCCAGAATGGCCTTGACCTTCGAACCCTTGGATATGCCGACCGCGGTGAGCGCCGCCGGCGCCATGGCGACGTCGATATTGCCTGAGAGCATTGCGCGATAGACCTTGACGCCGCCGTCAAGCGCGACGAAGTCGACGTCGACGCCGTATTTCTTGTAGAGGCCGAGATCTTTGGCAATGACAACCGGCATATGCACGACGTTGGGCGGCGTGGTCGGCAGACCGACGACCAGCTTGTTGTCCTGCGCATAGCTTGCGTTCGGCAGCACAAGCGCCGCAGCGGCGAGCGCCGCCAATATCAGGGTGTATTTGCGCATGTCATCCTCCCAGATTTTTTTAGCTGCCCGATGCGCCCTACCCATCGAACAGACCGCGGCCGTCCCGCTGGAAGCGGGATATTGCCCGATTGCGCCCCCAAAAACAACGAAGGCCGCCTGCTTCCGCGCTCGCACAAATTTTTGACCACTGAACGCGAAAGTGGCTAATTGCGCCGGACTTGGAAAATAAGTGCGCTTGAAACTATGCCTAAATTCGTCACCGACTTCGGAAAGCTTGGCCGCCCACCGGAGCGCGACGGCCGGCTCCACGCGCCCGCCTACGAGCGCAATCACGAAGCCATTTGGTCGGCAATCGAACCGCGCTTGCGCGCGCAGAACGGCGACGTTCTGGAGCTCGGCAGCGGAACCGGCCAGCACATCGCTGGGTTCGCACAACGGACGCCGCAACTGACATGGTGGCCGAGCGATATCATCGCTCCGCATCTCGTCAGCATCGAAGCGTGGCGGCTGCACGCCAAGCTCGCCAATCTGCGCGCGCCACAGCGAATTGACCTCGACAATGGCCGCTGGACTTGGACCGCGAACGGCGAAGCCGGTGGCGCGCTCACCGCCATGATCTGCATCAACGTGCTGCACATCGCGCCATGGCAAGTGTCGCGAAATCTATTGGCCGGCGCCGCCCGCCTGCTGCGTGCGGACGGGCAGCTGTTCGTCTATGGCCCCTTCATGCGTAACGGCATGCACACGGCGCCGAGCAACGCCGCCTTTGACGCCAGCCTGCGCGCGGAAAATCCCGAATGGGGTGTGCGCGATGTGGCCGATCTCGCCGCGACGGCGAACCCGGCCGGACTTATACTTACCGAAGTCACCGAAATGCCGGCCAATAATCTAGTCCTGGCATTCGCGCGCGCGCTTCGGCAGAATTGAGCAAAATCGCAACAACAGCCGGGTCCCATGCAGAACGAACCGATTTACGACATCGCGCATCTTGGCCATCTCGAAATGTTGACGCCGACATTCGAGCAAAGCCACAAGTTCTTCATCGACGTGATGGGCATGACCCAGAGCGGCGAGCAAGGCGACAGCGTCTATTTGCGCGGCTGGGACGACTACGAACGCTATTCGCTCAAGCTGACCGCCTCGAAGACCTCCGGCATGGCGCATGTCGCCTTTCGCACCCGCTCGCCGGCCGCGCTGGAGCGGCGCGCCGCCGCGTTGAAAGGTTCGGGCTTCGATATCGGTTGGAGCGACGGCGATCTCGGCCATGGCAAGACTTACCGCTGCAAGGATCCCGACGGCCACGTCATTGAGCTTTACTACGACACCGAATGGTACGACCCGCCGCCGGACAAGAAACCGGCTTTGAAGAACCAGGCGCAACGTTACCCCGCGCGCGGCTGCAATGTGCGCCGCATTGACCACTTCAACGGGCTCGCCGCCGACATCAAGGCCAATCGCGAGTTTTTCGAAAACTATCTCGGCTTCCGGCTCACCGAACAGATCGTGCTCGACGACGGCAGCGAAGCCGGCATGTGGATGACCGTGACCAACAAATCGTACGACTTCGCCTATACCCGCGATCACACAGGCACCAAGGGCCGCTTCCACCACATCACCTATGCGGTCGATGCGCGCGAGGACGTGTTGCGTTGCGCCGATATTTTCCTCGAGAACGGCGTCTTCATTGAGACCGGCCCGCACAAGCACGCCGTCCAGCAGACCTTCTTCCTCTATGTCTACGAGCCCGGCGGCAACCGGGTGGAGGTCGCCTGCGCCGGCGCGCGGCTGGTGCTGGCGCCGGATTGGAAGCCGATCCGCTGGTCGGAAGCCGAACGCAAGAAAGGCCAGGCCTGGGGACTGCAAACCATCAAATCGTTTCACACCCACGGGACGCCGCCGGTGCCGGGCGTGGCGGATTCGTGAGCATGAGCCTGCGCAACACCCCGCGCATCTCTTTCATCGGCTTCGGCGAGGCCGGCCAGGCGATCGCTTCCGGCCTGCGTGAGAGCGGGATCGAGCGCATCGCCGCATGGGACATTCTTTTTCCGGTGCCGGAAGGCGTGCGACTGAAGGCAGCAGGCGACACGATCGGCGTCAAGCTTGCATCATCGGCCGCCGAGGCGGTGGCTGAAACCGACATGGTAATCTCTGCGGTCACCGCCGCCTCGAGCCTGGAAGCAGCGCGCTCTGTCGCGCCGCATCTTTCCGGCAATCCTTATTATCTCGATATCAATTCGGTCTCTCCCGGCCGCAAGCAGGCGACGGCGAAGCTGTTGGACGGCCGCGCGCGTTACGTCGACGTCGCGGTGATCGCGGCGATCCTCACCCAGCGCCACCGTACGCCGATGCTGATCGCCGGGCCGCACGCGCAGGCGGTTTCGCCGCTGCTCACCGAATTGAAGATGCAAGTTTCGGTGGTCGGGGCCGAAACCGGCGCCGCTGCCGCCATCAAGATGATCCGCAGCGTCATGATCAAGGGCATCGAGGCGCTCACGCTCGAATGTTTCCTGGCGGCCGCGCGCGCCGGCGTCCTGGAGGAGGTCACCGCATCGCTGACGAACAATTATGCCGGCATCGATTGGCCGAAAATCTCGGAATACAACCTCGAACGCATGGCAAGCCACGGCGAGCGCCGCGCCGCCGAGATGGAAGAGTTGGCTGCGACATTGCGCGAGCTCGGCCTCGATCCGTTGATGGTGGAGGCGACGGTTGCCCGCCAGCGCGAGATGGGCGCCATCGGCCGGGATGATGAAGTGCGCGAGGCCGTCAATGCCGGCCGCGCCGCGTTGCTCGACGTGATCAGCACGGCGCTCAAAAATCGAAATTAGGCTCGCTAACTGAGCGGCAAGGTCAATGACTTGGTGATCAAGCCGTCACGCGACACGTATATTTCTTGTCATTGTCACGCCGGTGGCCCTACTATGTTTCGTTCAGTTGAGGGGAGGAAAGTCATGAAGTCCAAGCATCTTGGATATGCGGCTTTTGTCGCGGCAATCGCCGCCACATTTGTGATCGGCTCGGCTGGGCCGGGCTTCGCCAAGAAGAAAAAGGAGGCAGCGCCCGCAGAGACGCACGTGACCTGCTTATTGACGCCGTCAAGCCCGGTTTGCGGCGACAAGAGCGGCGAGCGGACCACCTACAGCAATGCCTGCTGGGCCGAAAAAGACGGCGCCAAGGTGGTGTCTGCCAAGGCCTGCCCGGAGAAGAAAGCCAAAGCCGCGGCCGCCAAGCCAGCGAAAAAGAAGAAGGCGATGTAGACCCGACAGCAAGAAGCCGGATAGCAAAAGCGGGCCGCTGCCGGACAGCGGCCCGCTCGTGTTTTTAGAGGTTCCTGACCGCGCTTTACTTCTTCATCGGCGGTATCTGGATCAACTCGGCGAGCTGCTCCTTGGTCAGCGGCGCGGTCAGGAATTTTAATGTGACCGCATCGCGCACGGCGCCGTCGAGGTCCGCCATGTGGTCGGTTTGCAGCGCCTCCTTGGGGTGGAATTTCGCCATCGACGCCTTCAACAGATCAGTCGGCTTGTGAATCTTGGTGGAATACATCTCGACCGCCTTCGGGTCGGAATACATCCAATCCACCGATTCACGATAAGCCTGCACAAAGCGCATGATGGCGTCGTGCTTGGTCTTGAGCGCATTGGCGTTGACGATGATCGAGCGCACGGTCTGCCCGCGCAGCGACGGCACGTCGCTGCCGCGCGCGATGATGCGGATCTTGCCGTCCTTTTCCTCCTGCAGACCGAACGGCGGCGCTGACCAGCCGATGTCCACCTGTCCGGACATCACCGCTGTGAGCGTGGCTGCGGGACTGCCGGTCGCGGTCGGCTTGGCCTTGCAGCCGAGTTCCTGGATGAAGGCGACTACGATGTTGTTGGAACTCGAACCGCTGGTCGAATAGGCGATGGTGTTTTCCGCAGTCGCGTCTTTCAGGCTCTTGATCGGCGAGTCTGCCTTCACGAACCAGTAGATGTCGCCGGTGCCGGTAAAGGCCGGCAGCAGGATACGCACCGGCGCGCCCTTGGAGAAGGCCCGCATGACGCCAGCCACGCCGACGCCGGCGCCAAGATCGGCCGAGCCCGAGATTACCGCTTGGATCGTTTCGCCGGCGCCGCGCGTGCCGACGTTCTCCAACACCAGTCCGTGCTTTTTGAAGATGCCGGCATCCTGGCCGAGCGTCGGCGCCTGGTTTTCCCAGTTATTGATCTGCCCGATCGCCACCTTGAGCTGGTCTTCGGCCGAGGCCGGCGAGGCGGCAAGCGCGAGCGGGGCGATGAGCCCGAGCACGCGGATTACATCGCCGAGGTACTTCATCTTAGATCCTCCCTATCGTTCTGTGTTCTTCGGGCGGGTACCCCGCCTTGGGCAGCATTCAACACCGATCTCTGCCCGCTGGGGAAGCCTATAAGTTCATCGCCGCCGTGCCTTGGCGCCGCGCCGCGGCTTTGCCGAACGCCGCGGCGGCTTTTTGGCTGTCGGACGAACAGGCCCGGGAATGCCGCCCGCCTTCGCCACTCGCATCGACCAGTACTCCCATGACCGATTGAGGCCGGTGGTATTGTTGACGAGTTGACTGGCTAGCTTGGTTTCGCCCGGCGTCAGTGAATCGATACTTCCACCGATCATCAAGGCGCGAACATGAAACTCGGCATTGCGCGCCGAAAAGATCGACCGGAACACGCAATCGCGTACGCTGACGCCGGCAACGGTGACGCCGTGGCGTTTCATCAAGACCATCCAATTTGGTCCCAACGCCCGTGCGAGCGAGGCACCCTCCTCCGGCTTGACCACGAGCATGTTGGTGTCGCCGAACTCGTCGTGCTGATCCCACACCGGCGGCTTCATGCCGCCACCCGCACCCAGGTGAAATACCGGCACGTAGTCGGCGCCGGTGATCAACAAGGGCATGAATGAAGGACAATGATGATGGCATACCGCCATCACGTCCGGCCGCGCCTTGTAGATCTCGCCATGGATGACGCGCTCGGAATATTGCCCGACGCCCGGATCACGAGACGGCTGCGAGTTGAGATCGTATTCGATGAAGTCGTCAGGGTTGACCAATTCCGGCGCGCGCGAGCGCGACAGCAGATAGCGGGTCGGATTGTCCGGGTGGCGCATGCTGACATGGCCAAAGGCGTCGATGATGCCCTCGTGGGCGACGATACGGTTGGCGAGCGCCAGTTCGGCGCGGGCTTCGGCGAGCGTGTTGGGCACTGACATTTCCTCTCTTAGCTAGATTGTTGTCCCGCATTATAGGCCAATGCGCCGCGGATTCGGCAACCGCGCCGCTTGACAGATCGCGGCCATTGGGGAGGCTTCATGCCGCCATGTCCGGGTCAGCGCAGATTGTCATCGACGGCGTCAGCCACGTCTATCGCCCGCCGCGCGGGCGCGAGGTGCTGGCGTTGGACGAGGTCTCGCTGGAGGTGCAAAACCGCGAGTTCGTCGCCTTGCTTGGACCATCCGGCTGCGGCAAATCGACGTTGCTCTATCTGATCGGGGGGTTTTTGCCGGTGGAGGTCGGCAGTATCGGCATTGACGGCAAGAACGTCAGTGGACCCGGCCCCGACCGCGGCATCGTCTTCCAGCACTTCGCGCTGTTTCCCTGGAAGACCGTGCGCGGCAACATCCTCTACGGGCTTGAACGGCAAGGCATGCCGAAGGAGGAACGCGAAAAGCGCGCGATGGATTTCATCGAGCTTGTCGGCCTTACCGGCTTCGAGGACAGCTATCCTTCCCAACTCTCCGGCGGCATGAAGCAGCGCACCGCGATCGCGCGCACGCTCGCTTTCGATCCGAAAATCCTTTTGATGGACGAGCCGTTCGGCGCGCTCGACGCGCAGACCCGTGGCTTGATGCAGAGCGAATTGCTGCGCATCTGGCAACGTACGCCGAAAACGGTCATCTTCGTCACCCACGACGTGCAGGAGGCGGTCTATCTCGCCGACCGCGTGGCGGTGATGTCGGCGCGGCCGGGACGCATCAAGACCATCGTCGACACCAAGTTCGAAAAGGACGCCAGCACGAACCTTTTCAAGGAGAAAGCCTTCATTGAGAAAGTCGACGAGATTTGGAACCTGGTGAAGGAAGAGGCGATCAAGGCACAGGGCAAGCGCGCGCCGGAAGGTGGTCAATGACGAAACGGCGCGCACCGCGCGCTCCCTCCCCCCGCTTGCGCGGGGAGCGTAAGGGGCCGCGGCCATGAAAACATTGATCCGCTATTCGCCGCTGTTATTGCTCGCCATCGCCTGGGAACTGACGGCGCGGCTTGAACTGGTCTCGACCACGGCGCTGCCGCCGTTGAGTGACGTGATCACGTCCTGGTTCGGCATGATCACGGACGGCGAACTGGTGACCAACGGCGTCTCCTCGCTCTATCGCGCCGGCGCCGGGCTTGCGCTCGCGATCGTTGTCGGGGCGACGCTCGGCATCGTGATGGCCTGGTGGAAGCCGGCGAACGTGCTGCTCGCCCCCATCGTGGAGATTTTCTATCCGCTGCCGAAATCGGCGCTGATCCCGGTCACCGTGATCTGGCTCGGCTTCGGCGACGGCTCCAAGATTTTACTCATCTTCCTCGGCTGCATGCTGCCGGTGACCATCGGCGCCTTCAACGGCGCGCGCTCCAGCGAGCAAGTGCTGGTCTGGTCGGCGCGCAGCATGGGCGCCAGCCGCCCGCGCATGCTGTGGGACGTGGTGGTGCCGAGCGCCATGCCGGAACTGCTCAACGGCATCCGCACCGCGCTCGCGCTCTCCTTCATCCTGCTGGTGTCGTCGGAATTGATCGTCGCGCAACGCGGCTTCGGCTATCTCATCGGTTTCCTCGGCGCCAACGGCTCCTACGACGCCATGTATGCCGTCGTGCTCACCGTCGCGTTTCTCGGCTTCGCCGCCGACCGCATTTATCTGTTGATCACCAAACGGACCCTGGCATGGCGCGAATAGAGCAAGCCGCGATTGCCCCCGTCAGCGCCATGGAATCGGGCGCACTGCGCGTGCTGCGCCTGACGCTGTGGGGCTTTGCGCGGGTGTTTTCCGTTGTGGCGCTGGCGGTGGCCTGGGAGGTACTGGCGCGCAGCGGCACTTTCACGCATTTCCAGTTGCCGGCGCTGAGCCAGGTGATCGAGCGCATCTGGAGCGATGGCGTCTCCGGCGACCTGTGGATCAATACGGCGCAGACGCTTTATCGCGCCCTCACCGCCTTCCTGATCTGCACGGTGTTCGGCGTCCTCATCGGCATGGCCATGTCGCGCAACGTCGTCGCCAACTGGTTCTTCGACCCGATCATTTCGGTCGGCTTTCCGATGCCGAAGATCGCTTTTTTGCCGGTGGTGATCCTGTGGCTCGGCGTCTATGACACGTCGAAGATCACCGTCATCGTTATCGACGCCATCTTCCCGGTGATCGCAGCCACCGTCATCGCCATCCAGGGCGTCGAGCGCGAATTGATCTGGTCGGCGCGCAACATGGGCGCCAACGATCGCGAACTTTTGACGCAGATCGTGCTGCCGGCGGCGCTGCCGCAAATCATGACCGGCTTGCAGGTCGCGCTGCCGCTGTCGCTGATCGTGGCGGTGGTCGCCGAAATGCTGATGGGCGGCTACGGGCTCGGCGGCGCCATGATGACAGCCTCGCGCTTTGCCAATTCGACCGGCGTGTTCGCCGGCATCGTCGAGATCGCCATCGTCGGCTATTGCCTGGTCAAGGCGATGAGCCTCGTGCGCCGCCGGCTGCTGATCTGGCACCAGGAAGCGAACGAGCCGACGACGGCATAATCGCAAACTGCACCGCATCGCGGGCAAACCGCCGCAGCCGTAAGACTTGCCAAAAACGGTTGGACCCCCGACAATCTTGACCATCGCGGCGTAAAGCTTGCCGGCTAAACGAGCAAGCGCGCGCGAAACTGGGAGGATATCATGCGCATTGTGAAATTCGCGCTGGCCGGCTTCTGCGCGCTCGGTTTGTTAGGCGCCACAGCCGCCCGCAGTGCCGAGCCGGTGAAGATCCGCATGTCGTGGGTCGCGCCGGTGGCCAATTGGGCCTCGATCATTCTGGAGAAGAAGGACCTGCTCCAACATCTGGGCAAATCCTACACGCTCGAAACCGTCCGCTACCAAGGCACGCCGCAGATGATCACGGCGATCGCCAATAACGAACTGGAAGTGTCCAACCTCGCCTATTCCTCGCTCGCCGTCGCCATCGAGAACGCCGGCCTCGACGATATCCGCGTGATCGCCGACGAATTCCAGGACGGCGTCAAAGGATACTTCAGCCAGCAGTATTATGTGCGCAAGGATTCAGGCATCAACAAAGTCGAGGATCTCAAGGGCAAGATCATCGGCACCAACGGCGGCGGCAGCGCGGTCGATGTTGCCGCCCGTGCCATGCTGAAGAAGCACGGGATGGAGGACAAGCGCGACTACACTTTGCTGGAAGGCCCGCTGCCGGCGATGCCGGCCATGCTGCTTGAAAAGAAAGCCGACCTGATTCCGGCCGTGTTGCCCTTCGCGCTCAATCCCAAACTGCGCGCCGAAGGCAAGGTGCTGTTCACGCTCGCGGACGCCATGGGCCCGACGCAGATGATCGTATGGACGGCGCGCAAGTCGTTCATCGACAAGAATCGCGCCGCCATGGTCGACTTCATGGAAGACATGCTGCGGGTCGTGCATTTCTATCTCGACCCGAAGAACCACGAGGAGGCGGCCAAGATTGCCTCCAAGGTCACCAAGGCGCCGCCGGAGCGTTTCGGCTGGCTGTTCACCAAGCAGGATACCTATCGCGATCCGAACCTCATTCCCGACCTCGCGGCGTTGCAGCGTAACATCGACACCACGCAGGAACTCGGCTTTGTGAAGAAGAAGATCGACATCAAAAAATACGCCGACCTAAGTCTGGTCGAGGAAGCCGCAAAGCGTCTCAAATAGACACGGGCGGTTTCGCAAACCGCATCGTGCGCTTAGGGCCCCGGCGGCATCCCCGCCGGGGCCTATTCGTTAGACCCTAGCCTGCGCCGCAAAAGCCTTTACAATGCCCAGCCAAGTCGGAAAAGTGAAGGTTGCAACGAGGCTTACATGGTTAACGAGGCCTTAAGATGAACCCTCTGTCCAAGGCGTGCTACGGGGCCCTGCTCGTTCTGGCGCTGGCCGGCATTGATCCGGCTTTCGCGCGCGACTATCGCTGGAATCCCGCCTGCCATTGCTGGCATCCGGTCGCCCACACCAACGTCGTGCTCAGGCCCAAGGTGGTCGAGGAAAATCGCGTGGTCGTGCACGTGCAGCCGGTGATCAGGCGCACGGTGGTCGTGCATCGCGTCAATACGATTGTGAAAGACGTGGTGGTGCGGCGGGTCAATATTACGCACCAGGTGCGCAACGAGTATTTCCACGAGACCGTCGACCGCTATGAGCGCGGCTGGACGCGCCACGTGGGCGGTTATCCCGATGAAGGCTGCAATTGCGGCTATCGCCGCGGACTGCTGACGTCGCGCGAATAGATAGTCATCCACGAAGGCGACCCCGCCTCGCCGGGCACCCGGCGGGGCGCTATTGCATCCGGACGTCTCAAATCCGTTTGATCGGAATGGCGCCGAGAAAGTCGCGCTTGCCGATTTCCACGCCGCGATGCCGCGCGATGGCGTAAGCGGCGGTGAGGTGAAAATAAAAATTCGGCAGCATGAAATGATCGAGGTAGTCGCTGCCTTTCATCTGCCCTTTGTTTTGTCCGAGCGGGAACGTGATCTCGCGGTCGGCGGAAGCGTCGATCGCCTTGGCATCGAGCGATTTGAGAAAGGCGACGGTCTTGGCGATGCGCGCCTTGAGCTGATCGATGGTCGTCTCGTTATCCTCGAATTTCGGCGCTTCAACTCCGGCGAGACGGGCGGAGCCGTTCTTGGCTTGGTCGCAGGCGACCTGCACCTGGCGGGCGAGCGCGAACATATCCGACGCCAGCTTCGAACTGAGCAGCTCGGCCGGATCGATCTGCTTTGCCGCCGCGTGCGCGGCCGTCTTGTCGAGAACGGCGCTGAGCGCATTGAGGCCGATCTCGAAAACCGGCAGAGAAGCTTGCGACATTGTAAACGGCATGGGGCAATCCTCGGATGATGAATGCGGGCTGGCGCTTCGCCAGGGCGCGGACGATGCGCATAAACCGGCCCACCGGGCAATTGGCTACCGCATAAATAATGCTCTCACCCTCGGTTTGAAAGCTTTGGCGAAACGAGCCGGGGTGCTCCTATAGCTCCGCCCATTGGCGGAGCAGGTTGTGATAGACGGCCGTGAGTTCGACCACTGAAGGGATGCTCGGCGTGATCGCGGCTGAGCTTGATGATCGCCATGTCGAGGTCGAATAGCAGCGTGCGCTGGCCTTCGTCGCGCACCATGCTCTGCGTCCAGAAGAACGAGGCGATGCGGACGCCGCGGGTGATCGGCGTCACATGATGCAGGGAGCTGGCTGGATAGACAATCATGTCACCGGCCGGCAGCTTCGCCGAATGGGCGCCATAGGTGTCCTGCACCACCAACTCGCCGCCGTCATAGTCCTCCGGCGCCGAGATGAACAGCGTCGAGGAGACATCGGTGCGGATGCGCATGCCCGAGGCGGCATGCCCACGCACGGCGTTGTCGACATGGGCGCCAAAGGTCATGCCGGCGTCGTAGCGATTGAACAAAGGCGGAAAGACATGCTTCGGCAGCACCGCCGACATGAACAGGTTGCTGCGTCCGACGGCCTCGATCACAATATTGCCGAGCTCACGCGCTTCCGGCGCGGTCTCCGGAAGTTGCATATTTAAAAACTAGAGGCCATGCCGGGAGTTTTATTTCCCTGCGCCACAGACTGATGTAGCGTGCCGCAAGTCGCCGTCGTGCCGCGCTTTTCGTCGCGGCCGGCGCGAGGACGCAATGATGTTGCAATGTTACGATGACTTGGCCGACCGAAAGGCAAGTGGCGAAATGGGTGGAAGTATTGTTGACCGGAGTCTGGCGGCAGCCTTGTTGCTCGCGATCGGTCTGGTCTTGCCCGGCTTGTCGTTTGCGCAGACGCCGCCCGCTCCGCCGACACCGGCTGTGACCGCGCCCGCGAATCCTGCTTCACCGCCCATCGCGGTCGCTCCCGCACCACCGCAAGCGCCGGCCGACGCGGCGCCAGCGCCGAACCCTGGTATCTCGCTGAAGCTGCCAAGCGACCTGTCGCCCTGGGGCATGTTCATGGCGGCCGACATCGTGGTCAAAGCCGTGATGATCGGTTTGGCCTTCGCCTCGGTGCTGACCTGGACCATCTGGTTCGCCAAGGCGATCGAATTGATGATCGCCCGCCGCCGCCTGCGCACGGCAACCAGGGTGCTCGCGGCGTTGCAGTCATGGAGCGACACTGCCCGCCTCAGCGGACGCAGCGACGCCGCGGCCATGATCGGCGCCGCCGATGCCGAATTGCGGCTCTCCGCCGACGCCATGAATCACGAGGGCACCAAGGAGCGCATCGCCTCGCGCCTTTCGCGCATCGAAGCGGCAAGCGGACGGCAGATGATCCGCGGCACCGGCATTCTCGCCACCGTCGGCGCCACCGCGCCCTTCGTCGGGCTGTTCGGCACGGTGTGGGGAATCATGAACAGCTTCATCGGCATTTCCAAGCAGCACACCACCAATCTGGCGGTGGTGGCGCCGGGCATCGCCGAAGCGCTGCTGGCGACCGCGCTCGGCCTGGCGGCGGCCATTCCGGCCGTGGTGATGTACAACATGTTCTCGCGCTGGGTCGCCGGTTACCGCGCGCTGCATGCCGACGCTTCGGCGGAAATCCTGCGACTGATCAGCCGCGACCTCGACCGCGGCGCCTTCGAGCATCGTCCGGCCGAGCGCCGCCGGCCGGTGAGCGCCGCCGAGTAGGTTTGCCATGAGCGTTCGTCTCGACCACGGCGAGGAAAGCTTGGACGAGTTGCACGAGATCAACGTCACGCCGTTCATCGACGTGATGCTGGTGCTGCTGATCATCTTCATGATCGCGGCGCCGCTGGCGACCGTCGATATCTCCGTCAATCTGCCGGCCGCCAATGCCGAACGAACGCCGCGCCCCGACAAGCCGCTGTTTCTGACGCTCAAGGCGGACTTGAGCGTGACCGTCGATAACGACGCGGTGGCGCGCGCCGCGCTCGCCTCGGCGCTCGATGCCGCGACCGGCGGCGACAAGACGCAGCGCGTTTTCCTGCGCGCCGACAAGACGGTGCCTTACGGCGACCTGATGACGTTGATGAACGACCTGCGCAACGCCGGCTACCTGCACGTCGCGCTGGTCGGCTTGGAAGCCGACAAGGTGGCGCCATGAAATTGGCCGACGGCCTACGCTGGGGCGCGTGCTTTGTGGTCGTGCTGACGTTCCACGCCGCCGGCGCCATGGCGCTGTTGGCGCATTGGGATACGCAGTCCGATGCGGTGGCCAATGCGCCGGTCGTCATGATCGAATTGGCGCCGGTGCCGGTCGCGCCGCAAGCAACACCGAGCGAACTGGCGCCGGGGCCTGTGCAAAACGAAGCGAAGGCTGAGCCGGAGCCGCAACCGGAGCCGGAGGTGGAAAAGCCGCTGACCAATATCGAGCCCGATCCGGTAAAGCCGATCGAGAAGGCGGAACTGCCGCCGCTGCCGGAAATCCGTGAGGCCGAGCCGGTACCGATCGTCGTGCCGCCGCCGAAACCGGTCGAAGCGCCGAAGAAGCCGGCCGAGAAACCGAAGGAAAAGAAACCGCACCATCGCCACGCCAGCATCGCCAGCGCGCCGAGCACCGCCGAGCGCGTAGCGAGCCGCGCGGCCGCGCCCTCGCCGGGCGCCAATTCGCACAATCCCAATGCGATGCCGAACTGGAAATCGGCGCTGGTCGCGCGGCTGGAACGCTATAAGCGCTATCCGGCGGAGGCGCAGGCGCGCGGCGAGCACGGCACGGCGCAGTTGGCCTTCGCCGTCGACCGTAACGGCGGCGTGCACCACGCGCGCATCGTGCGCAGCTCGGGCTCGCCCGCGCTCGATGCGGCGACGCTGGCGCTGGCGGCGGCGGCGGCGCCGCTTCCCCCGCCGCCTCCGGAAGTGCCGGGCGCGCAAATCGCGATCACCGTGCCGATCCGCTATAACGTGCGCTGATTCTGGCGTTCACGGATTTTGCGATCCCCAGTGCCATCGAGACCATGAGCACGCTGACCTATCGAAATCACCTGCGCGCGCTGCTGACGCCGGCCGAGCACCGAGTGTTCGCGCGCCTCGACAGCGCGCAAAAGATTCAAGATTTCCTCGACAGACTGCCGCCGAATTTCGAACTCGATGGCGACACCGTTTTATCGCCGCGCAGCGTGCTGAAGGCGCGCACCGCGCATTGCGCGGAAGCGGCCTTGTTCGCCGCCGCGGTCTTTGCCTATCACGGCAAGCCGGCCTGGCTGATCGACATCCGGGCGCTGCCGAGCGACCACGACCACATCGTCGCGCCGTTTCGAGAGCGTGGGCTTTGGGGCGCCATCAGCAAGACCAATCACGCGGTGCTGCGCTGGCGCGATCCGATCTATCGCAGCGCGCGTGAACTGGTGATGACTTACGCGCATGAGTATAATCTCAACGGCGGCAAGAAATCGATGCTGGACTATTCGCGGCCGTTTAATCTTACGCGCTACGCGCCGGCGCGCTGGGTGACGGCGGAGGACGACCTGCATTGGCTGATGGAGGCGCTCGACGACTCGCCGCATGAGCCGCTCGCCCCCGAACACGCGTTGCGCCGTCGCCGGCGCTCGAGCCGGGTCGAATTGCGTTCGCAGGACGTGACCGAATGGCCGGTGCCGCGCGCGCGCCGGGTCGCGCGCACCAAGTAGCGCCACAGGATTTACCGCGCCGCCGCCGGCCACTAGAGTAACGTTCCGAAAGTCAGGAGGCACTTGGCGTGACGTCATTCACCCTGCGCAGGCAATTGACCGTCGAATGGGGCCAGTGCGACCCCGCCGGCATCGTGTTCAACAGCCGCTTTTTCGAGATGTTCGATACCAGCACCTGGATGCTGTTCGCCACCGCCCTCGGGATCAGGACCGCGCGGATTAACGATACCTTCGGCATCATCCTGCCGCTGGTGGACGCGCGCGCCAATTTCATCAAGCCGGCCAAATTCGGCGACGACATCGAGATTGCCACGCGGATCTCCGAGTTCCGCCGCTCCAGTTTCGACGTCGAGCACAAGTTGACCATCGGCGGCGAGTTGGCGGTGGAAGGTGCTGAAACCCGGGTCTGGGCGGCGCGCGCCAAGGACGACCCGGAGAAGATCGGCGCCGTTGCTATCCCCGCTGACGTCATTGCGAAATTCAACGCCGGATAATCTTCCAGCCATTCCCGGTAATGGGTCTGGAGAGGCCCCGCGTGCTAGTGTGAGTAAGCTGGAATAATTTAGAAAAAGCGCGATTCGGCGACACGCGCACAAAGGGACGAAACGTTTGGCCCGGCTGCTTGAGTTCACGCTCAATGGCCGTCACCGCGCGGACGCGGTGGCGGACAATATTTTATTACTCGACTATTTGCGCGAGAAAGTCGGGCTGACCGGGACCAAGACCGGCTGCGACGGCGGCGAATGCGGCGCCTGCACCGTGCTGGTCGACGATAAGCCGACGCTGTCTTGCCTCACGCTGGCGGCGACGGTCGCCGGCAAGCGCGTCGACACCATCGAGTCGCTGGGGACTGACGGGCAATTGTCGGCCGTGCAGCGCGGCTTCCATGAGAAGCTCGGCTCGCAATGCGGCTATTGCACACCGGGCTTCATCATGGCCTCGGCCGGGCTGCTACGGAAAAATCCCAATCCGAGCGAAGCGGAAATCCTGGAAGCGCTCGGCAGCAACATCTGCCGCTGCACCGGCTATGTGAAAATCATCGAGGCAGTGAAATTCGCCGCCGCGCTTGGCCGGCAAGGCGTGGCGCCATGAACAAAATCGTTCCGACGCACAATATCGGCTCCTACGTGCCGATGATCGACGGCCCGGAGAAGGTTTCCGGCCGCGCCAAATATACCGCCGACATCGTCGCGCCCGGCCAGCTCGCCGGCCGCATTTATCGTAGCCCCTATTCGCACGCCGAGATTGTCGCGGTCGACGTCTCGGAGGCGGAGAAGGTCCCCGGCGTCATCGCCATCGTCACCGGCGCCGATTGCGACAAGGGCTTCGGCGTGCTGCCGATCGCGCGCAGCGAGTATCCGCTGGCACGCGATAAAGTGCGCTACCGCGGCGAACCGGTCGCCGCCGTTGCCGCGGTCGATGATGAAGCTGCGCGCGAAGCGCTGCGCCGCATCAAAATGACGGTACGCGAACTGCCGGGTTACTACACGTCGCAGGCAGCGCTCGCGCCCGATGCGGTGCAACTGCACGAGAAGAAGCCCGGCAATATCGAGCGCGACGTGCTGTTCGAGTTGGGCTCGACCGCGCAGGGCTTCGCCGAGGCCGATCTGGTGCGCGAGGGCATCTATAATTGCGCCGAGGTCTGCCAGAACCAGATGGAAATGCACGCCGCGGTCGCCGAATACGACGCCGTGCGCGAGCGCATGACCGTGCATGCCTCAACGCAGGTGCCCTATTACGTGCACCTGATGCTGTCGCAGATCCTCGGCATGGAGATGTCGCGCATCCGCGTGATCAAGCCGCATGTTGGCGGCGGCTTCGGCTGCCGCACCGAGACGCTGGCGATCGAATTGATCGCGGCGCTGTTGGCGCGCAAGGCCAACGCCACGGTGCGGCTGGTGACCACACGCGAGGAAACCTTCATCACCCATCGCGGCCGGCCGGAGACCGACATCAAGCTCAAGATCGGCATGCGCAAGGACGGGCGGATCACCGCGGTCGAGTGCGATTGCGACCAGCGCGGCGGCGCCCATTCCGGCTACGGCGTGGTGACCATCCTCTATGCCGGCTCGATGCTCTACGCCATCTACGACCTGCACAACGTCAAATATGTCGGCCGCCGCGTGCTCACCAACACGCCGCCCTGCGGCGCCTTCCGCGGCCACGGCACCGTCGATATTCGCTTCGCCTTCGAGAGCCTGATCGACGAGATGGCGGCCGAGCTCGGGCTCGATCCCTTCGCCGTGCGCCGCGCCAACCTGTTGAGCGCACCGACCTTCACCGACAACGACCTGATGATCAATTCCTATGGCCTGCCCGAGTGCATGGATTGGGTGGAGAAGGAAAGCGGCTGGAAAAAACGTAGAGGCAAACTCGGCAACGGCAAAAGCAGCTTGCGTAAAGGCTTGGGTATGGCCTGCTCGCATTACATCTCCGGCGCGTCGAAGCCGGTGAACTGGACCGGCGAGCCGCACGCTACCGTCAAGATCAAGCTCGATTTCGACGGCTCGATCGTGGTGCTCTCGGGCGCCGCCGATATCGGGCAAGGCTCCACCACCATCCTGGCGCAAACCGTAGCCGAAGTGCTCGGGCTCGATCTCGCGCGCGTGCGCGTGGTCACCGGCGACTCGGAGGTGGTGCCGAAGGACAACGGCTCATACTCATCGCGCGTCACTTTCATGGTCGGCAATGCCGCGCTCGATGCGGCGCGCAACTTGAAGAGCGTGCTCACCACCGCCGCCGCGCGCAAGCTGGAGGCGCGGCCGGAGGACATCGAATGCCTGGGCGAAATCTACCGCGCCGGCGCGCAGGACAAGGGCGCGACGTTCGATGAAGTGGTGATGGAAGCGCTGAAGGACTCAGGCACCATTACTGTCACCGGCAACTACTCGACCATTCCGGAGTTGCACGGCGGCAAGAAATATCGCGGCGCGGCAATCGGCGGCACGATGGGCTATTCCTACTCGGCGCAGGTCGTCGAGGTGTCGGTCGACGAGGAAACCGGCGTCGTCATCGTCGACAAGGTCTGGGTCGCGCACGACTGCGGCAAGGCGCTCAACCGGCTGACGGTCGAAGGCCAGGTGCAGGGCTCGGTGTGGATGGGCATGGGCCAGGCGATGAGCGAGGAAGCCGCCTATCACGACGGGCTAATGCTCACCGCCAATATGCTCGACTACCGCGTGCCGACCATCCAGGATTTGCCCCCGATCGAAGTCGGCATCGTCGAGAGCGTCGATCCGTACGGACCGTTCGGCGCCAAGGAAGCGGGCGAAGGTTCGCTCGCCGCCTTCCTGCCGGCGCTGACCAACGCGATCGCCGATGCCATCGGTATCCGCTTCAACGACCTGCCGGTGACGCCCGACCGCGTGTTCGAGGCGGTGGAGAAGCGGAAGCGGAAAGGCGGGGGAGGCGCGGCATGAGTCGGGCTCCGCGCGCACGGCATCGGTTCTCCCTCCCCCTGCAAGGGGGAGGGTCGGGGTGGGGGTCCTCTTCGCTCCAGCTGCAATTGACCCCCACCCGACCGCCCGCGGCGGTCGACCTCCCCCTTTCAGGGGGAGGTGAAGAAAAGCGCGGGGCCGCCTGATGGACGCCATGCCCGAATTCCGCGTGCTCAATCCGGCGACGCTCGAGGAAGCGATTGCCGCGCGCGCCGCGCATCCCGGCAGCATGCCGCTCGGCGGCGGTACGGATCTGGTCGTCAATATCCGCCGCGGTATCGTCACGCCTCCGGTCTTGATCGACATGAATTGCGTTCATGAATTGCACGCGATCAAGGTCGACAAACACACGTTTGAAATCGGCGCTTCGGTACGCTTGAGCGAAATCGCCGAGCATCCCGATGTCGTCAAACATTATCCGGTGCTAGCGCAGGCAGCGTCCCACATCGCAGGTCCGACCCACCGCACCATGGGCACGGTCGGCGGCAACCTCTGCCTCGACACGCGCTGCATCTTCTACAATCAGAGCGAATGGTGGCGCGACGCCAATAACCACTGCCTCAAGACTACCGGCACAATTTGCCATGTAGCGCCAAAAAGCCGCGGCGTCTGCTTTGCGACTTTCTCCGGCGATCTGGCGCCGGCGTTGCTCACCCTGCAAGCCGACGTCGACATTGCCGGGCCCGCGGGCAAGCGCACCATCCCGCTCAGCAAACTTTATATCGGGTTCGCGCGCCAGGACGTGCCGGTGACCGAAACCCAAGGCGACGGCAAATATTATCTCTCGCTGCGCCCCGGCGAACTCGTCACCGGGGTGCGCGCCAAGAACACGCCCGGCCTGCGTTCCGCCTACGACAAGATCCGCATCCGCCGCTCCATCGAATATCCGGTGGCCGGTGTCGCGGTGGCGCTCAAGCGCGACGGCGACAAACTCACCGATTTGCGCATCGCCTTCACCGGCACCAATCCGCGCCCGGTGCTGCTCGAGGACACCGACACATTGTGCGGCGGCGGCTTCGACGCGCGCGTCATCAAGGGGCTCGACGCGCTGGTGCGCGACCAGATCATGCCGATGAAGACCACCTTCACGCCCGGCCATTACCGCCGGCGCGTCGCTGGCGTGCTGGCACGGCGGCTGGTTACACGGCTGTTCGAGAATTGAGCGCGGGGGCGAGCGTGCCGGACGAGTTGAACGAACGCCGCCCCTACAACGCCGTCAGCGACTTTGTAGACGCCCATATGGCGCGCGGGCGCGGCGACAAGCTCGCGTTCGTCGACCCCGACCGTTCGCTGACCTATGCCGCGCTACATGAGCGCAGCATCCGTTTCGCCCATGCGCTGCGCCGGCTCGGCGTTGCGCCAGAGCAGCGCGTTGCGCTGTTGCTGCACGACACCGTGGATTTTCCAGTGGCGTTCTGGGGTACGGTCCGCGCCGGCAATGTGGCGGTGCCGCTCAACACGTTTCTCACTTTGCCGCAGTACGCCTATATCCTCGCCGATTGCCGCGCCAGCGCGCTGGTCGTCGCCGCGCCGCTGGCGCAAGCGATATGGGCGATCCTCGACAAGCTTCCGTGTCTGCGCACCATCGTCCTGGTCGGCGCCACCGAGGACGACAAAGCGTCCTTCCCCAGGCGCGACGTGCATCTGTTCGAGGACGTCATCGCCGCCGCCGAGACAACGCCATTCACCGCCGACACACTTTCCGACGAAGTAGCGTTCTGGCTCTATACCTCCGGCTCGACCGGCGATCCCAAGGGCGTCAAGCACGTCCATTCCAATTTGCTGGCGACCGCCAGACTGTTCGGGCAAGGCGTGCTCGGCATCGGCGAAGACGACGTGGTGCATTCGGCGGCGAAATTGTTTTTCGCCTACGGGCTTGGCAACGCCATGACTTTTCCGTTGTCGGTCGGCGCCACCTCGGTGCTGTGGCCCTATCGGCCCTCGCCCGACGGCGTGTTGGAGCTATTGCGCCGCCACCGCCCGACGATTTTCTACGGCGTGCCGTCGCTCTACACCGCCTTACTCGCGCACAAGGATATCGGCAAAGGCGCCGGTTCCGAGCGTTTGCGCATTTGCGTTTCCGCCGGTGAAGCACTGCCCGCGCATATCGGCGAGCGCTGGCGCGCGGTGACGGGCGTCGACGTGCTCGATGGGCTCGGCTCCACCGAACTGCTGCAGACTTTCCTCTCCAACCGCCCCGACGACATCCGCTATGGCTCGACCGGCAAGCCGGTGCCCGGCTACGAGGCGCGCATCGTCGACGAACTAGGCCTTGAACTTGGCAGCGAGGAGATCGGCGAACTGATCGTGCGCGGCCCATCGGCCGGCGAAGGCTACTGGAACCAGCGCGCCAAAAGCCGGCGCACGTTTGTCGGCGAATGGACTTACACCGGCGACAAATACCGCCGCGACGCCGACGGCTATTATTATTACTGCGGGCGTACCGACGACATGTTCAAGGTTTCCGGCATGTGGGTGTCGCCGTTCGACGTCGAGGCGGCGCTTACTTCGCATGAAGCCGTGCTGGAAGCCGCCGTCATCGGCAAGGAGGACGCCGATGGCCTGGTCAAGCCGAAGGCCTTCATCGTTTTAAAGAACGGCTACGTCGCCGACGACAGCTTGTTCGAAAAGCTCAAAGTTCACGTCAAGGAGACCGCCGGGGCGTGGAAATATCCGCGCTGGATCGACGTGCGCGTGGACCTGCCGCGCACCGCCACCGGCAAGATCCAGCGTTTCAAGCTGCGCGACGAGGATTTAGAGGCTGGATGAGTTATCGCTTTGAACGAGCAATCGGGGCGGCTGTTTCTGTCGTCCCCGCGAAGGCGGGGACCCATAACCCCGGTTCGTCCGCATCTTGATCACCGGGGCTATGGGTCCCGGGCCTCGCTTCGCTCGCCCGGGACGACAGCACGAATTCAATGCCCCGGCGCCGTCGTCGTCATCAGCGCGCCCAGCAGATCGCTTGAGCCCTGAACCGCCACGCGTTGATGATAGAGCCGCAAACCGTAGAGGCCGCCGAGTTCGGCGCCGTTGCCGGCGCGGCCGGGACCGCCATGGTGGCATTGCGGCATGACGATGCCGTGGCCGGTTTGGGCGTCGGCGATCGACGGCTCGACCGCCAGGACGCGGCCGTTCGACGCGCCCAGTTCCATGACCGCGCGCGCCAGAAAATCGCGATCCTCGCCGAACACGGACGCCACCAACGAGCCGCCGCCGCGCGCAACCAGCGTAAAGGCGTCCGCCTCGTCCTTGTAGGGAACGATGGTGGCGCAGGGGCCGAACACCTCGGTCTCGTGCACCGCCTGCCCGGCGCCGTTCTCGACCTTGAGCAGTGTCGGCGCGAGAAAGGCCGATTTGTCTTCGTCGATGCCCTCGAGCTTTGGCGGGTTCAAACTGCCGGTGACGAAATCGGCCTCGCTTTCCAGACGGCGAATACCGTCCAACGCGGCGTCCTGCTGCGCGCGCGTCACCAGCGGGCCCATGCGCGTTTTCTCGTCGCGCGGATCGCCGACCGTGACCTTGGCAAGCCGCGCAGCCAAAGCCTCGGCGGCCGCGTCGGCGCGCTCGGCCGGCACGAAGACACGGCGGATCGCGGTGCATTTCTGCCCGGCCTTCACCGTCATCTCGCGCGCGACCTCCTTGATGAAGGCGTCGAAAGCGGGTGTGGCCGGCGCGCTGCCGGGGGCAAGGAGCGCGGCATTGACGCTGTCGGCCTCGATATTTACCCGCGGGCCGCGACGCAGCACGTTGGGATGCGCGACGATGTGCTGCGCCGTGCCGGAAGAACCGGTGAAGGCGATGACGTCGTCGGCGGTGACATGATCGAGCAGGTCGCCGATGCCGCCGCACAACAGACTGAGCGCACCTTCGGGCAGCACCCTCGCGGCGATCACGTCGCGCACCATCTGATGGCTGAGCCAGCAGGTGGCCGAGGCCGGCTTCGCCAGCATGGGCATACCGGCAAGCAGCGCGCAGGCGGCCTTTTCCCACAGGCCCCAACTCGGGAAGTTGAAGGCATTGATATGGACCGCGACGCCGTGGCGCGGCGTGAGCAGGTGGATCGCCTGGAAGTTCTCGGCCTTGGCGAGCCGCACCGGCTTCTCATCGAGCAGCGCTTGCGCCTCGCCGAGCGGCGCGCCGAGGCGGGCATAATATTTCAGCGTGCCGATGCCGCCGTCGATGTCGATCGCAGCATCGATCTTGGTGTTGCCGGAATTGGCGACTGCGATTTCTTCATAGCGCGCGCGGTGGGCGGTGAGCACGTCGGCGACGGCACCCAAAAGCTTCGCCCGTTCGGCGTAGCTCAAGGCCCTCAGCGCCGGCCCGCCGCGGCTGCGCGCAAAATCGAGCGCCGAATGAGAATCGAGCCCCTTGGCGCTGGCGCTGGCCAGCACCGTGCCGTTGGTGGGATCGATCAGTTCGGTTTCGAGGCCCTGCCCGCGCGACCATTGGCCGCCGAGATAGCTTTCGAGTGATTCCGCCAACGCGCCCTCCCCTTAATTTTTGCGTCATTTCGGGGCGCGAGCCATAAGCGCGTTTACGCGCGTCTTCGACGCGCTATGGCGAGCGAGCCCGGAATCCATAATCACAAACCGGGGCTATGGATTCCGGGTCCGCCTGCGGCGCGGCCCGGAATGACAGATTGAAACTTACGCGTCGGCGATCTTCACGTATTCGAAATCGCCCGGCTTGTTGTCGATGCCGACCTTGGGCGGCGCGATCCAGCCGGCGAATTTGCCAAGCTCGAACTCGGGCTGCATCAGGCTCTCGATGAACTCCTTGTCGGCCGCCGAGGGCAGAAAATCGGTGCGCCGCTTGGTCCACTCGGCGGGCGTGAGGACATTGCCGTCGACGTCGGCGTTGGTGCGCGAGAATTCGCCGATGTGGCGGTGAAAGGCGACGTGCGGCAATTTGAGCTCGAACGGAATGCCGTACTCCGCGATCACTTTGTTCCAGCGGTGAACGCCCATATTGGCGTCGGTGACGTAATCGTCGCGCAGCCGCATGTTGAGAGCCGACAGCGCCGGCGCGTCGTCGTTCTGAATCTTGCCGTCGATCAGGCGCAGCACCGGATAGGTGCTGTTTTCCAATTGATGATCGTCGTCCAGCCGGTGCTCGCGGTAGCGGCCTTTCAGCCCGGCGTGGAAAGCGTTGGCGGCATTGGTCGAAATCTCGCTGCCGAACAGATCGAGCGTGAGCGAGAAATGCAGGTTGGCTTTCTTCTGGATGGTCGGCAGGTCGATGACGCCGAGCTTGCGCACCTTCTCGATGTCGTGCGGATCCTTGATGCCTGCCTCTTTCATGGCCTCGCACGTGCGCTGCACGACGCGGGTGACGCCGGTTTCGCCCACGAACATGTGGTGCGCTTCCTCGGTCAGCATGAAGCGGCAGGTGCGCGATAGCGGGTCGAAGCCGGATTGCGCCAGCGCCTCGAGTTGCATTTTGCCGTCGCGGTCGGTGAAATAAGTGAACATGAAGAACGACAGCCAGTCCGGCGTCTTTTCGTTGAAGGCGCCGAGCATGCGCGGCGTGTCGGGATCGCCGGAACGACGCTGCAGGAGCGCCTCGGCCTCCTCGCGGCCGTCGGTGCCGAAATATTTCTGCAGCAGATAGACCATCGCCCACAAGTGGCGGCCTTCTTCGACGTTGACCTGGAACAGATTGCGCATGTCGTAGAGCGAGGGCGCGGTCTTGCCGAGATAGCGCTGCTGCTCGACCGAGGCCGGTTCGGTGTCGCCCTGGATCACCACCAGGCGGCGCAGCATGGCGCGGTATTCGCCCGGCACCTCCTGCCAGGCGTCCTCGCCCTTGTGGCTGCCGAATGGAATCTTGCGCCCCTCATGCTGCGGGGCGAGCAGCACGCCCCAGCGGTATTCCGGCATGCGCACGTAATCGAATTTGGCCCAGCCTTTCGGATCGACGCTGATCGCCGTGCGCAAGTAGACGAGCGATTCCTGGAAGCCTTCCGGCCCCATGTCGTTCCACCAGTTGAGATAACCGGGATGCCACTTCTCCAGCGCCGCCTTGACACGCGGGTCCTGTCCGAGCGCGACGTTGTTGGGGATCAAGCCGTCATAGTCGACCGCGGCGATATTCATGACTACACCCTTTCCTTATTGAAGGTCGGCGAGACGCCGCTGCCGTAAAGCTTGAGCGCGCCCTGCTCGCCGATGGCGTTCGGCCGCTGGAAGATCCAGTTCTGCCAAGCGGTCAGCCGTCCGAAAATCTTGGTCTCCATGGTCTCAGGCCCGGCGAAACGCAAGTTGGCTTCCATGCCGGTCATGGCGTCGGGCGAGAAACTCGCGCGCTCCTCCAGCATGACACGCAGTTCGTCGTCCCAGTCGAAATCTTCGTAAGCGACCGTGACCAGACCCAGTTCAGCGGCCTCCTCGCCTTCCACCGCCACGCCGATTTTTTCTTTCAGTTTATCGACCTGTTGCGGCTCGCCGAGAAACCGGGTCTGCAAACGGGTCAGCCCGTTGCCCATCGGGTAAAAGCCGAAATTGGCCGCACCCAGCGTGATCGCCGCAGCTTTGCGGTTGTCGCCGTCGCGGGTCCCCACCAGCATCAGAGAGCGGTCAGCGGCAAAGGCGAGTTCCGCCAGCGTCCCGGCAAAGCACGAACCGGGCTCGATCAGCGCAATCATACTGCGCGGCGTCACATCGAGACGCTTGAGCACACGCTTCAAGTAATGACGGATCTCGCGCATCAGCCAGTCGCCATTGGCCTTGCCGAGGAAGTCGTCGTGGTCAAGCACGCCTTGCGCGTTGCCGTCGGTGCGCAGCAGCAGAACGCCGATCGCCTGCTCGTTGGCGCGCAAATGCAAAACGGCGTCTTCCAGTTCGCGCGCCACAGTGAGCGGCCAGAACTTGGCACCGAGCGCATGCGCGGCTTCGACCGAGGCCGGAACATTTTGCATTGGCCCGCGCACAGTGACGGTGGCGAGCCCGCGCGCGCGATCAATCTCGACCTCGACGTGCGAATAGGACACGCGATCGGCGTCGATCTTGCGATCGAGCGGCGTCAGCGCGATGCCCTTGGCATCTTGCGGCCGGTCGGAGCGCGCGGCGATCTCGTGCGCGCGCGCGGCCACCGTCTCTTTCCATTTTGAATTGGGCACGACTTCGTCCACCAGGCGCCAATCGACGGCTTTGCTGCCGCGGATGCCTTCCTCGATCGAGCAGAACACATCGGCACGGTCACGCCGCACCTTGCGCTTGTCGGTGACACGGGTGAGCCCGCCGGTGCCCGGCAGCACCGCCAGCAGCGGCGTCTCCGGCAGCGCCACCGCCGAGCGGCGGTCGTCAACCAGCATGATGTGGTCGGCGGCGAGCGCCAACTCGTAGCCGCCGCCGGCGGCATTGCCGTTGATGGCGCAGATATAGACCTGCTTGGAATTCTCCGACGCGTCTTCGATGGCCAGACGCGTCTCGTTGGTGAACTTGCAGAAATTCACCTTCTGCCCGTGCGTCGATTTGCCGAGCATGCGGATATTGGCGCCGGCGCAGAAGACATTGTCCTTGCCCGACTTGATGACGACCGCGCGCACCTCCGGATGCTCGAAGCGCAGCCGCTGCACGGCGTCGTTCAACTCGATATCGACGCCAAGATCGTAGGAATTCAACTTCAGCTCGTAGTCGCCGAGCCCACCGGCCTGATCGACGTCCATGATGAGATAAGCGACGTCGCCGTCGCGCTCGATGCGCCAGTGACGGTAGCGCGCGGGGTCGGTCTGGAAGTCGATTGCTTGCATGATACGCTTCAGGCCGCGGACACCACTGCCTGCGGCGCTTCTCCCTTTATGCATTATTTTGCATAGGACTAACACTTTTCTCGCCGGGCCACAATGGCGGCGACCACGGCGAAAACATCTATTTTATAGGCCTTCGCAAGTCAGTAAGAATATCCCATAAAATGCTGATTTTTCCGCCAAACGACCGCCACGAGACGATTGCAATTGCCGCCGGGCCGCCGCATAATGATCCGGCAATATAATGCAGGTCTGTCGAAAAGTGAAAGCCGTCCGCCCCAACCAGGCTGCAACGCGCGAGCAGCCGCGTGACACCGAGGCCTATCTGCACCGCCTCGGCGAGCGCGTTCGCACGTTGCGCAATCGCCGCGGCATGTCGCGCAAGGCGCTTGCCCAGCACGCGCGCGTGTCGGAGCGCTACCTCGCGCAGCTCGAGGTCGGCAAAGGCAACATCTCGATCGTGCTGTTGCGGCGCATCGCGCGCGCGCTCGGCCTGCCGGTGACGCAGTTGGTGCAGGAAGGCGCCGATCCGCCGCTCGATCTGGTGCTGCTCACGCAATTCATCGAACGCCTGTCGCCGCCGGCGCTGAGCAGCGCGCGCGACCTATTGCTGCAGCACTTGAGCGAAACTTCCGACGATCTGCGGCGCCACCGCATCGCACTGATCGGACTACGCGGCGGCGGCAAGTCCACGCTCGGCGAACTGCTAGCGGCGCGGCTCGACGTACCGTTCATCGAACTCGACCGCGAGATCGAGAAGCGCAGCGGCGCCTCGTTGAGCGAGATCTTCGACATGTTCGGCCAGGAAACCTTCCGCCGCGCCGAGCGCGAGGCGCTCGACGACGTGTTGCGCCGCCACCCAAAATTCGTGCTCGCCACCGGCGGCAGCATCGTCACCGAGCCGAGCACGATGGAGCTTCTGCTGTCGTCCTGCTTCACCGTCTGGGTGCGCGCCGAGCCGGAAGAGCACATGAAGCGCGTGATGGCGCAAGGCGATATGCGGCCGATGGCGCATAGCGGCCGCGCCATGGACGACCTGGTGTCGATCTTGAAAAGCCGCGAACCGCTTTACGCCAAGGCGGAAGCCGTGATCTCGACCACCGGGAAGACGCCCGAGCAGAATCTGGCCGACCTGTTGCGCAGCATCGCGGTTCCCGATAATGCCATCGCGCGCAAGTCGGCGTAACCGACCAAAGTAAAAAGCGAGGAGCCGGCCAACGCCGGGATTTGAGAGAATGAACGAAAAGATGAACGGCAATGTGATCAAGACCGATGTTCTCATCATCGGCGCCGGGCCGGTCGGCCTGTTCGCGGTTTTCGAGCTTGGCCTGCTCGACATCAAGGCGCATCTCGTCGACATTCTCGACAAGGTCGGCGGGCAATGCGCCGAGCTCTATCCGGAAAAGCCGATCTACGACATTCCCGGCATTCCCTACATCACTGGCCACGGCCTCACCGACGCGCTGATGCAGCAGATCAAGCCGTTCGGGCCGACCTTCCATCTCAACGAGATGGTGACCACGGTCGAGAAGATCGGCGATCCGGCGTTTCGCGTGCGCACCGACGGCGGCAAGACCTTCGAATGCAAATCGGTGGTGATCGCGGCCGGCGGCGGCTCGTTCCAGCCCAAGCGCCCGCCCATTCAGGGCATCGAGCCCTACGAGGAAAAATCGGTCTTCTACGCCGTGCGCAAGATGGAGAATTTCCGCGACAAGCGGCTCTTGGTCGTCGGCGGCGGCGATTCTGCGCTCGACTGGACGCTCAATCTGCAGCCGCTCGCCAAGCGGCTGACGCTGGTACACCGGCGCGACGACTTCCGCGGTGCCCCCGACAGCGTCAACAAAATGCGCGCGCTGGTCGCCGCCGGCAGCATGGACTTGAAGATCGGTCAGGTGAGCGAGCTGGAAGGCGCCGACGGCCAGCTCGCCGCCGCCTCGATCAAGGGTAAAGACAACGCGGTGGAGCGCGTCGAGTGTGACGCCATGCTGCCGTTCTTCGGACTGACCATGAAGCTCGGCCCGGTGGCGGACTGGGGCATCAAGATGGAAGACGAACTAATCCCCGTCGACACCGCCGCCTTCGAGAGCAACATCCCCGGCCTGTTCGCGGTCGGCGACATCAACACCTATCCGGGCAAGCTCAAGCTCATTCTCTCGGGCTTTCACGAAGTCGCGCTGATGGCGCAGAAGGCCTACCACTACGTCTATCCCGATAAGAAATTGGTGTTCCAGTACACGACGTCGTCCACCAACCTGCAGAAAAAGCTCGGTGTGGCGTAACCCCCCGCATGCCCAAGATCACCTACATCGAGCATGACGGCACGGTGCACACCGTCGAGGCGGAACTCGGCTCGACCGTGATGGAGACGGCGTTGCGCAACGACGTCTCCAGCATTGTTGCCGAGTGCGGCGGCGGCTGCACCTGCGCGACCTGCCTGGTGCATGTCGACGACAAGTGGAGTCCGATTGTCGGTCCGCCCTCGGAAGAGGAAGAAGAGATGCTCGATTCCGCCTTCGAGGTGAAGCCGACCTCGCGGCTGTCGTGCCAGATTAAGGTGACGGAAGAGCTCGACGGCCTGATCGTGCACACGCCCGCCTATCAGGGGCGATAAGGCCGCAGCGCGGCCCACTTTTTCATCCCACGCTTCAGTCTCCGAACTGCTTTCCAGCCGCGCCGTTGCACACGCGCTGGACGCTTGAACTCGCCCGCCAGCGGAGTAACAATCCAGTTAATTACAAAATTGCGGGAGCCAAACGCCATGCGACACAGCGCCGAGCGCATCCTCACCACCCATGTCGGCAGTCTGCCGCGCCCGGCCGACCTCCACGCCATGTCCGTGGCGCGGCGCAAAGGCGAGGCGATCGACGAAGCGCGCTACCAGGCGCGCGTGCGCCAAGCGGTGGCCGACATCGTGCGCAAGCAGGTCGACGTCGGCATCGATATCGTCGACGACGGCGAAATGAGCAAGCCAAGCTTCATTACCTACATCAACGAACGGCTGGGTGGTTTTGAACCCGACAGCGCGGCGCGCAACCAGAGCCCCTGGGCCGGCTCGCGCGAGGTCAAAGAATTTTCCGACTACTACCGGCCGCAACTGGCTAACGTGCACACCCACCACAAGCACCTGGTCTGCACCGGCCCGGTCACTTATCGCGGCGGCGAATACCTGAAAGCGGATCTGGAGAACATGAAGGCAGCCCTCAAAGGCGTCGACGTCACCGACGTCTTCCTGCCGGCGACGTCGGTGTCGAGCATCGAGGACTGGAACCGCAACGCCTATTATAAGTCCGAAGAGGAGTACCTCTTCGCCCTCGCCGACGCCATCGGCCAGGAATACCGCGCCATCGTCGATGCCGGCTTTGTCGTCCAGGTCGACGACCCGCATCTCGTCACCTATTACGTCTGCCATCCCGACAAGACGATGGATGAGTGCCGCAAGTGGATCGCGCTGCGCGTTGACGCCATCAATCACGCTTTGCGCGGCATCCCGAAGGACCGCGTGCGCTTCCACACCTGCTACGGCATCAATTTCGGCCCGCGCGTGCACGACATCGAGACCAAATACATCATCGACATCCTCGGCCGCATTCATGCCGGCGCCTTCTCCTTTGAAGCGGCCAATCCGCGGCACGAACACGAGTGGACGGTGTGGCGTGACGCCAAATTGCCGGACGATGTCATCATGATTCCCGGCATGATCACGCAGTCCAACGTGATGGTGGAGCATCCGGAGTTGATCGCGCAGCGGCTCGGCCGTTGGGTCGATGCTTTCGGTATGGAGCGTGTCATCGCCGGGACGGATTGCGGCTTCGCCAGCTTCGCCGGCAACGACGAAATCCACGAAAGCATCGTCTGGGCGAAGTTCGACGCGCTGATCGAGGGCGCGCGCATTGCCTCGAAGCAAATGGCGCCGGCCTGACAAATCGCTAACAATCACGAGCACAACACAAGGGAACGGCCCAATCATGCCTGCAGCGCGCATCCAAACCACCACCGTCGGTTCCTATCCCATCCCGGATTGGCTGGTGGCGTTGCCGTCAGAGCAGGCGCTCGTCGATGCCACCCGCGTCGTCATCGACACGCAGGAGAAAGCCGGCATCGACCTGGTGTGCGACGGCGAGCTCTATCGCTTCGATGTCAATCATCCCGAAACCAACGGCATGATCGAGTATTTCGTGCTGCCGTTGGCAGGCGTGCGGCGTGAGATCGGGCTTGCCGAGTGGATGGCGTTCAAGAAGGCGCCCGGCATGGAATTCCGCAAGAAGCCGTCGGGCGTGGTGGTGGCGCCGATCGGCCCCGGCTCGCTCGATTTGCCGGCGGCCAGCGCCCGCGCCAAGGCGCTGGCGTCAAAGCCGTTCAAGTTCACCCTCACCGGCCCGCATATGCTGGCCAAGATGCTGCTCAACACGCACTACAAAGACAAAGAAGCCCTGGCGATGGCGATCGCCGATGTGCTGGCCGAGCAGGTGAAATACATTGACGCCGAGGTCATCCAGGTTGACGAAGCCAACCTTCCCGGCGCACCGCACGAATGGGAATGGGCGGCGCAAGCGATGAACCGCGTGCTGCGCGCGATCCCCACCACGCCGGCGGTGCATCTTTGTTTCGGCAATTACGGCGGGCAAACCATCCAGCAAGGCGGCTGGGGCCAGCTCATCAGCTATTTGAACGCCCTGCATGTCGATCACATCGTCATGGAAAACGCGCACCGGCCGCCGCAGGAACTCGAAGTGTTCAAAGAGCTGCGGCCGGAGATCGGCTTCGGTCTGGGCGTGGTCGATATCAAGCAAACGGTGATCGAATCCGCCGACGCCATTGCCCGCGCTATCGAGCACGCCGACAAGGTGTTGGGGACGGGACGCGTGCGCTACATCCATCCCGATTGCGGCTTCTGGATGCTCAAGCGCGGCATCGCCGACGGCAAGATTCGCGCGCTGGTGCGCGGGCGCAATCTCTACGAAGGCCGGCACTAAGCGCTTTTGAAAGACGCCGGAGGTTCGGCGAGCGCGGCAAGCTGCGTCCAGTCCGGACAGGCGCCGGACGCAAAATCATGTCCAGCCAGCGAGCCGATGGCGAGTTGCCCCGCGCGAATCTTCAAGCGCACCGCGTCGTGGCTGCGCTCATAGAGATCGGGATGCGCGGCAAGGAAGTCGTCCTGCTCCGGCTGCGGCAGCCCGGCCATGCCGTTGACATAGTGGTGGCCGTTGCGTTCGACGTGCCGAAGGCCGATCAGATTGACCAGCGCGAGATCCTGTTGGACGGCGAGCCCCGCCTGGGTCGTGAGATCCTCGCCGGTCATGAAATAGTGCGCATCGCTGCTATCGGCATTCCACATGGCGCAGCGCGCCGCGTTGAGGATCGATTTGTATAGGCCTTTACAGCATTTGCTGGAAACGCCCGCGTAACCCAAAGCGCGCGCGCGCGGGAAAGTCGCGAGATCGTCGTCGGATTCGTCGATGATCACCGGCTTCAATCGCGCGATCGCCGACACATCGCCGTCGAGCGCGTGCGCGCGGTTGATCGGTTGCTCGATGAACATCGTGCTCGAGACCAGCCGGGCCAACTTTGGCGCTGCCTGCATGCGCCGCAACAAATCAAGCAGTGCTTCTATGTCGTTATATTGCTCGTTGCCGTCGAGCGAAACGAAATAAAGTTCAGGCAACGAATCGAGTACCGCCGCGATTTCGCTCAGCCGCTGCAGATCGGCAACGACATCGCCGCCCACCTTGAGCTTGAAATAGCTGTGGCCGTACGTCGCCACCACCTCCTCCAGCGATTCCGGCAAACCGTCGCCGACTTGGTTCGGATGACCGGCAATGACATCCACCAAGCCAACAGTGTGGCGAGCGGCGATCGTTTTGGCGGGCGCCAGCTGCGCAAGAAATCGCGTCATGTCGAAGCCCGCCAACTCGGGTAGACGCGCCGGCAACAAACCCGGATCGATGCCGACCAAATTGCGTTGCGCCGCCTCATAGAACGAGACGCCGAGGCATTTGCACAAGGCGTCGAGCACTGCGCGGTCGATCTGCGCGGGCCCGAAATTGGCCACCAGCGGATTAAGACCGCGCGCCGCGCCGGCGGCAATCTGCTCGGCGTAATGGCCGGCGAAGTGACCAAACGCCGTGCGCGGGCGGTCGGACTGCAGATAGCTCTCGGCCGCGAGCCGCAACGACAATCGAAGCTGGTTGAAATTGTCCTCGTTCGACAGCGCCAGGTTCTTGTCGAACCATTTGGGCGCCAGCAGCTCGGCGGCCGCCCCCCAATGCGACTGCCCGCCGGCAAGCTCTATGCGCGCGCGCACAAAGCACTGCGGCGCTTCGGTCAGCGTCACCACGCCGAAGCGGAACGGCATGCGCAGGTGCACCGCTCGCTCGTAGAGCTGCACGTCGCGGACGAGGAATTGAGGCGCGGCCACGTCGTTTCACCACCGGAATGTTGGCGCCAGCCGATTAAACGCTTCCGCAGCGCGGCGCCAGGCTGCGCAAATTTCTAGCAATATTGGAGCCTGCCCACACTGGCAATTCGCAGGAAGCCGTTCCTGCCTACAGTTTTTGCTCGCGCCGATCTAACCAGATAGTTAAACTGGGGCCAACCTCCCCGATCGCAAACGTCAGCAAGAGGGAGGGACGAAGGAAACCCCGGAAAGGCTTGCGGATGGCTCGCATTGCGCGCGTCGATATCGGACGGGTCGACTATCCGCTGGTCGGCGAATTCAAGTTTTTCCGAACGCCAGCGCGTCCGACCATCGTGCTGCGGCTCACCGACGAGAACGGCCTCGAGGGCTGGGGCCAGTCGGTCCCTATCGAAACCTGGACCTACGAGACCATCGAGACGGTGGAGACGACGCTGCGTCACTATCTCGCACCTGTCATCCTCGGCGCCGATCCGAGCGACATTCCCGATATTCATGCGCGTATGGAACGCGCGATCAGGCCGTCTTTTTCCGTCGGCCAACCGCTATGCAAGGCCGCTATCGATCTCGCCTGCTACGACCTATGGGGCAAGCAGACACGACGCTCCGTCGCCGATCTGCTCGGCGGCGCCAAGAAAACCGCCGTAAAGCTCAGCTGGACTATCCAGTCACCGACCATCGCGGGCGCGCATGAGCAGCTCGCGCAAGCACATTCGCTCGGCTACACGAACTTCAACATCAAGGTCGGATATCCGCAGACCCCGAGTTACGATTGCGAACTCGTTCGCGCGGTCACGGCCTTCGCCCCGGACGGTTTTCACTGGTGCGACGCCAATACTAGCTACGACCTCGAAACCGCGCTGGCGATGGCGCCGAAACTTGCCGATCTTGGCTTGCGCGCGATTGAATCGCCGCTGCCGCCCAATCGGATCCGCAGCTATCAAGCCCTCAAGCGCCAGGGCGCGCTGCCACTCCTGATGGACGAAGGCATCGTCTCGCCGGTGGAAACCGCCGAATTTATCGCGCTCGACATGTTCGACGGCATCGCCATGAAGGTCGCCCGCTGCGGCGGCTTGTGGCATGCCGCGCGCATCGCGGACCTACTGCGCGACCACGATCTCTTGCTGTTCGCCTCGGGTCTGACCGATCCGGAGCTGTCGATGGCGGCTTCCGTGCATTTCTTCGCCGCGGCGGGTCTTGAATTCCCCGCGGCGATGAACGGCCCGCAATATATCGCCGACCGCGGCACCAGCGATCCGCAATTCCGCGCCGTGGGCGACATCTTGCGCGTGCCCACTGCGCCGGGCTTGGGCCTCGATCTGAGTGGCGAAATTCACCGCGCGATGAACACGATCGTGCAATCGCGCGATGCTTTACCGGCCTGAGGGGTCTGCTACGCTGATGGCGAACACGCGATGAAACGAAGCTCTACCAAGGTCGGACCATGGCGCTGGTAAGCGATAGCGCGAAAGTGACCGCCGGCACGACGGCCGCCGCCGGCGTCGGCTTGCTCAAGCGGCTCACCCCGCTTGTCGGCATCGCCGCGTTCCTGCTGGCGTGGCAGTTGTTCGTGATCGTCTACAACATTCCGCCCTATCTGCTGCCAACTCCGCCGCAGATTGCCGAGACCTTCATCGCGCGCTTCCCGGATTTGCTGCGGCACGGCTGGGTCACGGTCTATGAAATGCTGGCGGGCTACGCCATGGCAGTCGCCATCGCCATTCCGCTGGCGATCGCCATCACCTCATCCAAGCGCTTCAATGAATTGGTGATGCCGACGATGCTGTTCTTCCAGATCGTGCCCAAGGTGGCGATCGCGCCGCTGTTTCTGGTCTGGTTCGGCGTCGGCGCCACGCCGAAAGTCCTGGTGGCGTTCCTCATCTCGTTTTTCCCCATCGTGATCGACGCCGCCGTGGGCTTGCGCTCGATGTCGCCGGAAATGGGCGATCTGGCGCGCTCCATGGGCGCGACGCGGATGCAGATTTTCACCAGCTTCCGGCTGCCGACCAGCCTGCCCTATCTGTTCAGCGGGCTCAAAGTCGCCGCCACGCTGGCGATTGCCGGCACCGTGGTCGGCGAATTCGTCGGCGCCGACAAGGGGCTCGGTTACCTGCTGCTGGTCACCAACTCGAACATGGAAACCTCGATGATGTTCGCCACCATCGTGGCGCTGACCATCATCGGCCTGGTTTTCTATTACGCCGTGGAGATTCTGGAAGGCTTCCTCATTCCATGGCACGTCACCCACCGCGTCCCCACGGAGGCTGGAACGATGTAGTCGGCGGCCCGCGCGAAAAAGGCGGCGCCGCATCAAACAAGGTTCTTCAAAAAGCAGACCATCAGGGAGGAGAAGAAGACATGAAACGCACGACGACTATTCTTTCGCTATTTGCCGCTGTGGCAGCATTCTCAGCGTTGACCAGCGCAGCCAGCGCGCAGGACAAGTTTCCATTTCGTCTGAACTGGACGCTCTACGGCGAGCACGCGCCCTTCTTCGTCGCCCTCGACAAGGGCTTCTACAAAGAAGAAGGCCTCGACGTCGAGATTCTCGAGGGCAGCGGCTCCACCACGGTCGCGCAGCTCGTCGCCAACGCGACAAATCCGGTGGCCTATGTCGATGCCGCCACCATGATGCGGGGCATCAATGCCGGCATGCCCATCGAAGCCGTCGGCGTGACGCTGCAGCAAAGCCCGATGTCCTTCATTTACCGCGCCGACAACGCACGGCCGACCAAGGTTTCCGAAATCAAGGGCAGCCGCATCGCCATTACCGCCGGCGACGCCAGCCTCGCCATCTTCACCGCCTTCATGGGCAAGCTGAACATGCAGCTCAGCGACGTCCAGCTAATCACAGTTGCAACGCCGGCGGCCAAGGAACAGGCCGTGCTGGCCAAGCAGGCGGACTCGCTGCTCGGTTACTTCATGGATCAAGGCCCGCGCATGCAGCTCAAGTCCGGCGTGAAGATGGGCTGGACACGCCTCTACGACATGGCCGGCATCACGACGTTGAGCAGCGCCGTCATCGTCAACAAAGACTGGCTCAAGGACGCCAAGCACCAGGACGAGTTGAAGCGCTTCCTGCGCGCGTCACAGCGCGGCTGGGAATACACCGACAAGCATCGCGACGAAGCGGCCCAGATCTTCATCAAGCACGCGCCCGCCTTCAACATGGAAATCGCGTTACTCGAGATCAACGGCACCATGACCATCGTCCACACCAAGCATACCGAGGGAAAGCCGCTGATGTGGTCGGCCAAGGAGGATTGGCAAGAAAGCCAGGATCTTCTGCAAAAATACGCAAAGATGCCGGAGGCGAAAGATATGAGCAAATACTACACTAACGATTATCTCTCGGAGCCGCCCTACACGAAAAAGTAAATTTCCTCGCGTCGGCCTCTCCGCGGTGTAACTGCGGAGAGGTCGTTTGCTTCCTAACGTCACAGATGGGCTAAATCGGCATATGAGCGAGCCATTCATCAGGCTGCACAACGTCGCCAAGACGTACCAGACGACCGGCGGCGACATCGAAGCCTGCGCCGATATCAATCTCGACATCAAGCAATCCGAATTCGTCGCCATCGTCGGGCCGAGCGGCTGCGGCAAGACCACGATCCTGAAGATGGTGGCGGGGCTTGCGCCCTACACGTCGGGCACCATCACTATCGGCGGCACCCGCGTCGACCGCCCGCAGACCGACGTCGGCATCGTGTTCCAGGAAGCCATCATGCTCGACTGGCGCGACGTGCTGGCGAACGTGATGCTGCAGATCGACATCCGCAAGATGGATCGCGCCAAATATGAGCCGGTTGCGCGCAACCTGCTCAAAGCCACCGGGCTCGAAGGCTTCGAGAAGAAAAAGCCCTACGAACTCTCCGGCGGCATGCGCCAGCGCGTGTCCATCTGCCGCGCGCTGGTGCATGGTCCGGCCATGCTGATGATGGACGAGCCGTTCGGCGCGCTCGACGCGCTCACCCGCGAACAGATTTCCATGGACATCCAGAAGCTTTGGATGGAGACGCGCAAGACCGCGCTGCACATCACGCACAGCATTCCGGAAGCTGTGCTGCTCGCCGATCGCGTCGTGGTGATGGGACCGCGCCCGGGCCGCATCGTCGAGATTCTCGATATCGACCTGCCGCGCCCGCGGCGGCTCGACCAGCTGCCGGAGCGCTTTCACGAGTACTCAACGCACATCCGTAACATCTTCAAATCCAAAGGCGTGCTGGCCATGGATTGAAACCCGCCTCGCGTTGACAGTTTCGATGCCTTCGCAATATAAGTAACTAACTAGTTATTCATACCTGATTTCGGTTGTAACGATGCCGGTGGTGAATTTACCGACGCGCGACGGCGGCACCGAGCCCTACCGGCTCAAGGGCCCGCCGGCGTGGAATGGAAGCGGCGAACGCAATTTCGATCGCATCGCCCTCGCCGCCGCCCACATCGTCGCCGATCCGCTCGCCGACATCGATCCCTGGCTGCAGCCGGCCATCGACTGGGACGCGACCATCGCCTATCGCCGGCATCTGTGGAGCCTGGGGCTCGGCGTCGCCGAGGCGATGGACACCGCGCAGCGCGGCATGGGCCTCGACTGGAAGAACGCGCTGCAATTGATCCGTCTTTCGGTGGAAGCGGCGCGCGGCGTGCCGGGCGCCGCCGTTTTCTCCGGCGTCGGCACCGATCAGCTGGCGCCGACAGGCTCGGTGACCATCGACGACGTCATCCGCGCCTACGAGGAACAGATTTCGGCGGTCGAGGCCTGCGGCGGCCGCATCGTGCTGATGGCGAGCCGGGCACTGGTCGTCGCCGCCAAATCACCCGACGATTACGCCAAAGTCTACGGGCGCATTCTCAAGCAGGTGCGCGAACCGGTGATCATCCACTGGCTTGGCGAAATGTTCGATCCGGCGCTCAAAGGATACTGGGGCAATGTCGATCACAACGCGGCGATGGACGTCTGCATCGACATCGTCGCCGATAACGCCAGCAAGGTCGACGGCGTCAAGCTGTCACTGCTCGACAAGGACAAGGAAGTCCGCATGCGGCGGCATTTGCCGCAGGGCGTGCGCACCTATACCGGCGACGATTTTAATTTCGCTGAGCTGATCGCCGGCGACGAAAAGGGCTATTCGGACGCGCTGCTCGGCATTTTCGATGTGATCGCCCCGGCGGCATCGGCGGCGCTTGCCGCGCACGCGCGCGGCGATCTCGACCAATATTGGAAAATCTTTGAGCCGACCGTGCCGCTGTCGCGCCATATCTTCAAAGCACCGACGCAGTTCTACAAGACCGGCGTCGTCTTCCTCGCCTATCTCAACGGCCACCAGAAGCACTTCGTGATGGTCGGCGGCCAGCAAAGCGCGCGTTCGCTCTTGCATCTCGTCGAGGCCTTCAAGCTCGCCGATGCGGCCGGCCTCATCAGCGATCCCGACCTCGCCGTCGCGCGCCTGAACGATGTCATGCGCACGCACGGCGTCGCGGCCTGAAGGAGGCGGACATGGCGCCGCGCGTCGTCACGGCCGATGTAGCGGCGAGCCTCGTCGCCAGCGGCGACACGCTGCTGATCGGCGGTTCCGGCGCCGGGCACGCGGTTCCCGACACGCTGATCGCGGCTATCGGCAAACGATTCTTGAACGAAGGCGAGCCGCGCAATCTCACCACGGTGCACCCGGTCGGCCTCGGCGACCGCGCCCAGCGCGGCATCGGCCATCTCGCCTATCCCGGCCTTTTGAAGCGCGTCGTCTGCGGCACGCTGGTCGATTCACCGCCGGTCGAACGCATGGCTGCGGCGAACGAAATCGAAGCCTATACGTTGCCGCAAGGCTGTCTTTCGCAATTGACGCGCGAGATGGCGGCAGGCCGCCCCGGGCTCGTCACCCATGTCGGCCTCGACACCTTCGTCGATCCGCGACACGGCGGCGGCAAGCAGAGTGCGCGCGCGCAAGAAGACCTCGTCGAACTCACCCAAATCGGCGGCAAGGACTATCTGCTGTTCAAGCCGTTCCATATCGACGTCGCACTCTTGCGCGGCACGACAGCGGACGAGGATGGCAACATCACCATGGAACATGAAGCCATTTTCGGCGAGATGCTGTCGATGGCGCAGGCCGCGCGCCGTTGCGGCGGCATCGTCATCGCGCAAGTCAAGCGCATAGCGCTGCGCGGTACGCTGCCGCCGAAGCAGGTGAAAATCCCCGGCATGTTCGTCGATCTGATCGTGGTCGATCCCGCGCAGACCCAGACTTTTTTCACGGCGCACGATCCTGCCTATGCCGGCGAGATGAAAGTGCCGTTGACGCACATCGCCGCGCTGCCCTTTTCGCCGCGCAAGGTGGTGGCGCGGCGCGCGGCGCTCGAACTGTTCAGCGGCGCCATCTGCAATCTTGGCTCGGGTATCTCCACCGGCATCGCCTCGATCGCCGCCGAAGAGAACGCTATCGACGACGTCGTGCTTACCAACGAGCAAGGGCTTATCGGCGGCGCGCCGGCGACCGGCAACGAGCCCGGCGCCGGGCGCAACTACCAGGCCATGGTCGACCAGCCCTACCAGTTCGACTTTTACGATGGCGGCGGTCTTGATCTCGCGTTTCTGTCGTTTGCCGAAGTCGACGAACAGTGCAACGTGAATGTCAGCCGCTTCGGCGACCGCATCGTCGGACCGGGCGGCTTCATCAATATCAGCCAGAACGCCAAGACCATGATCTTCAGCGGCACCTTTACCGCCGGCGGCCTCGATATCGGCTGGCCCGGCGGCCGCACGCAGATCAAACGCGAGGGAACGGAAAAGAAATTCGTCCGCAAGGTCGGACAGGTGACCTATTCTGGTCCGCTCGCCGCCGCCAATGGCCAGCGCGCGTTGTACGTTACCGAACGCGCCGTGTTCGGGCGCAACGCGGCCGGCCGGCTTGAATTGATCGAAATCGCGCCGGGTGTCGACCTTCAACGCGATATCGTCGCGCAGATGCAGTTCGAGCCCGACATCTCGCCCGCGCTCAAGGAAATGGACGAGCGGATTTTCCGGCCCGAACCCATGAATCTTGCCGCTATAATCGCAGCCAATCGGCGTCCGAACCGATCCGCGCGCCTCGAACGGTTCCTCACAGCAGGACAACTCTAATGCCGCTCGCCGTCACGCCGAAACCGAAGAGAACAAGCGTCGCGCCGAAAGGGAGGCCCCGCCTTGAGCCAGTGCGCGACGCGGAGCGCACGCAGCAAGCGCTTCTGGCGGCGGCCGAAGCCGAATTCGCCAGCAAGGGCCTGGCCGGCGCCCGCGTCGACGTCATCGCCGAACAGGCCGACGCCAATAAGCGCATGCTCTATTACTATTTCGGCTCGAAGGAAGAATTGTATCTGGCGGTGCTCGAGCGCGCCTATGGCGCCATGCGCAAGGCCGAGCGCGAGCTCAATCTCACGCATCTTGAGCCGCTCGAAGCGATCAAGACGCTGGTCGAGTTCAAGTTCGACTATTACCAGAAGAATCCGACGATCATTTCTCTGCTCGCCGGCGAGAACATGCACCGCGCAAAATATCTCAAGCGCTCGCGCAAGCTGCGTGACCTGCATCTGTCGCTGGTCGACGTCATTCGCAAGGTTCTCGCCGCCGGCGAAAAGACCGGACTGATCCGGCCGGGCATCGATCCGCTGCACCTTTACGTGTCCATGTCGGGCTTGAGTTATTTCTACTTTTCCAATGCGGCGACGCTGGCGGCTGCCTTCGGGCGTCCGCTGTCGAGCCCGGCCGAACAAAAGTTGCGGCGGGCGCATGCCGTCGAGGTCATCATGGCTTACGTCACCGCGCATCGCGGCTGAGGCTGCGTCATCTGAAGTTGCCGGCACGATCGGAGGAAACATGAAATTCGGCGATTATCCCAAGGCTGGCTCGCTCGACGGCGTCACCGGATTTCGCAATTACCTGCAATCGCTTGGGCTCGACATGCCCTGCGACGACATCGTCGCGCACGGCCCGCAATCGCCGCTCGGCTCGCCGCTCGAGTTCGACGGCATGACCATCGGTCATCGTCTGGCGATCCAACCGATGGAAGGTTGGGATTGCGAGCGCGACGGCCGCCCGTCCGAGAATACCAGACGCCGCTGGCGGCGCTTCGGTCTGTCCGGCGCCAAACTGCTGTGGGGCGGCGAGGCTTGCGCGGTGCGGCCCGATGGCCGCGCCAATCCCAAGCAGCTCATCATGACCGGGCAAAGCCAGCGCGACATCGCCGAAATGCGCGAAAGCGTCATCGCCGCGCACAAGGAAGCGACCGGTGAGGACGGCGACGACGTCATCATCGGCCTGCAGCTCACCCATTCGGGCCGCTTCTGCAAGCCGAACGACAACACCAAATTCGAATCGATCATCGCCTATCGCCATCCGCTACTCGACCGCAAGTTCGGCTATCCGGCCGACCGGCCGGTGATCAGCGACGACGAGATCAAGAAACTGGTCGAAGACTTCGTGCTGGCCGCCAAGCGCGCGCAAGCTTGCGGCTTCGATTTTGTCGACATCAAGCATTGCCACGGCTATCTCGCGCATGAATTCTTGAGCGCCGTGGACCGGCCCGGCCCTTACGGCGGCAGCCTGGAAAACCGCACGCGTTTTCTGCGCGAGGTGGTCGAAGGCATCCGCGCCGAGGCGCCTGGTTTGCGCATGGGCGTGCGCCTGAGCGCCATCGACTCGGTACCGTTCAAACCAGATCCGGCGCGCTCGGCGCCGGGTGCACTCGGTCCAGGCGTTCCGGAAGAGCACACCCTGCCCTATCGCTATGCCTTCGGCGCCAATCCGGACAATCCGCTGGAATACGACCTGACCGAGCCGAAAGCGTTCCTGGAAATCCTGCGCGGCCTCGGCATCCGCTTTGTCAACATCACGGCGGCGAGCCCCTATTACAATCCGCACATCATTCGCCCGGCGCTTTATCCGCCGTCCGACGGTTATCACCCGCCGGAGGACCCCTTCGTCGGCGTCATGCGCCAGCTCTCGGTCGTGCGCGATCTGAAGGCGGCGTTCCCTGATTTCTGCTTCATGGGCAGCGGCTATACCTATTTGCAGGATTTCTTCCCCAACGTGGCGCAGGCCGTGGTCAGCCGCGGTTGGGTCGACCTCGTTGGGCTCGGCCGCATGGTGCTCGCCTATCCGGAGCTGCCGCTCGCCATTTTGCGCGGCGAGCCGCCGCAGAAGAAGCGATATTGCCGGACCTTCAGCGACTGCACCACGGCGCCGCGCAACGGCATTGTCTCGGGCTGCTATCCGCTCGACGCGCACTATAAGAAGTCGCCGGAATTCAAGCGTCTCGCGACCGTCAAAAAGGCGGCGGTGGGCTGACGCAATGGCCTCCTTGCGTTCGATCGCGCTCATCGGCACCGGCATCATGGGCGGGCACATGGCACGCCGACTGGCGCAAGGCCGCTTTGCCGTGACGGTGTGGAATCGCAGCCGCGGCAAAGCCGAGAAGCTCGCCGAGTTCGGCGCAAAGATTGCCGACAGCCCGTCGGCGGCCTGCGCCGGTGCTGACGTCGCCATCGTAATGCTGAGTAACGGCCCGGTGGTCGAGGAGGTGCTGTTCTCCCCCGATAACACGGGCCACAGACCGGCGGAATCGCTGAAGTCCGGATCGGCCCTGGTGGTGATGAGCTCGATCCCGGTCGAAACCTGCCGCGCCCAGGCGCCGCGGTTTGCCGCGCGCGGCGTCGACTATATCGATGCGCCGGTGTCCGGCGGCGAACCCGGCGCGCGCGACGGCACGCTCGCCATCATGGCCGGCGGCGAGCGCGCAGTGATCGACCGGCTCGCCGAAGTCTTTTCGGCGATGGGCCGCGTCACCTATGTCGGGCCGGTCGGCGCCGGGCAGATGAGCAAGCTCGCCAATCAGATCATCGTCGGCGGAACCATCGCCGCCGTGGCGGAAGCGCTGCATTTTGCCGCCCGCGGCGGCGCCGATCCGGCGGCGGTGCGCCGCGCGCTGATGGGCGGCTTCGGCGACTCGAAGATTCTCAACGTGCTCGGCGAGCGCATGATCGAACGCAATTTCGTTCCCGGCAGCCCGGCCGAATACCAGCTCAAGGATATGCGTACCGCGCAAAGCTTTGCCGGCGAAATGGGTCTCGAACTCACATTGCTAAACTGCCTGGTCGGCATGTTCGGCGACATGATCGACCGGTTCGGCCCCGGCATCGATGTCGCCGGCATCTTGCGCGAGGTGGAGCGGCGTTCGATCGCGGCTGCCGCCGACAACAAGGAGCCCGCATGAGCGGCCATGTCACGCTCATGGTGCAGGACAGGATCGGGCAGATCGTGCTCGACCGGCCCGACAAGATGAACGCCATCACCCCGGACATGACGCGCGAATTGCAGCGCGTCTGCCGCGAGATCGACGAAAACGGCGATATCCGCGTTGCCACCATCGCCGGCGCCGGTGAGCGCGCCTTCTCCGCCGGCAGCGATCTCAATACCCTGGTCGATTTGTCCGACATGCTCGCCTTCCGCGACCGCGTCGAATACGCCGCGCTGGTGCGCGACATCCGCAAGCCGGTCGTCGCCGCGCTGAAAGGCTGGGTGCTGGGCGGCGGCCTGGAAATCGCCATAGCCGCCGATATCCGCATCGCCGGGCGCAGCGCCAAAATCGGCGCGCCTGAGATCACCCGCGGCTGGCTCGGCGGCGGCGGCGCCTCGCAGATGCTGCCGCGTCTTGTCGGGGTCGGCCAAGCCATGCACCTATTGCTGACCGGCGACCCCATGAGTGCGGAGACGGCGCTGCGTATCGGGCTGATCGAGGAAGTCGTCGAGGATGCCGATGTCGGCTCGCGCGCGCAGGCGCTGGCGCAAAAAATCGCTTCCTTCAGCCCGGTCGCCACGCAAGCCGTGAAGGCGGCGGTCCGCGCGGCACTGTCGATGCCGCTGGAGACCGGATTGCGCTACGAGAACGAGTTGCACGTCCTTTGCATGTCCGACAAAGCGCGCCTGGAGGGCATCGAGGCGTTTCAGGAAAAGCGCGACGCCAAGTTTTAGCCGCTACGTTACCGTCAAGCTTAGGCTGCCGAGCGGACCAAAGTCGGCGACGTAAACCCCCTGCTCTAAAGCCAGCGGCGTCGTGCAGGTGCCGGTGGTCACGATCTGCCCGCGCTTGAGCCCGCCGGCCGGCAAAGGCTGCGCATTGGCCAGCGTCACCACCGCCATCAGGGGATCGCCGAGGACGCGGGCGGTGGGCCCCCGGGCAACCTCGACGTCGTTGTGGCTGAGCACCACCTCGATGGTGCCGAGCGCAACCCCGCGCCAGTCAGCGACCGCCGGACCGGCGATGAAAGCGCCGTTGCCGACGCAGTCGGCGATCTTCAACAGGCCCGGCGCCTCAGCCGGCACGCGCAGGTCGGCGATTTCGTAGGCCGGCACCAGCGCGTCGACCGCCTCGGCAATCTCCGCACGCGTATAGGGCGTGCCGCGCGGCGGCAGGTCGCGCGCCAGCCGATAGGCGATCTCGCATTCGAGCAGCGGGCCGACGAAGCGCGCGAGCGCCAGCGTCGCCGGCGCCTCATGGGCAAACGCGGCCAGCATGACGCCGCCGACCGGCCGATCGATGTCGAACATCTTCTGCTGTTCGGCACTAAGCGCGGTCACCTTCCAGCCGGCCACGGCGCCGCCCGCCAACGCGGCGAGCCGCGTCTGCACGCGATAGCCGGCCGCGATGTCGCTCAGCGCGTCGCGCCAAGGGCCGACATCGAGCAAACTCGCCTGTGCGCGCGCCCGGGCCAGAGCTTCAGCGAGGTCCTCGCTCATTGGCCGGGATTCGGGCTGAAGTATTTTTCAAACTTGTCGGGCACGCCTTCGAATTCCTTGCCGTCGGGCGGCGGATCGCCCTTCTCGGTGATATTCGGCCAGACGCTCGCGTATTTGGCGTTGAGCTCCAACCATTTCTGCAAGCCCGGCTCGGTATCCGCCTTGATCGCCTCCGCGGGACATTCCGGCTCGCAGACGCCGCAGTCTATGCATTCGTCGGGATGAATGACGAGCATGTTCTCGCCTTCATAGAAGCAGTCGACCGGGCAGACTTCGACGCAGTCTAGGTATTTGCACTTGATGCAGCTCTCATTAACGACGTAGGTCATCGCGCTGGTCTCACACTCAAGGGGATCGAGGACTAACGAATTCCCTTTTTGCTCAGGCCGAGAAACTCCATCATCAGATTGAGCTGGCCGTTGAGCATATGGGTGCCGAAATGGATGGCCGAGCCGCGCGCCTTGGCGGCAATCAGCAATGGCGTCATGTCCGGTTTCATCACCACTTCGGCGACGAGCGCTTTAGGATCGGCACTTGCCAGATCGAAAGACAACTGGTCGTCGGGCTTGAGACCGAGCGAGGTGGCGTTGACGACGACGTCGTGGCCGGAGGCATCGGCGGTGCCGAGCCGTACGTCGCACCGGGGAAACGCTTTGGCGACGCCGGCGACCAGTGCCTCGGCTTTCGAGCGCGTCCTGTTGTGGATCGTCAGCGCCGCCGCGCCGCTGTCGGCCAGCGCATAAGCGAGCGCGGTGCCGGCGCCACCGGCGCCCGCCATGTAGAAGCGCCGTCCGGCGACCGCATGGCCTTGCGATGTCATGCCGCTGACAAATCCGCGCCCGTCGAGCAGCGTACCGACGAAACGCCCGTCCGACTCGCGCCGCACGGTGTTGACCACCCGGGTATAGACGCCATCACCCTCCAGACCATCGCAAAGCCGCGCCGATTCCGCTTTATGTGGCGCGGTCACGATGAAGCCGTCCAGATTGAGAATCGATTTCAGCCCCGCCCAGCCGCGGGGCAGATCGTCGCGGCCGATATGGACCGGCAGACACACGGCGTCGATGTAGCGCGCGCTGAAATAGTCGTTGAACGCCATCGGCGTGCGCACATGCGCGATTGGGTCACCGATAATGGCGTAGAGGCGGGTCGTTCCGGTGATCATGCGCGCCCTTAACTATCTAGTTACATAGAATAGGTCGAGGGCGTCGGTTGTCAATCGATGCGAAATTTGCGCGCTTGCACGAGGTGAAAATTATCGCTCACGCGTCCCCGGCAGGCTCGTTATGCAGACGCGCGAGTAGGTTACGGACCTGTCGTTCCAGCTCCGACGGTGTCCGCGCGACGCTGTAGACATATTTGTCCGGCCGCACGATGACGGCAAAGGCATTGAGGCCGGTCATCCAATCGGCGAAGAGATGCCCCTGCTCTTTCAGCACGAACGATCCCGGCTCGATCGCGCCCAAGTCGCCGCCATTTTTACTCGCGGTGATCGTTGCAACGCATCCGCCGCACTGCCGCCAAGCTTCCGCCAATTCAGCATTCATCCGTTGCGGCGAGGTCGGCGCGCTCGACAGGATTGCAAAATTGGCGCCGATGACTTCGTCCAATAGAACTGGGCCGGACGGACTGTCGACCTTAGGCTGCACAGCCAGCCTCCCCGCGCCCGTGCTTTTCCCCGCTTCGCTGCCATCAACAAATCCACGCTCGAGGCCGGGAATGAGGTTTTGGCGCACGGCTTCACCGCGGCCGCTTTCCAGTTCCTGGCGCAAACGCCCGTCGCGGGCAAGTGCAAGGGCCGGATCTGTCTCGCCGATGATCTTGCCGAGCTCCACGGTGATGTCGGTGAGCGCACGAATATGCGGCTTGCGCTCCTGCGTATAGGTCTCAAGCAAGCTTGGATTGGCCGTCCCCTTGAGCACCATATCGAGCTTCCAGGCAAGATTGACGGCATCGCGCATGCCCGAGCAGAGTCCCTGCCCGAGAAACGGCGGCATCTGATGCGCGGCATCGCCGGCGAGCAGGACACGTCCTTCGCACCACTCTTCGGCGACGCGCGCATGGAAATGATAAACCGCGCTGCGCCAGAACTCGAGCGCGCCGGTATCGACGAAGCGCGCCATGCGCTGCTTGGCTTTGTCGAACGACAAATAGCTTTGCGGATCTTCGTGCGGCAGGATCTTCAGTTCCCAGCGCCTGAGGTTGCCGGAGCAGAAGACGTAGGTGCTCGGCGCATCCGGAAAGCAGTATTGCGTCGAGCGCGGCGGCAGCGCCGTCGGTTTCTTCAGCCAGGCATCGACCACCAGCCACCATTCGCTAAAGCCGAGATCGACCTGGGCGATGTCCAGCAAAGTTCGCATTGGACTGTTGGCGCCGTCGCAGGCGACGACATAGCGCGCGCTCAACGCGGCCGTTTCACCGCCTTCGGACAGCCGGAATGTGACCGTGGCGCGATCAGCGGATTGCGTGAGGCCGACCGCTTCATAACCAAGCAGCAGATCGACAGCGGGAAACCGCGCAAGGCCTTTGCGTAAAACGCGTTCTGCGTGCGGCTGTACGAACATCAAATTGGCGGGCCAGCCGAGCGGATAAGGCGGCGGCGCCGAGTTGAGAGCTTTGATGAGGCTTCCGTCGACGCCGAGGAAGTCGGTTCCGGTATGCGGCTCGCAGCCCTCGATGATCTCGTCGACCAGGCCGATCGCCTGCAACGTCCGCAAGGCCTCCTGATCGAGATTGATGGCGCGCGGTTTGTCGTAGATCTGCGGGTGCATCTCGGCGACCGCGACGGAGTGCCCCTGCTGGCCGAGCAGATTGGCGAGCGTGGCGCCGACCGGGCCGCAACCGACGATCAACACATCGTAGAAATCGCGCGTGGGGGTCATGACGCGCCTCGCGCACGATCGATGACCGCGGCCGCATCGCTCGCATGGTCGCCGTGCCAGGCAACGTGCTGATCGGGACGCGCCAGGACCAGGCGGCGGCGGTAGGGACTTTTGTCGATCGGCGCCAGAGCCAGAACCTTGAGCGGCATGCCGCGTGAGCGCGCTGCCTCTGCAATAGCGGCAGCGCCGTCGGGCGCGCCGAAATCGATAAGCGTGAAGCCGGGGCCGAAATCGTCGTAAAGCGCATGCCCATCGCCGAGCCAGACATGCGGCGCCCGCGCGCCGGGGCGGTCGAGCGGTTCGTAGGTTTCCCAGGCGTCCGGCGGGCTCGGCGTGCCATCCGGGCAGATGGCCGGCGAGGTCTCATAGCGCTCGCCGAGCTGAATGCCGACGGTGCGGTATTGCGGCAGGTCCTCGACCACAACCCGCGCACCGAGCGCGGCGCGTGCCGCGTGCGCCGCGGGTGTGTCCGCTTCGAAATCGCTGGCAACGGTCCAGCCGTCCATCACCGCCGCACAGCGCACGCCGAGTTGCGAATTGCGCAGCCCGATCGGGCGGCGCTCGATTTCATAACTGTCGAGAAGCGACGGCCCCGCCCAGCCTTGGTGCGCCGCGGCAAGTTTCCAGCACAGATTCATCACGTCGCCGATCCCGGTATTCATGCCGAGGCCGGCGAGCGGCGTGAAGAGATGCGCGGCATCGCCGGCGAGGAAGACGCGTCCCGTTTGATAGCGCTCCGCCACCAGCGCCAGACCGCCGGTCCAAGGCCCGCCGGAGAGGATTTCAAAATCGACATCGGTTCCGAGCATCGCACGCACCAGCGCGCGCGCGTCAAGCTTGCGCCAGTCGGTCCCCGCGGGAACCTGGTAATGCGCGACCCAGCGCTCGCGGCCATCCTGCGCATACATCATCGCCCGCATTTCGGGATTGACGATGAAGGTCATCTGCGCCGGCTTGCGCTTGCTGGCGGCGATTAATCCGGGCGCGCGGACATAATAAGAGAGCATGGTGCCGCCCATAAAGGCGCGCGGCGAAGTGCCGTCTTCGCCGACCAGCGCGACACCGAGCGCGCGGCGCACCGTGCTGGCGCCGCCGTCGGCGCCGAGCAGATAGCGCGCTTTGATCGTACGCCGCTCACCGGCAGCGCTGACAATCTGCGCCACCACCTCATCCTCGCCGGCAGTAAATCGATCGAGCGTCCAGCCGAAACAAATTTGCCTGGCAGCGCGGCTTTCCGCGTACTGGCGCAGCGTGCGTTCGAGCACGATTTGCGAAATCGTCGCCGGCATTTCCGGCGTCGGCCACTGCGGCCAGGGCCGCGGCAGGCGGCCGAATTCATGACCGCAGAAGCGCGTGACATAGGCGCTGGCGCGTTCGACCTCGGCGGGCAGGCCTTCCGCGCGCAACAGTCCGGCAATGCCGAGCCGCCGGAAATGCTCCATCGAGCGCGCATTGGTATTGTTGCATTTGGGATGCGCCGCCGTCTCGGCATTATCGTTGACCAGCAGGAACGGCACGCCGCGCCACGACAGTTCGATGGCCGCCGACAGCCCGACCGGGCCGCCGCCAGCGATCAGCACGAAGGTTTCTTCTCGCATGGCGGTGGCGGGAACTCAGCGGCTTTTGCCGGCCAAGTCGGCCAGGTAGCGCTCGAGCGTCATCGGCTGTGGTTTTGCTTGCGGCTTTTCGACCGCAACGCCTTCGAACGGCGTCGCCTGCTCAAACCACGTGCGCTGCGCCGGCAGGCCCCAAGGGAAAGAAACATTGGGGTCCTTGACATCCCACTTCACCGGCTCGTTTTCGATATCCATGATTTGATAGTGCGTATTGAACAACTCGATGCGGTGGCCGTCGGGATCACGGAAATAGACGAACATCGCGTGCCCCGGCCCGTGGCGGCCGGGCCCGCGCTCGACGCAACGGCCAAAGCCGAGACTGCCGGCGACGTCGCAGGCCTTGAGCAGGTTCTGCCCCTCCTGCGCGAAGAAGGCGACGTGGTGCAGGCGCGGCCCGGCGCCGTTGAAGAAAACAATGTCGTGCGGATTGCCTTTGCGCTGCAGGAACACCCCGCGCAGTTGATCGTTGTCGGCGATGTATTCCGACAGCCGGAAACCCATGGCGGCATAAAACGCGAGCGCGCGCGGCACATATGGCGTGAGAATCTGCGAATGGTCGAGGCGCTGCGCACAGCCGCCGCGGTGATTTTCGAAACGCGTGATCTGCCGCGGCTCCACCGGCATGCGCGCGCAGAACTCAAGCCGCGTCCCGACCGGATCGGCGGCACGCAGCGTGCGTCCCTGGAAGGGCACTTCCGTCCACGCAGCCGGGCAGCCTTGCTGCTTGAAGAAATCATCCACGCCTGCAAGGTCGTCTTCGCTCAGCGTACGAAACCCCAGCCACTGGCAGACCGGTTCGCCTTTCTTTTCGCGCAGCACCAGACTGTGATGGCAGGCTTCCTCGATGCCTCTGAAATAGAGCGCGCCCTCCACCTGCTCGGTCACAATGAGGCCGATCACCTGTTCATAAAAACGCCGGCTGGCCGCGAGATCGGCGACCGTCAATACGACGTGGCTCGCGCGTGTCACATTAAAGGGCGGCCGCAGCACGGGCGCTGGTAGCTGCATGGGCTCCTTCCCTCGGCCGTGCACCGGATCACGGGACAGTCGGCGGTGCAAACGATCGCGACGCCCTCGCGGCGCGGTTTGCCATCTTTAGTGGCTCCAGAAACATCCTGGCAAGGCCGAAGTGGTCCCGATCTTGCTTCGAGCCAATTGGCCGGATCTGCCGGCCGGCAACGGCCGACGCACAATTCAATCCTCAGCCGGCACGGAAATGTTCAAGCAGCAGAAGGATGGAAAGTCATGATGAGCAAAATCGAAATGACCGAAGCCATTATGGAAGCCAAATTCAAGCAGGCCACGACCTGGACCGCCATCGCCGGCGCGGTCGGCCTGTCGGAGGTGTTCGTCACCTCCGTCTGTCTCGGCCAGAACAGCTTTACCGCCGCACAGGCGGAAAAGCTCACCGGCTTTCTCGACTTCGGCAATTCAAAGAAGGACGTCGAGATCGCCCTGCAAATGCCGCCGCTGAAAGCGCAGAATCTCGATCTGGTCGCCAAGGACCCGTTGATCTATCGCTTCTTTGAGATCGCCTATGTCTACGGCGACAGCATGAAGGCCGTCATCCACGAGAAATTCGGCGACGGCATCATGAGTGCGATCGACTTCGATCTGACGATCGACAAGGTCGAACACCCGAAAGGCGACCGCGTGAAGGTCACCATGAGCGGCAAGTTCCTGCCCTACAACCGTTGGTGAGAACGGCTGGCATCGATCGCGCGGCATCGTTAGACTGCGGCGAACATGGCGCGGACTTTGACGATGGACAGCGCGACGCTCGAGCGTTCAAGCCCGATGGCGCTCTATCAGCAGATAGCGGCGCGCCTGGAGCACGATATCGGCGAACGCCGGCTGCTGCCGTTTCAAAAGCTGCCGAGCGAAATCGACTTGATGGCGCGGTACGGCGTCAGCCGCATCACCGTGCGGCAGGCCGTCGATCTTTTGGTGCGCCGCGGCCTTGCGGTGCGCCGCCACGGCAAAGGCACCTTCATCAATGGGCCGGCGCTCAGTCACGACCTGCACGAACTGCGCGGCATCTACGAAACGCTGCAGGCGACCGGGCTATCGCTGCGCACCAAGCTGATCGAGTTCGCGCTGCAGTCGACGCCCGAGCACGTGCGTAAGCTGTTGGGCCCGGGCAAGCGCCTGATGCAATTGAAGCGGCTGTACTACGTCGATGAGCGGCCGCTCGGCTTGCTGGTCTGCTGGCTGCCAAGCGGCGCCGAGCGCTTCGTCGAAGCCGACGCGGAGTCCAACACGGTCTATGGCCTGCTGCGAATGCTCAAGATCGAGGTCAACCGCGCCAATCTGAAGATCGGCGGCCGCCTTGCCGGCCGCAGTCTCGGCCGCCTGCTCGGCTGCCCGGCGGGTGCGCCCTTGCTGGAGCTGGAACGGGTTTCTTACGGCACGGACGACGCCCCGTGCGAGATCACCGAATTCTACGTGCGTGCGGATGGTTATCATTTCACCGTCAGCCTGCGCGGTCCGATGCCGCTCGCCGACCACATCCGTCCCAGTCCGTAGCCTGCGCAGTCTCACGCGGTAAGCCTGCGCTGCCAACAACGCCGCCATCCGTTTGCAAGACGTCCCATGACGTCCTATAATTTTGCCGAGCAAAGCCGGGCAAAATCGATGCGATTGAACGACGACGAAAAGGCGATGCGGGCGGGCGCGCAGGGCGAGCCGCGCCAATGGGCCATCAAGCATCAAAGCGAGGTCGGCGCGTTTTTCGACGCCGAAGATATGGTGCCGGTGGCGCAGGCCCACATCATGGCCGACCCAGAGTTGCTCGGCGAGCATGGCGTCGCCTTCCTCGAGAGCCTGGCGCGCCACGACGCCAAGGCGCGGCGCGTCGCCGTCCCCACCATCACCGATCCGCGCGGTGTCGATTTCCGCATGTTCAAGAAGCTCGGCCAGCAGCAATGGATGGCCGATCTGGAAGCGCGCTCCATAGCGGCCTTCGAGGCGCTTGGCGTACTGATGACCAATACCTGCATCAATTATCAGACCATCATGCCGCCGGTCTTGGGCGAGCACATGGCCTATGGCGACACCGGCGTGGTCATCTACTCCAACAGCGTTTTGGGCGCGCGCAGCAACTTCGAAGGCGGGCCGTCGGCGCTGGCCGCGGCCTTGACCGGGCGGGCGCCGCGCTACGGTTTTCATCTCGACCGAAACCGGCGCGGCACGCAGCGTTTCGTCGTCGACTTCGCGCCGCGCGATTGGGCCGACTGGGGCGCGCTCGGCGGACTCATCGGCCGCATGGCCGGAAGTTATTGGGCGGTGCCGGTGATCGAGGGCATCGCGTCGGCACCCAGCTCCGACGCGCTCAAGCATTTCGGCGCGGCGATGGCGAGCTTCGGCTCGATCGGCCTGTTTCACATGGTCGGCGTGACGCCGGAGGCGCGGGATGCGGCCGACCCGTGGGACGGCAAGGCGCCCGAGCCACGGCACGTTACGCGCGCCGACCTCGACAAATTCTTCGCCGGCTATAGCGGTGGCAGCGACAAGGTCGATGTCGTGGTGTTTTCGGCGCCACAACTGTCGCTGGTCGAGATGTCGGCGCTGGCGGACCTGCTCGACGGCCGCCGCGTCAACGCCTCGACCACGCTGCTGGCCGTCACCTCGCCGGAAAACAAGTCGGCCGCCGACCGCATGGGGCTCACCGCGCGCATCGAGGCTTCAGGCGCGCTGATGCTGTCGGGCGTCTGCTTCTACCAGAGCTATGCGCGCGAAATGGCGGAAGCCAACGGCTGGCGGCGGCTGGTGACGAACTCCGCCAAGCTCACCAACATCATCGGCGGCTACGGCTACGATCCGACGCTGGCCAGCATGGCGGCCTGCGTCGAGGCGGCGGTCAGCGGGCGCATCACGGCGCAAAGGAACGTGGCATGAGCACGCAGAAATTTACCGGCCATGTCGGCGTCGGCCCGCGGGTCGAAGGCATCGCCCTCGTCGCCAAGGACAATTTCAGCGCGCGCTACGACCTCGACCGTATCAAGGGCATCTTCTCCCGCCCGGCGCATGCGCTGGCCGGCCAATCTTATGTCGACCGCATTCTCGTGCTCGACAACGCCAAAGGCGGGGTGGCGACCGCCTGGATGCTGGCCGAAATGGCCTCGCGCGCCATGGCGCCCAAGGCGTTGCTGTTCAACCGCGTCAATCCGATCCTGGCGCAGGGCGCTTCCTTCGCCGGGGTAGCGCTGATCGATCGCTTCGACGTCGATCTCACCGACAAGATCCGTACCGGCGACCGGGTTATCGTCGATCCGCAAAGCGGCACGGTGGAAGTCGAGCACGTCAAATAGAAAAACGCAAAAAGGCAAACAACACGATTAAGGGAGGAACCCAATGAGACCCGCAAAGCTAGCATTCATATTGGGCTTGGTGATTGCCGTAAGTCTTCCGGGCCTGGCCGGCGCCAAAGTGCGGCTATCGATTTCGACGTGGGGCAGCCCCAAGCACCCGCAGGTTTCCGAGTTCATCGACCGCTTTGTCAAAGCGGTCGAGGAGAAGAGCAAAGGCGAGGTCACCTTCAAGGTGTTCGCCGGCGGTGAAATGGTCAAACAGCAATTCGTCCAGACCGCCATTCCGCAAGGCACTGTCGACATCTCGCTGACGACGCTCGATACTTGGTCGGGCCGCATTCCGGAAGTCTCGGCGACGGTCAGTCCGTTGTGGCCGTTCAGCATGCAAATGGCGCGCGACGAGCTGCTGCCCGGCAAACCGGTCTTTGACTATTACAATAAGCGGCTGCAGGAAAACGGCGCTGTCTTGCTCACCCTGTTCGACATCGGTTCACCCGTGCTCTCGACGCGCGATAAAGTGGTGAAGCCGGAGGACATCGCCGGAAAGACCATCCGCACCTACTCGAAAGGCGCCAGCGAACTATTGCAGGCCGTGGGCGCCTCACCGGTGACCATGGGCGTGGGCGACGTCTACGCCGCGCTGCAACGCGGCGCCGTCGACGGCGCGCTCGGCGGCATTCAAGGCGCCGTCGGCCTCAAGCATTACGAAGTGACAAAATTCGTCATGGTGCCCAACGGCCTGTTCGGCACGCTGGTGCACGGCTACGTGGTGAACAAGGACAAGTGGAACAGCCTTACCGCGGACCAGCGCAAGATCGTCCAGGATGCCGCCACCGAGGCGCGCAATCACTCGGAAGACTTCATGATCCAGTCCTACGGCAAATTCGTGCAAGTGTTCCGCGACAAGGGTCTGGAGGTGACCGAGGTGAAGCCGGGCACCGATATGTGGAAGCTATGGCAAGCCAAGCTCGACCCGCTCGCCGAGCGCGACCGTAAGCGCTATCCGGCGGAGTTGATCAAGCTTCTCAAAGAGGCGAAGTAGCAAAAGTGCGCAGCCAAGCCGCGACCGCCGCTGGGGCGGTGGCGGTCCGGCCTGAGGGGATTCTCGCGTGAAACAACGGCTTGCCGCCCGGCTCGAGGCGGTCGCGCGCGCCATGGCGTGGGTCGGCATCGCCATCGTCGGCCTATTGCCGTTTCCCATCGCCTACGATGCGGCCGCCCGTTTTCTGGGACATCCGACGCTCTGGGTGTTCGAGACGTCGCTTTACGCGCTGGTCGCCGCAGCGTTTCTCGCCAACGGCATGACGCTTGCCGACGGCGCGCATTTCCGCATTACCGCGCTGGGGCATCTTTGGCCGCGCGCCGGAAAAGCGCTCGATATGGCGGCGCTGCTGGTGACCCTCGCCTTCGCGCTGATCTTGATCGTCGCTTCGGCGCGCTTCGTGCAGTATTCCTGGAATTTCAATATCCGCTCCAACACGCTGCTGTCGGTCCCGGAGTACCTGCCTGAGCTTGCTTTGCCGATCGGCGGGCTGGCGCTGGCCATCCAAACGCTGGCGCAGCTGCTGCGCGGCGCCGCACCCGCCGAGCCTGCCGGAACCGCCGAGCCCGGTATTTAGGACGGCGGGCGCCATGGTGGATTTCCTTTACGACTATGCCGGCTTCGTCGCCATCGGCCTGCTGTTCGGCTTCATGATCATCGGCGTGCCGGTCTTCGTCTCGATGGCGATGGCGGTGCTGGTTTCGTCGCTGATCGTCGACGCGCCGGCGCAGGTGTTGCGAAACTTTGCGCAGATCACCTGGCAAGGTTCCTCGATCTTCGAACTGGTGGCGCTGCCGCTCTTTATCCTCACCGGCACGATCATGCAGCGTTCCGAAGCGGGCGCCGATCTGTTCGCCGCCACCAAGGCCTGGTTCGGCCGCGTGCCCAATTCGCTCGGCGTCGCCACCATCAGCGCCTGCACGATCTTCGCGGCGATCTCGGGCTCCAGCATCGCGACCGCGGCGACCGTCGGCCTGGTCGCCATTCCCCTGTTGCAGGCGGAGGGTTATGGCGACCGGCGCTCCGGCGGCTTCGTCGCCGGCGGCGGCACGCTGGGCATCATCATTCCTCCCTCCATCCCCCTCATTCTCTACGGCGTGCTGACCGAGACATCGATCGGCCAGCTTTTCATTGCCGGCATCGTTCCCGGCCTGATCATGGCGAGCCTGTTCGCGCTTTATGCGATGTTCAGCCGGCCGGCCGTGCGCGTCGCGCACACGATGAACTGGCAGGAACGGATCGGCGCCACCCGGCGCGGCATTTTTGTGTTGCTGCTGCCGGTCGTCATTATCGCGTCCATCTATCTCGGCGTCTTCACCCCGACCGAAGTCGGCGCCCTCTCCGCGCTTTATGTGCTGGTGCTCGGGCTTGCGCAGCGCCGGCTCGACCGCGCCAAGATCGTCTCCGCGGTGGTGGCGGCGACGCGCACGAGCTGCATGCTCTTCATGCTCATCGTGTTCGGGCAGTATTTCGCGCACTTCCTGACGTTCCAGGAAATCCCCCAGGCGATCGCCACCGGCATCATCTCGGTCGCGCAAGGCCCGGCGGCGGTGAGCCTGATGATCTTCGTCTACGTCGTGCTCGGCATGTTCCTGGAAAGCGCCGCCATGCTGCTGATCACGGTGCCGATCTTCGAGCCGGTCGCCCACCAGCTCGGCATGGACCCGCTGGTGTTCGGCATATTCGCCTGCATCGCCATGGAGATCGCGCAGATTTCGCCGCCCATCGGCGTCAATCTTTTCACCATCCACGGCATTTCCGGCATCAAGCTCGGCCAGCTGTCGCGCGGCGTCGTGCCGTTTATCGTCGTGCAGATATTGATGCTCTACGTGATCTACTTCTTTCCGTTCCTGGTGACATGGCTGCCCTCGACCATGTACGCGCATTGAGCGCGCATCGGCACGCCGGGCGAACTGCAAACCGGGCATGTCGGACCCGATCATAAATTTTGCGCGGCTGGACATCGGCAATAATATACCACTAATATATTAGATCGCCGGGAGGATGAGATGCCGAAATGTCTTTCGAACGATGCCGTTGCGGCCTACCGCCGTGATGGATTCTATTTCCCGGTCCCGGTTCTCTCCGCGGATGAAGTCGAGCGTTTCCGGCGTTCGATGGAGGCGCATGAAGCCAAAACGGGAGAGCCGTTACAGGGAAACTTCCGCCACAAGGCGCACTTGCTGTTCACCTGGGTCGACGAACTCGTCCATCATCCCAAAATCCTCGACGCGGCTGAGGACATATTGGGCCCTAATCTTTTATGCTGGACGACGAATTTCTTCATCAAGGAGCCGCAAAGCGCGGGCTTCGTCTCCTGGCACCAGGACGCTTTCTACTGGGGCCTGAGCAAGGACGACGTGATGACCGCGTGGGTGGCGCTGACGCCGGCGAATTTGCAGAACGGCTGCATGAAATTCCTGCCCCGCTCGCAGACGCAAGATCATCTCAAGCACGTCGATACGTTTCACAAGGATAATCTTTTGTCGCGCGGGCAAGAGATCGCGGTCAAAGTCGAAACCGACGACACCGTCGACTGCATTCTCAACCCAGGCGAGATGTCGCTGCACCACGTCAAGCTGGTGCACGGCTCCGAGCCCAATCGCTCCACCGACCGGCGCATCGGCTTGGCGATCCGCTATATCTCGACCGACGTGCGTCAATTGAAGGTCCGCGATTCTGCGACGCTGGTGCGCGGCGTCGATCGTGACGGCAATTTTGACCACGAGCCGCGGCCGCGTCAGGACCTCGACGAGGCCGCACTCGCGGCCCATGCCGACGCCGTCGGCCGCCAGGTCAAAGCGCTTTATTCAGGCACCGACAAACAGGCCTTCCGCGCCTAAGACCGCAGCGTCGTTCTGATTATTCGCTTATGCGGCGGCCCAAAGGATGAGGGCCACCAGCACGGCGCCGCCTGCGAACACGACGAGCGCCGCGTAGCCGTTGACGAAGCGATCCGGGAGCGGACGCAACAGCAAGGGCGCAAAAAGCAGCATGGCGCCACCGCCGATGATGATCGCCGACCATGGGAGGGTACGCAGCGCGGCGGCGATCGTGATCACCGCGGCGGCACCGGCCGCGATGAATGTTGTCCATAGAGTTGCTGCGCCGATTGTCGTTCTTAACGCCGGCGCGCGAACTTCTGCCGGAAAATGCCCACTTACCGTTAGACCGTAAAGCGCAGTCAAGACGATCGCGATCATGAAAAGCGCGAGTTCGCTCCAGGGAAACGTCATGATCTTTCGCCCTCGTCGCCGCCGGCGTGCCACTTGACCGCATTGCGGCCCGGTCACTAGCATATCTTAGATATATCAGAGCGGCGGGCAGCGCCACGGAGGACGTTCGATGGACCAAAAATCGCCGAAACAGACAAAAGAAGCCGCGGCGGCCACCGAAAAGAAAAAGCGCACCATCGGCGATATCCGGGATTCGAAGAAGACCGGAGAGAAGATGGTCTACATGTCGGTGCCCGATTACACCTCGGCGAAATGGGCGGAGACGGCAGGCGTCGATGTCGCGGTCGTCGGCGACAGCCTGGCGATGATCGCACACGGCCATTCTTCCACCATCCCCGCCACCATGGACATGATGGTCATGCACGCGCAAGCGATCCGCCGCGGCGCTCCCAATACCTTCGAATTGGGCTGCATGCCCTATCAGAGCTACAATACGGTCGAGCGCGCGCTCACGAATGCCGCGCGCTTCATGCAGGAGGCCGGTTGCGATGCGGTCAAGCCGCAAGGCGGCAAGTCGCAGGCCAATATTCTCAAGGCCTTGGTCGATGCCGGCATCCCGACGGCTTCGCATATCGGGCTGACCCCGCACACCATCGCCATGTTCGGCGGATTTCAAGATTCAAGGTCGCACGGCAGAAACCGCGATGAAGATCCTCGAAGACGCGCTTGCGATCGAAGACGCCGGCTGCTTCATGCTCGAATTCGAAGCGGTGCCGGCCAGGATCGCCAAGCTGATTTCAGAGCAGCTCACCATCCCGACGATCGGCATTGGCGCCGGCGTTGGCACCGACGGTCAAATTCTGCTCTGCCACGACCTGCTCGGCGTGTTCACCGACTTCAAGCCGAAGTTTACCAAGCGCTTCGCCAAGCTGACCGAGGTCGCGGTTGCCGGTATTACGCAATACATTAAGGAAGTTAAGGACGGCTCGTTTCCAGACGACGACCACTCGTACACGGTCAAAGACGAAGAGTATGACAAGTTTTCCCAAATGGTCGCCAAACGCCGGCAGATTTAGTATGGCTTCGACCTTGGGAGAATCGGTCGCCGTATGACTCAGGCAGTTGCGCGCAACGAACGTCCCTCGGCCAAACGGCTTGGCGGCGGCCGCAAAGCGGCGAGCGGCGGCACGCTTACGGAAAAAGCCTATCGCGAGCTGGAAGAGCGCATCGTCACGTTGCAGCTCAAGCCCGGTGAATTCCTTTCGGAATACGCCCTCTCCAGCAGTCTGAAGATCGGAAGGACGCCGATCCGCGAGGCGCTGCAGCGTCTGTCCCGCGAAGATCTCGTCACCATCTTGCCGCGCAAGGGGATCCTTGTCTCCGAAACCGATCCGCGCAAGCAGCTCCTTGTGCTCGAAGTACGCCGCGAACTTGAGCGGCTGGTATGCCGGCTCGCCGCCCAGCGCGCAACCGAAGCGCAGCGTCAGCGCTTCAGCGAAATCGCGGTCAGCATGGATCGCGCCGCTAAAACCAATGACGACATGATGTTCATGCGCCTCGATCGTGAGCTGAACCTTCTCATCGCCGAGGCGGCGCAGAACGACTACGCCTCGCGGGCGATGCGATTTCTGCAAGGCCATTCGCGGCGGTTCTGGTACTTGCACTATAAGCAGGCCGCCGACTTGCCGCTTTGTGCGCGTCTGCACGCCAATCAAGCGCGCGCCGTGGCCGCGGGCGATGTGAAGGCTGCGACCGAAGCTTCGGATCGTCTCATCGATTACGTCGTGACCTTCACGCGCGCAACCGTCACGGGCTTATGACTCGGGTTGCACGCCAGCGCGATGCCCCCTGCGGCTTCCTCTCCCCCTGTGTTTACATCGCCGGACTAGACCGCTAACATACTCGTGATATATCATTGCCGGGGATTGGGGTGGCGAAAACCTACGAGGGCAAGCGCGCGATCGACGGCCTCATCGTTACGGTCGACGGTCGCCCTCTCAGCGAGCACTACGAGGTCAAGCAATTCACCAAATGGGGATTCGAGTGGACCTACGAAGGGCCGAGCCCGCAACAGCTCGCGCTTGCGATTCTCTACGATCACCTCGGCAACAAAGACCGTGCCATCCGGCTCTCAGAGCCGTTCATGAAGAAAGTCATCGCCAATCTCGACAATGATTGGTCGATGACAAGCGAGGAGATCGAGCGCGCGATCCAGTCACCCAACTGAGCTTTTCACCGACAACCCGCAAGAGGCGGAACGACCGCCCGATAACAGAGCCGCCAGAGCTCGCAACGCAGAAAACCCTAAAAGGGAGGAAACAGTTATGCGAAGCCTCACCCGCCTTAGTGCGTCCCTATTCGGCCTCGCGGTCGGCATCGCCGGCCTCGGACTCGGCTGCGCCAATGCGCAGAACGTGGTCAAGCTTGGCGAAATCGAAGCGCAAACCGGCGCGTTAAACACCTACGGCTGGATGTCGTCGCAGGGCGTGCGCATGGCGGTCGACAAAATCAACAAAGGCGGCGGCTTTGAAGTCGCCGGCAAGAAATACACGATCCAGCTCATCAATCCCGACACCCAGGGCAATCCACAGCAGGCGCTCATCGAGCTCAAAAAAATGATCGAGCAAGAGCACGTGAAATTCGTGTTCGGACCCTTCCTCACCAACGTCTACAAGGGCATCGAGCCCTACGCCAAGGGCGCCAACGGCAAATTCCTGCTGATCGGCGGCGCGACCGCCATCCATTTCGACCTCGGCAAGCCAGGCCACGAGTTCGCGATGCGTAGCTGGAACTGGGACGCCGGTCCGTCCGGCTTTGGTTCGTTGATGGTGAAGAACCTCAAAGAGCGCGGCGCTAAGAAGGTCGCCATGCTGATGCAGAACGACGCCTTCGGCCATGTCGCCCGCGACATCTACGCGCCGTTGTTCAAGGACGCCGGCATCGCCTTCGAGGAAGAATGGTTCGAACCGGGCACGACAGATTTTTCCAGCGTGCTCGCCAAGATCGCAGCCAACAAGCCCGACTATCTCTTCCCCGGCTATACCGACGCCGTGCTCTACGACATCGTCCGTCAGGCGACCGAAGTCGGCATCACCAAGTTCTGGCTGGTGCGCGGCTCGCTCGGCCCGGGCCTGAAGAACAAGGATGCGATCAGCGAGTACATCATCTACATCCCGAAATATTTCGAGGAAGCCGAAAAGACCGAACCGAAAGTCAAAGCCTTCATCGCCGACTATACGGCCTTCTATAAAACGAAGTTCCCCTACGACCAGGCGCCGCTGTGTTCGTCATCCTGCTACGACCACGTCTTCATGCTGGTCGAGGCAATGAAAAAAGCCGGCACGGTGGACGATATCGCCAAGGTCAAGGAGGCGCTTGAGTCCATCACCTATCCGGGCATGTGGAACATGCGCTTCGATAAAACCGGCGAGGCCGTGTTCAACTTCGACGTCGTCGACATCAAGAAGGGCGGCAAAATCGAAGTGACGCATATCGCGCCGAAGTAACGGCGCGGTCCTCGTCCGTGGTCCAGCTTATCGTCGGACAGCTGCTGAACGGCATCATCCTCGGCACGCTGTACGGAATAATAGCGCTCGGGGTGACGCTGACCTTCGGCATCACCGGGATCGTCAATTTCGCGCTCGGCGCGTTCATGGCGATTGGAGCCTATCTCGGCTGGTACTTCACCGATGAGCTCGGCATCGCCTACCCTTTGGCGGTGCCGCTTGCCGTGGCTGGAACGGCGCTGTTCGGCTTGGTTGCCGACCAGGTGCTGTTCCGCTTTACGCGGAACAATCTGATCAACGGCCTCATCGTCTCGATCGGGCTGATCTCGGTGATCCAAAGCGTGCTGCTCATGCTTTGGACCACCACGCCCAAGAACATGCATTACGTGTTGCCGGGCGTGCTCAATCTCGAATGGTTCGTCGTCCCCAAGATGAAGGGCGTGGTGTTCCTGGTGCTGCTGGCGGTGATCCTGGCGACCTACGCCGCGCTCACCCGCACCTGGGCGGGACGCGCGGCTTACGCCTTCGCCCAAGCACCCGAAGCCGCGACGTTGATGGGTGTGCGAACGCGCCTCTTGCAAACTGGCGTGGTCGTCTATTCCACCGCGCTCGCCGGGCTCGGCGGCGCGCTCTACGCCAGCCTCTACTCGCTCGAAGTCTCGATGGGTTCGAGCTACATCCTCAAGGGCGTGGAAGCCGCGATCCTCGCCGGCATCGGCAGCGTGATGGGCTCGCTCGTCGGCGGCATCCTGCTCGGCGTCACCGAAGCCATCGGTTCGCTCTACTTCCCACAGGCCTACCGTGACGCCTACGGCCTTGTCTTCCTGGTTCTGATCTTGTTGCTACGGCCGGCGGGGCTGTTCGGAGGCAAACAATGAAGGCGGCGCTTCTCTGGCTGCCGCTCTTCGCCGTCCCCCTTGTCCTGCACAACGACGTTGCGCTGACCATCCTCGTTTTCACCTTCATCCTTGGCATTCTCGCCGTCAGCTTCAATCTTATCTTCGGCTATACCGGCCAGCTTTCCATGTTCCACGCCGCGGCCTTCGGCATCGCGGCTTATGCCACTCACCTTTCGATGGCGCATCTCGGCGTCTCGTTCTGGATCGGCACCGTGATTGCCGTTCTGATCGTGACCGCGATTTCGCTTGTCGTCGGCGCCATCTGTTTTCGCTTCCGGCTGAAGGAATTCTACTTTGCCATCGTGACGCTGGCCTTCTCCGAAATCGCGCGGTTGGTCATTCTCAACTGGAGCAGCTTCACCAACGGCACGCTCGGCATCAATCTCACCGAAAAGCCGACGCTTTGGCTGCCGGGCAGCGGCCTGATCCCGGTCGAAGGCACGCGCATGTGGTATTACCTGACGCTGGTGGCGTTGATCGCCACCGTGTTCGTCTGCACGCGCGTCGTCCACTCGTGGATGGGACGCTGCTTCGCCGCGATCCGGCTCAACGACGAGCTTGCCGACACCCTCGGCATCAATGTGTTTCGCTACAAGCTGATCTCGTTCCTGATCGGCAACGCCGGCGCCGCGGTCGCCGGAGCGCTCTATGCTTTCTACCTCGGCTATATTGAGCCCAACTACCTCTCGATTGAGCAGTCGCTCGCTATCATTGCGATGGCACTGCTCGGCGGGCGCCAGCCGGTGGCCGGTCCGATACTCGGCGCGTTTGTGCTGACTGCGCTCCCCCACGTCATTGAATTTTCGGCCGAGCTGCGCATTCTCATTTACGGCTTGATTTTGATCCTCACGATCCTGCTGCTACCGAGCGGCATCATGGGAATCCTGACCAGGCGGCGCCATGTTCTTTGAAGTCAGCGCCCTCACCAAACGTTTCGGCGGTTTGACCGCGGTTGCTGATATTTCCTTTTCGATCGCGCGCGGCGAGATCGTCGGCGTTTTCGGACCCAACGGCTCGGGCAAGACCACGCTGCTCAACTTGATTTCCGGCATCTATCCGCCGACCGCCGGCCGCCTGATCTGGAAGGACCGCCCGCTTAACGGCCACCCGCCGCACGAGGTGGCCGAGTTAGGCATCGTCAAGACTTTCCAGAACCCACAACTGTTCCAGGAGTTGAGCGTCGCCGAACATGTGTGGATCGCCGCGCATTTGCGTCTCAAGCGCGCCCTCGGCGTCGGCCGCATTGCGACGTTGACAAGCCCGGCACGGCACGACGAAGCCTTGCGGCAAAAGGTCGACGGTGTGCTGCAGCTTTGTCGCCTCACCGAAATGCGCGACGAGCCGGCGGCTAGTCTTTCCTACGGCGATGAGAAGATGCTGGGCGTTGCGATGGCGCTGATGTGTGAGCCCGAGCTGCTGTTGCTCGACGAACCGACGACCGGCCTCGGTAAAGACGAAATTGAGAACCTCGACGGCGTTTTGCGCGACTTGCGCGCGCACGGCACCACACTTTGTATCATCGACCACAAGGTCGCTTTCCTCGGCGGCCTTGCCGACCGCGCCATTGCCATGCATCACGGCAACAAAATTGCCGAAGGCCCGCCGGCGGCGGTGCTCGAAGACGCGGCGGTGGTCGAGGCCTATCTGGGACGCCGTCATGCTTGAACTCGATGGCATCAGCGTGCAGTACGGCAAGCGCCCGGTGTTGCGCGAGGTCTCGCTTTCCGTCGGCGCGGGACAAGTGGTGACCCTGGTCGGCGCCAATGCCGCCGGCAAGACCACGACGCTGCGCACCATCATGGGCCTCAAGGAGCCGGCCGCCGGCGCGATCCGCTTCGACGGCGCGGACGTGACGCGCCTCTCGACCGTCGATCGCGTGCGCAAGGGGCTCGCCCTTTCGCCCGAAGGGCGGCAAATATTCCCGAAATTCACCGTCGAGGAAAACCTGGTCATGGGCGGTTACCACCGGGGCGATCGCAACCGGTTGGAAGACGACATCGTCCGCGTCTGCGCGATGTTTCCGCGTTTGGCCGAGCGCCGCAGTCAGAAAGCGGGCTCCATGTCCGGCGGCGAACAACAGATGCTGGCGATCGGCCGGGCGCTGATGTCGCAGCCGCGTTGCCTGCTGCTCGACGAGCCGACCCTCGGGCTTGCCCCCATCATTGTCGACGAGATCGACCGTATCATCCGGCGGCTTGCCGAAGGCGGCATGACGATTTTGCTGGCCGAGCAGAATGCGGCGATGGCGCTCGGCGTTGCCGACCATGCCTATGTGCTCGAGTCCGGCCGCATTTCGCTCGCGGGCGAGGCTGCCGTGCTCAAAGAGACGGCCGAGGTCCGCAAGCTCTATCTCGGAGCCTGAATAAATATGCCTTTGCGCGCGCCATCTTCCTGTTCATACACGCGCCGGCCGCGTTTGACGGCACAAGGGAACTGGTGTATCTCTGATATATCAGATGCCGAGTCAGCCTTCAGGCCGGGAGGCCTAAAATCATGACACCCGAGCAAGTACTTTCGACAAAGCCGCGAATGCTGACGCAGAAACAGCGCGAGTCCTACTTCGAAAACGGCTACATATTGCTGGAAAAGTTGCTCCCGGATCATTGGATCGAAAAATTGCGGGCCACCACCAATGAGGTGGTCGATCGTAGCCGCAAGGTGACCAAATCCGACGACGTGTGGGACATCGATCGCGGCCATACGGCGGAGAAACCGCGGCTGCGCCGCCTCTCCAGCATGAACGACCATCATCCGGTGTTTTGGGACTATGCCTCGGGCGAAAACTCGCCTTTGCCCGACGCCATCGCCGACCTTGTCGGTCCCGACGTCAAATTCCATCAGTCGAAGCTCAATTTCAAATGGTCGCAGGGCGGCGACGAAGTGAAGTGGCACCAGGATATTTCATTCTGGCCGCACACCAACTATAGCCCGTGCACGGCCGGCACCTACGTCTATGACTGCAACGCCGAGCAAGGTCCTTTGGGCGTGCTGCCGGGCAGCCATAATGGACCGGTGGTGGACCAGTACAACGACAAGGGTCAGTGGGTTGGCTGCTTGAAGCCGGACGACGCCGCCGCGATCGACATGAGCAAGGTCGTTTATCTCGAAGGTCCCGCCGGCTCGGTGACGATCCACAACTGCCGCACTTTGCACTATTCCAAGGCGAACTGGTCGGAGACGCCGCGACCGCTGCTGCTCAACGTCTATTCCGCCGCCGACGCCATGCCTTACACCTACAATCCGCTGCAGTCGAAATATTACGGCGCCATCGTGCGCGGCGCGCCGGCGCGCTGGGCCTACCACGATCCGCGCCCCTGCCTGCTGCCGCCGGATTGGTCGGGCGGCTATACGTCGATTTTCGCCGTGCAGCAGGAAGAAAACTGGAAGCAGGACCGACCCAAGGCCGCCGCGGCCATGTGACGGTCAAAGGAGAGCGCCATGATCACCGAACGTCAAAAAGCGTTCCGCCAGGAGTACCGCTCGCGCATCATGGGCTGGTACGATGGCTATGTGCACGTCATCATCATCTACGCCATGGGCGCCGCGGCGTTTTATATTTACGTCGAGCACATCAGCAACGTGACCTGGCTCGAGTGGTTGACCGTGCCGCTGACCTTCCTTTTCACGAATTTTTTCGAATGGGCCGTGCATCGATTCGTCATGCACCGGCCGGTCAACATCAAGGGACTGCGCGCGATTTACGAGCGCCACACGCTCAACCACCATCAGTTCTTCACTGACGAGGAAATGCGCTTCCGTGACAACAAAGATTGGCGCGTGACCGTGTTTCCGCCCTATGCGCTGGTCGTGTTCATCCTGATGTCAATTCCGGCCGCCGTGGTGCTTGGCCTCTTGCTGACGCCAAACGTCGGCTGGCTGTTCATGTGCGTGACAACCGGCATGTATCTCATTTATGAGTTCATGCATTTCTGCTGTCACGTCGACGAGAATTGGTTCGTGCGCTATTTTCCTTTCGTCAATACCTTGCGCCGTCATCACACGGCGCACCACAACGGGCGGCTGATGATGGAGGTCAATATGAACCTCACCTTCCCCATCGCCGACTGGCTGTTCGGCACATCGGACCTCGATCGCGGGCTGCTCGGGCATCTGTTCAACGGCTACGATATGCATCATCTGAAGAAGCACCTGCGCGGCCGGCCGAAGACGCCGGATGAAGCCGCCGCGGCGCCGATGGGAAATTACTGAGCCGGGTTGCGCGCAGCGGCCAAACCGGTGCGCGCGTCTAGAATTCAAGCGCCGGGATTATGGGATGCCGAGTGACGTTAAAGCTTATCTATCGGCGATCGTCGCGATCGTCGCTATCGTGCTGGCTTATTGGAGTCATTCCCCGATCCGGCATGAATTCGCGACATTCGTTCTGATCACCGCGGCGTTCATGATCATCGCCATGTGGATCTTCCCCGAAGCCGTCGGCAAGACGCGTTCTGCAAAACAAGATCGGCTGAATAGCTAATCTCAAGCCCAGTCGCCTGCAGCCCGTCGCGCGGCCGCCGGGAGTTCTCTGCAATTTCTGGGGGAAGTGGTGGGCGCATGTGGTTATTATTGAACCTGTCTCCCGCAATAACAGGGAAAAACACAGGGAAAAAAACAGGGAAAAGTGAAAACACCCCTTTGGGACGCTTGCGATTAGGAAAGTTTCTATATTTTGGGCACAATTGGGGAAACGGAATTTGCTCGCCCAGAGACCGAAGGTGAAAAACAGGCAACCGCGGCGCTCACGCTCTAGCAGAGACCAAGATTCGGCCGCGTAGACCGCGAAATGGCCGGATGTTGCGGGGTGTTTCGCGGAGACCGGAAAATCCGGGTTCGATAAGGAATGCGTGGTGGCGGACGCAGTCCAAGTCGAACCCGTCTCCACTCCCAAATTCCCTGCTAACAGGGAAAAGAACAGGGAATTTCGCTAAATCCGCCCGCTCGGCGCAATTTTTTTTAGAGCTGACATTCGAGCAAATTCAGCAACTTGCAGCAAAATTCCCTAAGCAACAGAACAGGGAATTTTTTCGGAGAAACAGGGAATTTCGGTGAACGAACAGGGAATTTTGCCTGCGAAAACCAAAATCGGAGTCGAAGGTTTAGGTACACACAGGCGTGATTTGAGCAACATCAACCGCCCGGCTGATAGGCCCACATGTCCATAATGACGTCGCAGCCCGGAATTGGCAGGGGTTGCGGCGTGCGAACCACGCCGAACGGAATTGGTGCTCCGGCAAGCATTTCTTGCCAGACCCTGAGCGCCGGATAGACAACATTCATATCCCCGACGAAATGGTGGGCGCGCACAACATTGGCAAGCGAGGTTCCGCTAGCCGCGCAAATTTCCTCGGCGGTGCGAAGAATTGCCCGCATTTGGTGCTGCACCGGTGCGCCGAGATACCTCAGCCCGGCAGAGGCGCGCGCCGCCGGGATAGCTCCCTTCTCGTCGGCCGCATAAAGTGCCGACAAACAAAGAAGGTCGCCAGCGCGTACGGCCGCGGGGCCGAGCCGCATTGCCGTCGACGCCTTGTGGTCGATGATTTGCTTCTTGATCTTGCCACCGTCACGCACGCCGAAAATATTGATCTCAATTTTCGATTCGAGAAGCGCCAAGCCCTTTGTCGCGACAACCGTGAGCGCGCAGGGATACTCTTGAAAATGGCTATTCCAGACATCCATAAACTCGGGCAAATCATTGATGTCTGTCAGGTAAACCTGCGCCTTGATAGCGTTTTTCAGCGAACTGCCTCCAGCCTCAAGGCCCGGTTTGAGGCGCGCGTTGATGAGAAACTCGGTTTGCAGGCGGATGTCAGTTCCGTTCCAAACCGCATTGGGAGGCCGATAAGCCGCCGGTTCTAGGCCTGTCATGGCGGCGTTGTTTGGCATCTGCCCGGCAACGAAAACAAAGTCGCCACACGTTAGTGAGGCTATAAATCCGGAGTGCTGCGGGACTGGCACGCCTTCTGGTTGAGCCGCTTTCGGTCTACGGCCTTCTCCCGGCAAGACCGCAAGCAACGATACGTTCATGTTCGCGCCGTCGATCAATAGCTCCTCCATAAGAACGGAAGTGCTCGGAGGGACGTAGTCTTTGAGGAGGGCCTTGCGTGCTCGCTGGTATGGATTTACACACTCGGCGCGGGGATAATACTGGTCGACCCGAACAATATGGTAGAGATCTCCCCCTTCGGCGGCAATCAATCTCGAGAAGCGCTCAAAAAGGAAATCGCCCTCGCGGCGGTATCTTGGCGACCCACCAAGTGGCAATCCAGGAATGCCTGTAACCGTGACAGCTATCCCGTTTTCGTAATCGGTAGCCTCATGCCCGGTAAAGAAGAGCCAAGAACCAGCTCTCACACCCTGCGCATACATTATGTCGGTTTGACCGATGCGCACTGGCGCTATTGCTTTGACGTCAGACATTGTGTCGCTCCTGGGTCGATAGCTGACGGCTTTACTCTGCACGTCACGCCGAAAGGTGAGTAGCAGCACAACTTGCAACGCCTGATAATACAAGCTGCGACCGCTTTTCTGGTTCGTCGAACATTGCAAATGATATTTGGCATGTCCAGTATAGCCTGATCATGCCGCCTTGCATGAACTGCATTCGACGGTCGCTTCGGTCTAAATTCAATGCCGTTGGCTGCGCATACTCTTCTTGGAATTCATACGGAGGCAGGCTTGTTGCAACTCGACAATGTTTGCAAAGTTTTTAAATCCACGCGCGGCATTTATGTTGCGCTGGATGGCGTCTCTCTTACAATCAATGACGGCGAATTTCACTGTCTGCTCGGACCGTCCGGTTGCGGCAAATCAACCTTGCTTAACATATTGGCTGGCTTCGACCCGGTCACAAGCGGGTCGGTTACATTTGATGGCAAGCCCATTACGCGCGCGGCCGCGAGCGGGTGATGTTTTTCCAGGATGCCGGGTCCGCGTTGCTACCTTGGCTGACAGTCGAGGAAAATGTCCGTTTCGGACTTCGCGTGCGCAAGGTCCCCAAAGCGGAGTGGCAAACGATTATCGAAATGAACCTCCGCCGGGTCGCGCTGGATAAGCATCGCACAAAATTTCCATCCGAACTGTCGGGCGGAATGCGACAGAGGTTGCAAATTGCCCGTGCACTCGCAGTCGATCCAGCCGTCCTATTGATGGATGAACCGTTCGCGGCGCTAGACGCACTGACGCGACGCCATATGCATCGTGTCATGCTCGATATTTGGCAAAGCACTGGTAAGACTATCGTATTCGTTACACATGATATTTCCGAGGCGATCACACTAGCCGATCGCATCGCTGTCATGTCAGTCGGCCCGCGATCAGGAATCTCCAGGCTAATCGACATCGATCTGCCGCGCCCGCGCGATTTGACAAACCCAAAGGTCGCTCAGTTATTTTATGAGATCGAGGCGCTGTTGGCCCCCGATTTGCTTAGTTCGGAGAAACCCGTGCAGTTAGGACAATAATGACAAATTCAGCCGGGAGGCCGAGACCTTGGTGAACACGCGCGAAACCGTCGCCGACGAAGCGACAAGCGCTGCGGATTACTCGCGCCGCTCGATATTAGCTACCGCGTCGGCACGTCGGCTACGCGCAGTTTTTTTATCTACTGCGTCGTTGATCATTGCGGTTTTGACATGGCAACTCCTTTCATCGGTGTTTTTCAATCCGTTCCTTATTCCGCCGCCGCTCGAGGTGCTTCGGACAGCCATTCCGATGTTGATAAGCGGAGAAATACTTGCCGATGTATCAATCAGCATGAGCCGCATCCTGGTTGGTTTCGTTGCTGGTTCAGCGTCTGCCGTCGTCCTCGGCGTTCTACTCGGTCGCCTTCGCCTCCTTCACGATCTCTTTGACCCCGTCATTGAGCTGCTGCGCTATTTATCGCCGACTGCAATGATCCCGATTGCCGTCATTTGGTTCGGCATTGGCGAACTCTCGAAATACTTTTTGATATTCTGGGGAACATTCTTCATCGTATTGATCAATACGGTTGCCGGCGTCTGGCGCGCGCCAATCGCACGGCAACGTGCCGCTGAATGTCTCGGCGCAAATCAACTACAAATATTCGTTTTGATAATGATACCGTCTGCGGTCCCATATATCGTAACCGGAATGCGCGTGGCGATGGCCTCTTCGTTCATGAGCATCATTCCGGCGGAAATCCTCGCGGCTGATTCCGGCATCGGATATTTATTGCAAAAATCATCGATGCTTCTTCAGACCAACCGCATTTTCGTGGCGTTGGTCACCATCTGCGTTCTCGGCTTCGTCGTCGATCGGGTGTTTCGCCTGATCGTCGACAAGGTTTTATCTCGCTACATGTCATTCGTATCCGTAACCTAACAAGCAAAGGAAATGCCATGCGACACTTCGCAAATAAAAGACCGCTTGGGCTGATCGCTTCGATAGGCGCGATTATGCTTGGCATCATCGCCGCACACGCTCAGCAGGCGCCGATGAAAATGACCTTGTTCGGTCAACCTTCCGTCAACAATGACGCTGTTTGGATGGCGTTTGAGAAAGGCTTTTATAAAGAGGAAGGCCTCGACGTCACGTATCGCCTGTTCCCATCTGGTACAACGGCATTTCAAACATTCCAGACCGGTCAAGGCGATATTGTACTCACCGGCGATCTTCCCAGCGTGCAGTATTTCTTCCGCGTGAAGGGTAACTACCGCACTATCGCCGTCATTGAGCGCGATGCCAAAGGATATGTCGTGGTCGCGGGCAAGGACATCAAGAAGGCGCAAGATCTGGTGGGAAAGACCGTTGCCACCCGCGTCGGGTCAACCGGATCGTGGTTCGTCTCAGAATATTTGACAAAGAACAAAATCGATCCGAAAACCGTAACTGTTAAAAATCTTGATACCCAGGTGCTGCCAGCGGCTCTGTGCGGCGGAGAAATCGCGGCTTTCTTCATCTGGCAACCTGTCGGTTCGCGTACGTTGGAAATTTGCCCAGATAAAGCTCACTATCTCAGCGACGCAACCGGATACATTCAAGGCTACCTTGTCGCCGGAGCACGGCCGGAATGGCTGGCTACCCCGCAGGGCAAGGAGATCGCAACGCGTTGGTTGCGCGCAACCCTGAAAGGCCGCGACGTCGCCGAAAAAGACTTTAAGGCAGTTGCTGCCTATGCCGCCGCTAAACTCAGTTTGAGTGAAAAAGCGACAAAAGACCAGTGGGACACCAATACGCGCCCACTCGCTCTCGACAAAGTTTATTACGACGATTTTTGCAGCCTTAGCCGTTGGGCGCAAAATGCCAAAGCAATCGATGGGAAGGTCGATTTCAAAACCTTGACTTGGAGCGACGAACTCAAGGCGATTGATCCCAAGCGTGTAGATGCGCCTCCGCCGCCCTGCTAAGGCTGGGAAACTCATTGACTTGGGCACGCCGGTCGCAACCCGGCGTGCTCGACTTGCGAATTAAAGGGCAGAAGCGCGGTAGCCGATGCTCGCATGGTTGCCGGCATCGCGCAAAACCGCACAATATTGATTGATCGGTGCACGAACAAAATGGCGAACGGAATTTTTGGATCAGAGTCGGTGGGCTAAAAGCGACAAGTCAAAAATTAGTCGAAGCGCGACCCGCGGCCATTCATCGCAATATATTCCTGCATCAATTCACTATAACTATCGGCCCCTCGCCGCATCCACTCAGCGGCACGCCCATCCAAAATCTTTTTGACCGTCGCCGGATTGCCGGCGGCTAGCATTCCGGCTGGCACTTCGAAGCCCTCAAGGACGACACTCCCGGCACCGATCATCGAAAGTGGACCAACGCGCGAACCCGTGAGCAGAATCGCACCCATCCCGATCACGCACCCATCGCCGATCCAGCACGCGTGCAGGATCGCTGCATGACCAACCGTGACACGCGCTTCGATGATGGTACCGCTGTCAGTTTCGCTGTGAACGACGACATTGTCCTGAATGTTCGAATTTGGCCCGACGCGGATGGGCCCGTAATCGCCACGCAGTACGGCACCGAACCAGATGCTCGCCCCTGCCGCCACTTCGACGTCACCGATGAGGACGGCGCTAGAAGCCACGAATGCACTTTCGGCGATCCGCGGCACCTTGCCTTTGAATTCAATTAGTGTAGCCATGCTGACCGCCAAATTATTGCCATTCGAACTCTGCTAGCACATAGTTTAAGGAGCACCCGAAAATATTTCTTCTCCGTGAAATAGGTTGTTTAAAGCGAACGGCGGCCCCAAAAGAAACGGCGGTCCAAGTTCGTTACGCGGATAGAAGTTCTTGTTACACGCAGGAATTATTTGGACGGACTTTATCCGCTTAAGGTTATAAGCTTTCTGGTATCACGACACGGATGAGCCAATTGTTTGGTCTCGGTAGAGGTAACGGAAGCCTGATCAAAATCGCCGTGCTTCAGCAAATAAGGCACCGTTCGTCGTTTGATTGAAAAGGAGTGGGATAATCGTGAAAAAGGACTTCATCCGTGGCACTTGGCAGGAAGCGCGGTCATTCTCGCCGGCCGTCATAACGGAGGGCGCACAGCGGATTATTTGGTTAGCCGGCCACACGGGTCACAGCGATGAAACCGGCCGCACGCTGGCCGGCGATTTTGACGCGCAATGCCGGCAGACATTTCGTAATATCGAAAAGACACTTCAGGAAGCGAATTGTAAGCTGAAAAATATGGTGACAATGACTGTCTTTCTGATCGACGCACGCTACACGACCCGCATGACCGAGCTGCGGACAGAGATTTTTGGAAGTAACTTTCCCGCCAGTGCCGCTATAACAGTATCGGGATTTGCTAACCCGGCGATCATGATCGAAGTTCAGGGGGTTGCCGTTTCTGAGTAGGCCGGCTGCGGCGCATCTCACCGAAGCCGAAGCTCTAATGAAGCGCGCTACTTGTGGCGCCGGTTACGAACCGTCTTTCGCTCGATCAGTACTCCATTGATGAGACGAATTCTGTTGGCGGGTTTTTTGATCTTCACAGTGTCAAGGCCCAGAATTTCAGCCGTCACGTCAACCATCTCGGCAATCGGCTGCCTGATTGTAGTAAGCTGATAAGTTTCCCATCCGGCAATTGGCACGTCGTCGAATCCGACAACCGACACGTCCTCCGGCACCTGCAGATTTGCCGCTCGGATTGCATCTATTCCACCGATGGCCATGACGTCACTCGCAAAAAAAATGCTATCAGGCTTTTGCAGGCCCTGGACGAGACGGCGGGCAGCGTCATAACCGGCCGCATAGCTGAACTCACCGCCATCGTCATGGGCATACTGCGTGACCCCAAGCTCCTTTAACCTGGAAGAAAACCCATCAGCGCGGTCACGGCTTGTGGTCACATCGCTCTCGGCCGCGACGAACGCGGGCCGTACGTGTCCCTGACTGACGAGATAGTCGGCAACCGCGCGGCCCGCGGCAATGTTGTCGCAGCAGACTGCAGGAACCCTAAGACCCGGCACGTAACGATTGAATAAAACGACCGAACTTCCTTGTGCCGCGCAATGGGCCGCCATCCGAGACGAGACGGTCGCAGAGGTGATCACTATCGCGTCGACTTTGTATTGCAGCAAAGACGGCAAGATATCGTCGACCTGCTTATCGGGGGGGATTAAAAACAGGAGCAATTGGCGGCCATTCGATTGGATTCTTTGTGCGAGCTGATCGAGAACCAGTGGGTGGAAAGGGTCGATAAGGTTTGCCATCACGACCGCGACGATGTTAGTGCGGCGGGTGATGAGGCTTCGCGCTATAATATTCGGCTGATACCCGAGCGCGTTTGCCGCCTTCATCACTAGCTCTTTGGTCTCGGGATGAATACTCGCGGTGTCCGAGAAGGCGCGGGATATCGTGGACTGCGAAAGCTCAAGCTTCTTCGCCAGTTGCTGAGCGGTCACGCTCCCGACGATGCGTTTTTGGCTGGTCCCTGGTTTTTTCATCGCGACTATTGGGCAGTATCAAGTTGATTGGCGTAGACCGCATTGCATACGAATGCATTCCATGCTGAATTTCAAACAAATTCTCGTTCGAAAATCCAGTTGTCAATGGCAAGCGGCTGGCAAGACCTTTGCAGACACTTTGGGTGCCGCCTGACCGCAATTCACCGGAGATTATCGTATGGGGACCTTGACGGGAAAATTGCCGTCGTAACGGGCGCTTCGCAAGGTATCGGCCTCGCGATCGCCAAGCGCCTGTACACGAACGGCGCTAAGCTCGTCCTTACCTATTTGCCCGAACACGCAAGCTCCGATCAGGTCCTTCGGCACGTCGGCGCGAAACACGGTGAGGTACGCGTCTTCGCCGGCGATATCCGCCAGCTCGACTTTGTAAAAGCGCTATTCGAGGACTGCCATAACAGTTTCGGCGCGCCCGATATCGTCGTCGCCAACGCCGGCGTGAACATGAACAAGCCGGTCAGGGACACGACCGAGGACGATTTCGAGCGCGTATTTTCCGTCAATGTCCGCGGGACTTTTTTCGTGTTTCAGCAAGCCGCGCAAAGGGTCAGCGAGGGCGGTCGCATCATCGGCATTTCGAGCAATATGACCTTACAGGGCAGACAGGGTATTGCGCTCTACGCGGCAAGCAAGGCTGCCGTTGAACAATTCGTCAGGATTCTTGCGAGAGAACTTGGGTTTCGCAACATTACCGTCAACGCGGTAGCGCCAGGCCCGACCGATACCCCCATGGTATCCCAGCTCTCGCGTGACACCGCACCGGGCATTACGCCGCTGGGTCGGCTTGGCCAGCCGGCCGATATTGCCGATGCTGTGGCATTCCTTGCCTCCGACGACGCCCGCTGGATCACCGGCCAGGTTATCGGCGTCAACGGCGGCATTGTCTGACGGGAGTGCCACCCTACGGCCGGACGGGCGCCCTCTCGGCTGAAACCCCAGGTGGCAAAATGCATAATATTGCGGCGTCTTGCCGATTGCATACGCATGCAAATTTTCTTGCGAGGCTGCAGATTGCGTGTTGTACTGGTGGCCACTCCGATGGAGATCAGGAATGTCCTCCGACCAGTTAATTCAGGGTGTTATCGGTGGCCTGGCGATCGGGTGCATCTACAGTCTGATTGCTCTCGGTATTACCATTATCATTCGCGCGACAGAGATTTTGCATTTCGCTCAAGGCGAACTGATGATGATCGGCGCGATGGTGGGCCTCTCCGCCATCTGGATGGTCGATCTGCCTTTCCTGCTGGTTCTGATCATTGGAATGATCGGCGGCGGCGTGGCCGCGGTGCTGATCGAGCTTTCTATTTATCGAACGCTGCGGACGTTGCGGGTACCGCTGATCAACATCGTTATTGCGACTCTCGGAGTTTCACTTGTGCTCCAAAATGTCGCGCGTCTGGTCTGGGGATCGGAACCACTACGTTATCCGCCTTTGTTCAGAACGCGCGGCATCGACATCGGCGGTTACGCGATATCGCCGCAACTGATCTGGATCGTCTTGCTCGGCTTCGGGATGATGGCGTTGCTGCAGCTATTTTTTCGATACACACGGCTCGGTATCGCCATGCAGGCGGCAGCTCAGGATCCCGAGGCGGCCCAATTGATGGGCATCAGCGTCAAGAAAACCACGACGTACACATTTGTCGTGGCCGGGGTCATGGCGGGAGCGGCCGGCGTTCTCCTCGGCTCTCTATTTTTTGCCTCGTTCAACATGGGATTTCTCACAGGAATTAAGGCTTTCGTCGCCGCCACACTTGGCGGACTCGGCAGTTTGACAGGCGCGATGTTCGGCGGAATTGCATTTGGTCTGATCGAGACGCTGTCGGGTGTGCTCATATCGACAGCCTACAAAGACGCCGTCGGGATGATCGTCCTAATTGCCATCCTGCTGCTGGCGCCATCCGGAATATTCATCCGCCCCGGGCGCAGGATTTGAGATAGCACCATGCACTCCACCGTACTTAGAGTCGTTGTTCTAAGCGCGTTTGTGGTGGCGCCTTTCATACAAACTAATACCTATTGGCAGCATATATTCGGGGTTGCCCTGATCGGCGCGATCCTGGCGATGGGCCTGCAAGTCCTTGTAGGCATGGCCGGCTTGCTGTCGCTGGGCCAGGGTGCCTTCTACGGGATAGGCGCTTATGTCTCGGCCGAGCTGACACTTCGATTTGGTGTCCCTTTCGTATTCGCATTTTTTATTGCGGGCTTCGCGGCGGCAATCAGCAGCCTGCTGCTCGTGCCGATTGTGAAGTTGCCCAGCTCCAGCCTCGCGGTCGCCACGCTTGGATTCAACATCATCGTGTACCTCATCATGCTGAACGAGGATTGGGCGACGGGGGGTAGCTATGGTCTGATGAACGTCCCCCAGCCGCGAATTTTCGGTTTTCAGTTAACGACCGAACGCGACCTGTATTTCCTTTGCCTGGCTGTCGCCGCAGTCGTGTATCTTTCGCTCGACCGGCTCGTTCATTCGCGCTTCGGACGCGCACTCAAGGCCATCGCGCAAGATGAAGACGCTGCGCGTGCGTGCGGCGTCTCGATCACCCACTACAAGAGCAAGTGTTTTCTGATCGCTGCATTTACCGCCGGAATTGCCGGATCGCTGTATGCCCATCATGCCCGGTATCTCAATCCCAACGACTTCACGTTCAATAAGTCGATCGAGATTTTGATCATGGTCGTCGTTGGCGGACTCGGCAGTCTGCCGGGGGCCATTATCGGCGCAATTGTCATTGTGCTAACGCCCGAGTTACTCCGCTCGTCAGGTGAACTACGCCTGATACTGTTCGGCCTGCTGGTGGTCGTTTTGATGGGCGTCAGCCGCGGCGGGATTGCGGGCCTCGCACCGATCCTGGTGCGCCGCATAAAACGATACCGCGCGCCCGCGAATGCAAATGTCAACAAAGCCGAGGAGCTTCCGTGATGTCGGCGCTCCTTCGCACCGAGCAGCTGTCTTGTCGGTTTGGCGGTCTGGTCGCTGTTGCCGGCGTCGATCTATCGGTCGGCGCGGGCAATGTACACGGCTTAATCGGGCCGAACGGCGCCGGCAAAACCACGCTTCTTAATTTGATCTCAGGTCACACGCGACAAACCGGCGGCGCGATCTATTTCAACGGCCAGCCACTCGGATTCAAATCGCCAAATCTCCGTGCCGCCGCCGGCATTCGCCGCACGTTTCAGAATCTGCGGCTATTCCGTGAAATGACTGCGATCGAAAACGTCATGGTGGGAATGCACGCCAATACGCGGAGCGAAGTATTTCATTCGCTCCTGCGCAGCGGCAGGCAGCGGCGGGAGGAAAGGGAAATCGCGGAGCGTGCGCGCGAGGCTCTCGATTTTGTAGGGCTGCAGTCATCGGCGGATACCGTCGCCGGAAGCCTGCCGTACGGCCATCAACGCCTCCTCGAGATCGCGCGCGCGTTCGTTGCAAAGCCAAAACTCATTTTGGCGGACGAGCCGGCTGCGGGTCTGAACGGAGCGGAAGCCTCTAAGCTCGTCGGGCTGATCCGACGCATCCAGGCAACAGGCATCACGGTGATACTCGTGGAGCATCATATGGAGGTCGTGATGCGGGCCTGCGACCGCATCACCGTGCTCAACTACGGCGAAAAACTTGCGGACGGCAGCCCAGCAGACATTCGCGATCACAGCGACGTTATTGCAGCCTATCTCGGCACCAAGACAACCTACCGGCGTACCGAGCGTGCAAAGACCCGGGAGGGTGGTCATGCTGCACATTGAGAATCTTTTTGTCGAATACGCAGCGATACCGGCGCTCCGCGGCATCAATATGGACGTCAATGCCGGGGAGATCGTCGCGTTGATCGGCGCAAACGGCGCTGGGAAATCGACGACGCTCAAGACGATTTCCGGTCTGATCAAACCTTCGGCTGGCACCATTACATTCGAACATCGCCCGCTCGCCGAGCTTTCCCCGGAACAGTTGGTCGAGCTTGGCATTATTCACGTCCCCGAAGGCCGACGCATATTTCCTCGGCTCACGGTTGCTGAGAACCTTTTGGTCGGTGCCTATCCAAAACGCGCGCGTAGCGGCGAAAGGGTGGCCTTGGAGCGCGTTTATACTTTATTCCCGCGGCTCGCCGAGCGCCGAAAACAAAAGGGCGGGTCACTCAGCGGCGGCGAACAGCAGATGCTCGCATTCGGCCGCGCTATTATGGCCCAACCCGTGTTGCTACTGCTCGATGAGCCGTCGCTCGGCCTCGCGCCTATTTTGGTCGAAGAGGTCGCACGCGCCATCGATCGCTTCCACGACGACGGCGCAACGATCTTGCTGGTCGAGCAGAATGCGGCACTCGCACTCGGGCTGGCATCGCGCGGATTTGTTATCGAAACCGGCCGCATCGTGCTCAGCGACACAGGCGACAACTTACTCGAAAATCCCAAAGTCTGGGCGAGCTATCTCGGCCAGGAAGATTGGGAAACAACGACTGACGAAGGAAGCAACGTTCCTGCGTCTTTGAACTGAAAGGCAAGGGCAGTGTCTTGATCTACAACAACGGGAGAACGAACATGACTGGAATTAGGAACTACGCGCTACGCGCCGGACTATTGGCAGCCACGCTTATCGTGGGCTTTGCCGTTGCGGCATCGGCGGAGACAATCAAGATCGGGGTGTTTGGGCCGCTCACGGGCGATGCCGCCGCGACCGGCGCGTCTGAGAAAGAGGCTGTCGACCTGGCAATCAAGGACAAGAACGCTGCTGGTGGCATCCGCGGAAAGCAAATTGAAGCCGTCTATGCAGATGATGCGGGCAAGCCAGAAGAAGCGGTGAATGTCGCCAAGCGCCTAACCGCACGCGACAACGTCGTCATCATGATCGGCAGCATCAGCAGTCCGGCAAGCCTCGCCGCCTCGCAGGTCGCCGCCCAATCACAAACCGCGCAGATCGTCGTATCGGGAACCGCGCAGAAAATCACTACCCAAGGAAACAAGTGGGTCTTCCGTTCTCCGGTTCCTGACACCAAGCTCGCCGGCGACCTCGCCGATTTCATCGCCGAAAAATTCCCGAACGTGAAAAAAGTCGGCTTCCTTTACGTCAACGATGACTTCGGCCGTGGCGGCTTTGAGAAGTTCAAGATCGGAGCAGCGAAGCACGGAATCCAAATCGTCGCTGAAGAGCGCTATGCGCGCGGCGACCTCGATTTCACGGCCAGCTTGGCCGCATCAAAGCCAGCCAAGCTCAGGCGCTAGTCGAGTGGTCGCGGTACACGGAAGGCGCCCTGGTCGCCAAACAGTTCGTGCAAATGAACATGAAGATGCCGCGCTTCGGTTGTGATGGCGTTGCGATTCCGAAATACGTCGAACTCGGCGGCGATGCCGTAAACGGGGTTTTCTACATGACCCACTACAGCAGCGCGACTACCGCCAACATTCCGGCGGCGCAAAAATTCATTGCCAAGATCAAGGCTGCATACGGCAAAGTCGCGAACGCCTATCACTCCGAAGCCTACGATGCCGCCACGATGGCACTCCTGGCCATCGAAAATGCGGGCAGCGAGGACCGCGCAAAGATCCGCGACGCGCTCAGCAAGTGAGCTTCCACAGCACCCGTGGGCCGTTCAAATTCGATGAAAAAGGCGATCCGCTGCTGGTCACGCATGTCGTCAAGATCGTCGATGGCAAGGAAACCAACGGCCGCGACATTCCCGTCCAGAAATAACCGAACTGCATTGAAATTTGCACGCGCGTGGGCTCACGCGCGTGCAATCAAACCCGGGTTCAAAACGAGGACTGTCATGGCCATCAAGGTGATCAAATCCGAAATCCCCCAGCCGCTCGCGAACTATTCAGAAGCGTCGCAAGCCAGCAACCTAATCTTCGCGGCAGGCCAGCTTGCAAGCGATTGGAAAAATGGCGTGCCGACCGAAGCGCGCAAACATTCGAACTTTCCGTTCTACGGCTCCGACATCAAGCTGCAAACGGACTACGTCCTTAAGAATATGGCGAAGACCTTCAAAGCCGCCGGCACATCGCTGGACTATGTAGTCAAGGCCCAGGTCTTCCTGATGGACCTCAATGATTTTGCCGGCTTTGACGAGGTCTGGCGTGAATATTTCAAAACACCGCCACCGCGGACGACAATCGGCACAACGGGACTGCTCGTCAAAGATACGCTGGTTGAAATCGACCTGATCGCAACCCTCCCCGACAAACCGGGCACGATTGTCACATCGAGCGCGCCAAAGCCGCTGGCGAATTATTCCGAGGCCGTACGGGTCGGCGATCTGGTTTTCGCGGCCGGGCAATTAGCAAGCGACTTCAAGACCGGGGTTCCGACCAGCGCCAGGCGCGGCGAGAATTTTCCATTTTATGGCTCAGACATCCAACTTCAGACTGAGTTCATCCTCGAGAATCTCAAGAAGTCCTTCGAGGCGGCCGG